>NZ_CP023667.1:2716842-4075263 GCF_002443155.1 Alcaligenes faecalis | reverse complement strand
GGTTAGACGCCATGGAAAATACCGAAAAATTCGCCATGCTCAACCGCCTGCTGGCTGGCGCTACCAATCTGTCGCGCTATGCCATCTGGTTTGCTGGCAGCCTGACCTTGATCAGCGCTCTCTACATCACGGCCGATGTGCTGTTCCGTAAATTCAGCGGACGCTCGCTAGGCGGCTCCGATGAGTTGTCTGGCTATGCCTTTGCCATCAGCATCTCCTGGGCCTTGTCCTTTGCCACCTTGCAACGCGCCAATATCCGTATCGACGCCATCTACCAGCATCTGCCCGTGCGCCTTGCCGCCCTGCTGGACTGGATTGCCCTGGTCGCACTTTCGGTCTTTATTGTGTATCTGACCCTGTATGCCACCAGTGTGGCCGACATGTCCTGGACCAACCAGTCCACGGCGAACACAGCAATGGGCACTCCCCTGTGGATTCCCCAGTTTCTGTGGGTCGCAGGCCTGATCTGGCTGTGTGTCGTCCTGGCACTGATGCTGCTGCGCTCCAGCCTGGCCCTGATCACGGGCGACCTGAACGCCATCCAGAACCTGTGCGGCATTCGTAGCACCCAGGAAGAAGCTCTTGAAGAAGCCGAGGCCGGCCAACGCATGGTCCACGGAGACACCAAATGATTAGTACTGCACTGACTCTCCTGCTCGTTCTGATCGGACTGAGCATTCCCGTGGGCGCTGCCCTGGGCGTTCTGGGCCTGATTCTGGACCCGCTGTATTCCATGCTGCCGCTGACCGGCGCATTGGGTGAAATTTCCTGGGGCACCAGCAACGAATTCCTGCTGGTCGCTATCCCCCTGTTCATCATGCTGGGCGAAATCCTGCTGCGCTCGGGCATGGCTGAACGCATGTACAACGCCATGAGCCTGTGGCTGTCCTGGCTGCCCGGCGGCCTGATGCACGCCAATATCGGTGCCAGCGCCCTGTTTGCCGCTACATCCGGCTCCAGCGTGGCCACCGCTGCCACCGTCGGTACCGTAGCCCTGCCGCAGATCAAGAAGCAAGGCTATAACGAGCCCCTGTTCCTGGGCAGTCTGGCCGCTGGCGGTACCTTGGGCATTCTGATTCCACCGTCGATCAACCTGGTGATCTACGGCGTGCTGACCAACACCTCCGTGCCCAAGCTGTATCTGGCCGGCATTATCCCTGGTCTGGGCATGGCCTTGCTGTTCATGCTGACGATTGCTGCCGCATGTATGGTCAAGCCCAAATGGGGCGGTGCCAAGATCCAGGCATCCTGGAGCCAGCGTTTTGCCAGTCTGGTGCACCTGGTTCCACCATTGGGTATTTTCTTGCTGGTGGTCGGTTCGATTTACGCCGGGATTGCCACCCCGACCGAAGCGGCTGCCCTGGGTGTGGTCGGTGCGCTGCTGCTGGCCGCTTTCTCGGGCCGCATGAACTGGAAGATGATCAAGGAAGTACTAGAAGGCACCATGAAAGCCACCGCCATGATCATGCTGATCGTGATCGGTTCGGCCTTCCTGAACTTCGTGATGTCTGCTACCGGCCTGACCAATGCGCTGACCGACGCCATCACTGGCTTGGGTGTCTCGCCCATGGTCATGCTGATGATCATCGTGGTGTTCTACCTGGTGCTGGGCTGCTTCATGGAAACCCTGTCCATGATGATCACCACCATCCCTATCGTGGCCCCCATCATGATTGCCCTGGGCTTTGACCCGGTGTGGCTGGGTATTGCCATCATTATTCTGGTGGAAGTGGCGCTGATCACTCCTCCTGTTGGTCTGAACCTGTTTGTGGTCCAAAGCCTGCGCAAGAGCGGCAGCATGAACGACGTCATGATTGGCAGCCTGCCCTTTGTGATCATGTTGCTGGCCATGGTGGGCCTGTTGGCTATCTTCCCGGATCTGGCTTTGTGGCTGCCACGCCTGTTCGGTTAATCCCCATCTGTCTTTGAGTAAACGAGTACTGCTATGCGTTTGACTTTTGAACTGGCCCAGGCCACCCACACTGAAATCATCGAAGCTGATCTGCAGCATTGCATCGTGGCCGGCTGGGCTGGCCGCGACCTGGCTGCCATCGAGCACCACATTGAAGAGCTGGCCGAACTGGGCGTACCCCGCCCAAGCTCCGTGCCGTTGTACTACCGCATCGCCGCCAACCAGATGATCCAGGATGCCAACATCCAGGTTGTCGGTGCGGGCTCGTCCGGCGAGACCGAAGTGTTTGTGTTCAACCATCAGGGTCGCCTGCTGGTGAGCCTGGCCTCGGACCACACGGACCGCGTGCTGGAAGCCCACAGCGTGGCCCTGTCCAAGCAGATCTGCGCCAAGCCCGTTGCCCGCGAAGCCTGGTTGTTCAGCGACGTGGCCGAGTACTGGGACGAACTGATCATCCGCGCCTACATTCAGGAAGACGGCAAGGAAGTCCTGTACCAGGACGGTCCTTTGTCCACCCTGAAAAACCCGTTGGAACTGATCGAAGGCTATTTCCATTCCACCACCATGCCTGAAGGCTTTGGCATGACCTGCGGTACGGTCGGCGCCATCGGTGGCATTCGTCCTGCAACCCAGTTCACCATGGAACTGTATGACCCCCGCCGCGAACGCAGCATCCGTCATACCTACGTGACCGAAATCCTGCCTGAAGTAGCCTAAACTGGCCCAGCCCGCCCCACCCATTTATTTTGCGAGTGACCCATGCTAGCGACTATTACCGAACTGCAACGTGCTCTTGATCGTGGCGAAACCACCTCGGTCGAACTGACTCAGCAAGCCCTGGACCGTATCCAGGACGAAAGCCGTGACGGCGCTGCCACGTTCATCGAAGTGTTTGCTGAACAGGCTCTGGCAGCCGCCAAGGCCTCCGACATTTTGCGCGCCGCTGGTTTGAGCCGCTCGCTGGTGGAAGGTCTGCCCATGTCGGTCAAGAACTTGCATGACATCGCAGGCTACATCACCCTGGGTGGGTCGGCTGTACTGAAAGATGCGGAACCGGCCGAACAGAACGCCACCATTGTGGAGCGCTTGCTGCGCGCCGGTGCCATTCTGATCGGCTCCACCAATATGACCGAGTTTGCTTTCTCTGGTCTGGGCATCAACCCTCACTACGGCACGCCTCGTTCCGTCTGGGACCGTGACAATGCCCGTATCCCCGGCGGTTCGTCCTCCGGCGCCGGTGTCGCGGTTGCCCAGGGCATGTCGGTGTTCTCCATTGGTACTGATACGGGCGGCTCCATCCGTATTCCTTCGGCCTTTAACGGCCTGACCGGCTTCAAACCTACCGCCGAACGCGTTCCCAGCGAAGGCACCATGCCTTTGTCGCGCAGCCTGGACTCCAATGGCCCCCTGGCCGCCTCGGTGGAGTGCTGCGCCATTGTGGACTCCATCCTGACCGACCAGCCTTACGTGCCCGTGGCAACACCTGCCCTGGATACCTTGCGTCTGGCCGTGCCCAAGACCTTTGTGTTTGACGGCATTGATGAAACCGTGCGCGCCGCCTTTGACCGTGCCATCGCCCTGCTGCGTGAGCAAGGCGCTGTGGTTGAAGAAATCAATCTGCCCGAATTTGACCAGCTGCCACAGATCAACCGCAAAGGCGGCTTTGTCTGCGCCGAAGCCTGGTCCGTGCACCGCGACACCCTGCAAAGCAAGGGCGAGCAATACGACCCACGCGTGGCCTCCCGCATTCTGCGCGGCAAGGACATCGACTGCGCCGACTACATCGAACTGCAAGACACCCGTCAGGCCTGGATCAGCGCCGTGGAAAGCCGTCTGGAGCGCTACGACGCCGTTCTGATGCCTACCGTGCCCGTTGTCGCGCCCCGCATTGCCGATCTGAAAGAATCGGACGACGTCTACTTCGCCACTAACGGTCTGGTCCTGCGCAATCCCACCCTGATCAACTTCCTGGACGGCTGCGCCCTGTCCTTGCCTTGCCACGCCGCTGATGAGGCTCCTGTGGGCCTGATGGTGGCGGCTCCCGCCTACCACGACGAACACCTGCTGGCAGTAGGTTCAGCAATCGAACGGGTATTGCCCCTGCGCAAACGCTAATCCGGTAAGATTTACGTTCGTTCCAGGACGGCCATCCGGCCGTCCTTGTGCTTTTCGTCAGGAGCCTGTCATGAGCACACCCCAATCCTCCTCCTTGCCTCAGACCATGACACCCACGGTCTTTCCCTTGGCGGGGGTGCTCATTCTGATTCTGTCTTCCTGGGCCCTGTCGGGTCTGGATGCCAGCGGCAAATGGATCATGGGCTTCGGTGTGCCCCTGCTGGTGATGTGCTGGTTTCGCTATGTCGTCCACCTGGGACTGGTGCTGGCGCTGGTATTGCCGGTCAAGGGCCGCAAGATCCTGCGCAGCTCCCGCCCCAAAGCACAAATTCTGCGTGGCACAGTGATGATGCTGTCCACCTTCTCATTTTTCAACGCCTTGAGCTATCTACCTCAAGCCGAAGCCACCTCCATCAACTTTCTGGCCCCTTTGCTGGTGCTGTCAGTCGCCCCCTGGATTCTGAAAGAACCGCCGCGCATCAGTCGCTGGGTGGCTGCCGGAGTCGGCTTTCTGGGCGTGCTGATCATCATCCGGCCTACTGCTGGCTTGCACCCAATAGGGGTGCTGTTTGGTTTGATGACCGCCTGTCTGTTCGCCACGCAATTTATCGCAACACGTCGCGTGGCCGTGGACAACTCGCTGACCACCCTGATCTGGAGCGGTGCAGTCGGCAGTATCTGCCTGACCATTGCCCTGCCCTTTTTGCTGCCCGCCGCCCTGCCCGCCCTGAAAGAGCTGAGCTTTTTCCAATGGTTGATTCTGATCTCGACTGGACTATGGGGCTGTCTGGGCCATCTGCTGCAAATCCAGGCCTATCAACGCGCCTCGGCGTCTTTGCTGGCCCCGTTCGTGTATCTGCAAATTGTGGCCGCAGCCGCACTGGGGTGGCTGATCTGGGGTCAGTTCCCGGATATCTTTACCTGGATCGGGATTGCCGTGGTGTGTACCAGCGGCATTGTGATTGGGACTCTGGAGTGGCGGCGCCAGAGCAGAGCTGGCGCCTGAGTCCAGGTGGCAAGGCTTAGCGAGACTGCCAGCCCTGCACAAAGACGGCGACGGGCTGACGCTTGGAACCGGCTTTTTGCAGCTCCAGCAAACGCAACACACCTTCCCCGCAAGCCACGTCAATGCCTTGGGCACTGACGTTCAGAACCTCACCAGGTTCTGCTGAATGCTTTTGCTCTAGCGCCTGAGCGCGCCAAACCTTCACGGGCTGCTCCAAACCGGGCAGGGACAGGGTGGAGCCAGGCACTGGGTCAAACGCGCGAATACGGCGCTCCAGTTCCTTGGCCGGTTGGCCTAAATCCAGCACCGATTCGGCCTTGGACAGTTTCTCGGCGTAGGTCACACCTTCTTCTGGCTGGGGAGTCGCCTCCAAGGTGCCATCACGCACTTGCTGCAAGGCTTCCAGTAAGGCCTGTGCACCTAGCTGCGCCAAATCGTCATGCAGGGTTGCGGCACTGTGATCATCACGAATCGTCAGCTCGCTGCGCACCAGCATATCGCCGGTATCCAGGCCTTCATCCATCTGCATGATGGTAATGCCCGTGGCCGCATCACCCGCCTGAATTGCACGCTGAATCGGTGCCGCACCGCGCCAACGAGGCAAGAGGCTGGCATGAATATTGAAGCAACCATAGCGCGGCAGCTCCAAAGTCCACTTGGGCAAAATCAGGCCGTAGGCTGCCACCACCATCAGGTCCGGCTGTAAATCCAGCAAGGTCTGGCGGGCCTGGGCTGCTTCCTCGGGATACTTGCCATCCAGACGCAAGCTATGCGGCTGCAGCACCGGGATATTAGCGTTCACAGCGGCTTGCTTGACCGGGCTGGGACTGAGCTTCATGCCACGGCCAGCTGGACGGTCTGGTTGCGTCATGACCAAAGGAACATCAAAGCCCTGCGCTAACAGGGCTTCCAGGGCGATACGGGCAAAATCCGGGGTGCCGGCAAAAACAATACGCATGGCGACTATTGCCCTGCCTTCAGTGCTTCACGCTGCTGCTTGCGCAGACGGCTGCGGATACGCTCACGCTTGAGCACGGACAGGTATTCCACAAACACCTTGCCATCCAGGTGATCCAGCTCGTGCTGAACACACACGGCCAGCAGGCCATCGGCTTCTTTCTCGTACCACTCGCCTTTTTCATTCTGAGCCTTGAAGCGAATATTGGCGGCGCGCTCGACCTTGTCGTAGGTATCGGGCACAGACAGACAGCCTTCTTCGTACACCTTCAGCTCTTCGCTTTTCCAGGTGATTTCCGGGTTGATCAGCACCAGCAATTCATTGCCGCTTTCCGACACGTCAATGACCACCACGCGCTCGTGCACGTCAACCTGCGTCGCGGCCAGGCCTACGCCAGGCGCGTCATACATGGTCTCGGCCATATCCTTGACCAGTTTGCGAATACGGTCGTCGACCTCCTGCACAGGTTTGGCAACCGTGTGCAGACGTGGGTCAGGAAATTTAAGGATGGGAAGCAAAGCCATTGTGATGTCCGAAGAAAAAGCGATAAGTCGATATAATAAAACAAGTTTCAGGGCGGCACCCGATTGCCCCGGCACCACACGAAGCCCTAGCAAAAAAACGGTCTTCACCCTGGATAAAACAGTCCAGGCCAAACAGAACAATTATCGGTTTCGTGCCACACTACCTTATGCCTCATTATTTTAGCTCGGGTGAAACCTCGGATGAAATCTCGGAAGAATTGCGTGCCTGGTTGCGCCTGTCGCTAGAGCCGGAGCTTGCGCCCGCCCAGGCCCGGCAATTGCTGGCTGCCTGCGGGCTGCCGCCGCAGATCTATCAAAGCTCGGTTCAAACCCTGTCGCGCCATATCCCAACCGAACTGGCTGTACAGCTAAGCCAGGAACCGCTGGACGAGTTGCAAGCACAGGTTGAACAAGCGGTGGAATGGCTCAAGCAGCCCAATCACCATGTCGTTACGCTGGCCGACCCCACCTATCCCGCCTCCTTGCTGGACCTGCACGACGCACCGCTGCTGCTCTATGCCAATGGCGATCTGGGTGTCTTGCAGCGCAAAGGACTGGCTATCGTAGGGGCACGCAATGCCACCCAATCCGGCCAGGAAACCGCAACGGATTTTGCCGCTACCCTGGCATCCAGGGGCTGGTGCATCATCAGTGGTCTGGCCAGCGGCATCGACCAGGCCGCACACAAAGGAGCCTTGAAAGCCGGTCCACCATCCGCAGGCACTATTGCCGTGATGGGAACGGGGCTGGATCTGGTCTACCCGGCGGCACACCGCGATCTGGCTCATCAGATCAGCGCTCACGGTCTATTGCTTAGCGAGTTTCCTTTGGGCACCCGCGCCATGCCCCACCACTTCCCACGCCGCAACCGCATTGTGGCGGCTCTGGCCAAAGGCGTACTGGTGGTAGAAGCCGCAAAACAAAGCGGATCCCTGATCACGGCCCGGCTGGCCGGAGAGCTAGGCCGAGAGGTTTTTGCCATTCCAGGTTCCATTCATTCCCCTTTGGCACGCGGCTGCCATGCCTTGATACGTCAGGGTGCCAAGCTGGTGGAAAGCGCCCAGGACATTCTGGATGAACTGGGCAATGTGCAAGGCGACTTTAATCTGGATGCAGCTCCCCAATCTGGCGCAAAGCCCAACCCCTATGAGGCCTTGCCCGAGGAATTACGCCCTATTCTGGAGCGTATCGACTTTGCGCCACTCAGCCCCGAACAGCTGATGCGGCGTACAGGGCTGCTCGCGACCGAGTTGCCTGCTGTCCTGGCCGAACTGGAGCTGGCCGGCTGCATAGAGCCTCTGGCAGACGGGCGATTCCAACGCATCAAGCCCTAGGAGCCGGCAGGACCACACTGCAGCATGGTCTGCTCATTTACATCGAAACCCCGGTCACGTCGCCTGCTTATAGGGCTGTTCCTAGGGGGCCAGCCCTGGCCTTCAAGAGGTATCATGACGAATACGTAAAGGCCTCCAGGCCCAGCCCCTTACCTTCAGGAAACTTCATGTCATACCCCTCGCGCGTCAAGATTGTGGAGGTCGGCCCTCGGGACGGCCTGCAGAACGAAAAAGAATTCATCCCTACCGACATCAAGGTCGAGCTGGTCAACCGCTTGTCCCACGCCGGTTTTGTGAACGTGGAAGCCGCTTCCTTTGTATCGCCCAAATGGGTGCCACAAATGGCAGACGGCGCGGAAGTGATGGCTTCCATTGACCGTCGCCCCGGCACGATCTATTCAGTTCTGACACCCAATATGCGTGGTTTTGAAGGCGCCCTGGCTGCCAAGGCCGACGAAGTGGTGATCTTCGCCGCTGCCAGCGAAGCATTTTCGCAGCGCAATATCAATTGCAGCATTGAAGAATCGCTGGAGCGCTTTGCCCCCGTTGCCCAGGCCGCCAAAGAAGCCGGCATGCGCCTGCGCGGCTCCATCAGTTGCTCGTTCGGCTGTCCCTATGAAGGTGCTGTGGCGCCGTCCAATGTGCTGAAAGTAGGCAAACGCCTGATCGAGCTGGGCTGTGACGAGATCGACGTGGCCGACACCATCGGTGTGGGCACGGCCCGTCAGGTCTACGAAGTCATGCGCATGGTGACCGAGCACATTGACCCCATTCATGTGTCCGGCCACTTCCACGACACCTATGGCCAGGCCATCGCCAATATTGTGGCTTCCATGCAGGCTGGCATTCATATTTTCCACAGTTCCGTGGCCGGTCTGGGCGGCTGCCCCTACGCCAAGGGCGCCACCGGCAACGTCGCCACCGAAGACGTGCTGTTCCTGATGCAGGGCCTGGATATTGAAACCGGCATTGATCTGAACGCCGTGGTGGACACGGGCCAATGGATTTCGGCTCACCTGAAGCGCAAATCGGCCAGCAATGCCGGTAACGCCCTGGCCGCCCGCAAGCAAGGGGCCGCCGCGTGCTGATGAGCCAAGCTCCCTCGAAAGAGGAAATTGATGCCATGTTGAAGGACCTGGGCACGCTTCCCATTCAAGGCCGTTCCTGGCCCAAATGGGTAGCGGCCAGCGCCTGGATTGTGCTGGCCCTGATCGGCGTGCGTTTCGCGCTGGTGGCCAGCTCCCCGCAAGGCGCCGCCATCAGCCCCGTTCTGGCGGGCTGTCTGGTCCTGCTGTTTACCGGCCTGATTCTGATTGCCTGGCACATGTGGCACGGCGTCACCACGATTGACCAGAATGGCATACGCCAGAACTGGATCATGAAGCGGGAAGTGCAATGGCAAGATATTCACTTTGCCAAATTCGTGCCGCTATTCAACTCCAAGCGCCTGATCTGCTTTACCCGGCGTGGTCGCCCTGTGATTTTTCAAGGTGCCACGCAGGACCTGCAAGTGGCCTTTGCCAAAATTTCGTTAGTGTTGCGGCGCAAGAGCTAAGTCTCCCATCTGAGAACCGTGCACTGCAGTTAGGCATACTATGCATTGCAGTGTTCCCATCTAAAGCGATACCTACACCAACGGTGCAGGGGAGCCCACATCGCCAGGGGACAACAAGCAATAAGTACATCAACGTCATAGCCCTCAGATCGATCAGTCAATAAAAAAGCAGCTCTCTTTGAGAGCTGCTTTTTGCATATCGCGAATCCCGAAAGGATTAACGAATAGGCAGACCGTAGATCAAGCCACCGTCGATCCACAAAGCGTTCAAACCACGTTCGATTTGCAGCGGGCTACCTTTACCCACGTTGCGCTCGAAGGACTCGCCGTAGTTACCGACCTGCTTGATGATGTTGTAAGCCCATTTTTCGTCCAGACCCAAGTTTTTACCGGCACCGGGAGTCACACCCAGCAGACGCTGGATGTTGGGGTTGTTGCTCTTGAGCTTCTCGTCCACATTGGCCGCTGTCACATCCAGTTCTTCAGCATTGAAGCTGGCCTGGATGGACCATTTCACAATGTTCAGCCAGGCATCATCGCCCTGACGGACGAATGGGCCCAGTGGCTCTTTGGAAATGATTTCAGGCAGCACCAGGTAGTCGTCCGGATTTTCCATTTTGGAGATACGAATCGAAGCCAGGCCCGATGCATCAGTAGAGAACACGTCACAGCGGCCAGCCACGAAGGCGTTGACCACTTCGTTGAACTGTTCGATCACCACAGGCTTGTACTCAACCTTGTTGGCGCGAGCCCAGTCAGCCATGGTGTTTTCGTTGGACGTGCCTGTCTGCATGCAAACCGTGGCGCCGTTCAATTCCTTGGCGCTGGAAACGCCCAGTTTCTTGGACACCAGGAAGCCCTGGCCGTCGTAGAAGTTGATACCTGCATGGATAGCGCCGACCGCGGTATCGCGCTGCTGGGTCACGGTGGTGTTACGGGCCAACAGGTCAATTTCGCCCGACTGCAGGGCCGTAAAGCGCTGCTGCGAGTTCAAGGGTACGGCCTTGAATTTGCTGGCGTCGCCCAGAGTGGCAGCGGCGACCGAACGACATACGTCGATATCCAGACCGGTCCAGTTACCCTTGTCATCAGGGGCAGAAAAACCGGCAAAGCCGGTGGTCACGCCACACAGCACGTGGCCGCGCTGTTTGACATTGTCCAGGGTGGCGGCCTGGGCAGCAGGCATGCTGGCCATCAAGGCCAGGACTACAGCAGAAACTGGCACAAAGCGCATCGGGCTCTCCTCAAAGATATAGGTATTGACTATTTTCCAGCATAGTACCGCAGCCCGACTGCTACTTGTGTGCATATCTACATGGCTAATTAATCGTAGCTGCGTTGGTCCTCGATGACTTTACCATCCCGAGGCAAGGCGCCTGGCTCCACAAATTCCACCTGTGCACGCAGTTTGGTGATTTCACGAATCGAGTCGGCCAATACGCTTTCCAGACCCTCAGGCCTGGAGGCAACTTCCACCTGAAACACCATCTGATCCTGGCCGCTGGCACCACGCACCACCAGACGAGCCTGGCCCAGCTCCTTGTGACGCAGACGAATCTGCTCCACCTGCCCCGGATGCACAAACATGCCGCGCACCTTGGTCGTCTGGTCAGCACGCCCCATCCAGCCGCGTATACGCTGGTTGGTACGACCACAAGGAGACTGGCCGGGCATGACAGCAGACAAGTCGCCTGTGCCAAACCGCACCAGCGGATAGTCGGGGTTAAAAGAGGTCACGACCACCTCGCCCACTTCGCCCGGCGCAACCGGCTGGCCTGTGCCGGGACGCACAATTTCCAGAATCAGGTTTTCATTGAGCACCAAGCCTTCGCGGGCCTGGGTTTCATAGGCAATCATGCCCAGATCGGCACTGCCATAGGCCTGGTAGCCTGCTACGCCGTGCTCGCTGAACCACTTTTGCAAAGAAGGCGGGTAGGCTTCGCCGGAGAACAAGGCCTTGCTCAGCCCTGGCAGCGCAATCTGCATGGACTGGGCTTTTTCCATGATGATCTTCAAAAAACTGGGGGTGCCGGTATAACCATGCGGGCGCAAATCGGCCATGGCCTGTACTTGCTGCTCGGTTTGACCCACACCGCCCGGAAACACCGTGCAATCCAGGGCATGTGCGGCGGTTTCCATCATGGAGCCAGCCGGGGTGAAATGGTAGGAGAAGCAGTTGAAAATCAGTTCTTCGCGGCGGAAACCGGCCGCGTACAGCGCACGTGCAAAACCCCAATAGTCCGGGCGACGGCTTTCAGGCTCGTACATGGGACCGGGCGAGGCAAACACTTTGCGGGTCGCACCCCAGGCAATGGAGGAAAAGCCCCCGAATACGGACTGCGCGTAATCAGCCGATGGCCCGCCCGAGCGAGCCTGTTCGCGCGCTTCCAGCTGGGCTTTCAGCAGCTCGCTTTTACGAAACACCGGGATGGCCAGCAGATCCTCGCGGCTGCGCACGGCGGCCAGATCCACCGAACCCAGTTGCTTGGCAATCGCGGGGGCCCCTTTCGCGGCCGCTTGCAAGACCTGCGGTAAACGGGACATCAAATCGGCTTCGCGCTCCTCCGGCTCCAGGGTTTCGCGCTCGTCGTAATATTCGCTCATCTCTCCTCCAGTGGGATGAATTGGCATTCAAACACTCCCGCGCCCAGCCGACGTTCTGTCCGCAGACAGACAGGTGTCGATACCAAGCTCTGCTACCACACCCCGTGTAGCCAGAAGCTGTCCAAAACTAAAAATGTCAAAGGGGGTCAGGGGTGGCGGAGTTACGCCAACCAGCGCTTGCGCCGTCGATAAAATTTATTGTCGCGAAAGCTCTTGCGCTCGCCCCCGGACACACCCAGATAGAACTCCTTGACGTCTTCGTTCTCGGCCAAGGCCTTGGAGGGTCCATCCATCATGACGCGGCCGTTTTCCAGGATGTAGCCGTAGTCGGCATACTTCAGGGCCACGTTGGTGTTTTGCTCGGCCAACAAGAAGCTGACGCGCTCGCGCTGATTCAGGTCACGCACGATCTCGAAAATTTCTTCCACCACCTGCGGTGCCAGGCCCATGGAGGGTTCATCCAGCAAGATCATGCCCGGGTCGGCCATCAAGGCACGGCCAATGGCACACATTTGCTGCTCCCCGCCCGAGGTATAGCCGGCCTGACTGGTACGGCGCTGCTTCAGACGCGGAAAATACTGGTACACCTTGTCCAGCTCGGCGCTTAAATCGCCGCGTGACAAGGTACGGGTATAAGCCCCGGTCAGCAGATTCTCTTCAATGCTCAAGTGCGCAAAACAGTGGCGCCCTTCCATCACCTGCACCACGCCGCGCTTAACCAGATCAGCCGGAGTCAGTTGGTCAATACGTTCGCCACGCAGATGGATCTGGCCTTTGGTCACATCGCCGCGCTCGGCACGCAGCAAGTTCGATACGGCCCGCAAGGTCGTGGTTTTACCGGCACCGTTGGCGCCCAGCAAGGCAACAATCCGCCCTTCCGGCACGCGCAAGGACACACCCTTGAGCACCAGAATGACGTGGTTGTAAATCACTTCGATGCCATTGACGTCCAGCAAGATGGGCGTCTCATCCACTTGGCCTACGGTCTCACTCATAATCTTCCCCACGCAATGCAGTGCCCAGGGCGAACCCTGGGCGCCTGGGTTTAGCCTTCGCAGGTGCGAGGCGTAATTTTCTTCTCGGCGGCGTATTTGGCCGACATTTCCTTGACTAAAGGATCAACGTATTTCTTGTCGGACTGATACCAGTCGGACACGACTTCAAACTTGCTGCCGTCCCACTGCACGATACGGGCCCAGTCATCGCCCATGTGGTTGTTGCAGGAGGTTTTGACGGGACGCATGATGCCTTCAAAGCCCAGCTCTTTCAGACGAGCTTCGTCCAGGTTCAGGTTCTCGAAACCCCAGCGCACTTGCTCGGGGGTCATGTGCTGACCTTTACCGAACTTCTCTTGTGCGGTGCGAATCGCTTCAACCTGCATCATGGAAATCATCATGCCGCGGGTGTGAGCCAGCGTGCCGACGTACTTGTCACCGTTTTCAGCGCCTTTGCCTTTGGCGTGCATCTCGCGCACAGCGTCATGCACTGGACCGTCCTCGGCACTGTTGTGAATGGTGATGCCCTTGTAGCCCTTGGCGGTCTGACCCAGATCGACCACATCGCTCTCGGACGCTGCCCACCAGATACCGTAGATCTTGTCGCGTGGGTAACCCACAGCCTGAGCTTCACGAATAGCGGTGGGCGTCATGATCCCGGCGCTCCACAGCAGGACGAAGTCAGGACGGTTCTTGCGCACTTGCAGCCAGGTGGATTTTTGTTCCACGCCAGGAGCGGTTACCGGGTACAGATCCAGCTTGAAGCCTTGCTCTTTGGCACGTGCCTGCAACAGGGCGATAGGCTCTTTACCGTAAGGCGAGTCGTGGTAGACCAGAGCAATGCGTTGATCTTTCAGCTTGTCCTCGCCCACTTGCTTGGCGATGTCCTGGATCATGACGTCAGCCGCCGTCCAGTAGGTGCCCAGCAGCGGGAAGTTCCACTCGAACACCGCACCGTTAGCCGAGTGCGACAGGCCGTAGCCCATGGTTTCAATGGTCACGCCATCGACAAAGGCCTTGTCGGTCAGCGCGAACGTAATGCCTGTGGACTGGGTATCAAAACCCGAAGCGCCGCCGTTCTTGCCTTTCATGCGCTCGTAGCACTCGACGCCGCGGTCTGTGGCATACGCGGTTTCACACTCCTCGTACACCAGCTTGACACCATTGACACCGCCGTCACGTTCATTGACCAAAGCCAGATAGTCCAGCTTGCCGTCCGCCCATGGGATACCCAGTGGGGCAAAGGAGCCGGTGCGGTAGGTCAGCAGGGGAATGTACTGTTCCTCGGCTGCCACAGCGGCTGTACTCATGGTCAACATTGCAGCGCAAGCACTCAAACCGAGCACAGCGCGTTTCAGTCGTGTTGTCATCTCCTGGTCCTCCGATAAGTACCATTTGTCTAAGTACCCCGTCCCGATTGGCGGGGCTGTTGTTGTAATGAACTGCCTACCTGCTATTAATGGGGGAAGGGCCACAAACGCAGCTTTTCCTTACCAATACTCCAGAGTCGAGCCAAACCGTGCGGCTCCACAATCAAGAAAAATACGATCAGGGCACCGAATACCATATGTTCAATGTGCGAGGCGGTATCCACCCCGATGGACACGCCAAACCAGTGCGGCACGTTGGTCAGGAACACGGGCAGCAAGACCATGAAAGCAGCGCCAAAGAAGCTGCCCACAATCGAGCCCAGACCACCGATGATGACGATGAACAGCAACTGCAAGGAGCGGTTCAGGTCAAAAGCCAGCGGTTCCCAGGAGCCCAGGTGCACAAAGGCCCACAAGGCACCGGCCACACCGATGATGAAGGAGCTGACGGCAAAGGCCGTGAGCTTGGCGTAAACCGGGCGAATACCAATCACCTCAGCGGCCACGTCCATGTCACGAATCGCCATCCATTGACGGCCAATTGCGCCACGCACCAGGTTTTTGGCCAACAAGGCAAACACCACCACAAAGATCAGTACGAACAAGTACTTCTGCATGGGAGTTTGAACTGGCAAGCCAAAGGCGCTCAAGGCAGGCACCGACACGTTGCCCGAGGGCGAGTAGTTCGTGAAGAAGGCAATACGCAGGAAAGCCCAATCCACAAAGAACTGCGCGGCCAGGGTCGTGACAGCCAGGTACAAGCCACGGATACGCAAGCTGGGGATACCGAAGGCCACGCCTACCAAGGTGGCAAACACACCGCCCAGCAGGATCTGAAACACCAGCGGTAATTCAGGGATGCGGACACCAAAGTTCCAGGCGGCATAAGCGCCCACGGCCATGAAGGCACCCGAACCGATGGAAATCTGGCCGCAATAGCCCACCAGAATGTTCAGGCCAATCGCTGCCAGGGACAGGATCAGAAAGGGGATCAGAATGGCTTGCAGGAAGTAGTTGGATGCCATGGCTGGCACCAGCAAGAATGCCACCAGCAACAAGCCCAACACCACATAGCGATCCTGGCGGATGGGAAAAATCTGCTGGTCAGCCCGATAGCTGCTTTTGAACTGACCATTTTCGCGGTAAATCATATCGACTCCACCTCAGACGCGATCAATAATCTTCTCGCCGAACAGACCTTGTGGTCGGAACAGCAGGAACACCAGGGCCAGCACATAAGCAAACCAGATCTCGATGCCGCCACCTACATAAGGGCCCAGGTACACCTCGGACACCTTCTCGCCCACACCGATAATCAGGCCGCCCACAATGGCACCAGGCACCGAGGTCAAACCACCCAGAATCACGACCGGCAAGGCGCGCAGCGCTGCGGTCGACAAGGTGAACTGCACCCCATATTTGGAGCCCCAAATAATCCCGGCGACCAGGGCTACCAAACCGGCCACGGTCCAGACCACGACCCAGATACGGTTCAAGGGAATACCAATGGATTGCGCTGCCTGGTGATCGTCCGCCACCGCCCGCAGTGCACGGCCCACGCTGGTGTATTGGAAGAAGATGGCCAGGGCCACCACCAGCAAGGCCGCCACCACGGCCGAGCTCAGGTCTTCCAGGCTAACCAGCACGCCGCCTTCAAACATGGACTCCAGAATGAAGGCCGGATCTTTGGGCATGCCCACATCAATGGAGTACACGGAGCTGCCAAATACAATCTGGCCCAAGCCATCGAGCAGGTAACTGATACCGATGGTGGCCATCAGCAAGGTCGTACCTTCCTGGTTGACCAGATAACGCAATACCCAGCGTTCAATGACGACAGCCAGCACAAACATCAAAATGGCCGAGACAATAAACGCCAGCACATTGCCCAGGATGCCCGGCTCCATGCCCAGCAACTGCGGAATCCACTGGGATAGACGGGCCATGGCCAATGCAGCCACCAGCACCATTGCGCCCTGTGCAAAGTTAAAGACACCCGATGCTTTGAAGATCAGCACAAAGCCCAGCGCGACCAGGGCGTACAACATCCCGCTCATCAGCCCGCCCAGCAAGGTTTCAAGAAAAAATGCCATGTCCGTTCCCCTCAATGGCCAGCGCCAAGATAGGCGCGAATGACGTCCGGGTTTTGTCGTACTTCGTCCGGTACTCCGTCACCAATTTTCTTGCCATAGTCCAGGACCACCACGCGGTCCGAAATATCCATGACCACGCCCATATCGTGTTCAATCAAAACAATCGTGGTGCCGTACTCTTCGTTCACATCCAGAATGAAACGGCACATATCCTGCTTTTCTTCGATGTTCATGCCCGCCATGGGCTCATCAAGCAGCAGAATGCTCGGTTGCATCGCCAGCGCCCGACCCAGGTCAACCCGCTTTTGCAGGCCGTAAGGCAGGCGTCCTACCGGCGTTTTGCGGTAGGCCTGGATCTCCAGGAAGTCGATGATGCCTTCCACGTATTCACGGTTACGAATCTCTTCACGCTCGGCACCACCCAGTCGGAAAGCCTGGGCAAACACCCCGCTTTTCATGTGCAGATTGCGGCCGGTCATGATGTTGTCCAGCACACTCATGCCCTTGAACAGAGCCAGGTTCTGGAAAGTACGGGCAATGCCCTGCTCGGCGGTGTGACGCGAGTTCATGCGGGCATAACTCTGGTCACGCAAGACAATCTCGCCTTGTTGTGGTGCATACACGCCGTTGATGACGTTCAGCATGGAGCTTTTGCCTGCGCCGTTCGGGCCAATGATGGAGCGGATCTCGTGTTCACGAATGTTGAACGAGATGTCGGTCAGTGCCTTCACACCACCAAAGGACAGCGAAATATTCTTCAAATCCAGTACCACTGGGCCAATGCGACGGCCCGGCATTTGCGCCTCACTCATCATGCGCTCCTTGCTGCTGCGTCAGTCATGCGCTCAATGTGCAGGTCTGCTGAAATGCGCCCGCTGCGCCCATCCTCAAACTTCACTTCTGTCTCCACAAACTGCCTGTCCAAACCGTTGAACAGGGCGTCGACCAGAACCTTGTACTTTTGCGCGATAAAGCCGCGACGTACCTTGCGGGTACGGGTCAATTCATCGTCATCCGGGTCCAGCTCTTTATGCAGAATCAGGAAGGCGCTGATACGCGAGCCAGCCAGCTTGGGATCGTTGGCCAGATCAGCATTGACCTGCGCCACGCAATCGCGAATCAAGGCATAGACCTCGGGTTTGCCGGCCAGATCGGTATAACCGGCATAAGGCAGGTTGCGACGCTCGGCCCAGTTGCCCACGGCTTCCAGATCAATATTGATAAAGGCACATACCTCTTCCTGACCATCGCCAAAAGCCACGGCTTCCTTGATGAAGGGGAAGAACTTGAGCTTGTTCTCGATGTACTTGGGTGCAAACAAGGAGCCATCGGCCAGTTTGCCCACGTCCTTGGCACGGTCGATGATCTTTAGCTGACCATCGGTGTCCAGATAACCGGCATCGCCCGTGTGATACCAGCCGTCCTCGGTAAAGGACTCGGCGGTGGACTCGGGATTGCGGTAGTACTCCTTGAACAAACCGGGGCTGCGCACCTGAATTTCACCGTTATCGGCCACGCGGATTTCCACGCCTTTCACAGGTGGGCCCACGGTGTCGGCACGCACATGGCCGTCTTCCTGCACGCAAACGAAGACCGAGGTTTCAGTCGCGCCGTACAACTGCTTCAGGTTGATGCCAATGGAGCGGTAAAAATCGAACAGGTCGGGGCCAATAGCTTCGCCGGCGGTATAAGCCACACGCACGCGGCTCATGCCCAGGGCATTACGCAAGGGGCCGTAAATCAGGATATTGCCCAGGCCATAGCACAGGCGATCCCACATCCCCACGCCAGGGCGCTTGTCCAGAATCTGCACACCCACACGATGGGCCAGGGACATGAAACGCTTGTATAAGGCGCGCTTCAGGGCACCGGCATCTTCCATGCGGATAGTCACTTGCGTGAGCAAGCCTTCCAGCACGCGGGGAGGCGCAAAATAATAGGTTGGGCCAATATCGTGCAGGTCGATGGAGACGGTTTCGGGCGACTCGGGGTGATTCACCGTAAAGCCTGTGACCAGGAACTGCGTGTAGGAAAACATGTTCTGCCCGATCCAGGCGGGAGGCAGGTAAGCCAGCACTTCCTCGGCATCGGTCAGCGATTCCAGTTCCTGAATGGCCAGGCCACGATCCACCAGCGCGCCGTGGGTCAAGACCACGCCCTTGGGCTTGCCAGTGGTACCGGAGGTGTAGAACATGGCGGCAGCATGGTCAGGCGTGATGGCCTTCCAGATACGACGCACACAGTCCGGATCACGCGCCAACTGCAAGCGCCCCTGCTCCATGACCTGTTCGATGTATTGCAGCTGTTCTTGCTGATAATTGCGCAGACCGCGTGGGTCGTCATAGATCAGCGCATCCAGATCGGGGCACTGATCCCAGACTTCCAGCAACTTGTCGACCTGCTCCTGGTCCTCGACCACGGCCACGCGTATGCTGGCATCCAGCAATACATGCAGCATCTCTTGGGCCACTGCATCCTGATACAGCGGCACGGGCACGGCGCCCAGCATCTGGGCCGCCATCATGGCCAGGTACAAGCGCGGGCGGTTTTCACCGATCACCGCAACGTGCTGACCGTCCTTGACACCCAGCCCGGCCAGGCCCGCAGCCAGTTGCTCGGCCTGTTCAGCCAGCTCCTGCCACGTCCAGGTCTGCCAGATTCCCAGGTCTTTTTCGCGCATGGCAACTTTGTTGCCGCGCACCTGGGCATGGTGTTCTATCCAGGCTGGGAAGGTGCCGGGTAACCCCGCTACCTGCTCTTTATCCATCCGCACAACCATGTCTCCTCCGAATTTTCCCGGCTTGTTATGGTCCAGGAGGCTGCTTATGATTGCGGCAGAAGGCTGATGTTCTGCCTTCAAGCTATTTGCAGCCTGTTAATAATCAAGTTATCGGCTGCCCGTCCCGAAGATTGTCACGGACATGACATTCGACCTTTATCGAGGGTTAATCCTCATGCATGTTGTAGATGCTTTATCGGAGCGAGCCGCCTGGTTTCGCTTGTTGACACCCGAGCTGCAAGAGCGTGTCCGCCGCGACACACTGATCACCGCATACGAGGCCGGTGCCATCGTCGAACGCAAGGGAGAACGTGCCACTGCCTGGATTGGTGTGCTCTCGGGTTTGCTCAAAGTGTCGGTGGGAAATTCCGAAGGGAAGATTGCCTCCATGACAGGGGTACCTGCCGGTGGCTGGATAGGCGAAGGCTCCTTGCTGAAAAACGAAGAACGCAAATACGATGTGGTCGCCTTGCGCGACTGCCAGGTGGCCCGCTTGCCCGCCCACAGTTTTAACGATTTGCTGGACCAGAGCATTGCTTTCAACCGCTACCTCCTGCATCAGCTCAATGAACGTGTGGCGCAATTTATCGGCAAGGCGGAATACAACAGCCTGTCTACCCCCGATGCCCGCGTGGCACGTTGTCTGGCAGAGCTGTTCAACCCGCTGCTCTACCCCGGAAAAGGTCTGCGCCTGGACATTACCCAGGAAGAAATCGGCTACCTGGCACGTGTGTCGCGCCAGCGTGCCAACCAGGCCCTGCGCCAACTGGAAAACGAAGGGCTGTTGCTGATCAAATACGGTGGTGTCCAGGTACTGGACCTGGACGGCCTGAAACGTTACGGCGATGAGTATGCCGCCTGATTATGCGGCCACTGTGGACCGCATGAACGTCAATCCATACGGATGCCCGCACGCTCGATAACCGTGGCCCATTCAGCGCGTTCACGCTGGGCGTAGGCCTGGAATTCGTCGGGCGTCATGGGCATGGGTTCTACCCCCATGTCGCGGATACGCTGGTCCAGTTCAGGCGTTTTCAGGGCCTGCATCAAGTCCTGGCTCAAGCGCTGACGGGCAGCTTCGTCCATCTTGGGTGGGCCCACCAAACCTTGCCAGGCATAGGCGTAGAAGTCGGCAATACCGGCCTCGGCCATGGTTGGCACATCCGGCAAAAGACTGCTGCGCTCGGGCGTGGCAACGGCTAAGACCCGCAATTTGCCTGCCTTGATATTGGACAGTGCGGCGGCGGAATCCACAAAGGACATATCCACCTGTCCACCCAGCAAATCCTGAATGGCGGGCGCGGCACCCTTGTAGGGCACGTGCACAATCCTGGTGTCCGTGCGCTGCTTGAACATCTCCAGCGCCAGATGGTGGGGCGAGCCACTACCGGCCGATGAGGACGTCAGTTTTTCAGGCTGTTTACGAGCCGCTTCCAGCAAATCGGCCACCGTCTTGTAGGGAGACTCCTGTGGCACCGCCAACATCAAGGGGAAACGGGCCAGACCCCCCACATAGGTGAAGGCTGCCGGGTCGTATTGCAGCTTGCTGTACAAGGAGGAATTGAATGCCAGGGTGCCCGAATCGGCGGTTCCCACCGTGTAGCCATCCGGTTTGGCATTACTGACATACGTGGCGCCAATAATGGTGGCAGCACCTGGCTTGTTTTCCACAATCAAGGTCTGGCCCAGGCTGCTTTCCAGCTGCTTGGCCACTAAACGGGCAATCACGTCTGAACCACCGCCTGCGGGATAAGGCACTACCCAGGTGACGGCAGACTGGGGCCAGTCTGCTGCCATCGCCGTTCCTGTCAGGCTGGCGCTTAGCAACAGCACACCGGCTCCAAAGTTCTTCCAATGCATGATGTCTCCTCCATGCGTGTAGACAGCGCTTTTGGCGCTGTTTTTTTTAAGTATTAAGCATCCCGTGCGGGATGCGCAGAGACATTATGCGCGGACAGCCCTGTGCAGGGCATTAGTAACGATGCTGATATCGATTAGCGGTATTCGCGTGCGCCAAACAGGGCCGAGCCGACCCGAACTTCGGTGGAGCCTTCCTGAATCGCCAGCTCGAAATCCCCGCTCATGCCCATGGACAGGCCTTGCAACTGTTCATGGCCCAGCTCCACCAGACGATCGCGCCACTGGCGCAAAGTCGCAAAGCAGGCACGTACCGCCTGAGGGTCTTCGCTATTGACGGCCATGGTCATCAGACCCCGCACTTTCAGGGTATCCAGCGAACGCAGGGACTGCATGAAAGCCGGCAACTCCTCGGGTGCCAGCCCAAACTTGCTGGGCTCAGGCGAAGTCTTGACCTGGATCAGCACATCCAGGCTGCGCTGCTCGGTTTGCAGGTGCCGATCCAGGGCCTGGGCCAGCGACAAACGGTCCAAAGACTGTACTTCGCTGGCCAAGCGTGCAATATCTTTGGCCTTATTGCTCTGCAGATGGCCTATCATCACCCACTGCACCGCGCGATCGGCCAGCTCGGCCTGCTTGTCCCGAATCTCCTGAACCTTGTTCTCACCCATTCGCGACAGGCCCAAATCCAGAGCTTGCGCCAGCACGGGCACAGGAAAGGTTTTGCTTACCGGTAAAAGAGCCACCGCATCCGCAGGGCGGCCGGCCTGCAAGCAAGCCTGTTCGATACGTTGGCGCAATTGCGCCAAGCGACCAGAAAGGGAAGAGTCAGAAGAAGCCATCAATGCACCAGCACCCAGATAAAACCATCGCAAACGCTGCAAACACAACAGCGGCCATTTCCGATAGCATAACTGTTGCACACGGCCACCGCTAAGCCAATCCACAGCGTGTTTGCCAGGTTCTGCGTCTGTGCGCATTTTGCGTCTTCACTGTGTACTCGTATCCCGTTTCCCCAACCTTATCGAGGAGCTCATGACAGATCGTCCCACCCATGCTTTGCCGTCATACCTGAACGCCGACGACGTCGGCCCGTGGGGTATTTATCTCGAACAAGTGGAGCGAGTCACTCCGTATCTGGGCAAATTGTCCCGATGGGTTGAAACACTCAAGCGCCCCAAGCGCACGCTGATTGTCGACGTACCCATTGAACTGGATAACGGCACCGTGGCCCACTTTGAGGGCTATCGCGTTCAGCACAATACTTCCCGTGGCCCAGGCAAGGGCGGCGTGCGCTACCACCAGGACGTCACCCTGTCCGAGGTGATGGCCCTGGCTGCCTGGATGTCGATCAAATCGGCTGCCGTGAACCTGCCCTTTGGCGGTGCCAAGGGCGGTATTCGTATTGACCCGCGCAACCATTCCCAGGCCGAACTGGAGCGCATCACCCGCCGCTACACCAGCGAGATTGGTGTGATCATCGGCCCCAACAAGGACATTCCTGCACCGGATGTGAACACCAACGCCCAGACCATGGCCTGGATGATGGACACCTACTCCATGAACGTGGGCGGGACCAGCACCGGCGTAGTCACCGGCAAGCCGGTGTCCCTGGGCGGTAGTCTTGGCCGTGTGGAAGCCACTGGCCGCGGCGTGTATACCGTGGGTTGTGAAGCGGCCCGCGACGCCGGTATCGACCTGAATGGCGCCCGCGTCATTGTGCAAGGCTTCGGTAACGTGGGTGGTACCGCCGCCCGCCTGTTCCAGGAGGCCGGCGCCAAGGTGCTGGCCGTACAGGATCACACCGGCACGGTGTACAACCCCAACGGTCTGGACGTGCTGGCCTTGCTGAACCACATGGAGCAGCACAAAGGTCTGGCCGGGGCACCCAATGCCGAGGCCATTTCCAACGAAGACTTCTGGCATATTGAAACCGATCTACTGATCCCGGCCGCGCTGGAAGGCCAGATCAACAAGAACAATGCCGACCGCATCCGCGCCCGCATTGTGATCGAAGGCGCCAATGGCCCCACCACCCCCGAAGCCGACGACATCCTGAACGACAAGGGCGTGACCATTGTTCCGGACGTGGTGGCCAACGCCGGTGGCGTGACCGTGTCCTACTTCGAGTGGGTCCAGGATTTCTCCAGCTTTTTCTGGACCGAGGACGAAATCAACAACCGTCTGGAAATGATGATGCGCTCGGCCTACACCACGGTGGCGGCGGTTGCCAAAGAGCACAACGTCACCTTGCGTACGGCTGCCTTTATTGTGGGTTGCGCCCGCATTCTGGAATCTCGTCAGGTACGCGGCCTGTATCCCTAAGCTCGTAAGGCGGCGTACTCGGTTTATGCCGCTTTTTATGAGCAAAATACAGCGCTTGTGCAAAAAAAACAGGGGGAAAGCGGTAGAATCGGGCATCCAGGATATGACACCCGTATGAAACCCTTACCCCCTTTCTCTTTGACCGCAAGGACGTTGCTGTGAATACCAATGACCTGAACGCGGCGGTCCAGGTACGCGACATCCACAAACGCTTTGGCACCAACGAGGTGCTCAAGGGCATTTCCCTGCAAGCTCACAAGGGCGATGTGCTCTCCATTATTGGAGCCTCCGGCTCGGGCAAAAGTACCCTGCTGCGCTGCATTAACCACCTGGTCGTCCCCGATCAGGGCGAAATCCAGATCGGTAATGACATTTTGCGCAGCCATCGCAATCGCAAGGGCATTTGCCAGACGGACAACCCGCGCCTGCTGGAACAAGTCCGCGCCCGCTTGGGAATGGTGTTTCAGAACTTCAATCTGTGGTCGCACCGCACGGTACTGCAAAACGTCACCGAAGGCCCCATCCACGTCAAAGGCCGCCCGGCCCGTGAAGCGGCTGAATACGCCCGCGAACTGCTGGGCAAGGTAGGCCTGAGCAATAAATGCGATGCTTACCCGGCCGAGCTGTCCGGCGGCCAGCAGCAGCGCGTGGCCATTGCCCGTGCCCTGGCCATGGACCCGGATGTCCTGCTGTTTGACGAACCGACTTCGGCGCTGGACCCGGAAATGGTGGGCGAAGTGCTGCGTGTGATTCGCCAGCTGGCCCAGGAAGGCCGCACCATGATCCTGGTCACCCACGAAATGAATTTTGCGCGTGACGTGTCTTCCGAGACCATTTTCATGCACAACGGCCTGATTGAAGAACGTGGCCACCCCAAAGACCTGTTCGATAGGCCACAATCCGAACGTCTACAGCAGTTTCTACAACCAATGCAGTAAGATCATCGCTTCGTGAATACGACACAGGCTGGAAAACCAGCAGGGCCAATACGGCCCTCACCAGCCTTTCCACAAAGGAGAGCCAGACCATGAGTTTCCTCAGCAAGACCCTGATCTGTGCCAGCCTGGCCCTGTTGGGCTCCCAGGCTGCAATGGCAGACACCCTGAAAATCGGTACCGAAGGTGGTTACCCACCATGGAGCATGGTGGACGCAGCCGGTAAGGTCACCGGCTTTGACGCCGACGTGGGCGCTGCCCTGTGCAAAGAGCTGAACAGCGACTGCAAATTCATCGTGCAAGCCTTTGACAGCCTGATCCCTTCGCTGGATGCTAAGCGCTTTGACCTGATCATCTCGGGCATGTCCTACACCCCCGAGCGTGCCAAACGCGTGAACTTCAGTATTCCTTACGCTGTTGAGGACGCCATTTTCGTTCTGCCCAAGAACAGCGATCTGGTTGGCGCGGACAACGAACAAGCTATTTTTGATGGCCTGGCTGGCAAAACCATTGGCGTTCAAGGTGGCACCACTCACGGCGCTTTCCTGGCCAAGAAAGCCCCCAAGACCACCATCAAGAACTACGAAACTCTGGACCAGATGCAAATCGATCTGGACGCCGGTCGTCTGAACGGCACCTTTGCCGATCTGACCTCCCAGTCCAAGTTCCTGCATAAAGTCGGCGAGGACAACTTTGCCCTGTCCAAGCTGGTCATCAAAGGCTCTTCCGACCCTGAAACTCTGGGTTATGGCATTGCCGTCGGTATTCACAAAGACAATGCAGAACTGAAAGCCAAGGTTGACGCTGCCCTGTGCAAGCTGATCGACGATGGCACCGTCAAGACCGCCAGCGAAAAGTGGTTTGACATCGACATCGCCAACTACGAGATCTGCAAGAAATAAGTCGAGAAGTACCACTTGATGCTAGAGACCATTTTTAATGTGCTGCGCGAAGGCTGGGGCTGGATGTTCCTTCGCGGAGCAGCAATGACCTTGCTGATCTCCGTTTTGGGCATGGCCCTTGGCGTAGTCATTGGGATTACAGGAGCCAGCATCAAGACCAACGGGCCACGCTGGCTGCGTGGCCCCGTTAGCCTGTACACCACGGTTGTTCGCAGTATCCCCGAGCTGCTCATCATCTACCTGCTGTTCTTTGGCTCGGTCCAGGTCGTCTCCGACCTGGCCGATTTCATGCGCATGGAAGATGTGATGACGCGCTGGTTCCCCGCGCTGGTTGGCATTCTGGCCATCGGCCTGATTGCAGGCTCTTACAGCGTGGAAGTGTTTCGCGGTGCCTTGCAAGCCATTCCCGAAGGCCAGATCGAGGCCGCTAAAGCCATTGGCATGTCCCCCTGGCAGCGCCTGCGCCGCATTATCCTGCCGCAAATGTTCTGGTACGCCCTGCCCGGCGCCAATAACGTCTGGCAAACCGCATTGAAAGACACGGCCCTGATCTCCCTGGTGGGTCTGGTCGAGATCATGCGTGCGGCTACCCTGGGTGCCGCCAACACGCGCGAACCCATGGCCATGTACCTGATTGCGGGCGTGCTTTATTTTCTGATTGGTGCCTGTAGTCAGGCCCTGTTTTTGCTGGCCGAACGCTACACCGGCAAAGGCATGAGAGCCCAGGCATGATTGATCTGGAATTATTCAATACGACCGTCGAAACCCTGTTCAAAGGGTTTGGCATGAGCGTGTATATCGGCCTGTGGGGCATTGTGCTGTCGCTGCTCATCGGCCTGTCACTGGCCCTGATGCGCCAGTCTCATAGTCGCATTTTGCGCAGCTTCGCCTTTAGCTACAGCACCGTATTTCGCGGTACCCCGCTGCTGGTGCAGTTGTTCCTGCTGTACTACGGCGTCGGCACCCTGGGCTTTGTCAAAGAGTCACCCGCTCTGTGGTGGCTATTTAGCGATGGCATGCGCTGTGCGATTCTGGCCATTGGCCTCAATAGTGGCGCCTACGTCAGTGAAGTTTTCCGGGGTGGTTTTCAGGCTGTGCCGGTTGGCCAGATCGAAGCGGCCAAATCCATCGGCATGTCCGCCTGGATGCGCTTTCGTCGCGTGGCGTTTCCTTTGGCGATTCGTCAGGCCTTGCCCGCGTACAGTAATGAAATTGTGCTGGCTATTAAAGGCACCAGCCTGGCCTCGACCATTGCCGTCATGGACCTGACCGGCCATGCCAAACGCTTGATGAACCAGAACTACGCCATCATCGAGACCTTTGTTATTGCAGGTCTGTTGTACCTGCTGATCAACTTTACCCTGCTGTCGGTGGTGCACCTGATCGAGCGCTGGTTGAAAGTTCGCCGCTAAACCGGCCTTATCCCAGACTCTCCGCACCCCCTGACGCAACAACTGGACGCGGAGCACTCTCACATGCCAATACGCCCCAAACTGGCTCTGGTGGGCACCGGCGGCACGATTGCCGCCACCACCCAGTCCAATACTGGCCTGACCGATTACGACATCACCCAGGGCGTGCACACGCTGCTGCAAGCCGTGCCCGGCATTAATGAACTAGCCGATCTGGAATGCCATCAGGTGTTCAATGTGGACAGCCGGGCCATGGGCTCGCTGATGTTGCTGGAGCTGTCCCACAAGCTCAATGAACTGCTGGCTCGGCCGGACATCAACGGCGCAGTAGTGACACACGGCACCGATACGCTGGAAGAAAGCGCTTTTTTCCTGCATCTGACCCTGAAAACCGACAAGCCCGTAGTCATGGTAGCTGCCATGCGCCCGGCCTCGGCCCTGAGCGCAGACGGTCCGCTGAATCTGTATCAAGCCGTGCAAGTAGCCTGCTCTTCGCTAGCACAGGATCAGGGCGTGCTGGTGCTGCTCAACGACCAGATACACAGCGCCCGTTTCCTGAGCAAGCAACACACCACCCTGACCAGCGCCTTCGGCTCACCCGATGCCGGTCCACTGGGTCTGGTTGCAGGCGGCCAGCCGCGTTTCATGATGCGCTGCCTGCTGCCCCACACGCACAGCAGCCTGTTCGATGTGCGCTCCTTGCACAGCTTGCCTAAAGTTCAGATCTTTTACGATCACCCGGATACGCTGGCGGAACTGTATCGCCACGCAGCACAAAGCGGTGTGCAAGGCATTGTGGTGGCGGCAACCGGCAACGGCAGCCTGACCCCCGGAGCGCTGGAAGGCGTCAGCCGGGCGCACCGACTGGGAGTGGTCTGCGTGCGGGCCTCTCGTATCCATGCAGGGCCAGTGACCGACAGCGCTTACGATGAAGACCATCACACCATCGCCGCGCATTATCTGCCCGCGCAAAAAGCCCGAATCTTGTTGATGCTGTGTCTGGCCAGCAAGCTGGAACACGAGGAAATCGAGGGTATTTTCCGCGATTACTAAGGCAACCCTAGGCAAGCTCCAGCTGACGCTGACTGCTAAAGCGCCGTGGCTGACCCGTTAAAGGGTCTACAAAAGCAATATGCCGTGCCAGTAACTGCAAGGGCTGGCTGAAGTCGTCCGCTTCGCGCTCCGGCAGCAGTTCGGGATAAAACACATCATTGATGATAGGCGCCCCCAGACTGCTCAGATGCACCCGCAGCTGGTGTTTGCGGCCACTATGAGGGCGCAAGCGATACAGTGCCAAATGCTGCCCTTGCCCATTGTGCCACTGGCGCTCACACAGAATTTCAGTACTGCTGTTTGGCTCGCCCGCGACCTCTTCCATCACGAAACGGCCCGGCACTTCCTTCATGCAGCTGCTGTACACCAGCCCATTTGCCAGTTTGTCCTGAAACGGTGCGACGGCTTCATATTCCTTCTCGATCCCGCCCTGCTGAAACAAGGACTGGTAGGCCCCGCGAGCCGCTGGGTCACGGCAGAACAGCAAGATACCCGCCGTTTCCCTGTCCAGCCTATGGATGGGGCTGATGCCATCCTCTGCAAAGTCCCGGCGCAGACGAGTCAGCGCAGTTTCATACAAGTAGCGCCCGCCCGGCGTTGTCGCCAGAAAATGCGGCTTGTCCACCGCAATCAGACGATCATCCGCGTACAGAACAGGCATCTCGAAAGGCACGACCGCTTCGTTCTCCACCATGCGGAAATACCACAGCCAACGATCAGGCTGATAGCTGGAGCCTGGCTGCTGCGGCACGCCGTTCTGATCCAGAATATCGCCCCGCGCCAGGCGCTCTCGCAATACGTCCGGGTCCATATGTGGAAAGCGCTCCAGGAGGAAAGCGTCCAGCGATGTCCAGGGGCCGCGCGGGCACCATACTTTGCTGGGACTGACCCCATTACGCGAGGGTACGGGTGGAGCGTTACTGATCGGTGTCATGACAAAAGCCAAACAGAAAACGGCCCGCTGGCGCAGCGGGCCTGAAATCCAGGGCCATCAGTGTACTACCAGCCGCCACAGGGGCGGCTGGCTCTTGCCATCATTGCAATCAGGTTTGGGCCGTACCGTGCGGCGGCAAAGCGCGCCGCATGCGCACACCCTGCCTTGTCCACAACCAGATCAAGATCAGGAAGGCAGGAACAAACACCCAGAACTCGGAAGGACGATCGGGGTGCGGCACCTTCACCTGCTGGATATCCCAGCCCTGCTCCCATCCGGCCCTGCGCGCCGAGCTGCCAAAGGCAACCGACGCCACTTGCGCCGTGTCCCCAAAAGCCATGACCGTCAGACCTGCCAAGGACAGGCGCTTGCTGGCCGCGGCCAGACCCGTAGCCTGATCCCCTTCCGGCAAGGCAGGCAGGGACACGGCAACTGTTTTCTGCAAATCCTTGCCTTCCAGGTTCATCCCGGCCAGTTGCACCACCAGATTGCCCCCGTCGGGGGTGCTCTGCACCACCTGCATCAACTCGGAGGCAGGACGACTTTGGTATTTCTCGCTGACATGGTCCATGAACCAGTCCGGACGGAACAGCATGAACGTGACCAGCAACAGCAGGATCGTCTCCAGCCAGCTGGTTTTGATACGCAACCAGCCCATTGTTGCTGCCGCAAATGCCAAAGAGGCCACGGTTGCGCCCACCACGACCAGGACCAACTCCCAGGCACTGTGTATGCCGATCAACAAGAGCATGGGGTTGAAGATGAACATGAAGGGCAGCACCGCCGTACGCATCGCATAAGTGACGCCCTGCACCCCGGTCTTGATCGGGTCCTCACCTGAAATGGCAGCGGCCGCAAAGGTCGCCAGCCCCACCGGCGGCGTAATATCCGCCATGATCCCGTAATAGAACACGAACATATGGACGGCAATCAGCGGGATCACCATTCCGCTTTGCGCCCCCAGCTCCACCACGACGGGAGCCATCAGCGTCGCCATCAGAATGTAGTTGGCGGTGGTGGGCATGCCCAAACCCAAAACCAGACACACAGCAGCCGTAAAGAACAGCATCACCAGCACATTGCCCATGGAGACCAGCTCCACAAAGGCCGTCATGCGCAGGCCCAGACCGGTCAGGGTAATGGCTCCCACAATCAGGCCAGCGGTCCCGCAGGCAATCCCGATGCCCACCATATTGCGGGCACCTTCCTGCAGTCCTGTCCATACCTCGCTGACACCCTGGCGCAGCGGCTGAGCCGTTGCCTGCTTGCGAAACCAGGCGATGATGGGGCGCTGCGTGGCCATCTGAAACAACATGGCCACTACCGCCCAGAAAGCCGACAGACCGGCGGACATGACCTCGACGGTCAGGCACCAGACCAAAATGCCGATTGGAATCAGGAAATACAAACCGGCACGGACGGTAGGCCACGGCTCGGGGCGCACCGGCGTGTTCACATTAATGTCGGTGGGCAGATCTTCGTGGTCCGCGGCCACTTTCAGCAAAAACACATACAGCACCAGCAGCAAAAGCAGCAAAATCCAGATCGCTGCCTCACCGGCTACGGCCTGCACGCCGACACCTATCCAGTAGACCAGCCCCATCACAATCAAGGTGCCGGCCGTGCCCATGCCCCACCCTGCCAGTTTCTGCGTAAAGGTCTTGGGCTTGCCAGAGGCCATCATGGGTTGAATACCCAGCTTCAGCGCTTCCAGGTGCACGATATAAAACAGTGCGATGTATGAAATGACTGCAGGCAGCAGGGCATGACGAATGATGTCGGTGTAAGGGATGCCGACGTATTCAATCATCAAAAAGGCAGCCGCCCCCATGACAGGCGGCATGATCTGACCATTGACGGACGAGGCTGTTTCAATCGCCCCGGCCCGAATACCGCCGTAGCCCGCTTTTTTCATCAGGGGAATGGTGAAAATACCGCCCGTCACCACATTGGCAACGGAAGAAGCCGACACAATCCCGTTCACGGCCGAGGAGACCACAGCCACTTTGGCTGGCCCACCCCGCAAATGTCCCAGCAAGGCAAACGAGACCTGCATCATGTAATTGCCCGCCCCACAGCGATCCAGCAAGGAGCCAAGCAGTACAAAAATAAAGATGTACGAGACCGAAACGCCCAGCGCAACCCCGTACACGCCCTCCGTGGTCAGCCACATATGCGAGACCAGGCGCTGCAAGGAGGCGCCCCGGTGAGACAAGGCATCAGGCAGCCAGGGCCCCAGAAAAATATAGGCAATAAACACAATCGCCAGCACCGCCATGGGCGCGCCCAACGAGCGCCGCGTCGCCTCCAGCAGCAACACCAGGCCCATACTGGCCACCACCACATCCATCGTGGTGGGGATACCGGGGCGCGTCGCCAGCTCTTTATAGAAAAAGAACAAATACGAGCCGCAAAAGGCCGCAATCAGAGCCAAGAGCCAGTCATGAATCGGAATTCTGTCCCGTGCGGACTGCTTGCGGGCAGGGAAAGCCAGATAAGCCAGGAACATGGCGATGCCCAAATGCAGGGCTCGCGCTTCAGTGTCATTGAAAATGCCCAGATTCAGGGCAAACGGCAGCGGAGAGGCATACCAAAGCTGAAACAAGGACCAGCCTATTGCAGCCAAAAACAAAACCATACCTGCGGCACCTGCCACAGAACGGCCACCACGATCGACATCGGCAACCAGTTTTTCCAGTTCAGCCGTTTCATCCTGTGTCAGGGCCATGTCCGGCCCCGCTTTTTTATGTTCTTGTTGTGTCATTTACATTCGTCTCCAGGAAAACCTGGCATAGAGCACCGGCACCGCCGACACCGCCGGCAAAGCACCCGATCTACCTGGGCTGATTCGCCCAGGTCCTCCAGACCAGAGGCAAGGCCACAGCTATGGCCATGGCACTTGCGGCCAGGCTGGCACAGCCAACCTGGTGTCAATCAGACTGTCTTACAGCAGCCCTTTTTCCTTGAAGTACTTTTCAGCCCCTTTGTGCAAAGGAGCAGACAGGCCGTTTTTGACCATGTCCTCTTTCTTCAGATTCGCCAATGCAGGATGCAGACGCTTGAAGTCATCAAAGTTGTCGAACACTGCCTTGACGACGTTGTAGACGGACTCTTCGGGCACATCCTCGGACGTCACAAAGGTCGCCAGAACGCCATAGGTCTGAACGTCGTCAGGATTATTGGGGTACAGGCCGCCGGGAATCGCAACCTTGGCGTAGTAGGGATAAGTCTCGACCAGCTTGTCCACCGCAGGACCGGTCAGAGGCACCAGCTTGGCACCGCAAGAGGTGGTGGGATCCTGAATATTGGCCGAGGGATGGCCTACGCCATAGATAAAGCCGTCAATCTTGCCATCACACAGTGCCGGGCCGTGCTCGTCCGGGCGCAGCTCCGAGGCCAGCGAGAAAAAGCTGTTATCCAGCCCCATGGCCTGCAGCAACTGATCCATAGAGGCGCGCGTGCCCGAACCCGGATTGCCTACGTTAAAACGCTTGCCCTTGAAGTCGTCAAACTTGCTGACATTGGCCTCTTTGCGAGACAGCACCGTAAAGGGCTCCGGATGAATGGAGAATACCGAGCGTAGCTTCTTGTAAGCCCCGCCATCCTTGAATTGGCCTTCACCGTTGTACGCGTTGTAGCCCACATCAGACTGCACCACGCCCAGGTCCAGCTCGCCCGCCTTGATGGTGTTGACGTTAAAGACCGAACCGCCCGTGGATTCCACCGAGCAACGCACACCGTCAGTACCCCGATCCTTATTGACCAGACGGCAAATCGCGCCACCCGCCGCGTAATACACCCCGGTCACACCACCCGTCCCGATACTGACAAACTTCTGCTGGGCGCTGGCAGGCAAGGGGCTGAGCAACATGGCGCACATGGCCGCTGTTGCACTCAGCGCCCATACCGTTTTCTTGCCTGTTTTTTTGCTAATGTGTTCCATCTTTGTGTCTCCCATGGGGGTCTCCCCTGTTTGTATAGCCGGTAAGACCGGTTTCTTTACGTAGACGGAGCGGAACCAACCGCTTCGTCCTGTTGCCAATAAACTCCCTGACTTCGAAATGAAGACTCCAGCTGCGCCAGGCGCTGCACCACCGTCTTGCCACCCAAGGTGGCAATTCGTGCCAACAAATGCTCGGCAACCGTGACGGTGCCCACTAGAGAATGAAAAAAACTGGCCGCTGGTTGCTCGCTGGTCTGCGCATCAAACAACAAGACATGCTCGGCTCCCTGCGCCACCGGAGAGAGCACGCTGTCCGTTATGGCGACCACGGTAATGCCACGCTGCACCGCCTGCTGCACACTATTGACCACGGCTTTCACATACGGGGTCTGGCTGATCACAAGCAGCACCCCCCCGCTGTCCAGACCCGCTTCCAGTTCCAGAAACAAGTCCACCGCCCGGTTCAGCAAGACGCCATTACCGCGTATCAATTGATACGCATAATGCATCTGGAACGCACAGGCAAAGCTCACTCCCAAACCCATGAAACCCACTTTGGAAGCACCCAGAATCGCCTGGGCACAAGCGTCCAGAACGCTGACCGAATTGAGCCGCAGGACAGACTCCAGGGCCATCTCCTGTTGCTCCCCCAAGTACCGTGTTTGTTGCTCTGAAGCCCGGTTGCCTTGCAAATTCTGGGCCCGCGCTGCCATCGTGCCGCCATTGCGATGCAAAGCCTGCTGAAACGGCTCACGAAAGCAGTCATAGCTTTCATAGCCCGCCGCCTTGGCCAGACGCAGCATGGTTGCCGGAGCAACGGACAACTCCTGCGCCTGTTTGCGCATGGACCACAGGCTGACTTCAACCGGGTGGCGCTCCACCCATTGAGCAGCGCGACGCAACTCGGGCGTCAGGCCAGGCAAGATACGCTGCAAACGCAACAAGGGCTCCATTTGTCGTCCTACTCAGACCTCAACACAATAAAACGCATGTTAATCTGGAGAACGTCAAAAAAAACAAATGTTTTCCTAGGGTTTGCCCGCAAATAACTATAATTATTTCTTTTTGGGGGCAGGCCCACTCAGTGCTGACACCGCCGTTCGCGCTTGTTAGCGAATCTCAAAAAAATCGTACCGCTTATCGGTATAAGAGCGCTGTATATCCACGTGTTCAACCACCGCCTGTTCCGGGCCGATATACAGCCAGCTCACCATACGATCTATGGCATCGGCACTGCCTTGCAACAGCAGCTCAACCGAACCATCACCGGCATTGCTGACCCAGCCTTTGACGCCATACAAATGAGCATGGCGCAAGGCACTGGCTCGAAACCCGACGCCCTGCACCCGCCCCTTAACACACACCTCTACCGTTTCACAATCCGCCATTAACCTGCTCCTGCTATTTATCCCCGAAATACGGCACCCATCCGCCCCACATCTCGATATTCAGTTAAATTAGTCACATCATTGTTGCATGACCGCACCCGCCCCTGATTACCTGCTTTGCGCAGCTATTACCCTATGAATTTGCCCCGCCTTTTTACTCTATCGCTGCGCAGGGCAATATACATGCTAGGCATGCTGGTCGCTCTGGGGTTTGTGTCGCCCCCCGTCCATGCCGCCCCCCCACTCCCAGCAACACGTCGTACGTGTGGGAATCTACGAAAACCCGCCCAAACTCCTCTTGGACAGCCAGGCACGCCCCGGCGGCATTATGGGCGAGCTGCTGCTGGAAATTGCCAAGCGCGAAGGCTGGACACTGGAAGCCGTGCAATGCGAATGGCAACAATGTCTCAATGCCCTGCAAAATGACCTGCTCGATATCGTGCCAGGCCTGGCCTACTCTCCCGAACGAGCCGCCTTATACAGCTACCACAGCCGAGCCGTGCTGGAGGACTGGTCACAGATATTTACGGGCAAAAGCACCCACATTGGCGCGCTAAATGACCTCAATGGCAAACGCATTGCCGTCATGAGCGGAACCCTGCAGTTAACCCAGCTCTACAATATTTTGCAAAAACTGGAGCTGGGTTCCAAGCTGGTCATTACCGACTCCCAGTACAACGCACTGAAACTGGTCCAGAGCAAACAGGCCGACGCCGCCGTAGTCGGCCATTTATATGGGGTGCGTCATGCCGGCGAACATGGCCTGAAAACCGCCCCCATCCGGCTGGAGCCTACCAATACTTACTTTGTCACAGCCAAGGACCGCCACCTGGATTTGCTGGCCGCCATTGATGCGAACATCAAGCAATGGCAAGACAATAACGACCCGTTCTATACAGAAACACTGAATCAGTGGGGCCTGCGCCTGATCGAAAAACCGACCAAGCCCTGGATTATCCCCGCCTTGCTGACGCTGGGCGTCTTGCTGACCATTGCTCTGCTGACCGTCACCCTGATGCGCATCGGCCTGCGTCGTCAGCGCAAGAAGCTGGTCCGTACCGAGCACCATCTGCATACCGTGCTGGATGCGATTGATGCCTACGTCTACATCAAGGACGACCAGTTTCGTTATCAATATGCCAACCGCAAGCTGTGCGAGGACCTGAACTACACCACGGTCAGCATTGTGGGCAAAACCGATCAGGACCTGTACGCCAACAAGCAGACCATTAACGAGTTCCGTCATAACGACGAGCAGGTGCTGTATAGCGGGGAGCGCCTGGCGGTAGAGGAAGTGGTGCGCGACCGGAAAGGCGATATACGCGCGACGTTCTTCTCCATCAAAATGCCGGTCAAAGACCCCGAGACCCGACAAACCAATCTGTACTGTATTTCCACCAATATCTCGGCCTTGAAGGCCACCCAGTCGGAGAACTACCGACTGGCCTTCTACGACCCACTGACCGAGCTACCCAACCGCCGTTTGTTGCTGCAGCGCCTGGAGCGTCATCTGCAGACCATCGAGCCGTACAAACGGCCGGGTGCCTTGTATTTCCTGGATCTGGATCGTTTCAAGCACATCAATGATGCGCGCGGCCACGCCATTGGCGATGCCTTGCTGCGCAAAGTGGCGCGCCGCCTGTCCTTGATGATTGATCCCCAGGACATCGTGGCCCGTCTGGGCGGGGACGAATTCGTCATCCTGAAAATGCTGCATCCCGGCACTGTGCGTGACTGCTACAAGGAGGCCCTGGAGTTTGCCGAACTGGTACGCACCCGCCTGGAGGAGCCCTACAGCATCGAAGGCCACTCCTATCTGAGCAGCAGCAGTATTGGCCTGGCGCTGATTACCGACAGCACCCTGACCTCTGAGGACCTCATGCGTCAGGCCGACACCGCCATGTATCGCTCCAAGGAGAATGGCCGCAACCAGATCACCTTGTACGAACCTGGCATGCAAGAGGCGCTTGAAGAACACCTGAGCCTGCAGCACGACCTGCGATTTGCCATTGGTTCGGATCAGTTGCGCCTGTTTGTCCAGTCCCAGTACGACAAGCAAAACCGCATCTGCGGGGCCGAAGTGCTGCTGCGCTGGCTGCACCCGACACGCGGCATGCTGACACCCAACCTGTTCATTCCGCTGGCCGAAAGCACGGACTTAATCACCCCCTTGGGCGACTGGATCATGGCCTCCGTCTGTGATCTGCTGCTGCAGACCCAGGAATGCAGCTTCCCCATTTCCATCAACGTCAGCCCGATTCAATTCCGTCGCCCTGACTTTGCCCGCCGTACACGCCAGATCCTGGAGACCAGCGGCGCACCGGCCCATCGCCTGATCTTTGAAATCACCGAAGGCGTGCTGATGGAAGACTTTTCCTCCGCCAACACCATGATGCGCGAGCTGAAAGATCTGGGCATCCGTTTTTCCATGGACGACTTTGGCACTGGCTATTCCAACCTGGCCGCCATCCGCCGCCTACCGCTATACGAGCTGAAAATGGACCGCAGCCTGATCCTGGGAGTCCCCATGGAGCAAGAAGCCAACGCCATTGTGCGCACCGTGCTGGCGATGGCACGGCAACTAGGACTGCACGTCGTGGCCGAGGGCGTGGAAAACGAGCAGCAAAAAGAATTTCTGCTGCGTCGCGGCTGCCATGCACTGCAAGGCTATCTGTTCAGCGCACCGCAATTGGTGGAGCAGTGGCTGGAGCTTATTGAGCAGGATGATGGCGCTCAACCATAAAAGCCATCGACCGCACTAAACCAGCCTCAACGCCCCTCAGCCAGTTCAAAAACTCAACCCAGGCGAAACAGCAAATAGGCCAAGAATAACGTCAATATTTGCATATCGTATAGCGATCATATACACTATACAAATGATTAAGAGCTTCCGACACAAGGGTCTTCAGGCTTACTTTGAAACCGGCTCCAAATCCGGCATTCAAGCCAAGCATGCTGTTCGCCTTCAGATTCAGTTAACGGCCCTGCACTCTGCTACTCAAGCGGAAGATATGAACGCCCCCGGATGGAAGCTCCACAAGTTATCTGGCAAAAACCCCAAAGGCCAATCTGTACAAGATCACTACACAATATCGGTTAGCGGAAACTGGCGTCTAACCTTTTACTTTGAAGGCGAAGACGCTGTTTTGGTGGACTACCAGGACTATCACTAGGAAAACATTATGCGTATGCACAACCCATCCCACCCCGGCCCGGTCTTGCGGGAATACTTGGGCGAACTCAGTGTCACTGAGGCGGCATCCCGCCTTGGCGTAACGCGTGCAGCCTTATCGCGCATTCTCAATGGTTCTGCCGGTATTTCGGCAGACATGGCCTTACGCCTGCGCGACGCCCTTGGAACCAGTGCTGAAATGTGGATCAACATGCAGTCCCACTACGATCTTTGGCAGGCAGAGCAAAAGCCAAGGCCCAAAGTCGTGTCCTTTCATGGACCTGCTCATGCCTGAGCGACGACGCGCGGAATAAACAATAAATCGATGTGAGCTGCACGGCGTACTCGGACGCCATGTGCTTTTTCGGCCTGCAATCTACCCTATATCCTCAAGCCTGCTCCAGATTAGGTATCTGGCTCTTTGTCCTGAACTGGCTCCACCTCTTCCGGCAAGACCCAATCCAAGCGCTCGTGCTCTATATCGGTATGCAAGGGCTCAATGCCGGGCTGGGTACGTTTAGCCCTGGCCGATAGCTCGGCAAAGCGGCTGACTTTCCCGTACAAACCTTGCTGGCCTGCCAACGCGGTCACCGTGTTGTTGTAGTGCTTGCCCGCCTGCCCCAAGGTTTCACCCAGCTTTTTCAGGCGCTCGGCCAGGATGGATACCTGGTTGTAGATATCACCTGCGCGCTGGCTTAGTTCGTGGGCCTGCTCGTTGCTGCGCACCATCATCCAGATATTGGCTACGGTGCGCAAAATAGGCAGCAAGGTCGTGTGTGAAACCATCAGGACGTTCTTACCCAGGCCGTAGTCAAACAGGCCATGATGCTGCTGCAAAGCCTGCATATAGGCCGCTTCAATGGGCACGTACATGAACACGAAGCCGGGGCTGTTCAAGCCTGCCAAGGCGCTGTAATCCTTGGAGGCCAGATCATCAATATGATTGCGTAGCGCTTGCACATGCGCTTGCAGGCTTTGTTGACGTTCCTCGTCAGTCTCAGCGCGGATAGCACGGTCGTAATCCACCAGGGACACTTTGCAATCGAGCACCAGATGCTTGTCCTGCGGCAGGTGCACGACGAAGTCGGGGTATCGCAAGCGGCCTTGCTCGTCGCGGGCCTGCCATTGTGTATCGAAGTGGACGCCTCGCACCAAACCGGCCACTTCCAGCGTTTTTTCCAGCTGCGTTTCACCCCAGTTGCCAGTAGTCTTTTTATCGCCCTTCAGAGCCACCGCCAGTGAGTGAGCCTCAGCACTCATGCGCAAGCCCATTTCCTGCATACGTTGCAGTTCCAGATTCAAGGCGGTCTGGCCTTTGACGGACTCATCGTGTACTTGATTCACGCGCAATTGAAATCCAGCCAATTGCTCCCGGAACGGCCGCAGCATTTCATCCAAAGTGCGCTGACTGTCCTGACGCAAGGTCTGTCCTTTGGCCTCCAAAATCTGCTGGGCCAAAGACTCGAACTGCAAACGCATCTGCTCGCGGCTATGCGCCAGGTCCTCTTGTATGGCCTGATTGCGCATTTCCTGAGCCTGCAACTGGGCATCGCGGCGTATCAGTTCCTTGTCCAGCTCCACTGTCCGGTCCTGCGCATCCTGAGTCTGCTCCTGTGCATGGGCCAAGTCTTGTTCCAGACGTGCGCAGCGATCCGCCAAGGCCTGCTCGACAGGCGCACTCATGCGCGCCCGCAGCCACAGCCCGATCAGCAAACCCAGCGCCAAGGCGACCAGGGCAATCAACACATCCAAGCCCCTCACATCCAGCTCCATCCACCGTACTCCTGCCCAGCGCCGCCCGCGCAGGAATGCCCTGGCTGGTCTGTCTGGCTAAGCCTGCTATTTAACCGTATAACGCTGGTAATTTATACACCCTTTTTCAGTCTTCTTCGAAAGAGAGCGGGATGTTTTCATCCAGCCTGCATCCACAGAAAACCTGCAGCCATGCAGTCACATCCAGATAAAACTGGACGCTAAATCCCGTATTTGGGGGACAAATCAGAAACGTCTGCTCGTTAGGATGGGGAGGTCTCTGATTTTTATGTCCTGTCATGAACTGGATCAGCAATGCACGGATCGTGGCGATTTTCTCCGTCGTCTGCCTGCATATCGCCGCCTACGCCGTCCTGAATGCCGAGTTGGGTACTGCCAACTGGTGGAGTGGCAATCTTTACGACGCCGCCACACGCTGGTGTGTGCCGGTCTTCGTCATGGTCAGCGGTGCGCTCTTGCTGGAGCCTCGTCCCCAGGAAGGCATGAAGCTGTTCTATCGCAAGCGAGCATCGCGCGTCTTGCTGCCGCTGCTGTTCTGGACCGCCTTCTATCTGGGCTGGACGGCCTTCAAGCAGCACTGGTGGACGCCCGACGCTGATCCCTATCCCTATCTGGAGCGGCTGCTGCAGGGTCGACCTTATTTCCATCTCTGGTTTCTGTACATGATTGTGTTCCTGTACCTGTTCACGCCCTTTTTGCGTCGCATGGTCCAGAACACCAACTTGAAGCAGCTGGCCGCGCTGACCGGAGCGGCCTTTGTACTCTCTGCCCTCAGCACCCTCAGCAATCCGGACTTGAACACTCACTCTGCGCCCTTCTTTACCTGGTTCCTGTCCTATCTGCCCTATTTCCTGCTCGGTTACCTGCTGCGCAAAGTGCCGGTGAATGTGCCTCGCTGGCTGACTATTACGGTGCTGCTGGGCAGTATCGTGGCAACGGCCTGGGGCTTTTATGCACTGGCTATCACGCACGATAGGCAAACGGGTGCGTACTTTTACGATTACCTGAGCATCACCGTCATCCCCATGTCCATCGCGCTGATTCTGCTGCTGCGTGACTGGGATCAGCCCTTGATCAACTCGCGTATCAGTGCCCATCTGGCGGAGCTGACCTTGGGGGTGTATTTGATCCACCCCTGGCTGATCGACCTGATGTACCGCTACCTGTTCACGGCACTGGATTTCAATGCGCTGTGGTCGATTCCGGTGCTGGCGGTAGCCATTTATGGGCTATCCCTGTTGCTGACGGCGGGCTTCAAAGCGACGCCGGTTTTGCGGGCAACCGTCTAAAAACAAATACGTAAAAAAAAATGGGCAAGCTTCCAAGGGAAAACTTGCCCATCTCCATCTACTGGTGCGCAATCATCGCTACTGATTACTAGCGGCCAATTACCCCGCACCCAACATCCAATACCACGCCCTGCTACCGTAAACCCATGACCGGCCACGGACAATTGATTGCCACGTACCCATCATCCGCTTCAAGGTCTAAGGACGAAATGGAGCATCATCAATAGGCGCAGCCTCGCCCGTCAGGTGAGCCGCCAGAATCGCTGCGCTACCGCAAGCCAAGGTAAAGCCCAATGCGCCGTGGCCTGCATTCACCCACAAGCGACCTGCCAGCTTGCTGGCCCCCACAACCGGCTTGCCCGACGGCGTGGCAGGGCGCAAACCGGCCCAGGTCTGTGCCTGTTCCAGTGGCAGGCCAGGAAACAGATCCTTCACCTGCTGCTTCAAGGTCGCCATACGGGCAGCGGGAATATCCAGGCCATCAAAACCAATATCTACCATCGCGGCCATACGCAGCACTTCACCCAGACGGGCGTACACAATGCGCTGTTCATAATCGGTCACGCTGATAGCTGGCACAGCTTGATTCAAGCCTTCCAGCGGCAGGCTCAAGCTATAACCCTTCAAGGGGTAGATCAGGGGACGGCCACCCAGCTGACGCAGTAAAGGCACCGTACCCATACCGCTGGCCACAACAAACTGATCCGCCTGAATCTCGCCTTCAGCGGTTTGCACCGCACGGACATCGCGCCCTTCCATTACAAAACGCTGCACCGACGTGTTCAGTTTCAGCTGATAGTCGCTGTCGTTTTGCATGCGCTCGTGCAAGGCCACGGAAAACAGATAAGCGTCGCCCGCTTCTTCGCTAGGTGTATAAATCGCACCCTGCAAGCGCGAGCCCAACGCCTGCAAAGAAGGCTCCAGCTCCAGCACTTGGGCTGCTTCCAGCACTTGTTGTGACGATCCCATATCCGCCTGCAATTGCGCCTGTTCACGCGCATGCTGGAACGGGCCGGGACTGCGGAACACAATCAATTTGCCATTGTTTTGATGGGCAAACTCCAGATTGAAGCGCTCTTGCCAGTCGTGCAGGATATCGCGGCTCAGATAGGACAAGGTCAGCATCTGCGCGGTGGTACGACGCACCACATCACCTCGGCAGGCTTTCAGAAAATGCAGCAGCCAGCGCCATTGCTGCGGGCTCAACGCAGGCTTGAAGCGCAGTGGCGAGTCTTTATTCAATAACCAGCGTGGCAAATCCTTGAACACGCCCGGATCGGCCAGGGGGGCCACATAGCTGTAGCTTAACTGTCCGCCGTTGGCAAAGCTGGTCTGTCCGGCCACTTGCGAGCCAGCTTCCAGTACCGTGACCTTCACCCCTTTCTGGCGCAACATGAACGCGGTGCTCATGCCAATGACACCCGCGCCGATAATACATACATGCATGGAAATACCCCCAATAACTGGCCTCTATTGTCTTGGGGGCCGCTGTAGAGCGCCAATGAATAGTTGGCGCATTCCATAACCCTGGGTTATGGAATCAACTTTCTGCTCAGTCCGGGAAACGGCATTCCAGCAGAGCCTGCCGGATGTGATCCAGCACACGCTCACGCGAGCCAGAACCCGCATCATCATGAGCCGTCAAAATGCTGACCGGAATCGGCAAAGGCTCGGGCAAGCGGTGTATGGCAAGGCCTCGGCCTTGCATGGCTCGGGCTGTGACCAGATCCACCAGGGCCTCGCCCACCTGTTGTAAAACCAGGCCACAAGCCACGTAATGAGTCTGCACGCGCATGAAGGGCGCAACATCGGGGACATAGCTTTGCAGCAGATCTTCCACCATCGCACCGACAGGATCGTCAGCGTCCAAAGCGATGAAAGCACGCTCGGCCATCTCCTCCCAATGACGCAAAGGCGCAACGCCCGGTAAGGTGACATGTACCAATTCGGTATGGGCCAGCACCTGCTGTTGGACACCGGAAGACTCGCCCTGATCAAAGCTCATCACCATATCCAGGTCGCGCGTTTCCAGAGCTTGCAAGAGCTCCCCGCTGTGATGGGTGCGCAGCTCGAAACTCATGGCCGGATGAGCCTGACGACAACGGCTCAAGGCCACCGGCAATAGCTCCAGACCAAACGCCGGGCTGCTGCCAATACGCCACAGTCCCTCATGGTGAGAGCGCAGATTGCGCGCCAGTCGGCTGACGTCATCCAGGTTCTGATGCAGACGCGCAACGTAGGGAGCCAGAATGCTGGCCTCACGCGTGGGGATCAGGCGGCCACGCACACGGTCAAACAAGCGAAAGCCCAGCTGCATTTCTGCGGTTGCCAGCATTTTGCTGGCCGCAGGCTGAGAGATATGCAGCAACTGCGCCGCCTGCGTCAAAGAGCCGCCACGGCAAATCGCATCAAAAATTTCTACATGCCGCCACCGCATCGACTGGCCCTCCTGCTACGTGCTGGTCTGAAAACGACTTATTATCCTGCAACTTGGCCTGACATAAAACGCGTCAGCCCCCTGGGCTTACTTGGTATCCTATAGCCCTTTGAGTCTTTTGCCGTGCGCCAGGCGCCGGGCGAGCTTATGGCTGCCAATCCTTATAAAAAACGCGAACCCAATATCCGTGAACAAGTCTACGGCATGCTGCGCCAGGACATTGCCTTGGGCAAAATCGGCTTTGATGTGCGGCTGGTGGATAACGAAATTGCCGCCAGCCTGAATGTCTCGCGCATGCCGGTGCGTGAAGCCTTGCTGCAACTGAAAAACGAAGGGGTGCTGGAAGGGACGTCGCGCGGCTTTGTGCTGCGGGTCTACACCGCTCAGGATATTGAAGATATTTTCTCGGTGCGCCTGCTACTGGAGCCACCAGCCGCCAAGTTGGCTTGCATGAATCAAAGCAGAGTGGGCATGCTGGCCATGGAACAGGCCCTGAGCCGCATTGAAGCCACGCATCAGCAGGGCGACCCTATCGACAATATTCAGGCCAACTGGGCGTTCCGCAGCGCCTGGATCAGCATGGTGCCCAACAAGCAACTGGTCGATACGATGGCGCGTCTGCATGATCAGGCTGATCAGGCCCGGATTGCCTGCCTGCAAGACCCTCAATTCCGTCTGGGAACCATGCAGCGAGCCAAGGCGATTTGTCAGGCCTTCAGCGAGCGTCAGGAAGAACAGGCGGCTCATCTGATTATGGAAAATCTGATCATTTGCTGCTCGGCGTATTGCCTCAAACAGGCGGAGCTGCTGGCTTAACGGCTTGGCGTCAGCAGGAAGCTGCAAGGCAGGAGGTGATTGCCGCCGCCGATGCTTCCTGCTCAATCACCGGCAATATAAAGCCCCGGCTGTAACCCATAGACAAGGTTTAGCCCTTCAGCCCAAGCAACTGTCTTGTGTGTTGAAGACAGTGTCCCCTCATGATTCCGGACAGCCCACGCACAACAAAAAAAGGCGCCATAGCGCCTTTTTTCTTCAAGCCATCACGTCTTAGTCCAGCGTGATTTCCAGGGCCTTGATGGTTGGTCCCATGGCTTGAGCATCGTGCTCGATCAGGTCAGCAAACTCTTTGGGAGTGGAAGGCTCTATCTGGATACCGAAGTCCACGAATTTCTTGACCACTGCATCCTCTTTCAGGACAGCCGTCAGTTGCTCGGTCAGGCGGGCCACGTCTTCATCAGGCGTACCAGCTTTGGCCGAAATACCCCACCAGATGGTGAATGCCACATTGGGGATACCGGCTTCGGCAATGGTAGGCACATCTGGACGCAGAGGGCTGCGCTCCGTTGTCGCTGCGGCAATCGCACGCAGGCGGCCATCTTCCAGGAAACCACGGCTGCCCGTCAGCACGTCAAAAATAAAGTCGATCTGGCCGCTGACGGCATCAATCAACGCTGGGCCTGCGCCCTTGTAAGGCACGTGCACCAGACGAGCGCCGGTTTCTTTACGCAGCATCTCGCCCAAAAGGTGAGTGCCGGTACCCATACCGGGCGAACCGTATGTCAGTTCCTGCTTCTGTCCTGCAGCCACCAGATCCTGAACGGTCTTGAAGGGGCTGTCTTTATTGACCAGCAGGAACACAGGTGCCTTGGCAGCCAGCGTCATGGGGATCAGGTCGGTAGCCACGTCATAATTCAGACGCTGGTACAGGTGGCGGTTCAGAGAGTAAGCACCGCTATCGGCCAGGAACAGCACCGTACCCAAAGAACTGGGGTTGGCGTTTTTCACTACGTTCATGGCAACCTGGGCACCCGCACCAGGGCGGTTTTCCACGATGACTTTCTGATCAAAACGTGTGCCCATTTCCTGGGAAATCACACGCGCCAACTGGTCAGCCGCACCGCCCGGTGGGTAAGGCACAACCAGCGTCACATTCTTGTTTTGAGCATGGGCCTGTGCACCCAACATCAGCGCACAACACGTTGCCAACTTAAGCCATACCTTCATTGTTCTATCCCCGTTGCCCATGTGGGCTTATTCAAAGTCATTGTGAAGCACATTTGCTCAAACACGTGAGCCTGGCCTGCTTTTTGCTGATCGACTGTCGTCCATAAACCTGATCAACCGTCTTGCTGGCCGTACTGCCCTGGCCTGCAAAACGCCTCCTTTTTCTGTCCTTGCTCCGCCCCTGATTTGCGCGAAATACCACTGCCTGGTGAGCCCTGCTACTTCGGGTTTTTCCGGTGAAAGACAGGAATTTTAAAATAATATATTGCAGTATACTGTTTGCAGGATATTAGTAATTTCACCCATGCATATCGGCTTGCCGCCTTGATCGCGCGTTGGCCGGGAGACAGATAGATCATGCACGCCCATTCCATTCCAGCTTCTGAATTGCCGCTGTTTTCAATACCTGCCACGCAGCGCACGGTACCCGCTCTGTTGCGCCTGCGCGCAGAGCGCATGGGTGATGCTCCGCTGTTTTCAGACCGCAACACTCACTACACCGGCCAGCAAACGGTGCAGGCCGCCGCCGCCAGTGCCAGCCGCCTGAGCCGTGCCGGTATCAAGCGGGGCGATCGTGTTGCCCTGCTGTGTACCAACCGTCACGAATTTCTGGATATGGTTCTGGGTTGTGGTTGGCTGGGCGCAATTGTGGTGCCTATCAATACCGCTTCGCGGGGGGCGCAGTTGCAGCACATCTTGTGCAATAGCCAGGCCAGTCTGCTGGTGGTGGAAACGAATCTGACACCACTGCTGGCCGATGTGGACCTTGGTGCCACTGCTGTTCAGCAAGCCTGGCTGATTCAAGGCCAGGAAGCCGCACAAACGCTGTCTGTAGCCACCTGTGATCTGCCTCCTTTGGGCGATTACTGCGAGCCTGCTGATATAGGCCCCGGCGATACGCTGGCCATTCTGTACACCTCCGGCACCTCGGGCCCTTCCAAAGGGGTGCAGTGCCCTCACGCCCAGTTCTACTGGTGGGGTATTTACACCGCCAGCAAGCTGGGCATGAAGCCTGATGACGTGCTGTACACCTGCCTGCCCATGTTCCACACCAATGCTTTGAACACATTTTTCCAGGCCCTGGTCAGCGACGCCTGCATGGTGGTGGACAAGCGTTTCTCGGCCAGCCGTTTCTTCGACAATCTGTACGAAACCGGCGCGACGATTACCTATCTGTTGGGCGCGATGGTGCCTATCTTGCTGTCCAAACCAGAGACGGCAGCAGAGAAGCTGCACAAGACCCGCATTGCCCTGGGCCCTGGTGTTCCCGAGCAGTTTCATAGCCAGTTTCTGGAGCGCTGCCACATGTATCTGCTGGATGGCTTTGGCTCTACCGAAACCAACTATGTGATGGGCCGTGGCATTCAGGAACAGCGCAATGGCTATATGGGCCGCGTCTCTGAAGGCTTTGAGGCGCTGGTCGTGGATGAAAACGACAACCCGCTGCCAGACGGTGAAGTGGGTGAGCTGTTGCTGCGCGCCGATGAACCCTATGCCTTCGCGCTGGGTTACTACGGTCAGCCTGACAAGACGGTGGAGACCTGGAAAAACCTGTGGTTCCACACGGGTGACCGCGTGGTGCGTGATGCCGATGGCTATTACCGCTTTGTGGACCGTCTGAAAGACATGATTCGTCGTCGTGGTGAGAACATTTCCTCCTACGAAGTCGAACAGGCTTTGGCCAGCCATCCTGCTGTCCATACGGTTGCTGTCTATGCTGCCAAGTCCGAGCTGGCCGAGGATGAAGTCATGGCCATGATTGTGCTGCGCCCGGATTGCACGGTCAGCTGCGAGGAGCTGCTGCAGCATTGCGAGCGCCGTCTGCCCTACTTTGCGGTGCCTCGCTTTATTGAGTTTGCCCAAGTCTTGCCCACCACGGAAAATGGCAAGATTCAAAAGTTTGCCCTGCGTGATCGCGGCGTTGGCCCCGACACCTGGGATAGAGAAAAAGCAGGCTATCAGGTTCGCCGCTGATCGCTGCCACAGGAATTCGATATGACGCCTAGTTTCGATCTGGACACAGTGCGCCTGCTGGGCGCGACCGAGGTCACCTACACCCGGCGTGGTCAGTTGGGCACGTCCGAGCTGCTGGCCCAGGCTTTCAAGCAGTCTCTTGCTGCAGCAAGTCTGAAGGCCAGCGATATTGATGGTCTGGGGGTAGCCTCCTTTACCCATGCACCGGATCGGGCTATTGATCTGGCCTGGAAGCTGGGCTTGAAGGTGGGCTGGATTATGGATGACAGCAATGGCGGTGCCAGCGGTCTAAATATTCTGCAGCACGCTATTCGTGCGGTACAGGCGGGTGATGCCCGCTGTATTGCAATTGTGGCCGGGGATCATTTTCAGGCCAAGGATTTCCAGCAACTGGTCGAGAACTATAACCAGACGACTTACGATCATTTGCGGCCTTTGGGCGCGGGCAGTCCGAATCATCGCTTTGCCATGCTGACCGCGAATCAAATGCGCAAGCTGGGTTTGGAGCGAGCGGATTATGCGGCCTTGGTGATGCGCCAGCGCATGTGGGCCGGCATGAATCCAGGTGCCGTGTATCGCAGTCCCATGAGTCTGGATGATTATCTGAATGCGCCTGAAGTGGCGGATCCTTTAACGCGGCTGGATTGTGTGCCGGTGGTGGATGGGGCCAATGCCTTGATTGTGATGCGCGCGGATCATCCGGCGGCGCAGAATCAGCCTGAAATTACGGTGAAGGCGTTACGCAGTTTTCATAATATTGATGATCAGCAAGGCGACGGCTTGAGCACGGGTCTGGCGGCTTTGGCTCCAAGCTTGTGGGCGGATTCGGGCTTGAGTCCGGCACAGATGGATGTAGTCAGTATTTATGACGATTACCCGGTCATGGTGCTGGCGCAGTTGCAGGATTTGGGCTTTTTTGAGGCGGATGGGGCGAAGCAATTTATCCATGAGTCTATTGCGACGGGTCGTCTGGCCTTGAATACGTCTGGCGGGCAGTTGTCGGCCGGGCAGGCCGGGGCGGCGTGCAGCTTGCATGGTTTGGTCGAGGTGATGCGTCAGTTAAGCGCTCAGGCCGGGGAGCGTCAGGTGGCGCAGGCCCGTTATGGCTTGGTCACGGGTTACGGCATGGTGGAGTATCGCTATGGCATGTGTTCGACGGCTCTTGTTTTGGAGGCCTTGTGATGAGTCCTGCTGTCTTTCGTTGTGTGCAGTGTGATCATCGAGTGTTTCCGGCGCGGTTCTTGTGTCCGAAGTGTCATGGGGATGAGTTTCTGGCTGAGGGGTGCGCGTCTGGTGTGGTGACGGAACTGACGCGTAGTGTCTCTTCTGGCGAGGAGACTGGGGTGTATATGCTGGCTACGGTTGCCAGCGATGCGGGGCCGGTGTTGATTGCTCGTGTGCTGGATGAGGCTGTCCAGCGGGGGGATAAGGTTGCGTTGGTTCTGCGGGATGGGGGGATTTATGCGGATCTTGTGCGAGGGTAAAGGCACTTTTTCTGCGACTTTTTTTAATAGCTTTCATTTTTTTAAGGGTTGGGTTTCGACATCCAGCGCATGGAGACTGGGCTGACTCAAGGTTTGGAGTCAGCCACTGCTCGACGCGATGAAGAAGGTGACTATAAGACGCTGATTGAGGGGCTGTCCGGGTGTCGGGGCTGGCAACTTGCCGGCGCTGCGCGCCGGTGCCCTAGTCAGATAATCGCTACGGGCGCACCTTGAACTCGTCCGGTGGTTTGTCCCCCGGACAAACCACAAGCGTCGGACTCAAACAGCAAGGTGCTTGCACCCCTGCGCAATTATCTGCCTGCGGCAAGTCACCTGATCCGCCCCAACACCCGGACAGCCCCTCAATCAGCTCACAGCATCTTTTATCGGACGATTGTTGACCGGGGTTTGAATGCTCCGACTTAGTGTTCTTAACGGGATCGCTGATCGTAGTAAAGGTTGGTCGTGGAGCTGCTGGATGAAAGGGATTGTGTAGCAAGAGGAGAGGGGGCAGTCACTGTACTAAGCCCGTATTGGCCAATGCCGGAGTGCGCTTTACTACACACAATTTAAAGACGTGGGGCTTATGCGCTTAAGCCTCAATAGCTGACTTGAGCACGGTCGATACACACACAACCTGCGTTCTACTCGCCTCTAAAATCGATCTCAGCGACGAGCAGAAAGATCGTTAAAGTTCTTGTACGCCGCTCCCACAGCAATCACTTTGTGGCCGCATAAATATGCGGCAAAAAACAGTCAACGCTATCGAGCATAAAGAAACCTCAGTTTGGCATCTGCCAAACTGAGGTTTTTTTTGTTTGAAAGTCTTGTCCAGACTCCGGCTTTCTTCGCGGGACAACATGCTTGTTGTCCCACTTTCAGGCTGCCTGCTCTGTCTTAGCCGATCAGTCCTGGCAGGCCCACGGCAATCCAGGGAACGAACAAGACCAGGGCCAGGATGCCGATTTCTATGACCAGGAAGGGCACGGCGGCGCTGTAGATGTGGGGCAAGCGGATAGATGGCGGGGCCACGCTTTGCATCACGATCAGCAGCAGGCCGAACGGTGGGGTCAGCAAGCCGATTTCCAGTGCGATCAGGATCATGACACCCAGCCAGACGGTATCCACACCTGCGGCCAGAGCCAGGGGCATGAAGAAAGGCAAGGCAATCATCATCATGGAGATTTGATCCAGCACCATGCCCATGACCAGTAGCACCAGCAGCATGCAGATCACCAGCACGAAGGGTGACAGGTCGTAGTCTTTGATCATGCCCAGGAAGCCTGCGCTGGCTCCGGAGAAGCTCAGCAATTGGGCGAAGGTGGTGGAGGCGGCCAGGATGAACAGGATCACGACCGACACTTTGGCGGTTTCGATCAGGCTCTTCCACAGTGCTTTCAGGGTCAGAGCACGGTAGGCGATGGTTGCCAGTACCGAGGCCACGACGCCGATCGCTGCCGATTCGGTAGGCGATGCCCAGCCGGCCAACATTGAGCCGACGACGGCAATGAAGATGCCCAGCAGGGGGACGACGTTGAACACGAAAGGTTTCCACAAGGCCCAGCCTTTCAGGCGGGTGGCGGGATCGTCGTCACTCATGGGGGCATCTTGCGGACGCAGGCGGCTGCGCACGACCACGTAGGCCAGAAAGCCTGCTGCCATCAACATGCCGGGCAGGATGCCGCCGATCAGCAGTCGTTCGATGGAGATACCGGCCAGGCTACCCAGCATGACGGCCAGGGCCGAAGGCGGGATCAGCATGGCGATACCGCCCACCGCCATGATGGGACCCATGGCCATGGTGGGGTGATAGCCGCGACGCAACATTTCCGGCAGCATCACGCCGCCCATCATGGCGGTGTTGGCAATGGACGAACCCGACAAAGTCGCAAAGGTCGTTCCACCCAGGATACTGACGATGGACAGCTTGCCCGGCACGCGCGAGATCATGCGTTCGATGGAGTCGATGGCTTTGAAGGCCAGCCCGGTGTGGAACAGCACCTCACCCATCAGGACGAATAAGGGGATGGGGGTTAAGGAAAAACTGCCAATGGAAGCGGTGGTGTTACGCGCCCATTGAGCCAAACCTGCCGCCTCGCCCAGAAACAGCCAGGCACCCAGCAAGTTCACGGACAAGAAGGCAAAAACCACCGGCGTACCGATAGCCATCAAGAGAAAAAGTGATCCCAGCAGCAGGATCAATGCCATGTACCATTCCATGCTCAGGCTCCTTGCTTAACGGGACGGGAAATCAGGCGGCGCAGGAATTCCAGTGCCAGCATGGATGCACCAAACAGCAAAGGCAGATTCAGCCACCACTCCGGGAACACCAGGGCTTTGAATACCATGGCCCCTTGCTCATGAGCATCCAGGGCGACGACGGCACACTGCCAGGCCAGCACGGCACTGACAAGCAGGCCCAGAAGGTTGGAAACCAGATCCAGCAGGCGCTGAACAGGAAGGGGCAGGTTGTTGAACAACACGTCGATACGGATATGACCGCCCAGGTACAGCACCCAGGGTGCTGCCACGAAGGTGGCAATGATCAACATGTATTCGGTTACTTCCACGCTGGTGGACAGCGCGTCGTAACCCAGGTTGCGCAGCACCACGTCGGCACAAACCAGCAGGCTCATCAGCCCGAAAGTCAGCGCCGCAACGGCTCCGCAAGCATGCATTAACAGGGCGTAAGGACGCCCCCAGGTCGTGTTGGAAGGCAAGCCTTCCGGGGCTGTTGCAGCAGACATCGCGTCTTCTCCGCAGATCAAGGTCACTGAAAGGGCGGGCAGATTGCCGCCCGTATGGCACCATCAAAAAGTGGACACTGTCCCAAGGGCACAATGTCCACTGTCAAACTACGTAATCAGCAATCTTGTTTAAGGCTGATAACCACCAAACAGTTCACGCAGTTGCGCGGCGTATTTGGGGCTGGATTTGTCGATACCGGCCCAGCCTGCTTCGTAAGCTTTGGTACGCAAGGCACGAGCCACTTCCGGCTCCAGAACCAGAGCTTGCACACCGGCTTGTTCGGTAGCGGCTTTTTCATCAATTGCCATCTGGTGTTCAGTCACGTTCTGCGACTCCATCCACTCGATCTGCTTGCGCATGAAGGCTTTCTGGTCTTCGTCCAGTTTTTCCCAGCTCTTCTGGTTCATGAAAAAGCCCACTTCCACGTTGTAGAAGCCTGGTTCGACACGGTATTTGGTCTTTTCATGCCAACCCATTTCCATTACGCCCACGGAAGGCCAGCCATAGCCGTCCACTACACCACGCTCCAGCGCGGTGTAGACCTCGCCCGGTGGAATCTGCAGCGGCGTTGCGCCAATTTCGCGGAAGAAGGACAGGTACACGGGCACGCCGCGCAACTTGAAACCCGACAGGTCTGCCGAGGTCACAGGCTTGTTGGTGTAGATGTGGTACTGCAAACCATCTGTCGTGCGAGCCAGCCAGGTGATGTTGGCTTTCTCGCGGTGAATCTTGTCCATCAGTTCGTAGCCGCCGTTCTGACGCAGCTCGCTCATGGGCTTTTCTGTCAAGGTCAACGCCAGTGCTTCAGGCACCAGATTGGCGTGGAATACGGCGGTGGTATTGGCGAAATCAATCACGCCGGAACGCAGTGCGTTACCTACTTCGAAAGGAGGAATGGCCTCTGGCCCGCCAATGACGTTGATCTGTACCAGACCCTTGCCTTCTGTGTTGACCTTGTCAACGAATTGCTTGAAGCGCTTGGTAAAGAAAGTGTCCATCGTAAAGACAGATACCGCTTTCAGCGTTACTTCCGCTGCCTGTGCGCCAGCCATTCCCAATGCCAGCAAGGCCGCAGCCACCACCCGAGTTGTTTTATGCACCATGACGGAACTTCCGCAGAAAGGTTTATTATGAGATTTTAGTTTAGATATAAATATATCAATAATCAATTATTTATAAGTCGGGGTTTTCACTAGGAGCCCTGCGGTGCCATACGGTGCGGCGCCTTCATGTCACCTCAATCCTGCAGGCGGGCAGCCTGCTGTATCATCACAGACTTCAAGTTTTGTTGGCTTAAAAGGTATTACCCATGACATTTTCCGCTGTGCTGTTTGATTGTGACGGTGTGCTGGTAGACAGCGAACCAATCACGGTTCGTGTACTGCGGGACATGTTGCAAGAGGAAGGCTGGGTGATGACTTACGAGCAGTGCTATGACTGGTTCATTGGCAAGGCCCTGCCCGACGAACTGCCCACCGTGCGCAAGATGACGGGCAAAGATCTGGATATGGAATGGGTGATGGCCTTTCGCATGCGTCGCAACCATGCGCTGACCAATGAAGTGATGGCCATTCCCGGTATCCAGGACACGCTGGATGCCATCTTGCGCGACAAGCCCGGCATGATTGCCTGCGCGTCCGGCGCAGACCGCGCCAAGCTGGTGCTGCAACTGGGCCAAACCGGCCTGCTGGACTACTTTGGCACCCATATCTATAGCGGCGCCGAGACGCCCCGCAACAAGCCATACCCGGATGTCTATCTGGCCGCTGCTCAAGGGCTGGGCGTTGACCCCAAACACTGTCTGGTGGTGGAGGACAGCGTGACTGGTGCCACGGCAGGTCTGGCCGCCGGTGCAACCGTGCTGGGCTACTGCCCGGTTCCTGACAAGGAAGATGAGTTGCGCAGCCTGGGCGTACGTGACACCTTCCGCCGCATGGACGAGCTACCCGCTTTGATCGCCAAGTTGGAGCAGGAACGGGTACAAGGCTGATTCATAGCCAGGCAATAGAAAAGGCGCTGTGTTTTGAGCAGTTCCAAAAGGTGGGATCTCCCTCTTTTGAAGAAACTGCCTAAAACACAGCGCCTTTTTTGCCGCCAGACCGTCCCAAAGCTCGGCCTCCCGACAAAAAGCTCTCCCTCGGGGGGCAGCAAGCCTAAGGCTTCGCGTATGGCCTTTTTGTCTTTGGCTTAGTCTTCCAGATGGAAGGTGTGCAAAATTCTATGCAGCACAGGGGCAATAATCAGACCGAAAGTCGCGGCCAGTACCAGACTGATATACGCGCCATAAATGGCAAAGAACACCTTGCCAGCCCATGTTTCAGGCAAGGCCATCGGCCCCAGCCCACCGACCATCATGGCCGCATTCAAGGCCGCATCGTGCCAGTGCACATTCTCTTCAAACCACATATGGCCCAATGCACCCAGCATCAGGGAAAAGGCCACGAAAACAATACCAATAAGGGCATGCGCCAATAAGCGCTTGGTAAATTGCCACCCCGAAATCAAGGGCTGATCGCGTGACTCATACATGTCATTAAGGTGCAGGGGCCTGAACAGTTAAAGAAGCCAACCATTGGCTAACTTGCAAGGACAAGGCATCCGTAGCCAGCCCAAATGCCTCCACCACCTGTGGCACGGCTGTGCCAACAACATCCTGTTGAGCGACAAAACGACGGGTCTGAATCAACTGGCCCGAGCGCTGATCGCGTACTAACGCATCAAACTGAATCCGTACCCGTGGGGCACCCTGAATATACTCGACCTGGAAGGCCCCCAGCGTACCGCCTACCTCTACATCAGCAATGACGGACTCGGTATCCAGCACCACCGCCCGGAACTGCGCCGAGTCACGCAAGGCATCGGCCAGACGATTACGCAACAAGGCGGGTACATCGTCACCCCAGCGTACGCCCTTATAAGCACTCAGTTCGTTGCCCTGGGGCAGGACCGTGATGCGTGAACTGGCCAGCAACCGTTCGGCGTGAGGCCGGTTCACCTGCATAATCAGATTCTTGTGCGAAGCGGGTGCTTGCTGGGCCTTCAGGCTAGTGGCCGGAAGCTGATAATAAGTCAGGGATTCCGCCTGAGGCAGAACCGAGCAGGCGGTGGACAAAACGGCCAGACCAACTAGGGATACCTGCAAGAAACGACGCACAACCGTGGGCATCATGGTGTGAACTCCTGTAATTTGTCGCGACCCAAGAGGTAGCCGGCTGGATTATCTTCCAGACGAGAGGTGACGGCACGGAAACCAGCCAGTACCTGACGCAATTCACGCAAGGCGGGTTCGATCTCGGTCAGACCCTGAGCACCCCGGCCAATGGCTGCCGAATTTTGCTCCAGCAGCTTGTTCAGGCTTTGTGTCGCACGGCTGAAATCCTCCATGGATTTCTGGATGGCATTCATGGCCTGCGTACCCTGGCGGTCTACCAGACCTTGTGTGGAAGACAGCAAAGTGGTGGCTTGCTGGCTGGCCTGGGACAGCTCTTTCACCAACGAGGGCACGCCTTCGCTGGCGGTCGAGAGCTGACCCATCAAGACTTCCAGTTTTTGCAGGCTGGCCGACAGGGATTGGGAGTTCTCGGACGACAAGAAGGTATTGGCGTTATCCAGCAGCTTGGAAATTTGCGTCATCAACTCCTCACCCCCAGCCATCAACTGAGCCAGTGGGGAGGGCGAGGCCACAATCATGGGCAGGCCATCGCCGGTGGCTTCCAGCAAGGGGCTGTTGGGTGTCCCACCACTAAGTTCGATCACGGACTGTCCGGTAATGCCAGCCAGTGCCAAGCGAGCCTGGGTGTCTTCGTGAATAGGGATGGAAGCCTGAATTGACACTTGCGCACGCACACGCTGCAAGTCGTTCGGGTCCAGGCGCAGCTGGCGCACTTCACCGACGCGCAAGCCGTTGTATTGCACGGCACTGCCCCGAGACAGACCCCGCACACCTTCCAGAAAGACAATATCGTAATCGCGGGTCTCGGCATCTTGCCCGGCCTTGGCCAGCCAAAGCGAGAACAGGACAGCAGCCACAGCCACTACCAAGGTAAAGACCCCGATCAATACATGATGGGCACGCGGTTCCATTAACTATGCTCCTGACGACGGTTTTGGGCCTGTTCGGCGGCCCGTCCCCGTGGACCGTGGAAGTACTCCCGGATCCAGTCGTTATCAACTTGCTCTACCCGCGCCAATGTGTCGTTGACCAGCACGCGCTTTTCCGCCAGCACGGCCACTCGGTCACAAATGGTGTAGAGCGTATCCAGATCGTGTGTAACCAGAAACACGGTCAATCCCAGCGCATCGCGCAAGGTCAAAATAAGCTGGTCGAAATCACCCGCGCCCACCGGGTCCAAACCGGCAGTAGGTTCGTCCAGAAACAGGATTTCCGGGTCCAGCGCCAGAGCACGTGCCAGGGCGGCACGCTTGATCATGCCACCAGACAGCTCGGCCGGATATTTGGTGGCCGCATTGGCCGGCAAGCCCGCCAGGGACATTTTCATAGCGGCAATATGCTCAGCGTCGGAGCGGGACAGACCAATATGTTCGATCAAGGGCATGGCAATGTTCTCCACCACCGTCAGCGAGGAGAACAAGGCGCCTTGCTGGAACAGCACGCCCAAGCGGCGCTCCAGCCGCGAACGATCTTCGGGCGACAGGGTGCCAATTTCCTGATCAAAAATGCGTACCGTGCCGCCAGTAGGCGGGCGCAATCCCAGAATGGAGCGCAGCAGCACGGACTTGCCCGTACCGGAGCCGCCCACCACACCGACGATCTCGCCAGGGTACACATCCATATCCAGATGCTCGTGCACAACGTGATCGCCAAAGCGATTGTCCAGGTCACGTACTTGAATAATGGGACGAGCGGCGGTGTCTACCATCCCATCTCCATGAAGAACAGCGCGGCCAGCGCATCAATCAGGATCACGATAAAGATGGACTGCACCACCGCCGAGGTCGTGTGCTCCCCCACGGACTGCGCGCTGCCGGTGACTTTAAAACCTTCCTGGCAACCAATCACGGCGATCAAAAAGGCAAAGATCGGAGCCTTGGCCATGCCCAGCACAAAGTGCCGCAAATCAATATCCTGATTGAAAATATTGATGAACATGGTGGGTGAAATATCCAGAATCAGGGCGCAGACCAGCCCGCCACCGAAAATCCCCGCCACCATGCCCACAAAGGTCAAGATAGGCATGGCCAGCAGCATCGCCAATACACGCGGAATGACCAGAATCAGCATGGGATTCAAGCCCTGGGCGCGTAAAGCGTCGATTTCCTCGTTCGCTTTCATGGAGCCGATCTGCGCGGTAAAGGCACTGGCGGTGCGGCCTGCCATCAGGATAGCGGTCAAGAGCACCGCAAATTCACGCAAAAAGGAAAAGCCGACCAGGTTCACGGTGTAGATGGTGGCACCAAAGTCCGCCAACACCGTCGCCCCCAGAAACGCGATCACCGCGCCCACCAGGAAAGTCAGCAAGGCCACGATAGGCACGGCGTTAAAGGCCGTTTCTTCCAGTTGCGCCACAATCGAGGTGACGCGCCACTGGCTGGGCCGCAGCATATTCAGAATCAGGGTTTCCAGCGTCAGGCCGATAAAGCCGAGCAGCTCACGCACATTGCGCGAGATGTGGACCATGGACAGGCCCACGCGCTCGAACAAATCCGTAATGCCCCAGCGCGCCGCGACCAACTGCTCATGGTCCATGCGGCTCATCGCCTTGGCAACGGTTTGCAATAATTGATGACGCTCTTTGGACAAGCCTTGCGCACTGTCCAAGGCCGCCTGCACACGCTCGGCACCCAGCCATTCGCACAGGACTTGGGCACCTGTGGTGTCCAGGGACTTCAGTTCGCTGAAATCCAAAGACCAACGGCCCTGCTTGTCACTGAGCGAGCGCAAACTGCTTTGCAGCGCTTCGTAGTGACGCAAGGACCAATCGCCTAGCAATTGCAGCTGGCCGGAGGAATCTGTACGAACATACAGAGGCACGGACGTATTCATGCGCATAGTCTAATGGATTTGCTCTGAGAGCTTCCATAGCGCCGACTACTTTTTCATGCTTTGTGGACAATTAAGCAGGCTGTAAGCAGGTCAAACAATCCGGCAACATTTCCGCTATATAAATACGCCCGTCCAAACCGGCGGACAGGCCGTGTCCGTACACGCCTTGTACCCGGCAACGTCCCACCAGGGTGCCTGAATCCGGATCGAATAAAGACAGGCTGGCTGTTTGGTCGCTAACCAGCACCGAACCATCTGTTTGCACGGCCACGGCCATGGGTTTGTGCATGGGGCGCAGCTCGCCCAGATAACGGCCTTGCGCATCCAGATGCTGGACTCGGTTGTTTTCCCGGTCCGCCACCCAGACCGAGCCGTCGGCGGCACAGGCCAACATATGGGGCGTGCTGAACTGCAAGGGGCCGGAGCCCGGCACCCCCAATGCCGCCAACCATTGGCGTTGCGGATCAAAGCGATGGACCACGGTATTGCCATAGCCATCAGTGACCCACAAACCACCAGCGGCGCACTCGACCGCATGGGTAGGATGGTTGAACGGTTCTTGCCAACGTGGCTGCTCGGGTTTGCCCAAACGCCATTGCTCATGGCCCTGGGCATCCAGCGCCAGAACCTGATGTCCGTCCAGATCCGTGACCAGCACCCCGCCTTGCGGGCTGGCGCTGATATGGTGCGGGCACAGGACATCCTCCAGGGACCAGCGGGCTGACACCTGCCCATCCGGGGCCAGCACCAGCACGCAGGCCGGGCGACGCAACAAGGCGGCGATGCGCCCATCAGCCAGCACCGCCACACTGGTGATGCTGCTGATATCTGCCTGAGTCCAGGCGCGCTCTACCTTGTAGCGCTGCGAGCCCAAAGTTACATAGGCAATTGCCATCTCCAGCCTCCCTTACATGGCGTTAGGCAAGACCATGACGATTTGCGGGAATATCGTCACCAGGACTGTCGCCAGAACCAGCAACAGAAAAAACGGGAACGCCATACGTACCAGCTCAAACAGGTTGCGCCCGGTAATGCCCTGAATCACGAACAAGTTAAAACCAATAGGCGGAGTGATCTGGGCCATTTCCACTGTCAGAATCAGGTAGACACCGAACCAGATCGGATCAATGCCAGCGGCAATCACGGCAGGCAGCAAGACCGAAGTAGTCAGGACCACAATCGAGATACCGTCCAGGAACGCACCCAGAATGATGAAGAACACCGTCAGCACTGCAATCAGCGCGTACTGACTCAGGCCCAGGGAGCCGATCCAGGCTGCCAGATTTGCCGGCAGGCCGGTAAAGCTCATGGCACTGGTCAGGTAAGCGGCACCGATCAGAATGAAGGAGATCATGCACGAGGTGCGTGCCGCGCCCAACAAGCTGGCGGTAAAGGTTTTCCAGTTCAGTGAACGACCCACACCCGCAATCACCAGGGAACCTATCACTCCCAGCACAGCAGCTTCAGTGGCTGTGGCGATGCCTCCGTAAATCGACCCGATCACCGCCACAATCAACAAGACCACGGGCAGCAGCAAACGCAGACGTCGAACCTTCTCGCCCAGGCTTAATTGCTCGGTTGCCGGAGGCACACGATCCGGATGGCGAATGGACCAGAAAGCGATATAGGCCGAGAACAGGCACATCAACAAAATGCCGGGCAGCACACCTGCCACGAACAAGCGGATGATGGATACCTGTGCGGCGACCGCATACACAATCATCACAATGGAAGGCGGGATCAGCAGGCCCAAGGTGCCGGCACCAGCCAAAGAACCAATACTGATGCTGTCGTCATAACCCCGCGCCTTCAGTTCAGGCAGGGAAATACGGCCAATCGTGGCTGCCGTGGCCGCCGACGAACCGCTGACCGCGGCAAAAATGCCGCAACCCAAGGTATTGACGTGTACCAGACGACCCGGCAAACGCTGCACCCACGGCCCCAGGCCGCTGAACATGTCTTCGGCCAGCCGCGTTCGATACAGAATCTCCCCCATCCAGATAAACAGGGGCAAAGCCGTCAAGGCCCAACTGGCCGAGGAGTCCCAGGCTTTGGTCGCAAAAATAATGCCTGCAGGCGCGTCGGCATACAGAAAAATAGACAGGATACCGCAAGCGATCAGAACCAGCGCCACCCACACGCCACTGGCCAGCAAGGCAAGCAGAACAACAAACAGCACAATTGCCTGAGATAAATCAGCCATGTTCAGTCGCCTCCAATTCTTGACCCTGAACCACACGCAGCAAACGCCGCAACAACATCAAGGTCAGCAAGCCCAAGCCAATGGGCATCCCGATCTGGGGGATCCACAGCGGCACCGCCACCATGCCCTGCGCTACTTCCTTGTAAATGAAGGACTCATACACAAAATGGGCGGTTTCCCAGGTACACCAGGCGGCCAGCGCGACCCCGATCAGCGTGGCCAACAACTCGTAAGGGCGTCGCAGACGCTCCGGGATCACCTGCAGTAACAAGGACACACGGATATGGTCGCCATGCAGCATGGCGTAGGGCAGCGCCAGAAAAATCGACGCTGCCATAAACCAGCCTGCAAAGTCATCCGAAGCGGGGATTTGCATGGAAAACAGGCGCGCCACAATCTGCGCTGTCACCACCACCCCGATCAAACATAGAAAGAGTGCGGCCAGTGCGCCGCATACTCTGGCCATACGCTCCAGCACAATCATGGACGCACTCCTTGTTTAGGGCTGACGGTAGGTATCAAGCAGCTTCTGGCCGTCGGCACCGGCCTTTTTCAGCCACTCTTCGGTCATGGTCTGGCCAATGGCATGAAGCTCGCCAGCCAGCTTCTCGCTTAACTGGCCGACGACCATGCCCTTGTCAGCCATGGTCTGGGTCAGCTTGGAAGTCTGCTCGCGCGACATGGCCCAGCCACGTTGTTCCGCACGTTCACCCGCCTCCAGAACCGCTTTCTGGACGTTCTCCGGCAGTCGCTGGAAAGCACGTTTGTTGATGATCACAAAGCTTTGTGGAATGAACACCTGGGCGTCGTAGTAGTACTTCACATAATCCCAGGCCTGCGAATCCACACCCGTGGCGGGCGAGGTCAGCATGGCATCAATAATGCCGGTGGAAAACGCTTGCGGCACTTCGGGTGTTTGCACGGTGGTGGGCACGGCCCCCATCAAGGACACCAAACGGCTGGTAGCTGGGCTGTAGGCACGGAAACGGACTCCGGCCAGATCAGACAACTGTTCCACCGGCTTTTTGGTGTAGATGCCTTGCGGTGGCCAGGGCGAGCCATAGACCAGCACAATACCCTGCTTATCCAAACGCTCGGCCAGGAAGGGGCGAGTAGCTTTCCACAGTTTTTCCGACTGATCGAAGGAGGAGGCCAGGAACGGCACACTATCGACCTCGAACAAAGGATCTTCGTTGCCAATGGCCGCCACCAGCATTTCACCAGCCTGCACCACACCTTGCTGTACACCACGCTTGACCTCGGGGCGCTTGAGCAGCACCGAGTTCGATTGCACGTTGATATTCAGTTCCCCGTTGGTGGCCGCCTTGATGTCCGCCGCAAACTCACGCGCGTTTTGCGTCAGGAAGTTGTTATCAGGCTGCTCCGTGCTCATGTTCCAGTTGGTCGCCGCCTGCGCGGTGCCAGCCAGAGCCAGAACGCAAGCCATGGAAAGTAGTTTTTTGATCATGATGTTGCTTCTCCCAAGAATTGAGGTGATGGCCGCCTTATGAGCGGCCCGCATTCAGATCCCGTGACTGCAGATCCCACAGCAAAGAAAACTCGGATACATCGTTGGTCGCCACTCCCAGATCCTGCTGCAAGCGGGCAGCCAGGGTACGAGCAGCATTCAAGGTGGTCAGATCAGCCACCAGGTAGGGGTCCAGGCTGCGTTGTTGCACATCCTCGGACGGTAAAGGGGTCGACAACTCGGGATCGGGAGTCAGCACGCGCAAGGCCAGCAGGCCATCGGTCTGTTCCAGGTAGGCGGCGCATTGACGCGCCAGGGCTTCCCGTTGGGCCAGCTCAGGCAGACGCACCAGCAAGACCACGGCACCCGTACCGGCACCGCCCAGCAAAGACACCGCCATCACGCGGCGCTGGGTATTGCTCATGCGGGCAAAGTTGGTATTGGACCAGTCCGTTTGCTGCTCAAAAGCCTTTTTGTATTCCGCGGTGCCAAAGACGCGCAGGGACTCGGTACGGTACAAGGCCAGGTACTTGCGCCCGGCACCTTGGCGCACATAACGGCGCGACCATTGAAAGCCGGGTATGGCCGCACGTTCAGCCATGTGCTCGCGCTCATACCATTGATTGAAATCCTGCTCATGCTCAGGGGCGATATCCGTCCAGATGAACAGTTCCCCCGGCGCATCACGATCAGTACGAAAAGTAGCAGACACGAAAGCCTCCTGAATCAAAGTCATTGCACACTCTTTATGGGAGTGTCCAACGGCTTCTGGGCGGATTCCAAACGGTTTATTTCAGCCTGGGGCAATAGGAAAAAGCGATCAGTTCAAGCGAGTGGCGCGGTATATAGATTATCAAGCAAGCCCACGCTCAGTACACATGCGCAGGCAAGGGGAAAACCCTCAAACGCTAAATCGCGAAGACACGCGTGTCTGGCGGAGGTAAAGCCAGCCCAGGATGCTCGGCCGCAAAATGGTGCATGCGCTCCAAAGCCACTCCAATCACCGCCTGGGCGGTCTGCGTTAAAGGATCGGGCCGCCAACTGGCGACCAGGCGCAAGTCGGGCAAGGCATGCTCACACACAATTTCCTGGTACAGGCCGCTATCCAGCTGACGGCTGACTGCCGCCAGAGGCAAAGTTGCAATGCAAGGTTGAGCTTCGATCAATTGCGTGCTGGCGGCAATTGAAGAAACGTAGTGAATCCGGGCCTGATCGACAGGCAAGGGTTCAAGCAGTTGCACCAGGGCCAGATGCGGCTGGGAGCCCCGCGGGAAGGTCACCAAAGGCCAGCGCTGCACCAGTTCCTGCAAGCCGCTACGTACCGGCATGGATTCATCAGCCATGCACACCCAGCCCATGCGCATGGAGCCCATAGGCAGGTTGCGTATGCCGTCTCCCATGATGGGGTCGGTCTGCAAGGCCACATCAATGGTGCCGCGCTTGAGCAGATCGTGCAGGCGCAAGGTGGACTCGGCAGTCAGCTCAATTTCCAGCTCGGGGTAGAGCGCATGCAGCTGACGAATCAAATCCTTGAACCAGGTATGCACAATGGACTCCACCACGCCCAGGCGCACCCGGCCACTCAAGCGGCTGGAGCCTGCCAGGGCTTCACGCAAATCGTGCTCCATGCCCAGCATCTGCTCGGCGTACTGCATCAGTTTGCGGCCTGCCGGCGTCAGGCGCAGATCGCGGTGGCCGCGCTCAAACAGGGTTTTCTGAAACTCGCTTTCCAGGGCAGCAATCCGTCCTGAAACAGCAGCCTGCGTCAGATGCTGCTTGTTCGCTGCCGCACGGAAACTGCCCAGACGGGCAATCCAGATAAAGGTTTCTAAAAAACGGATATTCATGCACCTGTCCTTTCAGGCTTCATCATGGCGGCCAGATGATATTGGCTACGCTGCTCACCGGGGACGGAAACGATCAGGCCCACGCCATCACCTACAAACGGCTGCCCAGGCAAAGGATGGCAATGGGGTTGATCGGCAGTGATCCGTGCATGGCGCAGCAAGGACACATGCGGGCGAAAACGACGCGGTGGCTGCGTCCAGCCCAGGGCCGTCAGCTTGGCCCAAATCTCGTCATGCCACTGCTGCAAGGCCGCCAGTGCTTGGGTTTGCGACTCGTCCGGCCCGGCCCACACCACTTGAGGCTTCTCGAACACATCCCGTATCGTCAGGTCCAGCGTGATCGGCGGCACTGCCCAGTGCGCCATCTGCGTCGCCAAGGTCCGCAAGTCAGACACGCGGCTGCCATCCAGAAACGCCAGGGTTAAGTGAAAGTGATCAGGCTGCATCATCCGACCGCCATACATCGCCTGTGCGTGCTGCGCCTGCTCCGCCAGCCAGGCGCGGGTTTGTGCGTCTGGCCACCAGCCGATGAACGCACGAAAAGAGTGTTCGGCACCTGACTGTTGCAGGTCCAGAATGGGCAAGGGAATCGTCATCGGCACACCCTCAAACAAGGCAGATCAGAAAGCGTAGCGTGCAGCCTAGGCCCTGCACAGGCGACGCGCCAGATCGTAAACAATATCCAGAGCCGGCAATTGCGTGCGGCCCGACAAGCGCACCAGGGCATAGTGCCCGGACAAGGACGAAGAAAAAAGGCCCAGCGGCACCAGATCACCGGCCTCAATATCGCGCCGTACTGCCGCCAGCACACTCATCAAGACCATATCGCTGTCCAGCACCACGTCGCGCTGAATGCTGAAGCTATCACAACAAAAGCGTACAAAGCTGTCGGGATGACCTTGCGCACCAAACTCGGCAATCAGGCGGTCGGTCAAATCATCACTGATCACGGAGCAGGCCACGGGATACTGGCTGATCGCCGCAAAATCCAGCGACTCCTGCTGCAAGAGCGGGTGGCCCTGACGAACCAGCATATCGCCTTGCATGGCGGGCAGATACTCAATATCCAGACCACGCACGTCAGTCACCGCGCTGACGTCCAGCACCACCATATCGTAGCGTTCGCGGCGCAGGCCCTGGATCAGCTCCAGCGTGCGGCCAATCACGGCGTCCACGCGCAAGCGCGGATATTCGTCCAGCAGCGCCACCATGCACGGATGCAGCAAGACCGCTGCGGGGGTAGAGCTTAACCCTAAGCGCAGGCTGCCTGCGTCTTCGCCCTGAAGCAGGGCCAGCTCGCGCTGCAAGGCACGGCCTTCCTGCAACACCCGGTGGGCACGCTCCAGCAGAACCCGACCATAAGGCGTCAAAAAAATGCGCTGACTGCTGCGATCGAACAGCGGCACGCCCAGTTCCTGCTCCAGAGCCTGGATGCTACGGCTCAAGGCGGACTGGCTTAAATGGACGGCTTGCGCGGCCCGATGAAAGGTACCGTGTTCGCAAACGGCCACAAAGTGCCGCAGCTTGCGAAAGTCCATGCTTGTCCCCTTGCTGACGCTTGAACCGGCTTATGCACAGACCGCATCAACTTGATGATTTTTTGGCGTTTGAGCCGCGCATTGTACCTGCATAGAATGGCCTAGCCACTTGGATGGCCTTACAAAAAAACGGGAGACAAACATGACCGATACCTCGGCACCCCTGGACGCGCGCCGCCGCTTTTTGAAAACCACCGGACTGCTATCGCTGGCGGGCATGGCCCCTTCCTTGGGACGCCAGGCCTTTGCGAAAACGGCCCCCGGTCCGGGCACGGCCCAGGACATCATCATGGCTGATGCGCTGACTCTGTCGGGCTGGATTGCCCAACGCCAGGTCTCCTGCCACGAAGTGATGGTGGCCTATCTGGACCATATCGACCGTGTGAACCCCAAGGTCAACGCCATCGTCTCCCTGCAAGAGCGCAGCGGATTGCTGGCCCAGGCAGACAAGCGCGATCAGCAACTGAAGGCGGGCCAGTACATGGGCTGGATGCACGGTATGCCTCAAGCCCCAAAAGATCTGGCGGCAACGGTCGATATCGTCACCACCAGCGGCTCGCCGATTTTCAAGGACTATCTGCCCAAACAAGACGCCATCGTTGTGGAACGGGTGCGGCAATCTGGCGCCATTCTGATCGGTAAAACCAATACCCCGGAATTTGGCCTGGGATCGCACACCTACAACGCCGTTTTTGGCACTACCGGCAACGCTTACCAGCCCGATCTGTGTGCTGGCGGCAGCAGCGGCGGGGCCGCCGTCGCCCTGGCTACCCGCATGCTGCCCGTGGCTGACGGTAGCGACATGATGGGCTCCCTGCGCAACCCCGGTGCTTTCAACAACGTCTACGGCTTTCGCCCCTCCCAAGGCCGCGTGCCCTATGGCCCGACCTCTGAAGTGTTCTTTCAGCAAATGGGCTACGAAGGCCCCATGGGCCGTACCGTGTCCGACCTGGCCATGCTGCTGTCCACCCAGGCCGGATTCGATGCCCGCAGCCCGCTTAGCATCAGCCAGGACCCACAACAATTCGCCGGCAAACTGCAACGCGACTTCAAGGGGACCCGCATCGGCTGGCTGGGCGACTACAACGGTTACCTGCCTATGGAAGCCGGCATCATGGACCTGTGCCAAAGCGCCTTGAAGAGCTTTGAGACCATAGGCTGCACCGTCGAAGCGGCCCAGCCCGACTATTCCATGGAACAGCTGTGGCAAACCTGGCTGACACTGCGCCACTTCACCGTCGCCGGAAGCGCACAGGGCCTGTACGCCAAACCCGAGCTACGCGAAAAGATGAAGCCCGAAGCCATCTGGGAAGTGGCTGGCGGGCTGAACCTGAGCGGTGCCCAGGTCTACCAGGCCTCCATCAATCGCAGCAAATGGTACGAAGCCCTGCGCAAGCTGTTCCAGACCTACGACTATCTGGTGCTGCCCACCGCCCAGGTTTTCCCCTTTGCGGGCACCACTCACTGGCCTGGCGAAATCGCCGGGCGCAAAATGGACACCTACCACCGCTGGATGGAAATCGTCATTGGCGGCTCCCTGGCAGGCCTGCCCGTTATGAACGTGCCGGCAGGCTTTAATGCGGCCGGGCTGCCCATGGGCTTGCAGATCATGGGTCCTGCCCAGGCCGATATGGCGGTGCTGCAACTGTCCTACGCGTATGAGCAGGCCACGCAGTGGGTGCAAAAACGCAAACCCGCCTTGCTGGGCTAGACCGATCCCGGGGACCGGGATCTATCACACGACATAGAAAAGCGAATGACAAGGCCATCCATTTACAAAACCTGACGTTTTTAACTGTTTCAAAAACGCAAAACGATAGACGCCTAAAAACTCCATACCTAAGATAGGCAGAGCGGTCCGAATCCCAGACCGGCAAACACAGAACAGGAGTAGCACGATGGGTATTATCTCCATGATTATTGTGGGCTTTATCGTAGGTTTGCTGGCACGAGCCATCATGCCTGGCGATCAAAAAATGGGATGGATAATGACCACCATCCTGGGTATTGTGGGTGCCTTTGTCGCAGGCTATCTGGGGCAAGCCATGGGCTGGTACGTGCCCGGTGAAGGCGCAGGCTGGATTGGCTCCATCGTGGGGGCCATCATCGTTCTCTTTGTCTACGGCCTGGTCAGCAAAAAAGCGTAAAACGCCGTATAAATACAAAACAGCAGCCTTGCAGCTAATGTGATTGGCAATCCGCAGCATCCCCTCGGCCACACACTACTGGAAGGCTGCCATACCGCAGCCTGCCCGTCATGCCCTACACGATCACCTTAAGTCGTATATACGACGCCATCCATGAGCCTGCCGGCAAAACGGCCCGTGTACTCACAGACCGCCTTTGGCCACGCGGCCTGAGCAAAGATGAACTGGGCGACATCCAGTGGCTGCACGACGCCAGCCCCGCAACCGAGTTGCGCAAAGCTTTTCATAATGGTGACATCTCCCCCGAGCAATTCCAGCACCGTTATCAAGAACAACTGAAGCACGACCCCGACGCCTTGTTTCCCCTGATGAAGCTGGCTCGCAAAGGTGCACTGCAATTGCTGACCGCCACCCACGACCCGCAAACCTCGTACCTGACGGTGCTCAAACAGGCTGTGATCCAGGCTTTGGTCGAAGAGGACCGCCTGCACGACGGCAATGAACCCAGCTCGCCGGTTTGTTACGCGCACTTAATGAAAGAAGAAAAGAAATAAGCCGGGACTGGCTATCCTTGCGGCTGCCCGACAGTATTCGCGCCAGGCGCATTACGCGCCCCCAGCAAACGTTGCGCCAAACTCTGCACACACGCCTCACGCCGCGAATCCGGCGCATAGTCTGAGCGCAAAGTAGACCAGGTCGGATGAATCCGTGCCTGCGCCAGTTCCTCCGGCAGGCCTTGCGCCCGCCAAACATTCAATTCCCGCTGCAAGGCCTGATCGAAATTCTCGGCATCAATCTCGCCCAGGCGAATCGGCGTCTGTGCGGCATGACCGCGCCGCTCCAAAGCCGCAATCAAGCTTAGCTGCCGCACGGCCAGCAAGCGCAAGACGGCATCATCCACGCTAAGCTCAGTCTCGCCCCGCAACTTGCCCATCAGACGCTGGCCCCACTTGTCCGCGCCTTGCCACAAACCACCTGCCAAGGCGCCCAGAACCGTCCCGGTTCCCAGGCTCAGACCGCCCGTCATCACATCCAGCGTCGCGCCGGCCATGGCACCGGCAGCCACGCCCTTGCCCAACTGCACGCCAAACTCCTTCAAGGCCTGGGGGTCAAACAAGTCCATGCCCCAACGACCACCGTCAAAATGCAGCAAATCCGCCACCACATCCTGACGGCCAAAGCTGTAGCGCTTGAGCAAAGCCTGTACACTCTTGGCCTCGCGCGCCAAGACCGGCTCCTTTAATTGCTGCGCGGCCAGTTCCATGGACTCCTTGTCCGAGGGTGTGCTGACCCGCCAGGCCGCCACATCCACGAGCAGCTCGGCCAATAGACGCAAGGCGTCCCGACGCCGCCATACCGCCTGCTGCGTCAAATCCACTTTCAACTGCTGCAACACTCCGGCCTGCGTCTCCAGCAGCACGGCAAGCTTGTCGTACAACAAAGCCTCGCCATCCAAAGCCGGTGCCACGGTATCGAACTCCGCCAAGGCATGCAGCCCCAAGCGTGCCAGAGCACTGCGCCACTCCTGCACCCGTGCCTGTGGGCTACGCACGAAATTGAGCACAGGCAGCAAAGGTCGTCCGCTATAGGCCAGCAGGGTCAGCTCGTCCTTATGTTTGCTCAAGACAGGATCACGCGCATCCACCACATACAGGCCTGCATCGCAGGATTGCAGCTTGCGCAGCACACGCGCCTCTTGCTCGAAACGACCCTGTGCCGCCGGGGATTCCAGAAAACGACGTATCCGCTCCGGTCCATCAATACGTTCGCCGGGCTGGCTTAGCTGATCCATGAAGTCCCGCAAGGCCATGCTGTCTTCCAGACCAGGGGTGTCGAACAGCTCCACCAGGGCCTCGCCGTCCACCGTCAGCCGGGCTCCTTCCACATGCCGTGTGGTGCCGGGACTATTGCTGACCTGCCCAAACTCCGTATCCCGCGTCAGGGTACGCAGCAAAGAAGTCTTGCCCGTATTGGTGTGACCCACCACCGCCAAGGTCAAAGCCGCCGCACTCATGATGGCTCCTTCAAAGACAAGTCATCAGGCCATTGATCGTGAATCTGCCCTGGCGCAAAACCTGCCGCCACCAAGCGTTCATGCCAGCTGCGCCGGCGTGTCTGGTCCGGGTCGGCCAAGGCTTCATCCAGCAACACCACATCAGACTGCTGGGCCAATTGTGCCCATTCAACCAGCGTTGCCACCACACCGCGATCCGGCGTCTGGGCAGCATCACACACCATCAACAAATGACGGGGGCTTGCGGACTGCAAGCGTCCCAGAATATCCAGCCGCTCGGCCCGGGAGTCCACCCGGCCCAGATCCTGCATCTGCGCCTGCATGAAAGCAGGGGGCCAGCTCTGTTCTGGCGGCAACTCCAGCCCCACCACGCACAGCGCATTGGCTGCCAAAGGCGTGCTGGGCTGGCTTTGAATACGAGCCACTCTGTCGGGCGACGCCAATTCATCCACACCTGTCGGTTCGCTAACGGGCATCAAACGCGGACGCAGCTCTGCCAAGCCAGGCAGGCTGTCATCCAGACTTAAACGAGCGGTATGTTTACGCCATTGCCACAGGCTCCAGGCCAAAGCCAGCACACGCGGCAGCAAACCGTAGGTCACCACCGCGCCCAATAACCAGCTGGACCACAAGGCCTGAGCCTGGGCGTCCAGCACTTGCAGACCATCGCTGCTGCGTATGGTCAGGGTATCGGGCAGGGCAAAGCCCAATAAGGACGGCAGGGCGCCCAGGCCTTCAACCAGCCAGACAAAGGTATCTGGCGTCAAAAGCGTGGTTTCCCAATTGAAGTGATAGCGGCGCGAAGCCAGCAGTAACAGCAGGGTGCTCAGGGCCGACAAGAAGGCCAGCATCCACAAGCTATGGCTGATCAGACCGGCCAGCCAGGATTGACTGCCCCGGCGCGCCAGCACGGCGGCAAACGCCTGGGGAACCAGACTGGCATCGCCTTTGACGAAGCGGCGACTTAGCCACCACCAGGCATCCCCCGCCCAACTGCCTGTGCCTGCACCTTTGCCCGACCAGACCAGGCTGAACAGCCAGAAAATAAAGGTCAGGGCGTGCAGACCCAGTAAAGCACCCAAAGCCGTCACTACATTCACGGCTCGACTGCCATCGCCCAGCGCACCAGCGGCGGTCCCGGCACCGGCCAGCAAGGCCAGCACGGCCATGGCGATCAACAGCAGGCGGGCAATACGCCACCAACGCGTCCAGGCTTGTTCCAGCCCGTCGCGCCGTGCCAACGCCAAGGCCCGTGCCGATACGCGTTGTGCAAATGAACCGCCCGCAGCCCGCGCGCGGCGCGATTCAGACAGATCCTCAACAGGCCCCCACAGGGTTTCGCGCAAACGTATGGCTTCCACCAGAGTTTGCTGCTGCCAGGAGCCGACGGATTCAGACGGTTTCATGGCACTGGCCATCTCTTAGAGCAATACCGGTTCGTCAGGCAAGGCATTTGCCGGCGTTGCGCCTGGCGCCTGGGATGGCGCTCCTTGCTGCAAGACCGCTTCAATCGCACTGACAGCCGCCAGCAGGCCAGACAGGTACTCGCGCGCGGCCAGGTCTTTTTCCAGTTGCTGACAGATCTGTGCCCATTGCGCCGGATCGGCCTTGATGCCCCGATCCGCAATGATATGGATACGGCGCTGGCCCAGGGCCAGGTACAGCAGAACGCCAGAGTTCAAGGGCGTATCCCACACGCGCAAACGGCCGAAAACCTCCAGCGCACGCTGGGCGCTGTCGGCCTCATGAGCGGGTAAAACCGCTTCAATCGCCACGACCAGCTCGCCACTATGATTTTCTTCACCCTTGCGAATCTGCTCGGCCAGATGGCCCAGCATTTCGGCATTGAAATATCGACGGCGCAGCCATTGGCCGTGTACCGATGCCCAGCCCGAGAGTTCTTTCCAATTCACATTCATATCGCTCTCCTGTGGCCTTACCAACTACCGGAAGCGCCACCGCCTCCGCTACCGCCACCACCACCGCCGCTGCCTCCGCCAAAACCGCCGAAGCCTCCGCCGCTGCTGCCGCCATTCCCGCCAAACCCGCCGGAGGAATAACCGCCCAGGCCACCAATGACGCCACCACGGCGTGAGGCGCGCCCGGAGCTGGACTTGCCGCCTGCCCCGAAGAGTCGACCAATCATGCTCAATCCTGCACCGACAACAGCGGCCAGCAGGGCCAAGCCAATGCTGCCCGATACCACCAGCGTGAACACCCCGGCGGCAAAGGCAGCAAACAACGGCGAAGCAAAAAATACAATTGCGCCTACAGCCAGCAAAGGCTCCCAGAACACGCCTTCTTCACCCGATGAGGTGACAGGTGCATTTTTAGGAGGAGGGGGAAGCTCTTCGCCGTTGACCAGACCCACCAGACTATCGGCCGCGGCCTGGATACCGGCGTAGAAATTGCCTTCGATAAAGCGAGGCGTCATCTGTTCGCGGATGATGCGGCCCGCCTGCAAGTCCGTCACCGCGCCTTCCAGGCCATAGCCGGTCTGAATACGCATACGGCGATCATCCTTGGCCACCAGCAGCAAGATGCCATCGTCCACTTTCTTGCGGCCAATTTCCCACTGATCAAAAACACGCAGGGCGTACTGTTCGATGGTTTCTTCGCCCGTGGTGGGCACCATCAGGATCACGACTTGTGCGCCCTTTTCCTGCTCCACGGCTTTGAGCTGCTGGTTCAGGGCGTCTTTCTGATCCGGGCTAAGCGTACCCGTGGTATCCGTCACCCACCCCGCAATAGCGGGAACAGGTTCAGGTTTGGCCTGCGCTTGTGCCCAGGGCCAGCACAAAAACAGCAGTGCCATCAACAAGCCACAGGCCCACGCCAGCCTGCCAGAACGTGCAGACCCAGGCCCAGCAGTCAGTGCAAGATCGTGCACGTTCATGGTGCCACCTCCAGAATTAATCAAGACCCGGCAGGAGCGGGAGTCGCAGGGATATCAAACTTGACCTCGGGGTCACGCGTGATTTCGCTTTGACGATCCACGCCGTAGTTTTCCTTGACCTTGTAGCCAAACAGTTTGGCGGTAATCAGGGTAGGGAACTGACGGATGAACAGGTTGTATTCCTGCACAGTCTGCACATAACGGCCGCGCTCGGTGGCGATCCGGTTTTCCGTGCCTTCCAGCTGCGTCATCAAGTCGCGGAACAGGCCGTCGCTTTTCAGTTGCGGGTAGTTTTCCGACACGGCGATCAGACGAGACAGCGCCGAGGACAACTGGTTCTGGGCTTCCTGAAAGCGTGCCATCACTTCGGGGTTGTCCAGATCATCCACTTTCATCTGAATGGTGCCGACCTTGGCGCGCGCCTCGGTTACCTGCGTGAGCACGGCGCGTTCGTTAACCATATAGGCATTGACCGAGCTGACCAGCTTGGGCACCAGTTCGGCGCGGCGCTCGTATTGATTCAAGGTTTGCGACCAAGCGGCCTTGACCTGCTCGTCCAGGCGCTGGATCTCGTTATACCCACAACCAGACAGCAAAACCGCCACGCTGCTGATAAAGACCCATCGTATCCATGATGTCATGATTTTTTCCTGCAAAAATAAGCAGATAAACAACAAAAACGGGTTTGGACCCATTCGCTCGGGCACGTGCCAAACCGAGCCCGGCGGTGCGTGCACGCCAAGCGTAAACCGCGTACAGCAGCATAACAAGTACGTCTATGGCGGCGCTTAACAATTTCTGTCAAATCCGGCGGGACAATCCGCCTGACCGTTTACGTCTGAAGCAGGTTGTTTTAACGCTACCGCTCAAAATGATACAAGATGGTCAATGAGGATTTTTACTAATTTCACGCTATAATGGCAGATTGCGCAGCGCACCAATCACTGCGCCTCTTGCAGCAGGCGGCGTTCTTGCCCCTGCCGTGGCATTGTCGCCATAACAAAACACCTTAGCCTGGATTGGTAGGGCCCCAAAGAGGGCTTTTGGGCTAGTCACTGGAAAATTCTTGGACTCTCAAATCACTTTTGCCTCTCTTGAGCTGGCAGAACCTCTGTTGCGTGCTGTAACCGACGCAGGCTATACCCACCCCACCCCTATTCAAGCCCAGGCCATCCCCAAGGTCATTGAAGGTGGCGACCTGTTGGCTGCCGCTCAAACCGGCACTGGCAAGACCGCAGGCTTTACCCTGCCTATCTTGCACCGTCTGCTGAACAACCCTCAGCAAAACCGCAAACCAGGCCGCCCACGCGCGCTGATCCTGGCCCCTACCCGTGAACTGGCCGCCCAGGTTGAAGAATCGGTACGTTTGTACAGCCAGCACACCCGTCTGCGCTCGATGGTCATGTTTGGTGGCGTGAACATCAACCCCCAGTTCCATGCACTGCGCAAGCCCCTGGACATTCTGGTCGCCACTCCTGGCCGTTTGCTGGACCACGTGCGTCAACGCACGGTGGACCTGACCGGCGTGGAAATCCTGGTCCTGGACGAAGCCGACCGCATGCTGGACATGGGCTTTATCCGCGACATCCGCAAGATCATCAGCCTGATGCCGGTTGATCGTCAGACTCTGCTGTTCTCGGCAACTTTCTCGGACGAAATCCGTGAACTGGCCCGTGGTTCGCTGAACAACCCTGACGAAGTGGCCGTTGCTGCCCGCAACACCACCAACGAACTGATTACCCAGCAAGTGATTCTGGCTGACCAGGCACACAAGCGTGACCTGCTGAGCCACATCATCCGCGAAAGCGGCTGGAACCAGGTTCTGGTGTTCTGCCGCACCAAGCACGGCGCCAACCGCTTGGCCGAAAAACTGTCCAAGGACGGTATGGCCGCCGAAGCCCTGCATGGCAACAAGAGCCAGGCGGCTCGTACCCGTGCGCTGGCCGGTTTCAAGAACGGCAAGGTTGTGGTGCTGGTTGCTACCGACATTGCCGCTCGCGGTCTGGACATCGATCAACTGCCTTACGTGGTCAACTTCGAACTGCCTAACGTGCCTGAAGACTACGTTCACCGTATTGGCCGTACTGGCCGTGCCGGTAGCGAAGGCGTGGCCCTGTCGCTGGTGGATCGCAGCGAAATGCGTTTGCTCAAGCAGATCGAGCGCATGACCCGCAATCCTATCGAGCGCATCGTGGTGGAAGGCTGGACGCCTCCTTCGCGCGCTGCTCTGGCTGAAGAAGCCAAGGAAGACACCTACGCAGAGCGCCGCTTCAACAGCGCCCCTGGCGCTCGTGCTCCTGGCGCCCGTCGCCCCAACGGTGGTGGCCAAGGTCGCTCCGCTGAAGGCCGTGGTGGCAATGGCGAGAGCCGTCCACGCCGTCCTGGCAACGACAACCGCCCACGTCGCAGCGCCGCTCCTGGCGGTGCAGGTGGTGGCGCAGCCCGTGCTGGCCAAGGTCGCCCCGGTGGCCGTCAGGACAGCCGCGGCCCGAACCGCAGCAACCGCAGTTCTGCCCAAGCCAAAGCCTAAACCCTGAAAAGGGGCTGTGCCTGCCAAAGGCGGGCACAGCGCCCGCCTTTGAACCGAGCACACCATGGCACTGAGCACCTGGCTCGCCTTTTTTGCGGCTTCCTGGGTTATTTCGTTTTCACCTGGCCCAGGTGCAATTTCCTCCATGTCCTCCGGCCTGAAATACGGCTTCAAGCGTGGCTACTGGATGGCAATTGGCCTGAATATCGGGATCATGATCCAGATATTCATCATCAGCCTGGGGCTGGGACAAGTCCTGGCGCGCTCGGAACTGGCGTTCACCACGCTCAAATGGCTGGGTGCAGCCTACCTGATTTATCTGGGCTGGAAGCAATTGCGCACCGACGCCATGCCGGTGCAGGTCACAGGTCAGGAACCCAGCGACTTTCGCATTCGCGATTTATTGATTCGTGGTTGCCTGATCAATATCACCAACCCCAAGGGTCTGGTGTTTCTGCTGGCCATCATGCCCCAGTTTCTGGACTTGAGCCGGCCCATGCCGCTGCAATACCTGCTGATCGCCATGACCCTGTGCTTTACGGATCTGGTGGCCATGGGTTGCTACACATCGCTGGCCGCCCGCATGTTGCATTTGCTCCGTCAGGCCAGCCATGTACGGCTGCTGAACCGCGTGTTCGGTTCGCTATTTATTCTGGCAGGGACGGTATTGGCCAGCGTGTCGCGTTAGCCTTGTGCACGCATCAGCTTGCCCCCAAGCCCTGCTTTACGGATAATTCGCTCACTGTTTTCCACGCGCCAGACTGGCGCTGCCACAAGGATTTTCAATGTCGTCCGGTGACATACGCTCTGAAGTCAAGAAACGCCGCACCTTTGCCATCATTTCTCACCCTGACGCGGGTAAGACCACACTGACTGAAAAACTGCTGCTGTTCGCGGGTGCGATTCAGATTGCAGGTAGCGTCAAGGCCCGTAAAGCCAGCCGCCATGCGTCTTCGGACTGGATGGAAATTGAAAAGCAACGTGGAATTTCGGTGGCCTCCTCGGTCATGCAGATGGAATACCGCGACTGCGTCATCAACCTGCTCGACACCCCCGGCCACCAGGACTTCTCGGAAGATACCTACCGTGTGCTGACCGCCGTGGACGCCGCCCTGATGGTGATTGACGCGGCCAACGGTGTGGAACCGCAAACCATCCGCCTTTTGCAAGTGTGCCGGGCCCGCAATACGCCCATCATCACTTTCGTGAACAAACTGGACCGCGAGGTTCAAGAGCCGCTGGATGTACTGTCGGAAATTGAATCGCACCTGGGTATGGAAGTGGTGCCGTTTTCCTGGCCCATCGGGATGGCGCGTCGCTTTGGCGGTGTGTTCAATCTGCGCGCCAACCATATGCGTGTGTTCAAACCTGGTCAGGAACGTCATGGCGAGGATGAAATCATCCCCGGCCTGGACAATCCCGTGATTGCCGAACGCTTTGGCGAGCCCTTTGAAAAGGCGCAGGAAGAAATCGAACTGCTCAATGCTGCAGCGCCCGAATTCGACCTGGACCTGTTCCTGCAAGGCAAACAAACCCCCGTTTTCTTTGGCTCGGCCATCAATAACTTCGGTGTGCAGGAAGTGCTGGACGCACTGGTTGACCTGGCGCCTGCTCCTGGCCCACGCGCCGCCTTGCAGCGCGAAGTGCAGCCCGACGAGCCCAAGTTCAGTGGTGTGGTGTTCAAGGTGCAAGCCAATATGGACCCTGCTCACCGCGACCGTGTGGCCTTTGTGCGCGTCAGCTCCGGCCATTTCAAGCGCGGGATGAAACTGAAAGTGTCGCGTACCGGCAAGGAAATTCGCCCCAATAACGTGGTGTCCTTCCTGTCGCAACGTCGTGAACTGCTGGACGATGCCTTTGCTGGCGACATTATCGGTGTGCCCAACCACGGCATCCTGCAATTGGGCGACGTGCTGACTGAGGGCGAAAACCTGCAGTTTACCGGCTTGCCTTTCTTTGCCCCTGAACTGTTCCAGTCCATTGAGGTCAAAGATCCTTTGCGCACCAAACAATTGCGTACCGGCCTGACCCAGCTGGGTGAAGAGGGCGCCATTCAGGTGTTCCGACCCCATATGGCAGGCGGCATGATGCTCCTGGGTGCGGTTGGCCAGCTGCAGTTTGAGGTAGTGGCCCATCGTCTGAAAACCGAATACGGTGTGGAAGCACGCCTGTCGTCCAGCCGCTTCAATATGGCTCGCTGGGTAACGGCCAAAGACCCCAAGGACATGAAGAAGTTTATCGAGACCAACGCGGGCAATATTGCCTATGACGTGGTCGAGGCCATTGCCTTTTTAGCAACGTCGCCTGCGCAACTGCGCGTGGCTCAGGAGCTGAATCCGGGCATTGAATTCCACGCATTACGTGAACACGGTGGACACGTTTTCGGGGATGCCGTCTAATTCTGTCACAAGAGCAGGGCCGACATTTCGCTACAATGACGGCTCTTTTCTTTTAATAACGCGCATCCGGCCCACCGGATTGCCCCTGATTCAACCGAGACATCGCTTATGCCCTGGCGTTTTATCATTGCTGTCTTGCTGCTGGCCGCAGGTGCTTCAGTGTGGGGCGGCCTGGAACTGGGGAACTGGCTTATCGCGCACGGCCCTGAAAAGTCCATGGCGGTCACCACCCCTGACCCCTCAGATTTGCCTACGCTCGATGCCGATGGCAAGCCTTTTACCGCACAACCGCCACAGCCTTTGCCGAATGGCCGCCTGGGTGTGCCCCAGGCCCCAACGCCTATCGCCTGGGAAATCGACACTTCTACGTTGACGGAAGAAAAGCCGCCAATTGCCCTGGCTACCACGTCCATTTCGCTGGAGCAGGCTATTCAAATTGCCATGACCGAGCAGAACCGAGAATTGCAAGGAATTGCACGCGTGAACCTGGGTGGCTCTGAACCTATTCAGCCCGTCGAAGTTGGTACTCCGCCGCCACCGCCTCCTCAGGATATTCAGGTCGCCGGATCCAATGGCGGCGCTTGGCAGGCTCAACTGCAGCAAGAACTCAATGCCTGTAGCAACAAAGGCTTTTTCGATCGACCCAGCTGCTCCTGGGAAGCACGCAACAAGTACTGCGGCCCCAATAATGCCTGGGGCAAAGTGGCTGGCTGCCCAAGCAAGTCCTTCTAAGAGGACGACCTGGCCTTCGGCCCTCACACTCTAGTGAGCGCTGGCCCGCCTTCCCTGCAAGACAACGGACAGGCACAATAAAAAAGCACCCGCTAAAACGGGTGCTTTTTTTGTCGCCTGAGCAAACAGAATGCTTACTCGTCGTGGTCGCCCATCTGCGATTGCAGGTAGTTTTGCAGACCCACTTTCTCGATCAGTTCCAGTTGAGTACCCAGCCAGTCGATGTGCTCTTCGGTGTCGTCCAGAATCTTCAAGAACAAATCACGCGACACGTAGTCACGTGTGGACTCACAGTATTCAATGGCCTCTACCACGGTCTGACGGGCAGCCTGTTCCAGCTTCAAGTCACAGCCCAACAGTTCAGGCACGTTCTCACCGATCATGATCTTGTGCATGTCCTGCAGGTTAGGCAGGCCGTCCAGCATGAAGATACGTTCGATCAGCATATCGGCGTGCTTCATCTCGCCGATGGACTCGTCATACTCATGTTTGCCCAGCTTGTTAAAGCCCCAATGGTTCAACATGCGAGCGTGCAAGAAGTATTGATTGATTGCTGTTAGTTCGTTCTTTAGCTGCTTGTTCAGATGCTGAATTACCACTTTATCGCCAAACATGCTGTTCTCCTGTAAATCTGACGGCGCTCCCCCCAAGGAGCCGCCGAGCCCCCACAAATGCTGCTCGCACCAGAGATCACACACAGGCGCGATGCAGGCAAAAACACAGTGGGGGATGAATGTGACAGGCTACCATGCACGCATGGGCAATGGCTTAAAAAACGAAAAAGCACCCATAAAGCGTTGCGCTTTTGGGTTAGTAGCAGGACCAATAACAATCATTCCCACTAGCAATAGCGGGAATGGGAAATCCTGATCAAAAACACGCGCTTAGGCGCGACAAACAAGACGGCCAAACTCAGGAGCAGGGATCAGGCTGTCATTGGCAGCGTAATCCACTCGGGCAGTTTCCAGGCTAGCAATCATGGTTTGATTGGCATAGCGTCCACCCGGCAGATAATCCTGAGCCGTCTCCGCGCAGCAGCCACAGCAGGACGCCACCCCAAGCTGACCTTGAAGGTCTGCCAGGCTGGAAGCGCCGCCACGTACTGCTTCTTGTACTTGACGCTCGGTGATCGCGTTACATATGCAGATAAACATGAGAACTATTATTATCAAGAAACCTGAAAATATCAAGAGTCATTCTCATTAAGAATTACGTTACACCGATATAAGGTCGAAAACGGCTTGCAGCCTGCCTTTGCAGGCTTTGCCGGGAAACGACAGGCGCATCAATTTTGCAACAGGTGGTCCATCAACAGGCGGGCGGCGGGCGACAAGCTATAGCGGCTGCGCACACACAGCGCCACGCGACGCGATGTCCAGGGCTCCTTGATCACACACATCGCCAGGCCCAGGCTTTGCACATAGGACTGGGCCACAGAGCGCGGCAGCACACCAATTCCCAGGCCCGCTTCAATCATGCGGCATTGAGCGTCGTAGCTGGTAACCTGCACACGGCAACGCCAGGTACGTTCCAGCTCGCTGGCGGCACGTAACAACAAAAGATTGGGGTGACTGCCGGTGTGCATGCCCACATAGTCAAAATCCAGGGTATCGGCAAAGGGCAGTTCCTTCCGTCCCGCCAAAGGGTGATACGCAGGCACCAGCAGAACCAGCTCGTCCTGACGATAGTCGTAATACTCCACCTCGGCACTGCCTACGCCTCGGATCAGCACACCCAGATCAGCATTATTGTCAGCCACCGCCTGAGCCACTCCGGCGCTGATCCGCTCTTCCAGCGACACGCGCACTTTGGGATGACGCGCCATAAAAGAACTTAAGGCCTGCGGTAAAAACTGCGTGATGGACGACAGGTTCGCCGCTATCCGCACATTGCCGGTCGCCCCTCCGGCGAAGTCGCGCATCAAGGCACCCATGGCGTCCATATCATCGAGCAAACGCTGAGCCATGGCAGCCAGCGATTTGCCTGCTGCCGTTGGATACACACCTTTATTGCTGCGCTCGATCAGGGCTGCGCCCAATTGCTGTTCCAGATCGCTAAGGCGCTTGCTGACTGCCGCAGGCGCAATGTGAAACTGCTCGGCCGCCCCCGAGATGGTGCCGCGTTCCAGCACCAACAAAAATAGCCGCAAAGATTTGGGATCGATGTTCATAAGCCAGTATTCCATCCTAGGAGAGGCGGGTCGACAAGCACTCTGCCATCATCAATTGCGATAGCACCATCGCAATTTGACGCTGTACTCACGTCATTAGCGATGACAGACTACGCAAATAATACGGAACCTGATTATTTAAGTCAGGAAAAATAGCAAGGGGAGAACAAATGCGCGATAGCGATAATCTGAAAGGGGGGTTTGACGGCACCCTGCCCATGGGGCAACAGCCGGCTTTGGTCGTTATCGACTTTCAACGTGGCTTTACCGAACCAGGTTTGACACCGCTGGCCTCGAACTGCGACAGCCAGATCGAACAAACCAATGCCTTGATCCGCGCCATGCGTGGCAAGGGTCGCGTTATTTTCACCATCATCGGCTACGAGGCTCATCTGGCCGATGCCAATCTGTGGCTGACCAAGGCCTCGTCCTTGCGCTGCCTGCTGCGCGGTTCGTCTGCCTGCGAGCTGGACCCACGGCTGGACTACGATTCTGAACAAGACATCATCCTGTACAAGACCCAGGCGTCTGCCTTTTACGGCACGCCACTGCCTGCCTTGCTGGCCCATCAAGGCTGCGACATGCTGATTGTGGCCGGCGCCACCACCAGCGGCTGCGTCCGTGCCAGCGTGGTGGACAGCCTGCAGTCGGGATTTGCCCCGTTCGTGGCTAAAGATGCGGTGGCTGACCGCTCGGCAGCCCAACACCGCAGCAATCTGATCGATATGGCCAGCAAGTACGGCGAAGTCCTGCCCTCGGCCGACTTGATCGCTCATCTACACACGCTTTAACAGCACACAAAAAAAGAAACCACAGGAGACATCCATGAAAAAAGCCCTGACAGCGGCGCTGACCGCCTGCACCCTGGCGCTGGGCATCTCGCCTGCGCACGCCCAAGAAGTCGAGCTGACCTTTTCAACCTACTTGCCACCGGCTTACGAATACGCCTGGAAACCCATTGAGAACTTCGTCCAGACCGTAGAAAAAGAAAGCCAGGGCCGTATCAAGATCAATGTCTTCCACTCTGGCCAGCTGTTTGACGGCTACGAGGAACTGCCAGCCCTGTCCCGTGGTGACGTGGACATCGTCAACATGACGAGCACCTACCCTAGCGGTACCGTGCCGGCGCTGAACATCTTTACCCTGCCATTTCTGTTTGACAGCACGGCTCACCTGAAACGTGCTCTGGACCAGGGACTGTTCAAGTTGGGGGCCGAACAGGAACTGCGTGACACGCACGATGCCGTTGTGCTGGGCCTGGCGCCTTGGGACCCGTACGAGTTCTACAGCCGCAAGGCACCGATCAACTCGGCCGCTGACATCAAGGGCAAGGTCTGGGCCTCCACCAGTTCCATGGATGCGCGCGCCCTGCAACTGCTGGGTGGCTCACCAACCGGCATGCCCTCTTCCGAGCTGTACCTGGCCTTTGACCGTGGCGTGATCGACGCCACTCCACGTCCCTTGCTGACCGGCATTGGCCGCAACCTGTATGAAGTGGCCAAGTACCTGTCCATCGCCAACTTCGGTATCGATGTATCCGTGCTGACCATCAACCGCAAGAAATGGGAATCCCTGCCACCCGATCTGCAAGAGATCATCAGCAAGGCCGCCCACCAGCGCGACGAAGAACAGTTTGAACGCGTGAACGCCTTTGTAGGCCAGGCGCTGCAACGCTACGAGCAAGCCGGTGTGACCATCAATCGTGTTGAACCCGCTCAACTGGCCGAAATGCGTCAGCAAACCCAAGCCGCCATTGATGAATGGAGCAAGCAGGTTGAGAACGGTCCCGCCTATCTGGAACTGATCGAAAAAACCCGCCAGCCCTGATCACGCGTGAATGCGCGCCGGCCCCCGAGCCGGCGTGTATCCCTCGTGTGGAGACACCATGAATCCACTTATTCATTTTCTGGGCGCATTTGCGCGCGGCAGTAACCGTGTTGCCATTCTGGTAGCCGAAGTTGCCCTGGCCGCCCTGATGATTGCCTGCACCTACGGCGTCATTGCACGCTACGTCTTTAACAGCCCCAGCATCTACATCACCGAAGTGTGTGTGTACTTGCTGCTGGTCTGCTCCTGGCTGTCCATAGGCTGGGTCCACCTGGAAAATCGCCACGTCAGCGTGGAAGCATTCCATATGCGCTTCTCGCCACGCGGCCAGCGCCTGGCCACCTGCAATTCGCAACTGTGCATCTTGTTCTTTTGCCTGGTGCTGTTGTGGGCCGGTATTTCCGTGGTGGAAACCGCGCTTGCCCGCAACTATCGCTCGGCTTCCATGCTGCGTTTCCCCTTGTGGATTGCCTACGGCATGATCCCGCTGGGCGGCACCTTGCTGGGCCTGGCTACCCTGCGCCAACTGTTCATCCCGAACAGTGTGGAATCCAACGACAGCATCAAGGAGTTCTGACATGGATTCCATGCTCATTTTCAGCCTGATGATGGCCTGCTTTGCCATCCTGATGGTTATCGGTACCCCCATTTTTGCCGCACTGGGTGTTGCCAGTATTTCCGGCATTCTGATGAAATCCGGCCTGGGCGGCCTGGATGTCATTCCCGCCACCTTGCACCGCGGCATGGCCAGCTATTCCCTGATCGCCATCCCGCTGTTCATTCTGATGGGTGAAGTCATTGCCCGCACCAGTATTGGCGGCAAGCTCTATCAGCTGTTCTATTTATGGTTGAACCGCCTGCCCGGTGGTTTGGCTGTGGCCAGTGTAGGCAGCTCGGCCGTTTTCGGTGCCATGAGCGGCGTCAGCGTAGCGGGTGCCGCCACGATTGGTCGCTTTGCCATTCCTGAAATGCTCAAGCGCGGCTACTCGCCCAGTCTGTCTGGCGGCACGATTGCCGCGGCCGGTGCTTTGGCCCTGCTGATTCCTCCCAGCATTGGCTTTGTGCTGTATGGCGAAATGGCGGATCAGTCCATCGGCAAGCTGTTTATAGGTGCCTTGCTGCCCGCCCTGATGGTTACCGTCATGATGGTGATTTATGTGGCCCTGGTTGCGATATTCAAGCCAGAGTCCGCACCACGCAATTCGGAAGTCGTTACCTGGGCACAGAAATTGGCCGCCCTGAAAGACATCTGGGCCGCTTCCTTGCTGATTTTGCTGGTGCTGGGCACGATCTATCTGGGCATTGCTACTCCAACAGAAGCTGCCGGTATTGGTGCTGCAGGTGCGTTCCTCATTGCCATTGCCTACAAGGAAATGAACTGGCGCACGGCCTTGCAGATTCTGCGCTCCACCGCCGTCACCAGTGGCATGATCTTGCTGATTCTGGCCGCAGCGCTGCTGTTTGGCTACATCATGACCCGCTTGATGATTCCGCAAAAGCTGGTGGCCCTGATTACGGCATCGTCTCAGCCAGCCTGGGTCATTCTTCTGTTCGTGCTGCTGTTTCTGATTGTCGTGGGCATGTTCCTGGATATTGTTTCCCTTATCCTGATCACGACTCCCGTTTTACTGCCAGTCATTGTCGCACTGGGCTACGATCCATTATGGTTTGGCATTGTGATGATTATTGCCTGCGAAATGGCCGTAATTACACCGCCGGTGGGATTGAATCTCTATGTGATCAAGGGTATTGCTCCGCAAATATCGCTACAGCAGATTACACGGGGGGCTCTGCCATTTGTAGCATTGGAGATTTTGGCAATTGTCATTTTGACCATCTTCCCCGAAATTATTCTTTGGCTACCCCGAACGCTTTAAAAAACAAAACCCGCTTCATGCGGGTTTTTATTTATTTTCCACCCACGTTTTTTACGATGGCAGCATAATATTTGATTGCTTTTCCACTTCCTTTTTCTATTCCAGAATCCATAGCTGGAGGAAACAGAAATGGATAAGAACAGCTTTACCGCCCCCCCGCTCAAAGGCATCAAAGTCCTGGAGCTGGGATCACTGATTGCCGGCCCCTATGCCGGTAGCCTGCTGGCTCAATTTGGGGCCGATGTCATCAAGATCGAACCGCCCGGCAAGGGCGACCCGCTGCGCCGCTGGCGGCAGCTGCACAAGGACACTTCCCTGTGGTGGCGCGTGCAAAGCCGCAACAAGCGCTCCATTGCGCTGGATCTGCGCCAGCCCGATGGCCAGGAAATTGCTCGTGAGCTGGCCCTGCAAAGCGATATCGTCATTGAAAATTTCCGCCCCGGCGTGCTGGAACGCTGGGGCCTGGGCTGGGAAACGCTGCACGCCCTGAACCCGCGCCTGATCATGGTGCGCGTCTCCGGCTACGGGCAGGACGGCCCCTATCACCGTCGCCCCGGCTTTGCGGCCATCGCGGAATGTATGGGTGGCCTGCGTTACGGCACCGGCTATCCGGATCGCCCTCCTGTACGAGCCGGTGTCAGCCTGGGCGATACGCTGGCTTCGCTGTACGGCACCATAGGCGCGCTGCTGGCCATGCATCATCTACGCCAGGAAGGCGGACAGGGCCAAATGATTGATGTGGCCCTGTACGAATCTGTCTTCGCCATCATGGAAAGCCTGATTCCGGACTATCAACTGAACGGTCATCAACGTGAACGCACTGGCGCCAGCTTGCCCGGTATCGCCCCTTCCAACACCTATCCCACCGGCGACGGCAAATGGGTGGTGATTGCGGCTAATAGCGATGCCATTTTCATTCGTCTGATGCAGGCCATGAGCCGGCCCGATCTGGCCAACGATCCGCGCCTGTCCGACAACGCCGGACGCGTGGAACACAGCGCCATGCTGGACCAGACCATTGGCGACTGGACCGGCGCGCGGAGCCTGGAAGACGTGCTGACAGCATTGGACAAGGCCGAAGTCCCCAGCGGCAGCATCTACACCGCCGCCGACATTCTGGATGACCCGCACTATCAGGCGCGCGGCATGCTGGAGAAACACACACTGGAAGACGGCCAGGAACTGACCATACCCGGCATCGTGCCCAAGTTAAGCCGCAGCCCTGGTGCCACCCAATGGTTGGGGCCGGAGTTGGGCGAACACACAGACAGCATCCTGCAAGAACTGGGCATGAGCCCGGAGCGCTGCCAAGCCCTGCGCGAACAAGGAATCGTGGAATGAGTACCGTATTGATCACCGACGTCACCTTGCGTGACGGCCTGCAAATCGTGCCACGCTGGGTGCCTACGCCAGACAAGCTGCGTATCGCGCAGGCGCTGCCTCAATGCGGCGTGCGCAAGATCGAGCTCACGTCCTTTACGTCGCCCAAAGCCATCCCATCCCTGGCGGATGCCGATGAGCTGGCCAGCCTGACCACACGCGACCCTCAGGTTTGCTACACCGCACTGGTCCCCAATCTGCGCGGTGCGCAGCGCGCTTTGGCAGCCCATATGAACGAGCTGAACTTTGTATTTTCAGCCTCTGAAGCGCATAACCAGGCCAATCTGCGCATGAATATTGCACAATCACTGGCCCAGCTGGAGCAGGTGCTGGAAGCGGCGGGCAAAACGCCAGTGAACGTGTCTCTGTCCACCGCGTTTGGTTGCCCCTTTACCGGCGCCGTCGCCCCCGCACACGTGATTGCCTTGATGCAAGAAGTGCAGCGCATGGGAGCCAGCTCCGTCAGCCTGTGCGATACCACCGGCATGGGTTCGCCCGTGGATGTAGAACGCCTGACCCAGGCTGCCTTGAGTTTGTATGGCGAGCAGGGCGTCACTGGCCATTTCCATGACACCCGCGGGCTGGCGCTGGCCAATGCCTGGGCTGCGTATCGCGAAGGCGGGCGTCGGTTCGACGCAGCGCTGGCCGGTTTGGGCGGCTGCCCTTACGCCCCCGGTGCCAGCGGCAATGCCAGCCTGGAAGATCTGGCCCATATGTTCCAGATCAGCGGCGTGGAAACAGGCTTGAATCTGGAAGCGCTCCAGCCTTTGGCTGAAGAAATCGCGGCCCTGACGCAAGAGCCTATTCAAAGTCGCCTGCACAAAGCCGGGCCAGCCTACGCCTTGAAGGTGTGCCAACCATGAGCACGGCCCGCACCCTTTTTCAAAAGCTCTGGGATACACATCGCGTCGCGGCGGTAGACGATGAGCATGATCTGATCTACATAGACCGCCAGTTGTTGTACGAAGTCACCAGTCCGCAAGCTTTCGAAAGTTTGCGTCTGGCTGGACGCCATGTGCGTCGTCCGGAAACCGCGCTGACCACGGTGGACCACAACGTGCCCACTCGCCGCCGCAATCAGCGTCTGGAAGATCCTTTGGCCCAGGCGCAGATCGACCAGATGGAGATCAATAGCCGGGAGTTTGGCCTGCGCTATTTTGGGCTGGATGACGAGCGCCAGGGCATCATCCACGTGATCGGACCGGAACAGGGCATGACCTTGCCCGGTTCCAGCATCGTGGCGGGAGATTCCCATACCAGCACGCATGGCGCGTTTGCGGCCCTGGCCTTTGGCATTGGCACCTCCGAGGTGGAACATGTTCTGGCCACGCAATGTCTGGCCGCGAAACGCATGCGCAGCCTGCAAGTAGATGTACAAGGCGAATTACCAGCCACCAGCACCGCCAAGGACCTGATCCTGCACATCATTGCCCGCCTGGGCGCGGATGGCGGACGGGACTGTGCCATCGAATTTACCGGCCCCGCCATCCGTGCCTTATCCATGGAAGGGCGCATGACCTTGTGCAATATGGCGATCGAAGCGGGGGCCCGTATTGCTCTGGTCTCTGTGGACGACAAGACCCTGGACTATGTGCGCGGTCGCCCCTTGGCACCGAAAGGAGAGGCCTGGGACAAGGCAGAGCAGTACTGGCGCACGCTGATCAGCGATGAGGGCTGCCAATACGATCAACACTTGCAGATCGACGCCACGCAGGTCGCCCCCACGGTTACCTGGGGAACCTCCCCCGATATGGCGGCGGCCATCGACCAGCTTGTGCCTGATCCATTAGCGGCCGCCACGGCCAAACAAGCTGACGCCCAACGCGCCTTGAACTATATGGCTTTGCAGGCCGGCCAGCCGCTGGCAGGCATCACCATAGACCGGGTATTTATTGGCTCCTGTACCAACGCCCGCATTGAGGACCTGCGCAGCGCCGCAGCCATGGTCAAAGGCAAACGTGTGGCCAGCACGGTACTGCAGGCCCTAGTCGTCCCCGGCTCGGGTCTGGTACGTCGTCAGGCCGAGCAGGAAGGCTTGGACCAGATTTTCACGCAAGCCGGTTTTGAATGGCGCGAGCCGGGCTGCTCCATGTGCCTGGGCATGAACGAAGACCGCCTGAATCCGGGCGAGCGCTGCGCCTCCACCTCCAACCGCAATTTTGAAGGCAGGCAGGGCGCCTTGGGACGCACACACCTGATGAGCCCCGCCATGGCGGCTGCCGCCGCAATTGCAGGCCATCTTGTCGATATCCGCCACTGGGACGCTGCATGAACACACCTTTTACTTCCGTGCGCTCGCGCCTGATTGCGCTGGACCGCGCCAATGTGGATACCGACGCGATCTTGCCCAAGCAGTACATGACTTCCTTGTCACGCACCGGCTTTGGGCAATATGCCTTCGACAACTGGCGGTACGCGGATATTGGCTACCCCGGCAAGCCACTGGCCGAGCGTGAGCCAATCCACAGTTTCTGCCTGCATCAGCCGCATGCACAAGGCGCCCGCATTCTGCTGGGACGCGAGAATTTTGGCTGCGGGTCCAGCCGTGAACACGCGGTCTGGGCGCTGAAGGACTTAGGCATTGCGGTGCTGATCGCCCCTTCTTTTGCTGACATTTTCCGCAATAACTGCTTTAAAAACGGCATGTTGCCGATACAGCTGGCTGCGGAACAGATTGATGGCTTATTCACCACTGCCGCGCAAAATCCGTGGGATGAATGGACGGTCGATCTGGAAGCCTGCATGTTGATCGGTCCCGACCAGCACATCCATTTCCAGGTGGAGCCTGAACGCCGCCACCGCCTGCTGCTGGCGCTGGACGACATCAGCGTGACAGAGCAGAAAATGGATCAGATCCAGGCTTACGAGCAACAACGCAGGAAACAGGAACCCTGGTTATTTAGCTAAGGACGATAGATAAAGGGGGCAGTCGCGGAAGGGGAGTTCCGCCGCTGCTTACCTGCCTCCCGCCCTGGCAGTCGCAGTCGCAGTCGCAGTCGCAGTCGCAGTCGCAGTCGCAGTCGCAGTCGCAGTCGCAGTCGCAGTCGCAGTCGCAGTCGCAGTCGACAAGTATCGAAACACAGCTCAAGCCTGTTCAGGCCACAAATAGAACAATTTCTTGAGCCGCTGCTTTATTAGCCGGCAGCCATCACCGCTCCTTTGCCTACCCCTTACCAAGCAAACATCGCCTGTTTTGCCAAAACGGCTCCATGGGACGCACTCCCACCGTGGAGTCAGACGCGCTTCGAATTTGCTCAAAAATCCCCTGAAACCCTGATTCCGGCGCGGTTTCGGAGCGAAATCGACTGCATCACCTCCTTATACCCCTAAGTTTTTTAGGGTCGTTTTTATATCACAAAGGCACCTAACTGCTTGAACCACCTACAAGCAAATGCTACAAATAAAACATTAATGAGAATCATTTTTATTTATATTTAACTTAAGATCCATGCGCATTTCTCATCTTGTTGGCCTGAGCCTGCTCAGTGCAGGTAGCAGTTGGGCACAATCTTCTGATGCTCCCCCGGTTACGTCTTTGTCCACCATTGAAGTCAAAGCCAGCGAATACATTGACCTGCCTCCCGCCTATGAAGGTAATCATGTCGCTACCGGCGGCAATCTGGGTTTGCTGGGCAACCGGGATGTCATGAACACTCCCTTTAGCACCATCAACTACACCAGCGACTACATCGAAGACCTGCAAGGTCAGGAACTGCGCATTCTGATCAGCAAGAACGACCCTTCCGTACAGACCCCCGGTGCAGGTGGAACGGGCGGCAAAGACACCATGTATATACGGGGTTTCCGTGCCGGTGACGTGTCTCTAAATGGTTTGCAAGGTTTGACCAGTGGCCGCCGCGTGATGGCCATCGCAGAGCGTTTAGAAATTCTCAAAGGCCCCTCTGCCGTTCTGAACGGCATGAATGCCAGCAACGATGTGGGTGGCTCGATCAACCTGGTGACCAAGCGTGCCACGGACGATCCCATCACCAACGTCACCATGTCCTATATCCAGCCTTCCCAATTCGGGACGCATCTGGATCTGGGCCGTCGTTTCGGGGAATCCAATGAGCTGGGCCTGCGTTTGAACGGCGTGTTCAAGGACGGCGAGGGCGTAGTGGACCACCGTACCAATCGCGACAAGCTGATCTCTTTGGGCGCTGACTATCGTCTGGGTTCCGTCAAACTGTCTGCCGACCTGTACCACCTGGAAGAATACCTTTCGGGCCTGAACCGAGGTGTGCGCCTGGCCAAGGGCCTGGACAAAAACCCCTTGCCCACACCCCCCAAAGGCAATGTCTTGCTGGGAGTCCCTTGGGCTGCCGGCCTGACACGTGAAACCACAGCGCTGGTACGGGCGGACTGGGCTGCCAGCGACAAGCTGGCCGTCTACGGTTCGGCGGGTTACAGCAAGTCCGAGATGAGCAACTACAACACCAAGGGCAGCACCTTGCTGAACGAGCAAGGAGACCTGAAACTGGCTGCGACTCGTCGCAACAATACTGGCTACAACCTGGCCGCCAATAGTGGCTTGTTCTACAACTTCGACACCGGCGCCGTGCACCACACCATCAGCGCCGGAGTGGACTGGAACCGCAAGAGCTCGCGCAGCGACAACACGTCCATCAAAGGCTGGTCCGAGACCATCAATATCTACGACCCGGACTACCCGGCTCGCCCTTATGTCCCCATGAATGGGCTAAGTGCGCCTAACGTCAGCTATCTGTACAGTGCCGCGCTGGCCGATACCCTGTCCTTTGCAGACGGCAAATATCAGTTGACACTGGGCCTGCGCCAGCAATGGGTCAGCACCAAGGATAAAAGCGGCAAGAGCGACAACTACAGCAAGAACGCGCTAACCCCCACCATTGCCGGTGTCTGGCAATTGCGTGACGACTGGATGCTGTACGCCAACTACGCCGAGGGTCTGACCCAGGGCATGATTGTGGGCGACGACTACGCCAACGAAGGCCAGATCTTCGCACCCCAGAAAACACGTCAATACGAAATCGGAATGAAGTACGACAGCGGGGATTACGCGCTGACGGCAGCCCTGTTCGACATCACCCAACCCAACAGCTACGAAAGCAATGAGCGTTTCAACGGCAAACCCAACCTGAGCTACGACGGTCGCCAGCGCAACCGGGGTGTGGAAGTGCAGGTGTTCGGTCAGATTGCCGAGAACTGGCGTCTGACCGGCGGCATCGCCTACCTGGACCCCAAGATTCGCAAGGCCAGCAACCCGACCAATGAAGGACGTATGGCCGTAGGCCTGTCCCGTTGGGTCGCCAAGGCCGGGATTGAATGGGATACGCCTTTTGTTCAGGGCCTGACCTTGAATGCCAACCTGCACACCCAGTCCAAGCAATATGCCGACGCCAGCAACAGCTACTACATGCCAGGCGTGACCACCTATGACCTGGGCATGCGCTACAAGACGCGCTTTGCCGGCAAGGAGGTGACCTTGCGCGCCAGCCTGGAAAACGTGGGCAATAAAGCGTATTGGGTCGTGCCTTTGAGCAATGGCCAAGGCTCACCACGTACCTTCCTGGCTTCGGCCACCATGAAATTCTAAGCAGACCAGCGACACCTCTGTCATCCAGTTCTCCGTCTGGCTGGCAGAGTCTAACTCCGCTTTTGCAGGGCCTGTTCATGCGTGTATGCAGGCCCTGTTTTTTTTATTGTTTTAAAGCTCTGGCCAGTCAGGACGGTGAGCCGCCGGACCCACCAAGCATCGTTGAGCTGCTATGACATGTAGTTCCTAAACCCCGGCCGCCGCCCGCATCTTGCGTTGTGAAGCCGGTGCCAAGCCTTCCGCCTCCCGGTACTTCGCCACCGTACGGCGCGCCAAGGTCAGGCCCTGGGCCTGCAGGAGATCGGTAATCTGCTGATCCGACAAAGGTTTGGTCGGCGACTCGTCACGAATCATTTGCGCGATCTGCGCCCGTACCGAAGCCGCCGACATATCGGCCTTCCCATCGGCACTGGCCAAGGCTACGGTAAAGAACTGCTTAAGCTCCATCACCCCATGCGGCGTCTGCATGTACTTTTGCCGCGTGGCGCGGGAAATCGTGGACTCGTGCAAGTCCAGCTCGGCCGCCAGATCGGCCAATTGCATGGGTTTCAGCGCCGACACACCCTGCGTAAAGAAGTCCTGCTGCATCTGCACAATGGCTTGGGCCACCCGCAAAATCGTCACGAAACGGCTGTTAACGCTGCGCAGCAAGCCAGTGGCTTTTTGACGTTCTGCCAGCAAGGCAGGGTGCGCTTCAATTTCATAATCATGCAGGTTGACCAGTTGCAGGCGCGGCACAGCCAAGGGATTCAAGGCCGCCTGCCAGCTATCCTTGCCACGGATCAACAACACGTCCGGCACTACATAGGCGGAGACGTTCTGTGTCCAGGCCCGCCCCGGTTTGGGGTCCAGTTTCAAGACCAGATGATGGGCCCGCTCCACCAGTTCAGCCGGATAATGGCCCGCACAGCGCTGACGCAGCTGACTGGGCGAGGCCAGTATGCCGACATGCTCGCGCACCAGATAACGGGCGCAATCAAGCAAGGCAGGTTCCAGGTGCTGGGCCTGTTGCATCAGCTGCAAGCCCAGGCACTCGGCCAGGTCCCGCGCACCGACACCGGCCGGGTCCAGAGACTGCACCTGTGCCAGGGCGCAGCGCAAATCACTTTCATCAATATCCAGCTCGTCGGGCAGGCACGCCAGCACCTCTTCCAGAGAGACAGGCAGGTAGCCGTTATCGTCCAGTTCATCGATCAGTAATTGGGCCAAAGCACGGTCACGGTCGCTCAAACGCAACAGTCCTAGCTGCTCGCTTAAATAAGCCGCCAGGTCCTGGGCAATGGCCGATTCAGGAGTCCAGTCAGGGTCGTCCGAATCTCCCTGATGCTTGGGAAACTCCAGGCTCGCCCACGAGGATTCCGCCTCGCCCGAAACGGCTTCGGGCAATGGCTCGGCGGCGACATCCGTCTGCACGTCCAGACGTTCCAGCAAGGGGTTATCCAGCAAAGCCTGAGCCAATTCCTGCTCCAGCTCGGCCCCCGATAGCTGCAACACTTTAATAGACTGTTGCAATTGCGGCGTCAAAACCAGCGTTTGCTGCTGGCGTAAATCTAGTGACTGACGCGTAAGCATAGGTACAATCGTTTCCATGAAAACTGACAACGCCCAGACACCCACCGCCAACGATAGTCAGGCTCTGCGCAGCACACTGTTCAAGCTGTGCGCCACGGCCACTATTATCTGCACCGTAGTCACTATCGTAGTAGCCATTATCTGGTGGGACCTGCTCAACCGTCTTATCAGCTTTGGGCGTGGCCTGGATTACTCCGGCCTGCAGGCCTTGAGCATTCAAAACCTGGCGCTGATCAAACAATACAACCCGTTTTTCTGGTGGACGGTAGTGGGCGTCATAACCCTCATTATTGCCTATCTTTTGTATGGCTTCGTACAAGGGGTCATGCGACGCAACCAGCAACGCATTATCGACGAGTCCACGGTGGCTCAACTGGCCCGATCGCTCAGTCGTCCGGCCCGTGAAGTAATTCTGTGGTGCTGGCCCGACCAGCGCAGCCCGTTGACTGTGGGCGATTTACAACGAGCCCATAGCGAGCTGCGCGCCGGACGCTTTGGCAAAATGGAACTGGCCGAGCAACAAAGCCGCCTGCTGCGAGCCGACTACGAACGCCACGAACCACAAGCGTAAAGCTTGCCTTCCTGTTTTTTTTGTGTTTGACTAACGGTCATGACTCACGTACGCCAATCCTCCTACGCCTGCCAAGGTTTCAGCCCCGCCGCTGAAGCAGCCTTGTCGCGTTCCGTGCGTGAAGGCCGTTCTTCGGCCCCTGCCTCCAGCCTATCCCAGCTGCTACTACTAGCGTCCGGTTGCCGGGCCTAGTGTCCTGTGGCAGTTCGGCAGCCAATACTCAGCCACATCTACGTCATTTGTGCCGCCACCGGCCTACGTAAATGCTGCAATCGCTGGTGACGGCAAGAAGTAATCAACACTTTTTGTCCGACAGGTATCCCCATGGCAATGCTGAAAAACCCCTCTCAAAAGTATCGTCCTTTTGTCGCCTTTGATCGCGACTTCGCTGAACGCACCTGGCCTTCCAAGCGCATTACCAAAGCGCCCATCTGGATGAGCACAGACTTGCGTGACGGCAACCAGTCCCTGATCGAGCCCATGAACGTGGCTCGCAAACTGCGCTTTTTCGAGCAACTCGTCAAAATCGGTTTCAAGGAAATCGAGGTCGGTTTCCCTTCCGCATCGCAGACCGACTTCGATTTCGTTCGCAAGCTGATCGACGAAAACCGCATTCCTGAAGACGTCACCATCATCGTCCTGACGCAGTCGCGTGAAGACCTGATCAAGCGCACGGCCGAAGCTGCTGCCGGTGCCAAGCGCGCCATCATTCACCTGTACAACGCATGTGCACCGGCCTTTCGCAAGATTGTCTTTAACTTGAGCAAGGACGAGATCAAGGAAATTGCCCTGACCGGTACACGCCTGGTCAAGAACGAAGTGGCCAAGTACCCGCAAACCCAATGGGGCTACGAGTATTCGCCCGAAGTATTCAGCACCACCGAGCCGGAATTTGCGCTGGACGTGTGTAACGCGGTGGTGAAAGCCTGGGCACCTGCCGCCGACGAGCGCGTCATCCTGAACTTGCCCGCGACCATTGAGGCCACCACGCCCAATATGTACGCCGACCAGATCGAGTGGATGCACAACAATCTGGAACAGCGCAGCAACGTAACCCTGAGCGTGCACCCGCACAACGACCGTGGCACTGCGGTAGCGGCTGCTGAACTGGCTGTGATGGCTGGCGCAGACCGTATCGAAGGCTGCTTGTTCGGTAGCGGCGAGCGCACCGGCAACGTCTGCCTGGTGACTTTGGCCCTGAACTTGTACACCCAGGGCGTGGACCCTGAACTGGACTTCTCGGACATCGACGAAGTGCGTCGCACCGCCGAGTACTGCAACCAGTTGCCCGTGCATCCCCGTCACCCTTACGCTGGCGACCTGGTCTTTACCGCCTTCTCCGGCTCTCACCAGGACGCCATCAAGAAAGGCCTGGCTCAGCAAAAATCCGACGAACTGTGGGAAGTCCCTTACTTGCCTATCGACCCGGCCGACCTGGGCCGCAGCTACGATGCGGTTATCCGCGTCAACAGCCAGTCGGGCAAGGGCGGGGTGTCCTACTTGCTGGAACAAGAGCACGGCCTGGTCTTGCCACGCCGCATGCAAATCGAATTCAGCCGCGCCATTCAGCGCGTGACCGATTCTTCCGGCAAGGAAGTGACGCCTGCAGACGTATACGGTATTTTCGAATCCGAGTACCTGAACTGCAAAAAGCACTACAAGCTGCTCAAGCACAACATCATCAGCCAGCCTCACGCCGACAGCGGCCAGCAATTCACGATTGAAGTGGATGTGGAGCACGACGGCCAGGTTCGCACCTTGAAGGGCTCGGGCGAAGGCGCGATCTCTGCCTTTGTGAATGCCCTGGATCTGTCCATCAAGATCATGGACTACAACGAGCACGCCATTGGTTCCGGTGCTGAAACCCGCGCTGCCGCTTACGTGGAAATGCGTATCGGTGACAGCCCATCGGGCTTTGGTGTGGGCATCCACGCTGACATCGTGACTTCTTCCTTCCTGGCGATCTTGAGCGCGGTCAACCGCCACACCATCGCTCAGCAAGAAGCTGAAACCACAACGGCTTAATACCGTCTTCATACCGCGACTTGGGTGGTGATCCCACCCAAGCGCCCGCCCGGCTCACCCTAGCCGCGCCTGACCCGCTTTCGCAGCCCGGCTTATCGTCGTTCTGCCTGCAACCCGCCCACAAGGCGGGTTTTTCGTAGGCGCAACATAGCGGCTCGTATCAAAAAGCGGTAAACCCTTGAGGGCTGAACCTCCGTATTGTGTAACCGGGTACAGGTCTGACCGACAGCCCTGCAAGCCCTAAGCATTCAAAAAGACCTAAAAAAAACCGGCCCCACATGAACTGCACCCCAAAAGTTGGACACAGGTCCAACCTTTGGGGTGTTTTACATGACGAAATATGAAGAAGGGCTCAAGCGAGAGGCCGTGCAAGCGTATCTGGCCGGTTCATTGGGGTTTAAATCTGTGTCGGCCCAGTATGGAGTCGATGCGGGAATGCTTGAGCATTGGGTAGCCTACTACCGCGAGCATGGCGATGCTGGCTTACGCAAGAAGTTCAGTCATTACGACGCGGCCTTCAAGTGGTCCGTGTTGACTCGGATGCAGCGAGAAGCGTTGAGTTACCGGCAAACCGCTGTTTTATATGATATTCGTGGTGGCGCAGGTGTCATCGCTGGCTGGCAGCGCGCGTATGATGAGGGTGGACTAGTGGCCTTAGAACCCAAACGTCGAGGACGCCTGAAAATGAAACCTGTTGCCGAATCTCCCTCGTTGCCTTCTGACACCGACGACCCGCGTACGCGCGAAGACTTGCTCAAAGAGCTTGAGTACCTGCGCGCGGAGGTGGCTTACTTAAAAAAATTGAGGGCCTTGCGTCAGGAAAAAGCCCAGGCCGCGCAGAAAAAGCGCGGGTCGTGCTCGAACTGAGGCAAGGCCACGCATTGACTGTACTGCTGAAGGTGACCGGGCTGTCACGCAGCACGTTCTACTACCAGTTGAACGCACAGGCAGGCGAGCGGCATGTCGCCCTGAAGGCGCACATCCGCGCTCTGTACGCACAGCACAAGGGGCGCTACGGCTATCGCCGGATCACCGCCGCCCTGCGCCAGGCCGGTGAGCACGTCAATCACAAGGCCGTACAGCGCCTGATGCAGGCACTCGGATTGAAGTCCTTGGTGCGTGCGAAGAAATACCGTTCATACCGAGGCGAGCAGGGCCGCGCGGCGCCGAACTTGCTGGCGCGCCAGTTCGAGGCCGGCAGGCCTCATCAGAAGTGGGTCACCGACGTGACCGAGTTCAAGGTGCGTGGTGAAAAGCTGTACCTCTCGCCCGTAATGGACCTGTACAACGGCGAGATCGTAGCTTATGAAACTAGCCGCCGGCCTGTGTTCCAACTCGTGGGCAGTATGCTTAAAAAGGCGCTGGCCCGGCTCACACCCACGGATCGCCCCCTGCTGCACTCCGATCAGGGCTGGCAGTATCAGCAGCCCCATTACCAACGTATGCTGACGGACCGATCACTGACCCAGAGCATGTCACGCAAGGGGAACTGCCTGGATAACGCTGCTATGGAGAGCTTCTTCGGCACGCTCAAGGCTGAGTTCTTCCACCTGAACCACTTCGAGAGCATCGAGCAGTTACAGGCGGGCATCGAGCAATATATCTATTACTACAACCACGACCGCATCAAGCTCAAGCTAAAAGGCCTGAGCCCGGTGCAATACCGAACTCAGGCCTTCGGGCTTTAGCTTCTGACTGTCCAACTTACGGGGGGCAGTTCACACAGAGCCGGTTTTCTATTGCCTTGAACCTGATCAATACGTGACAGCCAGGCCTGGCAAATCCACGGTGACCTGCATGGAGCCCACCGCTTGCAAGCAATGGCGTGCAAACTCCTGGGCGCGCTCATCGTCTTGCGACAGCATCGTGTAACCCAGGGCATCGGCCACGCCCATAATCTTGTCCAGCAACAGCACTTTGCCGCTGGCTCGCAGGGGTTCACAGCCCAGCTCTTGCCAGGTGCGATCAAACCAGTCACGCGATTGCTTGCCGCTGTCCGGATCAATGGTTTGTATAGGAGTGACCAGCTCTATGTGCTGGCGAGGACTAAAGATCACAAGCACCATAGCGCTCATAGACGATCTCCGAAAAAAAATAGATCAACTTTGGAGCTTAAGCAAAGAAGGCCTGCCAAATTGTCGGCAGGCCGACATTCCAGGGACTACCAGGAGCTATCTGCCGGTTCCCACATCACCGGCACGCCGGTGTTATTCGCCTGGCGCAACATATCCAGCAACGGGTAGGCGCGTTGGCTGAAGCTCACGGCCTGCGACATCGGGTGTTCCTTTTCATCGTCTTCGTCCTCGTGGGGCGAATGCTTGTTTTCCCGGTCTTGCCCGATTGCTCGTTCAATATTGCCAATGGCTTCGGACAACTGCTCTGCCGTGAACACGCCACGCTCGGGCAAACCATCGGGATAAGAGCGCCCTGCGGCCCGGAGAATAGGCATGGCATGTTCAGAGAACATCAGAACATCGGCGGCGGCTTTGCTTTTAAAGACGACTAGCATACGGTTTCTCCTTATGGATCTTTGTGTTTCCTATTCGGCTTTCAGGATACACACCCCTGCAAGATAGCAGGATTTTCCCTGTCTTGGAGAGTCCTTCATGCCTTCCGCGCTCCTGTCCTGGCTAATCTTGCTCCTGATCACCTTGCCGTCCCTGGCCTGGTCACAAAGCTCGCTTGAGTGCCCCTTGCCCCCCTCGTCCACCCGCTGCGCACCAGCTGCCGCTTTGGGAGAACAGGCCGAGCCCGCGCCAGATATGGGTTTGCTCAATCCAGTGGATTTGCTCAGCGGGCAGAAATACCAAAGCGATACGGACCTGCCACTAAGCCAGGCCTGGCCCTTGCTGCAATTGCAGCGTCACTGGAATGGGCAGGGGCGCAATCCTACACCAACACTTGGGCACACTGGCTGGGCCTTGAATTACGACCTGCAGTTGCGGCAGCAAGGCCATGCCTTGTTCATGCCGGATGGGCGGCAGACTCGCTTGTACCCGCCGGCACAGGTGCAAGGTACGGGCTGGTTCTGGCAGGGGCCGAATGGTTTGATTCTGCGTTTTGACGAGCAGGGCTGGTTGACCCATGTGCGTGTTTCGACCCAGCAATGGCTGGATATAGAACGCTTTCCGGGCACGCATCCGCAGGCGTATGCGGTTAAAACTGTGCGCAATCATTTAGGCCAAACGCTGGTGTTTGATTGGCAAAGCCAAGCGCAGGAGCAGGTGTCGCCACAGGGGCAGAAACAAGGACATGGGCCAGGGCAAAACCAAACTCCAGTTCAGACTCCAAGACAAGTTCAACCCCAAACCAAAACCAGATCCCTAGCCAATGCCACAACGGCGATAAGGGCTGCAGAAGCAGAAGAGGCAGCGACAGCGGCGGCAACCACAACCGCGCCGACAGACACAGACACAGACACAGACACAGACACAGACACAGACACAGACACAGACATCAATATTAAAACCCCGGCCGGGCCGTTTCGCTTGCTTCTGAAACAGCACGATCAGCAAATCTGGCTGGCCAGCGTCAGCCGTCCGGATGGCATGCAACGCCTCTATCATCCAGCTCCTGCGCCTTGGTCACATCATTTAGGTGGCACCAGCCTGCAAGCGCCTGGGCAAACGGCTCAGCCCATGCAGCAATGGGAGTACGACGCCCAAGGCCGAGTCAGCCGTTTGATCTCCCACGCCTTCAATCAGGACTGGACGGCACGCTATGAGCCGGGCCTAAGCGAATGGTCCATAGGCACAGAGCGGCATCGCTTCCACTACCGAGACTATCAAGGCCAGCAGCGGCTACAAAAACTGGAAAGCCGCCTATGTGACACTTGCCCCGTCCAAAGCACGGAATGGCAGTACGACCCGCAAGGGCGCTGGTTGCAGGCCGGGCCATGGACAGCGCAACGCCGTGCCAATGGGACACTCTCTGGGCTGGAGCAACGGCAGGGCGGCTGGGGGCCATTACGTTTCGAGCTGGATGAAAAAGGGCGCTTGCAAAACTGGGCAACAAGCCAGCATGGAGGCGAAACACGGCGCTGGAACCCGAATGGCAAACTGAGGCGCCTCGAATACGCCGAAGGAGGTTCGCTCCACATTCGATACGATCAACGGGGGCGTTTGAGCAGTCTTGAACATCAACAAGGCCATGAAACCGAGCGCAGTGAACTGGACTGGCTTGGACCTGGTGCGCTGCGCATTCGTCATCCCATGGAAACGCAATGGTTGAAGTTGCGGGCAGGCCTATTACAAGAGCGCCGTCTGGAACGTAGCCATAGCCCCGGTCAAAGCTGGACCGAGCGCTTTGAGTACGACGAGCAACGCAGGCTGACGCAGCACACCCTGCCGGAGGGCGGACAACTACGCTATCGCTGGGACGCGCACGGACGCTTGCAGTCTCTGGAATGGATCACGCAAACCGGGCAACGCCAGACCGTGATTCACGCACAAGAGGTGGGCTATGCCTGGGGCAATGGCCTTCAATTGATCAGCCATGCAAACAGCGCCGGACAGGCCGTGGATTTGATGCTTTTGCAGCCCGATGGCAAACCCGTCTGGACACAAGCCCGCCGTCTGGATGCTCAAGGCAAAGTGCTGGAGGATCGCCATGAGTACCCGCTGCTACAAGAAACACGCCATTGGTTTTTGCACTACGACACTAAACAGCGGCTGATCGCTTTCCGTCAGGGCAAGACCGAATCAGCACAGTGGCTGGCCTGGAACGACAGCGGCGCACTTGTTGCACGCCATCCAAAGCCAGCTGCTTCCATTCAGCGCTCCTCCACCGGCACGACGAAAGCCGTCGGTAACTTGAATCTGGACTACGGTCCGAACCGACGCTTGCAGCGTGTGCAAACAGCACACACCACCTTGGTCGAGTACCGGCACGATGCCTTTGGCCAACGTATCTGGCGCAAGCAAGGCGATCAGGAGCGAGCCTTTTTCTTTCACGGCCAGCAATTAATAGCTGAACTGGATTTACCCGCTGGTCCCGGCCAGCTCATCTCCCGACGCTATCTGTATGCCGGGCTGACACCAATAGGCATGATTGTTTATCAGCCAGACGGGCAAGGGCAGTTGTACTACCTGCATAGTGATTTGATGGGCGCTGTGCGACTGATTAGCGACCAGCAAACCAAGCCGGTCTGGGCTGCCGACCTGAACCCTTTTGGACAGGCCGAACCCTTGCTTGAAACCTTGGAGTTCAATCTACGTCTACCAGGGCAGTATGCCGAATCCGCGACCGGCTGGCACGACAATCTGCTGCGTACCTATCTGCCCGAGCACGGCCACTATCTAGAGCCGGACCCTCTGGGGCCATGGCCACAAACCCAGGCCGTGGGCTACGCCCAACAACAGCCTTTGCGTCATATTGACCCCACCGGCCTGCTCCTGTTTGCCTTTGATGGCACACGACAGGCTCCCATTACCAATAGCAATGTGTGGAAACTGTCGCAGTTGTATCAGGATGGAGCGGTGCATTACGCCAAAGGGCCGGGCGATCCCGTGACCCTGAACTGGGATGCACTGACCGCTTGGCGAGCAGGGCGGATTCTGGAATCGCAATGGAACAACTTCCTGAATCGCATGCAGGAGCAAGGCCCGGCCCCGAGCGCGGTACCTGTGGATTTGCTGGGTTTTTCTCGAGGAGCAGCACTGGCACGAGACTTTTCCAATCGGATACTGGACCACGTACAGCAGGGCTGGTTTGTATTGAATGATCCACAGCGCGGCGCCATTCGTGCCTGCATCACGCCCCGCTTTTTAGGGCTGTTCGATACCGTGGCCCAATTCGGACTGGGAGGCGGCAGCAACTCCCAATATCGCTTGGGCGTGTCCGACGCCTGGAGCTGGGTTGCGCATGCCGTCGCCATGCATGAACACCGTGCCTACTTTCCCTTAAGCGCCCTGACAGAGGCCATGAACACGGTGGAAATGCCTTTTATCGGCGCGCACAGCCAGATTGGCGGCGGCGTGCTGCCTGATGAAAACGAAGAAACCATCAGCGATCTGGATAAGGTGGCGCTGGCCTGGATGCACTGGCAAGCCAGGGCGACGGGTCTGGCGCTGGCGGAACTGGGGCACATAGACCTGAGCGTGCTCCACCCTGTTTTGCTGGACATGCGCCTGCCTGGGCTGCGACTGACTCAAGGCAGTTTGCGGGGAGTAGACTCTCACGGGCAGGGTCAAAACCTGATGTATCAAGACCTGCACCCGCGTCTGGGCCAAGCCACTCAACAATCCATGGAGACAGTGATCAAGCGGCATAACAGCTGGCGTATCCGACCCGGTAATCAGGTGGGTTGGGTAGACATGGACGCTTACGATACGTGGTTACATAACCACCTGGGATGGGAGCGCCAGGCTTCTTGAAAAGAATTTGGCGTCAAATCACGCTATCATGTGGGGCTATCCGGCGGGCCAATGTCGCGCCTTCCATCTGGGGCGTGGTCAACACGCCGCAGTTGTCTTTCTACCAATCCAGACCTTTCCTATGCTTGCTGAGCAACAATCTCAATTAATCGCCTGCCTACAGGCTGCCGTCCGTGCCATCTTGCCCCAGGCTGAACCCAACATCACGCTGGAGCGCCCCAAAGTGGCTGCGCACGGTGATGCCGCCTGCAATATTGCCATGCAACTGGCCAAACCAGCCGGTCGCAACCCGCGCGAGCTGGCTCAGCAAATCGTCGATACCCTGTTGGCCGATCCGAATGCCGCCGCTTTGCTGGCAGGCGCGGAAATTGCCGGCCCGGGCTTTATCAACTTCCGTCTGTCCACCGCCACGCACCAGGCCGTCCTGAAGACGATTGCCGAACAGGGCGATCACTTCGGTCACGTTGCTCCTACCCAGGAAAAGCTGATGGTGGAGTTCGTGTCGGCCAACCCGACCGGCCCCTTGCACGTAGGCCACGCTCGCCAGGCCGCGCTGGGCGACTCCCTGTGCCGCGTGTTCAGCTCGCAAGGCTACGACGTTACCCGCGAGTTCTACTACAACGACGCTGGTAACCAGATCGACAACCTGACCACCAGCGTACATGCCCGTGCCCGTGGCATCGAGCCCGACAGCGAGCAATTCCCCGCTGACGGCTACAAGGGCGACTACATTCTGGATATCGCCCGCGACTACCAGGCCGGTGCAACCGTTCAGGCTGCCGATGGCGCCTCCGTCACCGCCAGTGGTGATCTGGACAATCTGGAAGACATCCGCCGCTTTGCCGTGGCCTACCTGCGCCGCGAACAGGATCTGGACTTGCAAGCCTTCGGCCTGAAGTTCGACAATTTCTACCTGGAAAGCTCGCTGTACACCTCCGGCAAGGTTGAAAAAACCGTGCAGGCCCTGATTGACGCCGGTCACACCTACGAGCTGGACGGCGCACTGTGGCTGCGCACCACCGAACTGGGCACAGGCGATGACAAAGACCGCGTGATGCGCAAATCCGAAGGCGGCTACACCTACTTCGTGCCGGACGTGGCCTACCACGTGGCCAAGTGGGAACGCGGTTTCCACCACGCCATCAATATTCAGGGCTCCGACCACCACGGCACCATCGCCCGCGTACGCGCTGGCCTGCAAGGTCTGGGTCTGGGTATCCCCAAGGAATTCCCGGCCTACATCCTGCACAAGATGGTCAAAGTCATGCGCAATGGCCAGGAAGTGAAAATTTCCAAGCGCGCAGGCAGCTACGTCACCTTGCGTGACCTGATCGAATGGGTAGGCCAGGACGCCGTGCGCTTCTTCCTGATCCAGCGTCGTGCCGACTCCGAATTCGTATTCGATATCGATCTGGCCCTGTCCAAGAGCGAAGAAAACCCGGTTTATTACATCCAGTACGCTCATGCCCGTATCAACTCCGTGTTGAATCAGTCGGCAGAACTGCTGGATCAAGTGCCTCAGGCCGACATCACGCCTTTGACCGCCCCCACCGAAATCGCCCTGCTGCAACGCCTGTCTGAATACCCCAATGTGCTGGCCCAATCCGCGCGCGAACTGGCCCCTCACCACATTGCCTTCTGGCTGCGCGACTGCGCTGCGGACTTCCACTCCTGGTACAACGCCGAGCGCGTGTCGGTAGATGACACGGCCTTGCGTCTGGCCCGTCTGCGTCTGGCACAGGCCTGCGCCCAAGTCATTCGCAATGGTCTGAACCTGCTGGGTGTGTCCGCACCCGAACGTATGTAAACCCATAGGCAGATATGGCAAGAGCACGTAAAAAATCCAGTAGTTCCGGCGGTACCTATACCGGCATTCTGATTGGCCTGATTCTGGGTCTGGGCGCGGCGGTTGCCGTTGCCCTGTTCGTCACCAAGGTGCCCATGCCCTTTGTGGACAAGGCCAGCCGAGACAAACCTACTGTTGCCTTGCCTGAAGGGCGAGACTTGCTGGACCCGAACCGGGACCTGTATGGCCGCTCCAGTGGACAAACTCCTCCGCCAGGCGACACCATTCCCGGTTTGACCTTGCCCCCCGTGAACTTGCCCAGCATCCCGTCCAAGCCTGCTGCACCGGACGCCCTGGGTGACCTGATCGCCACCTTGCCAGCCATGGGTACGGAACCGACGCGTCAGCCAGAAACGCGCAATACTGCTCCTGCGGTAACGCCTCCGGCCACAGCACCTGCCGCTCCCAACACCCCGGCACCGGCCACCAGCAAACCAGCCACACCGGCTCCTGCTGCGCCCCCGGCAGCGACCAAGCCAGCCACCACCTCTACCCCCTACTACCTGCAAGCAGGTGCCTTCCGCAACAATGCAGACGCTGAAGCCATGAAAGCGCGCTTGTTGATGTTGGGCTTTGATGCCTCGGTGCAAAGTGCTCAGGTCAATGGCGGTACCGTGAACCGGGTACGCATGGGCCCCTTCAAGGGCATAGACGAAATGAACCGGGCACGCAGCCGTCTGGCCGAAGAAAAAATTGATACTTCGGTGGTACGACCCTAAGCAATTTGTGCCCAAGGCAGCCCCAAGGTGAACTTTTCCGCCATTGCACAGGTCATAAACCTCATCTTCCCCATTAAGGAAATTGATTCATGAAGCTGAACGCATTGTTTGTACGATCCCTGGTCGGTGCCAGTCTGTTGGCTGGGGCGACCTTGTTGCCCGCCACCAGCGCGCTGGCTCAACAAGCCGACCAAGGCTACGTTACCCTGCCTGCGGCTCAGCCCTCGGACAGCGTCGGTAAAACCGAAGTGCTGGAGTTCTTCTCCTACAGCTGCCCACACTGCGCCATTCTGGAACCCAAGGTTGAAGCCTGGTCCAAGACTCTGCCCGACAATGTCGTGCTGCGCCGTGTGCCTGTTGCCTTCAATGCCGGCATGACCGATCTGCAAAAGCTGTACTACACCCTGGAAGCCATGGACCGTCTGGACCTGCATCCCAAGGTGTTTGAAGCCATTCACCAGAAGCGTGAGCGCATTTTTGATGCCAAGACCATCACGGCCTGGGCAGCCCAGCAAGGCGTGGACAAGGCCCGCTTCGAGCAGACCTTCAACTCCTTTGGCGTACAGACCAAGGCCAATAAAGCCAACGAACTGTCCAACACCTACCAGATCCAGGGCACACCCAGCCTGGCCGTGGGCGGCAAGTTCGTGACTTCACCTGCACTGGCCAATGGCTACGACGAAAGCATCACCAAGGCTCAAGAGCTGGTGAAAATGGTCACCAATCGCTAATCAGCGATCTGGCTGAGCCATACAGCCAAGGGCCCTCAAGACTGGATCCGTTCCGGTTTTGAGGGCCCTTGGCGTTTCTATATCTGTGATTTATTAGCTGCCGGTAACTCGTCAGTAATTCGATAACAGCGGCTTACAAGAAGGTACGGGATTCCAACGTCATTGCAATTCTGCGCCATTTATTAAAGCCAGGGTGCGTCCCTGACTAGAGCAGTCAGTTAAGAGCCTAAGCCTGCGCCGCCTTTTCAAAAGCCTGTGTCAGGTCGGCACACAAGTCCTTGGTGGACTCCAGGCCGATATGCAGGCGCACCAGACTGTCCTGGCTGTCCTGCCAGTAACTATGGCCACTTAGAAATGCCGTATCCACCAACTGCACCAGGCTTTCAAAGCCCCCCCAGGAAAAGCCGATACCAAACAGCGTCAGGGCATCGACAAACGCACGGGCTTGCGCATTGTTCAATCGTAGCTGCACCGACAACATGCCGTTAGAGCCGGTGCAGTCGCGTTGCCACAAAGCATGGCCTGGATCTTGCGGCCATGCCGGGTGATAGATGCGGGTGACTTCGGGACGGCTATCCAGAAACTGACACACAGCCAGGGCATTGGCGGCGCTTTCACGCATACGAATAGGCAGGGTACGTACACCGCGCAAGGCCAACCAGGCATCGTCGGCGCTGATGGAAAAACCCAGCGCATAGTGGTTGTCGTGCAGGCGTTTGTTGATTGCTGGATCTGCGGACATGACTGCACCCAACATCAAGTCGGAGTGGCCTGCCACATACTTGGTCCCAGCCACGATAGACACGTCAAAACCCAATTCCAAGGGACGGTAGATATAGCCCGAGCCCCAGGTGTTATCGGTGACCAGCAGCAAGTCATGCTTGCGGCCAAACTCCGCCAAGGCGGGCATATCCAGCATCTGCATCAGCAAGGAACCGGGTGATTCCACGTACACCATGCGGGTATTGTCCTGCAAATGACGGGCCATTTCCTCCGGGGTCGGCGCGCAGAACGTGGCCTGTATACCCATGCGACGCAATACGGTCTTTTCCAGATAACGCACCGGGCCATAAGCACTGTCGGCAATCAGCACGTGATCGCCCGAATCCAGCAAGGCCAGCAAACCTAAGGTAATCGCTGCCATGCCCGACGGTGCCAGCAAAGCCTGAGTGGCAGACTCCAACTGACAGAACACCTGCTCCAGCGCGGCATGGGTATCCATACCCGAGCGCCCATAGGTGACCGAACGTTTTTCAGGATCGGCCTTGTCAGCCTGAGCACGGTCCAAGGCATCCAGATTGCGAAAGCGCACCGTACTGGTGCGCATGATGGGCACAGCCACCGGCGCCGCATCCGTATGCGGATCGAACGGGGCCAGACCAGTATGTTGCAGGGCGGTGTCCAGGGCGAGATCAGAGCTCATAGTGTCGGCAGGCAGTAGCAAGAAAAGCTCTACGCTACCACAGGCCAGCAGGCCCGGTCGCCTATGCCGACAGTTGCTATATTGCCCCTCTTATTAAGAGGCGCCCCGGTATTCAGATACGCTGGAAGCGGTAAACCCCGTCCTCGCCCATTTCGCGACGCAAACGATCGTCGAAATACAAGGCGTGCAGGTGGGCAATAGCCTCGCCCATGGCGAAAGTCATCTGGTGCGAGTCCAGCTTGCGGTGGAACAGCACGGGCAAAATGTCCGCAGCGGTACAGGGCTGGGCACAGGCTTCCAGGACTTCTTCCAGACGCTCGGCGTGGTGCTCCTGCTGCTGACGAATGCGCTCGTGCATGCCCCGGAAAGGCTTGCCATGCGAAGGCAGCACCAGGGTGTCCGGGGCCAGATCCTGATAGGACAGCAGGGAGTTCAGATACAAGGGCAGCGGATTGGCAAAAGGCTCGGTATCGAACACGCTGATATTGGTGGAGATACGCGGCAAGAGCATGTCCCCGGAGATCAGCACCTTCAGTTCTTCACAGTACAGAGACATATGCTCGGGGGCATGGCCGTAACCCACAATCAAGCGCCAGGGGCGACCGGCAATCACCACACGCTGACCATCCATCAAACGCACAAAGCGCTCGGGCACCGACGGCACCATGGATGGGTAGTAATCGCCGCGGCTGCGAATCTGCTCACGGGCTTTCTCATCCTGCAGGCCATGACGGACAAAATGCGCTTCTGCCGCCACACCATTCGGGCCACCGGCTTCCGCACCAGTCTGGCGTCCACCCGTACCGGACCACAGCTTGGCGGTCGCGTAATCCGTCATGCTGATCCACAGCGGCGCATTCCAGCGCTGGCACAACCAGTCCGCCAAACCAACATGATCCGGGTGCATATGCGTGACGATCACACGCAGCACGGGCAAGCCTTGCAGCTCATTCTGAAAAACCTGTTCCCACAGCTCGCGCACTTCGGGGCGAGCCACGCCACAGTCCACAATCGTCCAGCCCTCGCGGCCATCGATTTGGTCGCGCAATAGCCACAGATTGATGTGATCCAGCGCAAAGGGCAAAGGCATACGCAGCCAACGCAACCCCGGCGCGACTTCCAGGCTGCCGCCTGCAGGGGGCAGGGTATCTGCCCAGGGATAATTCAATTTTTGTTCGTTAGGATTCATGCTCGCTCCAATGAATGGCTCTTGTAGGGCGTAAGGGCAGACCATACTAAAAGGCTAGGGCCTGTTAACCGTAAAAGGAGCCTCACATGAGTATGCAAACACAAGCATGGCAAGGCGCGAAGCAGAGCCGTGGCGGGTCCACGGCGAGCATTCGCAACGCAGGCAGGCTTGTGTTTGCATACTCACCCTTTGGGCTGGCTGGTAATCAAGCAGCATACGTCGTTGCCCACGCCTTGCGTGGAACCACCACGCTGCGGCTTGCGCGCCTAGTCTGCTGCTTGATTACCAGCCAGTGTGAGGCTCCTTTTACGGTTAACAGGCCCTAGTTCCCACCCCGGCTCTATGGCATGATAGTTTACGTTTACGTAAATCACACTAAAAATGACAACGACAACCTGGACAATATCGGATCTGGCGCATGAGTTTGGCATCACGCCCCGCACCCTGCGCTTCTATGAAGATCAAGGAATCTTGAGCCCGCTGCGCCAAGGCACTCAGCGCATTTATCAGCCCCGTGATCGCGCCCGCCTGAAGCTGGCCCTGCGCGGCAAAAGGCTGGGGCTGCAGTTATCGGAGATTCTGCGGCTGATCAATATGTATGAATCCCCGATGGACACGGCCTCCCAGCTTAAGCACTATCAGGAGGTATTGAACGAGCATCGCCTGCGCCTGGAGCGCCAGCGGCAGGACCTGGACCAGACCTTGCAGGAAATCCAGGATCAGCTCGATATCTGTCACACCATGAGCGAACAATTGAAACTGGAATCCCGATAAGGGAAAACCCATATATATTACGTTTACGTAAACGTAATATAAATACAATTCCACAACCCATTTATTTCCACGGAGTGTCTCATGAGCCTGCCCGGCCTGAATTTCGATCTTGGCTCCGACCTGGACATGCTGCGCGACGCTGTCGCCGACTTCTCCCAGGCCGAAATTGCCCCTTTAGCGGCTCAACTGGATCACGATGACCAGTTCCCCATGCACTTGTGGAAGAAGTTCGGTGAGATGGGTTTGTTGGGCATGACCGTCAGTGAAGAATACGGTGGTGCAAACCTGGGCTATCTGGCCCACATGATCGCAATGGAAGAAATCTCCCGTGCCAGCGCCTCGGTGGCCCTGTCCTACGGCGCGCATTCCAACCTCTGTGTGAACCAGATCAACCGCAACGGTACGGAAGCCCAGAAGCAGAAATACCTGCCCAAGCTGATCAGCGGCGAGCATATTGGTGCCCTTGCCATGAGTGAGCCCGGTGCCGGTTCGGACGTGGTCAGCATGAAGCTGCGCGCCGAAAAGAAGGGCGATCGCTACGTGCTCAATGGCTCCAAAATGTGGATTACCAACGGCCCGGACGCTAACACCCTGGTGGTATACGCCAAGACGGACCCGCAAGCCGGTGCACGCGGCATTACCGCCTTCCTGATCGAAAAAGATTTTGCCGGTTTCTCCGTTGCCCAAAAGCTGGACAAGCTGGGCATGCGCGGCAGCCACACGGGCGAACTGGTGTTCCAGGACTGTGAGGTGCCAGAAGAAAACGTGCTGGGCCAACTGAACGGTGGCGTCAAAGTGCTGATGTCCGGCCTGGACTACGAACGCGCCGTGCTGGCCGGTGGCCCGCTGGGCATCATGCAGGCGGTGATGGATGTGGTGATTCCCTACATCCACGACCGCAAGCAGTTCGGCCAGGCCATTGGCGAATTCCAGCTGATTCAAGGCAAGGTGGCCGATATGTACACCACCCTGCAAGCCAGCCGCGCCCTGTGCTATGCCGTGGGCAAGAACCTGGATCGTCTGGGTGCAGGCCACGTGCGTTCCGTGCGTAAAGACTGCGCTGCCGCGATCCTGTACAGCGCTGAAAAAGCCACCTGGATGGCCGGCGAAGGCATCCAGATTCTGGGCGGCAACGGCTACATCAACGAATTCCCCACAGGCCGCCTGTGGCGCGATGCCAAGCTGTACGAGATCGGCGCGGGCACCAGTGAAATCCGCCGCATGCTGATCGGCCGCGAACTGTTCGCTGAAACCGCCTAAAAAGGCAGAGGCATGTCCAACCCTGATTTTGGCGAAACCACCATCATTACCCCGGTTCAAAAACCGGGGATGACGGCTATCCAGGTGGCCCAGGCCATGCTGGATGGTTTCAATCGCCACTATGCGCTGTTTCGCTACAGCGCCCAGCGCGCCAAGTCTTTGTACGAATCAGGCGACTGGCATGGTATTCAGCAGCTCTCGCGCGAACGTATCGAGTACTACGCCACACGGGTGCGCGAATGCGCAGCCATGCTTAGCCAGAACCTGCGCCTGCATCAGCCCACGCCGTCCGATCCGGCTCATCTGGACGAGGCCCAGCAGCAGTTGTGGTTGCAGGCCAAGGCGGAGTTTGTACGCCTGCTCTCGGGTCACCGTCAGCCAGAATGTGCGGAGACTTTTTTCAACTCCGTCTCCTGCCGCGTGCTGCATCGGCACTACTTCCGCAACGAATTCATTTTCGTGCGCCCAGCCGTTGCCACGGATTATCTGGACGGCGCGCTGCCTTCGTATCGGGTCTATTACCCCACCGAAGAAGGTCTGGAAGCCAGTCTGACCAGTATGCTGGCCGACTTCGGTCTGGCCGCCCCCTTTGCCGACCTGCCGCGCGATGTGCGCACGCTGGCTCGCATGGCCGTGCGCCAACTGTGCCGCCGCCTGCCACGTGGCTATGGCTCGCGCATTGGCTCGGATTGTCAGATTCAGGTGCTGAACTCCCTGTTCTTTCGCAACAAGGGTGCCTATGTAGTGGGTCGCCTGATCAATCAGGGTGAAGTGCTGCCGTTTTCGATCGCTATTTTGCATCGCCCCTCGGGACACTTGTATATAGATGCCTTGCTGCACACCACGGACGACCTGTCCACGCTGTTCAGCTTTACCCGCGCCTATTTCCTGGTCGATATGGAAGCACCGTCGGCCTATGTGGACTTCCTGTCCAGCCTGCTGCCCCGCAAGCCCAAGGCCGAGCTGTACACCGCCATCGGCCTGCAAAAGCAGGGCAAGACCCTGTTCTATCGCGACTTTCTGCATCACCTGTCGCACTCGCACGATCACTTTGATCTGGCACCCGGTATTGCCGGTATGGTGATGACGGTATTCACCCTGCCGTCCTACCCCTATGTGTTCAAGCTGATCCGTGACCGCATTCAAAAGCAGGGCATGGACCACGCCACGGTGCGCAGCAAATACCAGCTGGTCAAAAAACATGATCGTGTCGGGCGCATGGCCGACACCTGGGATTACGCCCAGGTTGCCTTGCCCAAGGCACGTTTTTCGCAAGCCTTGCTGGAAGAGCTGCGCCGCGAAGTGCCCAGCCTGCTGGAAGAGTCCGAGGACACCATCTTGCTGCGCCACGTCTACATTGAACGGCGCATGACACCGCTGAACCTGTATCTGAACAAGGCCAGCGACCCCGCCCTGAATGCCGCCGTGGAGCAATACGGCAAGGCCATCCGGGAACTGGCCGCCGCCGACATTTTCCCGGGCGACATGCTGTTCAAGAACTTTGGTGTGACCCGTCTGGGCCGCGTCGTCTTCTATGACTACGACGAAATCCAGCACATGCGCGAGATGAACTTCCGCGCCATTCCGCCCGCACCGAACGAAGAAGCCGAGATGGCCAGCGAACCCTGGTACCCCATCGGCCCGAACGATGTATTTCCCGAAGAATTCGGCTACTTTCTATTGACCGACCCTCGTATTCGCAAAGCCTTCATGGCCCACCATGCAGAACTGCTGGAGCCTGAATGGTGGACTCAGTGCCGCTTGCGAGTGACACAGGGTCGGATCGAAAATATTTTTCCGTATAACAAAGATCGGCAGCTGCACGAGTTTGCCAAGCGCGCGCCGGTCTCCTCTTTGCAACCAGGAGTCTTTCATGACTAATTCCGTTGTCATCGTCTCGATCGCCCGCACCCCTATGGGCGGCATGATGGGTAGCCTGTCCGATCTGGCCGCCCACGAACTGGGCGCCGTCGCCATCAAGGCGGCCATGGAGCGCTCGGGCATTCAGGCCGACAAGGTCGACGAAGTGATCATGGGTAACGTGCTGCAAGCCGGTCAGGGCCAGGCCCCTGCACGCCAGGCTGCCTTGGGCGCCGGTCTGCCCCAGGGCGTGGCTTGCACCACCATTCACAAGGTGTGCGGTTCCGGACTGAAAGCGGCCATGTTTGCCCACGACCTGCTCAAGGCAGGCAGCGTGGACGTGGTGGTGGCAGGCGGTCAGGAAAGCATGAGCAATGCCCCTTACCTGCTGCTCAAGGGCCGTGAAGGCTACCGCTACGGTCACTCCACCGTGTATGACCACATGGCCATGGACGGCCTGGAAGACGCGTACAGCCGTGGCACCGCCATGGGTGTGTTTGCCGAAGATTGCGCCAGCAAATACGAATTCAGCCGCGAAGAGCAGGACGCCTACGCGCTGGAATCGCTGCGCCGCGCTCGCCAAGCCAGCGATGACGGCAGCTTTGAATGGGAAATTGCGCCAGTCACCATCGCTGGTCGCAAGGGTGATGTCGTTGTGGCCAAGGATGAAGCCCCCACCAAAGCCATGCCCGAGAAGATCCCCACGCTGCGTCCCGCTTTCAAGAAAGACGGCACGATTACCGCTGCCAACGCCTCGTCCATTTCGGACGGTGCCGCCGCCATGGTGATCACCACCGAAGAGAAAGCCAAGGAACTGGATGCAACTCCGCTGGCCCGCATTGTGGCTCACACCCAGCACGCTCAGGAACCCGCCTGGTTCACGACCGCGCCTGTGGCCGCTATCCAGAAGCTGCTGGATAAAACCGGCTGGAGCGTGGCCGACGTTGATCTGTTCGAGATCAATGAAGCCTTTGCCGTGGTCACCATGGCCGCCATGAAAGAGCTGAACATCCCGCACGACAAGGTCAATATCCATGGTGGCGCAACTGCCCTGGGTCACCCCATCGGTGCATCGGGTGCTCGCCTTCTGGCAACCTTGATCGGCGCACTGCGCAAGACCGGCGGCAAGCGCGGTATTGCCTCGCTGTGCATTGGCGGTGGCGAAGCTGTCGCCCTGGCCGTCGAGCTGGTTTAAAGCAAGCTCATCAGCCGGGCTGCGGCCCGGCTGATTTTATGGGCTTTTCTCTGTTCTCTTTCCAGGCACGCCATGTCAGTTATTGAATCCCGCATCAATCCGCGTTCCCAAGACTTTCAGGACAACGCCTCGATCATGCAGGCCCTGATCCTTGATCTGCGCCAAAAGCTACAGAAAACCGCCTTGGGTGGGTCCGAATCCTCCCGGCAACGTCATGTGGGTCGCGGCAAGCTGCTGCCCCGCGAGCGCGTCGAACGTCTGCTTGATCCCGGTACTCCCTTTCTGGAGCTCTCGCCTCTGGCTGCCCAGGACGTCTATAACAACGAGTCTCCCGGTGCCGGCATCATCACGGGCATTGGCCGCATTGCGGGCATTGAATGCGTGGTGGTCTGCAACGACGCGACGGTCAAGGGCGGTACCTACTATCCGCTGACGGTGAAGAAGCATTTGCGTGCTCAGGAAATTGCCCAACAGAACAATCTGCCTTGCGTGTACCTGGTGGACTCGGGCGGGGCCAATCTGCCCAATCAGGAAGACGTATTCCCGGACCGGGACCACTTTGGCCGCATCTTCTACAACCAGGCCAATATGTCGGCCCAGGGGATTGCACAGATCGCCGTGGTGATGGGTTCGTGTACCGCTGGCGGTGCCTACGTTCCGGCCATGAGCGATGAGTCCATCATCGTGCGCGATCAGGGCACCATCTTCCTGGGTGGCCCGCCACTGGTGAAAGCCGCGACAGGTGAAGAAGTCAGCGCAGAAGACCTGGGCGGTGGCGATGTGCACACCCGTCTGTCCGGCGTGGCTGACCATCTGGCCGAGAACGATCTGCATGCGCTGGAACTGGCACGCCGCTGCGTCGGCCGCCTGAACCGCGAGAAAAAACTGCCCTGGCCGCTGAAAGAAGTCCGCGAGCCACGTTACGACCCGCAAGAGCTGAACGGCATCATCCCTGCCGACACCCGCAAGCCCTACGATGTGCGCGAAGTGATCGCCCGCATTGTGGATGATTCGGATTTTGACGAATTCAAGGCCCGCTTTGGCACCACGCTGGTAACCGGCTTTGCCCATATCCACGGCATGCCCGTGGGCATCATCGCCAATAACGGCATTCTGTTCTCGGAAGCGGCACAGAAGGGCGCGCACTTCATTGAACTGTGCTGCCAGCGCAAGACGCCTCTGGTGTTCCTGCAAAACATCACCGGCTTCATGGTGGGCCGCAAGTACGAAAATGAAGGGATTGCCCGTCATGGCGCCAAGCTGGTCACTGCCGTGTCTACCGCGGCCGTGCCCAAGTTCACCGTGATTCTGGGCGGCTCCTTTGGTGCCGGTAACTACGGCATGTGTGGCCGTGCCTTCAGCCCGCGCCTGCTGTTTCTCTGGCCCAATGCCCGCATCTCGGTCATGGGTGGTGAGCAGGCGGCCAGCGTGCTGGCTACCGTGCGCCGTGATGGCCTGGAAGCTCGTGGCCAAAGCTGGAGCGCCGAGGAAGAAGAAGCCTTCAAGGCCCCCATCCGCGAACAATACGAACATGAAGGCCACCCCTACTACGCCACTGCGCGTCTGTGGGATGACGGCATCATCCAGCCTTCGGATACCCGGCGCGTTCTGGCCCTGGGCCTGTCCGCCGCCTTGAACGCCCCTATTGAAGACACCCGCTTTGGCGTGTTCCGCATGTAAGACAAGGAGACACTGTGTTTCAGACCCTGCTGATAGCCAATCGCGGTGAAATTGCCTGCCGGGTGGCCGCCACTGCCCGCAGCCTGGGGCTGCGTACCGTTGCGGTTTACTCCGACGCGGACGCCGACGCCCAGCACGTACGTGCTTGTGATCAAGCCGTGCGCATCGGTGGCCCCGAGCCACGCGACAGTTACTTGAAGATCGACGCCATTCTGGAAGCCGCCCGTGCCACTGGCGCGAATGCCATCCACCCTGGCTACGGCTTTCTGTCCGAGAACGAGCACTTTGCTCGCGCTTGTGAAGAAGCCGGCATTATTTTTGTGGGCCCGCCCGCTCAAGCCATTGCGGCCATGGGCAGCAAGTCCGCCGCCAAATCCTTGATGGAAAAAGCCGGTGTGCCTCTGGTGCCCGGTTACCACGGCGACAACCAGGACCCGGATTTTCTGCACCAGCAAGCTGACAACATCGGCTACCCCGTGCTGATCAAAGCCAGTGCTGGCGGTGGCGGCAAAGGCATGCGCATTGTGGAAGAGTCCGGTGCGTTCCTGGAAGCCTTGCGCTCTTGCCAGCGCGAAGCCGCCAGCAGCTTTAGCGACGACCGCGTGCTGATCGAGCGCTACATTACCAAGCCACGCCATATCGAAATCCAGGTCTTTGGTGACCAGCACGGTGGGTACGTGTACCTGTTCGAGCGCGATTGTTCGGTCCAGCGCCGTCACCAGAAAGTGATTGAAGAAGCTCCCGCCCCCGGCATGACGCCCGAACGTCGCCAGGCCATGGGCGAAGCCGCCATTGCAGCGGCCCGCGCCGTGAACTATGTGGGCGCTGGCACGGTGGAGTTTATTGCCGAGCAGGACGGGCGTTTCTACTTCATGGAAATGAACACCCGCCTGCAAGTGGAGCACCCCGTCACCGAACTGATTACCGGCCACGATCTGGTGGAATGGCAATTGCGTGTGGCCGACGGCCAGCCTTTGCCTGCCAAACAGGACGAGCTGAGCATCAATGGCCACGCCATTGAAGTCCGTATCTACGCCGAAAACCCCGATAAGGACTTCCTGCCCTCCATCGGTACGCTGCGCAGCTTGCAGTACCCCGCCCATGCGTCCTTTACCTCCGGGGATGTGCGTATCGACAGCGGTGTGCGTGAAGGCAGCGTGATCAGCCCCTTCTACGACCCCATGATCGCCAAGGTCATCACCCATGGTGCTGATCGTGAACAGGCCCGTCGTCGCCTGATTCGCACGCTGGCTGACACTCAGGTGGCCGGTGTACACACCAACAAGACCTTCCTGCAACGTCTGCTGGGCGATGAGGCCTTTGCCCAAGCCGATCTGGATACAGGTCTGATCCCACGTCGTCACGATGCGCTGTTCCCCAGCAATCAGGACGTTCCAGCTTCTGTGCTGGCCTTCGCCGCCTGCACTGTGCTGATTCACCAGGGTATGAGCGGGCAAGCCCCCAACTCCGACCCGTGGGCGGTACATGACGCCTGGCGTTTGAGCGGGGACTACGATCAGAAAGTGGCCTTGCAACTGGGTGAAGAAGCCCACGAAGTGCTGCTGCAACGTCGTGACAACCAGTGGCAGATCACGCTGGGCGAAACCCAACACGCGCTGCGCTGGCAAGCCGAGGCAAGGGCTGGTCTGGCCAACACCCTGACCTTGCGTCTGTGGCTAGATCAGGTCGAATACCGCGCCCAGGTGCTGCAAGATGGCGACCATCTGCAAGTTGCCCAGGCTGGTTCGGACTGGACCTTGGCCGTGGTCGACACCCTGGCCAGTGCTGGCACCAACAGCCAGGAAGCCCACGGAGGCCGCCTGACCGCTCCCATGCCGGGCAAGATCATTGCCTTGAATGTGGGCGCAGGTGACAGCGTCAAACAGGGCGATGTGCTGCTGGTCATGGAAGCCATGAAAATGGAACACTCCATTCAGGCACCGGCAGACGGCACCGTGGCCGAGCTGTTCTTTGCGGTGGGCGATCAAGTGCCCGAAGGCGCAGAACTGGTCACCATGGAGAGCTAAAACCACTCCCTTCCAGCCCGTGTAAAACGCATTGCCGGGCTGGAAAAATAGGCGTAAAGTCGCACAAACAAGAGCCCCCACCCAGGGGCTCTTGCCGTTAAGAACGACTCATGACCGCCCAGCCTCTTACCCCCTACTGTGGTCGCTTTGCGCCTAGTCCCAGTGGTCCCTTGCACGAGGGTTCGCTGGTTGCTGCCATGGCCAGCTACCTGGATGCACGCGCCCAGAACGGGCGCTGGTTACTGCGCATTGAAGATATAGACACACCACGCGTTGTCACAGGGGCCGACCAGATCATCATGCAGCAGTTGCAAGGTCTGGGTATGCGCTGGGATGGCGAGGTGATTTGGCAAAGTCAGCGGCTGGCACGCTACCAGGACGTGTTTGAGGGCCTGCGCGAGCGGGATCTGGTCTACGGCTGCGCCTGCACCCGTCAGGAAATTCTGGCGGCTTCCATGCCAGTCGCCCCGGATTCGCACGAATATCCCTATGCAGGCACCTGCCGCCACGGCATCCCGGCAGACCGCACCATCCGAGCATGGCGGCTGCGTGTCCCGGAAGGGGTGGAACACTTCACCGATCGCTGGGCCGGGCCGCAGCAACAGGACGTAGCCAAGGAAGTAGGGGACTACATTCTTAAGCGCGCCGACAAGCTCTGGGCCTACCAGTTTGTTGTGGTCATTGATGATGCGGACAGCCAGATCACTGACGTTGTACGCGGCGCGGATTTGCTCAGCTCCACGGCCCGCCAGCGCGTCCTGCAAAAAGTCCTGGGCCTGCCTGTTCCGCGCACGTTGCACGTGCCGCTGGCCTGCGATGAGCAAGGCCGCAAGCTCTCCAAACAGAACCATGCCCCGGCCTTTGACCTGGAGCATCCTATGGAGACGCTGCAACGCGTCTGGGCCTTTCTGGGTTTTGCTCCCGTGGCTGCGAACACCTTGGACGGGTTCTGGAGCCAGGCCATCAGTGCGTGGGCGCAGCGCTTCCCGCTGCCTGCGGAGCCAAGCCCGAACAACTGAGCCACGAGCCGAGGCTGAATGCGGATGCGGATGCGGATGCGGATGCGGATGCGGATGCGGATGCCAGCTAGGGTTTCAAATAAACGACAGTTTCTACCCCAACAATCGATTTATGTTTCAATCATAAAGACGCCCTGCCGCCAAGGGCGTCTGCCAGAGCAAAACCCGGCGAAAAGCCGCCCGGATGCACAAGGCAAGACTCATCCTTCCCCTGAACACCCCATTTGCCCCCTACCGCAAATCAGCGTAAAGTTTGGTCACTGGTTACCGAAATCACGCAGTTTTTTTAATCACTTAGGACGGCAACCTTATACCCATGTTTGATATCCTGGTTTATCTATTCGAGACGTATTACAACCCCCAGTCCTGTCCCAAGGCGGAGGTTCTGGCCCACAAATTGGCCGCTATTGGCTTTGAAGACGAGGACATCAACGACGCACTGGGCTGGTTACATGCACTGGGCGAGACCTCGCAACAGTGTCAGCCTACGGCTCAACTCAGTCCCAACAGTCAGCGTATTTTTTCTGAGCACGAACAGAATGTGCTGGGCGCTGACGCGATGGGTTTCATCACCTTTTTGCAAAATTCCGGCGCTCTTACCGCCCACCTGCGCGAAATTCTGATTGAAAGCGCCATGACGGTGGACGAAAGCCCGGTCTCGTTGGACAAAATAAAAATTGTCGCCCTGATGGTTTTGTGGAGCCACGAAGCCGAAATTGATCACCTGATCTTTGAAGAGCTGCTCAGCGACGACTCCACCCGTCAGTCCCACTAAGCTGATACACAGGAACCTATTTTTTGTTCAGGAAACGGCCCCGATAAAGAGGGTCCTTCAACACAAAAAACCAAGGCCCGAATCCGACACTTCATCGGATTCGGGCCTTTTTGATTGGGCTTGCTGCTGACTGGCTCTGGCTTGGTCACCTCTATAGAAACAAGTCCCAGATACGAAAAAGCCGGATTGTCTTTATTAGATAGAGGCAATCCGGCTACAGGCTATTGAGCGCAACTGATCAGGTCAGGCTCACTTGATTTCCTTTCTGTCCTCGTCCAGCATCGCGCGCAGCAGGCTTTGTCCACCCTCGACCACCGCAAACTCACCATAACGGGCGGCATCGAAGCGATCTGCCGAGCCTTCAGCGAAGAACCAGGCATCTGTTCCAGGCGTCCAGTTACTGCGATGACGACGCATGCGCAAGCGCATCACATCGGAAGGCTCAGCCACAGGACCTTCTTCGGTCCACAGACGCTCCTGGCCGTCCTGCTCCAGATAAACCCCCTTGAGCTGCGCCACCTTGTTCGCATCCAGCTGCACAGCCACAACCACCCACTGCTGAGCGTCCATCTTGGCAAGCACGTCCTTGGGCAAGCCCCAGGACAGGGCAGACAGATTCTGCGACAGGGCAAAGTTCAAGGACATATAGTCGCCCTGCATCAACGAACGGGGATCCACCGGAGCCAGCTCCAACAACACCGTCTGACCATCGCTCAAGATACGTTCCTTTTGCACGATAGCCACGTTGGCCACGCCCAGCACCAGCACCGTCCCCAACAGAACGCTGGCAACCATACCTTTTGGTGCCTGCTGCGGCGCGGCTACCGCCCCTGTCTTCTTACGACTCAACTGACCCAAATAGGCAAAGACCAGACATCCCACCCCGGTTGCCAGCAACAGTTCAGCCTTATCCAACAAGCTGATATTCAGGATGTAGTACAGACGCCAGAGGCAGAACAGGCCCATTGCCACGGCCACGGCCAACAAACTGAGATAGCGCCAGGCATAAGCCACCAGAATCCAGCTCAAGGCCAGGGCCACCGGCGGATAGGGTGTCCAGACCGCGCACAAGGCAGCCATCCCCAGCAAGCCAATGCCATAGACCAGGGGCTGGTCACGCCAGCCGCGCCAATAAAACGCCAGTATCGCCAAAGGAGCCATCGCCAGCAGAAAGCCAGCTACGGTCAGGTAAGGCCGCGACTCGTCCCAAAAAGGCATGGAATAAAACAGCGTGCCCGCCGAAACAAGATGAATCTGGGAAGCAAGCAGCAAGGACCAGAACAAGGGCAGCCAGAAATGCGGCTTGCGCTCACCACGCAAATAAAGATGTCCTAACAACAAGGCAGCAAAGAACATGAATGCCGCGGGCATTTCCAGCACCCAATAAGGCATCATGGTCCAGCGATCAAACAGGCGCTCGATCATCAGAAACTCGATCGCGGCCAGTGCCCAAATCACCAGCAACATGCGCAATACGAACTGTCCTTTGGCCAGCCTGTACAGCAAGGTGCTGATCACAACGGCTATCATGGCGCTGACTTCATGTGGCCAGGGGTAGCGCATGTCCACAACCGGCACGCTTAGCAAGAGCACCGCGCAAGCCACCCAGCCACCGACCAGATCCCGGCTGGAGACCGTATGGGCCTTGGCAAACAGCACGGGGGACACCAGAGCCATGATGCCACCCAGTACACCCAGCGCTTCCAGACTCAAGTCCAGAGAAACAGCCAGGTACAGCAGAATAATCAGCGGTAACAGCAGGTATAGGAACAGCTTGATCACGCGCAGATACCAGGGGTGATGCTCGTCACTGTCCTGAGCGTCAGCTTGAACACTAGCCTGTGCGTTGGCCAGGTTCTCTGCTGTTGAGGCAGCCGGACTGGCTGCCATGGCTGCGTTCACCGATGCTTGAGTTGCGGCCGCTTCGCTACCATGAGTCCGTCGCCACTGGACGACCTGTTGCTGCAGGAAGCGCAGCAAGCCCAGGCCCAGGCCCACAATCACCACCACGATCAGCAGAAACGCATCGGCTGCATACTCGATAATCAGCATGCTCAAGGAACCATACGCGCCGAACGAGGCCAAGGACATGATCAGCAAATCCGGGCGGCGGTAGTGATAAATACCGTACAGCACCAGGAACAGAACCAGTCCCAGCAGGAAGTTGCCTTCCATGACCTGGGCACCGATGAAAAAGCCCACCGCAATCGCTGCGACCCGCGGCACGATGCGCCACGGGTCATGACGCGCACGCCAGATGGTTTCGGCTGCCAGCAACAACAGCGCATTGACTGCCAGAGCCAGCAAGGTCTGCGTGGTGTAGCTGCGCCCAAACCAGCCTAAGCGGGCAACATCTATCCATAAGTACAAGGCGGTATTGATCAGTACCAGCCACAGCACCGACAGAAAGACACTGCGCACTGTGAATACCCAAGGTATGATCAGCACAGTCCACAATGCGAAAAGCTGCCAAGGGTCTGCGCCAGTCTGATAAGTCTGGCCAATCAGCGCCAGCAAACCGCCCGTGGCCACGGCGGCCAGGCCGGTCAACGCAGCAGGCACTCCCAGATCATGCCCCCAGCCGCCGGAACGTCGGCGAAACAGCAAGGCCAGCCCTGCAGAAACCAGCACGGCGCCTTGAGCCAGGGCAAATTTGGCTACGTGCCCCCAGTTTTCCCAATTGGCCGCAATCCAGGTCACCAGACCACTGGCGAGCAGCAAAACGGCCAACCCCCAGGCCAGTTTTGTCAGAAACACTCGCCAGTCAGTTGGCCATACGTTAGTCTTGTCAGGTCTCATAACTTGCATAGAGGGATAAGCACCTCGTATCATTTCGCGCATTGCAGCGCAGTTGCTGTCACTGGAATCATATGGATAAAACACTAATCATTGCCGAGAAACCTTCAGTCGCCGTAGATATCTCGCGGGCATTGGGCGGTTTCACTCGAGAAGGTGATTATTTTGAAAGCGATCGCTATGTGCTGGCCTCCAGCATCGGCCATCTGCTGGGCCTGGTGGCCCCTAATGATCCGGTCCGCGGCAAGTGGAGCTTCACACATCTACCTGTTATTCCCCCTCAGTTTGAGCTCAACCCGACGGACAAGAAATCGACTGAGCGCTTGAAACTGCTGGTCAAGCTGATCAAACGAAAAGATGTCACCGCTGTTATTAATGCCTGTGACGCGGGGCGCGAGGGTGAGCTGATTTTTCGCTACATTATGCAGTACGCCGGGGCGAAAAAGCCGGTGCAAAGGCTTTGGTTACGTTCGATGACACAATCGGCTATCCGTGAAGCATTTGAAAACCTGCGTGACGATGAAGACATGAAACCGCTGGAAGCGGCGGCCCGTTCGCGCGCTGAAGCGGACTGGCTGGTAGGCATTAATGGCACCCGTGCCATGACGGCCTTCAACAGCAAGGATGGCGGCTTTTTCAAGACTCCCGTGGGCCGTGTGCAAACCCCCACGCTGGCTATCGTGAACGAGCGCGAGAACCGCATTCGCCAGTTCGTGTCGCGCGATTACTGGGAAGTACACGCGGACTTTATTGCTGCTGCTGGCCTGTACACCGGCCGCTGGTTTGACCCCAAATTCACCAAAGACGAGCACGACCCCGAGAAGAAAGACTCGCGTCTGTGGTCCCTGACCGCTGCCCAAACCATTGTGGCCGCCTGCCGCGAGCAGCCCGGTGTGGTCACCGAGGAATCCAAGCCCAGCACGCAGATGTCGCCCGCCTTGTTTGATTTGACCTCGCTGCAACGCGAAGCCAACTCGCGCTTCGGCTTCTCCGCCAAGACCACCTTGTCCTTGGCGCAGACGCTGTACGAACGCCACAAGGCGCTGACTTACCCGCGTACCGATTCGCGCTATCTGCCCGAAGACTATATAAGTACGGTGCAAGAGACCATGCGTGCGCTGGCTGACAGCGGTACGCCTGCCAGCGCTTCGGTACAGCCGTTTGCGCAGGAAGTGGTTGAGCAGAAATGGGTCAAGCCCAACCGTCGGATTTTCGACAATAAAAAGGTTTCGGATCACTTTGCCATCATCCCCACCTTGCAGGTGCCTCGGGAGCTGAGCGATGCCGAGCACAAGATTTACGAGCTGATCAGCCGTCGCTTCCTGGCCGTGTTCTTCCCAGCCGCGGAGTTCCGCGTCACCACGCGTATCACGCAGGTATCCGGTCACCACTTCAAGACCGAAGGCAAAGTGCTGGTCAAACCGGGCTGGCTGGCTATTTATGGCCGCGATGCTCAAGGTGAAGATGCGTCCCTGGTGCCCGTTGCCGATGGCGAGAAGGTTCGCACCGAAGATGTGAATACCAAAGCGCTGGCCACCAAGCCGCCCGCACGCTTTACGGAAGCGACCTTGTTGTCGGCCATGGAAAGCGCTGGCAAGCTGGTTGACGATGAAGCCCTGCGCGAAGCCATGTCCGAGCGTGGTCTGGGTACGCCAGCCACTCGCGCTGCCATTATTGAAGGTCTGCTGAACGAAGCCTATCTGCGTCGTGAAGGCCGAGAACTGGTTCCTAGCGCCAAGGCACGTCAGCTGATGACTTTATTGTCCGGTCTGGGCGTTAGCGAACTGACTTCGCCCGAACTGACTGGCGAGTGGGAGCACCAGCTCAAGCAGATCGAGCAACGTCAGCTGGACCGCGACGTGTTCATGCGTGAAATCGCGCAGATGACGCAAGTTATCGTCAAGCGCGCTAAAGAATACGAGCGCGACACGGTTCCGGGCGATTACGCGACTTTGCAGACTCCATGCCCTAAATGTGGTGGCGTGGTCAAAGAGAATTACCGTCGTTATGCCTGCACGGCTTGCGATTTCTCTATCGGCAAGCACCCCGGTGGTCGCACCTTTGAACTGCCTGAAGTTGAAGAGTTGTTGGCCAAGAAAGAATTGGGTCCGCTGCCTGGATTCATCAGCAAGATGGGTCGCCCCTTTGCTGCCCTCTTGCGCATCACCGACGAGTACAAGCTGGAGTTCGACTTCGGCCAAAACGACGACGATGACGATGAAGCCCTGGATTTCAGCGGCCAGACCCCGGTCGGCCCCTGCCCCAAGTGCCAGTCTTCCGTCTTTGAGCACGGCTTGCGTTACTTGTGCGAGAAGTCCGTGGGCCCCTCCAAGAGCTGCGACTTCCGTAGCGGCAAGGTGATCTTGCAGCAGGAAATTACCCGCGAGCAGATGGCCAAGCTGTTGGGTGAAGGCAAGACAGACCTGCTGGATGGTTTCGTGTCCTCGCGTACCAACCGCAAGTTCAAGGCCTTCCTGGTGCGTCAGGCAGACGGCAAGATCGGCTTTGAGTTCGAGCCGCGTCCAGAGAAGCCTGGTCGCAAAACAGCCGCCAAGAAAACGGCGACTAAAGCAGCGGCTAAAAAGACAGCAGTGAAGAAAACAGCAGCCAAGAAGACGGCTGCAAAGAAAACAGCTGCTAAAAAGACTGCCAGCAAGGCGGAGTAAAGCTCGGCTTGTTTGAAAAAATGGCCTCCCTTTTTTGGGGGGGCTTTTTTTTTGGGCAATCGTTTTAGAGCTTGCAGGCTGGGGAAGAGAATCTCTGTGAAGACGCCGTTCAGGGACCGGGTTTGGGTCTCGGGGCTGAGCACTTGCCGGTGCTGCGCACCGGTTCCCTTGTCGAGTACAGGCTCCGGGCGCACCCTGAACTCGCCCGGTGGTTTGTCCCCCGGACAAACCACAAACGCCGGGCTCAAACAACAGGGCGCTTGCATCCCGGATCCCGCACTCGCCTGCGGCAAGTACTCTGAACCGCCCCGAGACCCAAACCCGGTCCCTGAACGGCTCACAATAGTTCTTTGCCCATAGGCTGCAAGACTTCTTACCCGTATGACCTCAGTTCCACCACGGTATTTATGACACCGCTGAGCAGCGGCATAAGGAAACGACCGAAACATAAACTGCTAAGCAAGCATAAACATCGAACAGCAAACAACAACAACAACAACAACAACACATAGTGCATAGCACACGACACACTGCACACAGCCACCACAACCACAACCAATGCAAACTCAACCGAAACAGAGTTGCAAGGCCGAGGTATTAAAACGGTGTGAAGGCGCGAGTCCGTGGGGCTCGGGGGGTGGGCGGATCAGAGTACTTGCCGCGGGCAGGAGATAGCGCAGGGGTCCAAGCATCCTGCTGTTTGAGCACGACGCTTATGGTTTGTCCGGTGGACAAACCATCGTGCGAGTTCAGGATGCGCCCTGCGCTATCTCCTGACAAGGGCACCGGTGCGCAGCACCGGCAAGTGCTCAGCCCACCCCCCGAGCCCCACGGACTCGCGCCTGGCTTTTAATAAGCTCCCCTACGCCAAGCTGCATCCGAGCACTATTCCACAGCCAAACCCTTTCTAAACATCAATGCCACAGCATGAAAACCCACGACTAAAGCGGCAAATAAAACAAAGCCTTAGCCAGCACCACAATCAGCAGTACGTGTGCAAAAACACTCAGGTGAATAATCCGTGAGCGCCGCGCTGTCATGGTTTTGCGTCGGCTCATCACCATGACGGACAGGAAGTGTCCAAACACACTCAAGGCCAAGGTGATTTTCACACCCAGAATCCAGGCCCTGGCCCCGCCGACCTCAAACAAGGCCCGATGCTGCCAGGCCAGACTCAAGCCCGCACCGTAGAGCAATAACAAAACCCAAGGCATGATGCGACGCGCGCGGCGCCCCAGGGCATATTCGAACTCCCGCATCGATGGGCGGGAAACCTGACGCGCCAAAGGCGACAACATCAGCACCTCGAAAAACACGGTGCCGATGAAGAAAATTGCAGCCAGAAGGTGAACCAACAACAGGAGAAAGTAGCTCATGAACAGCGCTCAGGAAAGCAGACAATTCATCAACGGTACACCAGGTCTCGCGCCCACAAACTGACTTCTGGCACATAGCTGATCAGCATCAAGCAGGCCAGGATGACAACGACAAAAGGCAGCAGGGGACGTATCAGTTTTTCCAAAGAAATTCCGGCTACTGAACACGCCGCAAACAGGTTCACCCCAAAGGGCGGAGTCACCATTCCCAGCGCCAAATTGACCACCATGATGATGCCAAAATGCGCCGGATCAATCCCAAACTGCACCGCTACCGGCAGCAAGAGCGGAGCCAGCACCACAATCGAGGCGGAAGTCTCGACGAACATGCCCACCACAAACAAGGCCGCGTTCACGCCCAGCAAGAACATCATCGGGCTGCTGAACAGTTCCCCCAGCCAGATCCCCATGGCAGCCGGAATGCCGGTGCGATTAAGCAAGAAGCCAAACACCCCCGCATTGGCAATGATGAACATGATCACCGCCGTGGACACCACGGAACGATGCAGTACTTTGGACAAATCGCCCCATTTAACACTGCGGTAAATAAACATGCTGACGATCAAGGCATAGACTACCGCCACAGCCGAAGCCTCGGTAGGCGTAAAAATACCCCCGTAAATTCCGCCAAGAATAATCACCGGCATCAGCAAGGCCAGCCACGCCTGACGAAAGGCCGTCCAAACGCTCAGACGGCCCACACCATCCTGCAAACCCAAACCATGACGACGTGCGTACAACCACACATAAATCATCAAAGCGCCGCCGATCAACAAGCCAGGACCAATACCCGCAACAAACAGCTCGCCCACCGACGTGTCTGTGGATACAGCGAACAGAATCATGGGAATGGACGGCGGGATAATCACCCCCAGCTCCGCCGCTGAAGCCTGCAAGGACGCCGCGAACGGTGCCGGGTAGCCATGCCGGACCATGGCAGGAATCAGAATCGCCCCCACCGCAAAGGTTGTTGCCACACTCGAGCCAGCCACAGCCGCAAAAATCATGCAGGTCAGCACACAGCTGCACGCCAGACCACCCTGCACACCACCGACCAGGCTTTTGGCAAACTCCACCATACGGTTGGACATGCCGCCCGATTCCATCAAGTTACCCGCCAGGATGAAGAAAGGCACCGCCACCAGAGGGTATTTGTCCAGGGCTGCGTACAGTTGCTGGGCGATGACCAGAAACGTCATGCGCCCCTCCCACGCTACCCCCGCCATATTGGCCAGCCCCACGGCAATGGCCACGGGCACCGTCAATACAAAGAACAGCAGCATGGACACAAGCATGATCTGGGGCACGATACGGTCTCCGGTCTAAACAGATGCCAGCCAGGCATCCAGAGTGCGGCGGTGCTTTACAGGCACGGAATCAGGTCTTGAATTAGAGCTGCGTGTTATCCACCACAGCGGGTGCCGGTTTTTCCAGCCAACGGGCCAGCAATCCTAGAATGGCCAGCACAGCGCCAATCGGGATCGCAATATACACCCAGGAAATGGACCACTCCAGGCTGGGCATGGTCTGAAACCGTACCCGCCAGGTCATTTGAATGCCGACCCAGGTCAGCAGGCCGAAAAAGGTCAGACAAGCAAGCAGCACGGCCACATCCAGCCAATGCTGTGCCCGCTGCCCGACCCAAAGTCGCAGCACATCCACGCTCAGCATGGCGCCCTGACGCAGGGCCAGACACAGACCCAGCATGACCGTCCAGATCAAGGCAGCACGCGACCAGGCCTCGCTCCAGTCAGCGGGCGACTGAAGTACAAAACGGGCGATAACTTGATAGAACGCAGCTGCCACTGCCGAGAGCAGCAGCAACTGCGTTACCCAGGACACCAGACGAAACAGGCCCTTGTCCAGCACAGACAGCAGCGCTTTCATGATGAACGCCGTTTACTGAGTCTGACGAATGGCCTCGACCAGCTCCTGGCCGAACTGTTTGTAGTACTGGGGATAGACGGGCTCTACCGCTTTGGCAAATGCCGCGTGGTCAACCGTATTGACCTGCATGCCTTCCGCCTTGACGGCATCTACGCCAGTTTTCTCGATGTCGTCCACGTAGTCACGCATGGCCTGGGCAGCCGTTACGCCGGCATCTTTCATCAACTGCTTGTCCTGATCGGACAGGCCGTCATATACCGCCGGAGACATCAGCACCAAGGCCGGGCCGTACACGTGTGCAGTCAGCGACAGATACTTTTGCAGCTGCGGCAGCTTGGCCGACACAATCACGGACAAGGGGTTTTCCTGGCCGTCGATAGTGCCTTGTTGCAAGGCCGTCGCCACTTCCGGCCAGGCCATAGGCGTCGCCAGAATGCCGATTTCACGGAAGGCCGCAATATGGATGGGGTTTTCTGTGGTGCGTATCTTCAAACCCTTGGCATCCGCCGGGGTAGTGACAGGACGCACATTATTGGTCAGGTGACGGAAACCTTGCTCACCCCAGGCCAGCGCCACAATCCCGCGCTTGGGAAATTCAGCCAGCATGTCCTGGCCGATCTTGCCATCCAACACATGACGGGCATGTTGCAGATCACGGAACAGGAAAGGGATATCGAATACGCCGGTCTTGGGCACAAAGTTCAGGGTTGCGCCGGTAGAGACAATGGCCAGATCAATTGTGCCCAGTTGCAGGCCTTCAATGACTTCACGCTCGCCACCCAGGGCGCTGTTGGGGAAGGCCTCGATGGTGTAATTGCCATCCTTTTCCAAGGCACTGGCAAAGGCCTTTGCACCCGCACCATAGTGAGAGCTGGTGGACAAGGCGTAGGCCAACTTCAAGGACGTTTGAGCCGTAGCCGCTCCCGCAGCCAGGCCTAAACCCAGCATCAAACCCGCGGCCAAAAGACGGTTCTTCATGTGACGGTACATCATGCATGCCCCTCCTGTCTGAATGGATCAGTGTATTTAATGCGCAGTGCTCGGGCTGGGACATAGGGGTTTTTACGCCTGTGTCCCAGCCGGGCACCTTATTCTTCTACGTACCAGTTATCTTCGGACAGCATGACCTGTTGATGGCCATAGCCCGCTGGCATCATGGGGAAACAGTTTTCCAGCGCCAGCACTTCCACGTTCAGGAAGAAGGGGCCGTCATGAGCCAAGCAGCGCTCCAGCGCCGCATCCAGCTGATCGGGGTGCTCCACGCGTTCGGCTTCCCAGCCAAAGGCGCGCGACAAGGCCACAAAATCCGGCATGGCTTCGTTATAGCTGTGGCTGTAGCGGCCATCGTGAATCAGCTCTTGCCACTGCCGCACCATCCCCATGTGACGGTTATTGCACAGAATCACCTTGATCGGCGTGCGATGCTGCACGGCGCTGGCCAGTTCCTGAATATTCATCAGCACCGAAGCGTCACCACTGACGCACACTACCAGCTTGTCCGGATGCGCAATCTGCGCCCCAAAAGCGGCCGGCACGCCGTAACCCATGGTGCCGGCTCCACCCGAGGTCAGCCAACGGCGAGGGCGATCAAACTTGATGTATTGCGCCGCCCACATCTGGTGCTGGCCTACATCGGTAGACACGATGGCATCACGGCCTTCCAGGTGCGCATCCAGGCGTTCCAGCAGATGCTGCGGCAAAATTGCATCGCTGCGCGGAGTGACCTTCAAGCACTCTTGCGCACGCCACACGCCAATACGCTGCCACCAGTCATTCAAGCGACCTTCAGGCAATTCGTGGTGCGACAGCTCTTTGCGCAGGGCGCGCAGCAGGGGATAGCAATCGCCCACCAGAGCCACATCGGCACGCACCACCTTGTCGATGGAGCCGGGGTCGATATCAATATGAATCTTGCTGGCATGCGGGCAGAAATCAGACAGACGGCCGGTAATGCGGTCGTCGAAACGAGCACCTACACAGATAATCAGATCCGCATGGTGCATGGCCAGATTGGCTTCCAGCGTGCCGTGCATGCCCAACATGCCCACAAACTGCTCATCCCGTGCGGGGTAAGCGCCCAAGCCCATCAAGGTCAGCGTACAAGGTGCGCCGGTTTCCTGAACCAGGCTGGTGAAGGCATGGCTGGCATCGGCACCGGAGTTGATCAGGCCACCACCACCGTAAAAAACGGGGCGACGAGCGTGCGCAATCATGGCAGCCGCGCGTTTGATCGCCGCTTCCTGCGCAGGGGCCGGAGCGGCAGGAGCCAAGAGGCTGTCGGCCTCTTCCTGGACTGGAGCCTCGCTGCTGGCAGCGGGCAGGGTGGCGATCTGAATATCTTTGGGGAAGTCCAGCAGCACCGGGCCAGGGCGGCCCTGGGTACACAGGCGCAAGGCCTTGGCCGTCAGGGAGGCCACGTCTTCAATGCGACGAACCTGGGCATTCCACTTGGTCACAGGGCGGGAAATGCCAATCGCATCACACTCCTGGAACGCAGCGGTACCAATTGCGGTGGTCGCTACTTGACCACTAATACACAGGACAGGAATAGAATCACACAAGGCATCGAGCAAACCGGAGGTGGTATTGGCCATACCAGGGCCCGATGTCACCAGCACCACGCCAGGTTTGCCGGTGCTGCGTGCATAGCCTTCGGCCGCATGTACGGCTGCTTGCTCGTGACGGACCAGAATATGACGAATTCGCGGTTGTGCATGAAGAGCATCATAGAGCGGTAACACCGCTCCGCCAGGATAACCAAAAATGGTATCTACACCCTGAGCGATCAAGGTTTCGAGCAAGATTTGCGCGCCGTTGTGGGCGGTCGTTTCAAGTGACATGGTTGCGTAGCCCTGCATGTTTTGTAAGATAGAGATCGCCGTCCAGTTTATCCCCTTTTACAGGCTGATTCCCCATGGTCACTCAACGCCAACCCTGGCACGTCGTCAAACCGTCCAAACTGCACGGCAATGGCGTCTTTGCGCTACGCGATATTCCTGCCGGAACTCGCATCCTGCAATACGCAGGCAAGCGGCTGACACCCGAACAAGCCGATGCCCTGTTCCCGGTCAATCCGGACGAGCCTTTTCACACGTTTTTCTTTGCCTTGAGCAACGGCAAAATTGTGGACGGTGGTCAGGGCGGCAATGACTCGCGCTGGATCAACCACTCTTGCGCCCCCAACTGTGAGGGTCACGAGAACGTGGACGGATCACGCGTGTTTATTGTGGCCATGCGCGATATTCCCGCCGGGGAAGAGCTTTTGTACGACTACTCGCTGGTCATCGACGATGAAATTACCGAGGAGCTCAAGCAGAACTATCGCTGTCTGTGTGGCGCTGCCCAATGCCGTGGCACCATGATTGCCCTGCAATCGGATCGCTCCCAGGCTGTGGCAGACGAGCTGCGTGAAGTGGCTGCCGAGCTGGATGCAGAAATGGAGCAAGCCCGTACAACGCCGGTTTCATCCAAACAAAAAACCGCTGATCTGAAAGCCGCTGCCAATAAGCAGGCAGAAAAGGGCGAGTCCGATCAGGATAAAGACGCGGACACGGACGACGATAACGAGTCTGCACGCTCCAAAGACAAAAAAGACAAGAAAGGCAAAAAGAAGAAAAAAGACAAAGCCAAAAACAAAGATAAAAATAAAGACAAAAAAGCGTCCAAAAAGGACAAAGAAGGCAAAAAAGGGAAAAAGGACCGTAAAAAAGAGTAAGCTGTCCCCCAGCTTGCATTAGCCCAGGCTGCCCCACCGGCAGCCTGCACCCTTGCTAATCACCCGCACAGCAAGCCCGGCAACACCCCAGTCGGGCCTCTCAGAGCGCCACACACAGGCCCATCTGTCGTGCCGGGCCAGGTTTTACACCTCATCAGCTAGGCGAAGCACCACCCCCCTATTGCGTGTGCCCTCGCCCCCAAATCCCTATCGTCTCTCCCCAGGCCAAACAAGGCCCAAGGGTGCGTTTGCACCGGGGGAAATTACTCACTGCCAGCCCCGTCTTTGACCGCTAGCATGTAGCTTTATTGCCAAATCTGACAGATCTCATGGATTCAAGTTCTACAGATACACCTGATAATCACGCCGCCTCGCCCGCCGAATCCGGCCTGCGTATTCCCTTGCAAATAGAAGACTGGGCTTCGGTCCTGATCATGGCGGCCCTGGCATTAATTACTTTTGCCAACGTGTTTGTGCGCTATCTGACCGATAGCTCCTTTGCCTGGACCGAGGAAATCTCCATCTTCCTGCTGGTGGTCCTGACCATGAATGCCGGTGCCAGCGCCTGTGTGCGCCACTTGCACATTCGTATTGAAGTCTTTGCCGATGCGGGCACACAGCGTCGTCAACGCCGCCTGGCCCTGTTTGGCATTGGCATGAGCCTGCTGTTCTTTGTCGGCATGGCCATTCTGTCCGGCCGCATGGCCCTGGACGAGTTCGAGTGGGGTGATACCTCGCCGTCCATTGGTGTCCCGACCTGGTGGTACAGCATGTGGCTGCCCATCCTGTCTACTACTCTGAGCCTGCGTTTGCTGGGCATGTGGGTGCGTCGTTGGCAGGCCAAATCATGATTGCAACGTTGCTGTTCGTCATCTTCATTGGTTTGATGCTGGTGGGCGTGCCCGTTGGCGTATCCCTGGGTATAGGCGGTGCCTTTGCCATTTTGATGTCCAACCTGGATACGCACTGGTTTGGCCTGATGGCCGTGCCGCAAAGCTTTTACGCCGGTCTGGCCAAATACCCTTTGCTGGCCATTCCCATGTTTGTGCTGGTGGGCTCCATTTTTGACCGCTCGGGCGTGGCCAGCCGTCTGGTGAACTTTGCCGTAGCGCTGGTTGGCCGTGGTCCTGGCATGTTGCCCGTCGTTGCCATTGGCGTGGCCATGTTCCTGGGCGGTATTTCCGGCTCCGGCCCGGCCTGCGCCGCCGCCGTGGGCGCGGTCATGATCGGCGCCATGAAACGCGCGGGCTATCCCGGTCCTTTTGCGGCCAGTATTGTGGGCGCGGGTGCTGCCACCGACATTCTGATTCCCCCCTCCATCGCCTTCATTATTTACTCGGTGCTGGTGCCCGAGGCCTCCGTACCTGCGCTGTTTGCGGCCGGTATGTTCCCCGGCATTCTGGCGGGTATTGGCCTGATTATTCCGGCCATCTGGCTGTCGCGTCGTCACAAGCTGGGATTGGCCGAAGCCGAACTGCCACGTCCACCCTTCTGGCGCAGCCTGCGAGAAGCCGCCTGGGGCCTGATTGCGCCGGTGATCATTCTGGGCGGTATGCGCCTGGGTCTGTTCACCCCCACCGAAGCGGCGGTTGTGGCCGTGTTCTACGGCCTGTTCGTGGGCATGGTCATCCATCGCACCATCAAGTTCCGCGATCTGTTTTTGATCCTGCGGGAAGCCGCCGAATTATCAGCCGTCATCATGATGGTCGTGGCGCTGGCCGGTATTTTTGCCTGGGCTCTGTCCACCCTGAGCATTATTGACCCTGTCACCAATGCCATCATCAATTCCGGTCTGGGCGAGTACGGCATTTTGGCGCTGATGATTGTCATGCTGATTGTGCTGGGCATGTTCCTGGATGGCATTTCGATCTTCCTGATCTTTGTGCCGCTGTTCATGCCTATTGCCTACAACTTTGGCTGGCATCCCGTCTGGTTCGGTGTCTTGCTGACCTTGAACGTGGCCCTGGGCCAGTTCACCCCGCCAGTCGCCGTAAACCTGATGGTGGCCTGCCGTATCGCGGGCGTCCCTATGGAAAGCACCCTGCGCTGGGTAGGCTGGCTACTGCTGGGTATGGGCTCGACCATGCTGCTGGTGATCGCAGAACCCGAAATTGCCCTGTGGCTGCCACGCTACCTGGGCTTTAACTAAAACCACAAGACTGCAACACAACTCATAGAAAGGGAGACCTGACCCATGAAATTACGTCACATTCTGGCCGCTCTGGCATGCACAGCCGCCACATTGGCCGTGGTTCCGGCAGCGCAAGCCGCCTACAAATCCGAGTACAAGCTGTCCATCGTGGTGGGCACCACCTTCCCCTGGGGCCAAGGCGCCGTGATCTGGTCTGACCTGGTGCGCGAGCGCACCGATGGCCGCATCAATATCAAGATCTACCCTGGCACCTCGCTGGTGCAAGGCGACCAGACGCGCGAGTTCACCGCCATTCGCCAGGGCATGATTGATATGGCCGTGGGCTCGACCATCAACTGGTCCCCCCAGATCAAGCAGCTGAACCTGTTCTCCCTGCCATTCCTGCAACCTGACGCCAAAGCCACTGACGCCCTGATCAATGGCGAAGTCGGCAAGGACCTGTTTGGCTACATCGAGAAAGCCGGTGTAGTGCCTCTGGCCTGGGGTGAAAACGGTTTCCGTCAGCTCAGCAACTCCAAGCACGAAGTGACCAAGCCTGAAGACATGAAGGGCCTGAAACTGCGTGTGGTGGGTTCACCTTTGTACATGGACACCTTCAGCGCCCTGGGTGCCAACCCCACGCAAATGAGCTGGGCGGATGCACAACCCGCACTGGCTAATAAGGCCGTAGACGGCCAGGAAAACCCCCTGTCCATTTACGCCGGTGCCAAGCTGTACGACGTGCAGCAGCAATACCTGACCCTGTGGAACTACGTGTCTGATCCACTGGTGTTTGTGGTGAACCGTGACGTGTGGAAATCCTGGAGCGAGGAAGACCAGAAGATCGTGCGTGAAGCCGCTATTGAAGCCGGCAAACGTGAAATCGTGATTGCCCGCACCGGCATCACCGCTGAAGATCCTGCCTTGCTCAAAGAGATCGAAGGACACGGCGTGAAGGTCACTACGCTAACTCCTGAGCAGCATGCTGCCTTTGCCAAGGCAACCGAAGGCGTGGTCGAGAAGTGGACCAAGACCATCGGCGAAGACCTGGTGAAGAAAGCACGCGACGCGATTGCTGCGAGCCGCTAATTAGCCTGGGATTGAAAGACGAAAAGCCGGGCCTGAATGGGCCCGGTTTTTTCTTGTCTGGCTATCGCTCCCACCCAAAAAGCCCCATGAAAACACCAGCCTAGGAGCTCCGTGTGGGGGTACTTTCGAGCACTGGGTTACCCTCGAAGAAACAAGCGCTATACATCCGCGACACAAGCTAAGGACATTCTTTACAGTCTACTGGCCTCACAAACCTGCTTATTCCTTGAAGCGGATCGCCAGCATTTCTCCCGTTGCACAGACCTCGCCATTCGCGCTTAGCGACAGGTCTACCCAGACCTTGCGCCCATCCAGCTCACGCAACTTACCCTGCACCGTCAGCTCCGTCCCCATCGGGGTAGGACGCCGAAACTCCACTTTCAGGGAGGCAGTCACACAACGGATCGGCTCCTCGCTGGTGCCCATCTCGATACTCAAATCCCGATAGATGAAAGCTGCCGCGGAAGCGGTGCCATGGCAGTCCAGCAAAGAAGCAATCAAACCGCCGTACACATGATTAGGCACACCCCCGCTGTAAATTGGCTTGGGTGTGTAGCGGGCCACGGTATCGTCACCGTCCCAATAGCTCTTTAGCTGATGCCCGTCGGGATTATGTTTGCCGCAGCCGTAGCAATGGCTGAAGTTGTCTGCATAAAAATCTTGAAACGCTTTATCCATATGGATCCCTGCTGCCCTCAAAGAAACCAAGAGGCTGTGCTCCACTTGGTAGCACGGCCTATTTCTTAAGCCGCCAAAGGTGGTTTGCCAGTGCTACGAGCCCACCACTCACCCAGGCGCGTAGGCACTAACAAGGCCTGCAATATCTTATTGAAACGCCGTTTCCAGAAAGCTGCGCAGCTTGCGCGAGTGCAGCCTTTCTTTGGGCATCTCGCGCAGCAACTCCAGCGCCCGGATACCAATGTGCAGATGCTGGCCAACCTGTCGTGCATAGAACTCACTGGCCATGCCCGGCAGTTTCAGCTCGCCATGCAAGGGCTTGTCCGACACGCACAGCAAGGTGCCATACGGCACACGGAAGCGGAAACCATTGGCGGCAATCGTGGCGGACTCCATATCCAGCGCAATCGCCCGCGACTGGGACAAGCGGCGCACCGGTTCGTGGTGGTCACGCAGCTCCCAGTTACGGTTATCAATGGATGCCACCGTGCCGGTACGCATGATGCGTTTCAGCTCCCAGCCGGACAGCCCGGCCACCTCGGCCACGGCCTGCTCCAAAGCGACCTGAATTTCTGCCAGAGGAGGGATGGGCACCCAGGTGGGCAGATCCTCGTCCAGCACGTGGTCCTGACGTACATAGCCATGGGCCAGCACGTAATCGCCCAAACGCTGGGTGGTGCGCAAACCGGCGCAGTGGCCCAGCATCAGCCAGGCGGCAGGGCGCAAGACGGCCACGTGATCGGTAATGGTCTTGGCATTGGATGGTCCCACACCGATATTGATCAGCGTGATGCCAGAATGATCGGCACGGCGCAAATGGTAAGAGGGCATCTGTGGCGCACGAGCCAGGGGCGAGCCTGTTGTTGAAGCATTCGCACCTGCGGGGGTGATGATATTGCCCGGCTCCACCAGATCGATATAGCCCTGGTCGTCAGCCTGCAGCACTTCACGCGCCCACTGGCAGAACTCGTCCACATAGAACTGGTAATTGGTGAACAGCACAAAGTTCTGGAAGTACTCGGGCCGGGTGGCGCTGTAGTGCTGCAAACGATGCAAGGAATAGTCGATACGCGGCGCGGTGAAAGGAGCCAGCGGCAACGGTTCGTTATGCACACGCTCCCACGTGCCGTTGACAATGGCATCGTCCATATAGGCCAGATCGGGCACATCGAAGTGATCGCGCAAGGTGTCACCGGGCGACTCGGGTACGGTCGTCACGGTAGACTGCACGCCGTTGTTCAAGGCGAAATGCAGCGGGATGGGCACGGAAGACTCACCCACTTCCACCTGCACACCATGATTGCGCAGCAGCAGTTCCAACTGCTCCAGCAAGTAATCGTGATACAGGCCAGGGGCGGTGATGGTGGTCATGTACACACCAGGTTCAACCACGTGCCCGTAAGACAGACGGCTATCCACTTCCTGATAGGTATCGACACGCAAGCGCACCGCAGGATAGCAGGCTCTGAAACGCTGCCCGCGTGGAAAGCCAGTTTCCAGACACTGGGCAAAGGAATCACGCAAAAAAGCGGTATTGCGATCGTAGATATGGCGCAACTGCTCCAAAGCCTGGCCTGCGTCCTGATAGCCCTTGAACGGAACCAATTCAGGCGTGGACGTGATACGAGAAAAACCGCTGGGATCAGACATAACAAGTATTCCAAGGGGAAACAAAGACAAGCAGATCTGCAAGCATCATAAGCTGTTTATTGTCTGGCCTCCTACACGGCTCCATGACAAATTCAGCGCTGTCTCACACAGCTTCCAACTTGCCTGCACCTTATGACATCACCGCTATACCGTTGACGGAACTCAGCCGGCTTGCCCACTCGACCCGATTCAATGCAGCCATAATCTGACTCTGGTCCCCCAGCAACTAATAAGCAGGTGCGCCCCCCTTGCCATGACAGTCATGCAGGCCATGTTCAAGACCAGGTCAGGACTGCCTGGACAAGCAGGTGAGCATTTCCGTCCACCGCAAATGTCGTTACTGGTTTTTGACTGAACCACAAGCCCCACTGTCCACACAGTGGACATGACTATCTGTGGTTTTGAGACGAAATTTACTCACGGACCTTATTTGAATCAGTGCCTTTACCCCGGTTTTGGGCAAATTCCACTTTTCTCCAATACGGCCAACAGCCCCCTTGCGCGACCCTGCATCCCAAAGCCCTGTTTTTATGCTAATGGCGCTGAACAAGCGGCTTGGCGGGCATATCAAGTATTTCAAGCAGGGCCTGGTGAGGCAGCTTATGATGGCAAGTGGAAGTCAGGCACGTCTTCTACCTCATATATAAGACTTGCCCAAAACCAGTAAATACATTAAGTATGTAGTCTTAATACTTTTAGTATTAAATCCAGCTTGCGTCAGTCCTTCATAATTTAAGTTATCCAACCTGGCAGTGTGCTCGGCATGCGTGTGAGACATAGCTCGTCATCGCGCAAATTAGCTTGTATTTAGGCTAATTTACAATGGGTTAGCGTATTTTAATGATTTTCGCTTCAAGCAATCTGCTCGCCCTCTGATGTCATTTGTGTCCTGGCGCCGCGTGGGTCTATCCACCCGCGATTTCAGCAAGTTCTGAATGTGCTCTTGACCAGGTAATTGCAGTTAGCACGGCCGTTTGGCCTGCCGCTGTACCGAATCACTTTTAACTATCAGCAAGGGTACACATGACCACTCGAATCTCCTGCCAGCGATTGCAAGTCGCCGAGGTGCTTCATCAGTTCATCGAACAAGAAGCCCTGCCCGGCACAGGTATCTCCTCCGAAGCCTTCTGGGCTGGTTTCGACAAGCTGGTCCATGATCTGGCTCCTAAAAACCGCGCCTTGCTGGCCGAACGCGACCGCTTGCAAGTCGAACTGGACAAGTGGCACACGGCCAACCCAGGCCCCATCACCGATATGCCTGCCTACAAGAGCTTCCTGAGCTCCATCGGCTATCTGAAAGAAGCGCCTGCCAACGTCAAGGTCAACACGGCCAACGTCGACACCGAAATCACCGAACAAGGTGGTCCTCAGCTGGTTGTGCCCATCATGAACGCACGTTACGCGCTGAACGCCGTAAACGCACGCTGGGGCAGCCTGTACGACGCGCTGTACGGCACCAACGCCATCCCTGACACTGACGGTGCTCAGCGTGGCGGTGGCTACAACGCCGTGCGCGGTGCCAAGGTTATCGCCTTTGGCCGTCAGTTCCTGAACGACACCATTCCTCTGGCTCAAGGCAGCCACGATCAGGCTACCTCCTACACCATCGCTGACGGCGCTTTGCGCGTCACCCTGGAAAACGGCGGCACCACCGGTCTGAAAGACGCCTCGACCCTGCTGGGTTACCGCGGTCAGCCCGATGCGCCTGAAGCCATCGTGTTCCTGCACAACGGCCTGCACTTTGAACTGCAGATCGACCCCAACAGCCCCATCGGCAAGACCGACCCGGCTGGCGTGAAAGACATCGTTCTGGAAGCCGCACTGACCACCATCATGGACTGCGAAGACTCCGTGGCTGCCGTGGACGCCGACGACAAGGTCCTGGCATACCGCAACTGGCTGGGTCTGGTGACCGGTTCGCTGACCGAAGAAATCAAGAAAGACGGCAAGGTCTTTACGCGCCGCCTGGCTGACGATCGCCAGTACACCGACTTGAAGGGCGCTACCCAGACTCTGGCTGGCCGCTCCCTGATGTTCGTGCGTAACGTCGGTCACCTGATGAGCAACCCTGCCATCATTGACGGCGAAGGTCGCGAAATCCCTGAAGGCATTCTGGACGCCGTGATCACCACCCTGATCGGCATGCGCGATCTGGAACTGAAGAAAAACTCGCGCAGCGGCTCGCTGTACATCGTCAAACCCAAAATGCACGGTCCTGACGAAGTGGCTTTTGCCAGCGAAATTTTTGACCGCGTGGAAAGCCTGCTGGGTCTGGCTCCCAACACCGTCAAGCTGGGCATCATGGACGAAGAGCGCCGCACCAGCGTGAACCTGAAGGCAGCCATTGCCCAGGCCACCGAGCGCGTTGTGTTCATCAACACGGGCTTTCTGGACCGTACTGGCGACGAAATCCACACTTGCATGCAAGCTGGCGCCGTAGTGCGCAAGGCCGACATGAAACAAGCTGACTGGCAACCTGCCTACGAGCGCAACAACGTTCAGATCGGCCTGCAATGCGGTCTGCGTGGTCGTGCCCAGATCGGTAAAGGCATGTGGGCCATGCCTGACCTGATGGCTGAAATGCTGGAGCAAAAGATTGGTCACGTAAAGGCCGGTGGCAACACCGCCTGGGTGCCATCGCCTACCGCTGCCACGCTGCACGCCTTGCACTACCACCAAGTCAATGTGGTCGACGTTCAGAAGGGTCTGGAAGGCGACACCAACGACTACCTGGACAGCATCCTGACCATTCCTGTGGCCACTGACACCAGCTGGTCCGCCAAGGAAATCCAGGAAGAACTGGACAACAACGCTCAGGGCATCCTGGGTTACGTGGTTCGCTGGATTGACCAGGGCGTGGGCTGCTCCAAAGTGCCTGACATCCACGACGTAGGCCTGATGGAAGACCGCGCTACCCTGCGTATCTCCAGCCAGCACATCGCCAACTGGCTGCTGCACGGCATCGTCACCCACGAACAAGTGGTTGAAACCCTGCAGCGCATGGCTGCTGTGGTGGATCAGCAAAACGCGGGCGACCCAGCCTACCAGAACATGGCCGGCAACTTTGAAGGCTCCTTTGCCTTCCGCGCCGCTCAGGATCTGGTTCTGAAGGGTCTGGAACAGCCTAACGGCTACACCGAGCCCTTGCTGCACCAATGGCGTCTGGCATTCAAAGCCGCTCAAGCCTAAAGCACACGATGTCGCCCGGAGCCTGACTCCGGGTGGCGAGTGCCCCCAAAATCCCCATCTTGCTGGTTCAGGATGGGGATTTTTTTCGTCTCCTAGTTCCTGATTTGCGGCAAAGAGGAAGTTGAATCGTCGCTCGGCACAAGCAGCCTTTCCAAGTCTTCAAGCAGGTTTGAGTCTCGGGGCTCCGGCTTCGGAGCGTAGCGAACATCCCTGTCTGCCTCTTCTCGTTATAAACTCGAACTCATAACGTATTTGACCGACAGGAAACCCCATGAAATCTTTGCTGTTTTCCGCCGCTTGCCTGCTGGCGATCACCACCACGGCCCACGCTTCCGACCTGCTGATTGCCACCGGCGCAGGCTATCGCAAGCCCGTCACGGAACTGATGGAAGCCTTCAATAAAGAAACAGGCCTGACGGTAGAGAGCAGCTTTGGCAATATGCAGCAGGTCCGCGCCCAGAGCGAGCAAAATCCAGATATTGCCGCCATTATTGGCGACCGCTTTTTTCTGGAGCCTATGGGCATTGCCCAGCAGTTCGTGAACATCAGCCAGGGTGCCCTGATGCTGGCCGTGCCCATGGGCAAGACCATTGATTCCATCCAGGATTTGCAGCAACCCAGCTACGCCCGCATCGCGATTGGCGATGCCAGGAAAACGGTTTACGGCCGCGCCGCCACTACCTGCATGGAACGTGAAAAAATCCAGGCCGATGGTCGCACCATTGAAGTCGCCATGCTGCCGCAAGTATCGACTTACTTGCTGAACGGCGAAGTGGACGCCGGTTTCATCAACCGCAGCGAAGCGCTGGCCCACAAGGACAAGCTGGGCACCATCCTGCCCATGCCGGCCCAATGTCACGATCCGATTGATCTGAGCCTGGCCGTGCTCAAGGACCGCCCTGCAAGCCCTGCCTTGCAATCCTGGACCCAGTTCCTGGGCACGGACAAGGCCAAGTCCATTCTTGAGCGCCACGGCCTGTAATGTCTGTCTGGATGAGCTGCTCCAGCAGCTCGCTGGGCCTGAGTGTCTATGTGCTGGCCGCCACCTTGGTGGCCCAATTGGTTCTGGGGGTCGCACTGGCGTGGGTACTGGCCAGAAAACGCTTTCCGGGCCACGGATTACTCGATTCGCTGGTGAGTCTGCCGCTGGTTTTTCCACCGATTGTCATCGGTTATTTGCTGCTGCTTGCCTTGGGCAGACAGGGCTGGCTGGCCAGTGCCACCGGCTGGTCACCCAATATTGTCTTTCAGCCTGCGGCCTTGTTGATTGCCGCATTTATCGCCGGGCTGCCTTTGATGGTCAAACCCGTGCAAAACAGCATGAACAGCCTGTCGCCAAGGCTGCGTGAAGCAGCGGCTACGCTGGGCCACGGCACCTGGTCCTACTTCTTCCGGGTAGAACTGCCCTTGCTGCGGCCCGCCCTGGCCACGGGCCTGATTCTGTCGGGCGGCAGGGCGCTGGGCGAAGTCGGGATCTCGCTGATGCTGGGTGGCAATATTGCGGGCCGTACCGAAACCTTGTCTTTATCAATCTACAACGCCGTCCTGGACGGCGACACAGACTGTGCCAATGCGCTGTCCTGGTTGCTGGGGCTGACGGCATTAGCCTGCTTTTGGGCGCTGCGGCGCTACGGGAATCAAAAATGACGGTTTTTTTTGAACAAAGCCAAATCGACCAATGGATTGGCGAGGATGCGTCCTACCTGGATCTGACCAGCCACATGCTGGGCCTGCACAACCAACACACCACGCTGCGTTACGTCGTGCGTGATCATATCCGCGTAGCAGGCACCGAAGAAGTGGCCGAGATTGTGCGCTCTTGCGGCGGCCAGACCCAGCACTACACCCCCAGCGGCGTGGCGGCCATGCCCGGTCAGACCATCTTGCTGGCCCAAGGCCCCGCCAAAGCCTTGCTGCGCGCCTGGAAGGTGGGCCAGAACCTGCTGGAGTTTGCCTGCGGTATCGCCACCCTGACGCATCAAGTCGTGCAGGCCGTGCAAACGGTGAATGCCTCGGTGGCGGTGCTGACCACCCGCAAACATGCCCCTGGCGTGCGCAAACTGGCCTTGAAAGCCACGCTATCCGGTGGTGCCATGCCGCATCGGCTGGGCTTGGGTGAAACCATCTTGATCTTCCCCCAGCACCGCGCACTGATGGGTGGCTGGGAAGAAGTAAGCCGTGCAATTGCCCGCCACAAATACGCTTTGTGCGAGAAGAAAATCGTAATCGAAGCAGCAGATTTGGATGAAGCCTATAGCGCGGCCCAGGCTGGCGCAGATGTGGTGCAGTTCGACAAAGTCCCGCCTGAAACCTTGGCGCAAATCGTACCTGCGCTACGCAAAGCGCATCCCAACATCACCATTCTGGCGGCGGGAGGGATTCATGCAGGCAATGCAGCCGCCTACGCCGCAACAGGCGTGAATGCCTTGGTGACCAGCAGCCTGCACTACGCGAAACCGGCCGATATTGGAGTGAAGATCAACTTGGCAGAGCCAGCAGAATCGCAAGAGCCGCTTGTTGCCAGCAAACTGGAAGGGCTGGAATAAGGTCACCGGCCGCTCACTATTTGTCAGCCTGACCCACTAGGGTGTTAAGCGAAAACAAAGAAGGTGAGCTCCGGCATTAGAGCCAGTCATCAAACGACAGAGTTGCAAAGCACCACCAATAGAAAAACAGATCGCTGAATCCGACAAAAAATGCGGAAATCAGCATGAACCTTACGCCTGGCATCTGCCCCCTGGCGGCTTGGAAAGCATGCAGCTCCGTGAACACGTTTTCACAAAAAACGTGGGCTCAGACAGTCTCCTTAGACCCCAAATGCTGCAACAAGCGCTGCATGGGTTTGGATAGGGCGCCCCAGTCCTGATAACACAGGCACAAGGAGCGCTTGGCCCAGGCGTCACTCAAAGGCCGCGCCACAAAGCCATGGCGACGCCTGTAGCGGCTGGCCACGCCTTGCGGCACAATCCCCAGGCCCACACCGTGGGCCACCATCTGGCACAGCCCTTCGAAGGTTTTCATACGGATGCGCTGCACCCAAGCATGGCCCGCTGCGCGAGCATGTTCGTCCAGATGGTCTTGCAGGGCATTACCCGGCATCAGGCCCACGAAGGGCTTATGCAAAACATCCTGCAAGCTCAATTTGCTGTGTGCCGCCAAGGGGTGAGCCGCAGCCATAATCAGCACCAGATGATCCTTGGCCACCGGCTCCAGCACCAGCCCCGGTGCCTGCACTGCATCCGACACCACACCGGCCTGGGCCAAACCGGCGGCAACCGTACGCACAATATCTGCGCTGGTACGCTCTTTCAGCTCGATATGCAGATTGGGTCGCTGTGCCAGCCAGGGTGCCAGGCGGGATGGCAGAAAGTCGGTTAAGGCCGCCGTATTCGCATACAGGTGCAAAGTCCCCCGCGCTCCAACAGCGAAATCCTGCAACTCGCCTTTCAGCAGATCATGCTGACGCAGCATCAAACGGGCATGGTGGGCCAGCGCCTCGCCTGCCTCTGTGGTGACGACTCCCCGTGGCAGGCGCTCCAGCAAAGCAACGCCGGCATCGTCCTCGATACGGCGCAAACGCTCGCTGGCCGAAGCCAGAGCCAGATTCGCACGTACCGCTCCCTGTGTGATGCTGCCTGCATCCACAATGCTCAAGAACAAATGCAGATCGGCCAGACCCAGTCGCATCACCACTCCTGAAAACCCTTCGGATAAACCGAAGGATAGCGCCTTAAATCCACATTGTGTGCACCTGCCTGCCACGCTTCAATACAGGCATGCACGAATCTCTCTCTTTCCTTCTTCTACTCAGTGCCATCTTCCTGATAGCGGGCATGGTCAAAGGCATTACCGGCATGGGACTGCCCACGGTCGCCATGAGCTTGCTGGGTCTGGTGATGTCGCCCGCCTCGGCCGCCGCCTTGCTGGTACTGCCTTCTTTCATCACCAATGTCTGGCAATGCTTTGCCGGGCCGTCCATGCTGGCTTTGCTGCGCAGACTCTGGTCCATGATGCTGACCATTGTGCTGGGCACGCTCTGGGGCTCAACGCTGCTGGCCAATACCTCGCCGCAGCTATCGGGCATGGCCTTGGGTATCGCGCTGCTGGTGTATGCAGGCTATGCGCTTACCGCCCCCGCCCTGACCGTGTCGCCCCGCTTCGAACCCTGGCTTTCGCCCTTGATTGGCCTGGTAACCGGCGTCGTGACCGGTATTACCGGCGTTTTTGTGATGCCAGCCGTCCCTTATCTGCAAGCCCTGAATCTGGACAAAGACGAGCTGGTACAAGCCTTGGGGCTGTCCTTCACAATCTCCACCATCGCGCTGGCTGGCGGTCTGTTCATGCACGATGTGTTCAAGCTGAACCAGCTGGGCATGTCTACCTTGGTGATTGTTCCGGCTTTGCTGGGTATGTGGCTGGGACAAAAGATCCGCGTGCGCATCAGCCCGCGCCGCTTCAAGCAATGCTTGCTGCTGTTTCTGGCGGTCCTGGGCCTGCAACTGATTATTCGACCTTTTATTTAAGGCTGACCGCAGCATGACCCTCTCCGTTTACGACGTAAATCCGCCGGGGCAAGCGCTTTTACGCTAAGCCACGAGACTTGCACACTATGGATTGATCCGCCAAGAGCCCCCTCAAGGCCAGTACCACTTTCTCAAATCGCCTAGTAGCTACTGGAGCCACCATGCCAAGCTCATCTCGCCACTTACCCGTACTGGAATATCTGCAACGCCAACTGGATGGCACGCTAACGGAGGGTGAGCACACGCATATGCGTTACCCCACCGCAATCTCCCGGCTGCTGAACTTTCGTATTACCGCTATAGATGAAGCCAGCGCCACGCTGGAGCTGGATGCAGACGCTGCCTTGCATGGCAACCAGCAGGGCACTGTACATGGCGGCCTTTTGTGCGAACTGGCCGATGCCGCTATCGGCACGGCCCATTCCACCTTGATGCAGGAAGGCGAAAGCTTTACCAGCATTGATCTGAAAGCCACCTTTCTGCGGCCAGTCTGGCAAGAACGGCTGCAAGCCCGTGCCTGGGCCACGCATCGCGGGCGCAGCATCAGCCATTACCGCTGTGAAATCCAGCGCGAAGACGGCAAGATGATTGCGACAGTGGAAAGCGCTGTCATGACCTTGAAAGGGGATCGGGCACAGGGGCGATAAAACTCCTGCTGCCGACTTCTTCAAGCCTCAAGCACGGCACCAAAAAACAGACGGCTTCTTTTAAACTTAAATAAAATAGAAGACCGTCTATCTATCTGTAAATAAAGAATATTCCAAAACCATCAAACCCCGATCAGGGATAGCCCCCATGCCCGCCCAGCCGCGCAACTTCTACACTAGGCACTGGTCACGCGCATCCTTATGCTCTGGAACAAGGGGTTCCCAATGTCGGCAGAAAATGGCTTGGATCTGTCGGTGTTGTACCGTCATCCAGTCTTTCATTCCCACAGCGCCGAGCTGTCTCATCAGCCACTGAGTCGGGCCATTTCCCGGCATGCCCTGCATTGGGGTCGCGGGCGCATCAACACCAGCCTGTACCGCCGAGATATTGATCAGATCAGCCTGATGCGGCTGGGCTACGGTGCCGAAGTGGAAATCCAGGCCGATGCCTTCGGAGACTTCTGTCTGGTGCAAATGCCCTTGCAAGGCACGGCCGAATTCATCAGCGATGGCCATCACAAATTAACAGCCTATCCCGGCGATATTGCGGTGGTATCCCCTCGCCACCATGTGCGCACCTTGTGGCAAGCCGGTTGCGAACAGCTGATCGTGAAGATCCCCTACAGCTTGTTTGATGGCGTGGGCCATCAGACGCTGACACAAGAAGGCTTGACCCGAGGCTGTGTCTACAAGCTGGACCCCTGTATGGGCCCGCAATGGGCCAACCTCATCCAGCACCTGCTTCTGCTCCCAGCGCAACATAGCGACCGTTCGGCCAGTTGGACGCAGCATATTGAAAGCAGCCTGGCTTTATTCCTATTATGTCATCCCGCCGACGAACAGGCTGTGCAGGCTCTGGTGGATGAATCCATGGGAGCCGCAGCCCGGGCAGGGCAAATGCGTCTGCTCCAGGCCAGGAGCTATGTGCTGGCGCATTTGCACAGCAACATCTCACTGGATGATCTGGCTCAGGCAGCGGGTGTGAGTCCCCGCTTCCTGCATCTGCTGTGCCGTCGTCACTACAAGCAGTCCCCCATGAGCTGGGTACGCAATCTGCGTCTGGACGCCGCCCATCAGGTGCTGCAAAGCCGACCCCGCCCCAATGTCACCGAGGTGGCACTGGCGCATGGCTTTGGGCATTTGGGGCGGTTTTCTGCCTACTATCAGCAACGCTTCAAGGAACTGCCCCATCAAACGGGGCAGACACGGCACACAAGCCTCAAACAGTCTTAAATGAACATGGACTGGTTGATGGGCAGATTGTGCTTCTTACAGTAGCTGGTGTAGTGGTCGATCATCCAGAACACATCAATGATTTCCAGGATATTGTCGTTCTCGTCCAGGAACTCGATGGGCGTGCCCAGGTGGAACAGGGTTTCCATGCCTTCATCGGATACCAGGGTGTGAGTGCGGCCGGGGCTTTCATGGATGTAATGGCCAGCGCGAGCCACCCAATCGTATTCCTCGTAACGCAGGCTGCCGGACAGGATGTAGCCGGTCACCACAGCGCGGTGACGGTGACGACCCAGGGAGCCACCCTTGTCGGCACGCATGATGTGCACCGAAGTGTTGTTGCGAATATCAAAGCTCAGGTGACGCAGCCAGATATTGGGGCCGAAAGGAATCCAGGGGGAGGTTTCTTCAGACGTATCGAAGTGGCCTTCAACCAGAGCGTATTCATCGCGTACCTTGTCGATGCGCTTTTCGATCTCGATGTAGGGTGGGGTGCTGTTTTGGGTCATGACTTGTCTCTCTCATAGAAATAAAAACCGCTGCGTGTATGACACAGTCGGATGCCAATCCCCCCGGATTGGCTTGTTTTCATTCTATGGATCCATTTGGCACCGAACTATCCAGCTCTGGCACAACACAGCGGCGCATTATCCAGTTCTGGCACTCCTGTTCCGATCAGCTTTTTTGCCCCCGAAAAACATGGGCGGCAGACTCTTCGCTTTACTCCTGACACTCTTCATATTCATGCCATTTGGCAGCTCATTTTTTCACATTCAACAATACTGATTTTCATAAGCAAATCAAAAGAGTAAGGACACTTATCGGCCATAAACACATGAGCGAATTGTCTTTCGTGACGACAGCGATCAGGCATGTAATACAAGGCATTGACTCGCACAGGTGCCCCCGTTTTCTGGCGGCATCTTGTCCTGATTTCACTGCAAGGAATTGCCATGAGCCGCCCTCTGAAAACCGTTATTGTGAATGGAAGCCTGCACCGTCCCTCCCGCACCCAAGTACTGCTGGACACGCTGCGCGACACACTGAACGATCAACTGGCACTGGACGTGCAAAACATCGAGCTGGTCAGCCTGCTGCCCGAACTGGGCGCGGCCCTGTCCACCGACGCCTTGCCCTCCCATGCGCATCAGGCCATCCAGGCCATTGAGCAGGCCGACTTTCTGATCGTGGGCTCGCCCATCTTTCGCGCAGGCATTCCGGGCCTGCTCAAGCACCTGTTCGATCTGGTCGACATGAATGCCCTGAACGGCACGCCTGTGCTGTTGGCTGCCACTGGTGGCAGCCAACGCCATGCTCTAGTCATTGAACATCAACTGCGTCCCCTGTTCAGCTTCTTCCAGTCTCTGACCTTGCCCATCGGAGTCTATGCCACGCCCGAAGAGATTCAGGATGGCGAAGTCACTAGTTCCGCCCTGCAACAGCACATCCAACGCACCGTTGATCTGGCAGTGCCTGTGCTGCACAGCATTCAAGCGCGCTTGCCGCTGCAAAACACCGTTCTGGAGGCCCAGGCAGCATGAGCCAAATCACCTCCACCACGCCCGATATTTTCTGGTTCCTGCCCACTTCGGGCGACACCCGCTATCTGGGCAAATCCGACTTTGGCCGCGCGCCCACCAACGAGTATCTGCGCAGCATTGCCGTCACCAGCGAGAACCTGGATTATGACGGCTTGCTGATTCCTACCGGCGCCTCTTGCCTGGACCCCTGGGTGGTGGCGGCCAGCCTGGTTCCTGTTACCCAGCGCATCAAGCTGCTGGTGGCACTACGTACCTCTTTGGGCGCGCCAGTCTCCAGCGCACGTCAGGCAGCGTCCTTGGACCAGGCCCTGCATGGCCGTTTGCTGCTGAATGTAGTGCCTGGCGGCGATGCCACCGAACTGGCGGCCGAAGGCGTATTTCTGGACCATGACTCCCGCTACGAATACGCCAATGAGTATCTGACGATCTGGCGTCAATTGCTCTCTGGCGACACCGTGAATTTTCAGGGCAAGCATTTCAAGGTGGAGAATGGCCGCAACTACTTCCCGCCTGTGCAGAAACCCTATCCGCCCTTGTACTTTGGCGGCTCCTCGGATGCCGCACACGAGCTGGCTGCCGAGCATGTCGATGCCTACCTGACCTGGGGCGAACCACCGGCTGCGGTGGGCAAGAAATTTGAGGACATCCGCCGCCGTGCCGCCGCCCGTGGCCGCAAATTAAGGCTGGGTGTACGCCTGCACGTGATCGTGCGCGAAACCAATGAGGAAGCCTGGGCCGAGGCGGATCGCCTGATCAGCAAATTGACGGACGAGGACATTGCCAAGGCGCAGGCCAATTACGCCAGCATGGACTCGGTAGGCCAGAAACGCATGGCCGCCTTGCACGGTGGCCGTCGCGATCAGCTGGAAGTCTCGCCCAATCTGTGGGCAGGCGTAGGACTGGTACGCGGCGGAGCAGGCACCGCCTTGGTAGGCGATGCCCAGACCGTGGCCCAGCGCTTGCAGGAATACATAGACCTGGGCGCGGACTCCTTCGTGCTCTCGGGCTATCCGCATCTGGAAGAATCCATCCGCTTTGCCGAGCTGGTATTTCCACTTCTGGGCAAACGCGCCGTCACCGTCAGTGATCGCGCCCAGACCGGCGGCGCCTTTGACGCACGCGGTGTTCAAAACCAGCAACTTTCTTCTGCATCATGAGCCAAAAAATAATCGATCTACGCTGCCGACCTGCCTTTCTGCACAAATTCTTCGGATCCGAACCTGGCTCGCCAGAACATGCTACCGCGCGTTGGCTGAACCGCCGCGTAGGCACTCGTGGCAGCGATACCCACTTTGAAAAGTCGCTGAGTCAGGAAGGCTTTCTTGAAGAAGTGCGCCAGGCTGGGCTGAGCAAAGCGGTCGTCGTAGGCCGCCACACGCCATCGCAACATTTGCCCAACGACACCATTCACCAGATCGTGCATGGACACGAAGAATTGCTGGGCATTGCCGGTATAGATCCGGCCCTGCAAGGCGAGCAAAAGGCCCTGGCCGAGGCGGAACGCGCCATCAAGGAGCTGGGTTTGTCGGGCATTGATATCGAGCCGGGTTTTGGTGTGCCGGCACGTCACCCCGATGATCCGATTTACTGGCCCGTTTACGAGCTGGCGCGACACCTGAAAGTGCCCGTCTTTTTGATGAGTGGTCCCACCACGCCAGACCCGCGCTACAACGACCCGGCCGGGCTGGCCAAAGTGGCCAAAGCCTTCCCGGATCTGCCTTTGGTGGTCTATCACGGCTATTGGCCCAATGTGCAGCAGGCCATAGGTCTGGCCTTTCTGCACGAGAACGTACATCTGGTGCCGGATATGTACATTTTCCAGCCAGGTCATGAGGGCTATGTGCAGGCAGCCAACAGCTTTCTGTCCGAGCAATTGCTGTTTGGCTCGTCCTACACCTTCCGCCCGATTCGCCAGAGTATTGAGGACTTCCAGCAGCTAGGTTTCAAGGATGCAATTCTGGACAAGCTGTTTTATGGCAATGCGGCCAGGCTGTTTCAACTCTCATAATAATTTCGATCTGAGAAACCAGGTCTTGAAATCCCATTCTCAATAACTTACCATTTTGATGAGTTTTGATAACAAGGGATGACCATGCGACCATCTGTTGTGCTCGACATGAACCGAGATGCAGTGCGTGAAGCCGTAAGTCGCTTTCGCACGGCGAATCCACGCGTCTTCGGTTCAATCCTACATGGCACCGACCAGGATGGCAGCGACATTGATTTGCTGGTTGACGCACTGCCTGGTGCGACGCTATTCGACCTGGGAGGCCTGCAAGACGAGCTGGAATCGCTGCTTGGTATTCACGTCGATTTGCTGACGCCCGGCGACCTGCCACCTAAATTCCGGGCCAAAGTGCTTGCAGAGGCGCAACCGGTATGAGCAAGTACCGTCTTCCGGATTACCTTGAGCACATGCAGCAAGCCGCAACCGATGCATGCGGTTTCATAGAAGGCCTGACCAGAGAAGATTTTCTTGGGGACAAACGAACCCAGCAGGCCGTCATCATTGGCGAGGCGGCCACGAAGGTAATGGATGGCTATATCGAGTTCGCTCAGACTCACGGACAAGTGCCATGGCGTAATATGCGCGGTATGCGCAACCGCATTGCCCACGGCTACTTCGACGTCAACCTCGATGTGGTGTGAGACACCGTGCAGACAGCACTACCAGAATTGCTCCAACAGTTACTTGCCGTTCGTCAGGATGCAGACGGCGACACGCCATGCTGATCGGCTATGCGCGCGTCTCGACGCAAGATCAGAACCTTGAATTGCAATGCGAAGCTTTGATTCAGGCCGGGTGCCAGAAGGTCTTTGAAGACAAGGTAAGTAGTACGCGAGCAAATAGTCCAGACTTGGCCAAGGCGCTCGAAATGCTGCGCGAGGGCGACACATTGGTTGTCTGGAAGCTCGACCGATTGGGCCACTCAGTCAAACAACTGGTCGATCTGGTGAGCGAACTGCGCACACAAGGTATCCAGTTCAGAAGCCTCACCGACTCCATCGACACCAGCACGCCGTCTGGTCGGTCCTTCTTCCACGTCATGGCCAGCCTGGCCGAGATGGAGCGCGAACTGACAGTCGAACGTACCCATACCGGGCTGGAAGTCGCCAAGCAGCTTGGCCGCAAGGGTGGTCGCAAACCCAAGATGAACGACAACAAAATCAAGTCAGCCAAGAAGCTGCTGGCCAGCGGTGTACCACTCAAGGACGTGGCCAAGAACCTGGACGTATCCGTTCCTACGCTTTATCGCTGGGTGCCAGCCTCATCACGCGCTTAGCGTACTATTTTGTCGTTGATTTACCCTGAGAGGCTGCGCGCTCACAGCTGACAACATAAAGGGCACGATTAATTCGTGCCCTTTATGTTTCCAAGAGGCGGCCCCGCTTCTGGTCGCATCAGCTCAACTCCCCTTGGTCCCCACATGCCAGTAGTACACAGGCTCGGCCTCGTTCAGCAAAATATCCCCCACCGAACGAGCCTTGTAGATTACCGGATTGTGCGAGGCCAAGGCTCGCGCATTACGCCAATGTCTATCCAGACGACGTGACTCCTCCAAGGCCGTAGAGCCACCCACATCAAACAGGCGCGTGGCCGCCCGCAAGACGGGCTCCACCACGGCTACTTGCGCCTGTGCAGTGCGTAACTCCAGAGCGTCCAAAGTTTCGCGGGGAACCTCCACGCCCGCCAGCCGCTGATCCGCAATGTTTTGCAGATGAGCCGCCACATCACGTACCGCCAGCTGGGCGATATAGGCCGTGCTGGCCAGTTCTCCCACAATATGCTGCACCAAGGGGTCGTCCTTGGGCAGCGCCGCACTGCCATGGCTAAAGACACGCTTGCGCGCCTGCACATAAGCCACTGCATCACGCTGCAAGGCTTGGGCAATACCCGCCAGGGTCGCCAAATGCACCAGCTGAAAGTAGGCCACCAAAGGCGTGGGTTCCTGACGTGGGAAACGGATGATGGCGCTCTCGGGCACGAGCACATCTGTCAGTACCGTTGTGCCGGAACCCGTCAACCTTTGTCCAAAGCCATGCCAGTCATCCAGACGCTCCACACCCTCCTGGTCGGTGGCAACCACGGCATGTACCGTTTCATCTTCCTGCCCCGTCCCTGTACTGCGGGCCACCACGGTGACCCAATCCGCGTACAAGGTGCCAGTGCTGTAGAACTTGCGGCCATTCAAACGCCATTGCCCGGCCTGCTCAGGATCGGGTTCCAGCGTGGTTTGCAACTGTCCGACAGCGCCCAAGCCAGTCTCGGTTGTGGCATTGCCAAAGATCGCTCCTTGGCCTGCCAGCGGCAGCCACTGCGCTTGCGTGGCCTCATCCCGATCAATCAGCAAGCGGTCGATGAAACCAAAATGAGGCCGCAGAATTTGGGCGACATTTGAATCCGCCGCAGCCAGCTCCTGAAACAGCTCAAAGAACACCGGGATGGAGACACCACTGCCACCCCATTGAGGCGGCACACGCAGAGCCGTAAAACCGCTATCTTTCAGCCACAGAATGGGCGCATAGGCCAAGGTACGGGTGTGCTCGCGCTCCGCAGCGGTATCGGCAATGCGCTGAAAGAGGGCGCTGAAACGGGTACGCAAAGCAGCCAGGTCGGACGCTCGTACACTTGTGGGCGCTGCCTTTTCTGGCAAAGGCCGGTGTGCTGCAACATCAGAGGCAAAAACAGCAGTGTCAGTAATCATGATGTTCAGCCCTCAAGGAGCCTGCGTAATGGAGGCATGGCCCGCCGACTTCCACGGCAAGGAATACAGCTTCTTGTCCCCCGCAAAAGACGCGTCGATCTGCGCGGCTACGGCAGGAGAGTTTTGATAAAGATCCACAAACTGGCGTATGCGCGGATCCTCTCTATGGCTGCTTCTAGCCACAAAGCGAATCGCGTAGTACAGATCATCCACCGTGGAATACTGCAAAGCCTTGCTGGCCAGCTCGGCCTGCCCGGCATTCACAAAATGGGCCGGATAACCCTGGACCAGGGGCAGGTCATCGGCTGCCCGCACCAATTGCGGCCCTTCGACTTCCACGATGCGCAGCTTTCTGGGGTTGGCCGTCACATCATGAGTCGAGGCACGTGCCGCCACACCGTCTTTCAACTGAATCAGGCCCGCCGCTTGCAAGAGCAGCAAGCCACGCGCCTGATTCACCGGGTCATTGGCCACCCCAACAGAAGCGCCTTCGGGTAGCGCGTCCAAGGACTGATACTGCTTGGAATACAAGCCAATATTGGGCAGCAAACCGTAAGCCACACTTTCAATGGCATAGCCACCTTCTTTGACAGCATTGTCCAAAAAAGCCTGATGCTGGAAGTAATTCAGATCCAGGTCCCCCGATGCCAGAGCCGTATTGGGTGTGGTCCAGTCGGTGAACTCGATGACTTCTACCTCCAACCCAATTTGCCTGGCCTCCTTGGCCGCCACGGCGACAGAGTCGGCCAAAGAACCGGGGGTGACACCAATTTTCAACGCAGCAGCAGACACTTGGCCCGCAAGGCCCAAGGCTGCCAAGGCAAACACAGCACGAATAGAAAAACGGGCAAACAACATGGTCCTGGCCTTATAAAAGTGCTCGTAAGAAAAGGGGATTCAAGGCAGCGGATACAGGCTCTTTCCTGCTCGAATCAGCTTGCCTGCAAGGCAGAGGTGGGCGCCTCATCCGATCCTGCTTCCGGGGTCGAGCCGGACTCCAAATGCCGCCACTGTGCGGCAGGGTGAGTGGCAGATACCCGATCACCTTGCCCAAACAGTTGCTGGCGCAGGGTTCCACCTTCATAAGCGGTGCGATAGCGGCCCCGATCTTGCAGTTCGGGCACGATATGGCTGGCGAAGTCCTCCCAGGTTTCGGGCACGACGATGCGGGTCAGGTTGAAGCCGTCGATCTCGCCTTCATCAATCCAGGTACTTAGCGCATCCGCCACTTGCTGCGGGTCCCCCACAATGGTTTTGTAGCGGCTACCCAGCGTGAATTGCTCCAACAGCTTGCGGCGCGTCGTCCAGCCTTGTTTCTGGGCCGCTGCCGCTGCGGACTGAATCGCGTTGCTGGGGCCAAAGCGGATGGGTTCGTCCAGGTCATACTGGGCAAAATCCACGCCCGTGCTGGCCGCAAAGTGCGCCAACCCGCCTTCGGAACTGGCATGGGCAAGATAGTCGGCATACTTCTCTTTAGCCTCGGCTTCCGTGGCACCCGTGACGACCGCCACGCCCGCATAAATCTTCAGATCCTGCGCTTGCCGCCCTGCATTGATCGCGGCCTGACGCAACTTGCGGGACGAGTCCCTGGCCGCTTCCGGGTCCCGCGCACCGATGAAAACGCCTTCGGCATGCTGCCCGGCAAACTGCAGCCCTCGCGCCGAGGTGCCAGCCTGGAACAGCAGAGGTGTGCGCTGGGGCGAGGGCGCGCTCATATGAATCGCATTGCTGCGATAAAACGGCCCTTCGTGATGCACGGTATGCACTTTCTCGGGCAGCGCATGGATGCGACGCTGCTTGTCGGCAATCAGCGCGCCATCTTCCCAACTGCCTTCCCACAGCTTGTAGGCCAATTGCAGAAAGTCCTCGGCCCGGTCATAGCGGCTGTCATGCGCATCCAGACCATCTTGCCCCAAGCCCCGCGCCCCGCTATCCACATAGCCAGTCACGATGTTCCAGCCTATGCGGCCATTGCTTAGCTGATCCAGCGTGCTGACATCCCGTGCGAAGGTGTAGGGGTGATGCGCCGCCACCGATGCCGTCAGACCAAAGCCAATATGCTGCGTGACCGCCGCCATGGCCGAAACCAGCAGCCAGGGATTGTTCACGGGCAGTTGAATGCCTTCACGCAGCGTCAAGTCCACACCTTGCTGGTAGACGTCGTAATAGCCAACCACATCCGCCAAAAAAATGCCGTCGAACAAGCCTTTTTCCAGAGTTTTGGCCAGATCCGTCCAGTACTTCAGGGTGTGGTATTGCGTGGATTGATCACGCGGATGCGTCCACAAACCATGGTGGATATGGCCCACGCAATTCATATTGAAGGCGTTGATATGGATGTGTTTCTTGGGCTGCGTCATGGGGCATTCTCCTTGCTTAGTGCGGCAACCAGGTCAGGCGATACAGCTTTTTCTCGCCCTGGTAGAACTGATCGATTGCCTCGCGCACAGCGGGCGATGTTTTGTAGACCTCCAGGAACTGGGCAATGCGCGGATCTTCCGTCCTGTCGCTACGGGCCACAAACTGAATCGCCCAGGAATCGTCCTCGTAACTGGTCAAGGACAAGGCCTTGGTGGCATCGAAAGCGTTGGAAGCCAGGATGAAATACGGAAAGCCCTGGGCCAGATCCACGTCCTGCGTGGCTCGTGCCAATTGCGGGCCTTCCACTTCCACAAACTTCAAGTTTTGGGGGTTGGAAACAATGTCATCCGGAGTGCCCAGCAAGCCGGTTTCAGGGCGCAGCGTGATCAAGCCCGCATGCTGCAACAGGCGCAGCCCACGGCCTACGTTGACGGCGTCACTGGCAATTGCCACTTTTGCGCCATCGGGCAAATCAGCCAAGGTGGCGTGCTTGAGGGAATACAGGCCCAGGTAAGACAAAATGCCCGGCTGCACACTGACCAGTTTGAAGCCCTTGTCGCGCACGGCATTGGCCAGGTAATTGCTGTTCTGGTAGTAGTTCAGATCAATATCGCCCGCATCCAGCGCCACATTCGGTGTGGCCCAATCGGTAAATTCGATCACCTGCACATCCACTCCCTGCTTCTTGGCCTCCTGCGCAGCAACGGCCACCGAGTCCGCAAAAATGCCGGGCACAACACCGATTTTCAAAGGAGCTGCGGTCGCTGTGCTACTCAGCAAAGTGGCGGTAGAAACGAGGCTTAGTGCCATCAGTTTTTTCAAAATTTTCGAGATAGTCATCAATCAAAATCCAGATAAAAGAGAAAGGCTCGTGGCCTAAAAAAAACAGGCCATATCGAAGTGCATGTATGCCTTGCTAAAACATATTTATTGGCTCGCCTTGAGCCATGTGGAGCATCTGTTCTGCATCCTTGCAGCCGTGCCAAAACACGGTTTTTCAGGTGGCATCACAAAGCACCATGACGCGGCGGACGCACGCCATTCAGGGCGTAGTTGCCAATGGCGTGATACTTCCAGCGCACCGGGTCATGCAGGGTATGGACGCGAGCATTGCGCCAGTAACGATCCAGACCATGCTGGGCTTGCGTAGAGCTGGTCCCCCCCAGCTCAAACAGCTTGCTGCCTGCCAACACACTGGCGCTAGTAGCCAGGGCTTTGGCCTGTGCGACGGCAATGGAGGCCTGAGCCACGCTGTCCTCATCCGGTGCTTGCTGGGCGGCGTCCACAAAACGGGCAGCGCGGGCCAGCAGCGCTTGCGCGGCACGCAGGCGAACATGCACATTGCCCACTTCCTGCAATAGCAACGGGTCCTGTGCGGCGCTGTCCACACCAGCGGCAATCCAGGGGCGGCTGTGCTCGCGTATGAAGGGCAAGGTGGCCTCGAAAGCCCCTTGGCCTATGCCCAAATCCAGTGCAGCGTGGATGATCTGGGCGTAGGGGCCAATGGTGGTCGGACGCTCGAAGGAATCCGTGAACGGCACAACCCATTGCGGCTGCACAGGAACACGCGTGAACTCCACCGAACCACTGCCTGTGACACGTTGGCCAAAGCCGTCCCAATCGTCTGTCAGCGTGACGCCTGCAGCCCCGCGCGGTACAAAAACCAGATACAGGCGGCCATCATCAGGCGAGGTCGTCAGCGTGGGAATCCAGTGTGCAAACAGCGAGCCCGTGCAATAGAACTTGCGGCCGTCTACAAACCAGCCATCCGGCTCTTTCAGCAATTGCGTGCGACGTACAAAGTCCTTCTTGCCGATCTCCGCCAATGCATTGCCAAAGCGTTTGCCTTGCAGCACCTGATCGTAGAAAAAGGCTTTTTGCTCGTGCGTCGCCCCCACGCGCAACACTTCCAGCGCGTAATAGTGGTTTTGCGGGATATGGCCAAAGTTGCCATCAGCCTGGGCGATGCGCTGCACGACACGGGTAAGCACATCGGTGGAAACGCCCGCTCCCCCGTATTCTTTGGGGACCGTAATGCCCCACAAACCGCTTTGACTGAATTGCTCCACCTCGCGATGCGGCAAAGTACGGTCGCGGTCACGTTCCAGCGCATCCTGGGCAATGAATTGTGCAAACTGCTCGGCTGCTTGCAGCGCTTCGGCTTCGGACTGGATGATATGTACAGATGTAGAAAGCGGTGTAGTCATGGCCTCAATTCCATTGGTGATAAGACGGCGAGGCGCCATTGAGCAGGTAATTGCCCAGCAAGTGATATTTCCAGCGTACCGGGTCATGCAAGGTGTGCACACGGGCATTGCGCCAGTGGCGGTCCAGGTTATGAGCTGCACGGGTCGACGACGAGCCAGCCAAGGCAAAGAGCTGTTCACTGGCGTTCAGGGCGGCTTCCGTCGTCAGGATCTTGGCCTCGGCAACAGCCACGGAAGCGCGGGCACTGCTGTCCGCATCCACGGGCCTGGCGGCCAATTCATCCAGCAAACGTGCTGCCTCCAGCAAGACTTCCTGAGCAGCATCCACCTCAATCTGCAAGGCACCCACTTCCTGAATGATGTGAGGGTCCTGCGTGGCACTGGCCACACCCGAATCGGTCCAGGGGCGCGCACGATTGCGGACAAATTCCAGCGCATCCTGCAAGGCACCCTGGGCGATACCGGCATCAATACTGGCTTGAATCAGTTGAGAAATCGGGCCTGACAGGGACGGTTTATCCACAAAACGCCAGCTTTCCAGCACATGGTCTTCCTCGACCAGAACCTGATCGAACACCACGCTGCCACTGGCGGTGGTGCGTTGCCCAAAGGCATTCCAGTCATCAATCACCTGCACACCAGGCGCATCGCGGCGTACCCAGACTTGCACGCCACGGCCTTGCTGATCCGCGGCTCGGAAAGGAATCCAATGCGCGAACAAGGCGCCGGTTGAATAAAAGCGTGTACCGCTGACACGCAAGCGGCCATCCGCTGCCCGCGCAAGATGGGCAGTGATGTCGGTAATTACCGCTGCCTTGCCCTTTTTCTCCGGCCCGCCATTGCCTAAACGTGCGCCTTGCAGCACCGCCTTGAACCAACGCTGCTTTTGAGATTCGGTGCCGATGTCTTTCAGGTTCTGGATCAGCGCGAAATGGTTTTGCGGGATCTGACCCAGGGAAGGATCAGCCGCGCTGATGATGGCAAACACCTGCACCAGCGTTTCGTTGGAAGCTTCCAGACCGCCATAGGCTTTGGGGATAGTGATGGTACCCAGGCCACTGGCGGTATAGCGCTCTATCTCGTCCCAGGGAAGCTGGCGCAGGCGGTCGCGCTCGGCAGCGGTTTGAGCAAATTCAGTGGCCAATTGCCGAGCAATGGCGAGGGCTTCGGCCTCGCTGCCAATCACATGAGGCTGTTGGGGGGGCAAGGGCAGACGCTGCTTTGCAGATGCTTCGGGCAAAGCTCCGCCCTGAGTAATCCGATCATTCATACGGCACTCTTTTCAATGACTAAAAACGGTAGGGATAGACGCAGCTTCCAGCACCTGCGTCCCGGCTCAAGACAGAGCGTCCGAGCAAACAAAGAACATCACATTCCTTGCCAAGGCGACGCCACTACGTGCGCCAGCCCTTGGCCGCACTCGGATCAACGTGCGCGCAGCCACTGCACGTAGCGGTCGCCGGCAAACTGCACCACAGTCACTAAAGCAATCAACACGGCAATCACGATCAGCATCACCTGCGTATCAAAACGCTGATAGCCGTAGCGGATCGCCAAATCACCCAGGCCACCGGCACCGACCGCACCGGCCATGGCCGAGGAGCTGATCAAGGCCACGATGGTGATGGTGAAGCCACCCACAATGCCGGGCAGTGCCTCGGGCAAGTAGACGTGGCGCACGATGTCCCACTTCTTGCAGCCCATGGCTTGAGCCGCTTCAATCAGGCCCGAGTCCACCTCGCGCAGGCTGACCTCGGCAATCCGTGCGAAGAACGGCGTGGCGCTGATTGCCAGGGGCACAATAGCCGCCCACACTCCAATCGTGGTGCCTGCCAGCAAACGCGTGAAGGGGATCAAGGCGACCAGCAGAACAATGAAGGGCGTGGCCCGAAAACCATTCACCACGCTACCCACCGCCCGGTTGATCCTGGGCGACTCCCAAAAGCCATGAGGGGCCGTCACAATCAAGAGCACCGCCAGCGGAATACCAGCCAGAAAGGCGATGCCCCCCGACACGCCCACCATCATCAGCGTGTCCAGAAACGCCTGCCAATAACGTTCAGCGGGGATACTCAGATTCCACAACATATCCAATGTCCTCAATGTGATGCGCGATGGCCGCCGGGCCTTGCGTCAGGGATTTCAAATCGGGCAGGCTTACATGCCCCTCAATGGCGACCAGCAAACGCCCATGCGCATGGCCCTGGATGCGGTCCACGCCGCCATGCACCAGCTGCGGCTGGCCGGGCAGGCTGCGGGCAATGCGCAGCAAATCCGGCTCCCAGCCACCTTCGCCGCTGTAGCTCAATTGCAGGATGCGGCTATAGGTCCCGGTTTCAGGAGGCTGCTGCACCAGACGCGCTTGCAAGTCCTCCGGCAAGGTGTGCTGCAAGGGCGCCAGCAGCGCCTTGGTGGCGTCATGCTGCGGTTTGCCAAATACACGCCAGACCTCGCCCAGCTCGGCAATGCGGCCTTTTTCCAGCACCAGCACGCGGTCGGCAATTTCACGGATCACGCTCATCTCGTGCGTAATCAGCACGACGGTGATGCCCAGACGGCGGTTAATGTCCTTGAGCAGACTCAGGATGGACTGCGTAGTCTCCGGGTCCAGTGCCGAAGTGGCCTCATCGCACAGCAAAATCTCCGGGCCAGTTGCCAAGGCGCGAGCAATGCCCACACGCTGCTTTTGCCCACCCGACAAACGACTGGGATAGGTATCGGCCTTGTCTTGCAAGCCGACCAGTTGCAGCAGTTCCTGAACGCGCGGGGCAATGTCCTGCGCCGACACACCGGCTACCTTCAAGGGCAAGGCCACGTTCTCGTACACCGTCTTGGCAGACAGCAAATTGAAGTGCTGAAAAATCATGCCAATGCGGCGACGCAGCTGCACCAGCTCCGACTCATTCAGACGGGCAATGTCCACGCCATCTACCAATACCTGGCCGCTGCTTGGGCGCTCCAGCCGGTTGATGGTGCGCAGCAAACTGGATTTACCCGCGCCACTGCGACCAATAATGCCGAAGATGCTGCCCGGCTCTATGTCCAGATCAATGTCCTGCAAGGCAGGCACAGCGCCTGCCGAGGACTGATAGATTTTGGACAGATTACGAAAGGCCACGCTGCCTGCCTTGACGACGCTGGGTTGCTGTTCCAGTTCCGCTTTGACAGACGCACTGGCCTTGTGAACCTCGCGCTGTCCTGCGGCCTGTTCGGCGGTATCGCGCAACTCGTCCAAATTACGCCGTAGTGCTGATGTGTATGCCATATCACTTGCTCGCTGTGCTGCTGCCTTGCCAGGGCAAGGTGTACAGATGGGGGTTGTGATCAAAGCGGTCTGCAATCGTGTTGCGTACCGCTTGCGACTGCTGGAACAGCTCCACGAACTGTTTCAGAGCAGGGTCGTTGACGCGGTCTTTGCGCGTGACAAAACCCATTGCATAAAAGGTGTCGGCAATGCCGGAATAGACCAGGGCCTTGCCCGCATCCGCCTTGCGGCCAGCGCTGACGAAATAGCTGGGCCAGACGACGGCCAGATCCACATCCGGCAGGGAATGAATCAACTGCGGGCCTTCAATTTCCACCAGCTTGAGCTGCTTGGGGTTGTCCACCACATCATTGACCGTAGCCCCGGTATCCAGACCATGGCGCAAGGTAATCAGGCCCGCTTTTTGCAGCAGCAACAGGCCACGGCCCTGATTGACCGGATCATTCGGCAAGGACACGGTTGCGCCCTTGGGAACCTGGTCCAGAGACTGATACTTGTTCGAGTACAGGCCAATGTTTTGCAGCAAGCCCAGACCAATCAATTCCAGGTCGTAACCACGCTCTTTGATGGCATTGTTCAGAAAGGCTTCGTGCTGGAAGAAATTCACATCAATATCGCGGTTATTGACGGCCTCGTTGGGTAGCGTCCAATCCGTAAATTCCACCAGCTGAATATCCAGTCCCTGCTTCTTGCCTTCCGGGATCAGCGCTTGCACCGCATCCGAGGTTGCACCGGGAATGGAGCCCACTTTAATCACGGCAGCAGAGCTGCTGAACGGCAGGGCAGCGGCAAACAGAATGCCCAGCGTCCAACGCTGCACGCGAGAGGAGAAAATCGCCGTCATTATTTCGCCCCTCCTTGGGTATTCAGCCAGGCCAGGGTGTAGAGACGTTCGTCGTTATTGAATGCTGCACGCGACACGTCACGTACAGACTGCGAGTTTTGATAGATGGAAATGAACTTTTGAATGACAGGATCGTTGGTGCGGTCCGCTTTCACCACGAACTGAATCGCAAACTGCGCATCTTCAATACCGGAGTAGGCCAGACCACTGGAAGGATCAAAGGCTTTGGCCGCCACGATGAAATGCGGATAGCCCTGGGCAATATCCACATCACCCGTAATACGCACCAGCTGCGGGCCTTCCACTTCCACAAAGCTGAGCTTTTTGGGGTTCTCGACAATGTCATCCAGGCTGCCCAGATAACCGACCTCTGGCTTGAGCTTGATCAGCCCGACTTTTTGCAGCAACAGCAGACCACGGCCCTGGTTCACGGGATCGTTGGCAATGCCTACCTTGCCGCCCTGGGGGACTTGGTCCACCGCCTGATGCTTGAGTGAATACACTCCCACATTGGCCAAAATACCCGTGCCCGCGCTGGCCAGCTTGTAGCCGTTTTTCTCGATGGCGTTTTTCAGGAAAGGCTGGTGCTGGAAGTAATTGATATCAATATCGCCGTTATCCACAGCCACATTGGGCGTGGTCCAGTCAGTGAACTCAATCACCTCGACATTGATGCCTTGGGCCTTGGCATCCTGGGCTGCGGCATTGATGGAATCGGCATAGGCGCCCGGCACCACGCCAATGCGTAAGGAGTCGGCGGCAATGGCCGGAGAAACAGCCAGCACAAGGGCACTAGCTACGATGAGTTTGGACAGATGCTGGAGCATGGTAAACAGTGCCTCACGAGGTGGGCCTGCACTTGCAGGCAAATCTTGGAAGCTTCTATTACATCGACTCCGTTCCCCTGGCACCACAACAGAACAATCATTTACTTATGCTGGCTAACAGCTGGATGAAATTACCTCAAGTTATTGATATTTATATTATTTTTTAAAATAAACTAAATACTGACAACGTTGGTATTTGTGATATTTCGTGCGCGTTTCAAGTTAGCCGTGGGAGTGCAAGAACAGGAGTCAAAAATGGTTTTTTTGCCGTCCTCCGCGCAATTTTTCCAAACTTATATCAAGTAACTTAACTTATAATTAACTTATATTTTGTCCATGAACTCGATATTCTGGACACCCAAAGCCGCCAAACAACTGCGCAAGATCGACAGGCAACACCAAGGCGCTATCCGCGACGGTGTCGGCAACTTGGCTGACATGCCCAATTGCTCCGGATCGCAGAACATCAAAGCGCTGACGAATCACCAGTATGGCTATCGCCTGCGCATCGGAAACTATCGCGTCCTGTTTGATTGGGACGTAGAGATAAGAATTATCGACATCCAGGAAGTGAGAAAGCGCGATGAACGCACGTACTAATATTCAGATCATCAATGGCCCGGACGGCAATCCCGCTTTTGTCGTGATTCCCTACGAAGACTACATCGCCAGCCAGACCCAGGACGGCGGGCTGATCCCCCACGCCGTCGTCAGCAGCACGATCGACGGTGCAACACCGGTTCGGGCATGGCGTGAACACCTTGGGCTGACACAGGCAGAGCTGGCCGCTCGTCTGGGTATCAGCCAATCTGCCTATGCTCAGCAAGAGAGCAGCGAGCGGCTACGCAAAAGCAGCCTGGAGCGCATTGCCGCCGCGCTTGGGATTACACCTGAGCAACTCGACTTCTAAGCCAGGAACGGCGGTTTGCAAGCCCACCAGACCCGCAGGGCTACAAAAATCCAAAGACCAAAAAAAATCCGCCCGAAGGCGGATTTCTTTACAGCACGCTGGCAGCTTAGCCGCGAACCTTGACCAGAATTTCGTCCAGCCAGGCCAGCATCAGGTCGATTTCGTCGGCCGTGATGTTCAGGGCTGGCATGAAACGCAGCAGGTTAGGACGTGGCGAGTTCAGCAGCATGCCTTCTGGAGCGCGGTCGCGGGCAGCAGCCACGATTTCCGGGCCGTCGTCCTGATCCAGGATCAGGGCACGCAGCAGGCCTTCGCCACGCTCACCGTTCATGCCCCACTTGGCGCTGATGGCCAGCAGGCCTTCGGACAGTTGCTTGGCGCGGGCGTTGACCGACTCCAGGAAGCCAGGAGCAGCCAGTTCGTCGAACACGGCTACGCCAGCAGCGGTCATCAGGGGGTTACCGTTGTAGGTACCGCCCTGGTCGCCTGGCTGGAAGCAGGACACTTCTTCGCGGGCACACAATGCCGACAGAGGCACGCCGCCACCAATGCCTTTACCCAGGGTCATGATGTCAGGACGGATGCCCGAGTGTTCGTAGGCAAACATGGTGCCAGTACGGCCCATGCCGGTTTGCACTTCGTCCACGATCAGCAGCAACTTGTGCTCGTCAGCCAGAGCGCGCAGGCCCTTCATGAATTCCACGGTAGCGGGAATAACACCGGCCTCGCCCTGTACGGGTTCGAGCATGATGCCCACGGTTTGATCGTCGATCAGCGCGCGCACGGATTCCAGATCGTTCAGCTTGGCTTTAGGAAAACCGTCGACCTGAGGAGCAAACATGCGATCCCAGCCGGGCTTGCCGGACAGGGACATGGTGGCCAGGGTACGGCCATGGAAAGAATGCTCAAAAGAAATGATCTTGTAAGCGTTGTTCTTGTTGATCTGACCCCATTTGCGCGCCAGCTTGATGGCGCCTTCGTTGGCTTCGCCACCACTGTTGGCAAAGAACACGCGATCAAAGCAGGAATGTTCCACGATGCGTTTGGCCAGCTCGATAGAGGGCTCGTTGTAGAACGCAGGCGAGGGGTTGATCAATTTGGACGCTTGTTCGGTGATCGCCTTGATCACGTTGGCAGGGCTGTGGCCCAGCGCGTTCACGGCCCAGCCCTGGACGGTGTCCAGGTATCGCTTGCCGTTGTGATCTTGCAACCAGGAACCTTCTCCTCGCACAAAGACCAACTCCGGACGCTGGGTAATTTCCATTAATGCACGTACACCGGCCCGATCGAATTCCATAACGGCAAACCTTGATGAAAATGAAAGAAGAAAAAATAAACCAGCCCGGCGGCTGGACAATTAATTCTAACGCAGCACGCCCCCAGCAGGACGCTTATGCCTGGGACAATGGCCATCTGGCCGTGGATTGTCCCTTTTCTGGTACAAGTTGATGCGAAAACAGCGCGGCTCCTGGCTTATCAAGAGGAGCAGCGCTGTTTTGCTTGAAGCCTGAAGGCTTGTTTTCAGGCGCTACGCTGCCGTATCAAACAGGGCTCCGGTCAAGTCGTACCATCAAGGTCGATACACAATGGGCTCCAGTTGCCCGATACCGGTCTGCAACAGCCGCTCGGCCATGGCACGCACATCCCAATGAATCGCGTTACACATCACCGCCGCCCCCTGGCGCCGCTCCGGTGAGTAAGCCATGAAGCTGTGATAGCCCGCCCAGCCACCGCCATGCCCCCAGGCGGCATAGTCTTCACCCAACTGCACGGTTTCCAGCCCGAACTGGTAATTATCTTTGGGTTCGGTAGGGGCCGATTGCGTCAGCAGACTACGCACCCCCATCAGCGGCTGCCCCTCCGGGCTCTGCAAGACCGTGTCCAGCTCCAGGTGCTGCAACCAGCGCCACATATCTGCCGCGCTGCTGTGCACCTGACCATCGCCCGTCTGCTCCCAACTGGATTCACTATTTTGTACCTGCCCGTCCTTGACCCGATAGCCTCGAGCCAGTTGCGGTAAAGCAGATGGGTAACGATCCACAATCGCGGTTTCGTCCATGCCCAAAGGTTCAAAAATATAGCGCTGGGAAAACCGGGTCAGGGGCTGGCCGCTGACCCGTTCCACCAGTTGGGCCAGCAGAAAATACCCGGTATTGCTGTATTCAAACCGCTCTCCGGGTGTAAAGCGCAGCACTGGATACGCGGCCAAAACCTCCAGCGTTTCGGCCACCGTGACCGTCTCGTGCTCTCGGCCTGCCTGGTACAAGGGCTCGATGTAATCCGGCAAACCGCCGGTATGACGCAGAACTTGTCGCAGGGTGGGTTTGCCCAGTTCTCCAGGCAGCTCTGGCCAGAAACGAGCCAACGGTTCATCCAAAGCCAGTTTCCCGTCCTGAACCAGCATCAGCACAGCCAGAGCGGTGAACTGCTTGGACAAAGAGGCCAGATTAAAGCGCGTGTGTTCGTCTATGTACTGACGTTTGTCCAGATCCGCCCACCCCCAGCTTCCCGTGCGCTCCCCTTGCTCCGGGTTCAGCAAGGTCCAGGCGCAACCCGGTTTCAGCAAGGGGCTGGCCTGGGCATTGACACTCATACCCAGACCCAGCAGGGCTAGCCCTATCAGTCTTCTCATCAGAATCGTCCTGAAAAAGTTAAAGACACCTGTCGACCCAGGCCCCAGCCGCAAGTCCACAAGGAACCGCAGCCGTTAACGTACTGTTTGTCGGCAATATTGGTCACATTCAAAGAAAGCTCGCTGTTCTTCAGCTCTGGCGAGATCCAGCCCAACTGCGTCGCCATCCGGAAATCCGCCACGGTATGGGCCGGAATGCGCAGGCTGGCGTAGCCACCACCGGCCACATCAATGTCCCCGCCGTGGGACGAGCCCACATGCCGAATTCCCAGTCCCATGACCGTGCCAGCCAGCGCTGTGCGTCCGGTAAAGGTGTAGTCCACCCACAAGGCGGCTTGATGGCGCGGTGTATACAAGGCCGGTTTGCCCTGTTCTTCGGGGATCTCGCTGCTGAGCACTTTGGTGTTCAGGTAGGAATAACTGCCGATCAGCGACCAATTGGGCGACAAGCGACCCGTCAATGCCAACTCCAGACCGCGCGAGCGCAGTTCTCCGGTTTGCACCTGATCCGGGAAGCCATGAATCGGGTCGTCCGTCAGCCTGTTGGTCTGGCGCAAATCAAACACGGCGGCGCTGGCCATCCAGTTCGCACCATCGGGCTGATACTTGACGCCGACTTCGGTCTGTTTGCCTTTCATGGGCCTGAAGGCCACGCCCTCTGCCGTCACACCCGCAACGGGCTCAAACGAGGTGGCATAGCTGATATACGGAGCCCAACCCGACTCGAAGCGATACAAGGCCCCCAGACGACCCGTGGTGGCCTTGTCGCTCTGGCCCAGATCATCTTCTCCGGCCCGGCGACGGCTGGTGCCACTGACGGAGGACCAGTCCTGACGCAGGCCAGCGACCAAGCGCCAATTACCCCAGGACACCTGATCCTGCAGATACACGCCAGTCTGATGCCGCCGGTTGCTGACTTCGCTCAGGGTCGTAAAAGGCCCGATCGTCGCGCCATACTCCGGCTCATACAAATCCAGCAAACCACCGCTGCCTTCCGGTCCTACCGAGGCTGTCTGACGGCGGGCATCAAAGGTACCCCGGTAATAGTCCAGGCCCAGCAGCACGGTATGCTCGGCCTCCCCCAGGTTCCAGCGCCATTCGGACTGCGTGTCCACACCCAAAGAGCGCGATGTTCCTGTGCCACGGTTGGCATAGCGCTCCAGCGTGCGCCAATCCCAACCGCCTTCGCTGGGGTCGTCGAAGGAATACATATCGCTGGTCACCGACTCCATCACCGACTTGATGCGTTGCACGCGCAGGTTCTGGCGCAGTGTCCAGTTGTCGTTGATGTCGTAGACCGCCGCCCAGCCAGCCATATCCTGATCGCGGTCATAGCGATCAAAATGTGGCTCGCCGATAAAGCGCGACAGGGGTATTTTGCCGTTGGGGTTGTCAAACAAGGTGCCATAGGCGGGCAACCACATATAGTCGCTGCCGCCTCGATCGCGCTGCACCGAACCCATCAGCACGATTTCACCGTTCTCGCCCAGCGGCAAGGTCACGGAAGGAGCCAGTAACTGACGTTTGCGCTTGACGTGATCGGTACGGCTTTCGGTATCGGAGTTCAGTGCCAGCAAGCGCCAGGCACTGACACCGTCCTGGCCCAATGCGCCTCCCAGATCCACGCTGCCACGTAGCTGGCGCGGCGCCCCCAGGGTCAGTTCGATATTGCGTTGGTCTGTTTGAGTAGGGCGCTTGCTGACCATATTGACCATGCCGCCTGGCACCACCTGGCCATAAACCACCGAGGCCGGCCCTTTCAGGACCTCAATGCGCTCCAGCATGAAAGGGTCAATCTGCGGCAAGGTCCAGTTATTGCCGGCACCACTGCCACCGGCCAGTTTTACACCGTCCAGCCACGCCACGGAATCTGCATTGAAGCCACGCAAGGACATGGTGTCAAAACGCGAATCCACCCCGTCAAACTCCACCGCCACGCCCGGCACATAGCGCAAGGCTTCACCCACGGTGCGCGTGGCCAGAGACTCGATCTGCTGCTGCGTCACGACGGCGACCGAGGCCGGGGTGTCCATGATGGCCACATCGCTCTTGGTCGCCGTTGCGCTGCGCGTGGCCAGCAGGCCATTGGCAGGGCCGGTTGCGCTTTCGCGTTGAGCCTGCACGCGTACCGCTTCCAGTTCCTCGTGGCTGCGCGTGTTCAATCCGGGTACCGCACGCAAACGATAGCCGCGACCATCCGCCACGGCGCCCAGACCGCTGCCTTGCAAAATCTGCCGTAACCCCTGTTCCGGTGTGTAAGCGCCTTTCAGGCCCAAACTGGTCTTGCCTGCTGTCAGAGAGGCATCAATTGCCAGTAAAAATCCGCCACGCGCTGCAAACTGATTCAGGACCTGATCCAGGGTGCCCGCGGCAATGTCATAGCTCATTTGCTGACTGCTCATGCTTTGAGCGTGAACGCTGGACACCGACAAGGCTCCCGCCAGGCTTGCCGCCAGCAGGCACGGCCCCAGGGCCGAACGGGCAATAGTGAAACGTCCGAAGCGGGCCGCAGGACGCGTGGATTTAATCAACATGGCTTCTCTCTTCAGGGATGAGCAGCCCGGAACAAAAACCGGGCCTTTGCATGTATCCCGAACGAGAATCAAAAAGTGCTACGCCAACGCCGAGACCATGACCCAATACGGTGTAATCATCCGTACCTGCACGGGCAAGGCTTGCGACACTGAGTGCAAAATCGCGTCCGTATCCTGCAAGGGGTAGACGCCCGAAATCATCAGCCCGGCTACTGCCGGGTCACAGCGCAGTACTCCAGGCCGATATCGGGCGACTTCTGCCAGAAAATCCCCCAAGCGCCAGCGTTCTGCAACCAGCAAACCACGTTGCCAGGCGCTGGCCTGCTCATCGGCCGGCTCAGGCTTATAGCTTTGCTGCCTGCTGAACAAGGCCTGCTGTCCGGCCTGCAAGCGTGTCACTTGCCCAGCATGGCTGGGGCGCAGTTCTACCGCCCCCTCATAAACCTGGACCGAGACACGCGCCATGGCAGGCCAATGTCGCACCAGGAAACGCGTACCCAGAGCCTGAACTTCCCCTTCAGGAGTTTGCACCACAAAAGGCCGATGCCGGATTTGCGGGTCGGACGCCGTGCTGATCAAGACTTCGCCACCCAGCAGGACGACACTGCGTTGCGTTTCGCTGTATTGCACGTTCAAGGAACTGGCCGTATTCAGGGCCAGCACGGTGCCATCGGGCAAAGTCAGTTCTTTACGTTGGCCTGATGCGGTGCGGTAGTCTGCATTCCAGGCCGCCCATTGGGGTGTGCGACTCACGCCGTAACTGCCCAGCCCGCCACACGCCAGCAACAAGACACTGCGCAAAATGGCACGTCGCCGCTGTATCGCCTGGGCAGACAAGCTGGCTTGCAAGACCTGGGACGCCACCTCCTGCGGCGCAAGCTGCATTTGCTGACCAAACTGCTGAATACGGGTCCAGGCTTGCTCGTGCAAGGGGTCGGCCGCCAGCCAGATCTGGAAGTCCCGCTGCTCGTGCTCTTGCACTTCACCGGACCAGAAGACGACTTGCCACTCCAGGGCCTGGGCATCGATAGGATTCAGGGCGGGACGGGGTGTGCTCACGGCAGGGCGCTCGCGTCCAGATCAGCCATCACGGCAAAGCAGGCCTGCGTGGCCTGCAGCATATATTTGCGCACTGTCGCCACGGCAATCCCCTGACGCTGGGCGATGGCCGAGTATGTCAAACCCTCGTAACGCGACAGCAAGAACACGTGCTGAACACGGCCGGGCAGCCCGTCCAAGGCAGCGCAAATACGCAGCAACACTTCCAGGGTCAGGGCACGTTCTTCGGGAGAGATCGCCGTCGGTTCCGGCATATGCGCCAAGGCATCCAGATACGCCTGCTCAATTTGCTGACGGCGGTAGCGATCAATCACCAGGCCCTTGGCGATCTGCATCAGGTGAGGGCGAGCCTGCTCCGGGCCGGGGATGCGGCCCGAGCTCATGACACGCACATAAGCGTCATGCACCAGATCGGCCGCATGGTGAGAGCAGCCCAAACGTCGCCGTAACCAATCATGCAGCCAGCCACGGTGCTGGCAATACAACACGTGCATGTGTTGCTGCATCTGAGCGACGGTCATCACTTCGGTGGTGGAGCGCTCGTTCACGGGCGACTATCCTGAGATTCAAATAAGAATGAGTCTCATTATATTGGTATGCTGCTAGTCTGCCTAGTTTTGAATCAGAACAAACCGTCCAGATCCAGTTGCCGGGGCTGCTCCTGCGGCATTTCACTGATAGGCAGCAGGGCACTGGCTTTCACGCCCAGCAAGCGCAAGCGCCTGTCCAGTACGGCGCGTTTCAGATTCTGGCGGGCAGCAGCCAGAATGGCATCCGCCGCCAGCACCGGCGCGGGCAGAGACAGGTCGCGCGTCACGGTTTTGAAGTCCTCGAACTTCAGCTTGATCCCTATGGTTTGGGCGCACATGGCGGATTTGCGTAAATCCTGTTCCAGCTTTTCACACAAGGACTCCAGCACAGCAGACAGGCGGGAGCGATCCATGCGCACGTGCAGATCACGCTCGAAGGTGGTTTCACGGCTGATGGATTTGGGCGTGCGGTCGGTGGACAAGGGGCGCTCGTCCTGGCCTTGGGCCACGGCCATCAGCCATTGCGCGTAGCGCAGGCCAAAATGTTCCTGCAGTTTTTCTGCAGGTGTAGCGGCCAGTTCCCCAATCTTCTCTATGCCCATTTCCGTCAGCTTCACGACCGACTTGGGACCAATGCCATTGATCTTGCCCACGGCCAGCGGCCAGATGCGGGTAGGCACATCGTCCATGGTCAACACGCAGGCCCCATTGGGCTTGTTCAGCTCCGAAGCAATTTTGGAGAGCAGCTTGTTGGGCGTAATGCCTACCGAACAGGTCAGGCCGGTGGCCTGGTTCACGGCTTGTCGAATCTGCTCGGCCAGTTCGTGGCTGTCTTCGGTTTTATGGCTAAGGTCTACATAGATCTCGTCGATACCCCGATCCTCGATATGGTCCGAGACCGTGGCCACGGCCTGTTTAAACAAGCGCGAATAATGACGGTAGGCTTGAAAATCGGCAGGCAGCAAGATGGCATCGGGAGCCAGTTGAGCCGCCTTCATTAAACCCATGGCCGAGAACACGCCCAACTGACGGGCTTCATAAGTCGAGGTCGTGGCCACCCCGCGCCCCACGTAATCGGCCAGACGGGCATGTTGCCAACTGCCATCGGGCAATTGACGCGGGGTATCGGCACTGCGCCCGCCAATCACCACGGGGCGGCCGCGCAAATGCGGGTAGCGCAGCAGCTCTACCGAGGCATAAAACGCATCCATATCCACATGAGCGATACGCCGCTCCAGGGGGTTTTCTTCTTGTGCCGCCACCGTGATCAGCCTGTTAACTGTATATATGTACACCATTATAGCGACAAGTCGGCTTTGAACCGGGAGCCACTGAATAAGCGCCGGGATGATATAAATCACTAAACATCATTAAGCTGACAGCAGGCTGAAACTACGTATTGAATCGGCAGCAAGCGCCCGGTTACTATGCAGCCTCTCTATCAGCGACACCAAGCACCCCAACAGGAGGTTTTCATGAAAAAAACAGTATTGGCTGCTGCGCTGGCAGCTCTGGTCGCCCTGCCCTTGGTGGGCCACAGCAAAACGCTTACTTGGTCCAGCCAGGGCGACTTCATGACCCTGGATCCACACGCACAGAACGAAAACCTCACGATCACAGGCAGCATGTATGTCTATGAGGCGCTGGTGGACTACGACAAGGATTTCCAGATTGTGCCCAGCCTGGCCACGGCCTGGGAACAGCGTGAACCTACTGTCTGGCGCTTTACGCTGCGCGAAGGAGTGAAATTCCACGACGGCGCTCCCTTTACCGCCGATGACGTGGTGTTCTCCATTGAGCGCGCCATGGCCCCGACCTCCAACTTCAAGGCCCACGTGAACGGCATCGTCAAGGCAGAAAAAATTGACGACAAGACGGTGGACATCATTACGTCCGCCCCCAACCCGGTCCTGCTGCGCCAGCTGACCAGCGTGTTCATGATGAACAAGGCCTGGTCGGAAAAGAACAATGTCACCCAGCCCCAGGACTTCAACAAGAACGAAGAAACCTTCTCGGCTCGCAACACCAACGGCACCGGCCCTTACAAGCTGAAGTCACGTGAAGTGGACGTGCGCACCGTCTTTGTGGAAAACGAAGAATGGTGGAACAAGGGCAACAAGGTGGGTAACGTCACCGAAGTGATCTACGTACCTATCAAGCAGAACGCCACCCGTACCGCTGCCTTGCTGTCTGGCGAAGTGGACCTGGTTCTGGACCCGCCTGCTCAGGATTTGCAGCGTCTGCGCCAGCAAACCAAGATTGTGGAAGGCAACGAGTACCGCACCATCTACCTGGGTCTGGACCAGAAGAATCCAGAGCTGAAATACAGCAGCATCAAGGGCAAGAACCCCTTTGCTGACCAGCGTGTGCGTGAAGCCCTGTACGTGGCCATCGACATTGAAGCCATCAAGAAAGCCGTGATGCGCGGTTCCTCCGCCCCCACCGGCACCATGGTGGCCCCTCAGGTTCACGGCTACACCAAGGAACTGGCCCAGCGCCTGCCTTACAGCCAGGATCGCGCCAAGGAACTGCTGAAAGAAGCCGGTTACGACAATTCCCTGACCTTCACCCTGGATTGCCCGAACGATCGCTACATCAACGATGAAGCCATCTGCCAGGCCATCGTGGGCATGTGGGCCAAGGTCGGCGTGAAAGCCAACCTGAACGCCATGCCACGCGCCACCTACTTCCCCAAAGTACAAAGCTTTGACTCCAGCGCCTACATGTTTGGCTGGGGCGTGCCCACCTTTGATGCGCTGTACACCCTGCAAAGCCTGATGCACAGCAAGGGCGAGGGCGCGGACGGCTCCTTTAACTTTGGTGGCTACGAAAACGCCGAAGTGGACGCCTTGATCGACCAGATCAAGACCGAAACCGACACCGCCAAGCGCGATGCGGCCATCCACAAGGTTCTGGAAATTCATGCCAAGGAAGTGGGTCATATCCCCCTGCATGACCAGATCATTCCTTGGGCCATGGCCAAGAAGGTCAACGTGATACATCGTACGGACAACCGCATGCTGGCACAGTGGACAACCATCGACTAAGTTGTTTTCCCACCCCAGCCCCGCCTTCGTGCGGGGCTGGCTCCCATTACGCTGTAGTCATCCGTTTCTACACCAGCCCCCTTGCCGGGCCCCTTCTACACATTAAGGACGACACTGGTCGCGAGTGATCCTCGCGCTCTACCAGGAGACCGCCTATGCTGGTATTTATTATTCGCCGTCTGATCCAGGCTGTTCTGGTGATGCTGACGGTCAGCCTTCTGGCCTTTGTGCTGTTCCGCTACATTGGTGACCCGGTCACCATCATGCTGGGACAGGACGCCACCGAACAAGATCGCGTGGAACTGCGTGCCAGCCTGGGGCTGGACCAACCCGCCCCCGTACAATTCGGGCGCTTTGTATCCCAGGCTGTACAAGGCGAATTTGGCCTGTCCCTGCGGCAAGCCCAACCTGTTTCCACCCTGCTCAAAGATCGCCTGCCTGCCACCGTCGAGCTATCCGTGGTGGCCGCCATATTGGCCTTGCTGATAGGCCTGCCGCTAGGGGTGTACACCGCCTTGAAGCGCAATGGCTTCATGGCGCAAAGCATTCTGGCCTTTTCCCTGCTGGGAATATCCTTGCCCACCTTCCTGATCGGTATCTTGCTGATCCTGATCTTCTCCGTGCAATTGGGCTGGCTGCCCAGCTATGGCCGGGGAGAAGTCCTGAAGTTTGGCTGGTGGAGCACCGGCCTGCTTAGCTGGGACGGGATCAAGCATTTGATCTTGCCCGCCATCACGCTCTGTTTGTTCCAGCTCACGCTGATCCTGCGTCTGGTGCGCTCCGAGATGCTGGAAGTCCTGCGCGCCGACTACATCAAATTTGCTCGTGCCCGTGGCTTGTCGCAACGCGCTATCCACTTTGGCCACGCCCTGAAAAACACCATGGTGCCGGTTATCACCATCACGGGTCTGCAACTGGGCGGCATCATCGCCTTTGCCATCGTGACGGAAACCGTTTTCCAATGGCCGGGCATGGGTCTGCTGTTTATCCAGGCCGTGCAATTTGCCGACATCCCCGTGATGGCGGCCTACCTCTGTCTGATTGCCCTGGTATTTGTTGTGATCAACCTGCTGGTAGACCTGCTGTACTTCCTGGTCGATCCACGTCTGCGCACCCAATTGTCGGGCGCCAAGGGGCACTAATATGTTCGCTAAATTGAAAACCGCCTGGGATAGCGATCTGGTCTGGTCCTGGCGTCATTCCCCCGTGGCCATTGCCGCCACCATCATGGCCTTGCTGCTGTTTATCGGCGCGCTGGGTGCCCGCTGGGTGGCGCCTTATGATCCGTTCGATCTGACCTCCATCGACCTGATGGATGCCTTGCTGGCCCCGGCCTGGTCGGAAAACGGGTCGCCCCAATACTGGTTGGGAACAGACAGCCAGGGGCGTGATCTGTATTCGGCCCTGTTGTACGGGACACGCACCTCTTTGCTGATTGGTCTGGCCTCTGTGGCCTTGTCCATGGTGGTCGGCATTGTGCTGGGCCTGCTGGCCGGTTACTCCGGTGGCCGTGTGGATGCCTTCATCATGCGTGTGGCCGATGTGCAGCTGTCCTTCCCGGCCATCCTGATTGCCTTGCTGATCGACGGGGTAGCCCGTGCCGTGTTCCCCTTGAACATGCACGATGTAGTCGCCTTCCCAGTGCTGATCGGGGCGATTGCGCTGGCCGGTTGGCCGCAATATGCCCGTACCGTGCGCGGCTCCACGCTGGTGGAGAAAAACCGGGAATATGTACAGGCTGCCCGCGTCATTGGCGTGTCCTCGCCACGCATCATGTTCAGCCATGTACTGCCCAATGTGATGGGCCCCGTGCTGGTGCTGGCCACCGTGCATCTGGCCACCGCCATCATTACCGAAGCCACGCTGTCCTTTTTGGGCGTCGGCGTTCCGGCCACCTCGCCTTCTCTGGGCACCTTGATCCGGATCGGTAACGACTTCCTGTTCTCGGGCGAATGGTGGATCACGATTTTCCCTGGCCTGATGCTGGTGCTGCTGGTGCTGTCGGTCAATCTCCTGGGCGACTGGTTGCGTGACGCCCTGAACCCCAAATTGAGCTAAGCCATGACTGCACTCTTAACTGTCCAAGACCTGTGTGTCGAATTCCCGACCCGGCGTGGTGTGCTCCAAGCCCTGGATCATGTGTCCTTTTCCATCGCCCCCGGTGAAGTGCTGGGTGTGGTGGGCGAGTCGGGCGCCGGCAAGTCCCTGACGGGTTCCTCCATTATTGGTTTGCTCGATGCCCCCGGTCGCATCAGCGGCGGCCAGATCCTGCTGGAAGGCGAGCGCATCGACAATCTGAACCAGGACCAGATGCGCAAGATTCGTGGCCGCAAGATTGGCGCGATCTTCCAGGACCCGCTGACCTCGCTGAACCCGCTCTACACCGTGGGCCATCAGTTGGCTGAAACCATCGTGACGCACCTGCCCCTGTCCTGGAAACAGGCACGGGAACGCGCCATCGAGTTGCTGGAAGCCACCGGCATTCCCGCCGCGCGCGAGCGTATCGACCACTATCCACATCAGTTCTCGGGCGGCATGCGCCAACGGGTGGTGATTGCGCTGGCCCTGGCGGCCGAGCCCAAGCTGATCGTGGCGGATGAACCCACCACCGCGCTGGACGTGTCCATTCAGGCGCAGATTATCGACCTGCTGAAAAAACTCTGTCGCTCGCAAGGCACCTCGGTCATGCTGATTACCCACGATATGGGGGTGATTGCCGAAACCGCCGACCGCGTGGCGGTGATGTACGCCGGTCGCATCATCGAAATCGGCCCGGTACAGGACGTGATCCAGAAACCCAGCCACCCCTATACCCGTGGTTTGATGCGTTCCATCCCCAATCTGCACGCGGGGCTGAAGCGTCTGGAACAAATCCCCGGCAGCATGCCGCGCCTGAACGCCATCCCGCCCGGCTGTGCCTTCAATCCGCGTTGTGATCGTCGTTTTGATCGCTGCCTGGTCGAACGCCCCGAGCTGATGCCTGTTCCCCCACAAACACAGGCGGCCTGTTGGCTGCATGCACAGGAGTCCGCATGAGCGCCCCTAAACAAGCCCTGGTCCAGGTCAAGGACGCTGCCTGTTGGTTTGATGTGTCCCCGCCCTTGCTGGAGCGTCTGGTCTACCGCAAACCCAAAGTAAACCTGCGTGCGGTCGATGGCGTCAGCTTCACCTTGAACAAGGGTGAAACCCTGGCGCTGGTGGGTGAGTCCGGCTGTGGCAAATCCACCGTGGCCCGTTTGCTGACCGGCCTGTATTCGCTGACACGTGGCGAGATTCTGTTTGATGGCCAGTCCCTGCAAACCATGGACAAGGCCAGCCAGAAGGCCATGCGCAAACGCCGTCAGATGATTTTCCAGGACCCCTATGCCAGCCTGAATCCTCGCTGGCGCGTGGGCCGCATCATTGCCGAACCACTGGTCACTCACACGGACATGAGCAGCGCCCAGCAAGAGGCCAAAGTGGCCGAGCTGCTGACGCAAGTAGGGCTGAACCCCAGCGACGCCCAGCGCTACCCGCACCAGTTCTCCGGCGGCCAGCGCCAGCGTATTTCCATTGCCCGTGCTCTGGCCCTGCAACCTGAATTCATCGTCTGTGACGAGCCGACCTCGGCGCTGGACGTGTCGGTGCAGGCCCAGGTCCTGAACCTGATGAAGGATTTGCAGCGCGAGCTGGGGCTGACCTATCTGTTCATCTCGCACAATCTGGCCGTGGTGCATCACGTGGCCGACCGAGTTGGCGTCATGTATTTGGGTCGAATTGTGGAAATTGCGCCACGCGATGATCTATTTGCACAGCCTCGCCATCCCTACACCCGGATGCTGCTGGGAGCCATTCCCGACATGAGCGGGGCGGGCAAAAGTCGCATTCCGGTAGCGGGGGAAGTGCCCAACCCGCTGAACCCGCCATCAGGCTGTACCTTCCATCCACGCTGCCCGCTGGCCAATGATCGCTGCCGCCGCGAAGCCCCGGCTTTGCTGCAAACCGGGCAGCACGAAGTGGCTTGCCATGCCGTAGAAGAAGGGCGCGATCAGGCCTGATCGCTTGCGATGCCAACAGTAAAACCGCCCACGGCAACTTGCCGAATGGGCGGTTTTTTCTGATAATTGAGAATTATTCTCAGTTCTCATTGCCCGAATCTCTACCGTTTTCTGGTCGAGCAGGCACCACTGGAACGCATCATGCACAATGCCGCCTTCTCACCCGACACGGAATCGCTGTACCGGAATTACCATGGCTGGTTGCATAGCTGGCTGCGACGAAGGCTAGGCAATTCCTTTGACGCAGCCGATCTGGCCCAAGACGTTTTTGTCCGATTGCTGCAAAAACCCCGTCAATTCGGCAGCGAGCCCGAAGCACGTGTGTATTTGCGACTCATGGCCAACGGCATGTGCGTGGACTTGTGGCGACGCCGCCAAATTGAACAAGCCTGGCTGGAAGAGCTGGCTAACCGCCCGGCCGCTCTGGTTCCGTCTGCCGAACACCAGGCCCTGGTGCTGGAAGCCCTGCACGAAATAGACAGCATGTTGCGCACCCTGCCTGCCAAAGTGGGTAATGCCTTTTTCATGGCGATGGCCGACGGCATGAGCAACCGGGAAATTGCAGAGGCGCTAGGCGTGTCCACACGCATGGTGCACCGATACCTTAGCCAGGCCATGCTGTGCTGCCTGAAACTGGAAGCCCGCCATACCGCCGCTGACATGCCCGTGCATCAGGCGTCCAGCCTGCCCGAGCCACGCTGATTGCCTGTACGCCCCCCTATGAGCACTTCCGAACTGCATCCCGACGATATGCTGGAGCCCTCGTTTGACGCGCTGGAACAGGCCGCCGAATGGTTTGCCCTGTTGCGCTCGGATGAGGCCTCGGCCCAGGACCAGCAACGCTGGCAAGGCTGGCTGGCCGCTCAGGCCGAGCATCGCAAGGCCTGGCAGTACGTGGAACGCATCAGTGGCCGCTTTGAACCGATACAAAGCAGCGACAGCCGTCAGGCTGCCGTCCAAAGCTATTGCATGGCCAATCGGCGCATGGGGCGACGCCGCCAATTGTTGCTGGGCCTGGGCACGCTGGCAGGCAGCGGATTGGGCAGTTGGCTGGCCTGGCAGCATACATCCTTGCCCGGCACAGTAATGGCCTGGTCAGCCGAGCATCGCACTGCCCGTGGCGAAGTTCGCCAGCTCAGCTTGCCAGACGGCTCCAGTGTCTGGCTCAGTTCCGACACCGCACTGAACCATGATTACCGAGGCGATCAACGCCTGCTCTCACTGGTCCAGGGTGAAATTCTGATCGATACCGCGGCCGATCCTGGGCGGCCCTTTCTGGTCAAGACGCGCCAGGGTCTGCTGCGTGCCTTGGGCACCCGCTTTACCGTGCGACTGGACGGTCAGGAGACTTTTCTGGCGGTGTACCAAGGGGCGGTGCAAGTGGACACGGTCAGCAATGGCAAGCAGCGCATTGTCTATGCCGGTCAGCAGACGCAGCTCTCGCGTGCCCAAATTGCGGACACCGTTCCGGTGCTTCCCGAACGACAAAGCTGGACCAAAGGCATCCTCGTCACCGACAACACACCCTTGATTGAGGTCGTGCGTGAATTGCAACGCTATCGCGGTGGCCACCTTAGCGTCTCACCCGAGGCTGCCCAGCTTCCTGTGATTGGCAGCTATCCCTCCACCGACCCGGACCGGGCCTTGAAAATGCTGGAAGGAGTGCTCCCCATTCGCATCAAACGGACCCTGCCCTGGTGGGTCAGCATTGAACTTGCCGAGCACCGGCCTTGATTCAAGCGCACGTTCACAACATGGACAGCCGTGCATGACAAGCCAGTTTACGGGCCTAATCAATCGGCCCAAAACCTGAAACCGGCTATTTCCACTTTTTCGAGTTCCGCTTTTCCTTGGCGTGTTCGATATACCTAAAGAGGGCATCGTTTTACTCCGTCTTCTGGCCTCAGAACAGACACTGGCCAGGACACACGCAAACCGGCTCGCTCTCGCCGACTACACCGCTTCCAAGGAGCAGAATTCATCATGTCCGGCTATTCCCAGCCTGTCGCCCGTCGGGCGGCCTCTTCTGGTGCCATGCACTTTTTCCGACCTGGCTTCAAACTACACCCCTTGGCTTGCGTACTGCAGCTCGCCCTGGCCAGTGGCGCATTAAGCCTGGCAAGCTGGCATCCTCAAGCCCACGCTCAAACCATCAACCGTGCGTCAGCCCAACAACAAAGCTACCGCATTCCTGCGGGCCCCTTGAGCACAGCGCTGGCTCGCTTTGCAAGCGCGTCCGGCGTGCTGGTAGCCGGCGCCGGTGAGCTGGCCAAGGATCGAAACAGCCCTGGCGTCTCCGGCACCTTATCGCCCCAGGCCGCGCTGGATGCACTGTTGGCCGGTACTGGCCTGACTGCTGTGGCCAGCTCGGATGGCAGCTACCATCTGCGCCAGGTCCCAGAGGCGCCTGCCGGTGACGTCACCCAGCTGAGCACCGTAACCGTACGTGGACAACTCGATCCCAGGACCGAAGGCACAGGCAGCTACACCAACGCATCGGCAAGCTCGGCCACGCGCATGAACCTGTCCGCACGTGAAACCCCACAATCGGTCAGCGTGATCACGCGCCAACGGCTTGACGACCAGGGTTTGCTCACGCTTAACGACGCACTCAAGCAGGCCACCGGCGTGAAGGTGCAGGAAGGCGAAGTGCTGGGCACAACCTATCAGATCCGCGGCTTCTCGCTGGACACGGCCCAGCTTGACGGCGTGCCTGTTTCACTAGGTGCAGGCGGCTCGGAAGCGGCCGCCGACATGGCCATCTACGACCGTGTGGAGGTGGTACGCGGCGCGGCGGGTCTGTTGCAGGGGGCCGGCAACCCGGGCGGCACGCTCAATCTGGTGCGCAAGCAACCCACCCGCGAATTTGCCGCCAGCGGCAGCGCAATGGTGGGATCGTGGAACAGCTATCGTGTGGAAGCCGACGTCTCCAGCCCGCTCAACCACAGCGGTGATCTGCGCGGACGGGTGGTGGCCGTGCACGACGACCGCGACTCCTTCGTGGATCACGTCAAGGAACGCAAGGAAGTGCTGTATGGCGTCTTGCAATACGACTTTACTCCCTCGATCACAGCCACCGTGGGGGTGGATCATCAACGCACCAAGGGTACGCCCAACGGCACTGGCGTCGTCTTCTTTGACGACGGCGGCGATCTCGAACTGCCACGCAGCACTTACCTGGGCGCCGACTGGAACCACCGCGCCACCCGCAGCACCACCGTGTTCGGCGATCTGACCTGGGAGATGGACAACGGCTGGCAGACCAAGCTGTCGGCCAACCGCCAGCACTACGACGTAGACACGGTGTTTCTGTCCGCCTCGGGCGCGGGCGTAGACCGCAACACCCATCTGGGCCCACTCCTGAACTACGCCAAAGCCAGCAGCCTGAACCGCACCCAGACCAGCGTGGATCTATACGCCTCGGGCCCATTCTCCTTGCTGGGCCGCAAGCATGAGCTGGTGGTGGGTGCAAACATGCGCCGCAACCCTACCGAAACCGATCAGGTGCCTTTGCGTGAATACGCCAGCATCCGGCCCGATGTCTTTAACTGGGACCCCACCTCGCTGCCCCCGCCCAATATTGGGCCCTATGAATCGCGCACTGCCACCACCACCAAGCAGTCGGGTATCTATACCGCTGCTCGTCTAAGCCTTGCCGATCCACTCACGTTGATCGTGGGTGGTCGTTGGAGCTGGTGGGACTACAGCAGCGACAGCACCAATCTGCTCACGGGCGCCAACACGGCCTCCTCGAGCTACAAGGTCAGTGGCGAGTTCACACCGTACGCCGGTCTGATATTCGATCTGAACGACAACTACTCGCTGTACGCCAGCTATACCGACGTATTCCGTCCGCAAAACGCCATCGACCGCAATGGCTCCTTGCTCAAGCCCATCGTGGGCGCCAACTACGAGGCGGGTATCAAGGGTGAATTCCAGGACGACCGCGTGCAGGCTTCGCTGGCGGCCTTCCGTATCGAAGAAACCAACCGCGCCCAGACCGATCTGGACGGCCCCAAACCGTGCCCCTATACCACCAGCGACTACTGCTCGATTGCCGCAGGCAAAGTGCGCAGCGAAGGGATTGAGGCGGAGTTGACAGGTGAACTGGCCCCAGGCTGGAATCTGACGGCTGGCTATACCTACAACACCACCAAGTACGTGAAGGATGCGGCCAACCAAGGCAAGCCCTTCAACACGCGCACGCCAGAACATATGTTCAAGCTCTTTACCTCTTACCGCCTGCCCGGCTCGTTGCGCCAGTGGACGGTGGGTGGCGGCTTCACGTGGCAGACCAAGTTCCTGTACGAGAACACGGCTGGCACGATCCGTATCGAGCAGAATCCTTACGCTGTGGCCGATCTGATGGTGCGCTACGACTTCACGCCCAAGGTTTCAGCCACCTTGAACGTGAACAACGTGTTCGACAAGCGCTACTACCGTTACATTGCCCACGAACGTGCCTACAACTACTACGGCGATCCACGTAACGTCATGCTGACGCTGCGCGCCCAGTATTGAGGCTGAACGTGAACAAGGTGCTCAAGCGCTCTGATTGCAGTGCTCTGAGTACCTTGTAGTCTGACGGCACCCTGTGCACCATGGCGCTGCGCTCAATGCCATATTCAGGCCTGTGTACCAGATGTAATTCGGCCACAAACTGACTGAATAAAAAAAAGCTGTGTTTGCCGCCTGAGGCAGTGAACACAGCGTTTTTTAATACAACCATCATCGGGCCTGTTGCGGCCCGGTGAAGAACAATCAGTTCTGGTTCGCAGGCGCGAAATCGGCCAGGTGGCAGGACAGGATATCGGCAATGGCGCGATCATCCAGACCACGGGAGCGCAGGTCGGCGGACAGGGCGTCCACGTCAACACGGGCCAATGGACGCTCGGCACCACGAGGGCGGTCGTCGCGCACCACGCGGAAGTCATAATCGCGCTGGGCGGTCTTGGCCACTTCGTAGTGCATGACTTCATCCACTTCGTTTTCAGGCGTGAAGGTCAGCACGGTAGGGCGCAGGGAATACAGGTCTTCGGAATTCATCACGTATTCGGTTGCGCAAATGATGACGGTGTCGCCCTTTTGACAGGTACGAGCGGCCGCACCGTTCAGAACCACGCAACGCGAACCGGGTTCACCGAAGATTACGTAGGTAGAAATACGGGCACCACTGTCCTTATTCCAGATTTCCACAAACTCCATGGGTAAAATGCCCGCTTGTTCGCAGATTTCCGGATCCAGGGTGATCGACCCGTGATAGTTCAAGTCGGCACCGGTCACCTTGATACCATGCAGCTTGGCACGGACCACTTTTTTCATGACAACACTCTCTAGAAACAGGTCCCCTAAAACGGACACCTAAGCTTGGCTAAAACGCGGCTTGCGCTGCGCCCTTAGCCCGATCAGGGCTGCGGGAAAGACTGCATCATAAACCCAGAAATGCGCGCAAATCCGTTTAGACCCACAGATTTGTACGGGAAAACCACAGGCTCAATGATTTGCCTGGCGGCCAGTCTGTGCTGTAATCCCCTCTGCCGCGTCGCGCCGGTCTTTTTTATTTTCAATACGATACCGTTTTCCATGCCCAACCTGCTCATCGAGAATATTCACAAACGCTATGGCTCCCTGGAGGTCCTCAAGGGAGTCTCTCTCAGCGCGGAGCCGGGCGATGTCATCAGCCTGATCGGTTCCAGTGGTTCGGGAAAAAGTACGTTTCTGCGTTGCATCAACTTTCTGGAAACGCCTAATTCCGGCCGTATCGTCATCAAGGGCGAGGAACTGAAAACCCGTCTGGACCCCAAAACGGATGAACTGGTTGCGGTAGATAAACAACAGCTCAAGCGCCTGCGTACCAGCCTGGCCATGGTGTTCCAGCACTTCAATCTGTGGTCCCACATGACGGTGCTGGAAAACATTACCGCCACGCCCATTCATGTACAGGGCATGGACAAGGCGCAGGCCATTGCCAAAGCGGAGCTGTATCTGGACAAGGTGGGCCTGTCGCGCGATCTGGCCAAACAATACCCGGCCTTCTTGTCGGGCGGCCAGCAGCAACGTGTGGCCATTGCCCGTGCGCTGGCTCTGGAACCGGAAGTCATGCTGTTTGACGAACCTACTTCTGCTCTGGACCCGGAGCGCGTGGGCGAAGTTCTGCGTGTTATGCAGAATTTGGCCGAAGAAGGGCGCACGATGGTGGTGGTTACGCACGAAATGAGCTTTGCACGGAACGTCTCCAGCAAGGTGGTGTACCTGCATGAAGGCCAGATCGAAGAAGAAGGCCCGCCAGAAGAAGTGCTGGTGTCGCCACGTAGCCCTCGTCTGGCGCAATTCCTGGCAGCGGGCGGTTCGTCCAAGGGCTAAGATGCCCGCCTACGGCGCGCAATACGGATTGACGGGTCTGTGACTGGCTATCTACCCTTGGGTCGGTCGGATCGACCAGTCACCGAGTAATCTCAAAACAGCCCAAAACTCCGGCCACACCCTGAGCAGGTATCAAGCAAACGGCGCCTTTCGGCGCCGTTATGCATTGGCAGTCATCCCAATGAAGCCGCCAACCAGCAGCTTCTGACGACAGCCCTGCTATCAGGACTTGGGACGTGGCATATCAAACAAGGCCAGGTCCGTAATTTCAAAGTAATCGCCTGGGCCACCGCCACGCAGAATCGGACGTGGAATTGCGGTGCGGTAAATGCCGTCCACGATGCTGTTGGGCGACACATGCACACCCACCACTTCGCCCAGCACCATCCAGGTGTTCAGGTCCTTGCCTTCCGAGTCTTTCAACTGGAAGTGAGTCGTGACCTTGCACTCCAGCGAGGCATGGCTCTCGCCCACGCGGGGGGCATCAATCAGGCGGGAATCCACAGGCGTCAGGCCCGCGACTTCAAACTCGCGCACATCTTGCTCCAGACTGGTCATGTTCATGGGCTCGGCCAGATCACGCGTTGCCAGGTTCCAGGTAAAGACGCCGGTTTCAATTGCGTTGCGCACGCTGTCTTTGTAGCCCACGCTGGAAAAAGCGATGACAGGCGGGCGGTAGTTGAACACGTTGCAGAAACTGTACGGGGCCAGGTTCAGCACGCCTTCCGTGCTTTTGGTACCGATCCAGCCAATTACACGAGGGCCCACAATAGAACTGATCGGGTCGTGGCGCAGTCCATGGCCTTGTGTGGGTTCGTAGAAGTGAAAGTCTTTCTGCACGGTTCTCTCTGTTAATAAACAAAACAAACTAAACAGGACTGCGGGAAATCCCGGTGGCCCACTGATATACTTTACAACTAAAATAAAGCCGCTGTAAACCGTTGAAACTCAAGGTTTTACGTATCCTTCCTGCCTTTCAGAACCATCTAGGCACATGAAACATGGAAAATAAGCCCGATCACTGGGCACGTGTAGCTTCTGCTGACCTGGAACACGTGCGCAAATCTGTCAGCGACATGTTCAAGTCGCACCAGCTCAAGCAGCTACGTGCCGACCAGACCCTGCAAACCCGGCTGCGACACGCCCAGTTTGGTCAGGTCGCCTTGAGCCGCCTGGGCTATGGCGCCGACGTACATATCCAACCTGATCACCTGGCCGGTTTTTACCTGGTCCAGATGCCTCAATATGGCACCGCCAAGATTCGCTGCGGTGGCCAAACCGTGGACTCCAGCCCCTACGCCGCCACGATCCTCAATCCCAACGAGGACGTGGATATGGTCTGGCACGCCAATAATGAGCAATTAATGCTCAAGATAGACCGCAATCTGGTGGAACAGGCTGCCCGTGGCATGGGTCTGGACGTAGGCCCGCAAGGTTTGCTGTTTCCGGTACGCCTGGAGGCGCATACCCAGCCTTCCTGGCAAATCATGCTGCGCTATGTGCTGGACTGTGCACGCAACTACGAAGACATCCGGCGCTCGCCGTTGATTATCAACCAGCTGGAGCAATTGGCGGTGACAACCTTGCTGGATCTGCACCCACCGGCTCAGATTCAGGCCCTGAACCCCGCCCGCATCTTGCCGCGCCACTTGAAGAAAGTAGCCAGCCACTTGCATGAGCAGGCCCATTTGCCCGTCACGGTGGACGAGCTCAGCTCTATCGCAGGCGTCAGCTCGCGCACCTTGCAGCAAGCCTTCAAGGAGCACTATGGCGTCAGCCCCATGCAGTACCTGCGCCAGGTGCGCCTGGACCGTCTGCGCCACGAACTGATCCATTCCAACGAACCTCATCTGACGCTGGCCGATCTGGCCATGCGCTGGGGCTTTGCACACCAGGGCCGTTTCAGCGCCGAATATCGCAGCCGCTTTGGCGAAACGCCTGGCGAGACCCTGCAACGAGTGCGCGGCGGTCAGCACTAAGCTGACCGCCTCACCCGTCCTCTCACCCCTTCAAGATACGCTGGGCGGCCAGATAGCCGGATTGACCACCCAGGCCAGGGCCCGGATGCACCGACGCACCAATTTGATGCAGATTACGCCAGGGCGTCGTGCCACTGCGCGCATTCTTGTGTCCTGCAAAAGGACGCATGAAAAAGAACTGATCCGGTGAGCACACCCCGCTATACGGATCGCCCCCCACCAGATTCATGTTCAAGGCTTCCAGATCCGCCGGGCTGACGCTACGACGCCCGATAATCTTGGCGGCCAAGCCAGGCATGACGGTTTCCAGACGGGCCTGCACGCGGTCGGCCATGGCCTCGCGCACGGCTTCGTTCCAGCGACCATCGGCCGGCACAGGAATCTCGCCCGCCTCATCGCCTTTGATGTGGCGCGGCAGTTCCTGCATTTGTACCCATAAAATCCAGTGTCCCTCCGGTGCGCGAGTCACATCCACTGCCACCGGCTGGCCCACGGCCAGGGTCGGTTTGGCAGGCAGATAGCCATTGCTGGCCGTCACCACCGAAGAGCACACCTGCTCCATGCTTTCCGTCACGTGCACCATAGGGACATGGCGCAGTTCCGGGTCAACCCAGTCGGGCGGGGAATTCAAGGCAAAGTGAATCTGCATGCCACCGCGACCATAGTGATAATCCTGGGCGGACTTCAACAGCTCGGGTTCTACTTCCGGCAACAAGTCGCCGTAAAGCTGACCGGGCGTCACATTGCAGACCACCGCACGGCGGGCCAGATAGCGCTGCGTACCCACACACACGCCGGTGGCTTTATTGCCTTCCACCAGCACGCGATCCACATGGGAATTGGTCAGTACCGTCCCACCTGCTTCTTCAATAATGCGGGTAAAGGCTTTCACAATCTGGTAACTGCCGCCTTTGACCACCGGCATGCCGCCACTGACGACGGCGCTGAAAGTCAGCTTGCCGATCAGGGCCGAGCTGGCCTCGTCCGGGCCCAAACCGCTATGCAGCACCCAGGGAGCAATCATGGCGCGGGCCAGATCGCTGCGCAGATCACGCATGGCCCAGCGCCGGAAGCTTTCCAAGGCCTGCGAGCCAAAAGACATCAAGCCGTCCAGCCCCCGTTCGCGCCAGGCACCAAAAGCCAGTTTGGCCATGGGCCAGCGGTAGGGCTCACCACCCAGCAGGCCAAATACCAGACCGGCATCCGGGCCAAACATGCGTGCCGCCATGGCGCCCAAGGCATCGCCTTCACCGGGCATCAGGTCATTGAAACGACGCACCGTGTCGTCCATATCCTGACGCAAGGCCAGCGACGGGCCACCGGGAATGGCCAGACCCGTGCTGTACTCGCCTTTGGCAAACTCCAGACCAGCTTTGGCCAAGGGTTCGGCCAGAGCGGCATACGACGCGCCGCCCATGAACAGGGGATACCAGCTGGACAGAACATCATGGGTAAAACCGGGGAACAGCTCCTGGGTACGGATACAGCCCCCGGCAACCGCATTGCGCTCCAGCACTGTCACCGACAAGCCCCGTTGGGCCAACAAGGCGGCGCAAGTCAGGGAGTTCATCCCACTGCCGACAATGACTACATCAGCGCTGTGCGCGTCACTCATTTCAACGGTCTCCGCTAGGCGTGGTCAGGTTGGCGAAACGGCCACGGTGAAACACCGCAGGTTCGTGTTCGGTCAGGGTGGTGTGACGCACCACACGGCCAATAAACAAGGTGTGGTCGCCGCCTTCGTGCTGACGGTAGTTTTCGCACACAAAGGTCGCCACGCAATCGTCCAGCAGTGGCACGCCTTCTTCACCATCCACATGCGAGACCAGCGAGAACTTGTCCTTGACCTGGGAATTGGCAAACCCCAGGGCCACGGGCACTTGCTCCTGGCTAATCACATTGATGGCAAAGTGGCTGCATTTTTCAAAGATCTCCAGGCTGGGCGAATGATTCACCAGGCTCCACATCACCAGAGGCGGCTCCAGCGACAGGGAGGTAAAGGAGTTGATGGTCAGACCCACCGCCCGGCCATCGGGACAACGAGTCGTGACAATGGCCACACCCGTTGGAAAATGGCCCAGTGCCTGGCGAAACGCACGGCTATCGACCACATTCAGATTGGACGGTGTGGGTTTGGCGTCAGCGGCTGCCAACGCTTGGGCAGACACGGCCTGCCGCTGGGCAGCGGTTTGGGACGAGGAGTCTTGCAGCGTTGCGGTGGGGGTCATGATACGTCTCCTTGAATACTATCTATCAGGCAGCCACAGATTGGCTGCGAGTCTTCTCGATCAATGCCTGGGCGGCACTCAGATCTTCCCAGGCCGGGAACAGAACCGGCGGGTGGTTAAAGCTGTTGGCCAGGAAATGCGCCAGAGCAGGCGATTGCTGAGCCGAGGTCAACAAGGCAAAAGAAGAATCGGTTGGCGGCTTCAACATGGAGTTGGTCCAGCGCACCACCAGATTGGCGTAATCCCAGTAACGCTCGAACGTTTCCTGCATCCAGTTACGGTCAAACGCGCCTTCGCCACGCTGCAAGATGCTGTCCAGATACACTTGGGCGGCTTTGGCGGCATTGTTGGAACCCTGGCCGGTAATGGGGTCGTTCACGACCACGGCATCGCCCAGACCCAGCACCATGCGGCCCGAAGGCAGTGTCAGTACCGGTTTGCGCACCGTGGGAGGGAAAGCGCCGGACAGATAACCCTGGGCGTCAGTCAGTTCCACATTGCGGGCACGGTCGGCTTCCCAAGGCAGGAATTCGCGCAGGAAGGACACGCTTTGTTCCAGGTGCGCTTCAGGCGTCTTGGCATCGCGGAAGCGATCCAATGGGCCACCGGGCACGCCTTCAAACACCATGATGTCGCAAGGACCGGACAGGGTCAGCGATGGGAACACAAAGTATTCGCCCACACCGGGGATGAAGTTGAAGGACACGCGCGAGTATTCAGGTGTAGGTTCCAGACCGTGCACGTAGGTCAGGGCCAGAGCGCGCTGTGGCTTGTCGTACATGGAACGCTGATCATCACGCTCAAACAGTTTGACCACTTCGCCTTTACCGGCAGCCAGCATGGTCAGATCGTATTCCTGGGTGATGCGCTCCAGTTCAGCCACGCCCACATCTTCCATGATCAATTTCCCGCCGCGCTGCTCGAACAGTTCCAGCCAGTAAGGCATTTTTACGCGCTGGTCGGTGGCTTGGGCTTCGCGGTCCAGACGGCCACTCCAGTCCACGGCCTTGGTGTCAGGCTGATCGGGGTTGGGCAGGGCAAAGCCGATACCTTGTACGGGTGGGCATTCGTCGTCCCAGAAGTTCAGACCCAGGCGACGCTCTACATCCAGCGCCTCGGCAAACATGCACTGGCTGGACATGACACGGCCACCACGAACATCGTCAGGGCTGCGGTTGGTGAAAACGGCTACGTCGTAGCCTTGGGCCAAGAGGCCGAATGCAACGGGCATGCCAGCTTGGCCAGCGCCCACAATAGCAACTTTACGCATGATTTTTTCCTTCTGAGGGAGCTAAGGACGCCACCCCAGCGGCGTCCCGATTTTTCTTATTCAGCCAATTTGGGAATGGCCGGTACACCTTGCTCGGGACCCATGGCCGAGTAGCCGCCATCCACGGCGTAATCGGCACCGGTCACGAAACTGGCGGAATCCGAGAGCAGGAAGGAGACGACTTCGCCCACTTCCTGGGGATCGCCCACGCGGCCCAGCATGTGAAATGCCGAGGCCACGCGATCGGTTTTGGCACGATCACCACCTGTCAGCTCGTCCATCACCCGCGACCAGATCCAGCCGGGCGAGACCGAGTTCACGCGGATACCGTCTGGAGCAAAGTCCAGCGCCATGCTGCGCGTCAGTTGCAACAAGGCGGCCTTGGAGACCGGGTACAACCAGCGCCCGGTTTGTGCGATCGACGATGAAATGGACGTGAAGTTGACGATGGAGCCGCCACGCGGCAACAAGGGACGCACGGCCTTGGCTGCTTGCACAGCGCTGACCAGGTTGATGTCCAAGGCCTTGAGCCAGTCTTCACGGCTGGAGGCCATACCCTCATCCAGATAGGAACAGGCCAGATTGACCAGGCCATCCACACGGCCAAAGTGCGCCTTGACCTGCTCGATGGCCGCATTCAGGCTTTGATCGCTGGTGATGTCCACTTCCCAGAATTTGGCTTTGGCGGCATCATTGCCTACGGCTTTCTGACCACCTGCGGCATCAATATCAAACACGGCCACACGTGCGCCATAGCCCATCAGCACCTCGACCACGCCTGCGCCAACGCGCGTTGCGCCGCCGGTAACGATGACTACCTTGTCTTTCAGTCCTTTCATCTCGCTCTCCTGCCGCGGGCCCTTAGAACGGAACCGCTACTTTTACAAAAAATTGTTTTCCTTCAGGACGGCCACGCACGCCCAGATCCTGCTGGTACTTGGCCGTAATCAGCAGACCTTTATCGTTGGCGTAACGCAGGCTCGGGCCAATCGCGAAGGAACGTGCCTTGCTGTCACCGGCTGCCGGGCCACGGTCGCTTTCAATCTGTTGATAGGCGTAACCACCCACCCCCAGCACCAGGCCATTACCAAAGCCCCAACCCACGGCGTAGTCGGCGTGAATGGCCTTACCCGTGCGGGTTTCGGTATCACTGTTGCGGAAGTTGAAGTCCACCATCATCTTCAAATCCAGGTTGATGCCGCTGGGCTGCACGTAGCTAAATGCTGCAGCAGGCTGGATGGCCCAGTAGTTACGGCCCAGATTGGCACTGTCGGTCACCTTGTAGCGGCCGGTAGGGGCCACAAAGTCCACACCCAGCACGTAGTGCATTTTTTCGCTGGGGTGAAAGCCCAGGGCGGGACCGAACACCACATCGCCCAGACCACTGCGGCGCTGCGACTGACCGGCGGCTTGTGCCTTGACGGTCAGCAGCGGGGCCAGAGCGTGGAACGCCAATTGGCCGCCAAACACCTGCTGATCCGTCACCCAGACCAGACGCGGAGCCACCATGGCCACATCGACCTTGAAGTCAGGAATAGGCAACTTGTCGCCGTTCTTGTCACGCACCGAGTCATAGCGCATGGCACCGCCGTACATCAGCAAATGCACACCGGGTGGTGGCAGGGCGCCACTCATGAAATTTTCCAAACCGTCGGGATAAATAGGCAGGCCATTACCTTCAATGGCACAGGCCGGACCGGCGCCCAATGCGCCTGCTCCCAGTACAACGGCTGCTATTTTTTTATTGATGTCCCCCACGTCCTTCTCCTTTTGTTTTTTAGGTATGACGATGGAGCCAATGGTAGAAGTGCCGTTTGTGCCGGTATATCCACTTTGCGCAGCGCCTAGCCAATAAGCGCAAGAAGCCGCAAAAGCAGGGAAAACCCCGATTTGATTTAGATTTAAAGGATGACGAGCTGTAAGGCCGTTAAACGCTGTGTTGAACGCGAATCTGGGATACTTCCTTGCCTTTCAGCCCGGTAAATAACAGATATCACCGTGGCACTAACATCCAGGGCGCCCAGCGATGTGTAATACCGTCGTCGTGGATCTGCCCACCAACCCGCCGCTTCATTTCGATGAGCTCAACCCTCTCTTTTGCTGAATCTCGATTCAGCCAGCCCTTGCTCGGCCGCCGTTCTGGCGCCTGGGCTTTTATTCTTTTTGCAGTGCTGGCTGTGATGGCCACGTGGACCATTTACTGGCTCACCCCCATGATTTCGGACGACTTCAACTACGCCAACAAGGGGATTGCCTGGGCATCCATTAAGGCCCACTACCTGAACTGGAGTGGTCGGCTCGTATCAGACACGATTTCCAGCGCCATGCTCAACCTGGCCCCCGGCTGGCTGAAAGCCACGCTGAATACAACGGCCCTGTTTGGCCTGATTTGGATATTAGCCACCTTAGGAGCGCGTCTGGCGGGACAGGCTTTGCGCCCATCTTTACTCCTGCTGGTATTCACGCTGTACTGGCTGGTTAATCCCGATCTGGGACAAACCACATTCTGGCTGGTGGGTGCGGCAAATTATCTGTGGCCTAACCTGTTCAACTTCGGTTTTGTACTGGCCTTTGTCTGGTATTTGCAAAAAGGCAGACCCTCCGTCGGCACGGGCCTGGCGCTCTGCATTCTGGCCGTGCTGGCCGGTTGCTCCAATGAGAACACCGGCATTATCAGCTGGTGTTTGCTGGCGTATCTGGGTCTACGGCACGTTCAGCGCACGGGTTCGCTGAGCAAATGGCATCTGCTTTGGTTGCTGTGCATGGGGCTGGGGGTAGCCATATTGGTCTTGGCACCGGGCAATCAGGTACGCGCAGAGGCCTTTGCTCGTTGGTACGACCAGCCTTTGTTGTGGCGCATTTGGGAGCATTTCAGTCGCCGTTTCCCGGACGCGATATTGCGTTATTGGGGCGTAATCCTGGTGATGCTGATTTGGCGTTTTACCGCAGGGCCTGCCTCCTCCGAGTCAACACGCCGGGCGATAAGGCTGCTCATTGGAGCCTCGCTCCTGGCCAATGCCATTCTGGTTCTGGCACCCAATATTCCCAAGCGAGCCTTGAATGGCGGCTTGATGTATCTGCTGGTGGCCCTGTCTATTTATGGACATGATTTATTGGCGCAAGGGCAGCGCGCCATACCCATGCAACGCAGCCTATTGATGACCCTGGGTACTTGCGGCACGCTATGGCTGGTGTCCAGCGGACTGATGTTGCGCAGTTATCACGGCACCTGGGAGCAGGATCAGGTGCGGCGCGCGATCTTGTCCGATGCCCACAAGCATCAGCGTCATCACGTAAGGCTACCCAAGTATTTCTTTCTACCCACTTTGCGCTCGCGAGATCGCTTCGATATGCACTTCAACCCCAAGGCCATGGCCCGATACTATGGGAGCAAAGCGGTGATCACCGAATATGCCGTCCATCAGTACTATGACCTGGAGACAGGGGCGCCCCCACCCGCCCCCTGAAGCTGTAAAACTTGCGCACTTGCTCCGCTGCAAGCCGCTTCCGGCCCCGACGGGTCTGGCAGTGCGAATCAGACTGCTTGCCGCAGGCGAGAGAGAGAGCGTAGGGATACAAGCATCCTGCTGTTTGAGCCGGACGCTTGTACTTGGTCCGGGGGACCAAGTACCCGGCGAGTTCAGGATGCGCCCGTAGCTCTCTCTCGACCAGGGTACCGGTGCGCAGCACCGGCAAGCGGTCAGCCCAGCCAGACCCGTCGGGGCCGGAAGCGGCGTTTTACAGGGAGAAGCGTCGACCAGGACTACAGCAGCAACCCGGCTTCCTATCCGCTGCGCTAACGACGTAAGCCCCCAAAAAACAAAAAAAACCCCGCTCTCCCAAAGGAAAGCGGGGCCAAGACTGTAGTGTGTCTCTTGCTGCTGATTACTTGGCAGCGCTCAGCTCTTTGATCTGCTCGCGGAAGTAGGCCAGCGCAGCTTTACCGTCGATGCCCTTCTTGTCAGCGGCCTTGATCCAGTCTTCTTCAACAAAGGCCAGACGCTCTTTCAGCTGATCAGCCGCTGCACCTTCAATGCGCAGGGTCTTCAAGCCAGCTGCAGTGTGCTTTTCAATGGCCTGTTGCTCAGCCACTTGCCACTTGGAACCGAAGTCATTGGCAATCCATTCGCCGCTGATTTTTTCGATAGCAGCGCGGTCGGCTTCAGACAGACTCTTCCACTTGCGCTCGTTCATGAACATGTACTGGCTGGATTTGCCAAAGCCACCTTCCACGGACACCGCGGTCTTGACCAGCTTGTCCAGTTTCCAGTTATCCAATTGGTCGTACTGGAAGTACATACCGTCAATCACGCCACGCGACAGCATTTCGTAGCTGTCTGATGCAGGCGCGTTCACCGTCACGATACCCAACGCTTTACCGATGGCATCAAACAAGGGGCTAGGCGAGCGCAGCTTCTTGCCTTTCAGATCGTCAATGCTTTGCACATTGTCCTGGCTGGTAAAGATCACAGTGGCAGGGCTGGTCCACATACCCAGCAGTTTCACGCCCCTGTGCTCGTTGGCGCCCATCATGAATTTTTCGTAAGTGCGCCAGTAGGCAACCGAGTTCACGCCGCCATCATCCGTGGTGAAAGGCAGTTCAGCAAATTCGATCAGCGGGAAGCGGTTAGCCGTGTAGCTGTGTACCGACATACCCATATCAGCAATACCGTTACGCACCAGATCCAGGTGAGCCTGCGGCTTGCCCAGCGCGTTGATGAACTCCACCTTCACGCGGCCTTCGGTAGCTTTTTCCACTTCCTGAGCCCAGGGTTCAAACATATTGGTCACAATAAAGTGGCCTGGCGGCATCCATTGGGAAAAACGCAGGGTGGTGACTTCAGCCGCAACCGAAGGCATGGTCGGTGCCAGGGCTGCAGCAGCCAGACCCAGGCTCAAGGCCAATTTTTTGAAAACACGCATCTCGACTCCTCGTAAATTATTTTGCTGCCGGGCCACTACAGCCCGGCGTCTTGGCCACTTGATGGGATGGTAAACAGATCCTGAACCTGCTTGCCCAGCGGCTTTACTGCTGCCCGGATCACACGCGCATCCGGGCCGGGTTTACATACTGTTCGGAACGACCAGAACAATCCAGGGAACAAACACCAGCAAGAGCAAACGCAGGATGTCCATCATTACAAAGGGAGTCACACCCCGAATAATGGTGCCCAAAGGCACATCGGGCATCACGTTTTTGATCATGAAAATGTTCAGACCCAGCGGCGGGGTGATCAGGCTGATTTCAGCGGCCACCACCACGATGATGCCGAACCACACCAGATCAAAGCCCAGGGAGGCCACAATCGGGTAGAAGATAGGCACAGTCAGCATGACCATGGACATGGTTTCCAGGAAGCAACCCAGAACCAGGTAAATGGCGCAGATAATCAGAATCACCACAATGGGCGAGACATCAATACCCTGGATGAAGCCCAGCAACTGATTGGGCAAACCAGCCACGGTCAGGAAGTTGGTAAAGACCAGTGCACCAATCACCAGCGCAAACATGATGGCCGTGGTTTGAGCAGCTTCAATCAGCACCGTCAGGTACATGCGAGGCTGCCAGCCACGACGCTTCAAGGTCAGCAGGAAAGTCGCTGCCGCACCAATACCGGCCGCTTCTGTCGGGGTGAACACACCACCGTAAATACCGCCCATGATGACGATAAACAGCACGGTAATGGCCATCACGCCTTTGGTGGCCTCAAAGCGCTCGCGCCAGCTGGCTTTCTCGCCAGGACGGCCCAGATTCGGGTTGATCGCGGTAATGATCATCACCGTGATCAGGTACATCAGCATGGCAATCATGCCGGGCAGGAAGCCGGCGGCAAACAGCTTGCCAATGTCGGTTTCGGTCAAGATCCCGTAGACCACCATCATCACGCTGGGCGGAATCAGAATGCCCAGGGTGCCGCCTGCCGCAATACTGCCGGTAGCCAGACGATCGTCATAGTTGTACTTGCGCATATTGGGCATGGCCACACGACCCATGGCCGCTGTGGTGGCCATACTGGAGCCACAGAGTGCACTAAAGGCACCACAGGCAACAATCGTGGCCATCGCCAGACCACCACGCAGGTGACCAATAAAGGCGTGGGCAGCTTTGTACAGGTCCTTGGACAAGCCCGAGGCATTGACCAGATTACCCATCAAAATGAACAGCGGCAGCACGGTAAAGCTGTAGCTCATGGCTGTGTCGTAGCTGGTCTGTGCCGCCATGGTCAAGGCCGCTTCCATGCCCGTAAAGAAGGCAAAACCCAGCGTCCCAACCAGCAACATGCCCCAGGCAATGGGCAAACCCAGAAATAAGCTACCCAGAAGGACAGCCAGTCCGATAATAGAAATCAACATGAAAAAACTCCGTCTTTATCGGCGGGGAGAGCTAAAAATCTTGAACAGGGAAGCCACGGTGGCAATGCCTGTCATGGTGGCGATGATGTAGGCAAAAGGGGCAATCGGCACTTGCAAGGCATTGCTCATATCGCCGTAGTCGGCCAGCTCGTTGGCGTGACTCCACAGATACACAGTCAGCACGGCCAGCATGACGGTAGAGACCACATTGATCACAAATTGCTGGATACGACGCGCCACTGGGCCGAGCCAGGCGTCAATCAGACTGACGGTCAGGTGCTGCTGGTGCCAGGTGACACGCGGCAAGGCCGCAAAAATCAGCACGCCCAGCAAGAGTTCGCTGGCTTCATAGGCGCCCAGCAACGGGGCGTGGAAAACATACCGGCCTATCACGTCCACGGTAGTGATCCCTGTCATCAGGATCAAGATGACCACACAGGCAGTATCCAGAATTGTCTCTACAACTCGTACTACTCCACGTGAACGCACCAGCTCCATTCCTGGCAGATCGTCGTTCATTACAGCTCCACTCTTTTTGGCCGGCGAAGGCCCGTTTTTTGGGTCATCATGCACCTCGGAAAACCGATGTGCATTGTTATATTTCTGTTCTAAATAGTTTATAGATGAACAAATCCAGGTAAATAGAAAGAAACCCTTAATTCCATCCAAAATCATGGAATCGTGGTTTCTATCTCACATAGCAAGAAATACGGTCACAAACCAGCTCGCTTGTCCTGTGCAAGAGCTGATAAAAACTGCCGGAACAGGCGTGAGTCCTGGCTTGGCGCAATGTCGAGCAGGCGAACATTGGCTTCAAGCAGGGCAATAAAGAATCAGCCGACTAGCAATCAGGCAGCATCCAGACCGATAGCCAAACCCTGAGATCCGGGTGTTTCATGTGACAAAAAGAGAGCCGAAAATGAACAGGCCTCTCAAGTGTTGGACATACTTCCATGCGATGCGAGCAAGCCTGAAACAGCAACTTTTGACACCAAAAACCGGGGATAAAAAGCCAAAATCGGCCTCTGCGACAAAGAAAAAAACTTAGGCAGCAAAAAATCCCGGCACCGCTGACCAGCCGCCACCAATCAAGACGGTCCCTTCAGCCGTTTGTTTAAACGACACTCGCCGCCCGACATGCTGGAACAGATAGTCCATCAAGGGGGTTGTGCCATCCAAAAGCAAAAACCCCCTTGGAAAACCAAGGGGGTTTTATATGTCGCCAAGCATATGGACTAGTTCCCGAACGCACTCAAAGCGCGATCACGGGCAGTCCCGTTGCCCGTCGATCAGATCGTCAGCGTACCCACGCTGGCACCACCGCAGACATACAGGGTCTGACCCGTGATGAAGCTGTTTTCAGGGTCCGAGAAGAACAGGGTGGCGCGGCTGATGTCATCCGCACGGCCCAGGCGCTTCACGGGAATCGCAGCAGCCAGCTTGGCTTCGCGCTCGCTACCGGCTTCAACCACGTCGTAGAACATATTGGTGGTGATGGGGCCGGGGGCAATCACGTTGACGGTAATGCCCTGGTCAGCCAGTTCCAGCGCCCAGGTGCGGGCCATGCCCAACATGCCAGCCTTGGTAGCGGCATAGGCAGTACGGGTTTGCAGACCCAGCGCACCACGCGAGGACATCAGCACAATGCGGCCAAAGTGGCGCTCGCGCATGCCAGGAACCACTGCCTGAGTAATCTGCAAAGCCGCGCCCAGGTGAATCTGGGTCAGGCCCTGCAAGTCTTCCAGCTTGACCTCGTCCAGCAAGGCGGGCCAGATCACGCCCGCGTTGTGGATGAAGTGGGTCACTTCAAAACGTTCGGCAATGTCTTTGGCGGCTTTCTCGGTTGCCACGGCATCCAGCAAGTCCACCTGCACGCAATGCAGACGCTCGTGCGTCCAGGGCAATACATTGCGCGCCATGCTGATCACGGTGTAACCCTGATCCAGCATCTTGCGGCAAATGTCTTCACCAATACCGGTGCTGCCGCCCGTCACAATGGCGGTGTATTGAGCTTGTGTCATCTTGATTGTCTCCAGGCAAATTCAAGGCGCAGGGCGCGCCACCAGCACGGCTACGCCACCGGCATCCAGTTCCAGACGCAGGCGCACTTTCTCATCGGCCTGCCCGCCTTCGGGCAAGTGGGCGATGGCAAAAGGGCCGCAATCCAGTTGAACGGTGCCGATACGCCAGGGCAGTCGTGCCTGAAAATAGGGTTCGTTGCTGTGATGCAGGGTCGTGGTGGCACGCAACACGCCTGTGTCCGCCACCGGCTTCCAGTTCAGCGTGGTGTGCAGGCAATGGCCGCAGACGTCCCTGGCGGGATACTGCACCGTGCCGCAGGACGGGCACACTTGCAGGGCGAATTCACCGCGCCGGGCGGCCTCGGTCAGACCGGCTGCCGTAGCGCTGCGTGCGCCGGGTGGCAGAAGTTGGGTATCGCTCATTACTGTCCCCGTTCCAGCAAGGCCGCAGCAGTACAAATGCCGCGGTCGTAATTAATCATGCCAAAGCCGGACACCAGGCCGATGCGGGCATTGGCCACCTGCGTATCGCCTGCGGTATCCGTCAATTGGCGCAGCGCCTGAACCAGACCCAGATAACCACCGGCAGCGCCCGCCTGGCCTACCGACAACTGGCCGCCGCTGGTATTGAAGGGAAAGCTGCCGTCTACGGTAAAGGTGTTCTTGCGGATGAATTCCGGGCCTTCGCCCTTGGCGCAGAATCCCAGGTCTTCAAACTGCAGGACGTTGATGACAGGGTAGTCATCGTAGGTTTCCATGAAATCCACGTCTGCCGGGGTGAGGCCCCCGTGCTCGTAGAACGCATCCTTGTCCATGGCCCAGCCACCACGATGCTGTACCGCATCTTCAGGGAAGGCGTTGTGACGCTCGATGGTGGAACGAATACGCACATAAGGCAGACCCAGTGCTTCGGCCTGTTCACGACGCATCACCAGATACCCTTCGGCTCCAGCGCAAGGCATCACGCAATCGAACAGATGGATGGGGTCGGCAATGACGCGCGCCTCCATGTACTGCTCCAGCGTCAGCGGCTTTTTCATCAGGGCGTGCGGATTGCGCAGCGCGTTATCACGCTGAGCGACGCACAGCTTGCCGAAGTCTTCACGCGTGGCACCGTAGTGACGCATGTAGTAGTCCGTCAGCAGCGCAAAGCTGGCGTTGGGGCCACCGGCACCGTAAGGGTAGACGGCATCCTGCGAGAAACGCGAGAAGCCCGACACCGTGTTCTTGAAGGACTCACGGTGATTGGTATCGCCCGCGATACACGCCACGATGGACGCATCGCCACACTGCACGGCACGAGCCGCACGGCGCATCGCCACCACACCGCTGGCTCCACCCATAGGGATGTGATCCAGCCAGCGCGGGCTCATTTGAAAATGCTGCATCACACCGACGGCACTATCCGAACCCAGCGTGAAGCTGGATACACACACGCCATCGACGTCGGCTTTTTTCAGGCCGGACTGGGCCAGCAACTGGCCCAATGCCGCACCCAGCCACCAATGCGCGGTCTGCTCGGAATGGCGCTCGTAGGGAATGGTCACCGGAGCGACCAGCACCACATCGTCATAGCCCTGGCGGGCTGCTTGCGGCAGGGCCATGGGCTCAGGCCTCCTGACGTTTTTTCAGGTGATTGGTATTCACGCAGGCCGGGTTTTCCAAAGCGGCCAGAGCCACTGTTTTCAGCTCACCGCGCTGAATCTTGTTGGTCGAGGTCAGCGGCAGGGCATCCACAAACAACACGTAGCCGGGCACCTTGAAATAGGCCAGCTGGGTCAGGCCCCACTGCACCATTTCCTGGGCAGCCTGTTCGCGCTGTTCCTGGGTTTCGATAGGATTGTGCGGCACCACCAGCGCCATCACTTCGTCGCCACGGATGGCGTCGGGCACGGCGGCCACGGCAATGGAGCGCACCAGCGGGTGCTGCTGCATGATGTTTTCCACTTCCACGGCAGCGATGTTCTCGCCACTGCGACGGATCACGTTCTTTTTACGGTCCACAAAGTGCAGGTAGCCTTGTTCGTCACGGCAAACGATGTCGCCCGTGTGGAACCAGCCGCCTTCCCAGGCTTCATCAGTCGCCGCCGGGTCTTTCCAGTAACCGGAGAAAAAGCCGTAGCGTGGGTTGTCACCGGCCGAGCGCACCAGCAGCTCGCCGTTTTCACCGGCCTGAGCAGGTTCGCCATCGTCTTTACGCAGCAGCACTTCCACGACAGGCATTTCCTTACCGAAGCAGGAGGTGCCGATAAAGCGGGGCTCGTGATTGGCGATGATGCTGGCACCGGCGCCCGTTTCCGTCATGGCCCAGGCTTCCAGCAACGGGAAACCAAAGCGTTCTTCAAAAATAGGATGCAGACCACGGTCCACACCAGCGCCAAAACCAAAGCGCACATTGTGTTGACGGTCTTTTTCGCTGGCCTCGGCCTTCATCAGGATGGCTGGCATCACACCCAGATAATGCACCACGGTTGCGCCGGACTCGCGCACCGAATCCCACCAGCTACGTGGGTGGAAACGGTCCAGGGAGATCAGGCAGCCGCCGGTCTTGATCATGGCCATGGTCGAGCAGGCCATCGCATTCATGTGGAACAGGGGCAGCGGAGTCAGCATGCGCTCTTTGCCATGCTCCAGCGAAGCCAGACCACCAATGTCGCGATACCACTCGCCAGCATAATGGAAGTACTGGTTAGCCAGCATGCAGCCCTTGGGGCGGCCTGTGGTACCGGAGGTGTACAGCAAGGCACATTCGCTGTTTTCATCAGGAATGTCACAGGAACGGGAGGCGGCGCGCTCCACCATCGGAGGCACATCGCCATCGGCCATGATGGCAAAAGGCTGACCAGCACGCTGAGCCGCTTCCACCAGATCCTGGTGACGGCTGGGCAGAGCAATGGCCATGATCATTTCCGAATGGCCGATCAGGTATTCCAGCTCGGCAGCGCGCAAGTCAGGATTGATTGGCACAATCGACACGCCCAGGCTGTTCAGTGCGAACCAGTGCAGGAAGAACACAGGGCGGTTCTCCAGCAGGATGCCGACGCGGTGACCGTGGCCATAGCCAGCGGCGGCGTAACCGGCGCGCAAGGCGTCGATACGCTCCAGCGCCTGACCATAAGTCAGCTCGCCCGCTTCAATACCGTAGATCTCGGCGGTCTCAGGCAGGGTACATACAAAGGGCTTGTCGCCCCATTTCTGGGCGGTGTCTCGAAAAGCCTGGTAGACCGTGGTGTTGGCCATCAAAAATTCTCCTGTCCTGTCACATAAACAACTGGATATTGCCGAAAGGCGCGTCGCAATTGAGCAGATCCACCCGTTTCAGACGGATCTTCAAAGCGTCGTCCTGGCGCACCAGGGTGTAGGTATTCCAACCCACATAGATATCTTGGTTGTCGCCACGCGTTTCCGTGTAGTGGAAGGCGCAACGCACGGTGTATTCGCCTTTTTCCTCATCCATGCTTTCCACAGTGGGTTGCTGGAGCAGGTGATGGCTGCGGCTCTTGGGCTGCTGGGAGAAAGTGCGACGGCCTGCCAGACGCTCCACACGGATACGCAGCAAGAGCTTGTCCTCGTGCATCAGGGACGCATGCAAACGGGCGTCCTGCTGATCGTGCACCAGCGGCATCCAGTAGTAGCCATCCTCGGTGAACAGGTCGAGCCATTGCTCGTAGCGCTGTTCATCCAGCAGGCGGGCTTCCGCATACACAAAATCGATAAGGGCCTGACGGCTGATTTCGCTCATGGTTATTCCTCTTCTTTCTTGGCCTGCTGCTCGGGCAGCATGAACTTCAACCAGGCGCGGAACTGGGCGCGCATCTGCATTTCGCTGGTGCCGTTGATCACCACATTCTTTTGCTGGTCTTCATCTTTTTCCACCAGACGGGCCAGGTTCATCCAGTCGCGACCACGCGACTGCAAACCGTGCTGGGCACGCTCGTACATTTCCAGATCATCGTGACCGACCATGGAGGTCGGTGCGTTGATCAGACGGTTGTACATCAGGGTGCGTTCCAGGAAGGTGTCAGGGGCACCCACCAGGCGGAAGGTCCAGGATTCCACCAGGGTCTTGTCAGCGGCCAGCGGCTTGAACAAACGCAGGGTCTGGATCGGGCCCTTGACCATGATGTTGGGGAAGTAACAGGTGTTGTGACGCGTGTCGCCCAAAATGGCTTTGGCGCGCTCTTCACCATAAGCTTCGACCATCTGATCCCAGTAGCCGGGAATTTCGGAGTAATCAGCGTGGATGGAATTGCTCACGCCGGTATGGCCGTGACCGTTTTCCCACACGCGAATGCCCATGCCTTCGTAGAACTCGTAAGGCGACATGAAAGGAGCAAACAGCTCGACCGCCATGGGCTTGGGCGTACCTGGAGGGGCGGCTTCCCAGGCTTTAACCGCCGTACCCGCCGAGGACTCGTGCGCCACCATGGGGTGACAGGTATCGGTCTGGTTATCGACCAGCATTTTCCAGTTGCACTGGTGCATGTAGCGCATCACGCCGCCGGCCACTTCCAGGCGGCCTTCGGGGGAGCGATCCACCATATTGTCGATGGTGCTCAGGGACTCGCCAAAGAAGTCCTCAAAGCTTACGCCTTCGTCGGCCAGGCGGCAGAACACGAAATCGCGGTACACCTTGACGTTCTGTACCGCGGCCATGCCCTTGCTGCCTTCGGTGCATTCAAAGCCGGTGTTCTCGTAGCCTTTCTTCAAGGGGATGGACAGCAGGGAGCCGTCCGTCTTGAAGGTCCAGGCGTGGTAGGGGCAACGGAAGAACTTGCCCGTGTTGCCACAGGTCTCGCCCGCCACTTGCACACCTTTGTGCGGGCAACGGTTGTAGAGCACGCGGATGCTCTCATCGGTATGGCGCACCATGATGACGGACTCAGTACCGACCGTCGTGGTGTAGAAGTCGCCTTTATTGGGCACCTGGCTGGCATGGCCAACGTAGACCCAGGTATTGACGAACAACTGCTCCATCTCCAGTTCAAACAGCTCCTGGTTGATGTACAAATCCTTGTGGACCTCGGCCTCGCGTACCAATTCGCGGATGGCCTGGGGATTATCACGATACTTTTCCATCATGTTCTCCGTCGCCCTTGGGCTTATAGATCCAGCACCAGACGCGGGGTCTTGGCACGGGAAATACAGATCTGGATGACCTTGTTGCTGGCTTTTTCCGAGTCGCTCAGGAAGTAGTCGCGGTGGTCAACCTCGCCTTCGATCACATCACAGGTACAGACGCCGCACTCGCCGCGCTTGCAGTCGATCATGGGGTCCAGGCCCTGCTCTTCCATCACGTCCACAATGGTCTTGTCGGCGGGAATTTGCAGGGTCACGCCGGTCTGGCGCAATTCCACTTCAAAAGGCTGGTCACCTTCCTGGGGAGCCGCCGTCACGAACAGCTCGAAGTGCACATGGTCGCCAGGCCAGCCGCGTTGCTTGCAGGCTTCGATCACGGCATCAATCATGCCTTTGGGGCCGCAGACGTAAATGTGCTGGTCTTTGGACAGACCATCGAGCAGGGTATTCAGGCAGAAACGGCCTTCGCTGTCGTCCGCGTAGTGACGCAGGGCCGGGCCGGACAGGGCGCTCAGTTCGTCCAGAAAGGCCAGCTGTTCCACGCTGCGACCGGCATAATGCAGCTGGTAAGGGCGGCCCTGGTGATGCAGGGCAGCGGCCATGCTGGCAATGGGGGTGATACCGATACCACCGGCAATCAGCACGGTTTCGGTTTCACCTTCAGCGGCAGCATGCAAGGGGAAGTCATTCTTGGGGCCAGCCACACGCAGCGTATCGCCTACTTTCAGGCTGTGCATGAAGCGCGAACCACCCGAGCTGTTGTCTTCCAGGCGCACGCCCAGACGGTAACAGGTCGGACCCTGTGCCGTGTCGGCGTCCAGCGAAATCAGGGAATAGCAGCGGTGATCGTTCAGATCAGGAATCTGTACCTGCAGGTGCGAACCCGGCGCAAACGCGGGCAGGGAACCGGCCTGGGCAGGCTCCAGCGTAAAACTGCGAATCAGCGGGGATGCGTTCTGGATGTCCCGGATGACGAGTTCAAAAGTATCCATCATGTGCCTACCATTGAGCATGACTACATCAATTACCCAGCCAAAAAGGCCAAGCCGTGGCATGATGTAGCGCCGCAGGGGGCAATGGGACGGTATCGCGTAACCTGAAAAAGGCTGCGTAAGGCTCGTCTACTGTCTCCGCTAAAACCGGCTGCCTGACACCAAGACTGGCTGTATGGCTGGATCTCTATTCATTCTTTTGTGAATTTATTTTATTGATGAATAGTTTACGGATAAATATATACTGCCGAATATAATGGAAAACCACTAGGTGAGAAAACAGCAGAACCGCATGGTACACAGTTCTGCCACTTCCCCACCGTTTTCTACTTACTGAGCAACCAGTGCGACCACGCGCAATGGGCTGCCGGAACCGCCTTCAATCTTCAAAGGGGCCGACATGATCAGTGCACCTTGAGGGGGCAGCTGATCCAGGTTGCACAAGCACTGCAGACCGTAGCGGTTGGCACCGTGCATCAGGGTGTGGCAAGGGTAGCCAATAGGCCAGGAGTAGGATTGGCCAGCATCGGTGTTGATGGTTTCAACGCCAAAACCGTGAACCTTGCGCTCGTGAATCATCCACTCTACCGCTTCCTGAGCTGGGCCAGGCGTGTGAGCACCGTCTTCACGCATGTTCAGGAATGCCTCGGCGTCGTTCACGCGCTTGGACCAGTCGGTGCGAAACAGCACCCAGGCGCCTTCAGGGATACGGCCATGCTTGGCTTCCCAGTTCAACAGGAACTCGGAGGTCAGGATGAAGTCTTCGTTCTGGGCCACTTCAGCGGAAGCATCAACCACCACGGCAGGGCGCAGGAAGTTGTCCACTGGAATAGTGTCGACCGTGTTGTCTGGATGGTCCTTGCCGGAGATCCAGTGCGCAGGCGCGTCAAAGTGGGTACCGGTGTGTTCGCCACAGGTGAAGTTGTTCCAGTACCAGCCTGGGCCGTTTTCGTCGTATTGGCTGATGCGCTCAATCGAGAAACCGGCAGTCTGGCCAAATTGGGGGGGCAGTTGCAAGGCGGGGAAGCTGGGAGACAGGGTTTGGGTCAGATCCACGAAACGGACCTGCTTGCTGTCGATCGCCTGGATAAAGGCTGCCAATGGGTTCTTGTCGCTCATTTCATCTCCTACTTGGGTCTTATGTCGTCGTTATCGTTGCCTGCCCTGCATGGCGCAGGATAGGGACCAGCCGTTAAAACAGCCCGCTCCTTCAGGCCCGGCACCGCCTTCTTTACAAAGGCAGCTTGCATCTTGGACCGCTGCGGCAAGGCCACGGCGGTTTTTTTGAGCAGGTCGCTTGAGCAAAGAGACCCGTCAAAAAACGGTCCCGATCCACTGGGGGAAAGGGACCGTCTTGAACCCTCTTACACTTCCTTGTCGTCCAGAACGGAGAACTCGGCAGGATTCAGGTCTGGCTGGGACGCTGCGTCGCCTTCGTAAAAGCGGGCAGGCGTCAAAGCCTTGCGGTTCACACGCAGGTCAAACACGTCAAAACGGTTGTAGTGACCGGTGATGTCGTGCATTTGACGCGGCTGGATGCAGCGCGACAGATCGATGTCGGCGTAGGCAATGCCTTCCTTGTCGATCAGTGCTTCGCCCTGAACGCGGCCATCGGGGCCAATAATGCCCGAGAACGCGCTGTTGGGACGAGCCAGCAGATCACGTGCTTCAGGATGGCTGGCCGACATGGCTTCGATGATTTCCTCGGAAACCGTCGAGCAAGCCACCACCGTAAACACCTTGCCTTCAAAGCAGTGAGCAGCGGCACGCAAGCGAATCGCTTCAGCCATGTCGTAGTCTTTTGGTGCCACGGGCAAGGCGATGTAGCTGGCAACGTGGACCAGTTCACCTTGCGACAACAGGCTGAAACGAGCCAGCGTGTTGGTGTTTTCACCGCAAGCCAAGGCACCCAGAGGGCCGATGGTGGTGTCATGCACACGCATCGAGGACGCATCACCGTTGGCCCAGGTCAGCTTTTCAGCCCAGGTGGGAACCAGTTTGCGGTGACGGCCCAGAATGCGACCGTCCGCGCCGATGGTGACCAGCGTGTTGTAAATGGTGCCGATGCCAACGGGACTGCGCTCGTTCACACCCAACACCACGTTGACCTTGCGCTGACGACAAACTTGCGCAACCTTCTGGATCTCGGGACCGGGCACTTCGATGGCCGATTTGCACAGGCGCTCGAACCACGGGCTGCCGTCGATCGGGTTCATCACCCAGCTCCAGTAGGGGTAACCGGAGACGAACACCTCGGGAAAGGCGATCAGCTCGGCACCGTTGTCGGCTGCTTCATTGATCAGACGACATACTTTTTCGATGGTCGCATTCGTGTCCAGGAACACAGGCGCTGCCTGAACGGCGGCGGCCTTGAACTGACGCAATTCCAGCATCATGCTCTCCTTTACTTAGTTTTGGGGGGTCACGTCCACGATGGGGTGACGCAATTCACCGATGCCTTCAACCACAGCGTGCACCACGTCACCAGGCCACATCCACTCTTGAGGATCACGGCCAGCGCCCACGCCTTCCGGGGTACCGGTAGCGATGATGTCACCGGGTTCCAGCGTGATACCGGCGCTGATGTCAGCGATCAGGTCGTTCACGTTGAACAGCATGTGCTTGGTGTTGGAGCTTTGCTTGGTCACACCGTTCAGAGTCAGGCTCAGGTTCAGGTTGTGAGGGTCGGTCAGCTCGTCAGCAGTCACGATAACGGGACCGAAAGGAGCGTAGGTGTCCTGGCCTTTGGAGTAGATCCACTGACCGGCACGACGGCAGTCACGGGCGCTCACGTCGATCATGACGGAGTAACCGAACACGTACTTCAGGGCGTCTTCTTTGGCCACGCGCTGAGCACGGGTGCCCATGATCACGGCCAGTTCAACTTCCCAGTCCATTTGCTGAGTGATGTTCTTGTTGTGCTCGATGGCATCGCCAGGGCCAACCACGGTGGTTGGTGGCTTGGAGAAAATCACGGGCTGTTTGGGCAGCTCTTTGGAGGTGTCCAGAGTGCGGCTGGATTCGGCCACGTGTTCCACGTAGTTCAGGCCGATACCAAAGATGTTCTTGCGTGGGCGTGGGATAGGAGCCAACAGCTTGACGTTGGCCAGGGGCAGTGCCACACCAAAAGGCATATCGTCGGCGTAGGTTTCCAGCAAGCGAGCCGTGGAGGTCACAGCGGCTGGGCCCAGGTCGATGAAATCGAGCATATTGTCAGGCAGCATGTGGCCAGTGGCGTCGCCCAGGTAACCCAGGTCAACCACCAGATCGCCCACAATGGCACCCAGGCGGCCAGCGGCAGCAACTTCACTACGGTACGTTACAAGACGCATTTCTATCTCCAGATTGGGCCATCTATGCGGATGGCTTAAGTAAATCAGGTCAGCCTGCCGTGGCAGGCTGTTCATATAGCTTAATTAAGTAGTCTTACAGCAAGACTTGATGGCCACCGTTCTCGGCCAGCGCTTCTTCGCGGTACAGATTCAGGGCACGCATCACGGGCAGGTCGTGGAACGAGAACAGGCAAGCGTCCTCGGACGAAGAACCGTTCGCGTGCTCGTGGAACATCCAGGATGGTACGCAGAAAATGTCGCGTTCGCGCCAGTCAAAGCGTTTGCCATTGATGATCGAATAGCCTTCACCCTTGGCGCATTGGTAAATGATGCTGCCGGTGTGACGGTGGGCCTTGGTGTGCTCGCCAGGGCGCAGCATTTGCATGCTGGCACCGATGGTGGCCATGACAGGACCGCCGGTCAGCGGGTTGATGTAGTCCATGATGACGCCATCAAAGGGGCTGCCGTCCGTAACCTTGGCGTAGGCCGACAAGGCTTCGTAGGTAGGCTCCCACTCGTACTTGAGCAGGGGCGAGTACGGTTTTTGCCAGTCGTGCAAGGTAGGCTTCAGGCCACGACCGCCCCAGATACCCACCGCGTCGTTGACGGGGTGCGTAATGGCCTGGGACAGGTCAGGGTGAACGGCGTAGAAACCGGCTTCCAGCGCGTTGACCAGTGGAATGTCCAGACCGTCTTGCCAGATACAAGGCAGGCCGTCGGCTTCCACGCCGTGCTCGTGCCAGCAGCCGTTAGGCGTCAGCACGAAGTCGTTGGCGCCCAAGGTCATCTTGTGGCCGTCCACGATGGTGTAGGCACCACGGCCTTCCATGATGAAACGCAGGGCCGAGGAGGAGTGCGCATGTGCGGAAGCCGCTTCGCCCGGTTTCATGACCTGCAAACCGGAGTACAGCCAGCCCACCGCCGCCGAGACTTCCTGGCGACCGGGGTTGTTCAGGTAAATCACACGACGACCGGCCTTTTCAGGGCTGACCAAATCCACCGAACGCAACACGTAGTCGCGCAGGTCGCGGTAGCGCCACACCACAGGCACGGATTCGGACTTGGGCTCCCAGGGCTCAATCTTGTTCGCCACGGTCCACAGGGCACCGGCTTCAAACTGAGTCAAATCCTGGTAGTACTTCACCAATTCGGGCGTGTCCTCAACATCTGCACGACCGAGCACGCTTTCGCGGTGGGTGTCAAAACGTTCTTCCGACATGATGCTGTCTCCTTTCGTGTTTTATGACTTGGCAGGGCCGTCCTGGGCCACTGGCGCACGTTTGATTTGACGCTGCAACCAGTCCTTGCCCCATTCGTACTGAACGGGCCAGGCCAGGTCGGTGTAACCCAGCTCCGCTGCCTGACGTTGTGGCCAGTTCGCGTCGGCCAGGAAGCCACGCGACAGGGCGCACAGGTCAGCACGGCCTGCAGCAATAATGCTGTTGGCGTGATCCGCTTCCATGATCGAGCCCACCGCCATGGTGGCGATACCGGCTTCGTTACGGATACGGTCGGAGAATGGCGTCTGGTACATGCGGCCGTAAATTGGCTGCTGCTCCAGCACCACTTCACCCGAGGACACGTCGATCAGATCGGCACCGGCTTGCTTGAACAGGCGGGCAATTTCCACACCGTCGTCCGCCGTGTTGCCACCTTCGGCCCAGTCTGTTGCCGAGATACGCACCATGATGGGCTTGTTCTCCGGCCAGACGGCGCGGATAGCGGCAAACACTTCCAGCGGGTAAGCCATGCGATTTTCCAGACTACCACCAAATTCATCACTACGCTGATTAGTCAGCGGCGAAATGAAGCTGGACAAGAGGTAACCGTGGGCGGCTTGCAATTCGATGCAGTCAAAACCGGCCTGGTCAGCGCGCTTGGTGGCAGCCACGAATGCATCACGAATTTCGTCCATCTGGGCACGGGTGATCTCGGCAGGCACGGCAGTGACGCCAGCCTGGTAAGGCAGGGCGGAAGCCGACACCAAAGGCCAGTTGCCTTCAGTCAATGGCTGATTGGCTTTTTCCCAGCCCAGTTGCGTCGAACCGCGACGGCCAGCATGGCCCAGCTGCACACCAATCTTGGCACCCTGTTCGTGGGCAAATGCCACCACAGGTTTCCAGGCATTGGCCTGCTCGTCGTTCCACAGACCGGTACAACCGGGGGTGACACGGCCTTCAGGCGTCACGGCAGTCATTTCAGCCATGATCAGGCCAGCACCACCCATGGCGCGGCTGCCGTAATGCACCTGGTGCGTAGCACCGGGCATTCCCTCCTTGGCGCTGTACATCAGCGTGGGCGAGAGCACGACACGGTTCTTCAACTGCATATCGCGCAGCTTGAAGGGCGTGAACATGGGCGATGGGGCCTTTTCACCGTCGGCCAGCTTCAAGCCGGCTTCGGTCGCCATCCAGCGCTCGTATTTTTCCAGCCAGGCGGCGTCACGCATGCGCATGTTCTCGTGCGAGATGCGCTGCGAACGGGTCAGCATGGAGTAGGTGAACTGCTCGGGCTTCATATTGGCGTAACGGGCCACGTTCTCGAACCATTCGGTCGAGTTGCGGGCAGCGTTCTGAATGCGCAATACGTCCACGCTACGAGCGGCTTCGTAATCTTTCAGGGCCTCTTCCATGGACTCGTGGTCCATGTGCTGGGCCAGCGTGATGGCATCTTCCAGAGCCAGCTTGGTGCCGGAACCGATGGAAAAGTGAGCGGTGTGAGCGGCGTCGCCCATCAGCACCACAGGAACCTTCTTGCCGGTGCCGTAATCTTGCCAGTGCACCCACTTGTTGCAGATAACGCGTGGGAAGCGGATCCAGATGGCCGAACCGCGCAGGTGGGTGGCATTGCTGATCAGCTTGTTGCCATCCAGATGGTCGGCAAACAGCTTCTCGCAGTAGGCAATGGCCTCTTCCTGCGACATTTCGCCAATACCGGCTTTCTGCCAGGTCTCTTCAGGCGTTTCCACGATGAACGTGGACAGGCCATCCTGGAAGCGGTAGGCGTGAGCCTGGAACCAGCCGTGCTCAGTTTCAACAAAAATGAAGTTAAAGGCGTCGAACACTTTTTCCGTACCCAGCCACACAAAGCGGCAGTTACGGGTGTCGATATCAGGCTGGAACACGTCTTCGTAGCGGGTACGAATGGCGCTGTTGATGCCGTCAGAAGCAATCAGGATATCGGCGTTGTACTTGCGGGCCAGTTCAGCTTCGTCCGTGACCACGGTCTCAAACACCAGCTTGACGCCCACTTCTTCACAGCGGGCTTGCAGGATGTTCAGCAATTTCTTGCGACCAATCCCGATAAAGCCATGGCCGCTGGAGCGCACGGCGCTACCTTTGAAATGGCACTCAATGTCGTCCCAGTGGTTGAACGCGTCACCGATGGTCTGCGCGGACACGGGGTCAGCTTCACGCAGGTTTTCCATGGTGGCGTCCGAGAACACCACACCCCAGCCAAAGGTGTCGTACGGTCGGTTGCGCTCGACTACAAAAACCTCGTTCTGAGGGTTTTGCAATTTCATCAGCAAACCGAAATACAAGCCGGCTGGGCCTCCGCCAATACATACGATATTCATGATATGTCCGTATGGTCTGAATACATGCTTCTGAGCATAGTATATTTATTAATAAATATTATACAAGTCAACTATTTAAATCAAAAAAAATGGCTAACCTGCACACTGCCTGCTACTACTTCAAACTAGATCAAGCCTGGCTGCTTTCTGCCTGGGCAATCACGTACTCTTGCATGGGGTTACGCAGGAAGTCGGGGATAGGAATACCCAGGTGCGTCTCCAACGAAGTGGTCACCACAGTCTGACGCACTTGCATGCGCAGCACGCCGTCCTTACCGATGCAGCGCAACAGCAGCTTCAAGGAGCTATTGCCAATGCGTTCCACACCCAGGCTCATCACCACATCATCACCCATACGGCTGATGGACTTGAACTCGGCCTCAATGTGCACCGAAGGCATGCCCACCCGTTTGCTGGCGATCATGTTGTGAAAACCCTCGGGGGTCATGGAGTCGATCCATGCTTCCATCAGGTCGTTAAACATCACAAAGTACTGCGGATAAAAAACGATACCCGCTGGATCGCATTCCGAAAAACGGATGCGATGTTCTTGTTCGTACAGCTTGGAAACCATGTTGTAGACACCTTTTTAGCAAGTGTTTTGTGCGCCTGTTCGTGACGCTATCCGCATCCTGCCTGGTTCACAGGCCTGGCAGGATGCACCTTATGCTAGCTGGCCGCGCTTTGCAGATGAACCCGTAGCAGGCCCAGGTGCTGATGGATGTGCACGACTTCCTCGGTACCCAGCCCTTCAAACATTTCTGCAATCCAGTCGCTGTGGGCCTGGGCCATCGCCTCGAAACTGCTTTTGCCCTTGGGGGTGAGACGCAACACCCAGGCACGTCGGTCAGTGGGGCTGCTCTGGCGAGACACCATGCCCTCGCGGGCCAGCTCGTCAGTCAGTCCGGTAATATTGCCGCCGGTCACCATCAGATAGCGCGACAACTCGCCCATCTTCAGACCCTGCGGGTAGCGGTACAACTGGGCCATATAGTCAAAACGGGCCAGCGAAATATCAAAATTCTGGCGCAGGCGGCGACGGATTTCGTCCTCGATCTGCTTGGTGCAGGTCAGCATGCGCAACCACAATTTCAGGCTGGCCGGGTCCTTGGGACCGACGCGGCCTTCAAATCCGGCATCGGCCGGCTCTACCAGGAATTCAAGTGCTGCTTCGCTTTGATTCATATTGTTTTTCCCCCAAACTTTGGCTAATTTCAGTTTGACCAACAGCGGGATATTCTTGCTTGAACAAGTGGCCAAGTAGACACGGGATCGTTGGCTTTCAGGGCCTTCTTCGCAGTGCCAATCCGAATTTATATTCTACTATGAATATTTTAGAAATAAAGTATTTGGGGGTATAAAAACGCGTCCTCAAGGGTTTTCACCGAGGCCGCCCGAAAGCGGCCCGGTGTGGCCCCTTACACCAGTGCGTACTGGCGCAGGGCAGCCTCCAGCTTCACGCCATGCTCGTCGGCCAAAGCCGCATCGCGCAGGGCGCCCAAAATAGCAGGCGACAAGGTGCTAGGGTTGCGCTCCAGAGCCGACATCACGGTCTGGTAGTTACGCAAGCCACGAGCATGGGTATCGCCATAGCCTTTGACCAGACGCTGACACTGGGCAATTTCCAGTGCCAGAGCCGGGTGGGCATCGGCAGCCTGTTCGATCTGCTTCAACCAGCCTTCAATGCGCTGCTGCTCGGCCTGGTAACGCAGCGTGCGACGACGCCAGCGCTTGAAGCCCGAGAGCAAGTACAGGGGAATGAAGCCGCGCACCGAGCTGGTTTGAATCACGCGACCGGATTTGGTCTGGGATTTCACCAGCTTGTTGCCCCAGGTAGGACGCATCAACCAACGGCCAACGCTGGCAAACGGCAGGATCTCACTGATTTCTTCCACGCGGGGGTGCATGTATTCGTTGATCGCCACGATCTGGCCGTCGGCAGCGCGCACTTCTTTATGCACACGGTCAAAACGGCTGGAGCGGGTCTTCAGTTCGGCCACGCGAATGGCGTCCTCGTAGGACATCCACAAGGCCAGATAACGGCCGGTTTCACGGATCAGGGCCACATCGTCAGGACGGGCAAACTGGCTGATCTTTTTCAGGCGGTCCAGGTACAGATTGGCGTAGGCCACGTCCTGAAAATCCAGCACACGGCGCACACCTTCCACCACGATAGGCTGGGCCTGCTCGGGCACTTCGGCACGGACGCGCTCAATCAGCTTGGCCACTGCAGGGTCGCGGGGGGCCAGCGTCGCCATATCAACCGGCTTGTTTTCCGAATCGGCCTTGCCAGCATCGCCTTCAGCGACACGGGCGTAGGCGGCACCAAAAGCCTTCAGACTGGGTTTGACGCCCACGCCACCGCGTTCGATGGTCTGCTCGAACTGCGAGCGGCTAAAAGGCAGCACGCCGGTGCTGGCCAATGCGCCAAACAGCACGGCGGAAATCACGCTGCCCGAATCCTCGGCCGCTTTTTCCATATTGAAGTACACAAAGCGCTTGGCAGCCTGGGTTGCGTGCGCAATCAGGGCATTGTCGTCCACACGGCCATCACCCATGGCCGATTTTTCGGCAATGGAATAGACACGGTGAGTCGAAGCGATCAGCGTGGTGCGGTCCTCTGTCACCAGGCCACGTTGTACGGCGCGACCGGCTTCCATCAGCTCGGAAGCCAGCACCACGTCCACGTCACCGGGCATGGGCATCAGGGCCAGCACAGGCTTTTTGCCATCCACGGCGGCCGAGTGCGGGAACAGTTCCACGTAGTAAATCGTGGCGCCGGTACGCTGGGCCACGCCAGGCACCGAGGTGGTCTGTGCAAAGTAGCCGTTTTGTTCGCCCAGGTTGACGATCCAGTCGGCCAACACGCCGCCGCCTTCGCCACCCATGGCCAAAATAGCAATCTTGATTGGTTTGATCTGCATGATAAAAATCTCTACGGGTGTGCTTAGAAGGCCAGACGATCACGACGAGCAGCGTCACGACGCTGCAACCAGCCGATAAAGCCACGGCGGGTTTTTTCGCGGAACTTGTCCCAGCCAGTCGGGTTGCTGACCACTTGTGCACGGTAGAAAGACGGGCACAGAATCGCGGCGTGGGAAACCTCGCCACACAGACCGCAACCCACACAACTGTTCATCACGTTCGCCACCGGGTCCTGACGCAGGGCGTCCGGATTGGGGCGAATCGACAACGACGGGCAACCGGACAAGCGGATGCAGGAGTGATCGCCGGTACACGTGTCCGGGTCCACACCAAAGCGCTCGCGCACCACACGTTCGCCCGCAGCCACGGCTTTACGCACCTGGCCTTTCTCGCGACGCTGACGGTTCAACATACATTCGCTTTGCGCCACCAGCACCTTGGGACCTTTTTCCTTGGTCGTCAGGGCTTCACGCAGGGTTGCCGTCATGGTCTTCAAGTCATAGGTGCGACGTATCATGCGCAGCCATTCCACACCCACACCACGCGCCGCTTTCTCGATCAGGTGACCGGTACTGCGCGTTTCGTTCTTAGCCTTGGAGGACAGAATGTCCTGACCGCCCGTAGCCGCGGTGTAGCTGTTGTCGATCACGATGGTCAGGTTGTCACTGCGGTTGAACACGGCGTTGGCAATACCGCTGGTCAAACCGTTGTGCCAGAAACCACCGTCACCCATCACCGAAATCGCACGCTTGTCCGAATCCACGTTCAAGGCGGCCGAACCAGCGCCACCCAGGCCATAACCCATGGTGGTGTTACCCAGGTTGAAGGGCGGCAGAATGGAAAACAGGTGACAGCCAATGTCGGCCGACACGTGGTGTTCGCCCAATTCGCGCTCCACCAGCTTCAGTGCGGTAAAGATAGGACGCTCGGGACAGCCGGTACAAAACCCTGGCGGACGGGCATGGACGTTCTCATCCAGGCTGCCCAAGGGTTTCACTTCAGCGGCTTCCACTTCCACCAGGCTGGCTTGTTCTGCTTTAGGACGCTCCACGGTCTCGACTTTCATCGGGATCACGCGTGGTTTGCGGGCTGGCAGGGGCTCGATGCGCTCGTATTTTTCCATGAAGGCACGCAGGCCTTTCAACATGGTGGCGGTGTTGTATTCACCGGCCAGAGGCAGCAGATCCTTGCCGTGCAGGCTTACGTCCACATTGTGACGACGCACGATATCGGAGATGTTCTGTTCCACAAAGTTGGGCTGACCTTCTTCCAGCACCAGCACCGCACGCTTGCCTTCACAGAAGCGAACAATTTCAGATTCGATCAGCGGGTAAGCCACGTTCATCACGTACATGGGCACTTTGGATTCGCCAAACACGTCGGCCATATCCAGGTGCTCCAGAGCACGGATCACGGTGTTGTAGCCACCGCCCTGAACGATCAAGCCTACGTCATCGGTGCCATCAGCAAAGAATTCATTCAACTGACGCTCTTCGATGAACTTGACGGCGTTCGGCCAGCGCTGTTCGATCTTTTCTTTTTCATGCAGGAAGCTGGCGGGCGGCAACACGATACGGTTGATATCGCGTGTGGGCTGCTCCATGGCTTCTTTGATGGTGAACTTGGCGCGGCGGTTGTCCGAGGCCACAAACTGACCATGCACGTGACAGGCGCGAATACGCAGTTGCAGCATCACGGGGGTGTTGGACGCTTCGGACAGATCAAAGCCGTCTTTAACCGCTTGCACAATACAGGGCAGGTTAGGACGCGGGTCCAGCATCCACATCTGGGATTTCATGGCAAAAGCGTGGCTACGCTCCTGCATGATGGACGAGCCTTCGCCGTAGTCTTCGCCCACAATGATCAGCGCACCGCCCTTGACCCCACCGGAGGCCAGGTTGGCCAGCGCGTCCGAGGCCACGTTGGTGCCCACGGTTGCTTTAAAGGTGATGGCGCCACGCAGCGGGTAGTTGACCGACGCGGCCAGTGTTGCCGCCGCCGTTGCCTCGCTGGCACTGTTTTCAAAACGGATACCGTTCTCTTGCAAGATGTCCTGGGCATCGGCCAGCACGTCCATCAAGTGCGAGATAGGCGCACCCTGGTAACCGGCCACGTAGGACACGCCCGATTCCAGCAGGGCCTTGGTCACCGCCAGAATGCCTTCGCCACTGAATACGTCTCCATCACCCAGGCGCAGCTTTTTGACTTCTTCGACAAACGATCGCTCAGCCATTTTTCTTTCCTTACTTACCGCTCATTGTGAACATGGTATTTATTTTCATCTGAATATGTTTATATCTCAACATATCCATCCTCATGGTTTTCCCTAGTAAAGTCAGCAAATTATTTGCGACACGCAAACGGACAGCTTGGTTATAGTGAGCCCTGTTGCCGCCTTGCGGCACCCATTAGCCTGTAATGACAATAAGCACATGAGCCCCACCGAACACGACACCGTCTTTGTCGAAAACTACCTGCCCGCCTTGTTGGCCCAGGCCAGCCAGCTGATCTCTGCCGAATTCCACGAAGTGGTGCTGAGCAACGGTTTGTCCATTTCCGAGTGGCGTGTCCTGTCCACCCTGTCGGGTGCGGGCGAAGTCAGTATTGGCCATCTGGCTCGTATTGCCACCACCAAACAACCCACCGTCACCCGCCTGCTGGACAGGCTGGAAAAACAGGGCTTGCTGCGTCGCGTGGCCCACGATGTGGACCGCCGCATTACGCTGGTACGCATTACCGAGGAAGGCCAAACCCTGATCTCGGGGCTGATTGCCAAGGCTCGCCTGCACGAACAGGAAGTGGTGCAGCGCCTGCAGCCACTGGATGTCGGCGCCCTCAAGACCACCTTGCGGCGGCTGATTTCCGAGCAGCACGACTACAACGATCAGTAAAACGCAGCCCGCCCGGCCACACTATCGGTTCTAACCCTGCGTAGACGGTATGTAACAAATAATGGCCTTCATTCCTGTGATTAACTCATTGAAAAAGGCCAGGGCACATTTATGTCCACATCTTGAGTCCTCTACCGAAAGCGGCTAGAATCAATCTCAACACGGCCCGCCCCTCTGCGTCGAAAGATGTACGGGTGGGTTTTCTTTTATGTCGGTCATGTCCACCTATAACAAGCCCTACCTCACTTTCGAGCAGCAACTCGCTCTCCTAAAGGAGCGCGGCTTGGGCGTCACCGACGAAAAAGCAGCGCTGATCTGTTTACAGCGCATCGGCTATTACCGACTCAGTGCCTATTGGTATCCGCTCCGGCAGACCACACTCTCAAAGGCCGCTGACTCACCGCGAATTACCGTGCAGCGTACTGATGCGTTCCGAGCAGGCAGTACCTTCGAGCAGGTATTAGCGCTTTATGTCTTCGACAAACGTCTTCGTCTTCTGGTGCTTGACGCAATTGAGCGTCTTGAGATCGCTTTTCGGGTAGATGTATCCTATAGACTGGGCGAGCTAGACCCCTTTGCCCACATGGATCCAAATCTGCTGCACGGAAACTTTGCCAAGAAAGTCCACCCAGCAACAGGTCGGACCGCCCACCAGAACTGGCTAGACAAACATCAACAAATGGTGGCACGTTCACGAGAAGATTTCGTGCGGCACTATAAGCAAAAATATGGCGAGCCATTTCCTCTCTGGGTGAGCGTGGAACTGTGGGAGTTCGGCATGCTATCCACTTTCTACCAAGGGATGAAGACCGTCGACAGGGATGCAATCGCTGAGCGCTACGGCCTACCCAACGGCCAGCTTCTGCAAAGCTGGCTACGCGCACTAAATTTCGTACGTAATGTAGCGGCACACCACAGTCGTCTCTGGAACAAGAACTTGGTGGACCAGCCGAAGCTCCCACGCCCAGGAGCGATGCCAGCCTTTAACCCCATAATCAGTCAACCGGCCATCGAGTCACGCCTGTTCGTAATGCTCTGCATCCTGCTACACCTGATGCGCAGGGTAAGCCCAAACTCAAGCTGGCCTGCACGCCTGCGCCAACTACTCGATGACTTCCCTACAGTGCCAGGTTTATCACTGACAGACATGGGCTTTATCCCTGGTTGGGAAGGTCATCCTCTCTGGCATTAGCAAAACAGGCTTCTTTACCCAGACCCCTTGTACTCTCATACAAGCCATAAAGCAGCACACCCGCTTGTGATAACTTGCCAAGAGGGTGTGCCTGCCTACTAGTTCACCACCCTATTCAGGCTGAATGCCCAGGGTAGGGATCAGCTCGGAATAGACCTTGGAGTCATTCTGCACGCGCTCCAGCGTCTGGGCCGGGGTGGTGAAGAACTGGGCCAGGCCACGGTTCTTGAAGGCAGCCTGCATTTCGGGGGTCTTCAGAGCAGCATCCACCTTTTCCTGAATCTCTTTCACGGTGTCATCCGGTGTGGTGCCGGGTGCAAACAGGGCAAAAGTCGTTGTTGGAATGCTATTGGCGTGGCCGCCTGCTTCCTGCACCGTTGGTACGTCAGGCAGCAGCTCGGTACGCTTGTCTGCGCCTACCGCCAGCACTCGCACCTTGCCGCCATCAACGTGCTGTGAAGCCAGAATGCCGCCAACCAGCATGGCATCGGTCTCACCGCCCAGAATCGCGTTCGTGGCCGGGGCCATGCCCTTGTAAGGGATGTAGGTGAAGTTCACGCCTTCTTCACGAGCCAGCAGACCCATGCCCAGGTGCGTAACGTGTCCGCGACCACCTGTGCCCACATTGGTGTCGCCATTGGCTTTCTTGGCCTGGGCGATGAATTCTTTGTAGTCCTTGGCCGGGAAATCATTACGCACCAGCAGATACAGGTTCACGCCAGCGACTGTGGTGACCGGCTTCAGATCCTTTTCCCATTTGTAGGGCAGGTTGCTGTAGAGCAGTGGGTTGGTCGATACCGCCAGACTATCAACCATCAACAGAGCCGAGCCGTCCCCCTTGGCTTTGGCAATATTGTCGGTGCCGATAATGGCATTGGCGCCCGGACGGTTCTCGATCACAAAGACCTTGCCGGTGGCCTTGTTCAGATGTACACCCAGATCGCGAGCCAGAATGTCAGGTTCGGTGCCGGGTGGGTAAGGGACCACAATACGAACCTGATCCGTAGTCGGCCAGGCGGCCTGAGCCATCATCGGGGCCAAGGCACCCACGCCGGCCAACAACAGGGCCAGCGTCGTATTTTTAAGCTGCTTCATTTGTCCACTCCTTATCGTTATTGATTGCGGCCCGCCACCAACTGGTAGCCCCCCGCAGCGCATCTACCATCGTCCAATCAAGATATTCATCATGCGCTCGTGCGCATTGGTACGATCCTCTACCGCGGCCCAACTCTCGCTGGCACGCCCTTTCAGGGTGTCATGCCAGTCCAGCAGGCCTTCTTTCATACGCCGACAAACCGCTGCATACGCCGGATCTGCGCCCAGGTCGTGCAGCTCGTCAGGGTCTTGCTTCAAATCGAACAGTTGTGGCCGGTAACCCTGCCAATGCATGTATTTATACTCGCCATCACGCAACATCAGGCCACGGCATTCATCCACCCCACGGCCCAGAATCTGGCGGGCTTCCCGATAAGCGTAATCCAGGCTGGCCACGGTGTACTCACGCGCCCACTCGGACTGGCCATGCAAAAGCGGAATCAGGGAACGACCTTCCACCCGGTGTTCCTGAGCAGGCAGGTGCAGGGCATCCAGAATCGTGGGCGTGACATCCACGCACTCGACAAAGGCATCGCTGCTTTGGCCGCGTGTGGCGTTCGCTGCGGCGCGTGGATCAACCACGATCAGCGGGACGCGAATGGCGTTTTCAAAGAAATACTCTTTCTCGCCCAACCAGTGATCGCCCAGCAAATCGCCATGATCGGAACTGAAAATAATCAGAGTGTCTTTCAGACGGTCTTGCTGGTCCAGCATATCCAGCAAGCGGCCGACTTCATCATCAATCTGCTGAACCAGGCCCATATAGACAGGCTTGATCGTGCGCCAGACCTCGTCCTGAGCAAAGGACTGAGACTCTTCGTGCTGCTGATAGGCCGCGTGCACCGGGTGTGCATTCTGGCGCTCATGCTCCGCACGCAAGGGCGTACAGGCGTCTTCCGCCCCAAAGCGGTCGTGGTAGGGCGCTGGCGCTTTATAAGGCCAGTGCGGTTTGATGAAAGACAGGTGCAAGGCCCAGGGCTCTTCACCTTTAGCCGTGATGAAATCCATGGCCCGCTGGGTGAAGTAGGCGGTTTCCGAGTCCTGCGCCTGCACTCGTGCAGGCAGGCTGGCATTACGCATGTACCAGCCAGAGGCGAACTGGCCCTGGGCGTCCTGGCTGCCGATCACATAATCTTCCCAGGGACGCTCGCTGTCATAACCCTGGGCCTGCAAATACTGGCGGTACTCGCTATCCGGGCCCATTTCAAAGTGACCGTCGTAGCGCTCAATGGCGGTAAAGCCGCCTTGCCAGAAACGCTCGGCCGCCTCGGGCTGAATCTGAAAACGCCGTGCCTTGGCGCCAGCCGGGTCCGGCACATGGTGCGTCTTACCCAGCAGATGGCAGTCTCGCCCGGACTGGGCCAGATAGTCGCCCAGATACAGCTCATCGATAGGGTGAGGAACGCGATTCCAGGTGACCCGGTGCGACAAGGGATAGCGGCCGGTGTAATACGAGGCCCGCGAAGGACCACAGACCGCAGAGTTCACATAGGCGCGATCAAAGCGCACGCCCATGGCGGCCAGACGATCCAGATTGGGGGTCTTTAATGCGCCCCCAGGGGCATAACAGGACAGGTGGTCTGCACGTAGCTGGTCACACATGATGAACAGCACATTCTTGATCTCTGAAGACACCTGGCTGGGCTGAGCCTGATCCATGTCCGCCTCGATAAAAACTGGGGCCGGGCAAATCCCTCACCCGACATCACAAAAGGAGTAGGCCATGTGTAAGCAAATGCATAACAGACCCGCTTATGTTCAAGATTATTACCGCAGTCTGAGAAAATTTTTCGAATAATGTGATAGTTTAGGTATAAACCAGTAGGCCGAAGTGATGCCTGCTGTTGCTCCCCACTGACAGGCCAGAGCGTGGTTAGAATAGAGAACCAACAACTCCGTTTTTACGAGGGCACATGAATAGTCTAAGACGCATGCTGCAAATTCTGGACTTGTACGGTGCACACACGCCGGTTCTGGATGTGGAGACCATCTGCACCCGCCTGAGCTACCCTCCCGCCACCACCTATCGCTATCTGAAAGAGCTATGCAATAGCGGCCTGTTGATCCGCAGCCCAGAAGGCTACGCTCCCGGGCCCCGGTTTATAGAAATGGATTTGCTGATCCGCGAATTTGATCCGCTGGTCAGCCGCTGCCGCCCCCTGTTGCGCTCGCTGGTCGAGCAAACCGGGCTGGACGTCCTGATCGGCCAGCAATACGGCGAACGCATTTTGACCACCCATCAGGAAACCGGGCCGGAGCGTTTCGAGCTGCTGTTTGGCCGAGGGCGCACCATGGATATGTTCCGCAGTTCCACGGCACGTATCGTCACGGCTTACCTGCCCACCCGCCATCTTCGCCGTCTGTACGAGAAGAATCAGAACATTGATTACGTACAGCGCCTGGGCAAGGAATGGCCGGCCTTCTCCGCCCACATGCAGGAGCTGCGCCGCGCGGGCTATTGCATTACCAAGGAGCAGATCAATCCGGGCATAGCCGGTATTTCCGCGCCTGTTTTTGACGATGCCAAACGTATCTTCGGCAGCCTGACCTTGCTGGGGTCGCTGGAACGCTTTGAGGCCATCAACCCCGAGGCGCTGGCCAGCCTGATCCAACCCGCTGCACGCGCCGTTAGCCGTGCTCTGGCCCAAGTCTGAGGACTTGACGCCCACAAGAACCAAGCCGCGCCTGATCCAGCATCAGTTCGCGGCTTTGTCTTTGCTGCAACCGCAGTTGTCAGAGCACAAGGAGTACAGAGCGGGGCTAAAACAGGACAAGCCTGGTCATCAATGAGGGGGCTTGATCTGTTGCACAATCGCTTGAGAACGACACCTAGCGCACGACAATTCCGGCACTGGATTTGATTAGCAAGCAGCTACGGTTTCGACTTGGGTTTTATCTGTTTCCGCCCTTTCTTCTTTTCCGGCTCCGCCACTTTCACCGGCAGGTGGTTCACCACTCCAAACGGAATATGCACGGAAGGCAAAGTCTGCGCGGTGGGAATCAGGTGCGTGGTCTGGTCGTCAAAGAAGATATGGGGCTGCAAGACCTCCAGCACCCGCCGCTTTTCGATGCCGCCCAGAAAGAAGGCCTCGTTCACTTCAATACCCCAACTGCGGATGGTATTGATGACACGTTCGTGAGCCGGCGCATTGCGCGCCGTCACAATCGCAATCCGCAGGCGCGGCACATAGCTGGCATCCTGCTCCTGTCGCCGTTGCTCCACTTCCTGAATATGCGCCAATTTCAGCAAAAACGCCTGTAACAGGCCGGGATTATGCGGTTTTTGCACCAAACGCACTTCATGTTCAAAAAAGGCCGGCAAGCCGCCTTCCTGCTGATACACGCGCTCTGACTCGTCGTCCGCAATCACCCCGTCAAAGTCGAACGCCACGCGAATGGGCTGGTCGTCATAAGCATCCTCGTACGAAGAATTCAGAACCTGGCCTGCGGGATAGCCTTGCTGTACCGCCCGATGCACATCCTCCTGATTAGCCGACAGGAACAGGCTGATGGATAGCGGCTGAATATAAGGGCTGGGGTCACCCCCTTGCAGAAACACCGCCCGCGTAATGTCCAGGTCGTGGTGGCGAATGGAATTCATCACCCGTAACCCTGTATTGGGATCGTTACGGGACAGCAGCACCACCTCGACCAAGGGATCGTCAGGGGACAGATCATTCAGGGCCAGCAAGCGCCGGATAAAGGAAAAGGCCACGCCCGGCTTCAAGGGATCGTGCTCGCGAGCCAGCTGGTAATCGCGATAAGCCGCCTCGCCTTGCTCCAGAAAGACCTGATGAGACTGGCTCAGGTCAAACAGGGCGCTGGAAGCCAGCCCGATCACCAGTCGTTTTTCCAGGTCATACGCCATGCACCGCTCCCCAAATCCGCAAAAAAAACAGCATACCAAAACGACAAGCCTGCGCTGGTACTACCCAAGCAGAACAAAGCCTACTAAAGTGCAAACACTATCACCTTCGTGACACCGTGCCACCATGCAAGCCTCCAAACGCTATACCCTTGTTCTGGGCAATCCCCATTATTCGTCCTGGTCCCTGCGCCCCTGGCTATTAATGAGCCACCTGGGCATGGACTTTGACGTGAGATGGTTCAATTTTGGCCCTCCCTTCAGCACCCTGGCTTTTCACGAAATGGCCCCTGCAGGCCAAGTGCCTGTCCTTCATGCCAACGGACAAATCATTTGGGACAGCCTGGCCATTGCCGAATACCTGGCCGAACAGCATCCCGGCGTCTGGCCGATCGACCCCATAGCCCGCGCCTGGGCTCGCAGTGCCAGTGCGGAAATGCACGCCAACTTTTCCTCGCTACGCAATCTGTGCCCCTTCGCCGTCGCCCTGCGCGCCCAGCATCATCAGCAGGACATGCGCCTGCAAGGTGAGCTGGAACGCCTGCAAACAATCTGGCAAGAGGGTCTGAGCCGGTTTGGCGGCCCCTTCCTGGCCGGGGAGCGCTTCAGCGCGGTCGATGCCTTTTACGCCCCCGTGGTGTTTCGCCTGCAAACCTACGGACTGAAGCTGGACGAAGCCTGTCAGAACTACATGAATCGCTTGCTGGAATTGCCCGCCATGCAACACTGGCACCAGATGGCCTGCCAGGACACCTGGCGCGATCCCGATCACGAAGCTGAAATTTTGCGTGTGGCTGATATACATCTGGATTTGCGCCAGCCAGCCTAGTGTCAGCTATTTGCCATGTAAGTACAGACACGAAAGAGTATCCTTGTTGGTCCCGAATGATTTCGCTGTCAAGGATTGCGTCGCATGGGCGATACGTACTTTCGCACTACAAACTACCATTTCACTGATCTGGACCCGCAGGCGCAGGACGCGTATGCAGGCTCGCTGGCTGAGCAAGCCCGAGCCAACGCGGCCTGTTTACGCTTCGATGTATTGCGCAAGGACCAGCCTCCAGGACACTGGGTGCTGCACGAAAGCTGGCGAGACGCCCAAAGCTGCAAGGATTTTCACGCCAGCGCCCCCGCCCAGACCCTGCAAAAAGCACGGGTCGAACAACACCTGAACCACCCGAGCCCACAAGCGGGCACCGACAAGCCCGCAGTAGCACGGCCCGCCTGCAAGAAGAGCAAGTGGGACCCGTACGTGTGGATCAGTATCGCCATGTGTATCGGGGTGATGGGCACGGCCCTGGCCAGCCCGCTGTATCCGCTGTATCAGGACCGTTGGGATCTGAACGCCAGCCATATCACCCAGCTGTATGTGGCCTATATGGCCGCCGGCTTGACGGGCCTGCTGTTCCTGGGCCGCTTGAGCGACATGAAAGGCTTTATGCCCGTACTGCGTACCGGCCTGATTCTGGTGACCAGCGGCGTGACCCTGTCCGCCTTCGCCTGGGATGTGGGCAGCTTTCTGTTTAGCCGCATCATGATCGGGATGGCCTCCAGCATGATTGTGACCTCGGCCTCCATCGGCCTGGGGCAATTCAACCGGGGCGGGGATGTACAACGAGCCGCAGCCACCACCTCGCTGATGCTGGCCTTCGGTTTTGGCCTGGGTCCGGTCGTAGGCGGCCTGATCGCACAATGGGTACCGAACCCGCTGTTCTCCAGCTACATCCCGTCCATGGCGCTGGGCGTGCTGGCCATCTACGCCCTGTTTCAGATCAGGCCCATTGCCAGCAAACAGCCTGTGCCACAAAAAACCAACTGGCGCACCTGGATGCCGCGCCTGACGCTACCCGCCACGCATCTGCGCCGTCCCTACCTGATTGGCTGTCTGTCCGCCTGCTGCGCCTTTGCCATGTTCAGTCTGTTTGCGTCTCTGGCCCCCAGCTTCATGGCGCAAATGGTGCCTTGGCACGGCCCGGCCACCAGTGGCTTTTCCATCGGGATCATTCTGTTCCTGTCCTCGGGCTTTCAGCTACTGATCCGCCGCTGGCCGGCCAAACGCAGCGTCATTGTGGGACTGCTGTCCTTCACCCTGGCCTGTATCGCCTTGCTGATCAATCTGTGGGCCAGCTCCTCGCTGCTATTCATTCTATGCGTGCTGCTGACCGCCTTTGGCCACGGCCTGTGCATGTACGGCGGCATGTCCATCGTGCAGCGTGTCTCACCCCCGCATCAGCGTGCCGGCCTGACGTCCACCTACCTGATTACCGGCTATCTGGGCGCCATTCTGCCTATCTTGGGCCTGGGCTGGCTGGCCGACCACTTGGGTCTGGACCAGGGTCTGATGATCTTTTGCAGCCTGATCGCCACTGCCGCGCTAACGGTTGCCGTCATTGCCTACCTGACGCCGGTCCTGCAAAAACCAGCCTCTACCTGAACAAGCATCGGGGCAAGCCACCGCCTGTGCGCGTGGCTTGCTGCCCATGCTGACCCCGTATATTCCCCTAGTCCATTTAGGCCCCTTACTAGGGTTAGACCTGAAAAAGAAACGCGCCTACCCTCAGTAGAATAAAGCCACTCCTGCAGCGCTTCGCAACACAGAGCGACCGGACCCAAGTATCTCCCAAAAGAATAAGCAATCCTTATCAAGGAGGCATTATGGCTGTTGCATTAAACAAGCTGTTTGTCAGTCTGAGCGCGGCCTTGGCCTGCTCGGTCACCGCACAGGCAGCGGGTTATCCGGACCACCCCATCAATATGGTGGTGCCTTTTGCGGCGGGCGGCCCCACGGACAACGTGGCACGCGCTCTGGCCGAAGCCATGCGCCCGGTCCTGGGTGAAACCATTGTGGTTGAAAACAAAGGCGGGGCAGGCGGCTCCATTGGTACCGCCCAGGTCGCCCGCGCCAAACCGGACGGCTACAACATCCTGCTGATGCACATCGGCTTTTCCACCGCCCCTTCGCTGTACAAGAAACCCGGCTACGACGCCATCAATGGCATGTCCCCCATCGGTCTGGTGGTGGACGTTCCCATGACCATCATTGCCCGCGAGGACTTCCCGCCCAACAACATCCAGGAGCTGGTGCAGTACCTGAAAGACAACCAGGACAAGGTTTCCCTGGCCAACGCCGGGATTGGTGCAGCCAGCCACTTGTGCGGCACCATGCTGACCGAAGCACTGGGTATCGAGCTGCTGACGGTCCCCTATAAAGGCACCGCCCCCGCCATCGCGGACTTGATGGGCAAGCAAGTGGACGTCATGTGTGACCAGACCACCAACACCACCCAGCAAATCAAATCCGGCAAGGTGAAGGTCTATGCGGTGACCAGCCGCGAGCGCGTCCCGACCCTCCCGGACGTGCCCACCATGCAGGAGTCCGGTTTCAAGGACTTTGAAGTGGGTATCTGGCACGGTATGTGGGCCCCTAAAGATACGCCTCAGCCGGTTGTGGATACCCTGGTGAAAGCGCTGCAAGCTGGCATGGCTGACAAGGACTTCCAAAGCCGTATGGCCACTCTGGGAGCCACGGTCATGGACAAGGAAGCCAACCCGGCCGCCTTGCAGGCCAAGGTGGAGCAACAAGTGCCCCAGTGGGCCGCCCTGTTCAAGAAAGTGGGCGTAGAGCCCCAATAAAACCTGTTAGCCCAAAGGCTTTTGAAAAGGACGCTTAGGCGTCCTTTTTTTCGGCTTGGGGAACTGGCTACCGTAATGGTGAGTCGCCTGCTCGGAGGACGAAGAGACAATGCTTTATCAAGCTCCCGGCTACTCAAGAGCCCGATCAAGAAAGGCTCAGACTCAAGAAAATCCGGCCAAGAGAGGCCCGGACTCATCGAGTCTTAATCCGTCTTGCGAACCGCCGCATCCAAAGCCTGCAATCGCGCCCAAAGCTCCTGAAAACCCACATCCTGTGTAATCAAGACCATACGTCCTTGCTGATCCGGCCACGGCCATTGCGGCACAGCCTGCCAAGGATAAGACTGATGCTGCACAGCATGAATCACCTGTGGCTGGGCCATGCCTTGTACGGGCAGAACAGCCTTCAGGCGCAAGAGACGCGGGCCTGCCCATTGGCACAGATCCGATAGCCAGAATTGCAGCTTGTCGGCAGGCACAGGCTGAGGAAACAGGGCGCTTAACGAGTAGATGGAGTCTCCATGGCGGGAGACATCTGGCGTGCTGACCGCAGACGTTTCTGGACTCTTTCCATGAGAGTGAGCGAACCCAGGACTGTCGCTGTCGCCAGCCATGGTGCCCGTGCCGTGACTTTGGCTATGGCTATGGCTATGGCTATGGCTATGGCTATGTACATGATCGTGATCGTGATCGTGATCGTGATCGTGATCGTGATCGTGATCGCCAGTATCTTGCCCCAATGCCTCGAACGCTTCCAGGCTCCAGGCCCGACCTTGTCCGGCTTGCTCGCCCAAGCCCAACAAACTGGGCGCAACGGTCTGCGCTGCCGACAAAATCTGCTGCTGCGCCAAAGGATTCAAACTGCGCACGTATTCACGCAGTGCCGTTTCCGCCCCTGCATCCACCCGGTCGCGCTTGCTGAACAGCAGCAGGTCTGCCACGGCTACCTGCCGTCGCGCTTCGACATGGTGGGCCAGCGTTTCCAACCCATGCTCCAAATCCACCACCGTCACCACACCCGCCAGGCTGTACTTGCCCGCCAACTGTGGATCGCTTAACAAGGTATGCAAGATAGGGGCAGGGTTGGCGAGCCCGGTAGTCTCAATCAGCACCCGTCGAAACTGCCGCTGACCGGCCCGCGAAAACCGCCAGGTAATGTCACGCAAGGTCTGCACCAGATCACGCCGTATGGTGCAGCACAGACAACCGCTACCCATGGCCTCGATCACGTTTTCCTGACTGTGAGCCACCAGATGATGATCCAGCGCCGTCTGCCCAAACTCATTGATGATGACCAGGGTGTCGGCCATCTGCGCTTCTTGCAAAGCACGATTGATCAGAGTCGTTTTCCCGCTACCCAGAAAACCGGTCAACAGTGTGACCGGGATAGGGCCTTGTGCAGATTTGGGCATCGTATTCATCCGGCTAAGGGCCCGCCGTCGGGCCACCCGCCATTATACGAAGCCCAATACTGTCCCTCCTAGAGTAGAAACCGGGCCTCAATCTGACGCATATGGGCATCACCTTGCAAACCAATAATGGTTTTGACGGAAGGCAGATTGGCATCCACATTCTGAATGCCACCATCCTGGCGAATCTGGGCAAATACAGCTTGCATGGCCCCTACGGCCGCACGAATCGCATGATTGCCGTAAATCACCACGCCCACCTTGCCCAGTTGCGCAATGTCCGCCTCGGTCAGTTGAGGATAGGCCGTTGGCACCAGCACCAGCGGCACCTTGCCGGTCCAGGCCTGCACAAAGGACAGAATCTGGTCTGGCGTGGCTTGTTTGGAGTGAATCAAAATGGCATCTGCACCCGCCTGCTCGTAAGCCAGCCCTCGCTTCAGGGCTTCTTCCTGCCCCAGGCCAGCAATCAGGGCCTCGACCCGCGCAATGATCAGAAAGTCAGGGTCACGGCGTGCCGCGCACGCCGCTTCAATCTTGCCCTGGAACTCCTCAATGCGTACCAGTTCCTGACGCCCATCCGCCCGCAGGCTGGTGTCTTTAGGGAAGGTTTTATCCTCCATCACAATGGCACTGGCGCCCGCTGCTTCGTACAGCGGAATGACGTAGCTGACATTCACCGCATTGCCAAAGCCGGTATCAATATCGGCAATCAAAGGTATGTCTACGGTCGAGGCGATCGCCCGCATCATCTCTAGGTGGGTTCCCATCGACAGGATATTGGCGTCAGGCACGGCATAACTGGCTGACAACTCAAAACCGCTACCCCAAATTGCCCCGAAACCGGCATCCTGCGCCAGGCGAGCAGACAGGGGATTATGTGCGGCCATTGCCGTCATCAAACGCCCTTGGGAGAACGCTTCTTTCAACACCTGGTTTTTTTTGCTATTCACACTATTTCTCCGTAAGGAATCAGCTCAGTCGCGCAATGGCCTGGGCAATGCGGCTCATCGCCTCCTCCAGCTCCTGATCGCTGGAGGCATAAGACACCCGAAAGTGGCCCGGCAGTTCAAACGCCGAACCGGGCACCACGGCCACCCCCGCACTACGCAGGAAATACATGCACAGGTCCTTGTCGGTACTGATCAACTGGCCTGACGGGTCCCGCAGGCCCAATACGCCTTGGCAGCTGGGGAAAACGTAAAACGCCCCCATGGGCAGATCGCATTCAATGCCTGGCATGGCATTGAGCGCGGCTACCACCTTGTCACGGCGACGGCGGAACGCTTCCACAAACTCGGGCAGAAAATCCATGGGGCCATCCAGTGCGGCCACGGCCGCTGCCTGGCTGATGGAGCTGGTATGGGACGTCGCTTGCGACTGCACCAGATTCATGGCCTTGATCAGAGGCAGCGGACCGGCGGCGAACCCCACCCGCCAGCCAGTCATTGCATAGGCCTTGGAGACACCATTGATGGTCAAGGTGCGCGCCGCCATGTATGAAGACAAGGCAGCAGGCGTTGCGAAGGGTTCATCGCTATAGCGAATTTTTTCGTATACATCATCGGCCATCACCCAAACATGCGGGTGACGCAACAGCACTTGCTCCAGCGCTTCCAGTTCCTGCCGTGAATACACGGCACCACTGGGATTGGAGGGAGAATTGAGCATCAGCCATTTGGTACGGGGGGTGATGGCACGTTCAAGCTGGTCGGCTTGCAGCTTGAAACCGGCTTGGGCACTGCAACGCACAATGACCGGCTGGCCACCTGCCAACAAGACCATTTCAGGGTAAGACACCCAGGCAGGGGTAGGGATGATGACCTCATCCCCGTCCTGCACGGTGGCCTGCAAGGCGTTATACAAGGCTTGCTTGGCCCCGCAACCCACCTGGATCTGATCCGGGCTGAAATGCAGGCCATTGTCACGCTCGAACTTGCGCACCACAGCTTCACGCAAGGCCAGGGTGCCGGCTACTTCGGTATAGCGGGACTCATTGCGATCAATCGCTTCTTTGGCCGCCTGACGCACATGCTCGGGGGTTGCAAAGTCCGGCTCGCCCTGACTGAGGGTAATCACAGACTGTCCCTGTTGCCTCATTTGATTGGCCAGACGCGTCATCTCTTTGGTGGCCGATGCCTTGGCTCCCAACACGCGCTGGGCCAGCGCGATCTCTTCCTGACATTGCACAAAGCTCATTGTGTCCATCCTACTTTTACTTTGAAAACGAAACGGGTCAGCAGCAGCGGCAGGAATATCGCCATCAACAGCACCAGGCTATACGCACTGGCCTGCGCCAAACGCCCACTGTCCACCAATTGAAAAACCTCGATAGGCAGGGTGCTCATCCCGCCAAAATACAGAACCACCGTGGCGGATAACTCCGACAAGGTCGTGATCCACATCAGCACCGTGGCCGCAATGACGGCAGGCCATACCACCGGCAGAACGACCTTTGCAAAGGTGGGCATCGGGGCCACGCCCAAACTGATGGAGGCCTCCTCGATAGAATTGCGCAAGTTATGCAAAGGCCCCATGGCCGCCCGCACACTGGTGGGCACCCGGCGTAAAAAGTAGGCCAGCGCCATAATCACCCAACTGCCCGTCAGCACCAGCCAGCCGCTGTTAAACACATTGATCAAGGCAATGCCCAGCACCGTGCCAGCAATCGTCAAGGGCAGCATGACCAGCACATCCAGGCCCGCACTCAAGCCGGACGGCCGTTTCACAATCAGATAGGCCGCCACGATGGAGAACACGGCACCAGCGCTGGTTGCCGCAGCACCCAGCAGCAAGGAGTTGTACAAAGGTCCAGGTGCCTGCACCAGGGCTTGCTGCATATGGCTCAAGGTAAAGCCGCCATACTTCAGCACCGGCCCGATAGAGGGCGTAAATGCGGTGACAATCACCACCATCACGGGTAGCACTGACAGCACAATCAGGATCGATACCAAAGTGGCACACACAGCGGCCTGCCAGGCACGCAGGGGCACGCGCTCCGGAGCTCGTCCAGACTCCATCTGATAGGTTCGTCGGGCCACCACCCACTTTTGAATCAGCAGCAAGGCCAGGCCCAAAAACACCAGCAAAGAAGCCATGGTGGTCTGCATTTGCGGATTACCGCCCATCTCGCTGACAAACTCGTTATAAGTCTTGACCGCCAGCACGGGGGTGCGGGCTCCCAGAATGGCTGGGACACCAAAATCCCCGATGACGTGCATGAAAACCAGCACCGCAGCACCGCATAAAGCCGGCACCATCAAAGGGAAGGTCACTGTGCGCAAAGTGCGAACCGGGGAACTTCCCAGACTCAGGCCCGCCTCTTCCAGGTTGCGATCCATGGACTTCAAACCAACCAGTACGGCGACATAGGCGTACACGTAGTTGTTCAAGGTCATCACAAAAACCAGACCCCACCAGGAATACAAGGACGGCAGCTCCAGACCCAAGGGCGCCAGCAAGCTATTGAGCACACCTTGCTTACCCAGCACCACGATCCAGGCCGCCGCCACCACCACATCTGGAATGACCAGGGTCAGCAGGGGCAAGACACCCAGGCAGGCGGCCAAGGGGAAGGAAAAGCGAGCGGCGGCCAGGGCCAAACCAGCGCCCAGCACCAGACTGAGCAGGGTAACCGCGCCTCCTAGCCACAAGGTGTTGAACAGGCTCTCCCGGTAAGCGGGCTCAGAGAAGAACTGCACGTAGCCGTGCAAGCCAAACTGACCTTCCTTGTTGAACAGGGAACTGGTCAGCATGGACAAGACCGGCCACAGCAAAAAGTAGCCCAGCAAGGCCACCGCCCCCAGCGCCAGCATCAACCAGGCTGGATCACGTCGCAAAGAACCCAGCATCATGTCCGCTCCACCAAAAGAGCCGACTCGGGAACGCGCAATACCACCGCATCGCCCCGTTCCCAGCTCTGGCTGACGCCGGTATTCCAGACCACCGCCTTCAGAAAACCGAATTCGGTGCGCAACTGATATGCCGTACTGGGGCCCCGGTAATCCACGCTCTCAATTCGCGCGGCAATGTCCCCCTCTTCAAGCGGACGCAAGGCATCCACACTCAGGGTTTCAGGCCGCACAGCCAACATCGTCTGCTCAGAAAAACGCCCGGCAGACTGGATACGCACAATGCAGCCTGCCGTCCGGAAGCGGCGGCAGCCGTCTGCGGCTTGACCGAGCTCCTCCTGAAGCTCGATCAGATTGGCCCCTCCTACAAAATCAGCCACAAAGCTGTTGTCAGGGCAGCGATAAATCTGCTCGGGTGTCCCGACCTGACGGACGCAGCCCCGATCCATGACGGCAATGTAATCAGACACGCTCAGCGCTTCTTCCTGATCATGCGTCACAAACACAGTAGTAATGCCGGCTTCCTGCTGCAAGTCCCGCAGCATCTCGCGCAGATCGGTGCGCAGCTTGGCGTCCAGGGCAGACAAGGGCTCATCCAGCAAGAGCAGATCGGGCTTGATCACCAAAGCGCGTGCCATGGCTACTCGCTGTCGCTGCCCACCGGACAAGGCAGACGGCAGGGCATCTGCCTTGTCCTTCAAGCCCACGCGCGCCAGCATTTCCAACGCGGGGACGCGAGCCTGGGAGCGAGACTGGCCACGCGCCAGCAAACCGTAGCTGACGTTATCCAGCACGCTGCGATCCGGAAACAGCGCGTAATCCTGAAACACCATGCCCACATTGCGTTTGTGCACAGGCACTCGCGTCATGTCTGTTTGGCCGAACAGCACCTTGCCATGATCAGGGCGCACAAAACCGGCCAGCATGCGCAGCAAGGTCGTCTTGCCACAACCCGATGGCCCCAGCAGGGTAAACAAGGAGCCATTGGGGATGTCCAGATCCAAACCGTGAAACAAAGTCTGTGAGCCGTAGCTTTGCTCAATACCTGATAGATGTATCTGCATACCAGTCCCGCCTAGCGCTGGGAAACCAGTGCACGCCAACGTGCCAGGAAGGCTTCACGATCCGCCCCCATACGATCATCATCCAGCGCATGCACACGGATCTGATCCATGGCAGGCAAGCTTGTCAGCGTATTGACGGCAATATCGCTGCGCAAAGGGCGGCGGAACGCGCTTTTGAACACCTCTTCCTGCGCAGGGCGGGAGGCAAGGAAGTCATACAGCTTGCGAGCGGATTCGGGGTTACGCCCGCCCTTGATCAAGGCCATGCCTTCCGGCGACAAGAAAGTGCCCTCTTCGGGGTAGACCAAGTCAATCGTATCCAGACCACCGGCCACATATTGATAGGCGGCATATTCCATCGTTACCGCAACCGCGAACTCGCCATTGGCAACGCCCTCGTAGGCACCGGAGGTGGTTCCGACCACCACTGCATTGCGCACAAGCTTTTCAAACACCTCCTGGCCCATCAAATCCTGCAGACCGTACAAGGCAACATAAGAAGAACTGCTGCGCTCCGGATCTGGAATCACGATCTTGCCCTTCCAGGCCGGATCAGCCAGATCCGCCCAGCTGGCAGGCGCCTTGAGCTTGCCCAACTGACGCTCGTTGAGCATCAATACCGTGACATGGGTATTGGTACCCAGCCAGCGTTGCCCGGCTCCCTGATACTGAGCACCTACTGCACTGGCCTCGGGCGACGAATAGGGCGCCAGGTAGTCGGCATACTGCGACAAGGTGGAAAACCCGCCGGACCAGAACAAATCGCCCAGGGGTTGCTCTGCTTCTGCCTTGATACGCTGCATCAGGGCACCGGAACCCGCCCGCACCACGGACACCGATATCTCGGGGTGGACCTGACGGAATTGCTCAATCACCGTGTTCACCACATCGATGTTATTGGAGGAGTACAACACCACTTCATCCGCCTTGGCAGCCCCCGTACCCAGGCAGGAAAGCATGAGCAAAGCGGATAGATAAGGGAAACGGTTTTGCATGATTATTTCCTGTAATTTCAATAAAATTGCATGAAAATCATGGTATTTATCTTAGATGACGGTTCTGTTACACCCTACACCTACCCCCTGTTCAGCGTGGCCCTATCATGAGTTTTAATCATGTTTGAGAATGTTCCTCTGGTCCCCCTGCGCGTATTTGTCGCGGTGGGCCGACAAGGCAATTTCACCCGTGCAGCCCAAAGCCTGGGGATCACCCAAAGCGCAGTCAGCCGGCATATCGCCACCCTGGAAAAAGTCAGCAAGCAGGCCCTGTTCATTCGACGCGGCCCCTATATTGAGCTGACGGCAGCCGGCTTGCAGCTGTATGACACGGTCAAAGATGCCATGGCCACCCTGGAGATGGCCATTCAGCAAATTACCCATCAGCAGGATCAGCACGAACGGCTGAGAGTCCGCACCTCCATGCCCAGCTTTTCAATGACGGTGCTGGTGCCCATGCTTGGCCAGTTCACCGCCCAGCACAATAGGCAGATTGATCTGATCACCAATCTGTCGCCACCCCGTCCTAATGAAGAGTTTGATGTGTTGATCAGCCGTGACTTGAGCCTGCCCGACAGCGAAAGCTGGGAGCTCATACGCGAAGAGCTGGTATGCGTGGCAGCACCCGCCTTGATCCAGCAACATAGCGGGCAGGCCTGGGAGCACTGGCCTATGGTGACCGCACGCTCACGACCAGACATGTTGGGTTTATGGGCTTTGGATCAGGGTATTGAGCCTTCGCGGCTGCTGATGAGCGCCACCTACGATCACCTGTTTTTCGCGATTGCCGGGGCCATTGCCGGCTCCGGATTTCTGGTTGTGCCGCGTTTACTGGTGATGGACCATCTACGCGATGGCGTCCTGCGGGAAGTCGGCCCTGGCCAAGTGGCCACAGGCGCGACCTACATGGCCTATGTCAACGCACAATCACCCCAGCAAAGTGAGGCCCGCCAGTTTTGCCGATGGTTGAAAAGCAGCTTGCGACAACGCATTGCGCCTTGAGGCCATTCGCGTCATCTCGCTGATTCAGTCAAGCTCTGCGACGCCGCAGCTGACTGATCCAGCTATAGGCGCTGACCAGGGTAATGCCCATCAACACCAGTAAAGCGCCCATCACAAAACGGGGTTCTATGGCCTCGCCCAGCAGGAAAGCGCCGAATAAAACACCGAACAAAGGGGTTGCGAATGAAAACACCCCCAGGCGCGACGCCTGATAATTACGCAGCAACCAGAACCAGACCAGAAAGCTCAGGAAAGCCACCACCACGGACTGGAAGACCAGGCTGGCACCCAGCAAACCGGACCAATGTATCTCGGTTTGCCCGGTCAGGCCCGCGGCCACCATCAGAATCACAAAAGCGCTGAATAGCTGATACAGCAAGGCTTCCGAAGGCGGCACAGCAGACAGGCGCGTGCTGCGGATCAGTACGGTGGTAAAGCCCCACAAGGCCCCGGCTGCCAAGGCCATCAAGTCCCCGATCAACATGCGTCCCAGATCAGCCCCGTCCATGCTGGCTGGGCCCAAAAAGGTAATGACAATACCCGCCACTGCCAGCCCGATCCCCACCCATTGCAGGCGGGCCAAACGCTCTGAAGGCAAGAGAATATGCAGACCCAAGGCCGCAAACACGGGTGCTGTGTAGAGAAACACCACGACATGAGCTGCCGAGGTAAAGCGCAGGCTCTCACCCAGCAGCAAATATTCCAGCGCAAACAACAAACCGGCCATCAGCCCCGGCCGCCAGGCCCCTTCCGTAAAGGCCAGCTTGTGTGTGCGTACCAGAACCAGCAAAGCGACCAGCACACAGGCAACGCCCGAGCGCAAACCAATCTGGAAAATCGGCGCCATGTCATGCGCCGTCGCCTTGAGCAAGATCTGCTGAAAGCTCCAGATCAGGCACAAAACCAGCATGGCACTGCTGGCCAGCGCATCCAGCGGTTTACGTTCTTCGCTCATGGTTTTTTTATCCGAAAAATAGCGTGCTTTTCCCTATGACCGAACAGGGGCAGAGGGGGTGCAAAAAATGATTATCCGTGAAATTTCCCTGAATCAAAACGGGGCAAAACTTTCTTTACCCTCGGATAAGCCTTAATTGATATATCAAAAAGCCCTCCCTAGAATCATTTAAGCCTAAAAAACAGGAAAGGGCTTGGGAGACAGACATGACGCTTAGCAATACCGACCGGGTACGAATCGAACTGGAGCACCGCATTGCCAGCGGTGATCTGCCGCCGGGCAGCGCCATTGATGAATCCTTGCTGTGCACGTTTTTCCGGGTATCACGCACCCCGGTGCGCGAAGCCTTGCTGCAACTGGCGGCCACCGGGCAAGTGCGCATCGCCCCGCGCGCCGGGATTTTTGTCACTCAGCACACCATTGAAGAACTGGAAGAAATGCTGGAAACCCTGGCCTTGCTGGAAGGTGCCTGTACGCAACTGGCAGCCTACCGCATCAGCAATGCCCAGATTCGCGAACTGGAGCGTTTGCAAAAGCGCGGTGCCAAGGCCCTGCAGGACAAAAGCCTGGCTGACTACGCCACGTACAACGCCGAATTGCACGCCCTGATTCACAGCATTGCCGGCAATACCTTCATGGTGCAGCAAATTGAACATCTGCGCCGTCTGACCAACCCTTACCGCCACCGCCATCTGGATCAGGAAAACCGCATGGAGCAGTCCTGGCATGAACATCAGGCACTGACCCAGGCCCTGGCCCAACGTGACGGCCCCAGCGCCATGCAGGCAGCGGCCAGCCATGTGCTGTCCGGGGCCGAATCCCTGCGTCGTGTCGCCCAAGCCCATCCCGAGAAATGGGAGTTCGACAAGCGCGAGCGCTATAGCTGGCTGAACGCCCAGCTCAACCCTTTAGCCGGGTTTTATATGCGGCACTGAATTAATAATTAGCTAAAAAAACTACCACTCATACCGAGGAGACTTTCTCATGTTTGCAAGCCGTTTCACACGGCGTGCGCTGGCTGCGCTCGCCCTGACATTAAGCCCTGTGGCCGCTTTACACGCTGCTGAACCCATTCGCCTGGTCGTGGGTTTTGCCCCCGGCGGCGGGGTCGACACCCTGGCCCGCGTCACCGCCCAGGCGCTAAGCAAGGAGCTGGACCGCACCGTGATTGTGGAAAACAAATCCGGCGCAGGCGGCACCATTTCGGCCGACTACGTGTCCAAATCCCAGGCCGATGGCAACACGCTGCTGTTTGCCGATACCTCCTTGCTGGTCGCCCCGTATATTTACCCGGCGCTGCGCTACGACCTGCAACGTGACTTCACCCCTATCGGCATGGTGGGCCAGTCTGATCTGGCTCTGGCCGTTCCGGGTGACAGCCCTGTCAAAACCGTGGCCGAATTGATCGAAGCCATTCGCAAGGCACCTCCTCAAACAGAAACCTTCGCCTCGGTGGGCGTAGGCTCGGTGCACCATCTGGGCGGTGAACTGTTCGCCTTGCAGACCAAAACCGAACTGGTGCACGTCCCCTATCGCGGCGGTGCACCGGCCAGCCAGGCTCTGGCTGCGGGTGAAGTGTCCATGTCCTTTGCCAGCCTGGCTTCCTCGATTGGCCTGGCCAACTCCGGCCGCATCCGCTTGCTGGCCACCTTGTCCGAGCGCCGCTTCCCCGGCATGCCCGATCTGCCCAGCGTTTCGGAAACCATTCCCGGCTACAGCGTGACACCGTCGCTGTTCATGCTGGCCCCCAAGAACGTAGACCCCGCCCTGGTCGCCACCGTCAGCAAGGCGCTAGAAAACAGCATGCAGCAACAGCAGGTACAGGATGCCTTCCTGGCTCAAGGCTCGGTAGCCGGCTACCAAGATGCCCAGGCCACCGATAAATGGCTGGGTGAAGAAACAGAACGCTGGGCCCAGGTCATCAAGACCGCCCAACTCGACTTTAAACAATGAAACAAGCAGCTACTGTTATGACGACTGACAACTCTGACACCAAGCGCCCCGTACTGGGCCTGATCGTGCCACCGGCCGCCGGTCTGGTGCCTCCGGAAGGCCCGGAGATGTACCCGGAAATTGACTTCATCGCCCAAGGTCTGGCGCTAAGTTCGGTAGACAAGGAAGGCTATGACCAGGTCATTGACCAGGTAGTCGACGCCGCTCAAAAGTTGGCCGCCCGGGGTGCCCAGGCCGTGTCCCTGATGGGGACGTCGCTGAGCTTTTACCGGGGCTCGGATTTTAATGAAGAGCTGGTGGCGCGTCTGCGTGAATCCACCGGCCTGCCGTGCTCCACCATGAGCCATGCCATCTTGCGCGGTCTGCGTGTCAGCGGCATAGAACGGGTGGCAGTCGCGTCTTCCTATATTGATGACGTGAACCAGCGACTGGTCCACTTCCTGGGCCAGAACCAGATTCAGGCCGTGTGTGCTTATGGTCTAGGAGTGAATGACGTCACGGCCATGTCCAAGATCAGCACGCAGGAGCTGGTCGATCTGTGCCTGAAAACCTGGGACATCGCCCAGGAGCAGGCTCCCGGTCAGGCACAAGGTTTGCTGCTGTCTTGCGGTGGCCTGGTGTCGCTGGAAGCCGTGCGTCAGGTCGAGGACAAACTGGGCGTCACCGTCGTGTCCAGTTCCCCCGCCGGTTTCTGGGATCTGGTGGCAACGGCGGGGCTGGATTTATTTCCACAGGGGATGGGGCGACTGGCACAAGAGCGTCAAACCGCTTGATACCACGGTATAGATAGCCCCTTGTCCGCGAACACGGCAAGGGGCACGCAAAACGCTATTTGCTGACACTAATGCTACGCCTTCGGCTTGCTGCCTCCCGAGGGGGAGCTTTTTGTCTTGGGGCGGCCCGGCGACAAAAAACCCGCACGCGCCTGGGCTCCCTCTACGCTGTCACGACACACCAGCGCCTGATCGGCATCCATATAAATGCCCAGACGGTTCAAGGCATTGGCAACCTGATTCACCGACTCCTTGGTCATACGAATAATCGCCGCAGGCGATTCCGACGCCCGCTTGGCCAAAGACTGTGCCACGGCCACGGCCTGACCGGGTTCGCAGACTTCATCCAGCAGGCCCCAGTCCAGCGCCTGTTCAGCACCGAAGCGTTCGGCCAACAAGATGGCACGTTTGGTGCGAGCGGCACCCAGCATGTTCACCATGCGTGGAATAGCGCCCCAGCCCATGTTCAAGCCCACCTTGGCTTCAGGCAGATACAAGAAAGACGTCTGCGAGGCCACACGCCAGTCGCAAGCCAGTGCCAAGGCAACCGAGCCACCTACGGCGGCGCCTTCAATCGCGGCAATGGTCAGCTGTGGCAATTCTTCCCATAAACGGCACAAACGCGCACCACGCTGGGCCACATCGCGACGCTCCAGCAAACCAGCCTGCTCGTCGTTCCACTTTTGCGGGTCTTTCAGATCAATCCCGGCCGAGAAAATGTCCTTGGCCCCAGTCAGTACCACGGTGTGAATCTCCAGCGACAAGGCCAGATCCTGCGCCACCTGCGTCAGGGCCAGCAAGGTGTCCTGATCAATAGCATTACGGTTCACGCCACGATCAAAGCGCACCAGCGCATGGTCGCCCGTCACCTTGACCGTCACACTGCGGCCATATTTGCGTTTCATGAATGTCTCCCCAAAGGTTCGGAAAAATCAGCTCTGTGAGCGGTGGCTGCCATCACTGCGCGACAGGCGCGTGACGTAGCGGAATTCATAAGGTGGGTAAAAGCTGACCGCCACTTCCATGACCTTGCCCGCCAGATTGCGGAAGGTACGGATAATCAGCAGCGCCGGGTCGGAGTCCTCGTAGCCCAGAAAGCGGGCAACATGCGGGGGAAAGCGCGAGGCGGAGATTTCCATCTCGATGGTTTCCACCACTTCGCCACAGTGCTCCTCCAACAGCGGATACACACCACCGGGCTGGGTGGAAATCAGGTCAGCCACCGCCTGGTATTCCTTGCGCAGATAAATATCTGTCCAGGAAATGCCGCGCTTGCTGCCCGGCACACTGCGGTAGGTTTCCACCTTCACCCAATCTGCCGGCTCACCGTCCAGCGCGGTTTCAGGCGGCTGCTTGTCCACATAGACCGCCTTTTTATGCACGTGCAGATCGGTAAATTCCAGATAGCGCTGCAACTGGTCCGTGGTATCCAGCGCCAGACCAAACTGCGGCTTGGGATGCTGACGTATTACGGTGGTACCTGCACGGCGACGCCGCTCGATCAAACCCAGATCGGTCAGCTTGCGTATGGCTTCACGCGCCGTGTGCCGACCGACCCCGTACATCTCGCATAGCTCCATCTCGGTGGGCAGCTTGGAACCGACGGGGTAATGGCCCGAACGGATCAGCTCCAACAAGCGATCGCTCATGTTCTGATACAGGGTTGGCTTGGCGCTGGACTGGGATTCGGTGTTTGCCATACGGTTTTCAGCTTAAAGAGACAGGCGGCGCATCGCAGCCAGGGTGTCGCGGGTGAACTGCTCAGGACATTCACTTTGGGGGAAATGCCCGATGCCCGGCCATTCTATATATTCCACCGGAACTTTGCCTTCTCGCAGCAAGCGTTCGACCTCTCTGGCGGACTCTGGCGGCACGGACCAGTCCTCGCTGCCTTCCACAATCACCACCGGGCAACGAATATCCTCCAGAATCTGCTCCATGCGAAAACCGCCAAAGGCACAGATATCCGCAAAGGCTACCGTCGGAATGCAACGTCGGGCGTCCGTTACCACTTCCAACGCACGGGCCGGGTCGGACAGGGTGCCCATCAAGGTACGAAAGGTCACTTCAAACCAGTCGCCCGGATTGATGCGCGCCATCTCCAGAATGCGCGGGTTATAGCCGGAAGATTTCACTACGTTCACCGAAGCGCCATCAACCAGCACCAGGCCACGAATACGCTCGGGCGCCATGGCAGCGGCCTGGGCAACCACGCCCCCGCCCATGGAGTGCCCCATCAGGACCGGATTCTGGATACCCGCTGCGTCCAGAAATTGCAGCAGATACTGGGCGTTTTGCGAGGTGACGGTATGGGGACCGCCCACCGGCATGCCGCTCTTGCCGTGACCGGGCAAATCCAGGGCATACACCGTGTAAAAAGGCGCAAAGTGGTCCAGCACATATTGCCAGGACAGGCTGTCCTGACTGGCGCCGTGCACCATCACCAAGGCCGGACCGGAACCGGCCAGATCGTAATAGGCGCGGATACCGTCCGCAGTTGTCACATAAGGCATGCTCAAACCTCCAGCTCACCCGTCAGGCGGGTCAAAGCGTACAACAACATCCAGTTCTGCACACAGGCGCGCAAATCGCCTCCCACCACCAGTCGGTGTTGACGCACCAAGCGGTTAAATGGAAAGCCCTGGGCCAGATCTGCAAAGGCGGCACTATCGCCTTCCAGCCAGAATGGCACCTCGCGCGGGCCTGTGCCCGCCTGCACATCCTGTTCTGACACGGCCAGCCAAATATGCTCGCCGGTGTCGGTATTGCGCAGCGCCACGCACACATCGGCCAGCACACTGTGCTGCCGTACAAAATCATCGGCGCGGGCGCGCTTGGCCCAGGCAGCCAGCACGGCAGGGTCAAACAGAGATAAAGAAGTCAGCATCAGACATACCTTTGTCGAAGAAGGAACTTCTGCACTTTGCCCGAGGAGGACTGGGGCAGGGAATCCACAATAAAGATGCGTTTGGGTACTTTAAAGCCGGACAGTTTTTCCCGGCAAAACTCGCGCAAGACTTCCACATCCGGCTCACGGCCATTGGCAGGCACAATCGCAGCAACCAGCTCTTCGCCCCAATACTCGTGGGGCAGACCAAAGGCGGCGGCCTCGCGTACATCGGTATGACTGGCCAGACAGTTTTCCACTTCCAGCGCGGCCACGTTTTCGCCACCTGTCTTGATCATATCTTTGCTGCGGCCCATGAAATAGGCAAAGCCTTCATCGTCCACCCGAATCAAATCACCCGTGTGCAGCCAGCCATCGGCATCCAGCACCTGGGCGGTCAGCTCGGGCTGCCGCCAATAGCCTTTGAACACAGTCGGGCCACGCACCTGCATTTCGCCCGGCCCGCGCTGATCAGGCAGCACCTTGCCATCGGCATCAACCAGTCGATACTGCACATGCCGCCACAGGTAACCGATGGAACCGGGGTGCTCCAGAATCTCCTGCGTGTAGCGATTCTTGATGGTGGTGACACAGCTTTCTGTCATGCCAAAGCCCCAGCTGAATTCAGCATTGGGAAACACGGTTCGGATCAAGTCCTGACGCCACTGGCCCAAAGGCGCAGCCGCAGTTTGTACAAACTGGGCACCGGGCAGGGACAGCGCTTTGAACTCTGGGTGATCGGTCAAGCCCACCCACATGGCGGACAACAAAAACACATGCGTAGGCTGGTACAGACGCAGCGCGTCCATGACCGCATCGGCCTCGAAACGCGGCACCACATGCAAGCTGCCACCGGCATACAGAATGGGGCCATTCACCACCCCGAAACCGCCAATGTGAAACAAGGGCGTCGCCAGCAAGGAGCGGCTGTTGGCATCAATGCCCAGCTCCATGATGTAGTTCACCGCATTGGCCGACAGATTGCCATGTGTCAGCATGGCCCCCTTGGGGGCTGAGGTCGTACCCGAGGTATACATGATGATGGCCACATCCTCATCCCCCACACGTCCAAAACGATGCTGCACCGGATCATCCGCACGGTGATCGGGCAAGGACTCAGGCAGGTGTTCCAGCCACTGCACGGCGCTGTTCAAGCCGCCTTCAGACTCGATCTGCTCGCGCAAGGGACGGTAGGCCGGGTCCACAATGCACACGGTAGGCTGGGCATCGTCCAGCAAGTAACGCAGTTCGGCGGCGCCGTAACGGGTGTTCACCGGCACCAGAGAAAAACCGCCTACGGCCGTGGCATGCAGCAAGGCCAGATAGTCAATGGAATTGGGCGTCATGATGGCCACCCGATCCCCCGGCTGTACGCCCAAACCTTTCAAATAGGCCGACAAGGCCCGCGCACGGGCGCAGAACTGAGCAAAGGACAGGGCCTGGCGCTCGTCCGAGACCGCTACCTTGTCGGGGTAGCGTTCGGCATTAAACATGGCGACCTGGTAAATATTAGGCATGATGCGAAGCCTCTGCGGCGTGGCCCAGATAGGCCGCTGCAATCTGTGGGTTATTCATGATTTCCTTACTGTCGCCTGCCAGGCTCAAACGCCCGGTTTCCAGCACCACAGCATGCTTGGACAACTTCAAGGCCAGCCTGGCGTTTTGCTCCACCAGCACAATCGTGGTGCCGTCCTGGCTGATCTGGCGAATTGCGCGCGCCACTTCCAAAGTGACCGCCGGGGCCAGCCCCAAAGAGGGTTCATCCAGCAAGAGCAGACGAGGCCGGGACATCAGGGCACGGCCAATCGCGCACATTTGCTGCTCGCCACCCGAGAGATGACGTCCCTGGCTTTGCTCGCGCTCCAGCAGGCGCGGAAAGTAGCCATAAATACGCTCCAGATCCACCGTAATGTCGACCTGATCGCGACGCAGATACGCCCCCATCAAGAGGTTTTCGCGCACCGTCAGTTCGGGGAACAGGCGACGACCTTCAGGCGACAGCGCGATGCCCAGATTCACGCGGCGTTCAGCGTTCAGGTTCTGGATAGGCTGGCCTTCCAGCAGGATTTCTCCCCCGGCAACCGGCACCAGACCGCTAATGGCTTTCATCAGGGTCGATTTACCCGCGCCATTGGCCCCGATCACGGCGCACACACTGGCTTCTTCCACCGCAAAACTGACCTTGTCCAAGGCCCGTACTGCGCCATAGGACACGCTCAAGTCCTTGATTTCCAGCATGGGCGCAGGCTTGCTGACCTTGGCAGCTCCCTGACCAGCTGTAGAGACCGAAGCCGAGTGTCCCGTCCCGTTTTGCGCAGCGCGGGCTTCCACTGCTGGCTCCAGCCCAGGTTCCTTGTCCAGATCCGCACCCAGATAGGCTTCAATCACCCGCGGGTCCTGACGCACTTGCGCGGTCGGGCCTTCGGCCAGCAAACGACCATTAACCAGCACCACCAGCTTTTGGCACAGGCGCATCACCAGGCCCATATCGTGCTCGACCACCACCACATCAATGCCACTGGCGTGAATGCGTTCGATCAGATCGGCCATGGCCACGGTTTCCACCGGGTTCAGGCCAGCAGCGGGCTCATCCATTAAAAGAAGGCGGGGCATGGCTGTCAGGGCCATGCCCACACCCAAAATCTTCTGCAAACCGTAGGCCAGCGAATCGGCCTGCTCATCGGCTACAGACTCCAGGCCAATCAAGGCCAAGGCTTGTTCAGCCTGTCGCGCGGCCTCTTCGCGGCCACGACGCACACCCCAAGGGTTGAACAGCGACCAGGGCGAAGGAAACTGACGGAACAGAGCCGCGCGATACAGGTTTTCAAATACCGTGTGGCCTGCAAATACATGCGTCATCTGGAAGGTACGCACCAGACCCTGGCGCGCCAAGGACGCGGCCGGGCGACCCGTAATCGCGGCACCATCCATGGTGACAGCACCCGCGCTGGGCTTGGTCGTACCGGCAATCAGATTGAACAGCGTGGTTTTACCGGCGCCGTTGGGACCAATCACGCCAGTAATCTGGCCGGGGGCCGTGCTGAAGGACACCTCGTCCACCGCGCGAATCCCACCAAAATGTCGGCTAAGACCCTGAACATTCAATTGCACGCTCATGCTGCCTCCTTGCGCGCGCCGCGCCACTTACGCCACAGACCCGCCAAACCTTGCGGCATGAACAAGAGCAGCAAAATCAAAGTCAGGCCATAGATCAGGCGCTGATACTGCTGCAAGTCGCGCAGCAATTCGGGCAGGGGGATCAGGATTGCGGCCCCCACCACGGCACCAGCCAGGGCACCCACACCACCCAGCACATTCATGATGACGGCATTTACCGCTGTCCAGAAACCGAAGGAATCAGGCGAGATATAGCCTTGGTAATGGGCATACAAGCTGCCTGTCCAGCCGGCAATCAGGGCGCTAAGGACAAACACACTGACCCGAAAGCGCAGCACATTCAAACCACCGGAACGCACCAGTTGCTCGTTCTGATGCAAAGAGTCCGCCACCATGCCCCATTCGCGGCGGTACAAGGCCCGCAGCACGAAATACACCACCAAGGCAAAGCTGACCGTCACCAGATAAACGCCGTAACGCCCTTCAGGAATCGGCAAGCTGGCTTGCAGGGACGGAATCTGCCCAAAGCCGTTATTGCCGCCAAACAGTTCGTGGAACTCGATAAAGCACAGCACCACGGCTTCGCCCAGGGCGAAGGTCAAGAGCGCGAAATGCACGCCCTTGATACGCATAAAAACAGGGCCGGTGATCACAGCTAATGCTGCCGTCAGTACCCCGGCGCCCAAAAACGCGGCTGGAAAGGACCAGTCATAATCTCGACTCAAAATGGCCGAGGCATACGCCCCCAGCCCGAACAAGGCACCATGCGCCAGCGAGAGCTGGCCGATGCGCAAAACCAGATTCATGCTCATGGCCAGGCAGGCGTACAGCGACACCATGATGGCCAGATGCAGGGCAAAGCGAGGCTGTCCGGCCCACACGGGCCAGCCCAGCAGCACCGCGACCACGACGGCATGCCAGACCCATTGCAGGGCGCCATCGCGCGGATAGAACGAAGCAGTTTTGATCGCGCTCATGACGATTTCCCCATCAAACCGCTGGGTTTGACCAGCAACACGGCCATCACGATCAGGAAGGACAACATGGTGGCCACGGTCGCGTTATAGAAGGTCGACGCCACGGCCTCGGTGACACTCAGAATCAGGGCGGCAACCACTGCACCGGGCAAGCTGCCCAGACCACCCAGAACCACAATAATGAAGGCTTTCACCACCACGGCTTCGCCCATATAGGGGTGCACGGTGTAGACCGGCGCCATCAGGGCACCCGACAAACCGGCCAGGCCGCAGCTCAAGGCAAAGGTGAAGGCCATGATCTTCCAGGAACTGACGCCTTGCAGACGTGCCACTTCCCGGTCCTGCGCCACCGCACGTATCGTCATGCCGATACGGGTACGCTCGATCAGAAAATAGAAGGCCGCCAGCGCCAGCACACTCATGCCTACGATCAGCAATTGATCCTTGGCGAAAAAGGCTTGGCCAATTTGCCAGGCACCTTCCACCGGACGGCGTACCGATTGCTCGTCCACCGAGAACAGCAGCGAGATCCCGGCCTGCAAGGTAATCGCCAAGGCCAGGGACATGATCATGCCGCCCATCTCGTCGCCCACAAAGCGACGGAACAGGCCGCGTTCAGCCAATAAACCCAGGAATCCCACCAGCACGGCAGCGGCCGCGATAGAGGGCAGGTAGGGCCAGCCAAACTGACCATAAAAAACATACATGGCGTAAGCGCCCAGCATGTAGAACTCGCCGTGAGCGAAGTTCACCACCCGCAAGATGCCAAACACCAGCGTGAAACCCAGAGCTACCAGGGCGTACACGAAAGTGGACATCAGGGCGATGATGGCGATTTGCATTGCGATCTGCATAATTGCTAACCGTATCAAGGTGCACCCCACCGCCGTGGCGGAGTGCGTACAGAAACAAAACCGGTAATTAGCGGGCGTCGAACTTGTTGATGACCTTGGCCTTGCCGCTCTCGATCACACCCAGGTAGGCCGGGGTGGCGATCTGGTGGTTCACGCCATAGACATCCTTGCCGCCCCACACAATCGCGCCTTGAATACCGTCAAAGCTGCTATTGGCTTCAATGCGGGCACGCACGGCATCGGTATCGTCCACGGTGCCAGCTTCGTTAATGGCCTTGAACAGCAGGCGGGTGGCATCGTAGAAGTAGAAAACGAAGTCATCCATGCTGTTGCTGTGGACCTTGGCGTAAGCCTGGCTCAGCTTCTGGTAGGGTTCGCTGGACGGATCGGCAGACAAATACACCAAGGTCCCTTCCGCATTGTCCGCACCGGCAGACTTCACGGTTTCAGCCACGTTATTGCCGCCAAACTTGGTGAACTGGCCTTTGAAGCCCATTTCACGTGCCTGACGTATCACAATACCGGCCGGGCCGGGTGGCACCGTATCCAGTTCGATGAAGTCCACGTTCTTGGCCAGAATGCTGGTCAGCAAGGTGCGGAAATCGTTTTGCGAGCGCTCGAAGAACTTGGTTTCAGCCACGTCGTAACCGGCGTCCTTGTATGCAGCGGTCTGGATCTTTTGCGTACTCCAGCCGGTTGCATCGTTAGGCGACAGGATCGCCAGACGCTTCAGCTCGGGGCGTTCCTGCTTCAACCAGCCGATCAGCTGACGGTTGTATTCGTACTGCGTAGGCAGCACGCGGAACATGTATTGCGTATTCGCATCCAGCACTTCGGTCGAGTAGCTGTTGGACAGCATGATGACCTTGTTGCGCTCGGTAATCGGCTTCATGGCCATGACCGAAGCCGAGCCAATCGGGCCGATGATGTATTTCACTTCATCCTGATCGATCAGACGGTTGGTGGCGGTTACTGCATCCGCTGCCTTGTAGTGGTCGTCGTAGGTCAGCACTTCAACCTTGTACTTCTTGTCGCCCACTTCCAGGCCGCCGGCCTGATTGATTTCATCCACGGCGATTTTCACGCCACCATCAATAGCCAGCCCCCAGGGCGCGCCTGGACCTGTCATGCCTCCTACCACACCCAGCTTGAGCGTTTGAGCCTGCGCGCCCAGCGCGGCCACCATCCCTGCTGCTGCCAGTACACTCCGTATCCCGTTTTTCATGGGCCTGCTCCTATTAATTGACCGGACATAATTGTTGTTTGATACGAACAATATAATAAGGAGCCGATACTTGTCTATGGAAATATGGATTGATAATGACCTTATAACCAGCACCTACAGGGGGATACGCACCAATTTAAGGGAAAACACCGACGTGGGTTGTCGGTTTATTTGTACGGACTTTAGTCTATATATTTATATGGAAAAGTCATGGCCTGGGCATGTATTTCGCTAGATAGCCGGGTTGAAACTACCTGCTGGCAGACATAAAAAGGCCGCTTTCCCTGACAGAAAGCGGCCTTGAGGTCCTGCTACTCCTACCAGTCATTCATAAAGACACGGACTGCATGTATTGATCAAAGCGCGCTTCCGCGAAGCGGAACCACAGCAGCTCGTCCTTTTGGAACGCCCGATAATCCGCATAAATCGTTCGCCATTGCGGATTGCTTGCATTCAGTTCGGCATACAGTTCCTCACTCGCCTTGAATGAGGCATCCAGCACTTCCTTGGAGAAAGGCAAGACCTTGGCTCCCTGACCAACCAGTTCCTTCAAGGCACCTGGGTTACGGGCATCGTATTTCGCCTGCATATCCAGATGCGCATACGTGCTGGCTGCCGAGACAATATCTTTGTAGTGCTGCGACAAACCGTCATACGCTTTCTTGTTGACCAGCAGATCCAGCCCTACTGAACCTTCCCACCATCCTGGGTAATAGTAATAGGGCGCGACTTTGTGAAAGCCCAGTCGCAAGTCGTCATAGGGTCCCACCCACTCGGCGGCATCAATAACGCCTTTTTCCAGTGCCTGGTACACCTCGCCACCGGCGATATTTTGTGGAATGCCACCCAGCTTCTCGATGACTTTACCGGGCAAACCACCAATCCGGATCTTCAGGCCCCGTATATCCTCCGGGGTATTGATCTGCTTGCGAAACCAGCCGCCCATCTGCACACCGCTGTTGCCACAGGGGAAGTTGACGATGTTGTAGTTGGCATAAAAGTCGCGCGTCAGCTTCAAGCCATTGCCGTGGTACATCCAGGCCGTCAGCTGGCGAGAGTTCATGCCAAATGGAATGGCACAGCTCAAGGCAAACGCTTCATTCTTGCCAAAGAAATAGTAGGGCGCCGTGTGAGCCGCTTCCACCGAGTTCTGTTCCAGCGCATCGACCACACCCATGGCCGGCATCAGTTCCCCGCCCGCATGCACGGAGATATTGAACTTGCCATCGCTTAGCTCGCGCACTTTCTGCGCAAAGACTTCCCCACCGCCATAAATCGTATCCAGGTGCTTGGGGAAGCTGGATGCCAGTCGCCAGCGCAAATTCTCTTGCGCCTTGACGACCGCAGGGGCCATGCCACTGGCCACAATGCCGGCCAGGCCGGTCAGTTTCAGCATTGCTCGTCGTTCCACGCTTGTGTCTCCTCGTTTTATTTATGCAAAGTCAGCAGCTTGCCCCCAACGGATCAAGCTGCCTGCGGGACGGATCAATCAAACATATCGGGCTGGGTGCGCAACAGGTTTTCCCAAATCGGCTGAAAGTGCAGCCAGCCAATGTATTCGCTCCCTACGTGCTCACGGCTGTAACGGGCGCGCTCGGGGGTCACCAATGTGGGCGTCATGCCGGTTGCAGCAATCATCAATTGCTGCTGGCAGCAGCGTTCCAGCGCAATGAACCAGAAAGCGGCGGCTTCAATGCTGTGGCGGCTGGCCGTCAGCAAGCCATGGTTCTGGTGGATGGCCGCCTTGACGCCAGCAAAGGCATTAGCCACTTTGTGACCAGCCTTGGTTTCCACCGCCACCTGACCGGCTTCTTCGCGAATGACGACATGGTCTTCAAAAAAAGCGGCAGCATCCTGCGTAATGGGCAGAATTTCCTGACCCAGCGAGGCAAAGGCAGTGCCATAGACGGTATGCGCATGACACATGGCCACAATGTCAGGATGAGCCTCGTGCACGGCGGCATGCAGTACGAAACCTGCGCGGTTCAGGGCGTAATCCCCTTCCACCACCTTGCCTTCATGGTCAGCCAGGATCAGGTTCGAAACCTTCACGTCAGCAAAGTGCACGGCCATGGGATTGGTCCAGTACAGGCTGGGATGCTCGGGATCGCGAATGGTCAGATGGCCTGCAAAGCCATAGTCCAGACCATGCAGGGCAAAGGCACGGCAGGCGGCCACCAGGCGCTGCTTCAAATGCGTGCGCGCCTCTTCAAAAGAATCAAACTGGGGCTCTTCCGGGTAGATCAGGCCTTGCTGTTCGGGCTGATAAATCGACTTTCGGCCCGTCATGGCCAAAATTTCATTGATATCGGGTTTAGCGTTCATGGGAAGGTCTCCTTCGGGTTCGGCAAGATGTTGCGTTGCCCGCACGCCAGCCCATCCAGCGCAGCGTACGGGTGAAACGTAAAACCATGGTAGAGGTCGAAAACCATGAATGACAAACGAAGCTTTTTCAGCTATTGATTAAAAATATTCACCTGTTTAAGGCACCCTCATGCGAGCCATCCCTAATTTCGCCTGGCTACGAGCCTTTGAATCGGCCGCCCGGCTGGAGAGTTTCAGCCTGGCAGCCGATGAGCTGCACCTGACTCCTTCCGCGATCAGCCATCAGGTCAAAAGCCTGGAGACTCATCTGGGACGCAGCCTGTTCGTCCGTCACAACCGGCGTGTCAGCTTGAACAGCCAAGGCCAGGAGTTCTATCGGGAACTGACTCCCTTGCTGGACAAGCTGGCCCGGCTTTGCGAGGACACACAGGGCGAGAGCGGGGGTACGCACGCCTTGACCGTGCATTGCGCTCCCAGCCTGGCGGTGAAATGGCTGGGGCCCCGTCTACATGCTTTCATGCGGGATCATCCCGGACTGGCTATCCATTTGCGCACGGATGCCACGCCGCCCGATCTGCACCAGGCCACCGACATTGACTGCGTGATCAGCTATGGACACGCCCCCAGCCACGATCCCCGGCTGGTGGTGGAGTCGCTGCATCCTGAACCCCTATTGCCTTTATGCTCACCCAAACTCTATGCCAGCCTGGCTCTGCATCAGCCCTGGTACCTGCATTTGCCCTTGATCGATTCCACCATCAGTCCGGTCAGCTGGGCCGACTGGTTTGGCAGCAATGGCATGGCCGCTTCCCCCGGTCCACGTCTGTCCTTTGACCGCGGAGCCATGGCAGTTGCAGCAGCGGTGGATCAGTTGGGTGTCTGCCTGGAAACACAGCGCTTTGCCGAACGCGAACTGGACAATCGGGAACTGATCGTCTTGCCCGCCCCCAATGGTCGCAGCCTGCAACGCGAGATGCATTTTCTCTACTACCGCAACCACCGCGACACGCTCAAACGCGTTGAACACCTGCGTGAATGGCTGCTTCGCGAGGCCAGCCTGACCCCGATGCGCTAAGCAAAATTTCTGTTCTAGGGATTTCCCCCGACCTGCCAATTTTTCCTTGACACCTCGAATATCTCCCCACAATACTGAACTCTGTATACAGAACACAGAACTCACAAAAAGGAGGCAGTATGAAGGTGTTTTATGACAAGGACGGCGATCTGGCCCTGGTGCAGCAACGCCGGGTTGCCATCATCGGCTACGGCTCTCAAGGCCATGCTCACGCATTGAATCTGCGTGATTCTGGCGTGGAAGTGGTCGTGGGTTTGCGCCCCAACAGTGCCTCGCGTCAAAAGGCTGCCATTGCCCGTCTGGCTGTGGCAGACATCGCGTCTGCCGTGCAACAAGCCGACATCGTGATGATGCTGCTGCCTGACGAGGACATTGCCCGCGTCTACGAGCAGGAAGTCGCTCCCCATATCCGCCCCGGCGCCACACTGGGCTTTGCCCACGGTTTCAACATCCATTACGGTCAGATCCAGCCCCGCGACGATCTGGACATCATCATGGTCGCCCCCAAGGCACCCGGCCACACGGTGCGCTCCACCTATGTGGAAGGCGGCGGGGTTCCCCACCTGATCGCCATTCATGCCGACCGTTCCGGTCAGGCTCGTGACTTGGCCTTGTCCTACGCCATCGCCAATGGCGGCGGACGCTCCGGCGTCATCGAAACCGATTTTCGTGAAGAAACCGAAACGGATTTGTTTGGCGAGCAGGCGGTGCTCTGTGGCGGCATGGTGGATCTGGTCAAGTGTGGATTCGAAACCTTGGTCGAGGCGGGCTATGCCGAAGAAATGGCCTATTTCGAATGCCTGCATGAACTCAAGCTGATTGTGGACCTTCTGTACGAGGGTGGCATCGCCAACCTGAACTACAGCATCTCCAACAATGCCGAGTTTGGCGAATACCAGGCCGGTCCACGCATCGTGACCGAAGACACACGCCAGGCCATGAAAGCCTTGCTGCGCGACATCCAGGACGGCACCTATGCCAAGAATTTCATCCTGGAAAGCCGTGCCGGCCAACCTTCCTTGAATGCCCATCGACGCCTGAACCAACGCCACCGCCTTGAAATCGTCGGCGAGCAGCTGCGCGCCATGATGCCCTGGATCAGCGCCCAGGCGCTGGTCGACCGAAAAGTAGCCTGACCCTTTCCACCATTGATCTGTACACGAGGACGACATGACCGAAAAGAAACTGATTCCCTACGGCGGCTATTACACCAACCGCATTCCTGATCACGACCCTGAGTTGACCGAAGTCGGCCCAGGCACGCCCATGGGCGAGTACATGCGCCGTTTCTGGCATCCCGTCTGCATGGCCGCGGAACTGACTGACACCCCGCGTTTTCTGAAAATCATGGGGGAAGAGCTGGTCGCCTTTCGCGACAAAAGCGGCCAGATCGGCCTGCTGCACGCCCACTGCGCCCACCGTGGCGCCTCCCTGGAATACGGTGCCATCCAGGAAAAGGGCATTATGTGCTGCTATCACGGCATGGTGTTCGACGTAGACGGAACCTGTCTGCATGTCCCTTACCCCAAAGGCGAAGAGGCCGAGGGCGAAAAATACGCCTGCTCCATCCGTCAGGGAGCTTACAAGGCCTTCGAGCGCCATGGCCTGATTTTTGCCTATATGGGCCCGCCCGATGCCGAACCTCCTTTCCCCGAATGGGAGGAAAACTTCACCGTCATGCCCGGCGATGAACTGGTGGCTTTCAGCAACTTCCAGCACTGCAACTGGCTGCAAGTGCAAGACAATGCTGCTGACAACTTCCACCCCACTGCCTTGCACGCTGCCAAGAACGTGGTAGGCGGCAACTACCAGGGCACCACCTTTGACGAAGTAGGCGCGGCCTCCATGGAAGTGGCGCCCGACATGCAGTTCATCCCTGTACACAATGGCCGCAGCCTGGCCTGCGCGGGTGCGCGTCGTGCCAGCAAGGACAATCTGTTTATCCGTGTTCAGCACCAGGTCCTGCCCAATCTGAGCCTGCATGCCTACACCTCCGAAGACGGTGCCCAGCAAAAGTTTTTCAGCCGCTTTCACATCGTGCGCTGGACCGTTCCCGTGGACGACCAGAACAGCAAGATGATTGGCTGGCGCGTCATGGGTCCTGGCATTGATACACGCGGAGTGGGTAACAAGGAGATGGTGGGCTACGAGACCATCGACTTTCTGGAAGGGCAGGTTGCCATGCGCCGTCCCGAGCGCTTTGGACAATACAAGCTGGAAGATCTGCCACCCATCCCGTCCGACCATCGTGCCCGCCACAACTACAAGGAATGCCAACAGGCACCAGGCGATTACGAGGCCATCATCAGCCAACGCCCGATTGCCGTCCATGCTCTGGAGAACCCGACCAAGTTCGACGCCGGGCTGTACATGTTCCGCAAGATGTTGCGCGATGCCTTGCGTGGCTCCAACCCTGCCGCGACCCCGGAAGGCTTTGCCCAATGGCTGAAAGATTGTGGTGGCGCCCCCAACAGCTATTGCTCGGGCAATGTCCTGGCGATTCCCGAGTCCGAGGATTTGGCCCAGGAAGTCGCACGCCGCCGACATGCCACGCGCGAAATCGTGCGCATCCTGACCTCGGCCGACAATCTGAAAGGCTCGGAGCGCGAGGCTTTCGTCAAACAGAGCATGCAGGAACTTCAACAATCGCTCAGCGCTGTTGCGGCTGAATCCTGATCGCCTGTCGCACCCGCTCCAAAGGGGCGGGTGCCCCATATGGAGAGCGCCATGAACACCATTGCAGAACCCGCCACTCCCGTCCAGGCGGCTACCAACCCGGACGGGCTGCTGTCTCTGCGGATCCGGCAAATCCGCTACGAAGCACAAGGCATCAATTCTTATGAACTCAGCTGTCCTCAGGGTGGCGAGTTACCCGCCTTCGAGGCCGGTGCCCATATAGACGTACATATTCAACCCGGCCTGATCCGCCAATACTCGCTGTGCAACCCGCCTCATGAGCGTCATCGTTACGTCATTGCTGTCCTGCGCGATGCCAATGGACGAGGCGGTTCACGCACCTTGCACGACGCCTTGCAGGTCCAGCAGCAAGTCACCGTCAGCACGCCCCGAAATCATTTCCGACTGGACCCGAACGCACGCCGCTCCATCTTGCTGGCCGGGGGGATAGGCATCACCCCCATCAAGGCGATGGCCCACTTTCTGGAATCACAGGGCCAGCCCTTTGAATTGCACTACTGTACTCGCAGCCACGACACGGCCGCCTTTGGCTCCGAACTGCTCACATGGCAAGAGCAAGGCCGCCTGCATCTGCATCTGGACAACGGCAATCCCGCACAAGGTCTGAACCTGCAGGACTTGCTTGCCAATGCAGCTGAAGGCACCCACGTGTATTACTGCGGCCCGGCCGGCTTCATGCAAGCCTGTGCCCAAGCCAGCTCGCACTGGCCTGTCGGTTCCGTGCATTGCGAACACTTCAAGGCACCTGAACCTGCCCCTAATGCCAATACCCTGCCTCCCGGTGCCTTCGTGGCGCAAATTGCCAGTACCGGCCAGTGCATTGAGGTTGCTCCCGAGCAATCCCTGAGCGATGCCTTGACGCAAGCCGGTGTGCCTATTGCCACCTCCTGCGTATCGGGCCTGTGTGGCACATGCCGCGTCAACTACCTGCAAGGGGAGGTTGATCACCAGGACTACATCCTCAGTCCCGACGAGCAAAGCCATTGCCTGACCGCCTGCGTTTCACGCGCACGCTCGGGCGTACTGGTTCTGGACCTGTAAGGCCATCTCCTGGTCCTGGCTCCCGCCAGGGCACACCCCATTTACTTCGGGCACGCTCATGGCCCAAGGAGTCACCACAGCACCTGCTACAACGCGGCTGGCACACGGCCGCCATCAAACACTCCCCGGCAGCACAACGACGAACACAACAATATTCGCGGAGACAAAAATGACTGCATTGAAAACCATGGTGGGGGGAATAGACCACCTGAACCGCTGTATCGGATTCATCATCAAATGGCTATTGCTGGCCACCACCATTCTGAGCGCCAGCAACGCCATCACTCGCAAGGCCTTTGACCTGAGCTCCAACGGCATGCTGGAAGCTCAGTGGTACCTGTATGCGGCTGTCTTTCTCTTGGGAGGAGGCTACGCATTTCTGCATAACAGCCATGTTCGTATCGACTTTGTTTCCACCCGCCTGAAGGCGCGGGGACGCAACCTGGTCGACATCGCCGGGATTGTTGTCGTCCTGATCCCGTTCTGTATTTTTGTCATCAACCTGAGCTGGGGATTTTTCACCGCCGCCTGGCATTCGGGTGAAATGTCCGGCAATGCCGGCGGGCTGGTGCGCTGGCCCGCCTATCTGCTGATTCCTGCCGGCTTTAGCCTGCTGTTGCTCCAGGGCTTGGCCGAGCTAGTCAAACGTATCCTGTTCCTGACAGGCAAAGGGCCGGACTGCATTGCTGAAGATAATGCCCAGGACACGCCTATTCATGTGCCCGCCCAAGCGCTATCGACCGCACAGGAGGGCGCACGATGATTGCCACCTTTATCACGGACTACTTCGTCCCCATCATGTTCCTGAGCCTGATCGTGCTCTTGCTGACCGGCTTTCCTGTGGCCTTCGGGCTGGCCGCCACCGGCCTGGTGTTTGGCGTACTAGGCATTGCACTGGACCTGTTTCCGACCAATCTGTTCCAGGTTTTACCGCTGCGCATCTTTGGCATCATGCAAAACGAAACCATGCTGGCCATCCCCTTTTTCACGCTAATGGGCATCATCCTGGAACGGTCGGGCATGGCAGAAGACCTGCTTGAAACCATGGGCCAGCTCTTTGGTGCTGTCCGTGGTGGCCTGGCCGTTTCGGTTGTCCTGGTAGGGGCCCTTCTGGCCGCCTCCACCGGCGTCACATCGGCGGTAGTGATCTCCATGGGCCTGATCTCCTTGCCCGTCATGCTGCGCTACGGCTACAAACCGGAAATTGCTACGGGCGTCATCACCGCCTCAGGTGCTCTGGTACAGGCGTTGCCGCCGTCTCTGGTCCTGATTGTGATGGCCGATCAATTGGGCCGCTCAGTCGGAGACATGTACGCAGCAGCACTGGGCCCTGGTCTCTTGCTGCTGGTGATCTACATTACGTTCGTCATTGTTCTGGCCTTGTTCCGCCCCTCCTGGATGCCAGCACTGCCAGAACAGGCCAGAAGTCAGGTGACAGCCACTGGTGCAAGCGGACGACGGTCGCTGGGCATGTTGGTCCTGCTATGCGCCTTCATCGGGTTTACCTGGGCAGGCCTGCACAACGAAGTGATGGCCCAGGTCTTTTCCCAGCCGGCTCAGGCCCCCACGGATCAAGTGGCCATCACCGCCCTGGTTGTCGCCTCCATGAGTGCGCTGCTGTTTGCGACGGTAAATCGCGTGACAGGCTGGGGACTGCTCTCGCAGCTGGCTGAACGCTTTGTCTTTGCCCTGATCCCCCCAGTCATCCTGATCTTTCTGGTACTGGGCACCATCTTCCTGGGAATTGCCACCCCAACAGAGGGCGGGGCCATGGGTGCAATTGGCGCGCTGATACTGGCCTTGATACGCAAACGCCTGAACTGGTCCTTGCTCAATCAAGCTCTGGAAAATACCGCCAAGCTGGCCATTTTCGTGATGTTCATCCTGATCGGCTCCACCGTCTTCAGCTTCACATTCAGTGCCGCAGACGGCCACCTGTGGGTAGAGCACCTGTTTGATGCCATTCCCGGCGGCGAACTGGGTTTTGTCATTGCCGTCAGCGCCATCATCTTTGTGCTGGGCATGTTTCTGGACTTTTTTGAAATTGCATTCATTGTGGTGCCCTTACTGGCACCCGTCGCCAACAGCCTGGGCATTGATCTGATCTGGTTCGGTATCGTGATTGCTCTGGTCCTGCAAACCTCCTTTCTGACACCCCCGTTCGGTTTTGCCTTGTTGTATTTGCGCAGCGTGGCACCCCGGTCCGACTATGTGGATTCGGTTAGCCAGCAAACTATTCCAAGGGTTCGTACCCAGCAGATCTGGAAGGGCTCAGCCTACTTCGTCGTACTACAATTGCTGGTGGTAGGAATCGTCATCGCCTATCCGCAACTGGTAACGGGAGGCTTGCACAAGACAGTCAGCCTGAGCGATGAAGAAATCCTGCTCCAGCTGAACCGTCCCGCCCCCATGCTCAGCCCAGGAGCAATACAGGCAGACGACCCGCTAAGCAACCCGTTCGAGGTACAAGCGACGTCAGACCAGGACCCCATGGCGGCGCTCTTGCAATCCATGCGGACCACGCCCTGATGTAAACCCAGGGCCGCAGTCAGGCTGCGGCCTTAACTTGTTTTTTGTTTGTAGCGGAGTTCCAGACCTCATGCATGCCAAGCTTTCCGGTAAGTTGCAGGCCCGTCCACACTATGTAGACGAGGTCTACCGCATCCTGCTCGATGCCATCAGCGACGGCTCCCTGGCCCCCGGCTCGCGAATCACTCAGGAAGACATTGCCGAGCAGCTCAAAGTGTCACGTTCGCCCGTGCTGCAAGCCATCCAGCTCCTGAAAAAAGATGGATTGCTGCAAGACGCCGAAGGGCGGGGCGTCATGGTGGCCCCGCTGGATCTGGAACATATCGGGCATCTGTACCAGGTGCGGGGTGCCTTGGAAGCGTTGGCAACCAAGCTGGCGGCACGTCAAAGTGCCGTACTGGACCCGGACCTGATCCGTCTGGGCCGCAAGGTTGCTCGTGGTCATGACGTACGCGCCATGATCGAAGCCGACGAAGCCTTTCACAAAGCAATTTACGAAGCGTCGGGCAACCCCATGATCGCCGAGAGTGCACAGGTTCATTGGGTACACCTGCGGCGTGTCATGGGGGCGGTACTGCAATCGGCAGAACAGCGTCTGTCCATCTGGGACGAACATGAAGAACTGGCTGCGGCCATTGCGTCGGGCGACGAAGCGGGCGCCCTTGCCATCTGCGAACGGCATATGCACAACGCCAGCGACAAGCTGCTGACCCGCCTGCAGGAGATATTGGAACAACCGGTCTGAATCCAGGCAAAGCCACAAAAAACGCCCCTTGTTCAGGGGCTTTTTTTTTACGACAACTATTTCTGGTCTGTCAGCAGGAAAACCGGGGAGCCGCAGCCGGCTGGACCACCCCATCCGAACGTACAAAACTGCCACGCTCGACAAAGTGAGGATGTGTCACGGTTTCCGCCAAGGAAAGTACCGGTGTCACGCACGCTTCTGTCCCGGCAAACACCGCTTCCCAATGAGCCCTGGGATATCGCCCGAAAATCTCGGCAAATCGTTCTTTCATTACGGGCCAGGCGCTCTGATCATGTTGCTGGGGAAGGCTGTCCGAATCCAGACCAAGACCGTCAAGCAAGGCCTTGTAAAAACGCGGCTCAATCGCACCCACCGCCACTGCTTTATGATCAGCCGTCTGGTAAGTCGAATAGAAGGGTGCTCCTCCATCAAGCAGATTGCTGGCACGCTGATCCTGCCATTGCCCTGCCTGCCAACGACCCAAAATCGGGGCTAACATCAACAAGGCCCCATCCACCATGGCGGCATCCACAAGCTGCCCTTTGCCGGTACTACGAGCCTGCATTAAAGCGGCCAGAACGCCGACCAGCAGCAACATGCCGCCCGCACCAAAATCCCCGATCAGGTTCAAGGGTACCGCCGGCGCACCGTCTGCCGGGCCGATAGCATGCAACACACCACTCAAGGCCAGATAGTTGATGTCATGGCCCACCGTGCTGGCCAAAGGCCCGGACTGGCCCCAGCCCGTAATCCGGCCATACACCAGTGCCGGATTGTGTTGCCAGCAATCCTGCGGACCCAGTCCAAGACGTTCCATCACTCCGGGGCGCATTCCCTCTATCAACACATCGGCCTCTGCGGCCAGTTCCAGCACCCTGGCGCGTCCGGCAGCAGACTTCAAATCCACTGTTTCCCGCTGTTTGCCTCGTGTCGTGACTTCAAAACGAGGATCACGCACGATCCCCATATCAGCTGGTTCTGGCCTGGCAATACGAACCACGGTAGCCCCCAGGTCCGCCAGAATCATCCCTGCCCAAGGCACCGGCCCAATAGCCTCCATCTCCAGAACCCGTACCCCTGCCAGCACCTGATTCATAGGACGTCTCCGTAGGCGACCAGACTGCGACCATGTGCGGCACCCTCCAATTGGCGTTGCACCAGATCAGGGACATCCGCCAATTCGACGACATGCACATACGGTTCCAATAGGGCAAAGTCGGGACGCCATTCTGTCGCCAATCGATTCCAGACACGGTAGCGTTGCTCCCACGGCGCATTGGCCAGCACCCCAAAGATCTGCACACGCCGCACGAAGAAAGGCAACACACTGCCTTCAAACGTATTGCCTGCCGCATTACCCACCGAGGCAATCTGACCAGAGTCGCTCATCGACCGAAGCAGCCAGGACAGCACCGCCCCACCCACATTGTCGATGGCCGCCGCAAACCGGGCGGTCTCCAAAGGACGATTGGACTGTGTGATCGCGGTATCCAGCACCTCGCTGGCACCCAGTTGCTGCAAAGCGGGGGCCAACTCAGTACGCCGTGTCAAAGCCACGACCTCGTAGCCCGCCTGCGCCAATAGAGCAATGGTCAACATGCCTACCGCGCCATTCGCCCCTGATACCGCCACAGGGCCCGATTGTGGCGTCAACCCCTGAGCCTCGAACCTGTCCAGGGCCAAACCCACCGTAAACCCCGGTACGCCCAAAACAGCCGCTTCCCGCAAGGACAGCCCTGACGGGATTTTCTGCACATGGTCACCCGACACATGCAATTGCTGTGCAAAGCCGCCGTCCTGGGAAATGCCCATATCAAATCCATGGGCCATAACCGGATCGCCCACGGCAAAGGAGGAATTGGCCGACTCAATAATCTGGCCAACCGCCTCTATGCCACCCACACGCGGGAAGTCCCGAATGATGCGTGCCAGCCCTTGAATAGCCAGACAATCCTTGTAATTCACACCGGCATAGGCCGTGCGTATCCGGACCTCTCCTGGCGACAGGCTGACTGGAGAGCGCCACTCCAAGGCGTTACTGACCGTCTCGCCGTTCTGTCGCGTTACTAAGGCCTGAAAGTCCTTGCCATGCATCGCCTACTCCTTTTTTAAATGACGCCTTGTGCACGCAGTTCGGCCAAGGCCCCGGTATCCAAGCCCAAGGAGGCATAAATCTCGGCGTTATGTTCCCCCACCGCTGGCCCGGTGTGAGGCACGGGCATCGCACGGCCTACCACTCTGGGCACAACACAAGGCGCGGGCAGGCTGCCGTACTCCGGATCGGCCAAACGAATGATCATCTGCCGCGACTGAAAATGCGCATCAGCCTTGATGTCCTCAATATCGTAAACCTTGCTGAACGGCACCTGGAACTGGTCCAGCAGGGCACTGACCCGGTCAAAACTCAGCCCGGTGAAGCGGCGTTCCAACTCGCTATCGAGCGCCTGCATATGCTGGACACGATGAGGCAAAGTATCAAAGCGCGGGTCCTCTATCCATTCGGGGTGCCCGAGCGCCTGACAAAGCCGCTCATACACCGCCTGCGATGAAGCGACCACAGTGAAATACACCCCGTCCTGGCTGCAGTACATATTGGACGGAGCCGTATAGGTCGTACGGTTGCCCACGGCATGCCGGACCTGGCCCAACTGTTCATGCTCGACCGCCAAAGGGTCAAACAGACGGAAAAGGGCCTCTGTAGCGGCCAGATCCACCTCCACACCCCTGGCTTGCGGATCGGCGCGCAAGCGCGCAATTTCCGCAGCAATGGCAAAGGCACAGAACACACCAGCGATCGAATCCCCAAAGGGGAAATTGCCATGCAACGGCGGGCCATCGGGCATACCCGTCAAATTGGTAAAGCCGCTCATCGCTTCAAATACCCGCGCAAAGCCGGCCCGCTGGCGATAAGGCCCCGTCTGCCCAAAGCCCGTCAGACGCACCACGATCAGACGTGGATTGATGCGATGCAAAGTCTCGATATCCAAACCCCAGCGATCCAGGCTGCCGGTACGAAAGTTCTCGACCAGCACATCAAAACCCGCAATCAGCTCCAGGAAAATTTCCCTGCCGCGTGGCTTGCGTACATCCAGGGTGATGCCCTTCTTGCCGCGATTGGCCACCTTCCACCACAAGGGCTGCCCATCCTTGACCGGCTGCATGTGACGCAAGGCATCACTGCCATTGGGAAGCTCCAGCTTGACCACCTGCGCCCCATGATCCGCACACAGTGTCGCCCCGCTGGGAGCCGCAAGAACTGTGGCCATATCAAGAATACGCACCCCAGCAAGCGAGCCGGTATGGGAGTCATTTTGGTTCATGGTTGTCCGGATCAAAAAGTGATGAAGAGCACCATTTATGACCCAGCCTATCCACTCGGGCAATATAGGATTTCGCACAGCGAAACAGTCTGTCCGAATCGTTGACTCCACCTTTTGGAGAACGAATCATAAGTCCACCTGTTCGGAGAATCTGCCACGTGAACACCATTACTTTGCCCGGTTTGGTCAACCCGCATGACCTCTCGTCCGACCGCCAGTTCGCCATGAATCTGGCGCGCGGCATGGAGGTATTGCGCTGCTTCACCGTACACACTCCATGGCTGGGCAATCGCGAGATTGCCGAACGAACGGGCCTGCCCAAACCAACCATTTCCCGCCTGACCTACACCCTGACCCTGCTCGGTTATCTGGATCGGGACCCGCAGCGCCAGAAGTACCGGCTAGGGCCGGGCGTGCTCTCGCTGGGCCATCCGCTACTGGCCAGCATGCAGATCCGCCAGTCGGCCAAACCCATCATGGAAGCCCTGGCACGCAGCACGAGCTGCACGGTCAACCTGGGTATTCGGGACCGGGGCAATGTGATCTACATCGACTCGGTGCGTGCGGATACGGCCAACCATCATCTACCCGACATAGGCACTTCACGCCCGCTGCTGCCCAGCGCTATTGGACGCGCCTTGATCCTGGCTCATCCCATGGCCGAACGCACCGCCATTCTGAACTACCTGCGCATTCACGATCCACACGCCTTCGAGAGCCACCAGAAGCTATGGACCGACGACGAGCAACGCTACAAACGTGAAGGCTATTGCCTGTCCAAAGGTGACTGGCATGTCGATATCCATGCCATCGCATTGCCGGTGCGCCGCATACCCGGTGAATCACCCGTCGCCATGAACTGCACCATTGCTGCCCATCAGGCGCGCAAAGGCTATCTGACACAAGACGTATTGCCACAGCTGAAGTCGGCCGTACTGCAACTGGAACTGGCCCAGGGCCTGCACTGACACCCCCTTTTTTCGGAGAAATCCATGATACGTGATGCCGCCCGACTCGATGCCTTGCTACATGAAGTGCGCGAGTTCCTCCACGCTGAATGCCTGCCATTGGAAGCCCTGGTGGACAAGAACGACCAGATCCCCGAAAGCGTGGTGCAGGGCATGCGAGAGCTTGGGCTGTTTGGCCACAGCATTCCCCAAGCCTACGGCGGCGCCGGTCTGACAACCGAAGAGTTGGCCTTGGTCAATATCGAAGTCTCCCAGGTATCTGCCGCTTTTCGGGCCCGCTTTGGGGGCAATACCGGCATCGCGTCCGAGTCGTTGGTCGTGGATGGAACTGAAGACCAAAAGAGGCGCTATCTGCCCCTATTAGCCTCCGGAGAAGTAACCGGCTGCTTTGCGCTGACAGAGCCCGATGCAGGCTCGGACGCCACCGCTCAAAAAACGGTCGCAGTACGGGACGGGGACTACTTCGAAATCACCGGAAAAAAGTGCTTTATCACCAATGCGCCCATTGCCGATTTGTTCACTGTGTTTGCCCGCACCGACCCCGACTCCACAGGCTCTCGCGGCATCTCCGCTTTCCTGATCGAACGCGGCACTCCAGGGCTGCACACGCCCCCGGCCTACAGCAAGATGGGTCAGCATGGCTCGCCCGTGGGTGAGGTCGTGCTGGACAAGGTACGTGTCCATAAAGACGCGATTATCGGCGGCCTGGAAGGGCAGGGTTTTCGCACCGCCATGAAAGCGTTGAACAAGCAGCGCATCAATCTGGCGGGCCTGTGCGTGGGCCCCGCATTGCGATTGGTTGACGAAATGGTGCGCCATGCCCGCACCCGTCAGCAATTCGGTCAGGACATCGCCCAGTTCCAGCTGGTGCAGCAAATGATTGCCCAAAGCAATACCGAAGCCTATGCCGCAAGAGCGCTGGTCCTGGAGACTGCCCGCAAACGGGACGCTGGCCAGGACATCACCCTGGAAGCATCCATGTGCAAATTGTTCGCCTCTGAGATGTGCGGTCGCGTCGCCGACCGGGCCGTGCAGCTTTTTGGTGGCAGCGGCTATATCGCCGACAACGTTGCTGAACGCTTTTATCGAGACGTACGTGTATTCCGTCTTTATGAAGGCACCAGCCAGATTCATATCGCCAACATCGCCAAGCAGACCCTGGCACGGGCCTGAACACCGCGCCAGACCCACACCATAATAAATCCGGAGACAATATGCGATTCCTGCACCTGCCCCTTGCCTGCCTGCTCACGGCAGCCCCATTGGCCGCCGCCCACGCTGCCTACCCCGACAAACCCATCAAAATCGTCGTCCCGTTTTCGGCCGGCGGTATTGTGGATTCCGTAGCCCGCCTGGTGGGGGAAAAACTAACCAAGCAGCACGGACAAACGGTAATCGTGGAAAACCGCACCGGCGCGGGAGGCGCTATCGGTACGGACTACGCGGCGCGCGCCCCAGCTGATGGCTATACCTTGCTGCTGGTCAGCCCCAGCCATGCCGTCACCACCAGCTTGCAACCCCGTGTCACCTGGGACCCGGTAGAGAGTTTTCGCGCTATTGCTGGCTTTGGGATTGTCCCCAATGTGATTGTGGTGCACCCCAGTGTGCCGGCACAGAACATGGCACAGCTGATCGAGCTGGCCAAAAAGAAAGATCCACCACTGACATACTCGACTGCAGGTATAGGCACATCCAACCACCTGTCTGGCGAATTGCTGGCTCAAGAAGCCCAGATTCCCCTGACGCACATCCCCTACAAAGGGCAAAGCGATGCCTTGAACGATCTGCTGGGTGGGCGCGTGGACCTGATGCCTTTGACGGCAGCCCTGGCCATGCAACATGTCAAAGCGGGCAAGCTGCGCGCCTTGGCTGTGACCACCAGCGAGCGCGCCAAAGCCTTGCCCGACCTGCCCACCGTGGCGGAATCCGCCAATTTGCCCAACTACTCCATCGGGACGTGGTTTGGCCTGGTCGCTCCGAAAGCAACACCAGACGAGATTGTGAATCAACTCTACAGCGATATGCAGGCCATTCTGGCCATGCCCGACGTACAGGAGAAATTCAATATGCTGGGTATGGAGCTGAACCCGCAATCGCCCCAGGAGTTCGACGAGTTTGTTGCCGCTGAACAGAGCAAATGGGCCCAGGTCATCAAGCAAGCCAATATCGAGAACAATTGATATGAGTCTGCTGCGTACTCCCCTGTGTGACACCCTGAATATTGCTCACCCCATCTTCGGGTTTTCTCATGAACCCGATGTGGTGGTGGCAATTGCCCAGGCAGGGGGTTTCCCTGTTTTAGGCCTGGGGCGGGATGCACCGGACGACATTCCGGCCATCATCACCAAGGTCGAACAGGCTCTGAACGGGCTGCCCTATGGCATCGACTTGATGCTGCCGAGTAAGGTCCCCGCCCAGGCAGACCCCGAAAGCATGCGTGCCAGCCTGCCCAATGAGCATCTGGAATTTGTGGAGTCCCTGCGTCAGCGCTTCAAGATAGAAGCACCCACACAGCCCAGCTTCTTTACCAGCCATGTGCGCTCAGAGGCTTTTTTTGAGGCGCAGATCCAGGCCGTGCTGAACTCCAAGGCCAGCGCTGTCGCCACCGCCATTGGCATACGGCCCGAATTGATTCAGGCAACCCGCGCGCGAGGCAAAGTGACGATGTCCCTGGTCGGTTCAGTACGCCACGCCCACAAGGCCATGGCACTGGGTGTGGATGTACTGGTAGCCCAAGGCTATGACGCGGGCGGACACACCGGACCGATCGGCACCATGGCGCTGCTGCCACAGATTATTGCCGTCGCAGGCAGCACACCCGTTCTGGCTGCGGGGGGCATCGCTACCGGCGCACAAATTCTGGGCTGCATAGGGATGGGAGCACAAGGAGGCTGGCTGGGCACCCTCTGGATGGCCGCCAAGGAAAATCACACGCCACCGGCCCTGCTGAAACGCTTGATCCAGGGAGACAGCGAAGACACCGTCATCTCTCGTGCGCACAGCGGCAAACCATGTCGTGTCATCCGTAGCGAGTGGATTGACGCCTGGGCCACAGCGGACGCACCCACTCCTTTGAATATGCCCTTGCAACAGGTTCTGACAGGCGATGTATTTGCCTCCATTCATCAGCACAACAATCAGGATCTGATTTACGAGGCTGCAGGCCAAAGCATTTTCGGTATTCAGGAATTGACAACTATTGCCGAGCAAATGACGGGCCTGGTCAAAGGCATGGACACCGCCTGGGCTCGCTTGCAAAGCATGGCTCAGTACACGCCCAAGGAGCCCTGATGTCTGCCCACCTTGAAGTCTCCAGCCTGCATATTGAGGAAGGTATCGCCATCTTCACGCATCAACATCCTGCCTCCCGCAATGCCATGTCCGAGTCACTGCGCAAGGACTACATGCGGATGCTGGAGCAGGTTCGAGCCAACCCGCAGATACGGGTCTTGATCCTGCAAGGCTCCGAAGGTGCCTTTTGTTCGGGCGGCAATATTCACGAGATGGCACAACGGCATGCCGATCCACAAGCCAGCTCCCCCATGGCCACACGCCAGCGGCTGGATCACAGCAGCTCCTGGCTACGCCAATTGCTGGAACTGGATGCACTGCTGATAGCGTCTGTAGACGGGGCTGCAGCCGGTGCGGGATTCAGCCTGGCCTTGCACGCGGATTTCATTCTGTGCAGTGCACGCAGTCGCTTTCGCATGTCTTTCCCCCGCGTTGGGGCCGTCGCAGATTTTGGCGCGCACTATCTGCTCCCGCGCATGGTGGGCCTGTCAGTCGCCCGCGACCTGCTGCTGACAGGCCGCAGCCTGACGGCAGCCCAGGCAAGGCGGTTGGGCTTGGTCCATGCCGTCCATCCTTCCGAACACTTGCCCACGGCTACGCTTGCATTCGCTCGCCGCCTGCTGGAAGGTCCACCCGAAGCCCTGGCACTGAGCAAACGTCTTCTCAACCTAAGCTTCGACATGAACTATGGAGCACTGTCCAACCTGGAGGCCCTGTCTCAGGCCGTATCCATGAATACCCGCTACCACCAGGACTGCGTACAGCAATTTCAGGCCGGCCAAACACTGGCTTATGACTGGGATCGGCAAGAAAAATAAGCAGGCCGCTTATTTCATATTCGCCAACACCGCGACCGGCACAGGCTTCACAGGCGCTTGAGCCTTGTAAATTCCCACTTGATCCATACCCCTGCCCAAACGACTGGCCAGCATCTGCGCCACGGTGTGTTGGCAATAGCGTCCCTGGCACATCCCCATTCCGGTACGGCAGGCCAGTTTGATGCTGTTAATGTCCGCCACATAAGGATGGGCATCCAGAAACTGATTCACCTCCTGTGCCGTGACTTCCTCGCAGCGGCACACCACCGTATCCGGAGTGATTGCCTGGGTCAGTGCCTCCAGCTTGGGGGCCGACAAGGCAATAACAGTGTCGGTAAAACGACGATTACGACCCAGGCGCAGTTGCAGGTCGGCAATGGTTTTTTCTATCTCTGTCACGGCAGCTGGCTGCTGCAACTCCAGCACACATTGCCACGCGGCTAGTTCACCTTGCAGATGAGCATTGAATGCCCCTGCAATGCCCGTCTGCTCTCCAGCAACCAGCACGCCTGACTGGGTACTGCGCAGCCTGTCATCATGCTGCACCAGCCAGCCGCCAGCGGCACTGTCCCACCGAACAGCGCAGCCAGCCTGACGCGCCAATTCCGTACTGGCGAGCAGGCCATAACCCACGACCACCGTATCTGCCTCTACACGTCTTTGTGTGCCCGCCATGGCGTGCCAGTTTTGACCGACGTTACATAGCGTGGCAGCCTGAACGGACTCGTCCCCATGAGCACGCTCTATACCCGTAGCAAAGCGCAAAGGCACGCCATGACGACGCAGTTTCAACAAGATCGTCAGCAGTTGTTTAACCAGCCTGGACTGTCCTGGCAGGGCACGCGTAGCGCGCAGCATTTCCTTCATGGACGGCAAGCTGCGGGCAATGGCAACTTCGGCAATCTGTGCACCGGCATCCAGCAACAACTCAGCAACCAGAAGCAGCAAGGGATGGCCGCCCACCAGCAGGAAACGCTGTCCCGGCATCAGGCTTTGACTCTTGATCATGGTTTGCACTCCACCGGCGCTCAGCACGCCCGGCAAGGTCCAACCCGGAAAGGCCACGGGCAAGTCATAGGCCCCGGTCGCAATCAACACCCGGCGAGCTTTCAGCACGGAAGCACCCTGTGGGCCAGCAGTGCCGATCTGACGCACATGTTCATTCTGCGGGTCGTCAAAAATCCCCCACACCAGGGTACTGAAATGCCACTGCACGGCCGTGGTGCCACGCGCCCATTCAAACAAGCGGTGTGAAAAAGGATAGGTGTGCATGGAGTCCGGATCCGCCGCTGCAAACTCCTCGGGTGCCTGCCTGAACACCTGCCCACCAAAGCGCGGTTGCTCGTCCACCACGGTCACGCTTAAACCCTGTGAGCTGGCAATACGGGCCGCAGACAGTCCTGCCGGACCTGCCCCCACAATCAATAAATCCAGAATGTCAGACATGGTCGGCTACCTCGATCTGCATGCCGCTACGCACCGTGGTCATGCAACTGCGCTGCCCCTGCATACCGTCAATGGTCACAATGCAGTCAAAGCACACGCCCATATTGCACACCGGACGACGGGGCGCGCCACTAGCGGTACGGCGAAAGGCACCGACACCGGCCGCCAGCAAGACTGTCGCCACGGTTTCACCAAGATAACAGGCTGTCTCATGACCATTGATAGTCACCACGGCAGGCTCGAAGCGCTGGCGTTTGTGCAGCAAGCGTTGTGCGTCAGGCAAAGGTCAAACTCCTAAAACGATCAGGGTCGTAGGCAGAAATATCCAGGCTGGGAGGCTGGCCCAGCATCTGCGCCACCAGCAAATGGGCGTAGGTCAAACCCAGGGTGAAGGCGGCTCCGCCGGTAGCAATGAACAAACCAGGACGGTGCGGCACCTGACCCAGCAAAGGCAGTTGGTCCGCCACCAGAGAGGTCACCCCGGTCCAGGAGCGCAAGACAGGCAAGGAGGCCAATTGAGGAACCACGCTGCAGGCGGTATGCACGCTGCGTTGCAAAGAATCCAGGTTCAGGCTGGGTTTGCGTTCCAGATCCGCGATCCCATTACGGTGATGCAGTGTGGAAGGCCAGCCGCCGCCAATCAGCACCGTACCTTCTGCGGTTTGCTTCAAGGACAGGCGTCGCCCTACGTGCTGGAACAGGTAATCCATGAAGGGGGCGGTGCGCGCAGTGGCCGTCATGGTCAGGGCAATCGGGCTGACGGGTAACTGCGAACCGGTCATTTGCGCAATACGCCCGGACCAGACACCGGCAGCAATCAGAACCTGCTTGCTGCGGCATTGCTCGCCACTGAGCACTTGGGCATGCCAGTCAGAACCCACACGCTTCAAGTCCACAACCTGGCATTGGCTGACGATCTGTGCCCCCAGAGCACGTGCGGCGGCGGCCAGGGCCAGACTGGCGCGACGCGGGTCGGCTTTGCCTTCATCAGCACAAAAAGCCCCCATCAGCACGGAGTCCGACAAATAGGGCGCTTTGACTTGTAAAGCGGCCCGGTCCAGCAGCTCGACCTGCAGACCAGCCTGGTTTTCCAGACGGCTTTTTTGTTCCAGAACCTGGGCTTGCTGAGCCGTTTCTGCCAGCATGAAGCCGCCTTTCTGGCGCACACCCACCGACACACCCAACTGATCTTCCAAAGCCCGCCAGCGGGCAATGGCGTCCACATGCAAGGGCATGGCTTGCAAGGCGCGTTTGCTGGCCTCCAGGCCCGCCTCGATCATGCGGTATTCCATCTGGAAATGCAGGCTGCCCGCGTTCTGGCTGGATGCCTGCAGGCCCAGCTCACCTTGTTCGATCAAGGTCACGGGCACACCCGCCAGGCTCAGGTAATAGGCAGCGGCGCAGCCCAGCAGCCCGCCGCCAATGATCAGGACATCCGTCCGGGTGGGCAGGGTGCCAGGGGCACAGGCAGGTAGGGGGGAAAGAGAATCAGGCTTGGGGCTCATAGTGTAGTGATGCGGTACACCGTTCGCCCCGGATCAAGACAAATCAGGGGACGGGCGGGGTAATCGACATGATGATTTCCGCTTCCTCCGTTCCCCGGTTCAGGTAACGGTGGCTTTGGCGTGCATCAAAGCTGATGTTCTCACCAGCTTTGACGTCAAAACTTACCTTATCAATCTCTGCAGTAATGACACCCCGGACTACATAGACACTTTCCAGGGACGGGTGCGACATATCGTCCATGGACTGTTGACCGACTTCGTAAACAGCCCGGAACACTTCCATCTCGCCATTGCCCCGGGTGAGCCGTTCATAGACGACGCCCCCACGCGGGCCACGCAGCAACATGCGTTCACCCGGGCGGCTGATCCATACCGACGGCCCCTTGCTGGTATCCATGAACAAGGAAGACATGGATTCCCCAAAGATCCCGCTGAGCTTGCGCAGGGTCGTCAAACTGGGTGTGGTGACACCGCGTTCTACCTGACTGAGCAGCGTGGGCGAGAGCTTGACCATCTGCCCCAACTCCCGCAGGGACAGACCCTTGGCCACGCGCAGCTCATGAAGTCGTTTGCCTATCATTCTGAAGTCCTATGTTCGTGTAGTTATGTGTAGCCGAACTTCACGAATTATAGGGTAAGAGAGGCAGCCTAATGGTGTGCAAATGCATGTTCTGAAACTGCACAAACCGTGCAGTTTCAGTGCTGAATTCTTCCAGACTTTACACGTGTGCACAAGTACTTTACACGTAACATCGATATGGACGTCACAAACATAAATCACAAGCCATTGTTTATAAACAATAATTTACCTAGGGAAAATACGTAGCCCAGTTTTTCAACAAAAAACTACAGGCCTAAAGTATTATTTATACCGTAAATTATGTGCAGTTTTATTGCACAATCTTGTATACAGCCCCTGTACGGGCACAAACGGAGACTTCATGACATCGCCTGTTTTGCCATTGGCTATTGAACAAATTGATCACGCCGCCTGGACCGTACCCGATCTGGATGCGGCCATTGCTTTTTATGAACGCCTGTTTGGTGCCCGCCAGCTCTACCGTCTGGGGCCCATCAACAGTGCCGATCTGCCCCGTTCTGCTCAAGGCAAAGACTGGACCCACGCTCACCTGGACGTCCCCGATGCCAAGCTGGAACTGGCCTTTATGGTCCTGCCCAATGGCTTTCATATCGAGCTGTTTTCCTACGCACAACCTGCCAGCGACACCCAAAAGGCCCTGAAGTCCAATCATGTGGGTGCACATCACCTGGGTTTTCTGGTGGCCGATCTGGATCAGGCGGTTGCACAACTTGAACAGCACGGCTGCACAGTGCTGGATCGAATCGCCTTCGATTCGGGCCCCACTGCGGGAGCCCAGTTTCAATACTTCACCGACCCCTGGGGCAATATTTTTGAGCTGGTACAGCGCAGTGCGCCACTGAACGCCCCCCAGGGCCGTGAGTGCGTGAATCCGGCATCGCTCTACAACAGCACCAACTTCGGTTTTTCGCACGCGGTCGTGCAGGACAACAGCCGCACCGTGCATCTGGCCGGACAAGTCGCCTGGAATGGTGAAGGGCAGTTAGTGGGCGCAGGCGATCGCATCGCACAAACCCGCCAGGCTTTGCAGAACCTGAAAACCGTCCTGAAAGAAGCCGGTGCCAGCCCGCGCGATGTCGTGCGTTTGCGCACCTATCTGGTCGGCCACACACCTGAAGAGCTGGGCCCGATCTGCGCACTGATCAACGAGTTTTACGAGGGGGCCGAACCGGCTGCCAACACCTTGCTGGGAGTCGCCAATCTGGCGCTGCCAGACATGCTGGTCGAGATCGAAGCCACGGCACGTCTGCCCTGAGCCAGAGGCCTCCTCTTTTCTTCAACCCATACAAGTGACACACATGAGCAAGAAACACCGGGTGAACTGGAAGGGCTACATCCCGACCACCATCACCCCTTTTGATGAAGCACGACAGCTGGATGTACCGGCACTGCACAGCATGCTGGAATGGCTGCATGCCGAGGGCATGCACGGTCTGTTTGTAGGCGGCACCACCAGTGAATGGACCAGCCTGTCCAACCAGGAACGGGTAGAGCTGTTCCGCGCCAGTGCCGACGCCATGCGCGGCAAGCTGCCGTTGCTGGCGGGCTGTACCGGCTACACACCCGCCGAAGTGGTCGCTCTTGCTCAAGAGGCTCAGGCACTGGGCTATGAAGGGGTCGTGATTGCACCGCCCCCGTATGTACGCCCCAACGACAAGGAAATCCTGGCCTTTTACCAGCAGATTGCCAAAGAAATCACCTTGCCTATCGTGATTTACAACTGGCCTGCCGGGACCGGAATCGATTTGTCGGTGGATTTGCTGGAGCAACTGAGCGATATCGATGGTGTCGTCGGCATCAAGCAATCCAGCCCCAGCATTGAACAGTTCATCAAGACGCTGTTCCGCCTGAAAGACAAGGTCCGTGTGTACGGCTTTCGCATGGACGAGCACGGCCTGTCCCTGCTGCAAAGTGTGGATGGCGACGGCACGATTGGCGCAGGCGGCGTGTTGGGCCGTTATCAGCCTGATTTTTACAACCACATCTGGCGCGGCGATATAGACGCTGCCCGCGCCTGCGGCCAGAAAGACATACAGATTCTGCAACGCTGGTACACCCCCGAGCTGATCGGCCGCTACGGCTCTTCGCCCTCGGTGCTGAAAGTTGCATTCAAGATGCGCGGCGTACCCGTGCAGCCCTATGTACGCCGCCCCATTCTGGAGGTCGAGGACACCGAGATAGACGTCATACGCCAAACTTTGGTCGATCTTGAACTGATCTAAGACCCCTGCCGCGAGTACCGCCGGTACTCGCCCCACACCCCCTTCGCTGGTACACGGCGCAGGCACTTTGCCCTGCCTGCTTTGTTGCGCCTGTTTCTTGCTGCATCACTTGCGGTAGGGGGATTGCTGCACGCTTTTTTTATCTACCACGAAGGAGAAGAGGAATTGAAAACAAGAAATAAAACCGCGGTCAGTACGGCCCTGTTTTTACTGATGGCCAGCTCGGCAGCCCACGCATCCATCACCCTGTACGGGATTCTGGACACGGGTGTTGGCTACGACATGAACAAAGGCAATAGCAGCTACAGCCGGGACCGAACCGATGCTACCGAGTTCAAGACCTCGCGTCTGGGCCCCAACAGCGGGGTGCACTTTGGCAGCCGCTGGGGTATCCGTGGCACGGAAGATCTGGGCAACGGGCTGCAAGCCAAGTTTGTGCTGGAAAGCGGCTTTGATGTGCCTACCGGCCAATCCATTCAGGGTGGTCGCCTGTTCGGCCGTCAGGCCACACTGGGTCTGGCAGGCGAGGACTGGGGCCAGGTGGATTTCGGCCTGAAGAACAATATGCCTACCGAATACTTCAGCATGGCTCACCCCTTGGGTGGCGGTGGCGGGATTGTGGGCTTTGGATCGACCTTCAGCGTGGCCAACACGGTGCGTTACGACAACCAGATCCAATACCAATCGCCCACGCTGAACGGCTTTCAGTTCGGTATTGGCTATTCCTTCAACATCAACGGCAAGCAGCACTGGGATAGCGAGCGCCCGGACGGCACCAACAGCAAGGACAGCAATATCCGTGCAGTGACCACCGGCCTGCGCTACAACAACGGCCCCTTGAGTGCCGCTCTGGTGTACGACCAACTGCACATCAATAAACAGTCTGCCAGCGGCGCACGTCCTGCTGCCGACTCCACCCGTGTCAGCGCCTGGGCGGGTGCGGCCAGCTACGACTTTGATGTGGTCAAAGTTTTCGCCGGTATCGGTCAAACCCGTGACGGTCTGTTTGCTACCCAGGTCTTTGGCCTGAGCAACGTCACCAACCCCTTGCCATCCTTTGCTGCGGTACCGGGCCTGCGGATCAACTCCTACTCCTTTGGGGTGACCACACCCCTGGCCGGTGGACGCTTCTCGCTGGGCTGGAACATGGCTGATCCACGCAGCTTGCCAGAGAGCATTACCGGCCCCAATGCGCAAACCAAACGTCAGCACGTGTACTCGGTGGGTTACCAGTACGACCTGTCCAAACGCACCATGGTGTACGTATACGGCGGCTATGCGCAGAACCTGACCTTCCTGCCAGACGCACGCGCCACACAGCTGTACGTGGCCTTCAACCACAAGTTCTAAAGCGGGACGCCCCTTCGGGGGCCACACCCTGACTCGCTGTACTGTTTTTCCGTAGATACGCGATTCTGTTCCGCGATATCTGTTTTTATACGCCCCTCTGCGCTAGTCGTAAGGGGCGTTTTTTTAACCACCGGGCCGTTCCCAAGGCGTAGCACCCCATGTAAAAACGTTCCTCGGCGGGTGGCTACAAGCCGAAGGTGCAGCCTGAAGGTATTTCTTATTGATCGCAGCACAAAGCAGGCAGGCAACGTCAGTCGTCCTGCGCCTCCGGATTAGCCTTATAGCGCAGCCAGCCGGCAATCACACTGCCACCACCCGATCGATCCTTGGGATGACTGCGGCCTTCATTAACCGGCACTTCCTCAAAATCGAAGGGGCTCATGCCTTCAATACAGGCCACATTCACACCATACTGCTCCGGGTTGGAGCGGCGCTGATGGAAGGTATAAATCCCGCAATGCGAACAGAAATAATGCCGGGCCTGCCCGGTGTTGAATTGATAAAGCGTCAAGGCATCCTGCCCTTGCTCCACCTGAATATCTGCCAGGTTAGCCGACACCGCCACCGCCCCGCGCATGCGGCAATACGAGCAATTGCAACGGCGTGCGGAACGCAGACCATCGGTCAGCTTCACATTGAAACGAACGGCTCCGCAATGGCAGGCCGCTCTGTACACAGGGCGAGTATCAGGGGTGTTTTCAGTCATAAGTGGCTTTGAATCACAAGGAGGCCAAGGTGGGAAATGTCATGCTAAATCATGATCCGCCAGAAGCCTACAAAGGCTGCACCGCAAGACGCAGGCCCATTGCCTTCAAAATGGCCGTCAGGCTGCTCAAGGCCGGATTCCCCTTGGGGGACAAGGTCCTGTAAAGCTGCGTCGGATTTAACTGCGCCTGCTCAGCAACTGCCTGCACACCACCAAAAGCCTGTGCCAATTGACGCAACACGATCAGGAGTTCGGCCTGATCCCCGTCCTCCAAAATCTGATTGATAGTCTCTAATGCCAAGGCCGGATCACTGCGATACAGATCGGCCATAGCCTCATCATGTGACCTGCTTCTCATGGTCTTTTCTCTCCTGCCTGTCCTGCCAATAAATAAGCGCCCGATCAATATCCGCCTGCTGCGTTCGTTTGCTGCCACCACACAGCAACAGCACAATCCGCTGTCCGGCTTGAGCGTAATAGACACGCAGCCCTGGCCCTACATCCAGGCGAAGCTCCCAAACACCGTCTCGACAAAACCTGTGATCGCCAAAATTGCCATGTTCCATCCGGTTCGCACGTCGGATCAAGGCCACCTGAGTTTTCCGATCACGTAAACGGCCAAGCCACTTCATGTACACATCCTCCTGCGTACCAGCCGTTAAGTAATGTTTAATACGATATTGAGTCATTTTCGTTTATAGACGAATACAAAGCAATAGTAGAAGAAGGCAAAAACTTGGGCACTTGTACAAAGGCCATGATGCCCTCTGCACACTACCCATATCCGAAACATCAGTATCTTCGCCAAGTACTTGGCATGTCACGGCTCAGCGTGACATGAATGTCACCCCTAGGCTGGAACACAGTCCTGAACAACAAGACCCAACTCGAGACTGCTAAGAAGCAGGTACAAAAAAACCGGGCCAAAGGCCCGGTAAAAGTGGTTTGCCTAACGAAAGACAGAGATAACTCAATTCCTTGCCAGCGCAACCAGACGCGCTGACAGTACGGATTCTTTATCAGCCAAGGCCGCGATCACGTTGTAGTGATTTGTTCCCGGCAGGCTGCGGTACACCGCATCCACTCCTTGCCTGGACCAGGCCTTGGCCAGTTCCTGGCTTTGACGATGAAACTCCGAGGTTTCATCCCCCCCTACCCAGGCCTCGAAAGGCTGGCCATGTGCAGGGGCAGGCCAAAACAAGGGGCTGGAGGCTCGGGCGGTTTGAGCATTGAGCTGCAAGGCATCATTAATGCCGATATGCGTCAGCGGTTCCAGGTCATACAGGCCGGACAAGCCCAGGCCCGCCTGCAATATATCGCCAGGCAAATCCGGCGCAAAACCAGGCCAGTCGGTGGCCAGCAGACAGGCTGCCAGATGCCCTCCTGCCGAGTGGCCTGCCACCACGATCGGGCGCTTGAAACGTCGCCAGACCGTCGCACAAGCCAGGCGCAGTTCATCAATAATCTGCGCCACGCTCGCCTGCGGGCACAAGGTATAGGTGGGCAATACCGTAATCAGGCCGTTATCCACGCTGCCTTGTGCCAGATGGCTGAAACGACGCTGGTCCATGGATTGCCAATAACCACCATGAATGAACATCAGCACCGCCACATCCGAGCGCTCCACAACCGGAAAGTGAATGTCCATGACATTACGCGTTTCCGGGCCGTAAGGCTGATTGGCTTCATGACGCGAACCAGCCCGAAACTGCTCGGCCAACCCCGACCACGAGGCCACAATCTCCTTGTGATCGGGCACATGCCAACTGGCGTTGTACTCACTTTCCAGATGCTGTGTCATGACGGGTTTAGTCCTTGGGAACGCCCAGTTCGGCCGCTACGCGATCCAGCTCGGCACGGTAGAAGTTCAGCGCTTCCTGAGCCTCCACACCCTTGGCTTCGCTCAACCATTGCTGCTCAATCACCGCCAGCTTGGTCTTCATGGCTTCCAGCTGCTCGCCTTCAATGCGGTGCACCTTGATGCCTTCAGCGCTCAAGCGATCAAAAGCCGCCATATTGTTCTTTTGCCAGATACCCGAGAAACGTTTGACCAGAGCTTCACCCGACAAGGCATCAATCGCGGCACGGTCGGCCTCGCTAATACGCTGCCAGCTGCGCTCGTTAACCACCATGAACTGGCTGGAAGCGGAGAAACCACCGGGCAGGACGAACAGGTTCGGCATAAAGCGCGCCAGATTGAAGTCGATCACTGTGGTGTAGTTCTGGAACATGCCATCAATAATGCCGCGCGAAATCTGGTCATAGGCTTCGGTCAGCGTTGAGGAAATCGACACCAGCCCCAACAGCTTGGCGATACGCTCCACCAGCACACCGGGAATACGGATCTTGGTGCCATCCAGCTTGTCCAGGCTGTCTACCTTGGCAGCGGTCCACAACTGGTACGAACCAGGAACCCACGCGCCCAGTAACTTGGTACCGGCGTGCTCGTTCTTGCCCATGAAGTACTTCTGGTAGGTGCGCCAGTAGGCCAGCGAATTCACCTGAGCGTTCTCGGCCGTCATGGGCAGCTCCACCATTTCCGTCAGCTTGAAACGCTCCGGGGTATAGGAGTGCACACCAATCGTCATGTCCGCCACGCCATTGCGCACCAGGTCGTAGTGCGAAGCAGGGGTGCCCAGGGGCGGCAGAACCTGAATCTTCACCCGTCCTTCCGTGGCCTGTTCCACATCCTTGGCCCAGGGATTCAACATCTCGGTCACCATGGGATGGGTGGGTGGCAACCAGTTGGAAAAACGCAGCGTGACGTTTTGTGCCTGCACGCTGGTGCTGGCTGCCAGGGCGACTGCCGCTACCCCCACCCATTTGCTAACTTGCTTAATCATGCTTATTCCTTCGAGAAAATCAGATTCAAAAAAAATGGCTTACATCAATGAGGGCAGAAACAAAGCAATGCCAGGAATGCCAATCAAGAGCGCCAGGCGCAGCAGATCAGCCAAAACAAAATAGATAACGCCTCGGTAAATGGTGCCCAGCGACATGGACGGCACCACGGAATTGAGCACGAAGACGTTCATCCCCAAGGGCGGTGTAATCAGGCCCACTTCGATCAAGGTCACCACCAGAATGCCGAACCAGATCGGGTCCAGGCCCAGGTTCGTGATCAATGGGAAGACAATGGGCAAAGTCAGCAGAAGCATGGACATGCCTTCCAGCATGCAGCCCAGGACCAGGTACAACACCACGATGCCCAACACGATGCCCCAGCCCGGCAAGTCCCATTGCTGGACTGCATCGGACAACATGGCGGTAAAGCCGGCCACGTTCACAAAGGTGGTGAAGATTTGTGCGCCCACCATAATCACGAAGATGGCGGCACTGGTCATGGCGGTTTCACGCAAGGCACCCATCAAGCTCTGCCAGGAGAACTTGCGACGCCAGATCATGATGAGCAGGGCACCGACCGCACCAATACCGGCCGCTTCAGTCGGCGTGAACAAGTTGCCGTAAATCCCGCCGATGACCAGCAGGAACAACAGTAAAACGGCACCGACACTTTTCAGGCCGCGAATACGCTCCAGCCAGGAACTGCGCTCTCCCGCCGTTGCCAGACCGGGAGTCATGCGAGTGGCCACCATCACCGCAGCGATATACAACACCATGCCCAAAATACCGGGCAATACGGCTGCAATAAACAGCTTGCCAATATCCGTGCTGGTCAGCACGCCATAGACAATCAGGGGCACACTGGGCGGGATCATGGCACCCAGAGTTCCGGCTGATGCAATAGCGCCACCTGCCAGGGAATCGGCATAGCCGTAGCGCTTCATGGAGGGGTACGCAACCCGGGCCATGGTGGCCGTCGTCGCAAAGCTGGAACCGCATACGGCCGAGAACATGCCGCCCGACAGCACTGTGGCAATGGCCAGACCGCCACGACGATGACCGACAAAGCGATAGGCCAGATCGAACAGGTCTTTGGAGACATCCGCCCGTGTTACCAGATTGCCCATCAGGATGAACAGTGGGATGACCGACAAGTTGTAGTTATGAACCAGGCGATACGAGGTTTCTGCGGCCATATAGGCGGCCGGGCCCCAATCGACTACGTAAGCAAAGCCACCAATACCAACCAGAGCCATCGCCACGGCGATGGGTACTTCCAGAACCATGAGCACGATCAGGATGATCATGCCAGTGACAACGACAGTCATTATTTTTCCTCAGCGAGCTCGTCGCCGTCGGCACTGAACAGTGCGGCCAGCGTGGACAGGGCGCACATCACCGCTGCAAAGTAAGCAAAAGGCGCCAATGGCAGGTCTGCAAATACCGCGCGCGAATTGGTCTGCGCAAACTGTGTACCCAAGGCCCACAGGTGATAAGCCAGAAAGGCCATCAGCACACCTGTCGCCACACGACTGCACCAGCGCAACAGACCTTGCATCAGCACGTTCTTGCCCACCAGAGAGCGCAGCAAGGACACTTTGACGTGCTTGCCACTCAAGGTGACAAAGGGCAGGGCGGCAAACACCATCACCCCGACCAGCACCTCGGTTAATTCAAAAGCGCCAGACAGCGGCCGCACAAAGCTGCGCATCATGACATCGGCAAAGGCCACCGCCATCAAGGCCAGAATGGCCAATGCGGACAGCCCGAACATCCAACTACAAACATGACGCAAGAAACGGGTCTGCATCAATCTCCTCCCCTCTATAGGCATTGCGTATAAATTTCAGCGCCTCGTGTAAATTTCGTGCATTAAATGTACACAAAATTTTCCCAAAAACAATGTGATATTACTTTAAACCTCTAGTTTTTTGAAAAAAATAAGCTTGGGGTTTTCCATTAAATATTTATAAAAAACCTGAATTCACAAGGGTTTCAGAGCCTCATTATGAAACCCGGGAAAAGAGCTTGCAGGAAAAAGACGGTCGTAAAGTACGTGCACAAATACTTTACAAAAACAGGGATAAATGTACAGAAGCGGCTTTCAGGAGGAAAGGGTGTACAGAGAACGAAGCTGGACCCAAGCTTCAGGCTTGCATGAAAGCGGATTACCCCTTGTTATTGAAGGGATATTCTGAACAGAAGATTTGCCTCCTCCCCGTGCCCGGCCTACCATCAAGACGCTTCTGTTTTCGCTTCCACTTTATTACTGACCAAGAGCCCGAACCATGCCCACCCTACGTCCCGCCCAACTTGCTGACATTGGCACGATTGGAGATATGTACGCCGAGCTATTTGCCCACATGCATCATTTGCAGCCGCACTACTACCTGGAAGCACGGCAGGACGAAGGCTTTATCCGGTCCATGATCGAGTCGGACCAGGCAGCCTTGTTTGTGGCCGAGAAGGACGATCAGGCGCTGGGTTTCATTATTGTTCAGCAGCAAAAGACCCCGCCGTACAACTGCATCACGCCGCATGACTTTGCCTATGTGATTGATCTTGTCGTGACAGAATCGGCACGAGGCATGGGACTGGGCAAGCTGCTGATGCAGACCGCCCAGGAGTGGGCACACGTGCGTGGACTGGACTACATCGAGCTGGGGGTCTTGAGCAATAATCGGGGCGCTATCGCTCTGTATGAGCAGCTGGGCTATGAACACAACACCAGCATCATGCGCAAGGCGCTTAAATAAGGCAGGACACCGCGCCACCAGACCCTTTGATGATTGATGCAGGTACAAAAAAGCGCTCAAACACATTCTGTTTGAGCGCTTTTTTTGACTGGTTTCCCAATGTCAGGACATCAAAGCCTTGGCCTTGATACACCTTTGACTTATCAAAGCCAGAACCAAGGACCGGGGGCTTAGCCTTCTTCTACAAACTGCTGCACCTCGGCCGGCGTTAAGTAGCGCGACTCTCCCGGCTCCAGACTGTCATCCAGGGAAAGCGAGCCAATGCGCTCACGATGCAGGGTCTGAACCAGATTCCCCAAGGAGGCAAACATACGCTTCACCTGATGGTATTTCCCTTCCTGAATGGTCAGCCTTGCGGTGCGTTCATCAATGCGTTCCAGCACAGCTGGCAGCGTTGGCTTGTCCTCGCCATTCAACAAGATACCGGCCTTGAACAGTTCTTCTGCATTGTCAGGCAAAGGCTCTGCCAAGGTCGCCACGTAGACCTTATCGCATTGATGGCGGGGCGAGATAATACGATGCGTCCACTGGCCATCATCCGTAATCAAAATCAGGCCGGTAGTATCCACATCCAAGCGACCGACGGTGTGCAAGCGCTCGCGCTTTTCTACATCGATCAGCATCATCACGGACGGGTAAGCACTATTTTTAAGGCTGCACTCGTAACCAGCGGGCTTATTGAGCATGATGTAACGCAAACCAACCAGGGCAAGCGGCTCGTCGTCCCAGCACACCACATCGCCCTCTTGCACAACGTGGGTGCCCTTAGTCACCACCTCGCCATTAACCGTGATTTCCCCGCTTTTTAGCACCTTACGTGCGTCTGAGCGACTCAGATCCGTACTCTCACCAAGAAACTTGTCCAGTCGCATTCCATTTCCAAACAAATAAGTTATTGAATAATTTACAACGTCTCTACGATCGGTCAGGGGGCCTTACGGCCGACGCCTGATCCTTAGGATTCAAGGCCCCTCCGTCATCACCAAAAAAATGAGCCCCAGCAGGAACGCCGGAGCCCATTTTATTCATCCGCATCGCTGCGAGGTTTTTCACGAATTCCTGAGATCGGTTTTCATCAAACCGAGAAGCTTTCAGAAACTGTGAGCACCGACAGCCTTAAATATCCAGGTTCCCCGCCTGCAAGGCATGGGATTCGATAAAGGCACGACGTGGCTCAACGTGATCACCCATCAGCGTGGTGAAGATCTGATCCGCATCGATGGCATCAGCGATCTGCACACGCAGCAAACGACGTACGGTGGGGTCCATGGTGGTTTCCCACAGCTGGCTGGGGTTCATCTCACCCAGACCTTTGTAGCGCTGCTTGCTAAGCCCGCGTTCGGCTTCGGTCAACAGCCATTGCATGACTTCACGGAAATCATCCACGGCGGTTTCACGACGCTTCTCGCCTTCACCACGAGCCACCATGGCGCCATCACCGATCAGACCGGCAAAGGTCTCGCCAGCGCGGGCCAGAGTTTGGTGATCGCCACCACGCACGAAGTTGCGGTCAAACACCGTGACACGGATGTTGCCATGGTGCAGACGCTGCACCACCACACGCCAGGATTCGCTCCCTTCATCAAAGGCAGCAAAGACTTTAACGACGGTGGGGGCAGCTTCGTCGAACAGCGCCTTCTCCAAATCCTGAGCAGTTTGTTCGGCTGCTTCCTGCGTGTCCAAGTTCAACTTCACGCCTTCAGCCAACGCTGACAGGGCATCACCGTCCATATGACGCGACAGACGCTCAATCACGGCCTTGGCCTTCACGTAGCGATGGGCGTAGTCGGACAGGGCTTCGCCTGTGATAGGAGCTGCACCTTCGGATGGTGTCAGCACTGCATCGCGCAGTGCCAGCTTCAACATGAATTCCGCTTCCTCGGCCTCGTCCTTCAGGTACATCTCTTCACGCCCAACCTTAACCTTGAACAAAGGCGGCTGCGCGATGTACACATAGCCACGCTCAATCAGTTCGGGCATCTGACGGTACAGCAGTGTCAGCAGCAAGGTACGAATATGAGCACCGTCCACGTCCGCGTCAGTCATGATGATGATGCGGTGGTAGCGCAGTTTGTCGATATCAAAGTCGGGGCCGATGCTGGTACCCAGGGCAGTGATCAGGGTAGTGATCTGCTCGCTGGAAATCAGACGATCGAAACGGGCTTTTTCTACGTTCAGCACCTTGCCGCGCAACGGCAGGATGGCCTGGAATTTACGGTCTCGGCCTTGCTTGGCCGAGCCGCCTGCGGAGTCACCCTCCACAATGTACAGTTCGCACAGGGCTGGGTCTTTTTCCTGGCAGTCGGCCAGCTTGCCGGGCAGGCCAGCGCCTTCCAGCACGCTCTTGCGACGTGTCATTTCGCGGGCTTTACGGGCCGCTTCACGGGCACGGGCTGCTTCCACGATCTTGCCGCACAAGGCCTTGGCGTCGTTGGGGTTCTCCAGCAACCAGGTCTCCAGGGTGCGGGCCACGGCTTCTTCCACGGCGGGACGCACTTCGCTGGACACCAGCTTGTCTTTGGTCTGGCTGCTGAACTTGGGCTCGGGCACCTTCACCGACAGCACGCAGACCAGGCCTTCGCGCATATCGTCACCGGAGGTATCGACCTTGGCTTTCTTGGCCAGTTCGTTGTCGGCAATGTACTTGTTCAGCACGCGGGTCATGGCCGCACGCAGACCGGTCAGGTGGGAACCACCGTCGCGCTGGGGAATATTGTTGGTGAAACACAGCACGGTTTCAGCGTAGCTGTCATTCCACTGCATGGCCACTTCAACCGATACCGGCGTGCCGCCAGCATTGGACTCGGTAGCCACGCTGAACACGTTAGGATGCAACGGGGTCTTGTTGCGGTTGATGAAGTCCACAAAGCCTTTGACACCGCCCAGAAAGGCAAAGTCTTCTTCCTTGCCCTGGATCTCGTCAACCAGGCGGATCTTCACGCCATTGTTCAGGAAGGACAGCTCGCGCAGACGCTTGGCCAGAATTTCGTGGTGGTATTCGATGTTGCTGAAAATTTCCACGTCAGCCAGGTAGCGCACGCAAGTACCCGTGCGGCCTTCAGCCAGACCAGTCACGGCCAGGGGCGCAGTGCGCTCACCACGGCGGAACTCGACCTGGTGTTCGTTGCCGTTGCGCCAGATGGTCAGCAACAGCCATTCGGACAGGGCGTTCACACAAGACACACCCACACCGTGCAAACCGCCAGACACCTTGTAGGAGTTCTGGTCGAATTTACCGCCAGCGTGCAGTTCGGTCATGACGATTTCAGCGGCGCTGCGCTGGTGTTCGTCGTCCTTGTGGATATCGGTTGGAATACCGCGGCCGTTATCACACACCGAAATGCTGTTGTCGGAGTGGATGGTGACGACGATATCGTCGCAATGACCGGCCAGCGCCTCATCAATCGCGTTATCCACCACCTCGAAAACCATGTGGTGCAGGCCGGTGCCATCGGAGGTGTCCCCGATGTACATGCCTGGACGCTTGCGCACGGCCTCCAGGCCTTTGAGCATTTTGATGGAATCAGCGCCGTAATCGGCTGGCTGGGTGGTCGTGGTTTGATCGGTCATAGCATAAAACCTTGTAATAGCCTGTCTGCTTCAAGCGGGTATGGCCCGGCGGGCCATACCGGTCAAACATGCTGCATTAAATGCGCATCGGCATGACCACGTACTTGAAGTCTTCTTGCTCGGGCAGCGTCATCAACACAGAGGCGTTGGCATCGGGCTGCACAGACCAGCGGACTGTTTCGTCCTTGATGCTGGCCAACACATCGAGCAGGTAGCTGACGTTAAAGCCAACGTCCAGACTTTCGTGTTCATAATCAATATCCAGCTCTTCGACGGCTTCTTCCTGTTCAGCGTTGGAAGCAGAAATCTTCAGCTGGTTTTGCGACAGTTGCAGTCGCACGCCACGCAGTTTGTCGGTGGTCAGAATGGCAGCACGCTGCAGGCTGCCTTGCAGCACTTCACGGCTGACATCAAAGTGGCGGGTGTAGTTGGAAGGAATCACACGCGCAAAGTCGGGGAATTTGCCTTCAACCAGTTTGGAGACCAGCTCCACATCGCCAAAACGGAAACGGATCTGACGGCTGGACACGTCAATATTGACCAGATCGTCGGTATCGCCCAGCAGACGCTGCATTTCCAGCACGGTCTTGCGGGGCACGATGATGTCGTGACGTTCCTGCACGCCATCAATTGCAGTGGCATTATGAGCCAGACGGTGTCCGTCCGTGGTAACCGTACGTACCAGACCAGGCTCGAACACCAGCAACATACCGTTCAGGTAGTAGCGGATGTCCTGCTGGGCCATGGCAAAGTGCACCGTATTGAACAGGTGCTTCAAGGTACGCTGAGGCATGCTCAAGGACACGTCCCATTGCTCGGGCAGGTTCAGCACTGGAAAATCAGCGGCTTCCAGCGTCTGCAACTGAAAGCGACTCTTGCCGGACTGGATGGTCAGCTTGCCGCTGTCCAGGCCCAGGCGCACATCGCCAAAGTCGGGCAGGGCTTTCAGAATGTCCAGCAGCTTGCGGGCCGCCACGGTGGTGGCTGCATTGTCCTCACCCACGCCAAAGTCGGCATTGGTGGTGATCTGCACTTCCAGGTCAGTTGCCAGGAAAGAGACATCAGAGCCGTTTTTACGCAGCAGGATGTTGGCCAGAATCGGCAAAGTATGGCGGCGCTCCACAATGCCAACTACTGTGGATAAGGGCTTTAGCAATGCGTCGCGGGTAGCTTGAACGAGTTGCATGGTCATCCTTTGAGAGTTTGTTCCAGTACGTGTAATGCGTGATTCAGTTCGGCTTGCTTGGTGCGTGCATCCGAGATTTTGCGCACCGCGTGCAGCACCGTAGTGTGGTCCCTGCCACCGAAAAGATCGCCAATTTCCGGCAAACTCTTTTGGGTCAGTTCCTTGGCCAGATACATGGCCACCTGGCGCGGCATGGCGATATTGGCGGGGCGGCGCTTGGAGTACATATCCGCGACCTTGATTTTATAAAAATCGGCCACGGTTTTCTGAATATTTTCCACTGTGATCTGCCCATTGGAGACCGACAGCAAATCCTTCAGTGCGTCCTTGCACACTTCCACCGTCAGGACGTCGCGGCCATGGAAACGCGCATAGGCCGAAACCTTGCGCAGCGCCCCTTCCAGCTCGCGCACGTTGCTGCGCAGATGTTTGGCAATAAAGAAGGCCACTTCTTCGGGCATGGCAATGCCTTCAGCCTGGGCTTTGCGCAGCAAGATCGCCACGCGCATTTCCAGCTCGGGCGGCTCAATCGCCACGGTCAGGCCGGAGTCAAAGCGCGAGATCAGGCGGCTATCAATATTGGCCAGCTCTTTGGGATACGTATCCGAGGTGATGATGATCTGCTTGCGCTGGGCCACCATCGCTTCAAAGGCGTAGAAAAACTCTTCCTGCGTACGGTTCTTGCCGGCGAAAAACTGAATATCGTCAATCAGCAGCAAGTCCAGCGAATGGTAGTAGCGCTTGAACTCGTCAAACGCCTTGCGCTGGTACGCCTTGACCACGTCCGACACGTATTGGTCGGCATGGACATAGCGGACCCGCACACCATTGCCATTGGCGACCAGCGCATTGCCGATCGCGTGAATCAGGTGGGTCTTGCCCAAACCCACACCGCCATACAGAAAGAGCGGGTTATAGGAGACACCGGGGTTCTCGGCCACCTGCAAGGCCGCTGCGCGTGCCAGCTGGTTGGCTTTACCCGTCACGAAATTGTCGAAGGTCAGTTCGGCATTCAGGCGCGAACGATCCTGTACCGCATCCACCACCGCCGTCATGGCCGGGTTGGCAACGGGCGGGGCCAGGTTTTCACCGGCGGGGCTGCCTGCAGGCGCAGGAGCAGCACGATCGGCCAGGGCGCGACGCGGCGCCGCGCTGGCCGAAGGCAGCTCGAACTGAACCGTAACGGGACATTCGTAGAAATCCGAAGCCAGTTCCTCGATACGAGTGGCGAAATTCTTGCGGACCCAATCCAGTTTGAAACGATTAGGAGCAGAAACGCGCAACACCCCGGCTTCACTATCGAAGTCCAGGGGAACCAGTGGACGTATCCACGCACTTATTTGTTGGGGGGGAAGCTCCTGCTCCAATTTCTGAACGCAGGACTGCCAGAACTCATTCATCGGTCATCACTTCTGTAAACCTCGATTCTACCCTGAGCTGTGCCAAGTTATCCACAGGCTAACAAATTTAGTTGCGCAATATCGGGCTAAATAATTGACACAACAGAAAGAATTTGCTGAAATGACGGGCTTAACACGATTTTCTGTTGCCAGATCCCAAGCCTTTGTGCTGTCGGGGTGGAGCTTTTCTGCGATTTCTGGCGGCTCATTTTTTTGGATACACCATGAAACGCACCTACCAACCCTCCGTTACCCGTCGCAAGCGCACCCACGGTTTTCGCGTTCGCATGAAAACTCGCGGTGGCCGCGCTGTTTTGAACGCACGTCGCGCCAAAGGTCGCAAACGTCTGGCTGTATAAGCCATGTCGGGATGCGGGGCCCAGGGTGATGGATCTATTATCTAAAGCCCGACTCCCACGATACGCATCATGCGTGCCTCCTTTCCAGCTACGGCTCGCTTACATAGCCCCACCGAATACGCGCAGTCATTAAAAGGACAGCGTGTAGGTCGCGGGGCTTTGTTCGTGGTCACTCGCTCTCGTGGCGAGGACCCACACCAGACCGAAGGAGCCCGTTTGGGACTGATCGTCCCCAAGCGCTTTGCCAACCGCGCCGTCACCCGCAACACCATCAAACGTATCTTGCGTGAAACCTTCCGCCACAAACGCGAAGGCTTGCCCAATGCCGCCTATGTCTTTAGGCTGCACAGCAAGGTGCCCCTGGTGTCGCTGACTGTCTTGAAGCAACTGGTTCGCGATGAAGCCACCACCTTGTTGTCCAGGGTACGGCCATGATGCGCAAACTGGCTTCGGCGCCGATCCGCTTTTACCAGTTTTTTCTGAGTCCCTGGATCGGCAGAAACTGCCGCTTTACCCCCAGCTGCTCCAACTATGCCTTGCAGGCCATTGACATTCATGGCCCGCTCAAAGGCTTATGGCTAGGGGGTGTACGCATCTGCCGCTGCAATCCCTGGTGCAAGGGAGGGCATGATCCTGTGCCCGCTCGCACGCCCGAAGACCGCAACACTTTCTAAAACCGTCCTGGTCTGCGCCTTGTTTTTCAAGGCAACCCCCTGTTTGCCGACCAGCTACGTTAAACTGCTAAGCTTTTGCTCAGCTTTATAAATGTGATACAGGCGCTATGGATATCCGACGCACCATCCTATGGATGATCTTCTCCTTTGCACTGCTGCTGCTGTGGAACAACTGGCAGGAATATAACGGCAAGCCATCGCTGTTCGCTTCCACCCCAGCCACCACACAAGCACCAGCAGCCTCCGACGAACCTGCCGCAAATGGTGGTGTTCCCGCTGCTCAAGAGCCGACTGCGTCTGCTGCCTTGCCCTCGAGCAACAGCGCGGTGTCCGCCACAGCGCAAACCATCGACATCACCACAGACGTCTACAAGCTGGGCTTTAGCACCGAAGGTGCCCAGCTGATCAAGGCCGAGCTGTTGAAGTACGGTTCGCCCGAGAACCCCGAGCAGCCCATGGTGCTGCTGGATAACTCGCCCGCCTCCACCTACCTGGCTCAGTCCGGTATTGTAGGTGCCGCCGGCCAGAACCTGCCCAACCACCTGACCCCGTTCACCCTGGTCTCCAGCCAGCGCAGCATGACGGGCGATACGCTGGACGTCGTGTTTGAAGCCACTTCGGACGACGTGAAGGTCACCAAGACCTACACGCTGCACAAGGGCCGCTACGACATCCAGGTTCGCCACGACATCCAGAACAATACCGGCTCGGCCATTGACCCGCGCCTGTACCTGCAACTGACTCGCGACGGCAACAACCCACCCGACTCTTCCCGCCTGTACAGCACCTTTACCGGTCCTGTGGTCTATTCCAGCGGCGACAAGTTCCAGAAGATCACCTTCTCGGACATCGACAAGAACAAGGCCGCCTACGCTCGCAGCGTGGATAACGGCTGGATCGGCATGGTGCAGCATTACTTTGCAACCGCCTGGGTTCCTGCCCAGGACCTGCAACGCACCAATGAGATCCTGAAGCTGGGCAACAATCTGTACGCCGTGCGCACGCTGGAACCGGTCGGTTCGATCGCCGCTGGCCAGAGCAAGGCTGTGGACGCTGCCCTGTGGGTAGGCCCGCAAGACCAGAAAGCCATGTCGCAACTGGCTACCGGTCTGGATCTGGTGGTGGACTACGGCTGGCTGACCATCATCTCCAAGCCCTTGTTCAAGCTGCTGACCTGGCTGCATTCCCTGCTGGGTAACTGGGGCTGGGCCATTGTGGCGCTGACCGTGCTGATCAAGCTGGTGTTTTTCCCGCTGTCGGCTGCCAGCTACCGCTCCATGGCCAAGATGAAGCAATTTGCTCCACGCATGCAAGCCCTGCGCGAGAAGTTCGGCGACGACAAGGCCAAGCTGAACGCCGCCATGATGGAGATGTACCGCACCGAGAAGATCAACCCGCTGGGTGGTTGTTTGCCCATGCTGGTTCAGATCCCTGTGTTCATTGCGCTGTACTGGGTGCTGCTGGGCAGCGTCGAGATGCGCGGTGCACCCTGGATTCTGTGGATTCACGACTTGGCCGCACGCGACCCATGGATGATTCTGCCCGCCATCATGATGGGTACCATGTTCCTGCAGATCAAGCTGAACCCAACGCCACCTGATCCAATGCAAGCCAAAGTCATGATGCTGATGCCTCTGGTCTTTGGTGGCATGATGTTCTTCTTCCCCGCCGGTCTGGTTCTGTACTGGTGCGTGAACAACATCCTGTCCATTGCCCAGCAGCGCTACATCATGGTGCAGATCGAAAAGAACAGCGCGAAAGCAGCCAACAGCTAATTCGCTCTGACACAAAAAACCCCGCTACGTTTAGCGGGGTTTTTTTATGCCTGTTATCTACCCGATTGCACTAAACGCTACTGCCCGCCAATAATGCCTTGTCCCCCAGCGCTTAAAGACTATGTGCACACATTTATTAGCTTTTCCTCTCTGTCCCGATCGTAGAAATTTCATTTTCTGTGTTTCTACTTACCGCTATGATCGGGATGAAAACCCCTTTCAATAGCAAAAAGCTATTCGTTCGCTAAAATCATTTGATTTAACTATTTCGACCAAGGCAAGTAGACTGATCTCAACTTCTTAAAACGACCCGCCCCACTCGGTTCGGGTCAGCTTCAACGGAGAATCACAATGAGCAACAAAACCCTGACGACCGCCGCTGGCCGCCCAGTTGAGGAGAACCAGAACTCCATGACGGCAGGCCCTCGTGGTCCCGTCCTGATGCAGGATTATTGGCTGCTGGAGAAGCTGGCTCACTTTGACCGTGAACGCATCCCCGAGCGCGTGGTGCACGCCAAGGGTTCGGGCGCTTTCGGTACCTTTACCGTCACGCACGACATCACGCAGTACAGCATGGCCAAGGTCTTCAAGCCAGGCAGCCAGACCCCCGTTTTCTTACGTTTTTCCACCGTAGCTGGTGAAGCAGGAGCCGCCGATGCAGAACGCGACGTTCGAGGATTTGCCCTCAAATTCTATACAGAAGACGGAAACTGGGACCTCGTGGGCAATAACACTCCTGTCTTCTTTATACGGGATCCACTGAAGTTCCCCGACTTCATCCACACACAGAAACGCGACCCGCGCAGCCACCTGCGCAACATGAGCGCTGCCTGGGATTTCTGGTCCCTGTCGCCCGAATCCTTGCACCAGGTCACCATCCTGATGAGCGACCGCGGCTTGCCCTGTAACCTGCGCCAGCAGCACGGCTTTGGTTCGCACACCTATAGCCTGATCAACGACAAGGGCCAGCGCCACTGGGTGAAGTTCCACTTCAAATCCCAGCAAGGCATTGCCAACTACACCAACGAAGAAGCCGCCAAAGTCGTAGGCCAGGACCGCGAGAGCTCGCAGCGCGATCTGTACGAAAACATTGAAAAGGGCAACTTCCCACGCTGGGCGCTGCGCATTCAGATCATGACCGAAGAGCAGGCGCGCACCTACCACATCAACCCCTTTGACGTGACCAAGGTCTGGCCACATGGCGACTTCCCGCTGATCGATGTGGGCATGCTGGAACTGAACGAGAACCCCACCAACTACTTCGCCCAAGTGGAGCAAGCCGCCTTTACACCAGCCAACCTGGTGCCTGGTATTGGCCACTCGCCCGACCGCATGCTGCAAGGCCGTATCTTTTCCTACGGCGACACCCAGCGCTACCGTCTGGGCGTGAACCACGGCCTGCTGCCGGTGAACGCACCACGTTGTCCGTTCCACAGCTACCATCGCGATGGCGCCATGCGTACTGGCGACAATAACGGCGGCACGATCAACTACGAGCCCAACAGCCAGGGTGAATGGCAACAGGCTCCCCGCAGCGAACCACCTCTGGCGCTGGACGGCCAGCCGGCAAATCACTGGGATCACCGCGTAGACGATGATTACTACTCGCAGCCCGGCAATCTGTTCCGCCTGTTCAACGACGAGGAAAAGCAACGTCTGTTCAGCAATATTGCCGACGCCATGGCGGGTGTTCCCAAGGAAATCATCGAACGTCAGCTGGGCCACTTCACCAAGGCAGACCCTGCCTACGGTGCAGGTGTTAAAGCAGAACTGACAAAACGCGGTCAGCTTTAAACCCTGACCGGGCTGTTTAAGCCATCAAAGAATCGGCTCCCCATCTACAATCGGAGAGCCGATTTTTTTTGCACTGGCCCTGCGTTTTCCTATCGAGCCCCACCATGAAATTTGGCTACACCATCATCTACGTTCCCGACGTCGGCCAGGCACTGGATTATTTCAACCGCGCGTTTGGCCTGACCACCAAAATGCTGCATGAAACCGGCTTGTACGGTGAGCTGGAAACCGGTCAAACCACCTTGGCCTTTGCAGCGGAAATGCTGGCCTACATGAACTACCCCAAAGGGCATTTGTCCGCTCACGCCTCAGACTTGCCCCTGGCCATTGAAATCGCCCTGGTCTGCGACGATGTGCCCGCAGCTCATGCCAAGGCGTTGGCGGAAGGCGGCACGGAACTGGCACCACCACAGAACAAGCCATGGGGGCAGATGGTGTCTTATGTGCAGACGCCAGAGCGTGTTGTGGTGGAGTTGTGTACGCCGGTTAAATAAATGAAAACGCCAGCAACATTTGCTGGCGTCGGCCCTGATGGCGAGACAGGAAAAGTGTCATTTTAAAGTAGGGAGTTCGACAGGGTCCCTGGTCGGCATGCAGGCGCCGGGTTCAAGCCTTGCCAGGCAAAACAACGGGTGCAGCCAGCAAACCAGCGGAGACAAAGGCAATGATCTGCTCAAGAATCTCGTCGGTATTGTTGGGGTCACAGATACCTGGCGCCAGCTCTTCCAGCCGGTGGGTATCGGAGAAGGCATACATATAGGCCCCAATCATCAGGACCACACGCCAGTACACGTCCTTGGCCTGCAGCTCGGGCAGTATTTCTTCCAGAATCTGCACATACGCACGGGTTGAGCCGTCGTAGGCTTCATTACGCAGCTTGTAGGAAATCTCGGCCGGCTCGGTGTGCAAACGTGCTTGCAGTCGCAAGAAGCGTCGCCCTCCGGGTGTCTCGCGCAAGGCGATCGTGGGTGCCAGAAAAGCGCGCACCACATCATCGACCAGGACCTTGCCCTCTTGATCGCGCAAGGCATGCAAGCGCCGTAGACGCTCATCGGAAATGGTTTTGCCTCGGCGGATGAACACGGCCTCAAACAGGCCGTACTTGGAACCAAAGTAGTAGTTGATCAAGGCTTGGGTCACAGCCGCCTTTTGGGCAATGACGCGCAATGTGGTCCCGGCATAGCCAGTCTCGGAAAACTCTTCCTCGGCGGCGTCCAGAATTCGCTCTGACGTGTTGTCACCTACCCCTTCCGGGCGTCCAGGCTTATCTCGCTTGACCCAGGAGCTATCCGACGACAAAGTTACACGGCCCATATTTGCCTCAAAATTTGATTCATTCTTATCTACCAGCTAAGCCAGATTGGCGACGCGACGCCGCGCCCGATGCACGGAACCGTTACGTGTGGCCCAACGCAAGACGCCAGCAACGCTGTTCACCACCTTGCGACGCCACCACATGGATATAGCGCTGGGGCGATGCTCAAAACAACGTTGAGCCCACTCTGGCAACATATCCAATGCCGCTAACAGGAACACCCTGGCAACCCAAGCCTTGGGCCCCTTAAACAGGGTATGTGAAGACATTAAAATTGTAGCCACTTCCCGGGTTCGCGCATCAACCCGTAATTGCGGACCGGCCTGGGCAAACAGCGCCCTCAAGCTTGCCGCATCCATGACCAGGCCATCCGCCCCCAGCAACACGGCAACTTTCGAGTATTGTGCAACATAGCGATCCTGCTGCTCTGGCGCCAGTCTGGCATTACGCCAGCGCATATGGGATTGCAGAAAACAGTAGGCCTGCGTGTGATGCACCCAACGCAGCAACTCCGGGTCATTGGCATCGTAAGGCGTGCCATCCGGCAAATACCCGTGAACGTGCTCGTGCACCCGCCGTACCTGATCAATGCAACGCTCAGCCTGCTCCGTACCCGCATAACTGACTGCCGAGATGAACTGCGCCGTTCGACTCAAGCGCCCCTGCATATCCTGACGAAAGCGGGAATGATCCCAGACCCCCGCCAATACCTTCGGGTCCAGCATCTGCAAACACAGTGCAGAAATCCCCCCCAACATCATGGAAGTGAAGTCTGCATGCACTTCCCACACAGCCGACTGTGGGCCAAACAAGCCGGGGTCGCCCGCGGGCGTCGTAAAGTCTACCGGGCTGCCGTGCAGACCGGTAATGATGTGAATCTGGTTCTCCACATACTGACGTATCGACAACAAGACGCTTCCCCCGGCCCTAGCCATTAAACCTGTAATGCTTTCGGCTGAAAGTCAGTAGCATTATATGAATAAACCCAGTCCGTCTTGATGCCGCCCGCATGCGGGTTTTTCTTCTGCTGCTCACGGTATTCGGCATCACGCTTGGCCTTGGCTTCGCTATCGGACAGGTGATAGGTGCGGCCGCGCTCACGCGCTTCCAATTGCACACGGCTGGTACGTGGCAAGCGTTCTGCTTCATAAAGCGACAAGGCGGTGTCCAGATCATCTGGCAAAGCGGCTAGCGCAACCGCCAACACGTAGGCGTCCTCGATAGCCATTGCCGCGCCCTGAGACAGGAAGGGCAGCATCGGATGCGCCGCATCGCCCAGCAAAGTCACACGGCCTGCCGACCATTTGGTCATAGGGTCACGATCAAACAATCCCCAGCGATAGACATCCGTCACGCGCTCGAACAGCTTGACGATATTGGGGTGCCAATCCTTGAAGTCCTGCAGCATTTCCTGCTGGGTGCTGCGCGCATTCCAGGACTCTTCCACCCAGCTGGCTGTTTCATTCACCGCCACAATATTGACGGCCTTGCCGCCGTTCACGTAATAGGTCACCACGTGGCTTTTAGGACCCAGCCAGAAGGAAGACTCAGGTGCGACGAAATCAGGCATTTCATCAAAGGGCACAACGGCCCGGTAGCACATATTGCCGGTGAACTTGGGTTCCTCCTCCCCGAAGATGGAACGACGTACTTCCGAACGTACACCATCAGCCCCCACAATCAGATCAGCCTCAAAGCTAGATCCGTCAGCAAAATGTGCCACCGCCTTGCCACCTTGCTGCGACACCCCGGTGCACTGCGTGTTGAAGGTGACCGTTGTTGTATCCAGAAGCTCGGTCAGCAAATGATGCAGGTCCGCGCGATGCACGTGAAAGAACTCTGCCCCATACAGCTTCGGGCAGTCGCTCTTTAAAGGGATACGGAAGCTTTCCTCTCCACTGGACCAATCACGCCCCACCAAAGCCTCGGGCAAGAAACCCACCTTGGCCAGCGCATCGTGGGCACCTAAAGCGTTGAGCACCTTGACGGCATTCGGAGTCATTTGAATCCCGGCACCCACCTCTCCAAAGGCGGCTGCACGCTCAAACAAATGGACTTCGATGCCGCGTTGCTCCAGGGCTGCTGCCAAAGTCACGCCACCAATACCACCGCCTATCACACCTACTTTCAACGTTTTTTTCATGCTGTACATCCTCGGTGTTTGGGCCCTGAGAAGCCCAAACCTCCCCAATTAATTAAACAAATAAATAATAAATATGCAAAAAAACTGATAAGCCTAGATCACCAGCAAAGGACGCAAGTCTGCATACGGACGAACCTCGCCGTACTTCTGTTGAATATCAAACAGGCTCGCGTCGTGCGGCTCCTTGGCTCGGTCCCCCACGCAATCTGCCAGGACAAAAGGGCGCAAGCCGCAGGACATGGCATCCACGACGGAAGCACGTACGCACCCGCTGGTCGTTGCGCCAGCAATCAGCAAGGTCTGCACCGCCCGCCCTGCAAACCAGGCAGCCAAGGCAGTACCAAAGAAGGCCGATGGAACCGTTTTACGCACGACCAGTTCACCCGGTGCTGGCTTCAAGGCATCGACAATGGCACTAGCTGGATTGTGCTCTCGCAGCTGCACCAAACCGGGGACTTTCAGGCCGAATACATTACGGTCGGCACTGTCATCGGCAAAGACGATGCGGCTGTGCGCCACCGGCCAGTTCTGTGCCCGCGCATCCGCCAGAACCATGCGCGTTTGCTCAATGGCTTCCAGAATATTTCCACCACCAAATGCTTGAGGGTCGGCAAAACCGTTAACGAAATCCACAATTAACAGCCCGACATTGCCTTCAAGCTCCAGCCCTTGCCCAAATCCCTGTCGCTCGTAAACACTCTGGCTGCTCATGCCAACTCCTCCACAAGCTTGCCCTCCCGAACGGTCTCGCGACCATCTACGGTCACGGTGCAAGCACGCAGCGGAATATCGATGTGGCAAGCCGTCGTGCGGTCGCCCCCGACCTCATTATTGGGGCCAAAAGAGAACAAGAAATTGCCCGCATAGGCACGGGCATCCATGCCCAAGGTTTGCTCTTTGTCGTAAAGGCCAAGCGTGGACCAGTGAGCACGGGGCTGCAAACCCCAGCCTATGTGGGACATGGCGTAAGCCTCAGGATCATTGAATGAGGCCATGTATTCACGCAGCAGCTCGGCATCCAACCCACCTTCAATCGAGGTCACTACACCGTTCTCGACTGTCATGGTGATCGGGTCAGCCGCATAGGACTTCATGGGCAACAAGATGTCGCCACGATCAATCACGATGCGGCCATGAGCCTGACCTTCGTTTGGCCAAGTCAGGATAAAACCGCTGGGCCAGTGATCCCAGCGCCCCGGCTCATCCACAAAGCCGTATTCCTTTACTACCGGGTACTGCCCCAAAGGCATGACCAGATCCGTACCTGCCCTGGACGTGGCCCGCATTTCACGAGCGCCCTGTAGCACCTGTGCCGAACGCTCCACACGTTCCTTATCCTGCAAGGATGGCACCATACGCACCAGCACCTCGGGCGGTTCGGCTGCCAAGAGAATTTTGGTGCCCGACTTCAAAATCTCATGCTGTTCGGGAGAGAACAGCAAGGTCATCAGATCCAGCACCAAATCACTCGCCTTGAGGGCGGCAATCGCTGCTGGATTACCCGTCAGCGGAGTCGTGCCCAAGTAAGCCAGAAGGTCGCGGCTCAATGCTTTTTCTGCGTTTACAGGCAGCAAGTCCACCTGCATCTGGGTTGCCCCCAAAGATGCCACGGCCAGTTTGGCGGTAGCCAAGGTTTGAGGATGAGTATGCAAACTGGTCAGAATGGTGACCATCTGCCCCGGCTTCACTCCAGAAAGACTCAGCACCTCATTCCAGGCCTGAACCATTTGATGATCAGATACAGCCATCTTCCACTCCTGTTTCTTGTTAAAAGGTAAGGCCCAGAAAGGTGCCCAATGCGCGATAAAAGCCTTCCTCGTCGTCCCAGGGGATCATGTGCCCAGCGTCTGGTACACGTAAGATCTGCAAGTCAGGCTTCAAGGACTGCGCCTCTTTACTATCCTCATCGCGAATGACATCCCCCTTGCCCGCCACCATCAGGGCCACCTTCCAGTCATTGAGCTGGCTAAAGTCCGGGAACGCATCGTCGGTGTGGAACCACTCGTAGCTGTCCGTCACCGCGCGCACATCGCAGGTGTGCAGCCACTGGGCGCGCAGCGCCAGTTGCTCGGGAGTCCAGGTCGGGCAAAACTGCCGCATCTGCTCGGCGCTCATACCTTGTTGAGCCTGTGCAATGGAATCGGTGTACCAGGCGATATTCGCCGGATAGGGGCGTCGCCCTGGGCCGGACACTGGCGGATCCACCAGCACCATGGCGGCCCCCTTGGCCAAGCCTCGGCTGGCCGCACGCAACAGAATGCGCGCCCCCATGGAGTGCCCCACATAAATGGGCGACTCCAGTGCCAGCTCCCGAACGAACTCGCACAGATCATCCGCGCAAGCATTCACGCCGTAATCCAGATCTGTGCCTGCTTGAGAAAGACCACGACCACGTACATCAAGCACATACACATCAAAATGCAGGGCCAGACGCTCTGCCACAAAGCCCCAGGTGGGAGCAGGGCTGGTGATACCCGGCACCAGCACCAAGGCAGGTCCGGGACCGGCATAACGCAAGTAGTGCTGCCGTATGCCATTGGCGTGAACATGGGCGCCGTAACTAAGGCGCGATGGGAGTTCAGTCGTCTTGTTCATGCTCATCATCAGCCTCCCAGGTAAGCACTCAATAGTTCAGGATCTTTCAGCATGCTGGCGCTGTCTTTCTCTGCAATAACACGCCCTGTCTCCAACACATAGGCTCGACTGGCTACGTTCAGCGCGTTATGCACGTTCTGTTCCACTACCAGAATGGACACGCCATGCTCACTGATGTCCCGCACCACCTGGAAGACCTCCAAAGCCATCTTGGGGCTGAGCCCCAAGGAGGGCTCGTCCAGAATCAACAGCTCCGGTTCTGACATCAATGCCCGAGCAATCGCCAGCATCTGCTGCTCCCCGCCGCTAAGCGTGCCTGCCAGTTGCCTGTATCGCTCTTTCAGGCGCGGGAAGCGATGAAAAGCAATGCCTTTACGCCGCTCCACTTCAGTCTTGGACTTGATCAGGTAAGCGCCCAGATCCAGATTGTCTTCAACGGTCATTTCAGGCCACACATGCCGTTCTTCAGGGCAGTGAGCCAAGCCCAGCTTCAGAATATGCTCAGGGCTGCGACCACTGATCACTTGTCCTTTCCAGGTGATCTGGCCGGAAGTAGGGCGAATCAGGCCGGAGATTGCCCGGAGCGTGGTGGATTTTCCGGCGCCATTGGCTCCCAGAATGGCCACAACTTCACCAGGCTGTACATGCAAGCTGACGCCATGCAGGGCCGTCAAATTGCCATAACCCGCCACCACATCCTGCAAAGCCAATAGAGGTTCAATGTCCTGTCTACTCATGCCGCTTTCCCCATATAGGCTTCCAACACTTGCTCATTGGCCTGAATTTCTGCCGGTGTTCCCGTTGCCAGTTTTTTGCCAAAGTTCATGACCACGATCTGGTCAGATACACGCATAATCAGACCCATGTTGTGCTCTACCAGCAAAATGGACTCCACCCACTGCCCAGGCAGCTGTTTGAGCAGGTCGGCCAAGCCTTCTGCTTCATGTGTATTAAGTCCGGCGGCTGGCTCATCCAGCATCAACAATCTGGGTTTAGCACCAAGAGCAACGCCCACCTCCAGCAGTCGCAACTCGCCACAAGACAAGGAGCTGGCCAGGACATCAGCACGCTTGGCCAAGCCAATCTGATCGAGAATACGACGGGCCGAGACGATGATTTCCTGTTCGGTTTTTGCCTGCTCTTTGCTAGGCCAGAAAGTGCGCCACAAGGGTGCCCGATCAGCCAAATAATGGGCATGGACCAAATTGTCGAAAACACTCAGAGCCCGCAGCACATTAGTCTTTTGAAAAGTGCGAATGACGCCCTGCTGTGCCATGCGATACGGCTTGCTGGCCGTGACCTCTTTGCCATCCCATAACACCCGCCCACGAGTAGGCTGATAAAAGCCGGTGATAAGGTTGAAGCACGTTGTTTTGCCAGCCCCATTGGGCCCGATCAAGCTGACGATTTGCCCGGCAGGAACGGTGAAATCAATATCCTGAACCGCATGAATACCGCCAAAGGATTTGCTGAGACCGCACACTTCAAGCATGACGCGTCCTCCCAAATAAATGATGAAAACGCTGCTGCACAAATCCCATGATTCCATCCGGTGCAAACAGCACCGAAGCCATGACGATCAGTCCAAATAAGGACAGACGCAACTCCTTGAATTCGCGCAAATACTCTTCCAGCAAGGCCACCACAATGGCCCCTGCAATAGGCCCCAGCAAGGTGCCTTTACCGCCCAGCAAAACGATAATGATCATGGTCGCGGTAAACGGAAAACCGAAAACTTCCGGCCCTACAAAACTGATGTAGCTGGCGTAGTAAGCCCCGGCAATCCCGGCCAGAAAGGCCGCCACCACAAAGACAAACTGCGAGTAGCGAAAAGGATCAATACCGACCGATTGCGCCACGTAGTTGTTCTCTCGCAGAGTGACGGCAGCACGGCCCGCACTGGAATGCACCAGGCGGTAGCAGATGTAGAAAGTGATGGCGGCCAGCACAATGCCCATCACCACAAAACCCCGCTTGCCGGCCAGCCAAGGTGAGATATCCAGCAGGGCGGGATGAGCCACACCCGAGATACCCATCGGACCATTGGTCAGCTCCACCCAGTTATTGGCCAGCAGACGCAAGACCTCGGCAAAGGCCAGCGTCACGATGACAAAGAAGGGCCCATTCAAACGCAAAGTCACACGCCCAATCACGTAGCCGGCTGCCGCAGCAATCAAGGCCGCCGCTGCAATCGTGATCGTGACGGGCCAACCCACTGCAGGTGAACTCAAAATCGCGACCGAGTACGCCCCCAGGCCGAAAAATGCCACGTGCCCCAGCGGGAACTCCCCCACATAGCCAATAATCAAATTGAGGCTGCTGGCCAGCACGCTATACATCAGCACCAACACCAGGATATGCAGCAAATAATCGTTCTGCACAAAACAAGCGAGCAACGCCGACAAGACCAGGAAGCCCACCATAAAGTGACGTTCTATTTTCATTTACGCGCGCTCCGCTCGAACCGAAAACAAGCCATAGGGGCGGAAGAACAGAATCAAGATAACCAGGGCAAAGCCCACCATGTCCGCCGTCCCCGTTTGCACATAACCTCCCCACAGCGCTTCTGCCACGCCCAGGATCAAGCCACCCAGAATGGCACCACCGAAATTGCCCATCCCGCCCAGAATGACCACCACAAAGGCCTTCAAACTGATCAGGCCACCGATCGAAGCCTGCGCGACATAAATGGAGCTGAGCAACATGCCCGAGGTTGCCGCCAGAACCACACCCAAGGCGAAAGTGGAGGCGTAAATCGTGGCGGTATTGATACCGACCAGACTGGCCGCCGTCGAATCCTGGAACGTGGCCCGCATGGCTTTACCCAAGCGGGTTTTCTGGATCAGAAGGCGTGCGCCGACGATGGCCGCAATAGACATCCCGATCGCAAAAACGCGCACCTCGGTGATGAATATCGGTCCCAAAAACAGGGGAGTATTAGGCACCGGCGCCACCACTTTCAGAGGTGCCGTACCCACGATCATCAGAGCGGTATTCGTCAGGAAAATCGACAAACCGATAGTCAGCAAAATGCCAGGCTCCGGGCCCTTGTCCCGGATACGGGCAATCAGGAAGCGATCCATCAGCCAACCAAACACCGCGACGATCACCATGACCAGCGCCAGGCCCACAAAGAAGTTCAGCTCCAGTTGCTGGGTCACCAACCATCCCAGCAGGCCACCGATCATGTAGAACTCGCCATGGGCAAAGTTCACCAATCGCATCAAGCCAAAAATCAGGGTCAGACCCAGGGCCGACAACGCGTAGAACGTCCCGTTCACCAGTCCATTGGCAATGAACTGCAGCAATAAATCAAACACAATGCCCCCTCATCAAACGATAAAATCCGCAGCTCATCGTGCTCTTAGTCCGCCGTTACCTTTGCCTGAGCAACAATTTCCGGCTGCCCGCCTTGAAGCTTCACCAGCACGGCATCAAAGCCGTAGCCCTGGCGTTTTTCGTTGAATTTGAAGTTGCCATTGGGGCCGTTGTAATCAGTGGCCGGCAGCGCCAGACGAATCTTGTCCGGATCGGCTTCCCCTGCGCGTTCGATCGCGTCCATGATGATGTTCATCGCGTTATAGCCAGCCACCGAATACTTGCCGGGCAGCTCGCCATACTCTTTCTGATAGGACTGCACGAACTCCAGATTTTCGGGACGCTGCAAAGTGTGGGCATAAGGAACGGCAGCATGAATGCCTTCTGATGCAGAGCCGGCCAGATTCACGAAGTCCGCCGTCGCCCAACTGCCCACGCCGAAAATCAGACTCTCCAGACCCACTTCCTTCATCTGTTTGACCAGAATCGAGCCGTCCTGAGTTTCGGCTGCCACAAAGACACCATCCGGTTTAGCGGCCCGTACCCGCGTCAACAAGGTGTAGAAATCCGTGGTGCCATGGTCGAAATACAGCTTTTGCACGGTTTCACCGCCCAGGGCTTCGATCTGGCTGGAGAACTCCTCCATGCCCCCCCGACCCCAGTCATCATTCACCCCGATGTAGGCGATTTTTTTCAGCTTGAGCTGCTCGACCAGAATCGTTGCGAAGGCATGGGCCAGCAAACCATCGGTTTCTGCGGTTCGGAAAAACCACTCATTGCCACGCTCGGTCAAATCACTTTTTGACGACACGCCCGAGAGCAGGGGCACTTTGTACTTTTGCGCCACGCTCATAGCCGCAATGGTGGCGGAGCTGCAAAAGGCGCCGGAAATAATTGGCACCTTGTCTTTCTGAATCAGTTTTTCAGCCGCGTTCACGGTTTTGGAGGGCTGGCATTCTCCATCCTCAATAGCCAGTTCAACCTGTTTGCCCAGGACCCCGCCACGAGCATTTCGCTCTTTGACAGCCAACTTGGAGCCATTCACATCAGCCTCCCCGTTGTAGGCCACCGACCCGGTCAAAGGCTGAATCACACCAATTTTGATGGTTTGCGCTTGCACGGCCCCCGCAGCACCCAGCGTCATGAGCAACCCCATCGTCAATATCGTCTTGCGCACCTTGTATCTCCTTCCTTGGTTTTTAATTAACTGATTGATTATTTCTAATTTGAAATATTATTAACTGACTAGCCAATAAATAAAATATAGGGAATTCCCTACAGACTTAAAATAATTTTTTATTGTTATCTATCAGTCACTTAATTGATTTTCAGTAGTTTTCACGGATGATTGGGCCCAGTCGAAACCTGTTTGCCAGCCCAATCTTGGTGGCAACATTCAAGTGCTCTTTGAAGGTATAGACCAGAGGTATTTCAGCTACCCACAGGCTGCCTACGAACCGAAAATTCGATGTCTCAGCACATAGATAACCAGCTCCCTTTTCGGGCTACGAGGCCTCTTTCTGATAAGGAAATGCCACCCAAAAGCTGGCCTCACACCAGACACAACCAACAGACTCTGAAAGTGCCGGTTCCCTTTTTGAAATCGCCATAAAAAAGCGGACCTGATTTGGCATCAGGCCCGCATTCCAGCTTTTCTGCGCTAACAAGTTTTGCCCTGTTAGCTGCGACTGGCCGTTGCTCTCCATGTTCCATAAGAACCGGGTCGAAACGCTAGTCTGCACTCATCGGGCTTGATGAAGATCGCCCATCACAAGCAGGCGCCTGCACCAACGCCCTGGGTTTCACTGCTGCAAATACCCCGATTCCTTGATGATGGGTCCCCAGGTATCCAGATCATCCTGAACAATGCGGGACAGTTCCTGAGCATCGCCTGACTCGGGTCGAAAGCCAATCGGCACAATCGCGCTTTCAATGCGTGGCAGCTTGGCCACTTCATTGAAGGCATCCTGGAACTGTTTGACCATCTCCGGCTCCATGCCCAGTGGGGCAAAAATCCCCATCCAGCCCGAAGCCTTCAGATCGCCGTAACCCATCTCTACAAAGGTAGGCACGTCCTTGAGGATAGGCAGACGCTCTTCACCCGTAATTCCCAGAACTCGCACCGAGCCAGCAGCAACGTGTTCGGTAATCATGCCCACAGCATCCACGCCGGCAGGGATATGGTCTCCCAGCAGGTCGTTGATCAAGGGTGCGCCCCCTTTGTAAGGCACGGGGGACATCTGGATATCGTTCTTCTTGGCGATGCTGTAGCCCATGAACTGGGGAGCGCTGCCAGGAGCAGGAATGCCATAGTGGCCGTACTTTTCCGGTTCCTTGCGCACCAGTTCCACGTACTCCTGCAAGGTATTGGCAGGCGTGGTTTTACCCACCACAAAGATATGTTCGAACTTGGCAATCACCGCCACCGGCGCAAAATCCTTCATGGGATCGTAGCTGACCGTTTTCACCGTCAGGGGCAGGGTGGTCATCATGTGATTATTGGCGACCAGCAGCACCGAGCCATCGGTAGGCGAGCGCAAAAAACCTTGAGCGGCAACCTGCCCACCCGCGCCTGCACGGTTATCCACCACCACATTCACACCCAGTTTTTCGCGCAATTGCTCGGCATACACCCGCGCGACGGCATCTGCTGTTCCACCAGCCGGATAGCCCACGACCAAACGTATGGTGTCCGGCAATTTGCTGGCAACAGACATGCCCGTTGCCAATGCCAACGCCGTTCCCAGCAAAACCTGCGCCCATTTCTTTTTCATTACTTGTCTCCCTACCTCTTGATGACGCTATTAAAGTTCTACTACTCGTCCATTCCCTTGCGCGGCATGACGGCTTAACAAGGCGGCCGCCGTCAGTACATCCTCGAATGCCAGTCCCAAGGATTTAAAAATCGTGATTTCTTCGTTGTTGATGCGGCCTGCGGCTTGTCCCTCCAGGACGGCACCCAACTCATTCAGCTCGGTATCCGCCGACAAGTAACCCTGCTTGCACGCATTCAAGAACTCGCCCGACTCGTTACGAGTCGATTGCGCACGGTCCACAAACAAGCGGCCTGCCGTCATGGTGGGTCCATCCAGTTCGCTACTGGCAGGTGTGCTGGAGCCCATGGAGGTAATGTGCGTGCCAGGGCGCAGCCATTCGCGCTGCAAGACAGGTGTGGCAGAGCTGGTGGCCGTCAGTACCATATCCGACTGGGACACGGCTTCTTGGGCCGAGACTCCGGCTATCAAGGGGCAATCCAGATACGCCTGAGCTTCCTCAATAAAATGCTGAGCCGACGGTGCAGAGCGAGTAATCACAAATACGTTGCTCAAGCGACGCACTTGCGCCACGGCACGCAACTGCCACAAGGCCTGATGCCCGCCGCCAAACAAGGTCAGCACGCTGGCATCCGGGCGCGCCAGCATGTCGGTGGCCAGGCCACTGACCGCTGCGGTACGCAAGGCCGTCACGCTGCTGGCGTCCAGAATGGCACGAGTCTCGCCAGTCAAGCCGCTCATCAAGAGCACGCAGCCTTGATGGGGGTCTTTACCCAGGCGCACATTGTCTGGAAACAGGGTGCCCATCTTGGCACCGTACAAAGGCTCGGGATAAATCTCCGGCATATCGATGCAGGCAGGCATCATGCCCAGAAAGCCGCTGGACAAATGGCTGCGCACAATCGTGCGCAAGGGCTGGTCAATACGCCCTTGCTGCATGGCGATAAAACCCTGGCGCATCAGATCAATCGCCGCCCCCATATCCAGCCCTTCATACACTTCCTGGGCTTTTGCTACATAAACGCTTAGCTGCATGATTAGCCTTGCGCCAGTGGCGTGGTGATATGGCGGATAAAGGTGTCGGTATCCGTGTTGGAGCCGCAGAACAGCACGCCCACTCGTTGCCCGGCCAGATGTTTGCGTAAGGGGAACATCAAGGCGGCTGTCGCCACCGCACAAGCCGGTTCAGTGGCCATCTTGAATTCGTTGAACAGGAAGTGCATGCCAGCGCGGATCTGGTCGTCGTTGACCGTCACCAGAGTGTCGATATTGTCCTGACACACGCGGAAGCTGAACTCATCGGTATGCGGAGCCATCAGACTGTCTGCGATGGACTGCATGGCGCCGATTTTTTGCGGCTCGCCAGCCTGGCGGCTTAGCGCCATGACGTTCGCGCCTACGGGCTCGATGCCATAGACCACGCAATCAGGCTGCCACAGCTTGACGGCTGCCGAGACACCCGCGGCCAAGCCACCGCCTCCGATCGGCACCAGCACCGCATCCAGCTTGCCCGCTTGCTGCAACCACTCGTAGCCCAGCGTGGCGGTTCCCAGCACGGTGGGGTAGGTACTGAACGGATGAATAAAGGTTTTCTGTTCGTCCTTTTCAATCTGGCGCACCAGTTCAAAAGCCTGCTCGCCGTTGTCGGCAAAGACGATCTCGGCCCCATATTCGCGGCACAAGGCTACGCGAGCCGGGCTGGCTGTCTTGATCATCACGGTCTTGGCTTTCACCCCCATTTGATGGGCGGCGTAGGCCACAGCGACAGCGTGATTACCTGCGGAAACGCAGGTCACCCCTTGCTGGCGAGCCTCTTCGGACAAGCTCAGCAAGTTAGTAAAAGCACCGCGTGCCTTGAAGGTACCCGAGGCCTGCAAATGCTCGAACTTGAAATTGACGGCGCTGTCCAGACGCCCGGTCTGATAATCGAACACGGGCGTCTGGCGCACATAGGGACACAGACGCTCATGCGCCTGCACCACGTTTTCCTTGGTAACTTTTTCTGTTGTCATGGGTTTGCGTTGAAACCTGTTTGTCTGTTTTTAAGAGGCCACGGCCTGGCTGCGAATCAGGGCGCGCAAGAACTGCTCGCACTGTTCCACCTGGTCCAGTTCCACGTATTCATCGGGGCGGTGGGCCTGCTCGATATTGCCGGGGCCACAAATAATCGAAGGGATACCGGCTTGCTGGAACAGACCTGCTTCGGTGCCGTAGGCCACTTTGCGTACCGTGTCGTCCCGCGTCAATTCGCGCACCAGCTTGGTGATGGCGGCTTGCTCTTCGGGATTCAGACCGGGGGCGCTGGCCAGCTTTTCCAGTTCCACCAAAGCATCGGGATGCTCGCGACGCATGGCAGGCAGGACTTTCAGATCGATGAATTCACGGATTTCCTGCAAGATCGGCTCGGGGTCCACACCGGGCAGATTGCGGTATTCAAACTCGAATTCGCACAGATCAGGCACCGTATTCAAGGCGATACCGCCCCGAATCATGCTGGTCTGCAAGGTGGTGAAGGGCACGTCGAAATCGTGGTCGTAGGGGCCCATGCTCTTGTAGTCGTCGGCCAGATCACGGATGGCGGTAATGATGCGTGCCGCATGTTCAATCGCGTTCACACCCTTGGGGGTCAGCGAAGAGTGAGCGGCATGACCATGTACGCGGCAGCGATAAGCGTTAATGCCTTTATGCGCCACGATGGTGCGCATACTGGTGGGTTCACCCACCACGCAGCCTTCGGGTTTCACGCCACGGCGAACCAGATCATCAATCATGACGGGCGCGCCGACACAACCGACTTCTTCGTCGTAGGAGTAGGCCAGGTGGATGGGTTTGGCCAGCTTGGTCGCCAGCATTTCAGGAACCAATTGCAGCGTCACACCGACAAAGCCTTTCATGTCGCAAGTGCCGCGGCCATACAGACGATCGTCGCGGATTTCGGCCTTGAAGGGGTCACTGCTCCAGTTCTGGCCGTCGACGGGCACCACATCGGTATGGCCCGACAGAACAATGCCACCAGTACGTGTGCCATCAGCTGCCGGAATCGTGGCGAACAGATTGGCCTTGCGGCCGCTGGCATCATGCGTCAGCACGGTTTCCAGCCCTTGCTGCTGCAAATAGGCCTGCACGTCATGAATCAGTTCCAGGTTAGATTCCCGGCTTGTCGTATCATAAGCAATCAGTTTTTGTATCCATTCCACCGAGGTAGAGGGATAAGCAGTAGGATCAAACAACGCAGTCATGCCTTCTTTCTCCCAGCGTAAAGCGTGTAGTTCTATACAATAGGACAGAGTTTTCTTATAAGAAAATTAATATTATTCATAAGAAGATGGTTTATTACTTCTTTAGGTTATGACAAAAGACTTAGCCAACACCGCCCCCAACTTATTGAGCAAAACAGCCATGGGGGCGCGCATACGTGATGAACGCAAACGACAGGGCCTGACCCTGCTCATGTTGGCACGCTTATCCAATGTGTCTTTGTCCACTCTATCCAAAGCAGAGCGCGGCCTGATTGGCCTGAGCTATGAGAAATTCCTGGCCGTCAGCCGGGCCTTGAAAATGGATTTGTCCGACCTGTTCAAGACGCCACGCGATCAGAACGAGTCCGGCATGGATATTCTGGTGGGACGGGCCTCGCGCACCGTGACTTACCATGCTCATCGTTATGAGTACGGCATGCTGGCATCGGAATGGATCAACAAGAAAATGACGCCCATGCACGGCCGTGTATTGGCCGGTAGACCGCGCGATGCCAGCGACTTCAGCCAGCACGAAGGCGAAGAGTTCATTTTTGTGATTGAAGGGCAGTTGACCATGCAGTTCCAGGACGGCCGCCGCCATGTGCTGCAAGCGCGCGACAGCATCTACTTCAAAAGCAATCTGGGCCACCTGTACCTGTGCGAACACGGGGAGAGCGTGGAGATTCTGGTGGTTTGTGTGAACAACCACTAGGCTCAAGAGGCGTAGACAGCTGGCTTTTGTCGCTTTGGTGACATACCAAAGCGCTTGTTTATTTGCTTTCGCCCCGCTTAGATAGCCCACATGTCTGCCTGATTGCCTGATTGCCTGATTGCCTGATTGCCTGATTGCCTGATTGCCTGATTGCCTGATTGCCTGATTCTCAAGAGCCTAGGCCACAGGTATATAAACACAAGCGTTTCAGATACCAACAAGGGCGAGTGTGCCAAGCCCGAACCATCCACCAGCTCCATTACAATACGGCTCTGTTCCGCCTCTTTGATCGATCTGCCCATGTCCAGTTCTTCCCCTATTGTGGCTATTGCCACCGCCCCCGGCCGGGGTGGTATTGGTGTCATCCGCGTGTCTGGCAAAGAGCTTGATACTCTGATCCAGACCCTGTTTGGCCGTACGCTGCAAGCGCGTCATGCGCACTTTTTGCCCTTCAAGGATGCACAAGGTGAGGCAATCGACGAGGGCATTGCACTGTTCTTTAAAGGCCCGCACTCCTATACCGGCGAAGACGTGCTGGAGCTGCAAGGCCACGGCGGCCCGGCTGTTCTGCGCCGCCTGCTGGATCGCTGCCTGGAAGCAGGTAAAGATCAGGGCCTGCGCCTGGCCGAGCCGGGAGAATTCACCCAGCGCGCTTTCCTGAACGACAGACTGGACCTGGCCCAGGCCGAGGCCGTGGCCGACTTGATTGACGCTTCCTCGGAAGCCGCGGCCCGCAGTGCCGTCGCCTCCCTGTCCGGCGTGTTTTCCAACAACGTCAACGCCCTGGCCGACCGCATCATTCACCTGCGCATGCTGGTAGAAGCTACGCTGGATTTCCCCGAAGAAGAAATCGACTTCCTGGAAAAATACCAGGCAGCGGCCACCCTGCAAGGCATACAGGACGAGCTGGAACGCATCCTGCAGCATTCGCGTCAGGGGGCGATCCTGCGCGAGGGCCTGCACGTTGTACTGGCAGGCCAGCCCAATGTGGGTAAATCCAGCCTGCTCAACGCCCTGGCTGGTGAAGATGTGGCCATCGTGACCGATATTGCCGGCACCACCCGCGACCGCGTCATGCAGCTGATCCACATTGATGGCATTCCGCTGCATATCGTGGATACCGCCGGCTTGCGTGAAACCGAGGACACCGTAGAGCGCATCGGTATCGCCCGTACCTGGGACGAAATCGCCAAGGCGAACGTGATCGTGCACCTGCTCGATGCACGCAACCCACAAGACGAGTTGGACAGTGCCATTACCACTCGCCTGCCATCACACGTACCCGTGCTGCGCGTCTATAACAAGATAGACTTGCTGACAGCAGAGCAACAGGCCGCCTTGCCCGCACAAGAGAGTGGCGCCACCGTGCTGCCAATTTCTGCACGTAAGGATATCGGTCTGGACACGCTGCGCCGCACCTTGCTGGATATCGCAGGCTGGAACCCCGGCAGCGAATCCCCCTGGCTGGCACGAGAACGACACCTGCGGGCCCTGGAGCGCGCGGAGTACCACCTGGGCCTGGCTGCGGAACACGCCACACACAGCGATCAGGTGCTGGATCTGTTTGCAGAAGAACTGCGCCTGGCGCATCTGGATCTGTGCTCGATTACCGGCGAGTTCAGCAGCGATGATTTGCTGGGGGAGATTTTCTCCAGTTTTTGTATTGGGAAGTGATGCAGGCCTGAACATCTTCGGTGTCTCATCGCACTCGCCCAAAAACCTGGCAAGGCTTTTAGCGACGTAATGGCAAGTGCCACACAACCCGGAGACACCGAATGCAATCCCAAGACATCAAACAGCTGACAAGCCAGTTCGACGACTTGAGCCACACCATCCCAGAGGAAGGCGTGGAGTTCTGGTTCGCTCGCGACTTGATGGAGCCCTTGGGCTATGTGCGCTGGGAGAACTTCAAGACAGCGATAGATAGGGCGGTAGAGTCTTGTAAAACAACAGGTTACGACGAGGCTGATCATTTTCGTGGCGTCACGAAAATGATCGAAATCGGCAAAGGCGGACAGCGCTCAGTTGAAGACATCATGCTCACCCGCTATGCCTGCTACCTCATCGCCCAGAACGGCGACCCACGCAAGCGGGCCATTGCCTTTGCTCAAAGCTACTTCGCCATTCAAACCCGCAAGCAGGAGTTGATTGAAGACCGCATGCGTCTGCAGGCCAGGTTGGATGCCCGCGAACGCCTTCGCGAGTCCGAAAGGACGCTATCGCAAAACCTCTATGAACATGGGGTAGACGACAAAGGCTTTGGCCGCATCCGATCCAAAGGGGATGCGGCACTATTTGGTGGGCACACCACCCAGATGATGAAAGACCGCTACGGTATTACTCAAACCCGCCCCTTGGCTTACTTTCTGCCTACACTAACCATTGCCGCCAAGAACCTTGCCACGGAGATGACAAACCACAACGTCACGCAAGAGCAACTGCATGGTGAAATGTTGATCACCCGTGAGCATGAACAAAACAACCGCAGCGTGCGCGATATGCTGGGTCAGCGCGGTATCCGGCCTGAGCAGCTCCCTGCCGAGGAAGATATTAAAAAGCTGGAACGTCGCGTCAAAACAGAAGAAAAGAAACTGCTGAAACAAACAGGGAAACTTCCAACCCACAAGCAGAAAAGCCAGGAGCCACACTAGCAGCTAAAGGAAAAAAGCCTGAAACCTTCTTCAGGCCGACGTCCGGATACATGCCCTATCCCGGCTATTGCTAACAGGCCCCCACCTCAGTAAAAACCCGAAATTCATCCCTGAATTAAACCCTATCAAAGCCCGCCCTTAGCGTTCAGGACTATGCTGGACATTCCATCGTCTCTTGCGGGAGGGCATCATGCACACACTCAACAAGTGGGTTCTGATGGCAGCTTTGCTTCATGGCGCGTGGGCAGCACAGGCTCAGGAACTGCGGCCTCTGGAACTGGAGGCAGAACAGCGTTCCATCTCCCGCCTCAGCGTGGCCCAGTGCCTGGATACGGTCCAGCAAACAGCCGCGGGGGAGGGCTATCAACAGCGCAATGACTCAAGGGCCAACGATCAGTTAGGGGTTTATATTGGCACAGCCCCCATGGGAGCCGGCTCGCTGGTGGTGTATTGCCTTGATTTGAACCCCTCGACTGCCTACATCATTCACACCAAGGCACCCGTCACAGCCGATTTGATGTCTCCACATCAGCTCAACTACAAAATTACGCAGGCTTTGACGGTAGCCAACCAGCCCTGAGCATCAGTGAAGGCAGCCCCTGGCTGCCCAGAGTCAAAAAAGGGCGCAGTCAATGGTTCACACAGGCTGACGCCCGAACAAACCACCCGCGCCCCAAGGGCTCCCGAAGCCAGTCGAACGGCTTCTTACTTCATCAACAAATCTGCCACTTCCATACGGCTATCTCCATCCAGCTCAATGTCGTCCATGACCTTGTTCAACATGGCGTGGGCACTGGACAGAGCACCGTTCAAACTGGTCAGCTCGCCTTGCACGCGCTCCAGCTCCTGTTTCTTTTCCGCTTCACTACCTTTATCGCTGGCCTGGATACGCTGCAACTCCATCAATTTTTGCTGAATTTGCTCTTTCAGGTCGCGGATACGTTTAAGTATGTCCTTGACGCCGTCAGGCAAGGAGCTGTCATCGATGTCCTTGTCGCGACCTTTTTTTTGAGCTTGCTGACTGGTCAAGGAAAGATCTTTTCCCATGGGAGACAGGTGCACCTTGATACGTCCCGATGCGTCTATGGAACCAGACTCTTCCTGCTCGGGCACCACAGGGGGCGTCATGGCCGACGCGTTTAACGCTTCGGTCACAGGCATAGTTTGTCTATGTATTAAACCCTGTCCACTGATCTCTATGGTCATACTTTCCTCTCTTGTACACATCATCCCCTAGAGGGTTACGGCTGAAACCCGGTAGTTCTTTACCGTGATGTGTGCACCAAGTGTTGCGCCTTTTACTCAGCTGTTCGGCACAGCTCAGAAATAAGTAGCAAGAAAAGACACTTTTATTTACTTTTATACGAAAAGTGCCCCCCCCTAACCATCGTCTTCTCTTTATCTGAATCCCATGGACTTCAAAATCAAAGCACTACTAGGCCACACCCTGTTGGCCCTGAGCTGGGCCAGCAGCGCTTATGCCTACGAGACAGAATTCATTCTGAACCAACACGGTCAACAAGCCTTTGAGTTGAGAATCTATGGGCCTGATGATGGCGGTTACGATACGTCGGATCAATCCACTCCACGCGTTTCCCCCTGGAATATTGACGAGAATGGTCGGCTGAAAATTCGTGCCGCACTGGAGCGTTGGGCCGAAATCCTGAATCTGCCGGCGGGCTACACACCGGCTGTGATCAACCTGGGCACCATGAATGACGAGAACGCCAATGCCTACGGTGCATCACTCCAGAGCCCTGATCACCCCAACTTCACCATCTCGGCCTTGCAAGCACGCTTGCAGGGAATCTTCAAGGGCAATCCGACTAATCCCGATGCCGTCATCAGCGTCGGCAAGCTTGATCTGGATACGGCTCCGGTCAACCCAAGCCAACTGCCCTTGACGGGCAAGGCTGACTACAACGCAGTGATTTTCCACGAGCTGGCCCATGCTTTGGGCATCAGCAATACCGTCACAGACAACCTGCCTGAAAACAGCTTTGATCCACCCGATCCCTTCTTCCTGGATGACCTTAGCCCCTGGGCCTTGGGCTTGCGCGATGACCAGGGTCGAGCCCCCAGCCCCGGGCAGAAAATCCTGTGCTCGGTCTGCACCAATCCATATGATCCTGCCGCTTTTGACCTGCGCCAGGACAAGGGCTATTTCACCGGCGATCACGTACAGGAAGTTCTGAATGGCGCTATGCCGGGCATTCCCGTCAGCATCCTGAACTTCCACGACCAGCCCCAGGATGGAGTGGACCGCAACTACATGAGCCACACCGAGCTGCGCAACAGCTTGATGAGCCATCAGACCTATCGCAATTACGTGAATCTGATGGAGGCCGAAATTGCCGCCTTGCAGGATATCGGGCTGAGCATTGATCGCCGCAACTTCTTTGGCTATTCGGTCTATGGGGACAACGTCACCCTGAACAATACCAATGGCTACTTTGCACGCAATGAAGACGGCACGGCCTACCTGCCTGGTCAATACAACATGGCCACACAAGGCTTGGGCCTGCACATTTATGGCGAACGCAACCTCATTCGCCAGGCGGCGGATCTGCTGACAGCCGGGCCAGGGGGGGCAGGTGTACGTGTGGACGGTAGCGAAAACACGCTCATCATTCCCGAGGCGACGCGTATTCATGCCCACGGCTGGTATGGTCGTGGCCTGCAGTTCAGCTATGGCCGCCATCACAATATTGTCCAGCAAGGCGAAGTCCGCGCAGATGGCCAGGATGGCGTCGGGGCCTTGTTTGATTTCGGCCAGAACGCCATGGGCAGCGACGATGAATATCACGGCTCCTGGATGCTCATGGCTAAAGGCCAGCTACGCGCTGTACCGGAAATATTGCAAGGTGCCTTGGTCAGCAATTACGATTTGTCCGGCATCTTGTCGGGTCAGAAGGCGGCCATCCATATCGCGGACAATGCCTGGGTACAGAACATCAATATTCTGCAGGGCGCACAAATCACAGGTGACATTACCTCGGATTACAACCGTCGCGACGCTGACCAGCAACTGCTGCTGACCCGCATCAGCTTTGGTCAAAAAGCCGATGAAAATGGCCGTGCTACCAATGCGGCTGACCCCGACTTCCAGATGCGTTATGACGGCAATATCAAAGGCCAAAACAATCTGGCTGTCGTCATTGCCGGGGGCGCCACTTCCTTGAATGGCCAGCATGAGCTGTACGGCTTGCGCGTGGATCAGGGCGCGACCCTGTATGGCAATAGCGAATTCACCCTCAACCCTGAATACAATTTCACCAATAACGGCACACTCAGCCCCGGGAACTCCTACGGGAACATGACGATCAAGGGCAATTTTGTCCAAGGTGCCGATGGCCGCATTCTAGTGGAGGCCTCGACCACCCAGAATGATCATGTTGATGTGCAGGGCCTGGCTCAGCTCGATGGCGAGTTGACCGTGGATCTGCAGCCAGACTGGTATCAAAACGGCTGGATATTGAATCAGGACAAGGTGTTCACCGCCAGCCAGACACAAGGGCAGTTTGCTGCGCTCAATGCCACGCTGACATCCCCCACCCTGAATGTAGAAAGTACAGGCAATGGCTGGACTGTCAGCCGTAATCAGAATGCGTATGCCCAGTACGCAGCATCGCCCAATGCCGCCGCTGTTGGTACCAGCCTGGCACAGGCTTCCGCAGGTAATCAGTCCCTGGCGGCCGTGTATCAAGCCATGGACTTCTCGCGTGCAGATGGCAGCGATATCGGTCTGGCCCTGGATCAGCTAAGTGCTGGTTCCTACGCCGCCCAAACCGCCGCCTCCTTGCGTCGCGAGCAACTGGTATCCGAACAACTGCGCCAAATCGACGGTATCAACAAGAGCGGCTGGCAAAGCTTCATCCAGACCTATGGCGGCCGCTATCACTGGCAGCTGGGCAGCAACGATGTTGATCACCGCAGCGAAACCTATGGAGTGATGCTGGGAGCGGAACACCGTGCTGAAGGCAGTGACTGGAGCCTGGGCGTGCACGGCAATGCCAACGAGCAGCGCGTCAATGTCGACGCTCCGTTCCAGGCCAAGAGCAAGCTGACTGGTTTGGGCCTGGGTGTTCATGCCCGCTATCGTGCTTACAGCCAGGAAGGCTGGACCGGTCTGGCTCAAATACGTGTAGGTATTGAGCAGGGGAAGATGAACCGCAATATCAGCTTCGCGGACTATCAGGCGCGCCCTGCGTCGGATTGGACTGGCCATACCGTCTCGCTGGGGGTACAGACTGGCTACAACTGGGCACTGGGTGAAAACGGCAGCATCGGACCGGTCCTGGCTCTGGATTACCTCCATTACCGTCGCCCAGGGCTGGAAGAAAGTGGCGATGCCGCCAGCCGTCTGCGCCTGGACTCCAGCCGTCAAAACGCCTTGCAGGCCTCTGTGGGCCTGGCCCTGCGTCAGAACTGGGATTTAAGCCAGAATCGCCAACTGCAAACATCCTTCTCAGTGGCTTGGGAGCAGGCTTTGCTAAGCCGCAATCAGACTCAGAAAGCGGCTTTTGCCAGTGCCCAATCGGTAGGTTTTGAGGGACGTTATGCGCGAGTGGATCGCCATGCCTTGTCGCTGGGAACCAGCATCAGCTTGCAGCAATCCGAGCGTCTGCGTTTAGGGCTGTCGGCCAGTACCCGTTTATTGGGGGATAGCCGTGCCGATATAAACGGTACATTGTTCCTGAACTGGATGTTCTAACCATCCTGAAATGCAAGAGGCCGACTGTTAGTCGGCCTCATTGGGAGATGCAGGAGCGGGTTGAACCCGTTTCATGCCAGACCATCGATCCACATCAATATACTGACCGGGAATCAAAACCCGAATCTGTCGGCGCCACCATGTTCCACTGGAGACTTCGACCGAACCAGTATCCACGGCAAACTTCATATGATCGCTGTCCAGAAAGGCCGAGAACTGCCCTTTGTTGCTACGTGCCTGTGCAAAGCTGGTAAAGACCGTCACGCTCTTTTGTGTGGGGTCAGCCAGCAGTAAAGTGACCTGGCCGCGTAACAGCTGCAAATTCAGCCTGTCCTCGTACTCGCGGATTTCAAGAGCCGAATCGGGGCCCAGTCGCACCACAGCGCCATCCACAAAGCGCTGCTCCAGCATTTGTGCACCAGATACCAGATGCTCTTGCCGCAGCACCCGCTCCGGCCAGGAGAAAAACACGGTCAGGGCCAGAGCCAAAACAAACAAGCCAGCCAGCAAACCCCGGTGATAAGGCTTGAGCAAGGCGGCCTTTTCCCCCGAGCTGGCCAATAAACGGCGAATTTCATGCTCGGGCGCATCCAGGCTGGCGTCACAAAAATAACAAATGTATCGATATGAACGTTCATTTTCAGGATTGTCACGACGCCAATCCTCAAATTCCCGTAATTCGGCCGCAGTCGCCTCGCCGGAATTCAAGCGAGTAAACCAATACGCAGCCTGTGCGTGAGCCTGCGTATGCTCCAGCAGCTCCCCTTGATATGTCGTCATAGCGGCATCTAACCTTGTTCAGTCACGCCAGCAATAGGGAGGTCTCGAATGGCGGCATGTTTCTGCCGCTCAGCACCAAAACCTCAGGAAAGGAAACCAGTAGCCACCCACTCTCTAGCTGCCTGCTTTTGAAAACGATGCGTTTTTATTTTATACAATCGCTTCAAATGCTTACATTAACTCAAATTGAGCCAATCAAAACAAATTCGCCTTATTTAATTACACTCACTACAAAAAAAATGCAGATTACAGGTAAAAAAAGCCTGGGGCGGGCCGTTAACTAGTGAAATCTGTCCAAAATCTGGCCACCAGGCAACTCGTGAAATTGTTCTTTACCTTGATCCGAACCCTCACCGGCCGGTAATACCATTTTCAATAAAAGAGGCCACTGCGGGTAGAAACGATAGTTGGGTGTGGATACCCAAGTACCAGCTGGATAGGTAAATCCACCGAATTGAATTTCCTGGGCCAACCGCGCTTGAGAGAGATAAAGAAGATCTTTATTTTTATCGACTGAGAAATAGGCACGCTCCAAAGGCAAATTCCAGGCATGAACCTGTAAACCCTCTGCCTCAACGCGCAGCATCCAGCGATCCTGATCCCGCTCTCCATTGGTGTACAAGGTCCCGTCGGGTCGGGACTGAACCAAGGTTCCAGCAGGCAAATCCAGAATGAAGTCCGGAGCAGAACTCATATTGGAAGCCGCCGCATAGGGACTCCAGCCTGTAATCCGGTTCCCTTTACTCAAAAAGCAGCTGACAAAGCGAAAGCCGGTATCCACCGTAGAATCCTGTTCCATTTCAAGCACTTGACTGCCATCACACTGCCAACCCTCCAGCGTTGTATCGCCTGCCAGATGCAGTTTCCAGCTGGAGTTTTGCAGATCGGGCCGGGGGCGCTCGAAGGACAGCACAGGAGCATTGCCCACCATCACCGCCTCTGGAAAACGGGCCCATGACACGCTGTCCGGGTCACCCCAGACGTTCAGCTCCAACTCTGTTCCAGTGGGCATATCAACACCGGCAAAGCGGCCTGGTTCTTTTAAAACATGCTGTCGGCTAGCCAGCTCCCGTCGCTGTTTTTTTTCAAACTGGTAGCTCTCCCATTGAAAAACGCTGTAATAAGCTGCCAATACCAACAAGGGAAGCAAAAACAGTATTCTTGGCCAGGGTTTTTTCTTGAAGTTTGCCCGGCGCTGTGGTTGCACTAAAAGCAAAACAGCCCAGACCAGCACAATAAACAGTGCAAGTGGCCCAAGCGTAATGATCAGCAAGAAAATCAAAGAAAATGGAGCGACAGGAATCATAAGAGATCAAAAAATCATAAAAAGTCGCAATAAAGAAAGCCGAAAAATACATGGCTAGTCTTGCTGACTACCGTGCTGACAGGGCAGAACGATAAAAAAGCGAAGATGTGTTACCAATACAGGCACCGCGCCGCTGTGCCTGTTTAAACCATTCAGTACTGCCTTAAGCGACCTGTATAAAGCCTTCCATATACATGACGGCCTGACCCTTCAGAAAGACGCGATCGCCATCCAAGGTGCAGTCCAGCACGCCCCCACGCTCGGAAGCCTGATAGGCCAGCAACTGGTTTTTTCCCAAAAGAGGCGCCCAATAAGGCAACAAGGCACAGTGAGCCGAACCCGTCACGGGATCTTCTTCAATGCCATGACCGGGCGCAAAAAAGCGACTGACAATATCAAACTGGCCCGAGCCCGCCGCAGTCACAATACATCCTTCATAACCGACCGCCATCATGGCTGCCGTATCTATCTGCAGCTGTCGCACCTGCTCCTCTGTTTCCACCACAGCCAAATGGGTAAAGTCATTACGCCACAGTTGCGTAATCTTGGTCCCCAAGGCTTTTTCCAACCTGGGATCATCATCCACACGAGTAAGCGGGCGTGCAGGAAAATCCATGACATAGCCTGCCTCGTCACGGCGCACCGTCAAGGCACCACTCAACGTGTGAAACACCACCTGGCTATCTTGTGGCCGCATATGCTGCAGCACGACAGCAGCGCTGGCCAAGGTAGCGTGACCACACAAGGGCACCTCTACCGTGGGGGTGAACCAACGCAAGCGAAAGTCCGGGCCTTGCGGCACCAGAAAGGCAGTTTCAGCCAGATTGTTCTCCCGCGCGATCGACTGCATCAGGGCATCGTCAGGAAACTCGGACAACAACACGACAGCGGCAGGATTGCCCGCAAACAAGGTGTCGGTAAAGGCATCAACCTGATAGATAGGTAAGCGCATTCTGCCTCCAGGCATGGAATTCAAGGTGAGTCCTCAGTATAGAAAAATAGACTCTTTGAAGGCAGGTAAATCTATGGAATAGGGGCCTGTTTTAATACAGCCAGCCCATTTCGTTTTTTTAAGCGCCGAGCACGCGCACGCTTTCGACAAACGCTTGTTTGCATTCCATTATCGGGACCCGAGCGCGTCCAGCTTATTAGCGCAAGCGCCAAAGCTTATTTTTCCAGTCCTGCCATTACACACAACGACGCAGCGCGTCATTTGTGCAGTCAGACATTGGCCGCTTCTAAAAGACAGGCAGAAAGTCGATCAAAATGCAGCAGGGCAGCTTGGCTCAAGTCGACTTGCTTGCGGCGTGTGTCCTCCGTGTCACTGAGGACGATCCAGCCTTTCTCACGCATGGACTTGAGTCGGGTGTGTATGGTCGCGGGCGATCCCAGCCGCTCTACGGCCATGACATCGCGTACCGACAAACGCAAACAGTCTTTCGATGCCTTGGCAACCAGCACCAGGATGCGCTCTTCAAGCGGGTCCAGGCAGGGCAGGCAAGGCAGGGTATGCAGCGAATCGGCGAGCTGCAAAAAACGCATATAAATATCAGCAGGTCTGGTGGCAGTTTTCATAACAAAATCTTTATTCCTTTAAGAGCCGCTACAACAGCGTCTTTTCTAGAAATAAGTTCTGGTTATTATTGTTTTTATTCCGATCAGGCAAAGCAAAAAACAACCCTGCTTTATGGCCCGAGTGATTGGAATGAGTTTTGGCGCTTATCATGCACCTAAGGAATCTCTGAACAATTCCCCCGCGCAACGGTAAACTTCGTCTGTCACACCCTCACGAGTCTGTTCATCATGAGCCAACTGAGTTTTTCTGAAGCGGAATTTGCCGGTAAGCGCAAGCAGACACGCCGTGAGAAGTTCTTGAACGAGATGGATCGCACGGTGCCGTGGGATTACCTGGCCGGTGAGATTGCCAAGCACTACCCGCAAGAAGGCAAGGTGGGTCGCCAGCCGTATCCCATTGAGGCGATGCTGCGGATTCACTTCATGCAGCAATGGTTCAACCTGAGCGACCCGGCGATGGAAGAGGCGTTGTACGACAGTTTTTCGATGCGCCAGTTCGCCAAGCTGCCCGGTGGTCGTGCGCCGGACGAGACGACGATTCTGAACTTTCGTCACCTGCTTGAGAAGCACAACATTGCCGAAGAAATGTTCGAAGGCGTGAACCTGCTGCTGCAAGACTATGGGCTGATGGTGCGCCGGGGAACGATTGTGGACGCGACGATCATCGATGCGCCCAGCTCGACGAAGAACGCCCAGGGCGCGCGGGACCCCGAGATGCACCAGACCAAGAAAGGCAATAACTATTTCTTCGGCATGAAGGCGCACATTGGGGTCGATCTGCATACGGGCCTGGTGCATTCGATGGTAGGTACCGCGGCCAACGTGGCGGATGTGACGCAGGTCGATGGGCTGCTGCACGGTGAGGAAGAACTGGTCTTGGGTGATGCGGGCTATCAAGGTGTGGGCAAGCGCGAAGAGCACCAGGGGCGCGATGTGCAGTGGCATATTGCGTTGCGCCCGAGCCTGCGCAAGAGATTGAGCAAGACGGTGCAATCGTTGCAAGACGCCTATGAATACACCAAGGCCAGCCTGCGGGCCAAGGTGGAGCATCCGTTTCGGGTGATCAAACGGCAGTTCGGCTACACGAAGGTGAGGTATAGGGGGCTGGCGAAAAACACCGCGCAGTTGCTGACGCTGTTCACGTTGAGCAATCTGTGGATGGCGCGACGACATTTGATGGCAGAGGTGCGCCCATAGGACATCAAAAGGCCCGGAAAAGGGCTATTCTGAGCGAAAACACAACGGAAAATCGGGATTTTGGACGTTTTTTTCTGATTTTCTGAAATCAGGCGACAACCAGTGGGGAATTTGGGTCGGCTGGCTGATTGATCAGACCGTCCCTAAAATTAAACGCTTAAGACCGGGCCTGAATTCCCTGCGGAAAGGGGTCTTGAGTCGGGCGATTTGTCTGGAATTTTATCAGATAAGCCCTTGATTTAGCTTGAACACTACGCTCCGGAAGAAGCGAAATTGTAAGTAGGTGCAGACAAACAGGTAGATAGTAAGTTGCCTCACATTAAACGCTAATTAAGAAACTTGGCGCCAGGAACCAGCGCAGTTACAAAACCGGGGGCTTTGATATACACATCCTTTACAAACAATTTTCTGTCTGCATGCTCTGACAGACACAAAACACCGCCCAAGAACTTTAGCCACACGAGTTTCAGACCGATAAAATGTGGGGAACAGGGCTCTGAGCGTCCCATGCGCCCCCTCAGATCACTATAAAATCTGGAACGATAAGAAATGATTCTTCACCTTGAGACACCACTTATTTATTCACACGCCTTGAGCGATCCACTTGGTAAACAAGTTTGGTTGAAAATGGATGCGCTTCAGCCTAGCGGTTCATTCAAAATTCGCGGAATTGGCCACTTGTGCCAGCACCATGCCCAGCAAGGAAAGAAGCGCTTCATCATTTCTTCAGGCGGCAATGCGGGAATTGCCGTTGCCTATGCGGGACGCCGCCTGACCATACCTACTGTTGTTGTCGTTCCCGAAAGCACCAGCGAACACGCCAGACGCTTGATTCAACGGGAGAAAGCCGAGCTTCACGTGGTGGGCAAGAACTGGCAGGAAGCGCATGAATATGCACTGACCCTGGTGCAAGAAGACGATGCCCTGATTCATCCCTTTGACGATCCTTTGCTGTGGGAAGGCCACGCCAGCCTGATTGCTGAAGTCGCCCAAATGGGCGTGCAACCCGATGCCGTCTTGCTGGCGGTAGGGGGAGGTGGCTTGCTAAGCGGTGTCGCGCAAGGCCTGCGAGAACAGGGTTGGGACAAGACCACCATTATTGCTGTGGAAACCGAGGGCACGGCCAGCCTGGGCGAGTCGGTGCGACAACGTCAGCACATCACACTAGACGAAGTAAGCGGGGTCGCCACCTCGCTGGGGGCACCACGGGTTTGTGACCAGGCCTATGCCATCAGCCAATCCCATCCCACCACCTGCATTCAGGTCAGTGATGCCCAGGCCGTCAGCGCGTGCTTGCGTTTTCTGACCGACCACCGCGTTCTGGTCGAACCCGCATGCGGCGCGGCTTTGTCGACCTTGTACCTGGACCACGAGGCACTGGCACCTTATAAAAACATTCTGGTTGTTGTGTGTGGTGGTAACACCATGACACTGGAACAGTTGGTGCAGTGGCGGGCCACACCTTGAGCCTGCCTTGGCAGAACTCGGACATTAAAAAAAAGGACTGTTTTTATACAAACTCCATTCTTGTAAGCACGAAAAATAGTCTAAAAAAAAACCCATCATATTATTTTCACATGATGGGTTTTTTTGTTTATTTCTCATTCTGAAAACGATCTAATTATCAGAACATAAAAAGCAAAACATATGTTTCACGTGGAACAAAAGCACCTAAAACAGCCTTAAAAAGGCTTTACCAGAGGCAAATTCTGTCGAATCAGGGCTGAAAAATCCTGCCCTTCCTGCTGCGACAAGGCCCTGGGATTGATATAGCCCAGCCGCTTCAGTTCCTGGAAGCTATGGCCTGGGGCCAAAGCATTCAGACCATACACATACTCAGCCAAATAGCCCGAGGCCAGCACGCGCCAGTCCCAAGGCACACCATCCACAATCCTGGAGACCATGTCGTAAACAATAGTGGTGCAGTTAGCCGTCAAAGTGTTGTAGAAGCGGGGAGTGGTCTGCAACTGCTGGCCTTGCTCCACATAAGACAAGAACAGGGCCTGCATGGCGGGTTTGTCTAAATCCACGCTGTACATGTACACGTCCTCACCACGAGCATTGCTGCGGGTGCGCACAATGTCCTGTTCGGTCGCCGCAATCAGGCTTAATTCAAAGTCCTTGAAGAAGCCACCGATGGCAGAAAAAGCCTCATGCTTTTCCTTGCGGATCTCTACTGAGAACACCACATGGCGACCGTCCTCAAAGCCAAAGGACACCAAGGTATGCGCGATGACCGGGCCCATCCAGTACGACAGGAACATATCTACCGATTTGATCGTCTGCAAATCGTAGTCCTGCTTTATCCAGCGCTCGTCAAAATCGGTTTCACTGCGCCAATTAAAGTCGCGCACATTGTGCAGGGTCACAATCGAGCCATTTACCTCGCCATAGCTCATTCTGGCCACATCAGGCGCCCATTCCCGGTCATTGCTGGGCGCAATACTGCTCCACCAGCCCACCAGCACCAGAAAGCCCAGCGCCTGAGGTACAAAGAGCCAGTTCTTGCCCTTGCTCAGGGCATACAGGCTCAATATCGCCACCGCTATCCAGCCGGCCAGTGCCAGCCAGCGTCCCAGACCTGCCGACAGCTGAAATTGCAGTGCCAGCGTCCCCCAGGCCGCTACTGCCAAGACCAATAACAGGACCAAAATCTTGATCACCATCGTCCCCCACCTTTTCATACTCACTCCACAAACATCTTGAATACAGATTGCTTTTAACCGCTGAACGGCCAAAAAAAAACCTGTGTCCACTTGAACACAGGTTTTATTCACAGGGAAACAGGGTTTAGCCCTGATAGCCCATCGCCTGACCTTGGCGGATCACGCCTTGCGGCTGCCAGCTTGGATCGAAGCGATACGCGCTTTCTTTGGGAAACAGCATCACCACGGTAGACCCCAGCAGGAATCGGCCCATTTCCTGTCCCTTTTCCAGGACGATATTCTGACCTTCGTAATTCCATTCGCGAATCTTGCCATCGCGCGCGGCATTCACCACACCATGCCAGACGGTGACCATACTGCCCACTACCGTCGCCCCCACCAACACCAGGACGAAAGGGCCTTGCTCGGAATCAAAAAAGCAGACCACACGTTCGTTACGGGCAAACAGGCCGGGAACACCACGCGCTGTCGTGGGATTGACCGAGAATAAATCGCCCGGCACATGAATCATGCGCTTGAGCACACCCGCGCAGGGCATGTGCACCCGGTGATAGTCGCTAGGACTTAAGTACAGGGTCGCAAACAGCCCATCCTGATAGCGGGCAGCCTCCTGGGCATCGCCTCCCACCAAAGCCGTCGTGGAGTAGCTGTGGCCTTTTGCCTGGAACACCTCCGCGCCCTGAATCAAACCCAGCTGACTGATCGCACCATCAACAGGGCTGACCAGTGCCGTATCCGCGATAGGGCGGGCGCCCGGACGCAAGGCACGGCCAAAGAACTCGTTAAAGGTGGTGTAGCTGGCTGGATCGGAGTTTTCCGCCTCGCTCATGTCGACCTGGTAGCGGTCGATAAAGCGTTTGATAGCCCAGGTCGTACGCCCACCCATGGGCTTGGAGGCCAAGCCGCCTAGAAACTCGGTCAGAGCCTGTTTAGGGAGCAGGTACTGGGGAAGAACAGCCAAACGGGGATGCATAAAATCAGCTCGCAAACAAATCCTGCTTCAGCCTGAGGCCAAAGCGTCTATGCCATTCAATGTAATTGTGTCTGGCGCACCACATCAGGCCGGGGCCATCATTTCAAAGGCCACGCACAGTCCAGAATCAGACGCCAAACACTGGCAGGAACAAAACAATACGCACTTGTAGCACAGGTTGCCGCCATACGACATAAAAGGGCGGATCAGCCTGTCCGGTCAAACGTACACGACCCGGTCACGGCCTTCTTCTTTCGCCTGATACAAGGCGCGGTCAACCCGGCGCAGTGTACGTTCGTAATCGGGGTGGCCATCATACAAGGCCACGCCAATACTGGCCGTGATGTTCATGCTTTCTCCATCCACAACCCTGAAGGTTTCTGCATGAATGCGAAGACGCAAGTTACGGGCGGCACGCATCGCTCCATCCGCATCCACATCAACCAGTACCAGCAGGAACTCCTCCCCCCCAAGGCGGAAGACATAATCACCGGCACGAGCGCTATTGCTAAGCAGCTCGGCAAACTGGCGCAGGATACGATCGCCCGCGTCATGCCCATAGGTGTCATTGACACGTTTGAAAAAGTCTATATCCACGGCCAGCAGGGCAAAACGCGACCCGCGCTGCTGGGCATAGCCCACTTCCCGGCTAAGCACGACAGGCAGGTATTTGCGGCTTAGCAGACGGGTCAACACGTCCCGGCCAGACTCCAGCTCGTTTTGCTGCTCAAACAAGCGATCCAGATGCAAGCCAATCGCGCGGGTTCGATCCCGCAGCTCGTGCAAGCGCAGAATCTGCCCTTTCGCGTCCCCTTGCTCAAAAGCTGGCATCAGCTCGGTATCAATCACGTTCATCAGATCCAGGATCTCACGGCTCTCTACCGTGCCCTGGAAGGCATGGGCGCCCTTATGCTTGAACCAGATACCGAAGTCCGAGTCCCCAATCCGCGGGGCTGGCGTCACACCATTGTTAACGGCCATTGCAAACATGAAGAGGTTTTCCCAATCCAGCAGCGCGGCACGCTGCCGGCCACGTTCGGCCGCCACGTTCTGCACAATGGCAAACAGGCGATAAGACTCTTCAGCACGGGATTTACGCTCGCGCGAATTGGCGTAGGCATGGCTCATCAGCTCCATCGCCAGATCAATAAAGTTCTGAATATAGCGATAGCACTCCCAGGCCTGCTCGGAGCTGATAGTCGAAGACTCAAATAAAAAACGGGCATAACGCCCCTTGAGCAAGCGTGCACCACGCAGCACCAGATGAACTGGCACCCCGACCCGAGCGTGGACCTCGCCAACCTGATTTTGCAGCTTGACCTGATCCTGCATATCACTGTGTTCATCCACCGAAAACAGCTGAACCAACCAACTGCGCAAGGAACGATGCAAACGCTTGTGTACCTGTTCATGCGACAGATACACCTGCGCGGCAGGGTGCTTGAGCATATGCGTATAAAAATGGGTTGCAAGCTCGTCCTGGTTATCTTGAGTGATAGTCAGCACATGAGCACGGACCGCCAGGGGCACTTTCTGGAGCAAGCCGTGCCAGTCCTGAGCGGCTTCTTCGATATTCGGTTGAGACATGAAGTACGGGGTGAGTAGCGAGACGATGCTTAAGGATTAAACGGCCTTGGCGGCAATTGTTACATGAGGGGAGATTTCGCGCTATTTCTTATAGCGATACAGGCCGCGGGCTAGCAGGAGAATACCCCTGCTGCTCACAAGGAAAAAACATACCCCTTAAAGATAAATGGATGATTCCACCGACCAGCGCAGCAGCACGCTGTCCTTGCACGCAAGCAAACGCCCGTTCCGCCTTACTTTGACGGCGATCTGCAATTCAAACCCAAGGCTTTGTCGGCCCAAACGCCCTGAAAGTTCCACGGTGAGCAAATTGTCCTGTCAAAGCAGATAGCTGACCAAACAAACTACCCGTTATCGCCAAAAAGCCACGCTCGGCATCCGGACTGAGTACAGCCCGATCAAGCATGCCCAGGCTGAAGAAGCTGAAGCAGGCCAGGAAAGAAGCTGGGTTTATATCCAATACTGAGAAAACATCCAGATCCATATGCCCGTAGCTGGCCGCATCACATCACGCCAGGTCGGGTCGGGTCGGGTCGGGTCGGGTCGGGTCGGGTCGGCAGATAGGTTCCACCGTTAAACCTGATCATTCAATGTTTATTGCTCTGCCCCAAGCCATTCTTTTATTAAAGAAGAGCGAACTTTATCTACAAAGCCCGGAAAGGAATCAATTGATAATCAAAGAAAAAACTGGAGGACAGAGATGAAAAAATTCAACCTATTGATTAATTGCTGCTTTTTTTAGAAAAACATTAATCAAAAAAACCTGTCTATATAAAAGTAAGATAAATAAAAAAGAAAGCAATCCAGCCAGATTTTAAAAATAATAAACAGGGTTGCTATTTTTTTTATTTTTCGAAGATAACAATAAAGATTGCAACCAAAAAAAAAACACTGAATTACAAAAACAGATTTTTGTTTGAACCAAAGAAGACTAATAACAGTCGTGATAGCCCGACTTATCCACAGGTCTGAATAAAAAAGAAATCCACAATTTTATTAACAAAATAGATTAAACCAAAAATGGAAATATGAAACCCAGGAAAATATGCGGTTAATAAGAAAGTGAATAATTTGTGGATATTATAAAGGCTTAATTCGCACTCCAACATGGCGTTGGTGCAAACATCGACATCAGCTCATCCAGACGCACCAGGCAGGCAGAATTCGGCCAGAAAATCGGTCAAGGACTGGGCAAAAAAGCTATATTTAAGGCAGCTACTGGCTTTGGCCCCCTGTGGATAAGCTCCAAGAGGGCCTGTTGTGGACGTGTTGTGGATGAAAGGGGGATAAGTTGCCTGTCTTTCAAGACCTCAAATTTTGTCCAGTTTCGGTCCACCGACTCCCTCGGGGTGATACACAGGCAAAAGTGGTCTATAAGATGTTGAAATTAAAGAAAAATTCTCAGCTATGCCACTTATCCACAGACACCCATTATCCATTACCAGTTATATATATAGTTATTATTAAATAAAGATCTCTTCACCCATGCCCAACTTTCTTGTACAGCCTTTACCTGCTGGTTCTTTAGACATCATCGGTGATGTACATGGAGAGCTTCAGGCCTTGCAACAACTGATCCAAAACTTGGGTTATCAGGAAGATGGCTCTCACCCGGAGCAACGTAGCCTGATATTCGTTGGAGATTATTGTGATCGCGGTCCAAACAGCCCTGCTGTAATTGAGTACCTTAAGTCCTTGATAAATAATAATAAAGCAAAAGGAATATTAGGTAATCATGAAATCAATCTACTGATAGACGATGCAAAAGATGGTTCAGGCTGGTATTTTGATCAGCGATATCAGTCAGATTTAAAGAATTACTCGCCATTTAAGTGCGCAAAACCTCAAAATAGAGACGAAATCCGAAAGTTTTTAAGCTCACTACCCATTGCATTGGAAAGAAGTGACCTCAGAATTGTGCATGCCGCCTGGAATAATCCAGCTATTGATGCAATTCGATCGGTAAAAAGCGAAGATTTTCTTGATTTTTTCTTTGAATGCGAGCGTAAAGCTGATAATTATGCAGAAGAAAAAGGAATTCTGAATAAATATCTGGCTGCAAAACAGGAATGGAAAGAAAAAATTGAAGATCCAAAGGCCTTGATGCCGTTATTGCAGGCCTACATTGACTACGATTTGGTCAAAAATGACTTCAACCCCATCCGTTTGCTGACTTCCGGAACCGAAGGCCCCGCGGATCGCCCATTTTTTGCTGGCAACCGTTGGCGTTTTTCCGACCGTACCCCTTGGTGGAACAGCTACCAGGACGATATTCCGGTCGTTTTTGGCCACTACTGGCGTCAGCTCTTTCCTCAACCAACAGCGAAAATGTCTAAATACTCCTTATTATTCAAGGATATAGATCCATTTTCCTGGCACGGCGCAAAGAAAAACACGTTTTGCGTGGACTTTTCTGTTGGGGCTCGTTGGCGCGATCGTCGCAAGGACCAGGCGCCTGAAGACTCGGCTTTTCACCTGGCTGCTTTGCGTTGGCCAGAGAAAATCATCATGACGGACACCGGTTTTACGCAGCCAACCCGCTAAATCCGCTTTTCTTCCTGCTGTTACAATTTTCTTTTCTGTGGATAAGCTCTAGGAAGGGCATTGTGAACAGGGTGTGGATACATAAGGCATAAGTAGGTACTTCTTTGTGGAGTCTAAAAGTTGTACCTAAACCATCCACCGGTAAGCGTTAGATCTATCCCCGGAAAAAAAACCGCTAAGCTCTTGTTTTATCATTGCTAAAGACACTTGTTCGACTTATCAACAGGCCTCCATCCAATAATTCTAATAAAAGATTTAAGTGCTTGTTATATAAGATAAGTTCAACTCCCTGAAGACCAGGGACCTGCTCTTTGCAAGCCAAAAGTTCTCGACTAAGATGCAGTCCATGAACAAAAATCACGATCTCGCTCAACGCTGGCTTATGCGACTTTTGCATACAGAAATTTGAGCCGCAAAGGCTGAAAATAAATTTTCAGAACCGTGCACGATCAACTTTGCTGTCACGCCTCTGAGTTTTCTTTCAACATGAGAAAAACTCAAGCAAAGGCTTTGATTGGCAAAAGAGGGGAGTTCTATCTGGACGACGTGTTTGGCCAAGAATTTGCTATGGCTGCAGGGATTGCTGAGCCTGAAACTTGTACTAGGTCAATCTTGTTTGAATTTTTGACTTATCCACATTTTGTGGGTAAAGCGTGTACTTGTGCTCGCACAGGGCTTGTTCAGCCTGGAGCAGCTGGGTGAACTGTGTATTTTCACAGCTTAGCTAGGTTTGAAGAACGTGTAATTTTGAAATAAGTCCTTGTTTTATATCTATATTTTTTGTGGTTTTAACTTTGAGGCTGATTTTTTTGCTGGCTGCCGGTACTGAAACAGAGAAGCTGTAACGCTGGCTGGTTCTTTCTTTTATCAAAGGAAAAGAAGCGATAACTGGGCAAAAAATCAGGTTTACCCCCAAAGTTATCAACAGGACAGTATGGGGACGACAAATCGCCTGTTTTACGTTTGGCGTCTTGCGGGTTACAAGGCGTGGGTTTTGTGGTTCGCGGTTGGCGTTTTGAGGCCCAGGTAATGCGCGTTGTTTCGCATGGCTGTTATAGGGTTTCTGTAGCAGATATAGGCAAGATTACGACGACTGTACTTGTCCACAAAAATCAGGGTATAAAAAAACCGCCTGACGGCGGTTTGATGAAGGCAGAAAGCAAGGTGTTTAGACTTTTTTCAAGCGTTCAATGGCCTGATCCAGGGTGTTGGGCTGCTTGGCAAAGCAAAAACGCAGCAAACGATGGTTAGCCTGCTCAGAATTGGGATTCAGGTAGAAGGCAGAGACGGGGATCGCGCCTACGCCGTAGTTCTGGTTCAAGTGCTTGGCGAAATCCAGTTCGGATAGCTCTGAAATGTTTTCATAGCTGGCCAGCAGGAAGAAAGTCCCTTCACTGGGCATAGGTGTAAAACGTGTGTTTTGTAGACCTTGGTGCAAATGATCGCGCTTTTCCTGATAGAAAGCGGGTAGGCTCTCCCAGGTAGCAGGGTCTTGCATATAGGTGGCTAGACCGGCCTGTAAGGGGCTGGGAACGGTAAAGACGGTGTATTGGTGGACCTTGCGGATTTCCGTGCTGAGACTGGCAGGAGCGCAGCAATAGCCTACTTTCCAACCTGTAGCGTGGAAGGTCTTGCCAAAGGAAGAAACGATGACTGCTCGTTCTGCCAGGCTAGGCCGGGTAGCCAGACTGAGATGCTCTTTCTGATCAAAGGTCAGGTGTTCATAGACCTCATCGGACAAGATGATCAAGGAAGGATGCTTTTCTACAATCTGCTCCAAAGCATCCAGATCCTGGGGCTGCAAGATGGTACAAGTCGGATTGTGAGGGAAGTTGATTACCAGCATACGGGTCTTGCTGGTGATGGCTTGCTCTACACGGTCCCAGTCGACGCGGTAGTAGGGCACAGCTTCGCTAGGCGCTGTCATGGGGACGGCAACAGGTATACCTCCGGCCAGCTCGATGGCGGGGATATACAGGTCGTAGAAGGGCTCGATCACGACGACTTCATCACCTGCATGCACAAAGGCTTGGAAACTGGCCATCAAGGCCTCAGTGGCGCCACTGGTAACGGTAATTTCCGTATCAACCTTGTAAAGGCGGCCATAACGAGCCTGCGTTTTGCTGGCAATAGCGGCTCGCAGGGCAGGGTATCCCGCCATGGCAGGATACTGGTTGATGCCATCCAGCATGGCCTGGTGTACTGCCTCAATCAAAGCCGGATCCGGATTGAAGTCTGGAAAGCCCTGGCCCAGGTTAATGGCTTTGTGCTCCAGGGCCAGCTGGCTCATGGTGGTAAAGATGGTGGTGCCCACAGAAGGGAGCTTGGATGTGATCTGCATGGGTCTACTGATATGAATAATAAAAATGCACCCGCGCTTCAAAGTTGAGCAAACGGTTGGGTGGCGAAGTATCAGACAAATTCTTGTCGAAAATACCATAGATTCCACACGGATCTGTTGATCGTGGAACCGATCGCTCAGGACGGTTTCTTACATTGATATAGCTGCTGCCTATATAGGATTAGAGCGCCGCTTTTCCTGCTGTCCGTTTTTCTTCTCCAGCTACTTCGCTACGGATGCCTGTTGGAGCTGCGGGAATTTTTCAACCGAACCTGTGTCCTAAACTCGGGCTCTTGATAAGACTCCAGGTTTCAAGTTGCTGCTGATTTTTCAAAGTATCTGTCGTCACAGGCAAGTTCTGCCCTGTCTGAGCGCGCTCTCTTTTTGCGCATAGGATATTTTTACCTGCAGTCAAAGTAGCCAGATTGAAAAATCGAAGCCTTATATTTTCTTCAGGTCAGCGGAAATTTCCTTATCGCCAGACTGTTGAGCGGTATTCCTGTTCATCAGGCTGTATTTCTTTTTATTGCTCTGTTATCCACAATTTTGTTTCCTGCTTAAGTCGATTTTATCCACCTGGGGCAGGGTACCCGCTTAGATAGCTGCTTTTAAGAGATTTAAGGTTGATAAGCGCGCCTTTTATGGCTTCCCTCCCTGGCGTATCATGGGCAGGAAAAATCTTCGAAGGCGTGGTCTGCTCCCTGGATAGTTGCCTGGGGATAAAAAACGGCCTGTTTCTCCACAAAGTTATCCACAGTGGTATTTACGCAAAAAACTGTGTTCCACGTGGAACAGATATTGGTTCCATGTGTTTCACGTGGAACAACCATCGCTGGTAATCGTATAATTGGTTTTTACTTTTTAGCTGTTCTGTCATGATTTATCCCGAAGAGTTTGACGTTATTGTCATAGGCGGCGGACATGCTGGTACCGAAGCGGCTTTAGCGGCAGCTCGAACCGGCGTGTCTACCTTATTGCTAACCCATAATATGGATACCTTGGGGCAGATGTCCTGCAACCCTTCTATTGGGGGGATTGGCAAGGGGCATTTGGTCAAGGAAGTGGATGCGCTGGGCGGGGCAATGGCTTTGGCTACCGACCACGCTGGTATTCAATTCCGTACCCTGAATAGCTCCAAAGGGCCAGCCGTGCGCGCCACTCGTGCTCAGGCTGACCGTTCTTTGTACCGCAAGGCTATTCGTGAGGTTCTGCAGAATCAACCCAACTTGATGGTGTTCCAGCAATCAGTCGAAGACTTGATTGTGGAAGGTGATCGGGTAGTGGGTGCGGTCACCAAGATTGGTTTGGAGTTCAAAGCCAAATCTGTGGTTTTGACTGCTGGTACTTTTTTGAATGGTTTGGTTCATGTAGGCCTGAATAATTATTCGGCAGGTCGGGCAGGGGATCCACCCTCCATAAGCCTGGCGCATCGCTTGCGGGAACTGCAATTGCCCCAAGGGCGATTGAAGACAGGAACCCCTCCGCGTATTGATGCCAATACTATCGATTTTTCCCGTCTGGAGGTTCAGCCCGGCGATAGTGATCCCATTCCGGTGTTCTCTTATATGGGCGATGTTTCCATGCATCCCCAACAGATGCCGTGCTGGATTACGCATACCAATGAGCGTACTCACGATATTATTCGCTCCGGTCTGGATCGCTCGCCCATGTATAGCGACCAGGGCACCATCGAGGGTATCGGCCCGCGTTACTGCCCGTCTATTGAAGACAAGATTCATCGCTTTGCAGACAAGAGCAGTCACCAGGTGTTTTTGGAGCCAGAAGGCTTGAGCACGACCGAGATCTACCCGAACGGTGTCTCGACCAGCTTGCCTTTCGATATCCAATTGGCTATGGTGCGCAGCCTGCCAGGTTTGGAGAATGCTCGTATCATGCGTCCGGGCTACGCGATTGAGTACGATTATTTCGATCCTCGATCCCTGTATCCCACGCTGGAAACTAAACAGATTCGTGGCTTGTTCTTTGCCGGCCAGATTAATGGCACGACGGGTTACGAAGAGGCTGCTGCTCAGGGCCTGTTAGCAGGGGTGAATGCTGCCCGTTTGGCCCAAGAGAAAGAGCAGTGGTATCCACGCCGTAACGAGGCTTACCTGGGTGTGCTGGTAGACGATTTGATTACCCGTGGGGTGACTGAGCCTTATCGCATGTTTACCTCTCGCGCTGAGTATCGTTTGAGCCTGCGGGAAGACAATGCAGACCAGCGACTAACTGAAATCGGTCGTGAGCTGGGCCTGGTGGACGATGCCCGTTGGGATCATTTCAATCGCAAACGCGATGCGGTCGCACGTGAAATCGAGCGTTTGAAGGGTACCTGGGTGAACCCCCGTAACTTGCCTGCTGAACAGGCAAACGCACTGTTAGGTAAAAATATCGAACGGGAGTATTCCTTCTTCGATTTGCTCAAGCGCCCCGAAGTGGATTATGCAAAGCTGATGGCCGTGCTGAATGATCAAGGCACGCCGGTAGCAGGTCCCGGTCTGGAAGATCCGGTGCATATTGAGCAGGTGGAAATTCAGGTGAAGTATGCCGGCTATGTGGCGCGTCAGCAGGACGAGGTGACTCGTCAGGCAGCGCTGGAAGAGCAGGCCATTCCAGAGGATCTGGACTACGACGATATCAAAGGATTGTCGATTGAAGTGCGTCAACGTTTGAAGGCTGCCAAGCCTTTAACCATTGGCCAGGCCGGACGTGTTCAGGGTGTGACACCTGCGGCGGTTTCTTTATTGTTGGTACACCTGAAGCGCAAGCAAAAAAACAAACAAACGGCATGAGCGATATTTTTTCAAAACGCCTGAATCAGGCCCTGCTGGATTTGGGCCTGGATCAGGACCCCGCCTTGGTGCGCAAGCTACTGGACTACATTAATCAGTTGCAGCGCTGGAACCGTACCTATAATCTGACCGCCCTGCGTGACCCAGATCAAATGCTGGTGCAACATATTTTTGATAGCCTGTCGATTGTCCGCCCGTTCCAGAACTATCTGGCCAGCAGCAATCACTCGGCGCAAGAATCGGTTCGGATTGTGGATGTAGGGTCAGGGGCTGGTTTGCCGGGTGTTGTTTTGGCAGCATCATGTTCCACGTGGAACATTACTTGCATTGATGCTGTTGAGAAAAAAATGGCATTTGTTCAACAAATGGTTGGGGCTTTGGCCTTGCCCAATTTGTCGGCAATGCATGTGCGTGTAGAGCAGCAGGAACCCATGCAGGCAGATATTGTGGTTTCCCGAGCTTTTTCTTCGCTGCTTGATTTCGTAAATTTGGCAGGCAGGCATGTTCGCCCAGGTGGGCGCATTGCAGCTATGAAGGGTAAAGAACCTGATTTGGAAATAGCCGCATTGCAATCTGAAAGTAACTGGCAGGTCGAACGAATAGAATCATTAACCGTACCGGAGCTAGAGGCACAGCGTTGTCTAGTGTGGTTGGTGCAGCAAGGATAATCATGAGTAAAAACGACGAAAAATCTCCCCGTGCCTATGTGTTTTGTATCGCGAACCAAAAGGGCGGGGTAGGCAAGACGACCACTGCAATCAATTTGGCCGCTGCGCTTGCGGTACTGAAGAAAAAAGTTTTGTTGATTGACCTGGATCCCCAAGGCAATGCCACCATGGGTAGCGGCATCGATAAAAACAGTCTGTCTGGTAATTTGTACCAAGTGCTGATTGGTGATGAAAGTATTTCTAACGTAAAGATACATTCAGAAACAGGTGGCTATGACGTCTTGCCTTCCAATAGGGAGCTGTCGGGCGCCGAGATAGACCTGATCCAGATGCAAGAGCGCGAGCAACAACTTAAACAGGCACTGGCACAGGTACTGGATGATTATGATTTCGTGCTGATCGACTGCCCACCTACCTTGTCGCTGCTAACGCTCAATGGCCTGGCCAGCGCGCACGGGGTCATCATCCCCATGCAGTGCGAGTACTTTGCACTGGAAGGGCTGTCAGATCTGGTCAATACGGTTAAGCGGGTCTATCGCAATATCAACCCGGATTTGCAGTTGATTGGTTTGCTGCGAGTGATGTTTGATGGTCGTGTTACCTTGCAGCAGCAAGTCTCCAATCAGATCGAGACACACTTTGGCGATAAGGTGTTCAAGACGGTAGTGCCACGTAATGTGCGTTTGGCTGAAGCGCCAAGCCACGGTATGCCAGGTATTGTCTACGATAAGAACTCCCGGGGGGCCAGGGCCTATATGGACTTTGGCAAAGAGCTGATCAAGCGCTTGAAGAAAGAATCCCGCAGCGATAAGGCGTAAGGCACACAAGAATCAATAGGAATGTAAGCATGGCTACACGAAAACCAAAAGGTCTAGGTCGAGGCTTGGATGCCTTGCTCGGCGCAGACGCAAGCGCTATCGCAACCATAGGGAAAAAGGGCGAAGCGGCGGTGAGCGATGGCCCACCTTCCAACCTGCCCGTCAAACTGCTGAAGGCCGGGGTGTATCAGCCGCGTACTCGCATGGACGAGGGCGCCTTGAACGAGCTGGCCGAATCCATACGCGCACAAGGTGTGATGCAACCTATTTTGGTGCGTCCTCTGTCGGGCAAAGATAAGGGCAAGTACGAGATCATCGCGGGTGAACGCCGTTTCCGTGCGTCGCAAATTGCCGGTCTGGAAGAAGTACCCGTCCTGGTACGCGAAGTTGGCGACGAGAACGCTGCCATCATGGCGTTGATCGAGAACATTCAGCGCGAAGATCTGAATCCGCTGGAAGAGGCGCAAGGTGTGAAACGTCTGCTGGACGAGTTCGGCCTGACCCACGAGCAGGCTGCTCAGGCGATTGGCCGCTCGCGCTCGACCACCAGCAACCTGCTGCGTCTGATTAACCTGGCAGAGCCTGTGCAGATCATGCTGCTGGCCGGCGACATCGATATGGGTCACGCTCGTGCCTTGCTCGCCGTGGATGCTGCCCGTCAGATCATGCTGGCCAACGAGGTGATTGCCCGCCGTCTGTCGGTACGTGAAACCGAGAAGCTGGTTGCCCGTGCCCTGCACGAGGATGACGAGCCTGCCAGCAAGCAAGCCCAGAGCAAGGCCAGCCGCAATGGTGATGTACAGCGCTTTGAAAAAGTGCTGTCTGACCATCTGGGTACCAAAGTGACTTTGAAGGTTGGTGCCAAGGACAAGGGGCAGCTGCAGATCGCTTTCCATGGCTGGGAACATCTGAATGCCTTGCTGGAAAAGCAGGGCTTGTCGTCCTTGCTGGAACAAACGGACGATTGAGCCAGGTCCGCGCCACGCAGAAAGCAATGCGATTGCAGTAGAAAAAGCCGACCAGAGGTCGGCTTTTTCTTTGCTATGAGCCGTGTTTTGCTAATGGTCTGCATCTTCTTGCAAAAAAGAAGCAGCAGGAAGGAGGAGAACTAGAAAAACTTCTGGAATGATGAACCCCCTTTACTAAAGCTGCTCGGCAATCCTCCTTTTTTGGGGGCAGTTCATGACGACATGATTTTTAGATTGAGTGCTTGTGCTCAAGCCGGTAGAAAACAGCAGGATGAGAGCCTTAAGGAGGCGAGGGAGAGAGTAGGGAAGAAGCCTGAAAGCCGGATTAAAACGGAAAACCTGATTATGTATCTTTTGCTTACAAAAATAAGCACCGAAAACAGGAAAAAATCTATGTGTTTACCCGCATTTCATCCTGTTTCCCTGGTTTTGAATGTATTCATAAACGGTACCCGGGGGGCCCAAAAACAGTGACAAATCCAGTAAGAAAAGCGCCCAAAATCAGGTTTTTTTAAAAAATTCATCGAATTATTCAGTTTTCTTCCCAAAAGGCTTGACGACTTCATAAAACATGTCCATAATTCGATTTTCGCTTCGGGTGGGATGTCCGAGTGGTTAAAGGAGGCAGACTGTAAATCTGTTGGCCCTGCGCCTACGTTGGTTCGAATCCAACTCCCACCACCAGCACTTTTCTAGAGTCAGCCAGCAAGGCGACTTTAGGAGAGGGTGAAGAAAAGTCTGCGGGTGTAGCTCAATGGTAGAGCAGAAGCCTTCCAAGCTTAAGACGAGGGTTCGATCCCCTTCACCCGCTCCAGGTTAAAAATCTTTGGCCACTCTGGGCTGAAGTTGAATGCCCATGTGGCTCAGTGGTAGAGCACTCCCTTGGTAAGGGAGAGGTCACGCGTTCGATCCGCGTCATGGGCACCACATCTCTCTTCTCTATATCGTTCTATCCCTTCAGGAGTCTGCCATGGCTAAAGGCAAGTTTGAACGGACTAAACCGCACGTCAACGTCGGTACTATCGGTCACGTTGACCACGGTAAAACCACTCTGACCGCTGCAATCTGCACGGTTCTGTCCAAGGCATACGGCGGCGAAGCACGCGATTACTCGCAGATCGACAACGCCCCTGAAGAAAAAGCACGTGGTATCACCATCAGCACCTCGCACGTTGAGTACGAGACGCCTAACCGTCACTACGCACACGTTGACTGCCCCGGCCACGCTGACTACGTCAAGAACATGATTACCGGTGCTGCCCAGATGGACGGCGCTATCTTGGTTTGCTCGGCCGCTGACGGCCCAATGCCTCAGACTCGCGAGCACATCCTGCTGAGCCGTCAGGTTGGCGTTCCTTACATCATCGTGTTCCTGAACAAGGCCGACATGGTTGATGACGAAGAGCTGATCGAACTGGTTGAAATGGAAGTTCGCGAGCTGTTGTCCAAGTACGACTTCCCTGGCGACGACACCCCGATCATCAAGGGTTCGGCCAAACTGGCTCTGGAAGGCGACGAAGGCCCACTGGGCAGCCAAGCCGTTCTGGCTCTGGCCGAAGCGCTGGACAACTACATTCCTACGCCTGAGCGTGCCGTTGACGGTACGTTCCTGATGCCTGTTGAAGACGTGTTCTCGATCTCCGGCCGTGGTACGGTTGTGACCGGTCGTATTGAGCGCGGCATCATCAAGGTCGGCGAAGAAATCGAAATCGTGGGTATCAAAGACACGGTCAAGACCATTTGTACCGGCGTTGAAATGTTCCGCAAACTGCTGGACCAGGGCGAAGCTGGCGATAACGTCGGTCTGCTGCTGCGTGGTACCAAGCGTGAAGACGTGGAACGTGGTCAAGTTCTGGCCAAGCCAGGCTCGATCAAGCCACACACTGACTTCGACGCCGAGGTGTACATTCTGTCCAAAGAAGAAGGTGGTCGTCACACTCCTTTCTTCAAGGGCTACCGTCCTCAGTTCTACTTCCGTACAACTGACGTGACCGGCACCATCGAGCTGCCAGAAGACAAGGAAATGGTTCTGCCAGGCGACAACATTTCGATGAAAGTGTCCCTGATCGCTCCTATCGCCATGGAAGAAGGTCTGCGCTTCGCTATTCGCGAAGGCGGCCGTACCGTTGGCGCTGGCGTGGTTGCAAAAATCATCAAGTAAAAAAAGAGTAGTAATTTTGGGCGAAAGAGGTTAATATCCTCTTTTGCCTAAAAGCCAAACGTAGCTAAGTAGCGCGCTACGGTTTGTCAAGGTATAGGGGTATAGCTCAATTGGCAGAGCGTCGGTCTCCAAAACCGAAGGTTGAGGGTTCGATTCCTTCTGCCCCTGCCACCACAGTCACTCGCCACCACCTCGCGTGGCGTCACTCGTCGGAATATGTCGAATACCAACGTAGAAACCGTTAACCGAGGTTCCGAGCGCATCAAGCTGGGCCTAGCGGTCCTAGTCGTCGCCGCCGGTATTGTTGGCTATTCCGTTCTGGATGGCCAAAATTCACTGGTTCGCGCTGGGGTATTTGTTGCCAGCTTAATCGTCGCCGTATTGATCATCTGGTTTAGCGATACAGGCCGCCGCCTGGTCGCTTTTTCTCGTGATGCCTACACGGAAGTACGTCGCGTCCACTGGCCATCCCGTAAAGAGGCAACGCAAATGACGGGTATCGTCTTTGTGTTTGTTGCCGTTATGGCCATCTTGTTGTGGCTGATTGACAAAGGGCTCGGCTGGATCATTTATGGCCTGTTGCTGGGCTGGAAATAAAGGGCACACATGAGCAAACGCTGGTATGTGGTTCACGTTTATTCCGGCATGGAAAAAAGCGTGCACAAAGCTCTGGTGGAGCGCATTGAACGCGCTGATCTCCAAGAAGCGTTTGGTCGCATTCTGGTTCCATCGGAAGAAGTCGTTGAAGTAAAGAACGGCAAGAAATCAATTACAGAGCGACGTATTTACCCCGGTTACGTCCTGGTCGAGATGGCCTTGACCGACGAAACCTGGCACTTGGTAAAAAGTACGCCGCGAGTCACCGGCTTTTTGGGCGGTTCCGGTAACCGTCCCGCTCCCATCTCCGAGCGCGAAGTGGAAAAAATCCTGTCGCAAATGGAAGAGGGTGTTGAGAAGCCACGGCACAAAGTGCTGTTCGAGGTTGGCGAACTGGTACGCGTCAAGGACGGTCCGTTTGCAGACTTTAACGGTAACGTCGAAGAAGTTAACTACGAGAAAAACAAGGTTCGTGTCACCGTTACTATTTTCGGTCGCGCCACCCCCGTTGAACTCGATTTCGATCAAGTCGAAAAGACCTGATTAATTACAACCCCCGGGAAGCCTGTCGCACTCTGCGTCAGGCGTCATCACCCGCAAGGAGCTAAGCATGGCGAAGAAAATCGTCGGCTTTATCAAGCTGCAAGTCCCAGCTGGTAAGGCAAACCCATCCCCTCCAATCGGTCCAGCGCTGGGTCAGCGCGGTCTGAACATCATGGAATTCTGCAAGGCGTTCAACGCCCAGACACAGGGTCTGGAACCCGGTCTGCCAATTCCTGTGGTGATCACCGCTTTTGCTGACAAGAGCTTCACGTTCATCATGAAGACTCCTCCAGCAACCATCCTGATCAAAAAGGCTGCTGGTATCAAATCCGGTTCTGCACGTCCTAACGTGGATAAAGTCGGTACGCTGACCCGCGCTCAGGCTGAAGAAATCGCCAAGACCAAACAACCCGACCTGACCGCCGCCGATCTGGACGCCGCTGTGCGTACCATCGCTGGTAGCGCTCGCAGCATGGGCATCAACGTTGAAGGGGTGGTGTAAGTCATGGCTAAAGTAAGCAAACGCGCAGCCGCTATTGCTGCCAAGATCGACCGCAACAAGTTCTACCCTGTGGCCGAAGCTCTGGCCCTGGTGAAAGACACTGCCACTGCCAAGTTCGACGAATCCATCGATATCGCTGTTCAGCTGGGCATCGATCCCCGTAAGTCCGACCAACTGGTCCGTGGCTCGGTGGTTCTGCCTGCTGGTACCGGTAAATCCGTGCGTGTTGCCGTTTTCGCCCAAGGCGAAAAAGCCGACGCCGCTCGTGAAGCTGGTGCTGACATCGTTGGTCTGGACGATCTGGCTGAGCAAATCAAAGCCGGTCAAATGGACTTTGACGTTGTGATCGCTTCGCCCGACACCATGCGTGTTGTTGGTACCCTGGGTCAGGTTCTGGGTCCTCGTGGCCTGATGCCAAACCCCAAGGTCGGCACTGTGACTCCTGACGTTGCCACGGCTGTTAAAAACGCCAAGGCTGGTCAAGTTCAATACCGTACCGACAAGGCCGGTATCATTCACAGCACCATTGGCCGCGCTTCGTTCAACGTTGAACAGCTGCAAACCAACCTGGTCGCCCTGGTTGACGCCTTGAACAAGGCTCGTCCAGCTGCTGCCAAGGGTGTTTACCTGCGCAAGGTTGCCGTGTCCTCCACCATGGGTGGCGGTGCACGTGTTGAAATTGCATCTCTGACTGTTTAATCAACAGTTAGAAAAAAAGAACTTTGGGCTGCGATCCTGTTTACAGGATCACTGCTGTCAAAGACCGTTGGAGCAGTTGGGCTGACTTGTCATCCAGGTGCTTAATCGGGGCAGAATGCCCCATCCAACGTAGACGGCGCCCGTGGAAGAATTCGTTATAGAACTCGTCCAGGTGCGCCGCATTCGGTTGATGTTGGGAAGCCTTCCCGACATCGTTTGAAGGAGTGTTCAACCGTGAGTCTCAATCGTGAAGAGAAAGCGGTAGTCATCGAAGAAGTCACTGCCGAACTGGCAAAGGCCCAATCGATCATTATCGCCGAGTACCGTGGTCTGGACGTCGCTTCTGCTACCGTATTGCGCAAAAAAGCGCGTGAGTCTGGCGTCTACCTGCGTGTTATGAAAAACACGCTGGTTCGTCGTTCGTTGGCAGGTACCTCGTTTGACGGTATCTCCAGCCAGCTCGTGGGTCCTCTGATGTACGCCATCAGTGAAGATCCCGTGGCTGCGGCGAAAGTCGTTGCAGATTTTGCCAAGACCAATGACAAATTGGTCATCATGGGCGGTGCGCTGCCCAATAGCGTTCTGAATGCTGATGGTGTTAAGGCTCTGGCCACAATGCCCTCGCGCGACGAACTGCTGGCGAAACTGCTGGGCACCATGCAAGCACCTATCGCTACTTTTGTGCGTACGCTTAACGAAGTTCCCACCAAGTTTGTTCGCGGCCTGGCGGCTGTGCGCGATCAGAAAGAAGCTGCGTAAGCAGTTTTCCTTCAGGAAACTTCGTCGTTGCGAACGACTACCAAACCTGGCATTTACCTAATATCTGGAGTTCTTAAAAATGGCTACTAAAGCTGAAATCCTTGACGCCATCGGCGCAATGTCCGTGCTCGAACTGTCCGAGCTGATCAAAGAAATGGAAGAAAAATTCGGTGTGTCGGCTGCTGCCGCCGCTGTTGCTGTTGCAGCTCCTGCTGCCGGTGGCGCTGCTGCTGCCGCTGAAGAGCAAACCGAATTCACCGTGTTCCTGGCTGACGTTGGCGCAAACAAAGTTAGCGTCATTAAAGTCGTGCGCGAAATCACCGGTCTGGGCCTGAAAGAAGCCAAAGACCTGGTTGACGGTGCTCCTAAGGCTGTTAAAGAAGGCTTGTCCAAAGCTGATGCTGAAGACGCTCAGAAGAAGCTGGAAGAAGCTGGCGCCAAGATCGAGCTCAAGTAAGAGTATCGATAGATGCCCGGGAATGCGTTTCAAGCCTTCCCGGGCTTTTGCGTTTCCAGAAAACCCATGATTTTTAATTAGTATTGTAGAAAGTCGGGTTTTTTAGAGTCGTAAACCAGGGCCGTGGTTGACGGTCCGTGTAACCCTTGAGTCGGAGTGCTCATGCCTTATTCGTACACCGAAAAAAAGCGCATACGCAAGAGCTTCGCCAAACGTGAAGACGTACAGCAGGTTCCTTACCTGTTGGCTACCCAGCTGCATTCTTTCAGAACCTTCTTGCAGAAGGACACGCTGCCTTCTCAGCGTAAGGTTGAAGGCTTGCAGGAAGCTTTCAGTTCCATATTTCCAATAGTAAGCCATAACCAAATGGCGCGGCTAGAGTTCGTGAGCTATACGCTCGGCGAGCCGGTGTTCGACGTCAAAGAGTGTCAACTTCGTGGTTTGACCTATGCCTCCCCCTTGCGGGCGAAGGTTCGTCTGGTCCTCATGGACCGCGAGGTGAGCAAGCCTACCGTCAAGGAAGTAAAAGAGCAAGAAGTCTACATGGGCGAAATGCCCCTGATGACTGATAACGGCTCTTTTGTGATCAACGGTACCGAACGAGTCATCGTGTCCCAGCTGCACCGTTCCCCCGGCGTGTTCTTCGAACACGACCGCGGTAAAACGCACAGCTCGGGCAAGTTGCTGTTCTCGGCGCGCGTGATTCCTTACCGTGGTTCCTGGCTGGACTTCGAGTTCGATCCCAAGGACATTCTGTTCTTCCGTATCGACCGTCGTCGCAAGATGCCCGTCACTATCTTGCTGAAGGCCATCGGCCTGACGCCAGAGCAGATCCTGGCCCACTTCTTCGAGTTCGACCACATCGAACTGCACCAGGAAGGTGGCAAGCTGCAATTCGTTCCAGAACACTGGAAGGGCGAGGTTGCCCGTTTCGACATTACCGACCGCGACGGTCGCGTACTGGTTGAAAAGGACAAGCGTATCAATGCCAAGCATTTGCGCGACCTGCAAGCAGCCAAGATCGAATACATTTCCATCCCGGAAGATTTCCTTCTGGGTCGTGTGCTGGCCAAGAACATCATCAACGCCGAAACCGGCGAAGTGATTGCCAACGCCAACGACGAAATCACCGAATCCATTCTGGCCGAAATGCGCGCAGCCAATGTGCGTGATTTCGAGACCCTGTACATCAATGAACTGGACCAGGGCGGTTTTATCTCCCTGACCCTGCGCACCGATGAAACAGCGGATTCCAATGCTGCCCGTATCGCGATCTATCGCATGATGCGTCCCGGCGAGCCACCAACCGAAGAAGCGGTTGAGGCCCTGTTCAACCGTCTGTTCTACAGCGAAGAGTCCTACGACCTGTCGCGTGTGGGGCGCATGAAGGTCAACAGCCGTCTGGGCCGTGGTGACAGCATCGAAGGCCCCATGACCCTGACCGACGAAGACATTCTGGACACCATTCAGGTGCTGGTGAGTCTGCGTAACGGCCGCGGTCAGATCGACGATATCGATCACCTGGGTAACCGTCGTGTTCGTTGCGTGGGCGAATTGGCCGAAAACCAGTTCCGCGCCGGACTGGTGCGTGTGGAACGTGCCGTCAAGGAACGTCTGGGCCAAGCCGAGACCGAAAACCTGATGCCGCACGATCTGATCAACTCCAAGCCCATCTCTGCGGCTGTCAAGGAGTTCTTCGGTTCCAGCCAGCTGTCGCAGTTTATGGACCAAACCAACCCGCTGTCCGAGATCACGCACAAGCGTCGTGTTTCGGCTCTGGGCCCTGGTGGTCTGACTCGTGAACGTGCGGGCTTTGAGGTGCGCGACGTGCACCCAACCCACTACGGTCGCGTGTGCCCGATTGAAACGCCTGAAGGTCCAAACATTGGTCTGATCAACTCCATGGCGCTGTACGCTCGTCTGAACGAGTACGGTTTCCTGGAAACGCCTTACCGCAAGATTGTTGACGGCAAGGTCAGTGAACAGATCGATTACCTGTCGGCGATTGAAGAAAGCAATTACGTCATCGCTCAGGCTAACGCCGAGCTGACTGAAGACGGTGCCTTTGCTGACGATCTGGTTGCCTGCCGTGAAGCGGGCGAAACCATGATGACTGCGCCAGAGAACATCCATTACATGGACGTGGCTCCTTCGCAGATCGTGTCTGTGGCTGCTTCGCTGATTCCGTTCCTGGAACACGATGACGCCAACCGAGCACTGATGGGCGCCAACATGCAGCGTCAGGCAGTTCCTTGCCTGCGCCCTGAGAAGCCTTTGGTCGGTACCGGTATCGAACGTACTGTTGCTGTTGACTCGGGTACAACCGTACAAGCCCGTCGTGGCGGTGTGGTGGTAGACGTTGACGCACAGCGCGTGGTTATTCGCGTGCACGATGACGAGAACGTGGCTGGCGAGGTCGGTGTAGATATCTACAACATGACCAAGTACACCCGTTCCAACCAGAACACCAACATCAACCAGCGTCCTATCGTCAAGCGTGGCGATATCGTGGCTCGTGGTGACGTGCTGGCTGACGGCGCATCGACTGACCTGGGCGAATTGGCTCTGGGTCAGAACATGCTGATCGCCTTTATGCCTTGGAACGGCTACAACTTCGAGGACTCGATTCTGATCTCCGAGAAGGTCGTGGCTGATGATCGCTACACTTCGGTTCACATCGAAGAGCTGACGGTTGTTGCCCGTGACACGAAGCTGGGACCTGAGGATATCACCCGCGATATCAGCAACCTGTCCGAAATTCAGCTGAACCGTCTGGACGATTCCGGCATTGTGTACATCGGCGCCGAAGTACGTGCCGACGACGTGCTGGTCGGTAAAGTGACACCCAAGGGTGAAACTCAGCTGACTCCGGAAGAAAAGCTGCTGCGCGCCATTTTTGGTGAAAAAGCCTCTGACGTTAAAGACACCTCCTTGCGCGTGCCTTCGGGCATGGTCGGTACGGTGATTGACGTTCAAGTCTTTACCCGTGAAGGTATCGAGCGTGACAAGCGTGCCCAGTCCATCATTGATGATGAACTGCGTCGCTACCGCCAGGACCTGAACGACCAGCTGCAAATCGTTGAAGACGACGCCTTTGACCGTGCCTTGAAGTTCCTGGTCGGCAAAACCGTCAACGGTGGTCCACGCAAGCTGCCCAAGGGCACCGAGCTGACCGCTGACTACCTGAACGATCTGGATCGCTGGCAGTGGTTCGACATCCGTCTGGCTGATGAGCAACACGCACTGGTGCTGGAGCACACCAAGGAATCCTTGGAGCAAAAGCGTCACCAGTTCGATCTGGCTTTTGAAGAAAAGCGCAAGAAGCTCACCCAAGGCGACGAGCTGCCTCCTGGCGTGCTGAAGATGGTCAAGGTTTACCTGGCTGTTAAGCGTCGTCTGCAGCCTGGTGACAAGATGGCCGGCCGTCACGGTAACAAGGGTGTGGTTTCCCGCATCGTTCCCGTGGAAGACATGCCGCACATGGCTGACGGTACCCCTGTGGACATCGTTCTGAACCCGCTGGGCGTGCCTTCGCGTATGAACGTGGGTCAGGTTCTGGAAGTTCACCTGGGTTGGGCTGCCAAGGGTATTGGCCACCGCATCAACGACATGATGCAAGAAGAAAAGAACGTGCAGGTTTCCGAACTGCGCGCGTTCCTGGACAAGGTCTATAACACTGCCGGCAAGAAGACTCGCATCAACGAGTTGACTGACGACGAAGTGATGAACATGGCCACCAACTTGCAGAAAGGTCTGCCATTGGCAACGCCAGTGTTCGACGGTGCAACCGAGCAGGAAATCGACCAGATGTTGCGTCTGGCCTATCCTGACGACATCGCCGAGAACCTGCAGCTGGCACCACACCGCACCCAGGTTCGCCTGTTTGACGGTCGTACCGGCGAAGCCTTTGAGCGTATGGTCACCGTAGGCTACATGCACTACCTGAAGCTGCATCACCTGGTCGATGACAAGATGCACGCTCGTTCCACCGGCCCATACTCGCTGGTTACTCAGCAGCCGCTGGGTGGTAAGGCGCAGTTCGGTGGTCAGCGTTTCGGGGAGATGGAAGTCTGGGCGCTGGAAGCGTATGGCGCCGCCTACACCCTGCAGGAAATGCTCACGGTTAAATCCGACGACATCGCTGGCCGTACCAAGGTCTACGAGAACATTGTCAAGGGTGACCACGTGATCGACGCCGGTATGCCGGAGTCCTTTAACGTTCTGGTCAAGGAAATCCGTTCCTTGTCCCTGGACATGGATTTGGAGCGTAAATAATGAAAGCGCTACTCGATCTCTTTAAACAAGTCACTCAGGACGAGCAGTTCGATGCCATCAAGATCGGCATCGCCTCGCCCGAGAAGATCCGGTCCTGGTCTTTCGGAGAAGTCCGCAAGCCAGAGACCATCAACTATCGCACGTTCAAACCCGAGCGCGATGGCCTGTTTTGCGCCAAGATTTTTGGTCCCATCAAGGACTACGAATGTCTGTGCGGCAAGTACAAGCGCCTGAAACATCGTGGCGTCATCTGCGAGAAGTGTGGCGTTGAAGTCACCGTCTCCAAGGTGCGTCGCGAGCGCATGGGTCACATTGAACTGGCCTGCCCGGTTGCTCACATCTGGTTCCTGAAGAGCCTGCCATCCCGTTTGGGCATGGTGCTGGACATGACCCTGCGTGACATCGAGCGCGTGCTGTACTTTGAAGCCTGGTGCGTGATCGAACCTGGTATGACTCCGCTCAAGCGCGGTCAGATCATGTCCGACGACGATTTCCTGGCCAAGACCGAAGAATACGGTGACGACTTCCACGCCCTGATGGGCGCGGAAGCCGTGCGCGAACTGCTGCGCACGATTGACATCGATCGCGAAGTCGAGCGCCTGCGTGCCGAACTGAAAGCCACAGGCTCGGATGCCAAGATCAAGAAGATCTCCAAGCGTCTGAAAGTACTGGAAGGCTTCCAGAAATCCGGCATCAAGCCAGACTGGATGATCATGGAAGTGCTGCCCGTGCTGCCACCGGACCTGCGTCCGCTGGTACCACTGGACGGCGGCCGCTTTGCGACTTCCGACCTGAACGATCTGTACCGCCGCGTTATCAACCGTAATAACCGTTTGAAGCGTCTGCTGGAACTGAAGGCTCCGGACATCATCCTGCGCAACGAAAAACGTATGCTGCAAGAGTCCGTGGACTCCTTGCTGGATAACGGTCGTCGCGGCAAGGCCATGACTGGCGCCAACAAGCGTCAACTGAAGTCCCTGGCCGACATGATCAAGGGCAAGAGCGGTCGTTTCCGTCAGAACCTGCTGGGCAAGCGCGTGGACTACTCCGGTCGTTCCGTGATTGTGGTGGGTCCTCAGCTGAAACTGCACCAGTGCGGTCTGCCCAAGCTGATGGCGCTGGAACTGTTCAAGCCTTTCATCTTCAACCGTCTGGAATTGATGGGTCTGGCTACGACCATCAAGGCAGCCAAGAAGTTGGTGGAAAGCCAGGAACCGGTGGTGTGGGACATCCTCGAAGAGGTGATCCGCGAGCATCCGGTCATGCTGAACCGTGCGCCTACGCTGCACCGTTTGGGTATTCAGGCTTTTGAACCGGTCCTGATCGAAGGTAAAGCGATTCAGCTGCACCCCCTGGTGTGTGCCGCCTTTAACGCTGACTTCGACGGTGACCAGATGGCCGTTCACGTGCCGCTGTCGCTGGAAGCCCAGCTGGAAGCGCGCACCCTGATGCTGGCCTCCAACAACGTGCTGTTCCCCGCCAACGGCGAACCATCCATCGTTCCTTCCCAGGATATCGTGTTGGGTCTGTACTATGCGACCCGCGAACTGGTCAATGGCAAGGGCGAAGGCTTGTTCATGGCCGATGTGGCTGAAGTCCAGCGTGCCTACGACAACAAGGAAGTCGAGCTGCAAACTCGTCTGACCGTCCGTATCGAAGAATTCGAGAAGGGCGAAGACGGTGAGTGGGTCAAGACCATCAAGCGTTACGAAACGACTGCTGGCCGTGCCTTGCTGTCCGAAATTCTGCCCAAGGGCATGCCATTCACCGCACTGAACCGTGCGCTGAAGAAGAAAGAAATTTCGCGTCTGATCAACCAGTCCTTCCGTCGCTGCGGCCTGCGTGCCACCGTGATTTTTGCGGACAAATTGATGCAGTCCGGTTTCCGTCTGGCAACACGTGGTGGTATTTCCATCGCGATGAACGACATGGTTGTGCCTGCCGTCAAGGAAAGCATCCTGGCTCAGGCAAGCAATGAAGTTAAAGAAATCGACAAGCAGTACTCGTCCGGTCTGGTGACCGCTCAGGAACGCTACAACAACGTGGTGGACATCTGGGGCAAGGCGGGTGACCGAGTCGGCAAGGCCATGATGGAGCAACTGGCTTCCGAGCCAGTGACCAACCGTTTTGGTGAAGAAGTACGTCAAGAGTCCTTCAACTCCATCTACATGATGGCGGACTCCGGTGCTCGTGGTTCGGCTGCACAGATTCGTCAGCTGGCCGGTATGCGTGGTCTGATGGCCAAGCCTGATGGCTCCATTATTGAAACGCCTATTACCGCGAACTTCCGTGAAGGTCTGAACGTACTGCAGTACTTTATTTCGACTCACGGTGCTCGTAAGGGTCTGGCTGATACGGCCTTGAAGACGGCTAACTCCGGTTACCTGACTCGTCGTCTGGTCGACGTGACGCAAGATCTGGTCATTACCGAAGACGATTGCGGTACCAAGGGCGGCTACACCATGAAAGCCATCCTGGATGGTGGTGAGGTTATCGAGCCCCTGCGCGATCTGATTCTGGGCCGTGTGGCCTCGACCGACATCGTCAACCCTGACAATCAGGAACTGGTTATCCCCGCCGGCACCTTGCTGAACGAGGACCTGGTCGACCTGATCGACAATCTGGGTATTGATGAAGTCAAGATCCGTACTCCGCTGACTTGCGAAACCCGTCACGGCTTGTGCGCAAGCTGCTACGGTCGCGATCTGGGTCGTGGTGTGCTGGTTAACCGTGGTGAAGCCATCGGTGTTATCGCTGCTCAGTCCATCGGTGAACCGGGTACCCAGCTGACCATGCGTACGTTCCACATTGGTGGTGCGGCTTCGCGTGCAGCGCTGGCCAGCTCGGTGGAAACCAAGACGGCTGGTACGGTCGGTTTTGAAATTGGTCTGCGCTATGTGACCAACGCCAAGGGCGAGCGTGTTGCGATCTCCCGTTCCGGTGAAATCGTCATTTTTGACGACAACCGCCGCGAGCGCGAACGTCACAAAGTGCCTTACGGCGCCACCATCACGGTGGGCGATGGCGATGCGATCAAGGCTGGCCAACGTCTGGCAAGCTGGGATCCGCTGACCCGTCCTATCGTGTCCGAGTACACCGGTACCGTTCGCTTCGAGAACATCGAAGAAGGCGTGACCGTGGCTCGTCAGGTGGACGAAGTGACCGGTCTGTCGACTCTGGTTGTGATCACTCCCAAGACACGTGGTGGCAAGATCACCATGCGTCCTCAGATCAAGCTGCTGAACGAGCAAGGTCAGGAGATCAAGATCGCGGGTACCGATCACATGGTCAATATCTCCTTCCCGGTAGGCGCGCTGATTACCGTTCGCGACGGCCAGCAAGTGTCCGTGGGTGAGATTCTGGCGCGTATTCCTCAGGAATCGCAAAAGACTCGGGATATTACCGGGGGTCTGCCACGTGTGGCCGAACTGTTCGAAGCTCGTTCGCCCAAGGACGCCGGTCTGCTGGCCGAAGTTACGGGTACGGTTTCCTTCGGTAAAGACACCAAGGGCAAACAGCGTCTGGTCATTACCGACCTGGACGGCGTCAGCCACGAGTTCCTGATTCCGAAGGAAAAACAGGTTCTGGCTCACGACGGTCAGGTGGTGAACAAGGGCGAGATGATTGTGGACGGCCCAGCCGATCCGCACGACATCCTGCGCTTGAAGGGTATCGAGAAGCTGGCCAACTACATTGTTAACGAAGTGCAGGACGTTTACCGTCTGCAAGGTGTGAAGATCAACGACAAGCACATTGAAGTGATTGTTCGTCAGATGCTGCGCCGCGTGAACATTGTGGATGCTGGTGATACCAACTTCATCACGGGTGAACAGGTTGAACGCTCCGAACTGCTGAACGAGAACGATCGCGTCCTGGCTGAAAACGGTATTCCAGCTACGTACGAAAACGTGCTGCTGGGTATTACCAAGGCCTCGCTGTCGACCGACTCCTTCATCTCGGCGGCTTCCTTCCAGGAAACCACCCGCGTGTTGACCGAAGCGGCCATCATGGGCAAAACCGACGATCTGCGTGGTCTGAAAGAAAACGTGATTGTGGGTCGTCTGATTCCTGCTGGTACCGGTATGGCCTTCCATTCCGCCCGCAAGGAAAAAGAAGCCTTTGAAGTGGCAGAGCGCAAAGCAGCCCGTGAACTGGAGAACCCGTTCGCATCGGCTCCTGAGCCTTCGGAAGATCCGGTCTTTGTGTCCGGTGCCTCCGAGCCCGAGCAGCAACCTGAAGCCCCAGAAGGCGATCAGGAATAAGCAAGATAGTCTGGTTTCCCCATCCTGGTTATCCAGGGTGGGTCCCCACCTTCAGGTAGGCGGACAAAACCAGATATTCCAGGCTTAAAAAAATCCCCACATGGCTATGCCACGTGGGGATTTTTTATGGCCGTCTGGCGGCTACAAGCGGATGTGCTTAGCTACCCAGCTTGATTTCGCCAGTCATAATGCTCCAGTGACCAGGGAAGGAGCAAAAGAAAGCGTAGTCTTCGCCTTCTTTCAGCTTGGAGACGTCAAACGTTACGGAGGTGCTTTCACCGCCGCCGACCACGTCAGTGTGGGCGATCACGCGCTCGTCACCGGCTTTAACGTAGTTGTTGTCCAGGCCGGCTTTCATTCCATCGGTAGCAACAGCGCTTTCATCGGATTTCTTCGAGATAACGACGTTGTGGCCCATGGCTGCTTTAGGCAGCTTGCCGGTGTGTTTCAGGTTGATCGTGAATTCCTTGCATGTCTTGTCAACAACGATGCTCTTGGTGTTGAACTGCATGGAGTCATTGCCTTCGATGGTAATGTCGCAAGCAGCAAAAGCAGGCACGCTGGCCAATCCAAGAACGGCTGTGAAAGCAAGTTTGGCAAACATTCTAGTAACTCCTCGAAAACTGACAAAAAAAGGAACGGGACACGGGGGTGTTGTTCCGGTCTTACAGCATAGACTGTAGCGCACTAAAGGTGCTTAACAAAACGTAGACCCGGACTATTTTACCGGCTTATGTTGCCCCGTCCGACCCCGCAAATGATTTGTTTTCTCATCGTTTGATATGGCTCTAACAGCCTCACTCTATCGCCTCTAGGGAGCTTGACGCCAGCGCAGAGCAGGTGTCGCTTTTCAGGGCGCCTCAGTCAGATGTTGGGCCACATTGAATAGCGCGGCGGTGGCAATCAGGCAGAGCAGCAGCCCACAGAGCTGTTCTATTCGCGGCAAGTGCTTTTGTATCCTCTGTTGCCAGCGAGGATGCCCGATCAGAACGGTAATGAACAAATCCCAGAGCAATACAATAAAAAACATCCACAGACCCAGCAGTATGTGCAGAACCGGACCTGCACGGCTGCTTGCCAGTACCGAGGCCAGGCTGGCGTAAAACAGGGCGTTTTTAGGGTTCAGCAGGCCGGAGAGCAAACCCATCAGAACATGATGCCACCAGCCGCCTGTAGAAGCGCCAGAGGCACTGATTCGTTGCTGGGCGTCGTGACGGGCCGCTTGCAGAAATTTCACGCCCAGGTACAGCAGATACAGGCCTCCAGCACCCTGAAGCAGCAAAAAGAGAGGGCTGCCGGTACTCATCCGTGTAAAACCCGTCAGCGCCAGGCTGATATATAGGCCGTTGGCCATGGCGACGCCTGCGCAAGCTCCGCTTGCTACCCAGCGGCCATGGGCCAAGGTGCTGCGTGCAATCAGGAAGAAATCGGGGCCGGGGGAAAGCAGGGCCAGGAAATGGGTGCTGGCGATCAGCAAGAACAGGGTCACGGCGGTCAATCCTGGAGAAAACCGCAGTGTGACGAGAAGGATAGGGCCCGTATTGAATGAAAGTGCACGCCCAAGGAGGGGCTGGGCGCTGGATGGTGTCTAGCCTCGGTATCGCCCTGGCGTGACGCCGGTGTAGTGCTTGAATACGCGTTGAAAATGGCTTTGATCCGCAAAGCCCAGACGATAGGCAATATCAGCCAGCTCATCACCTTGGAGCAAGGCATCACGGGCCAGGTTGACGCGCTGATTCAATTGCCAGCGCTGTGGCGTCAGACCAGTATGGCGGCGAAAGGCACGAATCAGCTGGTAGCGGCTAAAACCGGTTTCCTGAGCCAGTTCGTGCAGTGGGATAGTGGCTAACTGGCCTTTAACCCAGCGATCCAGGGTTTTCTGCAAAACGGGGCTAGGCGGGGGAGCGGGTGCCAAGGGCTGGGATTGGGCTGAGCCATGGTGAAGCAAAAAGTCGATCAGCGCTGCTTCTTTGCTCAGTACTGGAGCGGCTGAAAACAAGAGGGTGTTCAACTCACAGTAGGCTGCATAAAGCTCCGGTTCGTGACTAACACGGATAGGCTCCTGGGCCCCAAGCCTGAATCCCGTGCTTTCCTGCCAAAGCTGCTCCAGCCATGATGCATCCAGATGCAGCATCTGATAGCTCCAGGATTGATCCGGCAGAGGGTTGCAGGCGTGGCTACGGTGCGCGGGAACAAAGACCAGCGAGCCAGGTGCAAGCTGGACCGGGCCGCCGGGCGCGCCCGTAAAGACGCTGCCACCGCTATCAACGGCACCGATGGAGAAGGTCGGGTGACTGTGCTTCTGGTAGCAGATACGACTGTCGCAAGCGCGGCGGCTCTCGACATAGGGCAGGGCCTTGTCCCGCCAGAACTCAGCCTTCATCGGAAACATCAATGGTGCTCAGGGAAACGATAAAGGTACAGCCCTGTTCGTTGGTGCTGTCCAGGGCAATGTCGCCACCATGCTTGTTGATGACGGTTTTCACAAAAGCCAGACCCAGCCCGCTACCTGAAGGTGCACCGGCGGTGTTCTCATGGGCACGGTGATAGGGTTCGAAAATAGTTGCCTGATTTTCGATTGGAATACCCCAGCCCTGATCCTTGACGAATATCCGCACTGTTTTTTTATCCAGAACCAGCTCTATATCAATCTGGTTGCCATCCGGCCCATATTTGATAGCGTTCTGAATCAGGTTGGTAAAGGCACGGCGCAGCATGGGAGCGTTGCCGTTTACCCAGACCAGTTCCGAGTCATGCAGGTTCAGGCTGATGGAGCGTTTTCTGGCACTGGCCCAGGCATCGTCCATACAGTCTGCCAGCAGATCGGGCAGAGCCAGCGGGCTTAGCACCATCTCCATCGCTTCGGCTCGTGCCAGGCTGATGAAGTTATCGACCAGCTCCAGCGTTTGTTCGGCATAGTTTTCCATCTTGTGCAGGAACTGGTCGGGCGGCAGCTTGCTGTCATCCTGACGTTGCAGGCTGGCCAGAGCCAGGATGGAGTTCTGGGGGGCCCGCATATCGTGCGAGATAAAGCGCAGTGTTTCTTCACGCTTGGTTTGGGCCTGGCGCAGCAGATTGATGGATTTGTGCAGTTGGGTCAGACGATGAGGCAGGTTACGTGCACTCAAACCAGACAGCCGCTCGTTCAGCGCCGTTCTGACATCGGGGTATTCCAGCTGCAGCTTGTTCAGTTCTTCCGTGACCTGATTCAGGGCGGCTTCTTGACTGCGCCAATGCCAGAGCGGGTAGGCTAGCAGGACGGTAATCAGGCTGGCCAGGGGCGGAATCCACAGGTTGAAGCCATGCATGGCGATCCAGTTCACCAGCAAGATCGCAAAGACCAGCCCGATCAGGCTCAGCAAGGTGGCGCGTGGCGACAGATAGATCAGAACCTGACACGCCAGCAGGACTGGCAAGCAACTGGCCAGCGCAATAAACCAGGCTGGCGGTGTGCGCACCCATTGATTGCTGCGTACGGCCTGTAGGGTGTTGGCCAGAATCTCCACACCCGACATGCTGCTCATGCCAGCTTTGGATAATGGGGTTGGAAAGGTATCTCCCAGCCCACTGCCCCAGGCGCCGACCAGGACGTATTTGTCCTTGAAGAAAGAGGCCGGGATGTCCCCATTCAGTACATTGAAGTAAGGAACGGTCTGAAAGTGTCCACTGCGCCCCAGAAAAGGAATGTGCGGAATGTCAGTCTTGCTGGAGTCCAGGGCCTGCAAGGCCAGATCCATATCCCCGCCCGTCATTAACATTGCAATCGTAAAGTGCGGCAGCACGCGTTCCAAGGGAGTGACACGTTGCAGCGCGACACGGCGAACCACACCATCCGGGTCGGGTTCGATATTGATATATCCCGATGCTTTGGCCGCCTGGCTGAGCATGGGAATGGCGGTATGGACGATGTAGCGCTGCGGGTCATATACCAGCGGCAGGACTACACGCCCATGTTGCTGAATGGCTTGCGTTAGAGCGAGATCATCATCGGGATAGGCGGGATTGGGTTCCTGAAAGACCAGGTCTATGCCAACCGCACGGGCCTGTTCAAGACGGCCCAACAGCTGCGCGTGGTTGATACGCCGCCAGGGCCAGAAACCCAGATTGGCAATGCTGTAGTCGTCAATCGCGACGATGACAATGTCCGGGGGGGCGGCCTGTGGAATTGCCGCCGCCATGGTGAAGTCGTAAATCAGGTTGTTCAGCTTGCCCAGAGCGAAATCGTCACGCAGGGAACTGAACAACAAGGTCAGCAGCATCAGCAAGCCCGAGACCAGATGCCACTCTTTCCGAATCCGGTCGGAGAGTAGCTTGCTGTTTCTGGGGGCTGGGCTGCTCATGCCGTACGCCGTTTAGCTACTCGAATTGAGAGAGCAGGATTGGGTCGCCAAAATTGCTGACCACGGCCTGGCCATCCGAGCTGGTCAGGCTGGCTGCGCCTTCAAAGCTTTCGATCGTGTCCGGACCCATCAGACCGTGGCGGTCAATGGCACGTACGGTGACGTAGTAGGTGCCGGGGCGCGAGGCACCGAACTGAATGTCCGTATCGGTCGTGATGTCGCGCGACAGCAGCTTGGCGCCTTGCGGATCGGTGGAGGTCTGAACCAGATAGGCCTGGGCACCGGGTACAGCCTGAATCGTGCTGTTCCATTGACCGCCGCGACGCTCGGGGGTGGAGATTTGCGGGGCGGGCAACAAGGGCGCCAGTGCCATGATGTTGCCGTCTGTGCCCACCGCAGCCCCTTGATTCTGCTTCAGGGCAGTGGGGGTGCTGCGTTGCTGGGTGCCCAGTTCTGCGCGGCCTTCCAGCACTTCGCTGTGAGCCATGCCTTGCTGGGTGCGCACACGCAATTCGGTGCCCCGCACGCCGGTAATGCTGACAGGGGTACGGACTTCAAAGCGGCCCACGCCGGTTTTCTCCGGGGACACACGCGATTCCACGTCGCCATCATCCAGAGCGATGATCGAGTCGGTCAGGCCCGTGCCTTCAAAGGCACGCATGCGGGTCACGCTCAAGGAAGCCTGGGCGGGCACGCTCAGTTGGCTGCCGTCCTGCAGTTCCAGTGTCAGATAGCCGTTGCTGCCCGTGCGTATCAGGTCGCCTTCCTGCAAATGCGTGGTGCCTGCGCCCAGCGCTTGTCCGTTTACCAGAATCTGGCCGGTTTGGTGCGTGATGCGGGCGGGGGCGGCCACTTCCGGGATCATGCGAAACGGAATGTGCAGCTCTTTGCCAATGGGCAGGCGATAAGGGTCAGCCACCGCATTCAAGCGCTGGATTTCGGACCAGTTACGGCTCTGGCGTGTGTAAGTCTGGGAAATATCCAGCAAGGTGTCACCGGCCAGCACTTTGTAGATGAAGTTCTCGCCACGGGCGCCGGAAGGTTGGGCTGACACGACGCCACCCCAAATCAGGCCGCAAACAAGGGGGGCGGCGATACGCAAAGTAATCATAGAAGTCGGCTAGCTAGGGTCGGTCAAAAGTTCAAGGCGATAGCCCAGGGCGTAAGATGCCGTCAGGCGCACCCCGTTTTCGGGTCGCAACTGGAGTTTACGGCGTATGTTGGACAGGTGAGTGTCCAGCGTACGGGAGGTGGCCGGAATTTCCCGGTTCCAGACCGCGGAGCTTAAAACATCACGCGAGAACAGGCGGCCGGGGTTGCGAAACAGCAAAAGGGCCAGTTCAAATTCTTTGGGCGCCAGGGTGACGGGTTCCCCGTCCAGCACAATATGGCCTTGTTCAGGAAAGATATCGTAGCCCGCAAACGAAAAGCGGCTGTCCTGAGTGGCCGAGGTGCTCAGATCCATACGCCGGACAGCAGCATTGACGCGCGCAACCAGCTCTCCCTTGCGTACGGGCTTATTAATATAGTCGTCGGCTCCGGCCTGCAAACCCGTGACCAGATCCTCTTCCTGGGTACGGCTGGTCAGGAATATGACGGGCAGGGCATGGCCCAGTGTGGTGCGAACCCAACGCAACACATCCAGGCCGCTGACATCCGGCAGTTCCCAGTCCAGTAGCAATAAACCGAAATTATGTGGCTTGGCCAGTGCGGCCAGCAGGTCCTTTCCTTGATGAAAGGAGCGACACTCATAGCCAGCCTCGGTCAAGATCCGGGCAATCAGTTCAGCCTGGACGAGGTCGTCTTCCAGGGAAGCGATGATCATGGGTATTGTCCTTGTCGCAGAAGTGCAATAGCCCTGCAGTATAACGATATGTAGATAGCGAGTGACCAAGTGCTTCCATGCGTGTGCGGTGACAACGGGAAAGTGCTGGATCGGTGTCCAAATCGTTGACCTATAAGGGTTTACTGTGGTAAATTTTAGAGCTTACTTTAAGGATCCTTTGCCGGTACACCTTGCAGTAATTTGATGGCAGCCCTGAATTTAGGGGCTGCGGGCACTTTTTTAGTGCTTGAAATCAAGCCCAAGCCATGTGCAAGACCGCTCTTTTTCGTGTTTTATGGGGAGTGGTATTGCGCAATGCCGCTTCCGGTACAGGGTTTCAAAACCCGCCAACTGGACGGCGTTTTTCAAAACACATACGTCAACCAGTACGTAAAGTACGTTATAGGATACGTAAAGGTCATGCCAACCATTAGCCAGCTCGTGCGTAAACCGCGCGAAGTCAGCCGCGTTAGCAGCAAGAGCCCAGCGCTCGAGAACTGCCCACAGCGCCGCGGTGTTTGCACCCGTGTATACACCACGACCCCCAAAAAGCCTAACTCCGCTCTGCGTAAAGTCGCCAAAGTGCGTCTGACCAACGGCTTCGAAGTTATTTCTTACATCGGTGGTGAAGGCCACAACCTGCAAGAGCACTCGGTCGTTCTCGTCCGTGGTGGTCGTGTTAAAGATTTGCCAGGTGTGCGTTACCACATCGTTCGCGGTGCTCTTGACCTGCAAGGCGTCAAGGACCGTAAACAGTCCCGCTCCAAGTACGGCGCCAAGCGTCCCAAGTAATCCATGTATCCATCGATCAGTTCACTGATCTGGATCCGTGCAACCGTGGCCTGAGTGCCATGGTAGGTAAGTGGTCATTTGTCATGAATGACCGAGACCGCGAAAAGCGGTTCAACTGAATAGTCACAAGGAAATTAAAATGCCTCGCCGTCGCGAAGTACCCAAACGTGAAATCCTACCTGACCCAAAATTTGGCAGCGTTGAGCTGGCCAAATTCATGAACGTGGTCATGCTGTCCGGCAAGAAAGCTGTTGCCGAACGTATTGTTTATGGCGCGCTGGAACAAATTGCGCAGAAAACCGGCAAAGATCCGCTCGAAGTGTTTAATGCTGCCATCAATAATGTAAAACCTGTTGTTGAAGTCAAGAGCCGCCGTGTTGGTGGTGCTAACTACCAGGTTCCTGTCGAAGTGCGCCCTGTCCGTCGTCTGGCTCTGGCCATGCGCTGGATGCGCGAAGCCGCTAAAAAGCGCGGTGAAAAATCGATGGACTTGCGCCTGGCCGGCGAATTGTCCGATGCGGCCGAAGGCCGTGGCGGTGCAATGAAAAAGCGTGAAGACACGCACAAGATGGCCGATGCTAACAAAGCATTCAGCCATTTCCGTTGGTAATCTGAGGACATATAACCATGGCCCGCAAAACCCCCATTCAGCGCTACCGCAATATCGGTATCTCGGCTCACATCGACGCCGGGAAAACGACCACTACCGAGCGCATCCTGTTCTACACCGGTGTGAACCACAAGCTGGGCGAAACCCACGAAGGTTCGGCCACCATGGACTGGATGGAGCAAGAGCAAGAGCGCGGGATCACCATTACCTCGGCTGCTACCACTGCTTTCTGGCGTGGTATGGCGGGCAATTACCCAGAACACCGTATCAACATCATTGATACCCCCGGTCACGTTGACTTCACTATTGAAGTTGAGCGTTCCATGCGCGTGCTGGACGGCGCTTGCATGGTTTACTGCGCGGTGGGTGGTGTTCAGCCTCAGTCGGAAACCGTATGGCGTCAAGCCAACAAGTATGGCGTGCCTCGTCTGGCCTTCATCAACAAGATGGACCGTACTGGCGCTAACTTCTTCAAGGTTTACGACCAGCTCAAGCTGCGTCTGAAAGCCCACCCCGTGCCTGTCGTTATCCCGATCGGCGCTGAAGAAGAGTTCCAAGGCGTGGTTGACCTGATCAAGATGAAAGCAATCATCTGGGATCAAGCCAGCAACGGCGTGAAATTTGAATACACCGACATTCCTGCCGAGCTGCAAGCTTCGGCCGAAGAATGGCGCGAAAAAATGGTCGAGTCGGCTGCTGAAGCCAGCGAAGACCTGATGAACAAGTACCTGGAAAACGGTGATCTCTCCGAAGAGGACATCAACCTGGGTCTGCGTACACGTACCATTGCCTGCGAAATTCAGCCAATGCTGTGCGGTACCGCGTTCAAGAACAAGGGTGTACAGCGCATGCTGGACGCCGTGATCGACTACCTGCCATCGCCAGTGGATATTCCACCTGTCGAAGGTACGGACGATGACGGTGAAGTCATTCATCGTAAAGCCAACGACGAAGAGCCTATGTCCGCTCTGGCGTTCAAGCTGATGACTGACCCCTTTGTTGGTCAATTGACTTTCGTGCGCGTTTACTCGGGCGTTCTGCGTTCGGGCGACACGGTCTACAACCCTATCAAGGGCAAGAAAGAGCGTATCGGCCGTATCTTGCAGATGCACGCAAACAACCGTGCCGAACTGAAAGAACTGGTTGCTGGTGACATCGCTTCCGTGGTGGGGCTGAAAGACGTGACCACAGGTGAAACCCTGTGTGACGCTGGTCAGCACATCATTCTGGAACGCATGGAGTTCCCCGAGCCCGTGATTTCGCAGGCTGTGGAACCAAAGACCAAGTCCGACCAGGAAAAAATGGGCGTGGCCTTGTCCCGTCTGGCTCAGGAAGATCCTTCTTTCCGCGTCAGCAGCGACGAAGAGTCCGGCCAAACCATTATTTCCGGTATGGGCGAGCTGCACCTGGAAGTTCTGGTAGACCGCATGCGCCGTGAATTCGGCGTGGAAGCCAACGTGGGTAAACCACAAGTGGCTTACCGCGAAACCATCCGCAAGACTTGCGACGAAATCGAAGGTAAATTCGTCAAGCAGTCCGGTGGTCGTGGTCAGTACGGTCACGTTGTCCTCAAGCTGGAGCCCCTGGAAGCAGGCGGCGGCTTTGAGTTCGTTGACGCCATCAAGGGCGGTGTGGTTCCTCGCGAATTCATTCCTGCCGTTGAGAAAGGTATCCGCGAAACTCTGTCCGCAGGTGTGGTCGCTGGCTACCCAGTGGTTGACGTCAAGGCTACGCTGTTCTTCGGTTCGTACCACGATGTGGACTCGAACGAAAACGCCTTCCGTATGGCCGCTTCGATGGCCTTCAAGGATGGTATGCGCAAGGCTGCCCCAGTTCTGCTGGAGCCGACCATGGCTGTAGAAGTTGAAACCCCTGAGGAATACGCCGGTACAGTGATGGGTGACTTGTCCTCCCGTCGCGGTATGGTTCAGGGTATGGACGATATGGTTGGTGGTGGCAAGGTCATCAAGGCCGAGGTTCCTCTGGCCGAGATGTTCGGTTACTCGACCAGCCTGCGTTCGCAAACACAAGGTCGCGCTACGTACACCATGGAATTCAAGCAATATGCTGAAGCTCCAAAGAACGTGGCTGACGAAGTGATCAGCGCTCGCGGTAAGTAATAGCAATATCAGCCCGCCCTATGGCGGGCTGCTCAACAATTTTTTTTGTTTTCCTGTAAAACATAATTGGGATAAATCATGGCAAAAGGTAAGTTTGAACGGACTAAACCGCACGTCAACGTCGGTACTATCGGTCACGTTGACCACGGTAAAACCACTCTGACCGCTGCAATCTGCACGGTTCTGTCCAAGGCATACGGCGGCGAAGCACGCGATTACTCGCAGATCGACAACGCCCCTGAAGAAAAAGCACGTGGTATCACCATCAGCACCTCGCACGTTGAGTACGAGACGCCTAACCGTCACTACGCACACGTTGACTGCCCCGGCCACGCTGACTACGTCAAGAACATGATTACCGGTGCTGCCCAGATGGACGGCGCTATCTTGGTTTGCTCGGCCGCTGACGGCCCAATGCCCCAGACTCGCGAGCACATCCTGCTGAGCCGTCAGGTTGGCGTTCCTTACATCATCGTGTTCCTGAACAAGGCCGACATGGTTGATGACGAAGAGCTGATCGAACTGGTTGAAATGGAAGTTCGCGAGCTGTTGTCCAAGTACGACTTCCCTGGCGACGACACCCCGATCATCAAGGGTTCGGCCAAACTGGCTCTGGAAGGCGACGAAGGCCCACTGGGCAGCCAAGCCGTTCTGGCTCTGGCCGAAGCGCTGGACAACTACATTCCTACGCCTGAGCGTGCCGTTGACGGTACGTTCCTGATGCCTGTTGAAGACGTGTTCTCGATCTCCGGCCGTGGTACGGTTGTGACCGGTCGTATTGAGCGCGGCATCATCAAGGTCGGCGAAGAAATCGAAATCGTGGGTATCAAAGACACGGTCAAGACCATTTGTACCGGCGTTGAAATGTTCCGCAAACTGCTGGACCAGGGCGAAGCTGGCGATAACGTCGGTCTGCTGCTGCGTGGTACCAAGCGTGAAGACGTGGAACGTGGTCAAGTTCTGGCCAAGCCAGGCTCGATCAAGCCACACACTGACTTCGACGCCGAGGTGTACATTCTGTCCAAAGAAGAAGGTGGTCGTCACACTCCTTTCTTCAAGGGCTACCGTCCTCAGTTCTACTTCCGTACAACTGACGTGACCGGCACCATCGAGCTGCCAGAAGACAAGGAAATGGTTCTGCCAGGCGACAACATTTCGATGAAAGTGTCCCTGATCGCTCCTATCGCCATGGAAGAAGGTCTGCGCTTCGCTATTCGCGAAGGCGGCCGTACCGTTGGCGCTGGCGTGGTTGCAAAAATCATCAAGTAATAAGCCTTGATCGCGGTGTGAAGGTGCAAACCTTCCCGCCGCGTCTTTGCTACCCCCAAAAGGGGTGCTTTTTAGTCAGAGTTTCTTCGAGCAATTGATAAGCTCAGTCAAAAAGCCCCCACTTATATCGTTCTTTAGGATTACCCATGAAAAACCAGAAAATCCGCATCCGTCTGAAGGCTTACGATTACAAGTTGATCGATCAGTCTGCTGCTGAGATCGTAGAAACCGCCAAGCGCACCGGCGCTGTTGTTCGTGGTCCAGTACCACTGCCAACACGTATCCGTCGCTACGACATTCTGCGTTCGCCGCACGTCAACAAGACATCGCGCGATCAGTTTGAAATGCGTACCCACCAGCGCTTGATGGACATTGTCGATCCTACCGACAAGACCGTCGACGCTCTGATGCGTCTGGATTTGCCAGCCGGTGTTGACGTCGAAATCGCTCTGCAGTAATTCTGCCTAGCTGTTCGAGTTACATCGAAAGAAACGCCATGCAAATGCATGGCGTTTTTTTTCGCCTGCAAGCCGGCCTTCAGATTCTGAAGATTCGCATGCTACCCAAGGGGCGACTATTGCCCGCTTTCCTGGGCGAGAAAAGCCTGGCTCTCTGTCCCTTCGCAACTTTTCTATTCCGGCATTGCTACTGGATAAAGCGGATTTCGGTTAGTTTTTTACGACCGGACACACTTTGACCTGGAAACAAATGCGACGATGGGCGGGGTTGAAGGAGGACAAGAATGATAAATCGGAGACGAAAGCCGTTCCTGGCCCTGTGGTATTTCCTGGGGTTGTGGCTATGCCTGTGGGGGGCTAATGCATCGGCACAAGCATGTGCTGACAATAAACCGGTGCGTCTGGCCGATCTGAGTTGGGAAAGCGCAGCATTCAGCACCGAGCTGTATCAGCAGATTCTGGAGAAGGCTTACGGTTGCAAGACCGAGCGGGTGCCAGGGTCCTCGGCGGCTCTGGAAAGTGCGCTGGCACAAAATGATATTCAGGTGATTGGCGAGATCTGGTCAGGACGTACCGAGATCATCGAAAAGGCCATCGAAGCTGGTCAGGTCCAGGTGCTAGGCAATACTTTGAAGGGCGGAGCCGAGCAGGGCTGGTATGTACCGGACTATGTCGTCGACGGCGACCCGGACAAGGGAATCAAGCCAACTGCTCCCGATCTACAGAAAGTGGAAGATCTAGGGCGCTACGCCACTGTTTTCAGCGACCCGGAGCAGCCGAATAAAGGCCGCTTCTATAACTGCCCCTCCGGTTGGGTATGTGAAACCTTCAATAGCCGCTTGTTCGATCTCTATGGGCTGGGCGAGCATTATCAAAACTTCCGGCCTGGCACAGGTGCGGCGCTGGACGCCGCAATCAGTGCGGCCTATGACAGGCGAGAACCCATCCTGTTCTACTACTGGCAGCCTGCTGGCCTTATGGCCAAATACTCCTTCAAGAAGCTGGCCAGTGCTCCTTTTAATGAAGGCTGCTGGGAGGCTGCAGTTTCCGGCAAGGGCAAGATTTGCCCGACGGACTTTATCCTGGCGCATATAGGCGTAGCGGCTTCTACTCCTTTCGTGGAGTCTTATCCCGAGCTGGTGGCTTTGTTTGAAAAGATCCAGCTGGAGCCCGAGCAGATGAACAAGATCATTTTGGGCATGACCGAAGGCGGGCAGAACGCCAGCACGCAGGTACAGAAGTTCCTGAAAGAAAACGAAGAGCAATGGCGTCAGTGGATGCCGGTGGCGCAGGCAGATCGCTTGCAGGCTGCCTTGGAGCCACAGGCGACAAAACCCGCAGCCACCGCGCAGTCCCGTTTCTTCCCGGAGTGGTCCGCTGCTGATTGGGTGAACCGTCAGTTGCTGGTTGCCGTACAGGATTGGGGCACGGGTTTTCGCCAGATCAGCGCCTGGATTCTGACGCATGCCATCTTGCCGGTAGAGCGTGTCTTGCAGCAGGTGCCGGCCTGGGCGATTCTGGCCTTGACCGGTTTGTTGGCCTGGTGGGGGCAGCGACGTTTTCTGCCCGTCCTGCTCTATGTGGGTGGCTTGTATCTGATCGGAGCCATGGGTCTGTGGGACAAGCTGATGCAAACCTTCACTCTGGTGCTGGTAGCGACCGTCTTCTCCGTGCTGATCGGTGTTCCGGTTGGCATTCTGAGTGCTCGCAGTCGCCTGCTAAGAAAAGTGCTGACGCCTGTGCTGGATGTGATGCAGACCATGCCCAGTTTTGTGTATCTGATTCCGGTGCTGATGCTGTTTGGCCTGGGCAAGGTGCCCGCTGTTCTGGCTACCGTGGTTTATGCCGTCCCTCCTTTGATTCGTCTGACCAGCCTGGGTCTGCGACAGGTGGACAAGCATGTGATGGAGGCGGCACAGGCCTATGGGGTCACGCGCTGGCAAATGCTGACCAAGGTCACCTTGCCCTTGGCGCGGCCCAGCATTATGGCGGGCATTAATCAAACCACTATGATGGCCTTGTCCATGGTGGTGGTTGCCTCCATGATTGGTGCTCAAGGTCTGGGTGAGGACGTATTGGCCGGCATTCAGACCCTGGATATAGGACGTGGCTTGCAGGCGGGGGTAGCGATTGTGATCCTGGCCATTGTCATTGACCGAATCTCTCAATCCTTTGGTCGCTCCCAGCGTCACCGCCGCAAGGTCAGGAGGCAAGCATGAATACCATTCCTACGTCGTCCGGCGAGCAGGCCTGCAAGATAGAGTTGCGAGATGTCTATAAAGTCTTTGGCAATCGGGCACCCGAAGCTGTGGAACTGTTAAAGCAGGGAGCCGACAAACAGGCCGTACAAAAGCAGACGGATTGCATCGTGGGCCTGGCTGGCGTGGATGCCTGCTTCCCCGCGCAACAGATATCCTGCGTCATGGGCTTGTCCGGTTCGGGCAAGTCCACCTTGGTGCGTCACATCAATCGCCTGATTGACCCCAGTGCCGGACAGGTGCTGGTGGACGGACAGGACATACTGCAACTGGACATGGCCAGCTTGCGACAATTCCGTCGCTATGGAATCAGCATGGTTTTTCAGGCCTTTGGTTTGCTGCCCCATTTAACGGTGGTGGAGAACGTTGCCTTTGGCCTGGAAGTGCGGGGTGACAAGCGTTCACAAGCCAGAGAGCAGGCTCGGCTATGGCTGGAGCGTGTGGGTCTGCAAGACTATGCGGATAACTACCCTGATGAATTGTCAGGCGGGATGCAGCAACGGGTTGGTCTGGCCCGAGCCTTGGCCGTTGATGCCGATATTCTGTTGATGGACGAGGCCTTCTCGGCCCTGGACCCCCTGATTCGCTACGAGATGCAGGACGAGCTGCTACGCCTGCAAAGCAGCCTGAACAAAACCATCATCTTTATTACTCACGATATTGATGAAGCATTGCGGCTTGGCCAACACATCGTGGTGCTGCGCGAGGGCAGGGTGGAACAAAGCGGTACTCCGGCTCAAATTCGTGATGAGCCGGTGAACGAATACGTGGCCCGTTTCGTCAATAAGGCACATCAATAGAAAATTGGTCATGAATCAATTTTCCTGATCATGACCGCATGGCCACGACGGCCAAATTCGAAAAAACTGTTGTCAATCAAGCAGTTTAGGGCAGATTTTTGCAGTAAATCTTGCTTGGCTTTACAGCCACGTGCTATATTTACTAGCTTAGCCAAAAAGTTTTGGCTATGGTCGTCGCGCAAATCATTGCGTGTACTCTCAGTTAGCCCTGACCAATCGTAGTCAGGAATGGAGAAAACGATGTCGAACTCGACACCTACGCCTGCCGCGTGGCGGCTGGGCCTTGTTGGGCGTAAAGTTGGCATGACCCGTGTGTTTACAGAGGAAGGCGAGTCCATCCCTGTGACCGTTCTGGACGTGTCCAACAACCGCATCACCCAGGTCAAGACGCCCGCAGTTGACGGTTACGCTGCTGTACAGGTTGCCTTTGGCACCCGTCGTGCAACACGCGTTACCAAGCCCCAGGCAGGGCACTATGCAAAAGCTGGCGTTGAAGCTGGCAGCATCCTGAAAGAATTCCGCCTCGACCCCGCTGCTATCGCCGAGCTTTCCGCCGGTTCCGTAGTTGCTGTGGAAAGCATTTTCGAAGCGGGTCAGAAGGTTGACGTTACGGGCACCACGATTGGTAAAGGCTTTGCCGGTACCATCAAACGCCACAATTTTGGCGGCCAGCGTAACAGCCACGGTAACTCGCGCTCGCACCGCGTACCCGGTTCCATTGGTCAAGCCCAGGATCCAGGCCGTGTGTTCAAAGGTAAAAAAATGTCGGGCCATATGGGTGACGTTACCCGTACGGTTCAGAATCTTGACGTGATCCGCGTCGACGCCGAGCGTGGCTTGTTGCTGGTCCGGGGCGCTGTCCCAGGTCACAAGAATGCCAATATCGTTGTGCGCCCTGCTGTGAAAGGAGCCTAATCCATGGAACTGAAGCTCCTGAACGAACAAGGCCAAGCTGCATCCACATTGCAGGCCAACGAAACCGTTTTCGGTCGTGAATTCAACGAAGCACTGGTTCACCAGATCGTTGTTGCATACCAAGCCAATGCTCGCAGCGGTAACAGCAAGCAATTGACTCGTGCCGAAGTCAACCACAGCACCAAGAAGCCATGGCGCCAGAAAGGCACCGGCCGCGCTCGTGCTGGTATGACATCCTCGCCCGTGTGGCGTGGAGGCGGTCGTGCATTCCCCAACACCGGTGAAGAAAACTACGCACACAAGGTCAACAAGAAGATGTACCGCGCCGGTATCAGCGCGATTCTGTCTCAGTTGGTCCGTGACGAGCGTCTGTTGGTTGTTGATTCCTTCACTCTGGAAGCACCCAAGACCCGTCTGGCAGCCAACAAGCTGAAAGACCTGGGCCTGGAATCCGTGCTGATCATCACCGACGCGCTGGACGAGAACGTGTACCTGGCTACGCGTAACCTGCCTCACGTTGCTGTGGTTGAACCACGCTACGCTGACCCGCTGTCCCTGATCCACTACAAAAAAGTGTTGGTCACCAAAGCGGCTGTCGCTCAGTTTGAGGAGATGTTGGGATGAACGCCGAACGTCTATTGCAAGTAATTCTGGCTCCTGTCGTGACTGAAAAAGCCACGTACGTTGCCGAAAAAAATCAGCAAATCGCTTTCCGCGTCGCTCCTGATGCTACCAAGCCTGAAATCAAAGCTGCTATTGAACTGCTGTTCAAGGTAGAAGTTGAATCGGTGCAGGTGCTCAATCAGAAGGGCAAGGAAAAGCGCTTTGGCCGTTTCATGGGTCGCCGCCGCAGTGTGCGCAAGGCATATGTCTCGCTCAAGCCCGGTCAGGAACTCGACTTTTCTGAGGTGAACTAATATGGCATTGGTAAAAGTAAAACCAACGTCGCCAGGTCGCCGTGGCATGATCAAAGTAGTTCACCCTGAACTGCACAAAGGCGCTCCTTACGCTGCTCTGCTCGAGAAAAAATCCAGCAGCGCTGGCCGTAACAACAACGGCCATATCACGGTTCGTCACCGTGGCGGCGGTCACAAGCAGCACTACCGTATTGTCGACTTCCGTCGCAACAAGGACGGTATTCCTGCGAAAGTAGAACGTCTGGAATACGACCCTAACCGCAGCGCTCACATCGCATTGGTGTGCTACGCAGACGGCGAGCGTCGTTACATTATCGCCCCTCGTGGTCTGGCAGTGGGTGCAACGGTTGTGTCTGGCGCGGAAGCTCCTATCCGTTCCGGCAACACCTTGCCTATCCGCAACATTCCTGTGGGTCAAACCATTCACTGCATCGAGATGCTGCCTGGTAAGGGTGCTCAAATCGCTCGTTCCGCTGGTGGTTCCGCTGTGTTGCTGGCTCGTGAAGGCACGTACGCTCAAGTACGTCTGCGTTCCGGTGAAGTCCGCCGCATTCACATCGACTGCCGCGCCACGATTGGCGAAGTCAGCAACCACGATCACAGCCTGCGTCAAATCGGTAAAGCCGGTGCTGTTCGCTGGCGTGGTATTCGTCCTACCGTTCGCGGTGTGGCGATGAACCCAGTCGATCACCCGCACGGTGGTGGTGAAGGTCGTACGGGTGAAGGCCGTGAGCCAGTCAGCCCATGGGGTACGCCTGCCAAGGGCTACCGCACCCGTCGTAACAAGCGCACAGACAACATGATTGTTTCGCGCCGTAAGCGCAAGTAAGGGGCGAACACTATGTCACGTTCGATTAAAAAAGGCCCATTCGTTGATGCTCACCTGATCAAAAAGGTTGACGCAGCCGTTGTGGGTAACGACAAGCGACCAATCAAAACCTGGTCGCGCCGCTCTACCATCCTGCCCGAGTTCATTGGGCTGACGATTGCCGTTCACAATGGCCGTCAACACATTCCCGTTTACATCAACGAGAACATGGTTGGCCACAAGCTCGGCGAGTTCGCTTTGACCCGTACTTTCAAGGGTCACGCTGCGGACAAAAAGGCCCGGAGATAAGTGATGGAAACTACAGCAATTATTCGTGGAGTCCATATTTCGGCGCAAAAAGCACGTCTGGTTGCGGACATGGTCCGCGGCAAGTCCGTCGCTCACGCTCTGAATACGCTGACTTTCACTCCCAAGAAAGCCGCTGGCATCATCAAGAAAGCTCTGGAATCGGCTATTGCCAACGCTGAGCACAATGACGGCGCCGACATCGACGAACTGAAAGTCACCTCCATTTACGTGGACAAGGCCCAGTCGTTGAAGCGTTTTTCTGCACGAGCCAAAGGCCGCGGTAACCGTATTGAGAAGCAGACTTGCCACATTGTGGTCAAAGTCGGCGCTTAAGGAGTCACAATGGGACAGAAAATCCACCCAATTGGGTTCCGCCTGGCTGTTAACCGTAACTGGAGCTCGCGTTGGTACGCTGACGGTGCTGAGTTCGGTACGATGTTGGCTGACGACATCCGTGTGCGCGAATACCTGAAACGCAAGCTGAAAAGCGCCTCCGTTGGCCGTGTGGTCATCGAGCGTCCTGCCAAAAATGCTCGCATCACTATTTACTCGGCTCGTCCTGGTGTAGTGATCGGCAAGCGCGGCGAGGACATCGAAAGCCTGAAGGCTGACCTGCAGCGCCTGTTGGGCGTGCCAGTGCACGTTAACATCGAAGAAATCCGCAAACCTGAAACCGACGCTCAACTGATCGCCGACTCCATTGCCCAGCAATTGGAAAAGCGCATCATGTTCCGTCGTGCGATGAAGCGTTCCATGCAAAACGCCATGCGTCTGGGTGCCCAAGGCATCAAGATCATGAGCTCGGGTCGCTTGAACGGCATCGAAATCGCTCGTACCGAATGGTACCGCGAAGGCCGTGTGCCTCTGCACACCCTGCGCGCTAACATCGATTACGGCACTTCCGAAGCGCACACGACGTACGGGATCATCGGTATCAAGGTCTGGGTCTACAAGGGCGACATGCTGCCTAACGGCGAGATGCCTGTTGACACCGTAGCCCCTGAAGAGCGCCGCCCACGTCGTCCACGTGGTGACCGCCCTGAAAACCGCCGTCCAGGTGGTCGTGGTCGCGGTCCTCGTAAAGACGCTGCTCCTGCTGCGTCCGAAGGAGAATAAAACATGCTGCAACCTTCTCGCAGAAAGTACCGCAAAGAGCACAAAGGCCGTAACACCGGTCTGGCAACTCGCGGTGCGCAAGTTTCGTTTGGCGAATTTGGTCTGAAAGCCACTGACCGTGGCCGTCTGACTGCTCGCCAGATCGAAGCAGCACGTCGTGCAATTAACCGTCACATCAAACGTGGTGGCCGCATCTGGATCCGTATCTTCCCCGATAAGCCAATTTCGCAGAAACCTGCCGAAGTTCGTATGGGTAACGGTAAGGGTAATCCAGAGTTCTGGGTCGCTGAGATTCAACCAGGCAAGGTCCTGTACGAAATGGAAGGTGTTAGCGAAGAGCTGGCACGCGAAGCATTCCGTCTGGCCGCTGCCAAGCTGCCTATCTCGACGACGTTCGTAACGCGTCAGATCGGTGCTTAAGGAGACGTCATGAAAGCCAGCGAACTCCGTACCAAAGATGCCGCCGAGCTCCAGAAAGAGCTCGAGAGCCTGTTGAAAGCACAATTTAACCTGCGCATGCAGCGTGCTACTCAACAGCTTTCCAACACCAGCCAATTGGGCAAAGTACGTCGCGACATCGCTCGTGTCCGTACTGTCATGGCTGAGACCGCAGGAAAGTAAGATGAGCGAAACTCAAACTACCGAAAAACGTCAACGTACCCTGATTGGTCAAGTTGTCAGCAACAAGATGGACAAAACTGTCGTCGTTCTGGTTGAACGCCGCGTTAAACATCCCTTGTATGGCAAGATCATCGTCCGCTCCAATAAATACAAAGCGCACGACGAGACCAACCAGTACAACGAAGGCGATACCGTTGAGATTTCCGAAGGCCGTCCTATCAGCCGCAGCAAGTCCTGGACTGTTGTGCGTCTGATCGAAGCAGCCCGCGTGATCTAAACGCTTGCTCAGATGCCCAGGCTTCGGCCTGGCTCTGGTAGGTCAAAAAAACCCCGATCTGGTTACAGATTGGGGTTTTTTTATGCCCGGTTGTTTGTCGACGGGCACGGGAACAAAATCCTAGGCTCGGGCCATTGACCTGCATGGATGATTGGGCTGAAAACAGAGGCTGGTTGCGGCCGTAAGTTGCATACAGTCGACTTAGCTACGCGAGTCTTGCTTGCGCCACTGTGCCGGGCTGACCCCCACACTACGCCTGAATGCGGCGCTGAAGGCGGCGGCGGAGCTATAGCCGATACGTTCGGCTATCTGTTCCATGGTCAGACCTTGTTCCAGCTGACGTTTGGCCAATTGCATACGTAGCTGCAGCAGCACCTGGGCTGGTGCCATGCCGCACAGCAAGGTAAAGCGGCGGTGAAAGGCAGCGCGCGACATGTTCAGATAGGCAGCCATATCATCAACTGACCAGGCTTTGGCAGGCTCACGCAGCAGTTGTTCTATCAGGCCGCCAAACGCAGAATCGCTGGCCAGATGAATCAGGCCAGCTGGCAGAGCTCCTTCAGCCGGTGTCTGCCCGATTTGCTGGCGCAAGGTATAGAACAACAATAGCTCCACCAGCTTTTCCAGCAAGCTGGAGTTGGCCTGTGGCTGACGCTGCATCTCGGCCTGGATCAAGTCCAGCAAAGGACGTCCAGAGTCCGCATCTGCCTGAGAACCATCAATCAACAAAACATCAGGCACGGTTGCCAGCAGCAATTCGCTCAAACCACGGCCCAGATCCAGAAAACCACAGAGCAAACCCGTGCTTTGCGGCACCTGCGGCTCCAGATTCTGCATGGTTTGCCGCTGCATGGCCGCGTTCCAGTCTGGCGGCGTGGGCGATGAGCTTAGGCGATGGGGCACATCCCGCAAGAAGAACACCGCATCACCCGCCTGCAAGGCCAGGGCGTCCTGATGCTGAATATGCAGCCAGCACGGCCCATGCAAGACCACATGAAAGCCTGCCCGTTGATGTCCGTGCAGGCTGCTTTCCCATTGATTGCAGTACTGGCCCAAGTGAAACAGGCTGGCCGAGATCTCCAGCCCGGACAAGAGCAGTTCCTCCACAGGGTGTCCTGTGTCTTTGGAATCGACAGCGCAATGGCTGTCAGGAAAGGCAGAGTCGCTCATGCAGAAAATATGCTTATTTCTTTTCGTGGATATTTTTAATATGAATACCGCTATGTTCGCACATGGAGATAAGGCGCCAGTCAATCGACAATAAAACCTTCTCGGATTAACTAAGGAATTGTCGCCATCATGACCCGCTTAACTTTGCATACTGTGGACTCCGCACCAGAGGCGGTCAAACCAGCCCTTGAAAAAGCTGTGCGTGGTAGCGGCTTTTTGTCCAATCTGCTGGCTATTTTGGCCAATGCGCCTGTTGCCCTGCAAGCCTATCAGGATATGTCCGCCCTGAACGCCACCGCCAGCCTGTCGCTGGTCGAGCGCGAGGTGGTGCAACTGGTAGCTGGCACCACTCACGGTTGCCGCTTCTGCGTGGCCGGTCACACTGCCATTGCGACCAATAAAGCCAAGCTGGACCCGGAAATCCTGGCTGCCTTGCGTGCGCGTGGCTTTGATCAGATCAACGACGAGCGCCTGCAAGCATTGGCTTTGTTCAGTCGCGCCGTGATCGATACTCGTGGTCAGGTATCCGACCAAGCCCTGGCTGATTTCCGTGCCGCCGGTTACGGCGACCAGCAGGCTTTGGAAGTGATTACCGGCATCGGCTTGGCGACGATCTGCAACTTTGCCAATAATCTGGCCCGTACGCCGCTCAATAGCCAGCTGGAGGCCTACGCATGGGAAACGCCTTAAAACGCGCTGAGCAGCCTGTGCTGGCCTCAGAGCGCCCTGTTTTGTCGCCCGGCTTGGCCCAGTGGCTGGAGGAGCACGCTCTATCGCTGGACAACGATGCATCCCAGGCGCAGGCCTTGTTGCCTCGCCTGGCGCAAGACGGTTTGTTGAGCCTGGGCTTGAAAGCAGATTTTTCCGACTTTGGCGATGCTGTTCAGTCCATCGTGGAAGTGGCCGAGCATTCGCTGACAGCGGGTTTTGTCCTGTGGAGCCAGCGTACCTTTATTGAATACCTGCGTGATGTTCAGGACCCCGCGATGCGCGAGCGCTATCTGCCCGGTTTGCTGGACGGCAGTATTGCCGGTGCGACCGGCCTGTCCAACGCCATCAAGTTTTTGGGCGGCATTGAAGAGCTGCAAGTGCGTGCTCAGCCCGCACAAGGGCAATGGCAGTTTGAAGGCCGCCTGCCCTGGATTACCAATCTGCGTCCCGGGAACTGCCTGGTTGCCATTGTGGCCGCCATGCCCGAGGATCAGGCTGGTATCTGGGTGGCAGAGCTGGGCGATCAGGGATTGGAGCGTTCGGCAGACCTGGATCTGGTCGGATTGCGCGGCAGCAGTACGGCGGCCTTGACGTTCAATAACGTGCGTCTGGGACAGGAGCGCTTGCTGCATCCCGATGCAGGCCACTTTGTGCGCACGGTACGCCCCCGTTTCATGGCGCTGCAATGCGGTATGACCATGGGTCTGGCACGTCGCTCCTTGAAGCAAGTGCTGGACGCGCCCCGCTGCCAATGGGTACAGGAACAGCCCGCCCGCCGTTTGCTGGATCGTGTACAGGAATTGTCGGATGTGCTGGTTGATGCCGTGCATAAGCCCGGCTCGGCCACGCCGCCTGACCTGTTCAAAGTCCGTATCGAGCTAAGCAGTCTGGCGTCGCAGGCTGTGGCCTTGGAAAGCTCTGCAATCGGCGGTGCAACCTATATGCAGGGCAAGCATCCGCAACTGTTGCGCCGTTATCGCGAAGCCATGCTGGTGCCTTTGATTTCGCCCACTGTGGCGCAGTTGAAAGCCGAACTTGGGCAGGATGCCGTATGAGTTCCTCCGCCCCCTCGCATACCGATTCTGAAGGGGCCGGGCTCTTGTCCGCACGGGGGATCAGTCTGGCCTACGGTGGCCAGACGATCTTGCAGAACCTGGACTTGACCGTGCGCGCGGGCGAGATCGTGGCGTTGCTGGGTCCCAGTGGGGTGGGCAAGTCCTCCTTGTTGCGGGTTCTGGCCGGTTTGCAAGCGCCCACTCAGGGCGAGGTGTCCTTTCTGGGGCAGGCCGTGCGTGGAGTTCATCCCGCTTTGGCCATGGCTTTTCAGGAAGCCATTCTCTTGCCGTGGCTGAACGTGCAGGCCAATACCGGCTTTGGCCTGGGCTTTGCTCGTCAACCTTCCGTATCGGCAGCAGAGCGCCGCCAGCGCGTTGAACAGGCGCTGCGTCAGGTCGGCCTCTATGAAAACCGCCATCAGCGTCCTGGCGCCTTGTCGGGCGGGATGGCACAGCGTGTTGCCATTGCGCGTTGTCTGGCTCGTCGTCCGCAGGTCTTGTTGATGGATGAGCCTTTTGGTGCGCTGGACGAAGTAACCCGCCGGCAGATGCAGGAGCTGATTCTGTCGATACGCGACCAGACTGGCTGCGCCATTGTGCTGGTCACTCACGATATTGATGAAGCCCTCTTGCTGGCGGACCGCGCCCTGCTTCTAGGTGGCCGTCCTGCCGGCTTGCAGCGTGAATGGAGCTGCCCGGCACATCCCCGATCTCATTTGGATAACTGGCTTCAGGCCATACGCCTGGAAATTGTGGCCAGCCTGGAGCAAAGCCTCTCCCAGGCGGTTCACGCTTCTGTTTTGTAAGGTGCACTTCATGATTGAATCTCCTACGTCCCGTACCCGTCGCGACCTGTTGAAACTGGCGTCCTTGTTGACGGTAGCGGGCGCTGCACCTTTGCTGGCCCAAGGGGCAGCCCGTGCACAAAGCGAGTCGAATGCGCCTTTGCGTATCGGCTATTTGCCGATTACCGATGCCACCGCCATGTTGGTCGCGCATCACAATGGATACTTTGAAGAAGCAGGCATTGCGGTGGAAAAGCCTGTGATGGTGCGCAGCTGGGCGCAACTGGTTGAGGCCTTTATCTCTGGTCAGGTCAACCTGGTGCACTTGCTCTCGCCCATGACGGTGTGGGCACGCTACGGCAGCAAAGTACCTGCAAAAGTGGTGGCCTGGAATCACATGAGTGGCTCTGCCATCACGGTGGCGCAGAACATCAGCTCGGCCGAGCAATTGGGCGGGCAGACAGTGGCTATTCCTTTCTGGTACTCGATTCACAATGTGGTGTTGCAGCATGTGCTCAAAGCACACGGCCTGACGCCCGTCGTGAAAAACGCCGGTGCGCTGGCACCCAATGAGGTCAATCTAGTGGTGATGGCCCCTGCCGATATGCCTCCGGCCTTGGCTTCGGGTCGAATTGCCGGTTTTACTGTGGCTGAACCTTTCAATGCCTTGGCAGAAACTCAAGGCATGGGCCGCATCCTGCGCTTTACCGGCGACGTTTGGCGCGATCATGCCTGTTGCGTAGCCTTCATGCACGAGCAGGATTTGCAGACTCGACCCCAATGGTCGCAAGGCGTGGTGGATGGCCTGGTCAAGGCACAGATCTGGATACGCAGTAACCGTGCGGAGGCGGCCCAGATTCTGTCGCGCGAAGGGGGTAACCGTTATACCCCGCATACTCAGGAAAATCTGTTGAAAGTGCTGTCCCCGGACCCGGCAGATCGTGCGCAATATGTGAAGTCTGGCGTGATTCGTCATCCGGACTGGGACGACCAGCGTATCGATTTTCAACCTTATCCTTTCCCCAGCTACACCGAGTCTTTGGTGCAAATGTTGCAAGGGACCTTGATCCAAGGCGAACGTGGCTTTCTGGAAGGGCTGTCTCCTGAGCACGTAGCCAGTGATCTGGTGGATGACCGCTTTGTCCGTGCCGCGTTGGAAAAGCAGGGTGGTCTGGCGCAGTTTGGCTTGTCCGAGCAATACAGCCGCAACGAGAGCATTGTTGTATGAGTTTGAGTGTGTCTGCTTCTTCTTCGCCATTGGCGCAGTCCGATCCGCGATCGGCTGCGTCTTTGCGACGTCCAAAATTGAATGCCTGGATTGCCAGCACCCTGTGGGGGCTGGGCGGTTTGTTGGCGGGAGTCGTGCTGTGGTACCTGGCCACGGCCTGGTCCAGCAGCTCTTTAATGCAGCAATTCGGTCCTGCAGCCTCGTTTCATAGCTTGCTGGAAATACTGGGCTGGTCAGAGACCTGGATGCACGTAGGCGCCAGCTTGCAGCGTATTTTTGTGGGCCTGGCCATTTCATTGGGGGTTGGCGTGCCTGCTGGATTGCTGCTGGGCTTGTCAGCCCGAGCCCACGCCGCATTGACTCCCTTGTTCCAGTTCCTGCGCATGATCTCGCCCCTGTCCTGGATGCCTATTGCCGTCATGGCCTTCGGGATTGGCGATGCTCCGATTTATTTTCTACTGGGTGTGGCTGGTGTCTGGCCTGTCTTGCTGAATACGGCTTCGGGTGTACGTCATTTGAATCCGCGTTGGCTGATGCTGGGGCGCAGTCTGGCAGCCACCAAGATGGAAACGCTTTTGTATTTGATTCTGCCCGGCATTGTCGGCTCGGTACTGACGGGTAGCCGACTGGCTATCGGTGTCTTGTGGATTGTGTTGGTGCCCTGCGAAATGCTGGGTGTGTCAGCCGGTTTGGGCTACCTGATTCTGGATACGCGTGATCGCATGGCGTATTCCGAGTTGATGGCCGTAATTGTCCTGATTGGTCTGATTGGCTATCTGCTGGATAGTGCGTTGCGAGCCATGTTTGCGGCTTTTGGACAGCGTTAAAAACATAGGCTTGCCCTTCGACTTCATGAAGGTTGAGGCAGTTGACCGCTCGGTGCTTTCAAGAAGTGCAGGGTAGCGAAAATGGCCACGGAACCCGCCGTTTCACACTTTTGCTGCATCGCTCGTTAACGGTGGTGTGCGTGTTTGGCGGCTGTTGCAGAAGCACCGAAATACCGACTAGAAAGGCCCTCAGCAAGACATGTTGAGGGCCTTTTCATGTTCATCTTGGTGCAGCTATTACTCTAGGGACGGCGGGTTCAGGCTGCGACTAGCGTACTATCCGCGTCCTGTTCAATTGCCGCACGTGGACTGAGTTGATCAATCAACTCGCCATACCAGGACAGGGTGGTGCCCAAGGTGGCGACCTGACCAATTACCAAAATGCAGGGGCTGGCAAACTGATGTTGCTGTGCATCCTGGGCAATATTTTCCAGTGTGGACAGCAAAGTGCGCTGTTCAGGGCGCGAGCCGTTTTCAATCAAGGCGCAGGGCGTGGCGGCACTACGGCCACGCTGTACCAGCTCATGGCTAAAGCCCAGGATTTGCTGCAAGCCCATGTACACAGCTACTGTCTGGCTGGTATCCAGCAGCGGGTTCCAATCCTCGATACCGTGACCACTTTTACGATGTGCCGTCACAAACTGTACGGACTGAGCGTGATCACGGTGTGTCAGGGGAATGCCGCTGTAAGCCGCACATGCAATCGCAGCCGTGATGCCGGGCACCACTTCAAAGGCGACACCGTGCTCGGCCAGATATTCCAATTCTTCACCGCCGCGACCAAAAATAAAGCCATCGCCGCCTTTCAGGCGCACCACAGTTTGGCCGGCACGAGCGTGTTCAATCATCAGCTGATGAATGCGGTTCTGGGTTTGATGATGATCTTCGCCCAGTTGTTTGCCGACAAAAATGCGGTGAGCGTCACGACGGGCCAGTTCCATTACCTGATCGGACACCAGGCGATCGTACAGAATCACATCAGCGCGATTCAGTGCACGCAGGGCATGCAAGGTCAGCAGACCTGGATCACCGGGACCTGCTCCCACCAGAATCACACGGCCTTGTGTGGCGCGGGGCGATTCCGGCTGTTGCAGCGCGCTTTCCAGACTCAGGCGTGCCTGTTCATTCTGATGGCTGCGCAGTGCCGACCCCACCGGGCCATCCAGCAGCCAGTCGTAAAAACGGCGGCGCGCACCCAGCTCGGGGCGGGCGCGCCGAATGGCGCTGCGGTATTCCTGCGCCAGACGGCTGATCGCACCCAGGCTGTGGTCCAACATGGTTTCCAATTGCTCCCGTACTCGCCGTGCCAACATGGGGGCTGATCCCGCTGAGGAAATCGCAATAATCAGCGGTGAGCGATCCACAATGGCAGGCACCTGAAAACTGGACAATTCGGGGTCGTCCACCACATTGACCAGAATGCGTGCTTCTTGTGCGTCCTGGGCAATGACCTGGTTCACGTCCCGTTTGTCAGTGGCGGCAATAATCAGCCAGGCTCCTTGCAGATGCTGGGCCTGATAGCGCTCCCGAATCAGGGTAATGCGCCCTTGATTAGCCAGCTCTTCCAGACTGTCCACCACATAGGGGGCGACCAGCGTGACCTGGGCACCGGCCGCCAGGACCAGACGCACTTTGCGCTCGGCGATTTCTCCACCGCCGATCACCAGTACGGCGCGCTGCTTCAAGTTGGCGAATAAAGGAAAGAGGTTCATATCAGGCCGGTTGCAAAACCAAAGGAATCAAACGGCTTGAAGGCTCGGCAACTACGCCAGCGCGAACCAGAAAATCACCGAAGTGTTCGCCTTCCAGACGCTCGGCAGCAAAGCGGCCAAACAGCTCGTCCAGAATGCTCAGAATTTCAGGTTCGGCAATATTTTGGCGATAGATCACGTTCAGGCGTTCGCCGCTGAAGTTTGCGCCCAAGCGCAAGTCATAACGGCCCAGAGCACGGCCAACCAGGGCGATTTCACCGAGGTAAGGGCGGGCGCAGCCGTTGGGGCAACCGGAGATACGCAGCACAATGCGCTCATCACGCAGCTGGTACTTGTCCAGCAGGGTTTCCAGCTTGGGCAGCAAGATGGGGGCGTAGCGTTCGCTCTCGGCCATGGCCAAACCGCAAGTGGGTAGAGAGACACAGGCAATCGTGCTGCTGCGTATGCCGCTTTGTGTCTGGTACACATCCAGTTTGTGGTCAGCAACCAGCTTGTCGATCTTGGCCTTATCTTCTTCAGGCACATCGGCAATGATCAGGTTCTGGTTGCAGGTCAGACGGAATTGTCCCTGGTGAATCTTGGCAATTTCACGCATACCCGTCAGCCAGGGGCCAACTTCGGTATCCATGATGCGGCCCGAATCTATGCGCAGGCTCAGGTGCCAGCGGCCATTGCTGCCTTGGGTCCAGCCGAAGCGGTCGCCATTGTGGTCAAAGTGATAGGGGCGCGAAGGCTCCAGCGTTTGGCCACTGCGGTTTTGCACTTCTTCCAGGAACCAGTCGGCACCCAGCTTATCCACGGTGTATTTCAGACGGGCATGACGGCGTTCGTCGCGGTTGCCATGGTCACGCTGTGTGGTGATAACGGCTTCGCAAACGGCCAGCAATTGCTCGGGGCGGACAAAGCCGATTACGCTGCCCAGTCGCGGGTAGGTGGTGTCGTCGCCATGAGTGGCACCCATGCCGCCGCCAATGGCGACGTTAAAGCCCAGCAACTGATTGTTTTCAATAATCGCGATCAGGCCGATGTCCTGCGCAAATACGTCCACATCATTCAGGGGAGGCACGGCAATGCCGATCTTGAATTTGCGGGGCAGGTAAGTCTTGCCGTAAATCGGCTCAAAGTCTTCGCCGTCAATGGCGTCTTCGACTTTTTTGCCGTCCAGCCAGATCTCGGCATAGGCGCGGGTTTTGGGCAGGAAGGTTTCGGAAATCTTGTCAGCCCACTCTTGAACCAGACCGTGCTGCTCGGACAACAAGGGATTGGTGGCGCTGACCACCTGACGGTTCACGTCGCCGCAAGTGGCCAATGTCGTGGACATGGCCTTGTTGATGGCTTGCAGGGTGGGCTTTAAAAAGGGCTTGCGCACGCCGTGCCATTGAAAGGTCTGACGGGTGGTGATGCGCAGGCCAAACTGGGCCCAGTCACAGGCGATCTGGTCAAAGGCCAGCCACTGGGCGGGCGTAACCACGCCGCCGGGCAAGCGGGCGCGAATCATGAAGCTGAACGCCGGTTCCAGCTTTTGTTTGCGACGCTCTTCGCGCTGGTCGCGGTCGTCTTGCTGATAGCTGCCGTGAAATTTCAGCAGCTTGTTGTCGTCTTCGCTGATGGCACCGGTAATGGGGTCTGCCAGACCCTCGGTAATGCCACCGCGCAGATAGCGGCTATCAATTTTTACTTGCTCGATAGCGGCGATTTTCTTTTCTGTCATGTCCTTGCTTCTCAGTAAACGTCGCGGGCGTAGCGGCCCTGCGCCGAGAGTTCTTCCAACCAGCTGCGAGCCTGGTCTGCGTCCAATCCACCTTCCTGGCGGGCGATTTCCTGCAGGGTCTGGTGTACGTCCTTGGCCATCTGGTTGGCATCACCGCACACATAAATGTGGGCGCCGCCCTGAATCCAGGCATAGACCTCGGCTGCTTTTTCCAGCAAGCGGTGCTGTACGTAAACCTTGTTTTCCTGATCGCGCGAGAAGGCCAGGTCCAGGTGTTGCAACTGGCCGTCCTGCAAGGCGCGTTGCCATTCGGTCTGGTAAAGAAAATCAGAATGAAAGTGCGGGTTGCCAAAGAACAGCCAGTTGCGGCCTTCACCACCCTGAACGCTGCGCTCCTGCACAAAGGCACGGAAGGGGGCAACGCCGGTGCCGGGACCAATCATGATCACGTCACGGTTGCTGTCTTCAGGCAGGCGGAAGCGGGTATTGGGGTCGATAAAGACCGGCACGGTGTCGCCTTCGTTCAGGCGGGCCAGATAGTCGGAAGCCACGCCCCAACGATCTTGTTCATTGAACTGGTAGTGCACATTGGCCACAGTCAGATGCACTTCTTCGTCCACCTCGGACTGGCTGGAGGCGATGGAGTACATGCGGGGTGCCAGGGGGCGCAAGGCTTGCACCAGTTCGGCAGCGCTCCAGCTGGCTGGGAAGCGTTCCAGTACATCCAGCACTTGATGGGTTTTCAGCAGCTCTTGCAGGGTGCTCAAACCATCTGGGCCCACAGCCGCTTGCAGCACGGCATCGTTGTTGCGCTTGGCCAGTTCCACCAGAAAAGGTTTGGTCAGTTGCGTCAGTTCACGGTAATGGCTCAGCCACTCTTGCAGCGTGTGCGACTTGTCCTGAATGGCGACGGTCTCTTGCGGGTCCAGCTTCAAAGTCTGAATAACCGCTTCGACCAGCTTGGCGTTTTGCGTAGGCCAGACACCCAAGGCATCACCGGGTTGGTACTTCAGACCACTGCCTTCCAGCGACAACTCGTAGTGATAGATATCGCGGGTGCTGTCGCGACCGGTAATGCTTTGGCTTTGCAGCACGGTGGCCTGGAAGGGATTGTCGCGAGTAAAGCTGCTGCGAGCCTGGGTTTCCAGCACCGTAACGTTGTTGGACTGGGCGGCAGGAACTGCCGCCGCGGCGTGGGCCTGGTGATCTGTTTCCAGAAAACCGAAGGCCTTGTCCTGCCAGGGGGCGGCAACCGTATCAATATCCAGATCGGCCAGGCCTGCGTCCAGAATGCGTTGCGCACCCAGAGCCAGCAGACGTTGATCGATCTTTTCTGCGATCCCACAGAACAGGGGGTAGCTGGAATCGCCCAGGCCCAGCACACCGAATTTCAGCTCGGGCAGCTTGGGAGCACGGGCACCGGACAGGAATTCGAAAAATGCGATGGAATCGTCTGGCGGGTCGCCTTCACCCTGGGTGCTGATAATGACGTACAGCAGACGCTCTTCTTTCAGCTCGCGCGTGGGGTAACGGTCGGCACGCAGCAGGCGCACGGGGATACCGGCGGCTTCGCAGCGTTGGGCAAAGGCTTCGGCGACGCGTTGGGCATTGCCTGTCTGGCTGCCAAACACAATAGTGGCAGGTCGTTGGGCGGGCGCAGCGGCGGCCGGGACCAAAGACAGTTCAGGAGAAACAGGCGCTTGAGCGGGAAGGCCGGTGTGGCGCACTTGCGCGACACCCGCGAGATAGCCGGACAGCCAGTTCAGGGACAGCGGATCGAGCTCGTCGGTAATTTGAGCAATCGCGGTGCGATTGGACTCCGAGAGGCGGGACAGGGCGTGCATTCTGACACTCGCTTATATAAATAGTTTGTCCCATTCTAAAGAGCGGTATCAGGGCTACGAACGATCCGATTCTTATTTGTTTATGAATCCTTCGGTTAATGAAAAAGGGGCATAAGCCCCTTTCATCTTGGTCTAAGCGCGTGCGAAATACGTGTTATGGACGTAGTTCCCGGCGCAGGATCTTGCCTACGTTGGTACGTGGCAGGTCGTCGCGGAACTCGACAATGCGCGGGGCCTTGTAGCCGGTCAGGTTCTTGCGGCAGAAGGCTATTACGTCTTTTTCCGTCAAATCGGGATTACGGCTGATGACATAGAGTTTGACGATTTCGCCTGCTTTTTCATCCGGCACACCGACGGCGGCGGCCTCGACAATATCTGGGTGCTGGGCGGCGACGGCTTCCACTTCATTGGGGTAGACGTTAAAGCCAGAGACCAGAATCATGTCCTTTTTGCGATCCAGCAGGAAGACATAGCCTTGCTCATCCATATAGCCGATATCACCTGTGCGCAAGAAGCCGTCACGATCAAAAACCTTGGCGGTTTCATCGGGGCGTTGCCAGTAACCGGGGGTGACTTGCGGCCCGCGAATGCACAGCTCGCCCGTTTCGCCCAAAGGCAGATCGTTCTGGTTTTCGTCACGTATGCGTATGTCGGTAGACGGTACAGGCAGACCAATCGAGCCGGTGAACTCTTGTTTGTCCAGCGGATTGATCGTGGCGGCGGGAGAGGTTTCAGTCAGTCCATACGCCTGTGCCAAAGGCTTGCCCGTGGCTTCCAGCCAGCGCTTGGCGACCACTTCCTGTACGGCCATACCGCCGCCCAGCGTAAAGCGCAGGGAGGAAAAGTCCAGTTTGCGGAACTCGGCATTGTTCAGCATGGCATTGAACAGGGTGTTCACCCCGGTAATGGCAGTAAAACGCAGCTTGGACATGTCCTTGATCATGGACGGAATGTCGCGCGCATTAATGATCAACAGGTTTTCGGCACCCAGACGCAGGAACACCAGCAGGTTCGCGGTGAAGGCGAAGATATGGTAGAGCGGCAGGGCGGTAACAACGCAGTCGATCTGACCTTCTTTCAGATACGGGCGAATCCAGGACAGGGCCTGGCTCAGGTTTGAAACCAGATTGCCGTGGGTCAGAATGGCCCCTTTTGCAACGCCTGTCGTGCCCCCGGTGTATTGCAGGCAGGCAATGTCATCGTGGGTCAGCGTGACGGGGGCGGGTGCGCGGCCCCGTCCTTGTGCCAGTACAGCTTTGAACGAGACAGAGCCAGGCAAGGACCAGGCCGGCACGCCCTTTTTAATATGGCGTACCACTTGATTGACCAGCCAGCCCTTGAAGCCGCCCAGGCAATCGCCTACGCTGGTCACAATGATTCGCTTGATCGGCGTTTCGTGCAGGATTTCCTGCAGCACGTGGGCAAAGTTTTCCGCAATGATGATGGTTTCCGCGCCGCTGTCTTGCAACTGGTGGCGCAGTTCGCGGGCGGTATAGAGCGGGTTGGTATTGATAATGGTGGCCCCACTGCGCAATACCCCATACAGGCTGATGGGGTACTGCAGCATATTGGGCATCATCAGGGCGACACGGTCGCCTTTTTTCACGCCTTGGCTTTGCAGCCAGCTGGCCAGGGCCAAGGCATTGTCCGACAGCTCGCGGTAGCTCATGCGTTTGCCCATGCTGATATAGGCCGTGCGCTGCGCGAACTCGGTACAACTTTGTTCAAATACATCCAGCAAGGACGAGTACTGCTGGGCCTGATCTTCGATAGTGGCAGGAATACCAGTGGGGTAGTTCTGCAGCCAGACTTTATCCATGAAGCGCTCCGAGGCGTGTAGGTTCAAGACAATCCCAGCAGGGCCTTTTTGAGCGATTCTTGAGCAGGCTTCTTGCCTAGCCAGATTTTCAACAAAGCAGGGGTCAGATCAGGGTGAGAGAGCTCGCCCAGGACCTTGTCGTTAAACAGGATCTTGACCTGTGCTGCGTTCATGTCCAGCACCACGATGTCGCCTTCCTTGGCTTCGCCAACCTGACGCATCAAATCTTCAAATTGCTTGATGACGGGGTCCAGTTCCTGCCTTTCAGGATCAGTCAGGTTGTTGTGAATGCCGTCTTTGAGGGCATCAATCAGGGTTTGGGCGTCCAGGTCACGTTTAAGGACCAGCCGTACTTGATGGGGTCCGGGTGACTGGATAATGGCGTCGGCATCCTGGGAAGGAGACGCGGTATAAAGAGCGGCAACGTACACATCAAAAACAACTTTCTTGCGCAGGCCTGCCCCATTCAGTTTCAGGCTTTGCTGCTCGACGGTGACCGTGTCCGGCACGGTGACATTCGCAACAGTGGCGGCCTGGGCAGCGGGTAGCCCCAGGGACAGACTTAAAATCAGGGCGGCACAGCGGGGGGTAAACATGAAGCGGTCCTCCGGCAAATTAGCGTGATTGTGATTTCTGCTTGTAGAAGTGGGCGTCGGCGATGTAGATGGTGCGTTCCACCGTGGTGTAGATCTGGCCTTCCGGGTCCTGGATCTGTACGGTAAATGTGGCTTCAGCCTCGTGGTATTGGTCTAGCTGTCCTCGTATTGCGTCCAGTTCATCTGGATTGATTTGAAAGTTGGCATACAGCGTCTGGTAGCCAGGGCGGCGATACTGGATCTCTGCATTCTTGTCCCAGACAATCACATGACGTTGCAGGCCGGCCAGGAGCATGGTGGCGTGCACGCCGTCTGTAATGGCAAACAGGGATCCACCAAATAAAGAACCATTGATATTGCGAGTGCGTCGACGCAATGGCAGGCGTACGACGATGTGTTGCAAGTTCGCTGAAACTTTGTGGACCCGCCCGCCGGTTGCCCGGAAGGCGGGGTGCCAGTTAAAGCCCAGCTGCAAAAAGCGCGCACGCCATGTGGGGGGCAGACGTGCGAGCAGCTCCATGCGGCGACTGCGGGCCATAGTGCATCCTTAGAAGCGATAGCTGAACTGCACGCCCAGGATGTCACCACTGTTTTTGTAGGTACCGCGTGTCAGACCACGGCCAGCCGGATCCGTGTTGTTGTTCATGTCGGTATTTTTCAGGAACAAGTGGGTGTAGCCGATATCCCAAGTGGCATTCTTGCTGGCGCGATACTGAGCACCCAGGGATACCCAGTAACGGTCGCTGTCAGGCAGGGCGGTTGGGCGGTAGTTCTTGTCGCGTACTGGTGATTGGTCCCAAGCAATACCACCCTTGAAGGTCCACTGTTCGTTGTAGTGGTAGTTGGCGCCCAGGGCGACGCGCCATGCGTCCTTGAATTTCAGCTCCAGGCCGGAATTCTTGGCGCCGGGGCCGCTGTTTTCAATGGTCAGGCGCGGGATGCTGCTCCAGCCTGTCCAGGACACGTCGGCCAGCAACTGCCAGCGCGAATTCAGGTCGTGCACCAAGCTGACAATGGCGGTGTCAGGCAGCTTGATGGTGGCTTCGGCATCCCAGTTGATGTTGGGAGCAGGAATGCCTGCTGGTACGTTGCGGTTGCGCAGCTTGGTGTCGCCGTCAGCCGTGACCTTGATTTGCGAGCGATAGGAAACGCCCAAACGAGTGCTGGGGGTAATTTGGTACAGCAAACCGGCGTTCCAGCCCCAGGCGTCGCCCTTCATCTTGACGCGGGTGTCCATGTCCAGTGGGCCCAGTGCCGGGTGATAGCCGACGGGGGTAGCCAGACGGTAGTCGGCATCAATGTGCAACCAGTTCACACCCACACCGAAGGACAACTGATCGTTGACCTTGTAGGCCACCGACGGGTTGACGTTGATGGTTTCAATGGCAAATTTTTCGGAGTGGTAACGGCCAACCCAGCCTTCGTCATATTCGGTTGTCAGACCAAACGGGACACCAATACCCAGGCCCACCCACCACTTGGGCGAGAGCTGGTGGGACAGATAAATATTGGGAACAGCGGCGACTTTACCGGCATCACCACCTGAACCGCCGGTGGCGGGACGGCTGGCGCCACCCGTCAGGGCCAAGGGGTCGGTACTGCCTTTATCGGAGAACTTGAAGGTAGGTTTAATCGCATTAAAACCTGCCGAGAAGTTGGTCTCGGGCAACAAGGTCATGCCGGCCGGGTTGAAGTAGATCGTGCTGGCATTGTCACCGATGGCGGCCGAGCCTGCGTAGGCATTACCCAGGCCGCTCGCATTCTGTTCCAGCAAGTTAAAACCAGCCGCTTGGGCTTGACCCATTCCCATGCTCATTCCCAGAGGAATCAGCAAAGCGGGGATGGTACGCAAAGCTACAACCGTCTTTTTCATGTCTCTTCTCCAAGGTATAGGTGCGACGTCTGACAGAGGCTTATGACAAGTTTTAAAACACCTGTTTGTTTTCTATGGTGCATGACCTAGGCCAATCGGCGTATAGGTATTTGTGCCAATCCGAACTAATTGCGTTGTTTTTGTGTTGCTTTGTAATGCAACGGACCTCCGCGGAAAGGGGCAAAGCCGGTACCGAAAATGACACCTGCATCGGCCATGTCATCGTTCTCCACAACCCCAATCCGAACCTGATGCTCGGTCTGTTCGATAAGGGGTTTAATCAAGCGATCTGCCAGACCGCTTGGAACCGTTCCCGCAGGAGACTTCTGGGCTTTGCCATCCTTCCAGGTGTAGAAACCCTGGCCGGTTTTACGGCCCAGTTCCTGGCGATCCAGATGGGATTTCAGGCAGGCTGGCATGGCCGCTTGCTGGCTAAGTTGCGCGCCCGCATCACGGGCAATATCCAGGCCCACGGTGTCTGCCAATTCAAGTGGGCCCATAGGCATGCCGAACTGCAGCATGGCTTTGTCCACGGTGGCCGGGTCCAGTCCTTCGTCCACGCAACGCATGGCTTCCAGCATATAGGGAGCCAGGACGGCATTGACCAGAAAGCCGGGGCTGTCCTTGACGGGCAAGGGCAGCTTGCCGATCTGGTTCACAAAGGCGTAGGCGGCACTGCGCACCTCTGGGGCCAGCAGTTCGCTTTCCACCACTTCCACCAAGGGCATGCGAGAGACCGGGTTAAAGAAGTGAATGCCTACCAGTCGTTCCGGATTGATCAGATTCAGGCTGAGCTCGGATAAAGGCAGGCTGGAGGTATTGCTTGCCAGCACAGCACCAGGCTTTAGCAAGGGCTCAATGGTGGCGTACAGGCTGCGCTTGGCATCGGCGTTCTCGAAGATGGCTTCCAGAACCAGATCTGCCGAAGGGATGCCGTGGCCGTCCGGGTCCGGAATCAATCGGTCCAATGCGGCTTGTACCAGCCTGCGGTCTTTGAGACGGCGCTGGAACAGCTTGGCGGCACGACCTTGAGCCTGGGCGATACGCTTGCGGTCCTGATCCTGCAGCGTCACACGCATGCCTTTCAGCGCACATACGGCGGCAATATCGCCCCCCATGACACCAGCACCGACCACGTGAATATGCTTGATCTCCTGAGTCGACGAATGCTTGCCTACGCTTTTCAGACGCTCTTGCAAATGGAAGACACGCAGCAGATTGGCTGCGGTGTTGGAACGGGTGATTTGCTCGATCAGCTCGGGAGCCTTCAAGGCATTGCCGTTGTGCTTTTCCCATATCTCCAAAATGGCACGAGGGGCCTGATAGTGCTGATACGGATCGCGCTTTTCCAACTGCTTGCGCACTTGGCCAGCCACCAGGGGGCGCAGCAGCTTGGTATTCATCAGGCGTGGCAGACCTTTGGCACGACGTGGTTTCTTGCCACTGAGCACCTGCTTGACGGCGGCTTGCTTGGCCAGACGGACAGGGACGCAAGCATCGACCATACCTAGACGGGCGGCCTTGCGAGCATCCACGCTTTTGCCACTGAGCATCAAGTCCATGGCAGCGGCAGGGCCTATATATTCAGGCAGGCGCAACATGCCGCCCCAGCCGGGGAAAATACCCAGCATCACTTCAGGCAGAGCCAGCCGCGTGTCGTCCTGATCTACCGCCAGGCAATAGCGGCAGGCCAGGGCCAGTTCCAGACCACCGCCCAGGCAGTGACCTTGCACCAGCGCCAACGTGGGGTAGCTTTGCTTGGCCAGCTTGTTGAACACTGTCCAGCCACGAGTCACCAGGGCCAGGCCCTTTTCCGGGTTGTTGTTGTGTTCGGAGAATTCATCAATGTCGGCGCCTGCAATAAAACCGGCGGTTTTGCCCGAGTAAATAATCAGGGCTTTGGGAGGATGGCTGCTCAGGTAATCCAGGGCCTGGTTCAGCTCCTGCAAAACAGCGGCAGAGAGTCGGTTGACCGAGCTGCCCACGCAATCGATTTTCAGCCAGGCAATTTGCTGATCGTCCGTGTACAGCGTGAAGTCTTGCAAATTCAAGGTAGCGACGGGCATCATGATTCAGTTCCTTGCAGCGATTCGATCAGCATGGCACCGCCTTGACCGCCGCCAATACAAATAGCGGCCATGCCCAGGCGCAAGTTGCGACGACGCAGGGCATTCAAGCAATGCAGCACAATTCGGGCGCCGGAGGCACCCACCGGATGGCCGATTGCAATAGCACCGCCGTCCACATTGAGCTTGTCCATATCCAGCAGTCCCAACGCATCACGACCCAGGTGTTTTTGGCACCACTCCTGATCGTCCCATGCAGCACGACATGCTAGTACTTGTGCTGCAAAGGCCTCGTTGATTTCCCACAAGTCGGGGCCATTTAGGGCCAGACGGTTGCGCTCCAAAATAGGTGTCGCGGCGAACACAGGGCCCAGGCCCATGGTGGCCGGGTCCAGACCGGCCCATTGCGCATCCACAATGCGGCCAATGGGTTTGAGCTGATGTTCCTTGACGGCCGCTTCACTGGCCAGAATCAGTAGGGCTGCGCCGTCAGTGACTTGAGAGCTGTTGCCGGCCGTGATATTGCCCCAGGGCGGGTCAAAGACCGGGCGCAGCTTGGCCAGTTTTTCGGGTGTGGAGTCTTCGCGTACACCATCATCTTGCGGGTAGTTATTACCGCGCGTGTCGCTAAGCGGCACGATTTCTTCAAAAGCGTTTTCTTGCTGGGCGCGCAAGGCCAGACGGTGACTGCGGGCCGCAAATTCATCCATATCCTGACGGGTAATGCCAAATTCGTGCGCCAGATTTTCAGCGGTCTGGCCCATGGACAAACCGACCACGGGATCGGTCAGCCCTTTGAGCAGGCCGATGACAGGCTTCAAGTAGGACAGGCGCAGACTACGCAGGGCTTTCAGACGTGCGCCTGCACTGCGGGCCTTGCCCCAGGTGGCCAGCCAGCGCACCATGTCGTCGCTGAACAGGATGGGGGCGTGAGACAGCGCATCGACACCACCGGCCAGCACCAGATCCGAGCGGCCGGTTTGAATGGCCTGCACGCCCGAATCCAGTGCTTGCATGCCCGAAGCGCAGTTACGCATCACGGTCCAGCCCGGCACTTTGTGACCTGTGCCCAGACGCAGACCCAGAACCCGGCCGATATTGGTTTCATCGGGCGAGGGGGCGGCGCAACCCAGAATGACCTCGCTTAGTTGCGGGGCCTCAAAGGGTTGGCGCAGCAGCAGCTCGCGTCCTGTTTGTACGGCCAGATCCCCAGCGGAGAAGGGGCCAGGCGCATTACGCGCTTTCAGAAACGGGCTGCGCGCGCCGTCAATAATATAGACCGGTTGAAAACTCATACTTGGCTCCCACTGGCGGCTTCAGCGGCAGGATTTTCCCGACGCAGATCGAAGGGGAAATCATCCACGGCAATAACGCGGTCGCGCACGATATCACGGGCCTGGATTTGTTCATATTCCTGGGCGGTGATGCCACCGGCCTGGAAGACGGCTTCGGCCAGATCGCGCACGTTGGCTTTGGGGTTGTCCTGCAATTGACCGCTTTTCTCGAATTGACGGATTTTGGCGTCAATATCGCGAGTGTTCAGCGTCGCCAGCAAGGCAGCTTCAATCGCGCCGACGGGTTCCATATCGTCCTCAGGCAAGTAAGTGTCGTAAGTCAGGCGATCACGAGTGGCACCGGGTTTGGTCAGCAGCTTGGCGACGGTGTGATCCAGCTTGTCATCGGGACCCAGACGGCGCAGGCCCAGAGGGAAGACCAGGAAGCGCAGCACGGCAGCCAAAGGACGGTTCGGGAAGTTTTCCAGTACCTTGTCCAGCGCATGTTGAGCGCGCATCAAGGCGTCTTGAGCCGCCCAGTGAGCCAAAGGCGCATCTTCTTGCTGGCGACCTTCGTCCTGGTAACGCTTGAGTACGGCGCTGAGCATGTACAGCTCGGACAACACATCGCCCAGACGCGAGGACAGACGCTCACGCATTTTCAGCGAACCACCCAGCACCAGCATGGACGCGTCGGCCAGCAAGGAGAAGGCGGCACTGTAACGGCTGGCCTGGCTGTAGTAGGTGTGCATGGCCTTGGAGGTGCCGGTAGGGCCGCTTAGCAAGCGCCAGCCACCCAAGCCCAACCAGAAGGAGCGACCTGTGTTGGCCAGTGTGTAGCGGATGTGCGCCCAGAAAGCCTGGTCAAATTTACGCAAACCGGCTTCGCGGTCAGGGTCCAGTGCGGCTGTCATCTCTTCCAGAATGAAAGGATGGCAACGAATCGCGCCTTGGCCAAAGATGATCAGGCTGCGCGTCAGAATATTGGCGCCTTCCACCGTAATGCCGACGGGAATTTGCTGGTAAGCCCGGCCCAGGAAGTTGGAGGGGCCAAGGCAAATACCTTTACCACCAATCACGTCCATACCGTCGTTCACTACAATGCGCCCACGTTCAGTCACGTGATATTTCACAATGGCTGATACAACGGAGGGTTTTTCGCCCAGATCGACAGCCGCCGCCGTCATGGTGCGGGCGGCATCCATCGCGTAGGTATGGCCGGCAATGCGGGCCAGTGCTTCTTCCACGCCTTCAAATTTACTGATGGCGCTGCGGAACTGGGTACGCACGGCGGAGTAACCACCCACGGCGCGGCTGGTCAGTTTGGCCATGCCGGTAAAGGAGGAGGGCAGGGAGATGGAGCGGCCGGCAGCCAGACATTCCATCAACATGCGCCAGCCTTGGCCAGCCATGTCGGGACCACCAATAATGAATTCCAGCGGCATGAACACGTCTTTGCCGCGGGTGGGGCCGTTCATGAACATGGCATTCAGGGGGAAGTGACGGCGACCGGTATCAACGCCAGGGTGATCGCTAGGGACCAGGGCGCAGGTAATGCCAATGTCTTTTTCGCCACCCAGCAAACCGTCCGGGTCATAGAGGCGGAAGGCCAGACCCAGCAAGGTGCACACCGGAGCCAGCGTGATGTAGCGCTTGTCCCAGGTGACGCGCATGCCCAGCACTTCCTGACCTTCCCATTCGCCTTTGCAAACAATACCTACGTCAGGAATGGAGGCGGCATCGGAACCGGCCCAAGGGCTGGTCAGTGCGAAAGCGGGAATGTCACGGCCATCTGCCAGACGGGGCAGGTAGTGTTGTTTTTGTTCGTCAGTACCGTAGTGCAGCAGCAATTCTGCCGGCCCCAGCGAGTTGGGCACCATCACCGACACGGACAAGGCCGAGTTGCGGGTGGATAGCTTGGCCACGACTGCCGAGTGCGCTTGCGCCGAAAAACCGCGACCGCCGTATTCCTTGGGAATAATCAGGCTGAAGAAGCGATTTTCTTTCAGATAGTTCCAGACCTCGGCAGGCATGTCGAAGTCTTCCTGGCTGACTTGCCAGTCGTCAATCATGGCGCAAGCCACGTTGACCTCATTGTCCATGAACTGGCGCTCTTCATCGGTGAGCCGGTAGGCCGGATAAGAGCTCAGGGTGTTCCAGTTAGGTTTGCCGCGAAACAGCTCGCTTTCCCACCAGACCGTACCCGCTTCCAGCGCATCGCGCTCGGTTTGGGACATGGCAGGCAAAACGCTGGAAAAAGCGCGGTAGATTGGGCGGCTTAGCCACTTGGTACGTAGATTCCGGTTTTTGAGAACGTAGACGCAGCCAAGCACTAGCACTATCAATAGCAAGGTCACAAACATAGCAACTCCGGACTAGCTCAGAAAAAAAAGAAGAAGGATGCCCCCACGCTGCACCTTCGGCTTGCTGCCCCCCGAGGGGGCGCTTTTTACCTTGGGAGCGGCCCGGCGGTAAAAAATACCCCCACGCTGCACCTTCGACTTGCTGCCCCTAAAAGAGGGGCGTGGTTCACCTTGGTGTAGTTTGGTGGTCAGGACCGTTCAGCTCAGGCGCTGGCCGGCAAAGGAGCTCGTAATCCACCCAGCAGGAAACTCATCAGACGTTGTTGCAGTTGTTGCTCACTTTCGGGGCTGTCGCTAAGGGGTAATTGCAAGGTCCGACGTAGTGATTGGGTGCCCATTAATGCGTAAGACGTGGCACCCAGCATGAAATGGAATCGCCAGATGATTTCTTCTTCCGGCACAGTGGGCAGGGCTTCGTGTAAAGCCTGCTTGAAGGGCAGGAAGATGGCGACTTGTTCGTCCCAACAGATGGACTGAATGAAATCCTGCGGTGCCGGGCGGTCTTGCCCGGGCAAAGGAATAAACGAGCGGGGGGTGCCGTTGCCTGAGCCTGCCAGGCGGATCAGAGGGCCAAAAAAGGCGTCCACCACCTGGGAGGCTTTCAACGGACCTTCACCGGCTTGCTGGCGATAAAAAGCCAGCTTTTCCAGACGCTCTTGATTGATGCTGTTCAGGCGGCGCTGGAACACAGCCTGCGTCAGTCCGTCTTTACTGCCAAAGTGATAATTGACGGCAGACAGGTTTACCTTGGCCTGCGCCGTAATTTGGCGCATGGAGGTGTTTTCGTGACCGTACAGCGCGAACAGATGTTCGGCTGCATCAAGAATGGCGGACTGTGTTCGATCAGAGCGTTTCACCGTTATTTCCTAATTTCAAACGAGTGTTTGAATAATGTAACGGGAATGCGGAGTTAGTACAGTAGGGGTTCACCCTAGCCCCGCAAAGCGAGGCCAGGGGCCAGTCTTAGATCTGGGTCACAAATTTGGTGACTAAGTATCCGTCAAAGGTTTCAGCTCCGCCTTCGCTGCCTATGCCGCTGTCCTTGACGCCACCAAACGGAGTCTCGGGCAGGGAGCTGCCAAAGTGGTTGATATTGACCATGCCCGATTCCAGCTCTGTGCCCAGTCGATGCGCATCTTGCAAAGACTGTGTAAAAGCATAGGCAGACAAACCATAAGGCAGGCTGTTCGCGCGGGCGATGGCATCGTCCAGGTCGCTGTAGCGGGTCAAGGGGGCGATGGGGCCGAAAGGCTCCTCGGTCATGACCAGGGCATCGTCAGGTAAATCCGTCAGCACCGTGGGCGAGAAAAAGAAACCGTCACGCTTGATCTGCTCACCGCCCAACAACACTTTGCCGCCCAGAGAGCGGGCGTTGTCGACAAACTTTTGCATCATGGGGATGCGGCGCTCGTGAGCCAAGGGGCCCATTTGCGTATCCGGGTCCAGACCATCACCTACCTTCACATTGGCCAGCTCTTCGGTGAAGCGGTCCACGAAGGCTGTGTAAATATCGTCATGGATATAAAAGCGCGTGGGGGAGATGCAAACCTGCCCGGCGTTACGGATCTTGAAACGAGCCAGCTGACGAGCAGCCCGGGCCACATCGGCATCGGGCAGGACCAGTACGGGCGAGTGACCGCCCAATTCCATGGTGATGCGTTTCATATGAGCACCGGCCAGTGCAGCCAGTTGCTTGCCTACAGGCACAGATCCGGTAAAGGATACTTTACGTACGATGGGCGAGCGGATCAGGTAGTCCGATACCTCTTGCGGCACACCCCAGACAATGTTCAGCACGCCGGGCGGCAGGCCGGCATCGTGGAAAGCTTGGGCAATGGCCATGACGGCGCTGGGAGAGTCCTCGGGGCCTTTCAGAATAATCGTGCAGCCAGCACCGATAGCGGCGCAGATTTTGCGAATAGCCTGGTTGTAGGGAAAGTTCCAGGGCGTAAAGGCGGCGCAGACCCCAATAGGCTCACGCAATACCATTTGCTGCACTTTGGGGTTGCGGGCGGGAATGACACGGCCATAAATACGACGACATTCTTCGGCGTGCCAGTCTGCATGATCGGCGCAGGACATGATCTCGCCGACGGCCTCGGCCAAGGGTTTTCCTTGGTCCAGCGTCAGATTGCGGCCAATTTCCTGGGCGCGCTCGCGGGACAGCTCCGCCACCTTGCGCAGAATCGCACTGCGATCCATGGGCGAGCTGTGACGCCAGCTTTTGAATGCGGCTTGAGCGGCATTCAGAGCGGCATCCAGATCCGCCTGGGACGCCAGGGGCAGTTGGCCCAAGCTACTGCCATCGGCTGGGTTGATGACGGCCTGGGTCTGGCGACCTTGCCCGTCCAGGAATTGACCATTGATATACAGGGCCAGGTGTTGATACATGTGCGGCCTCCAAGTTGTCTGTGTTGCTAACTAGATACGTACCGTTCGATGGTATCGGGCGCGCAGAAACGGGACAAGCGTGGGCGGTGGATATTGCAGCAACGGATTGTTCAGAGAAGCAACAAACGGGCGCGAAACAGGGAGCCCTTCATGCGATTGTTATAAGTTTTTGATTTCATATCTCTTTTTGAACGCCTGACAAAGAGAGGGAAATCGACATCAAGTTTCAATAAGAAATCGTTACAAATGCAGCATTCTTAATGTGAGCGATTGTTATGCTTTTAACAGTGAAAATGTTTTTATCGCTTGGTGATAACTCGGTTTTACCTTGATGTAACCTAAATGCTTATTAAGGTGAAAGTTTTTTGTAAATTATTACCAACGATCAAGCCAAGTGGGACAGGCGCAACAGTTATTGGTTTAGTGCCTAATCGCCCGAAATCGTTTAATTTCAGTGTATTGTTGCCTTTTTTATCACAGGCTATTTATCATTTTTAACATTGTCATCCACGAAGGCTCTTGTAATCTAAGATACAATTTGTCCCGTGATCTACGTGATGGGTTTCACTATGCGTCACGTAAAAAGTCACAATCAGACACAAGGTTATGCTCCAAGAATACAGGTCAGAAGCCTGTAGCTCCGCCTTGTCTTGCCCCGGTCCATTATGAACATACTGCTGCGGCTGGCGATGTATTTACCAGTCTTAGGTGTAAAGCCCATGTGCAATACATAGGTGTTGGGCCCTCGGGTGGTGTTTCTTTCGCTTTGTTTGAGCGACACACCGAACCCATTCTTCTTTCATTTTTGTACTTAAGGACGGTCTGATCAATCAGCCAGCCGACCCAAATTCCCCACTGGTTGTCGCCTGATTTCAGAAAATCAGAAAAAAACGTCCAAAATCCCGATTTTCCGTTGTGTTTTCGCTCAGAATAGCCCTTTTCCGGGCCTTTTGATGTCCTATGGGCGCACCTCTGCCATCAAATGTCGTCGCGCCATCCACAGATTGCTCAACGTGAACAGCGTCAGCAACTGCGCGGTGTTTTTCGCCAGCCCCCTATACCTCACCTTCGTGTAGCCGAACTGCCGTTTGATCACCCGAAACGGATGCTCCACCTTGGCCCGCAGGCTGGCCTTGGTGTATTCATAGGCGTCTTGCAACGATTGCACCGTCTTGCTCAATCTCTTGCGCAGGCTCGGGCGCAACGCAATATGCCACTGCACATCGCGCCCCTGGTGCTCTTCGCGCTTGCCCACACCTTGATAGCCCGCATCACCCAAGACCAGTTCTTCCTCACCGTGCAGCAGCCCATCGACCTGCGTCACATCCGCCACGTTGGCCGCGGTACCTACCATCGAATGCACCAGGCCCGTATGCAGATCGACCCCAATGTGCGCCTTCATGCCGAAGAAATAGTTATTGCCTTTCTTGGTCTGGTGCATCTCGGGGTCCCGCGCGCCCTGGGCGTTCTTCGTCGAGCTGGGCGCATCGATGATCGTCGCGTCCACAATCGTTCCCCGGCGCACCATCAGCCCATAGTCTTGCAGCAGCAGGTTCACGCCTTCGAACATTTCTTCGGCAATGTTGTGCTTCTCAAGCAGGTGACGAAAGTTCAGAATCGTCGTCTCGTCCGGCGCACGACCACCGGGCAGCTTGGCGAACTGGCGCATCGAAAAACTGTCGTACAACGCCTCTTCCATCGCCGGGTCGCTCAGGTTGAACCATTGCTGCATGAAGTGAATCCGCAGCATCGCCTCAATGGGATACGGCTGGCGACCCACCTTGCCTTCTTGCGGGTAGTGCTTGGCAATCTCACCGGCCAGGTAATCCCACGGCACCGTGCGATCCATCTCGTTCAAGAACTTCTCACGGCGTGTCTGCTTGCGCTTACCGGCAAATTCCGCTTCAGAAAAACTCAGTTGGCTCATGATGAACAGACTCGTGAGGGTGTGACAGACGAAGTTTACCGTTGCGCGGGGGAATTGTTCAGAGATTCCTTAAATTTGATCTGGCAATGCGTTGCAACGCTGACGTGATGGCGTCTGTTGCGGACGTGGCACAGGATCTTACGGAGGCCGACGTGCGTGGTAAGAAAACTCTAACAGTAAGTTCGCTGCTGACAGCGTTACTGCTTGCGCAACCAGCGCTTGCCCAGCAGGAAAACAGCTTGAGCTTCAAGGACAGTATTGAGCGGGCAATCATGTCCAATCCTGAACTTGGTGCTCGCTTCCAGGATTTCCAGTCTGCGCTTGAAGGCCAGAATGTCGGCCGTGGCGCCTTGATGCCTGAAATCAATGCTCAAGGTTGGGTTGGCAAAGAGTGGCGTGGCAGCACATCGGGTGCTCCGTCTACGGACTGGTCCCGCCGTGGTTACAGCCTGCAGCTGCGTCAGTTGATTTTTGATGGTTTCTCCTCGATCAACCAGGTGCGTCAGCTGGGCTACGAAAAACTGGCTACCTACTACGAACTGCTGGCATCGGTAGACTCCCTGGCTCTGGAAGCGGCTAACGCGCACATCGACGTGCTGCGCTACCGTGAAATGGAAAAGCTGGCCCGTGAAAACTACGGCATGCACATGAACATCCTGGGCCAGATTCAGGAGCGTTCGGCATCGGGCGTAGGTCGTGGCGTTGACCTGGAACAGGCGTATGGTCGTCAGTCCCTGGCTCAAAGCAACATGATGACCGAGGCCGGCAACCTGAACGACGTGTTGCAACGCTACCGTCGTATCGTGGGCGTGGCTGCTCCTGAAGTCATGCAAGCGGCGCCTAGCCTGAGCGAGTCGATTCCCGCCAAAACAACTGATTTCTTGCCATCCTTGCGCACCAGTCCTGTGATTCTGGCCAAGCAGGCTTTGTATCAAGCTGCCGAGTCGGGTAAGCACGTGGCTCAAGGCCGCATGTCGCCGACGCTGGAGTTTCGTGCCGCCACCGGTAAAGACAAAAGCGACCCTCCCGGTTCCGCTTACCGCGATTCGCAAAGCAGCAATATTCAGCTGATGCTGTCGTACAACCTGTTCCGCGGTGGTGCCGATGCTGCTCGCATCCGTCAGACAACGGCTCAGCAATACGCTGCCCGCGACGTGCGTGACTACACCTGCCGCAACGTGCAACAAGACCTGGCTGTAGCCTGGAACAACATTGAGCGCCTGCGTGCTCAGCTGCCATTCCTGAAACAGCACGAACTGGCTACGTCCAAGGTTCGCGTTGCTTACATGCAGCAGTTCCAGATCGGTCAGCGCTCTTTGCTGGACTTGCTGGATACGGAAAACAAATTGTTTGATGCGCGTCGTGCTCTGGCCAACGCCACTTACGACCTGCAGCAAGCTGAATACCGTTGGCTGACCTTGTCGCACCGTCTGGTGTCGGCAGTTGGCCTGTCCCAGCCGTACTCGGAGCAGCCTGAAGAGGCCGCCAAGCTGGACTTCCCCGAAGAGGCATTCAAGGCATGCATGACGCCTGTCCCAGATACCAGCAACCTGACTCCTGTTTCTGTTGATTACCGCGACGGCATGGCTCCGCCAGTCCTGCGCGAGAAACCAGCCGGGCTGTAAGTCGCTGCTTCTTGGCGTTATTAGATAGAAAGGGAGGCACGTATGAGTCAAAACGAAGATGACTACAAACAAGAGCTTTCAGTCTCGGATGCCAGTTTTATCCGGGTACTGGAGGATTTGATTGACGCACTGGTTGCAAACGGTGTGCTTCGTATGACTGATCTGCCTCCCCAGGCCTTGGCCAAATTGAACGAGCGCAAACGTACCCGTCAACGCCTGCGGGATTCGCTGGATTTGATTAATGACGATGAACCACTCATCTGACAGCACGACACCAAAAAGCGGGGAATTCAGTGTCCCGCCTCATCTGACACATGATGATCCTCTTTTGACCTGCCTGGCAGAGATCACCCGTATTCACGGTAATCCCTGCACACCGCAGCATTTGTCTGCGGGTCTGCCCTTGCAGCGTGGACGGCTGACGCCGGCGCTCTTGAATCGGGCGGCGGCGCGAGGCCATTGCACGGCGCGAGTGTGGCGCCGCGCCTTTACCGAACTCGACACCAATCTGTTCCCGGTTATTTTGTTGCTGAACAATAACCGCGCATGTGTCTTGTTGGGTCTGGAAGGAGAGCATGCCCGGGTGCATTTCCCGGAAAGTGGCAGCCCCAGCGAAATCAGCCTGGAAGATCTGCAAGCGCAGTACTCCGGGCTGTTGGCTGTGGTGCAGCCGGATTTTCGTGTCGAAGCGCGTGCTAAAGATGGGGTAGCCCCCATGAAGGGCAAGCACTGGTTCTGGACAGCCGTAGTGCAAAACTGGCGTCTGTATCGTGACGCCATTGGCGCTGCCTTGCTGATCAACCTGTTTGCCCTGGCCATTCCGCTCTACACCATGAACGTGTACGACCGGGTGGTGCCCAATAAGGCGATTGAAACCCTGTGGGTGTTGTCGATCGGGATTGGATTGGTTCTGGTCATGAACATGGTGCTCAGCACTGTGCGAGCCTATGTGGTCGATGCGGCCAGTAAACGGGTGGATATTCAGTTATCTGCGCGGATTATGGAGCGTGTGCTGGACTTGCGCATGGAGAACCGACCGCCGTCGGTGGGCTCCTTTGCTGCCAATCTGCGCTCCTTTGAATCGGTGCGCGACTTTATTGCTTCGGCCAGTTTGACCACACTGGTCGATTTGCCTTTTGTATTGCTGTTTTTGGCTGTGCTGGCCTGGATCTCGCCCTGGATGCTGATCCCGCCGGTAGTGGCCATTGTGATCATTCTGGGTATTTCCTGGTTTGCGCAGGCCCGCATGGAGCGCCTGACCAAGCAGACCTTCCAGGCTGCCGCCCAGCGTAATGCCGGGCTGGTTGAGTCCTTGGCTGGCATGGAAACCCTGAAGGTCCTGAATGCGCAAAGCAATGCTCAGCGCGATTGGGAGCAGTCAACCGAATATCTGGCACGTCAGGGTGCCCGTATCAAGATGACCTCCACGCTCACCGTCAATACGGTGCAAATGCTGCAGCAGATGGTCACTATCAGTGTGGTGATTATCGGGGTGTATCTGGTTCAGGAAACCAAATTGTCCATGGGGGGCATTATTGCTTCCTCCATGATCGCAGGCCGTTGCCTGGCTCCATTGGGGCAGGTGGCTGGCTTGATGATGCAGTATCAAAATGCCCGTACCTCCTTGGGCTCGGTCGATTCATACATGAATATGCCGGTAGAGCATCCCGAGGAGCGTCACTTTGTGCCACGTCCTTATCTGGAAGGCTCTATCGAGTTTCGTAACGTCAGTTTCACCTATCCCGGTGCAACTCAGAACGTGCTCGACAAGGTCAGCTTTTCGTTGAAGGCTGGCGAGAAGATCGGCATTATCGGCCGTATCGGCTCCGGTAAAACCACCTTGTCCAAGCTGATCCTGGGTCTGTACAAACCAACGGGCGGCACAGTGGTGCTCGACGGAATTGATAATCAGCAGATTGATCCGGCAGACGTGCGTCGCTCCATGGGCTATGTCTCGCAGGACCCCATGCTGTTTTATGGCTCCTTGAAGCACAACCTGATGATGGGGACACCCTACGCAACCGACGACCAAATGTTGGCAGCAGCGCGTCAGGCCGGCGTGGACGACTTCGCACGACGCCATCCTGATGGCTACGACATGATGATTGGCGAGCGTGGTGAATCCCTCTCGGGTGGTCAGCGCCAGGCGATTGCGGTAGCCCGTGCCTTGATTGGTAACCCATCCATTCTGTTGCTGGATGAACCCAGCAGCAATATGGACAACCAGAGCGAATCGGCTCTGCGTCGCAGTTTGCAGAAAGAATGTGAAGGCAAGACCGTGGTGCTGGTGACACATCGCACCGCTTTGCTGGAGCTGGTTGATCGTCTGATCGTGATGGATATGGGGCGTATTGTGGCGGATGGTCCCAAGGATCAGGTTATTGCCGCTTTGCGTAGTGGGCAGATTGGCAAGGCCCGGAGTGCAGCATGAAGATAAAGAACCTGTTTCATTGGGTGCGTGCACAACTCCAGGACACCAGCGCGCCGCCTCCTGGCAGCAACATGCTCAAAAACGCCTCGTGGACGGCTCGCTACCAAGAGGTACGCGGTTCCACGCTGCTGATCTGGCTGACGTTATTGGCAATTTGCGTGCTGATCGTCTGGGCCAGCCTGGCCAGTATTGATGAAGTGGTGCGCGGTGAAGGCAAGGTTGTGCCATCTCGCCAGGTTCAGATTGTGCAAAGTCTGGACGGCGGTGTGGTGGAAGAAATTCTGGTCCGCCCTGGCCAGTCCGTGGAAGCGGGCGAAGTCCTGCTGCGTATTGATCCAACCCGTGCCTCGTCCTCTCTGGGCGAGAACGAAGCAGAATCCTTGTCCTTGAAGGCCAAGGCTGCTCGTCTGGAAGCCATTGCCGCAGATCAGCCTTTTGATATGCCTGTTGAGGTTCTGGAAAAAGCCCCCGACTTGGCGGAAATGGAACGTCGTGTCTGGCAGGCTCGTACTGAAGAGCTGCGCTCCAATATTTCGGTGGCCCAGGAACAGTTGAACCAGCGTCAACAGGAATTGCGTGAAACGCAGGCCAATCGTGATCAGGCAGCCTCCAGCTGCGGGCTGACCTCGCAAGAACTGCAAATGACTCGCCCCTTGCTCAAGAGCGGGGCTGTGTCTGAAGTGGACTTGCTGCGTCTGCAGCGTGATGTGGCTCGTTACTGCGGTGAGCAAAAAGCAGCCACAGCACAAATCAGCCGTATCCAGGCCTCGATTCAGGAAGCCCAGAACCGGATTGGTGAAGTGGAAATTACCTTCCGCAACCAGGCCCGTACTGAACTGGCTGAAACACGTGCCAAGCTGGCATCCCTGGAACAAGGACAACGTGCCTTGGCCGACCGTGTGCGACTGGCCGAAGTGCGCTCGCCCGTGCGCGGCACCATCAAGACTCTGTCTGCCAATACGGTGGGCGGTGTGGTGCAGCCTGGTAAAGATATTCTGGAGATCGTGCCCACTGACGACACCCTGCTGTTGGAAGTGCGCATCAATCCGCGCGATATCGGGTTTCTGCACTCGGGCCAGACTGCCGAGGTCAAGTTCACCGCCTATGACTTTGCCGTTTACGGTGGCCTGCCCGGCGTGCTGGAACAGACCAGTGCCGACACCATTACCGATGAAAAAGGCAATTCATTCTATATAGCTAAAGTACGTACTGACACGGTGTATGTCGGTGACGATAACCGTCCGATCCTGCCCGGTATGGTGGCCGAAGTGCACATCATGACAGGCAAGCGGACCGTTATGCAGTACTTACTCAAACCTATTCTCAGGGCCAGATCCAACGCGTTCAGGGAGCGTTAAGGCCGATCGGTCCGTTGGGGGAGTAGCGCTGACGATAGAGGTGTAATACCCGAGTCAGACCAAGAGCTGATGGCTTATAGCTCGTGTTACCAGTAAGGGAAAAGCGGTATGCGACAAGTAAATTCGGTTTTATTTCTGACTGCCGATGAGGCGTTGTGGCAGCATTGGCGTCATCTGGATTCCGTCACCTGGTTGCCTGCCAGAGGGCAGGGCATGGACGATTTATTGCGTTGGAAACAACAGCAACGTGACCTGGTGGTCATTGATAGTGCTTTGGCTTTGTGGAACCACCCTCAGTGGAGCCAGGCAGTACAAGGCATGAAGGTCATTATTGCCAGCCCACGCCCATTGGATACCGAAGGTCAGGCGGTCTTGGCTTTGGGAGCCCGTGGTTACGTTCACGCCTACAGTTCCTCAGCCCTGCTGGTGCAGGTTTTGGATCATGTGGCCAGCGGTCAAATCTGGGTTGGGGAGTCCTTGCTGAGCCGTTTGCTCAGCGATGTCACTCGTCGGCTGGAACCTAAAGCTGGCTGGGAACGCACATTGACCAGCCGTGAAGTCGAGGTCGCGCAACGCGCCTCGCTAGGCCACTCCAATCAACTGATTGCCAACGACTTGGGAATCACTGAAAGAACGGTTCGCGCCCATCTTCAGGCGGTTTTTGAGAAGCTGGATGTAACAGATCGTTTGATGTTGGCGCTAAAAGTACACGGCATAGCCTAAACCCCTGCTCGCCGTCCCGTTCGTATTGTTAAGTAAGGTCAATAACAATAAATAAAACAGCGAACTGGCGGCGACGCCAATATCGACTAGCGGACCAACTCGCTATTCTCTGATCAAAGAAAGTCCATTTCTGACTGCTGCTTGGCGGCGGTCTTTTTTTAGGAATCAGACAGGCATGGCACTGGATACTGTTTTAGTGACACGAGTTGAAGGTACGGCATGGGTTCGTACCAGCGATGGCTCCAAAGTAGCTGTCAAGGAAGGGATGCGCGTCCCCGTTAACGCCGAAATCATTACCGAGACTGGCGCCAGCGTCGAACTCGAAATCCCAGGCAGCCCGCCTATGACGATTTCCGACAACCGGGAGTTCCTGGTTAGCGGCGATATCGCAGAAGTTGATGTGGACCCGGTGGCCGCCGCCCTGGCCAACCCGGACGATCCAGCCATTACGGCTGTGTTAGCTGCTTTGGAAGCAGGCGATGACCCCTTCGCGCAGCTGGATCCTACTGCTGCCGTATTGACCGGTGGTGGCGAAGGCGGTGGCAGCAGCTTCACCCGTCTGGTCAGCATTGTGGAGACCACGCGGCCACTGGCTTTGGAATACCCACGTCCTGGCGTGCCTGACGTTGAAAACGTGCGTTTGGGTGGCTATTCCGGTAGTGATGAAGATCCAACATTGGTGACTGGGACAAGCACAATCACGTTGGAGACCCCGGAGCGAGTTACTGAAGGCGATTCCTATGAGATCGTTGCCCGTGTAGATAGGCCAGTAACAGGGCAAGACCTGATTATCACCTTGACCAATGGCAGCACCATTACCATTCCTGTAGGCGAAACAGAAGGCCGTGTCATTGTCGACAATCCGTACCCGGATGATGTTTATGAGCAGGGCGATCGTCCGGAGATTATCGGTATCGATAGCACAACCGGCGGTAATTACGAGAACCTGGATACCAGCAGTACGTCTGGCAGTGACATTGTTGACGACGACGATGCCACGACTATTACGTTGGAAGGCCCTGAAACCGTAACGGAAGGTGATGAGATTACCATCACGGCTACCGTAGATAATCCACCGCAAGGCAGTGACCTTGTGATAAAGCTTACCAACGGCCAGGAAATTGTCATTAAAGACGGTGAGACCACCGGTTTCGTTACCTATCCCGCGCGTCCAGATGACAGTACGGTACAAGGCAACATTCCAGAAGAAGTGGGTATTGAAAGCAGCACCGGCGGCAACTACGAAAAAGTTGAACATGGCGGCCCTGTCACTACGACTGTTGAGGATAACGATACGCCGTCGATTACAGTGACTGACACGCTGATCAGCGAAGGCGGTACGGGCAGCTTCAATGTGAATTTTGGCAAGCCGGTTGACAATGTCACCACGGTCACGTTGAAGCTGGAGCACGGCAAGACCGATGACAGTGATGTGGATTCCCGCGTGCCACCGGTGGTGACCGTTGGCGGAAATACGGTACCCGTGACTGACAATGGCGACGGCACGTTCAGCTTTGAACTGCCCCCGAATACGGTTGATGGCGTGATTGTCACCGTGCAGACCGGAGACGATGATGTTTTTGAAGGCGAAGAAGACTTTACGCTGATCGTTACCCAGGAAGGGGAAACGGCCAATGGCACTAAGCTGCCTGAAGGGATCCGGGGAGAGGGTACGGGGACGATTATTGACGACCGCAACAACGACGGTCAGGACGATGATGCACTGGCAACGGTGAACATTGCCGGCGTAGCCGAGATCGCGGAAGGTCAGGCTGGCACCTTCACGGTGACCCGTGATGGTGGGGATGCTGAGCAAGCGGCGAAGGTGAAGCTGGGTCTGACCCACGTGGACACCGATGCGGCTGATTTCGAGGGCACGCTGCAGATCAAGGTGGGTGATAGCTGGGTCGATGTGGATCCGACGGCGGAATACGAAGTGCCGGCCGACGGTGGCCTGGAGCTGCGTGTGCGCACGGCGCAAGACACGGTGTACGAAGGCCCTGAGGACTTCAAGGTAGAGATCACCGAGGTGATCAACGCGCTGGAAGGCACGTTGGTGGCTGACAGCAGCATCATTGACGACCGCAACAACGACGGTCAGGACGATGATGCACTGGCAACGGTGAACATTGCCGGCGTAGCCGAGATCGCGGAAGGCCAGGCTGGCACCTTCACGGTGACCCGTGATGGTGGGGATGCTGAGCAAGCGGCGAAGGTGAAGCTGGGTCTGACCCACGTGGACACCGATGCGGCTGACTTCGAGGGCACGCTGCAGATCAAGGTGGGTGATAGCTGGGTCGATGTGGATCCGACGGCGGAATACGAAGTGCCGGCCGACGGTGGCCTGGAACTGCGTGTGCGCACGGCGCAAGACACGGTGTACGAAGGCCCTGAGGACTTCAAGGTAGAGATCACCGAGGTGATCAACGCGCTGGAAGGCACGTTGGTGGCTGACAGCAGCATCATTGACGACCGCAACAACGACGGTCAGGACGATGATGCACTGGCAACGGTGAACATTGCCGGCGTAGCCGAGATCGCGGAAGGCCAGGCTGGCACCTTCACGGTGACCCGTGATGGTGGGGATGCTGAGCAAGCGGCGAAGGTGAAGCTGGGTCTGACCCACGTGGACACCGATGCGGCTGACTTCGAGGGCACGCTGCAGATCAAGGTGGGTGATAGCTGGGTCGATGTGGATCCGACGGCGGAATACGAAGTGCCGGCCGACGGTGGCCTGGAACTGCGTGTGCGCACGGCGCAAGACACGGTGTACGAAGGCCCTGAGGACTTCAAGGTAGAGATCACCGAGGTGATCAACGCGCTGGAAGGCACGTTGGTGGCTGACAGCAGCATCATTGACGACCGCAACAACGACGGTCAGGACGATGATGCACTGGCAACGGTGAACATTGCCGGCGTAGCCGAGATCGCGGAAGGCCAGGCTGGCACCTTCACGGTGACCCGTGATGGTGGGGATGCTGAGCAAGCGGCGAAGGTGAAGCTGGGTCTGACCCACGTGGACACCGATGCGGCTGACTTCGAGGGCACGCTGCAGATCAAGGTGGGTGATAGCTGGGTCGATGTGGATCCGACGGCGGAATACGAAGTGCCGGCCGACGGTGGCCTGGAACTGCGTGTGCGCACGGCGCAAGACACGGTGTACGAAGGCCCTGAGGACTTCAAGGTAGAGATCACCGAGGTGATCAACGCGCTGGAAGGCACGTTGGTGGCTGACAGCAGCATCATTGACGACCGCAACAACGACGGTCAGGACGATGATGCACTGGCAACGGTGAACATTGCCGGCGTAGCCGAGATCGCGGAAGGCCAGGCTGGCACCTTCACGGTGACCCGTGATGGTGGGGATGCTGAGCAAGCGGCGAAGGTGAAGCTGGGTCTGACCCACGTGGACACCGATGCGGCTGACTTCGAGGGCACGCTGCAGATCAAGGTGGGTGATAGCTGGGTCGATGTGGATCCGACGGCGGAATACGAAGTGCCGGCCGACGGTGGCCTGGAACTGCGTGTGCGCACGGCGCAAGACACGGTGTACGAAGGCCCTGAGGACTTCAAGGTAGAGATCACCGAGGTGATCAACGCGCTGGAAGGCACGTTGGTGGCTGACAGCAGCATCATTGACGACCGCAACAACGACGGTCAGGACGATGATGCACTGGCAACGGTGAACATTGCCGGCGTAGCCGAGATCGCGGAAGGCCAGGCTGGCACCTTCACGGTGACCCGTGATGGTGGGGATGCTGAGCAAGCGGCGAAGGTGAAGCTGGGTCTGACCCACGTGGACACCGATGCGGCTGACTTCGAGGGCACGCTGCAGATCAAGGTGGGTGATAGCTGGGTCGATGTGGATCCGACGGCGGAATACGAAGTGCCGGCCGACGGTGGCCTGGAGCTGCGTGTGCGCACGGCGCAAGACACGGTGTACGAAGGCCCTGAGGACTTCAAGGTAGAGATCACCGAGGTGATCAACGCGCTGGAAGGCACGTTGGTGGCTGACAGCAGCATCATTGACGACCGCAACAACGACGGTCAGGACGATGATGCACTGGCAACGGTGAACATTGCCGGCGTAGCCGAGATCGCGGAAGGCCAGGCTGGCACCTTCACGGTGACCCGTGATGGTGGGGATGCTGAGCAAGCGGCGAAGGTGAAGCTGGGTCTGACCCACGTGGACACCGATGCGGCTGATTTCGAGGGCACGCTGCAGATCAAGGTGGGTGATAGCTGGGTCGATGTGGATCCGACGGCGGAATACGAAGTGCCGGCCGACGGTGGCCTGGAACTGCGTGTGCGCACGGCGCAAGACACGGTGTACGAAGGCCCTGAGGACTTCAAGGTAGAGATCACCGAGGTGATCAACGCGCTGGAAGGCACGTTGGTGGCTGACAGCAGCATCATTGACGACCGCAACAACGACGGTCAGGACGATGATGCACTGGCAACGGTGAACATTGCCGGCGTAGCCGAGATCGCGGAAGGCCAGGCTGGCACCTTCACGGTGACCCGTGATGGTGGGGATGCTGAGCAAGCGGCGAAGGTGAAGCTGGGTCTGACCCACGTGGACACCGATGCGGCTGACTTCGAGGGCACGCTGCAGATCAAGGTGGGTGATAGCTGGGTCGATGTGGATCCGACGGCGGAATACGAAGTGCCGGCCGACGGTGGCCTGGAACTGCGTGTGCGCACGGCGCAAGACACGGTGTACGAAGGCCCTGAGGACTTCAAGGTAGAGATCACCGAGGTGATCAACGCGCTGGAAGGCACGTTGGTGGCTGACAGCAGCATCATTGACGACCGCAACAACGACGGTCAGGACGATGATGCGCTGGCAACGGTGAACATTGCCGGCGTAGCCGAGATCGCGGAAGGCCAGGCTGGCACCTTCACGGTGACCCGTGATGGTGGGGATGCTGAGCAAGCGGCGAAGGTGAAGCTGGGTCTGACCCACGTGGACACCGATGCGGCTGACTTCGAGGGCACGCTGCAGATCAAGGTGGGTGATAGCTGGGTCGATGTGGATCCGACGGCGGAATACGAAGTGCCGGCCGACGGTGGCCTGGAACTGCGTGTGCGCACGGCGCAAGACACGGTGTACGAAGGCCCTGAGGACTTCAAGGTAGAGATCACCGAGGTGATCAACGCGCTGGAAGGCACGTTGGTGGCTGACAGCAGCATCATTGACGACCGCAACAACGACGGTCAGGACGATGATGCACTGGCAACGGTGAACATTGCCGGCGTAGCCGAGATCGCGGAAGGCCAGGCTGGCACCTTCACGGTGACCCGTGATGGTGGGGATGCTGAGCAAGCGGCGAAGGTGAAGCTGGGTCTGACCCACGTGGACACCGATGCGGCTGATTTCGAGGGCACGCTGCAGATCAAGGTGGGTGATAGCTGGGTCGATGTGGATCCGACGGCGGAATACGAAGTGCCGGCCGACGGTGGCCTGGAGCTGCGTGTGCGCACGGCGCAAGACACGGTGTACGAAGGCCCTGAGGACTTCAAGGTAGAGATCACCGAGGTGATCAACGCGCTGGAAGGCACGTTGGTGGCTGACAGCAGCATCATTGACGACCGCAACAACGACGGTCAGGACGATGATGCACTGGCAACGGTGAACATTGCCGGCGTAGCCGAGATCGCGGAAGGCCAGGCTGGCACCTTCACGGTGACCCGTGATGGTGGGGATGCTGAGCAAGCGGCGAAGGTGAAGCTGGGTCTGACCCACGTGGACACCGATGCGGCTGACTTCGAGGGCACGCTGCAGATCAAGGTGGGTGATAGCTGGGTCGATGTGGATCCGACGGCGGAATACGAAGTGCCGGCCGACGGTGGCCTGGAACTGCGTGTGCGCACGGCGCAAGACACGGTGTACGAAGGCCCTGAGGACTTCAAGGTAGAGATCACCGAGGTGATCAACGCGCTGGAAGGCACGTTGGTGGCTGACAGCAGCATCATTGACGACCGCAACAACGACGGTCAGGACGATGATGCACTGGCAACGGTGAACATTGCCGGCGTAGCCGAGATCGCGGAAGGCCAGGCTGGCACCTTCACGGTGACCCGTGATGGTGGGGATGCTGAGCAAGCGGCGAAGGTGAAGCTGGGTCTGACCCACGTGGACACCGATGCGGCTGACTTCGAGGGCACGCTGCAGATCAAGGTGGGTGATAGCTGGGTCGATGTGGATCCGACGGCGGAATACGAAGTGCCGGCCGACGGTGGCCTGGAACTGCGTGTGCGCACGGCGCAAGACACGGTGTACGAAGGCCCTGAGGACTTCAAGGTAGAGATCACCGAGGTGATCAACGCGCTGGAAGGCACGTTGGTGGCTGACAGCAGCATCATTGACGACCGCAACAACGACGGTCAGGACGATGATGCACTGGCAACGGTGAACATTGCCGGCGTAGCCGAGATCGCGGAAGGCCAGGCTGGCACCTTCACGGTGACCCGTGATGGTGGGGATGCTGAGCAAGCGGCGAAGGTGAAGCTGGGTCTGACCCACGTGGACACCGATGCGGCTGACTTCGAGGGCACGCTGCAGATCAAGGTGGGTGATAGCTGGGTCGATGTGGATCCGACGGCGGAATACGAAGTGCCGGCCGACGGTGGCCTGGAACTGCGTGTGCGCACGGCGCAAGACACGGTGTACGAAGGCCCTGAGGACTTCAAGGTAGAGATCACCGAGGTGATCAACGCGCTGGAAGGCACGTTGGTGGCTGACAGCAGCATCATTGACGACCGCAACAACGACGGTCAGGACGATGATGCACTGGCAACGGTGAACATTGCCGGCGTAGCCGAGATCGCGGAAGGCCAGGCTGGCACCTTCACGGTGACCCGTGATGGTGGGGATGCTGAGCAAGCGGCGAAGGTGAAGCTGGGTCTGACCCACGTGGACACCGATGCGGCTGACTTCGAGGGCACGCTGCAGATCAAGGTGGGTGATAGCTGGGTCGATGTGGATCCGACGGCGGAATACGAAGTGCCGGCCGACGGTGGCCTGGAACTGCGTGTGCGCACGGCGCAAGACACGGTGTACGAAGGCCCTGAGGACTTCAAGGTAGAGATCACCGAGGTGATCAACGCGCTGGAAGGCACGTTGGTGGCTGACAGCAGCATCATTGACGACCGCAACAACGACGGTCAGGACGATGATGCACTGGCAACGGTGAACATTGCCGGCGTAGCCGAGATCGCGGAAGGCCAGGCTGGCACCTTCACGGTGACCCGTGATGGTGGGGATGCTGAGCAAGCGGCGAAGGTGAAGCTGGGTCTGACCCACGTGGACACCGATGCGGCTGACTTCGAGGGCACGCTGCAGATCAAGGTGGGTGATAGCTGGGTCGATGTGGATCCGACGGCGGAATACGAAGTGCCGGCCGACGGTGGCCTGGAACTGCGTGTGCGCACGGCGCAAGACACGGTGTACGAAGGCCCTGAGGACTTCAAGGTAGAGATCACCGAGGTGATCAACGCGCTGGAAGGCACGTTGGTGGCTGACAGCAGCATCATTGACGACCGCAACAACGACGGTCAGGACGATGATGCACTGGCAACGGTGAACATTGCCGGCGTAGCCGAGATCGCGGAAGGCCAGGCTGGCACCTTCACGGTGACCCGTGATGGTGGGGATGCTGAGCAAGCGGCGAAGGTGAAGCTGGGTCTGACCCACGTGGACACCGATGCGGCTGACTTCGAGGGCACGCTGCAGATCAAGGTGGGTGATAGCTGGGTCGATGTGGATCCGACGGCGGAATACGAAGTGCCGGCCGACGGTGGCCTGGAACTGCGTGTGCGCACGGCGCAAGACACGGTGTACGAAGGCCCTGAGGACTTCAAGGTAGAGATCACCGAGGTGATCAACGCGCTGGAAGGCACGTTGGTGGCTGACAGCCTGATCGTGGACTCCAATATGCCACCATCTGTTGAAAATGGCAGTGGCTATGCTTCGGGCAAGGAAGATACGGATCTGATTTTGAAATGGGAAGATTTCAGAATCAGTGATGTGGATTCTCCCTTGGAAAACCTATCCATTACGATTACTGGCTTGCCTGCAGATGGAATTCTGCTGCTGAACAATCAGGAAGTTCAACAAGGGACGGTGGTTTCTTATCAAGATATTGCCGCTGGTAATCTCGTCTTCCGCCCCGATCCCGACGAGTCGGGCTTCGATGGTCATGACACGGAAGGTGTAGGCAACCAGCATCAAGACTATGCTCACTTCCAGTTCGTGCCGACAGATGGCATCACGGCAGGAGAAGCGTCGACGTTTGTTGTCGATATTCGCCCTGTAGTGGATGCGCCTTCCTTGAGCCTCGAAAATGCTGGCGTTGTCTCGTCGGTTCGCGAGACGATGATTCGTGTTACCGATGGCAATGGATCCACCATTGAAATCATTGATGGCGTGCCGAACGTCGAAGGCTACGACGTTACTGAGTCACCCTTCCCCCAACAATGGGGTGGTAACAAACAGGATGATGCCAATCCTGAACTGGTTGTTCTGCGTGGCGATTTCGACCAGTTGACGACGAATGGCCAGGGCTATCCCATTCCGATGAATACCATCAATGGTGGCGACAAGGACTTCCTGTTCCTGACCAAGGATCGTGAAAAATATGAAATCCAACTCGGGGATTTGCATAGCGATTCTGGTTATGACGGTAGTATCAAGGACCTTGATACGGGCATCACGATTCAAGTGAATAACATTCGTGGTTTCATCTTTGGTGACGGTGCGACGATTGTTCACCCGGATGTCACTTCGGAAATTGTCATTACCGGCTACGATGAAATCGCTCTGAATCTGGATGCGGAACTTGGTGATATGGACGGCAGTGAAACACTGTCGGATGTTGTGATCAGCGGCCTGGAAAACGGTGCGGAAATCACGTCGGTGAAGGATGCCGATGGCCATGATATCCAGTTCAGTTCCAATACCGATGGTACCTGGACGATCGTGAATGATGGCAAGACCAACATGAACGATGTGACTGTTACGGTCAAGGTACCCACCGAGGCAGGCAACCTGAACATTCGCGCGGAAGTCTCTGCGAACGAAAAGGGCTTGTCAGATGGCGATGCGCTGACGGCAGATGATAGTGTGACTCTGGCCGTGCACACGACAGTGTCCGGATCTGTGGGCGATGACAACCTGGTAGGCAGCAGCGGCAATGATGTCATGATTGCCGATGTGGCTGGTTTGCAGATTCTGCCGGGGCAGAACTACAACATTGCCTTCCTGGTGGATACGTCCGGCAGTATGGGTGACAAGGGTGTTAGCGATGCGAAGGCATCGTTGCTGCAGGTGTTCGATGCGCTGCTGGCAAATGCTGGTGGTGAAAATGCAGGCACGGTGAATGTGTACCTGTCGGATTTCGACAACCATGTCCAAGGCAGCGTCAGTGTCAACCTGGCAGATCCGGATGCGCGTGCCAAGCTGGTCCAGTTGGTTGACAGCATGACCAGTGGTGGCGGTACAAACTATGAGGATGCTTTCAAGCAGGCTGCCAATTGGTTTGATTCCACTGCCGTCAAGGGCAACGATGGCAACAACCTGACGTATTTCATCACGGATGGAACACCGACGTTCTACGTGAATGAGCGAGGTTCTACTAATCCTAAGGTTCTGGATTTTCCTGGAAATAATAATGATCGAACATTATCGCAAGTTATTAATTCCGCCGGCGGGTACAAACCAGGTACTGAAATTAGAGTAAGTGGCTATCGCGTAGTCGATGAGTTGGGCCTAGTGTATAACAACAAGGGAGAGCGCTTGGGTGCGCTGCGCAAGGTTGGGAGCGGTTATGAGTACACCCCACTAGGCGGTACTGGTAGTTCGACTGACGGGACTACGTCGGCAGATTCTTTGGCGGCATTTGCCTTGCTGAATGGCAAGTCGACCGTCGAGGCCATTGGGCTTGGGCCAACCTTGAGTGTCAATGACCTGAAGTCCTACGATTCCGACGGCAATGTTCTTGCCAACATCGATCCTGCAGATTTGGCGGATGCGATTCTGGGCAAGGATAGTTTGTTGCCGTCCGGCAAGGACACGCTGGAAGGCGGCGCGGGTGATGACATCCTGTTTGGCGACCAGATTCGCTTTGACGGTATCGAGGGCGGCGGATTGACGGCCTTGCAGGCTTACATTGCAGGCAAGTTGCCTGGTAATGTTGAGCCGTCAAGCCTGACCGCTCAGCAGGTTCACGAGTACATTACCGAGAATCCAGCCGAGTTCAATCAGTCGCATCAGAATGACGGTGACGACACCCTTGACGGCGGCACAGGCAACGACATTCTCTACGGCCAGGGTGGCCACGATACCCTGATCGGTGGTGCCGGTGACGATATCCTGTTCGGCGGCGAAGGTGATGACACCTTTGTGTGGAACAAGGGCGATGAAGGTACCTCCAACAAACCGGCTGTGGATTACGTGATGGACTTCGGTGATTCGGGTACTGACACCTTGGATATTACTGATCTGCTGTCGGGCCATGACCTCAACAACGGTGACCTGAGCCAGTACCTGACAGTAAGCCGTTCGGATAGTGGCAAGATGGAAATCGGTATCAGCTCTCAAGGTAACGGCCAGATCGATCAGAAGATCATTCTGGACAACATCGACTTTGACGCGGAGAAGGCAGCTCAGATCGCCAACTTGCTGAAAGACGGTACTTTGAAGTCTTCTGATTTCTAAGCTGTTCACCGGATAGGCACTATCTGTGGGTAGTGCCCAAACCCCACAAGCCTTTTTGGTTTGTGGGGTTTTTTTATGTCTGCAGCTTGTCGTCAGCGCCAATAGTGGGCGCTTGGCATTTGTGACTATGATCGTGATGTGTCACAGGAAAGAGGGTGCATGCAGCAGGATTGTTGGCTCAGACTGAGCGGTTAAGCGTTGACCCTGCGGTTTTGTAGACCAGTTGTTGCTTTTCGCAGGAGTGGTTCGAGGCCGTTTAACCGCCTGCTCTATATAGAGAGGGACTAGGCGTGTTGTCGATTGCCAAGCGTTCACTAAATAGGCAAGCTATAACGCCGTTATAAGGGTTTGCTTATTTGGGATTGACGTGCTCTTGTCTCTTGCCTGGCTACGCCTTTTTCTTCGATCTAGGATTGCGCTGTTTGTGCTGGTCACACTGCTGGTTTTGGTGTGGCTGCCTTTGTCGGCGCCTGCCTTGCAGTTCGAGGTCAGCAAGATTCGCCAGACCGCCGTCTCCCGCTTTGGCGCCCGTGCCGGTACTGCTGTGGATCGGTGGATGGCCAATCTGGAGTCTGCCCGAGGTTTCAGCGAGCGTCGTCAGCTGGATGCCGTCAATGATTTCTGGAATATGAATGTGATGGCTGGCGAGGACATTCATATTTGGGGCCAGCTGGATTACTGGGCCACGCCTGTCGAGACGTTGGGCAAAGCGGCAGCTGACTGCGAGGACTTTGTCATCGGCAAGTATTTTTCCTTGTTGCACTTGGGCGTACCCAATGAAAAGCTCCGTTTGATTTACGTACGAGCCCAGGTAGGTGGCCAGAGTATTGCGCACATGGTGCTGGGCTACTACCCCACACCGCAGTCCGAGCCTTTATTGCTGGATAATTTAAGCGGCTCGATTCGCCCCGCCAGCCAGCGCCCTGATTTGACCCCTGTGTTCAGCTTCAACTCCCAAGGGGTGTATGTCGGTAACGCCCAGAAAGGTTCGGTAGACAGTATCAGCCGCTGGCGTGGCTTGCTGGAAAAAATGCGTAAGGAAGGGTTTGTTCCTTGATGATGCGCCAGCCCTTGGGCTCGGTGCTGATCAAACTACATCCCAGGACACCCTTGTGGGGTGGGCCAGACCAGAATTTATGGAATATACGGAAGCGCTATGTCTTTACTTAAACAGCTCCTGCTAAGTGTCTCGTGCGCGATTCTTGCCATCTTGATTGGTACGCTGTGGTTCAGCGTTGATTCGGCAAGGCAGTACTTGAGCAGTCAGTTGCAGGCTCAGGGTGAGTCGGCTGCGACTTCACTGGCCTTGACCTTGTCCCAGCCCAGCAACCAGGACCCGGTGACGCAGGAGCTGCTGATCGCGGCCTTGTACGATACCGGGCAGTTTGAGCGCATCCGCTTTGTTGACACCTCCGATACGGTCTTGGTGGAGCGTAGTACTCAGCAAGAATCGCAGCTCAGTGGATCTTCGCCTTCGTGGTTCGCCAACTCTTTGCCTGTTGATGTACCTGTGGCTTCGGCTCATGTCAGCAATGGCTGGAACCAGATTGGCACAATCGAAGTCAAACCCGCCGATGAGTACGCCCGCGCCAGTTTGTGGAAAAGTTTTGTGCGCGTCACCTTGCTGGTGCTGGGTGCCGGGATTGCCTGGGGCGTGTTTGTCTTGATGGTCATGGCCTGGTTGCGCCGGGCTCTGCGCGAGCATGTACAGTTCGAGCTGCAACAGATGGATCAACACGAATCTGTGCCCAGTCGCAAGAAAGTACGCACGATTCGTGAGCTGGAAGCCGTGACACATACTTTGAGCACAGTGCAAAAGCGTATCCGTGTCAGCAGTCAGGAGCAAAATGCCCGAATCGAGCAGTTGCAGCTGGAGTTGAACTGCGATCCGGTGACCGGGCTGGCCAATCGCAAGTATTTCGTGAACCTGTTCCGTCAGGTACTGCAGCAAAACGAAGGCGGCCACGTGCTGCTGTTCCGTCAGCGGGACTTGCTGCCATTGAATACCTCCTTGTCACGCGATGCCGTGGATGCCTGGTTGAAGCTGGTTACCCAGCGCTGTACCGAGCTATTGCAGAAAAATGGCATGGATGCAGGTGATCTGGCTCGTTTGAATGGCTCTGACTTTATTGTGTTGCTCAAGGGCCAGACGGGTCCCCAGGTAATGGGGTTTGCCCAGGAGCTGCGCAAGGCCTTGCAAGAGCTGCGTCAGCCACTCAAGGATGGCAGTCTGTGCCGTTGGTCCATGGCCATGACTAACTACGAAGGCCATGATTCCCTCAGCGCTGTGATGACACGCCTGGACAATGCCCTGATGCGTGCCGAAGGGGCAGGGCATCAAGAGGTGGAGTACCGTCCGTCTGAAGGGGCGCATGCTGAGGCCAGCTCTTCTATTGGCGAGCAGGAATGGCATTCACGTATCGAGCGGGGTTTGGCGCAGGGCCGAATTGAACTGAATGTGAAGCCGGGCGTCGAAGTCTGGGGTCAGACAGGTCAGATCCATGATGCCACCTTGAGTTTATTGCCCGAGCAGCCCGAGCAGGCCAGTTTGCCCGCGTATCTGTTCATTCCTGTAGCGGTGCGCCTGGGCCTGTCGGGACAGTGCGACTTGCGCACAATGGAGCTGGCCAGCGACTGGCTGGCCAATAACGACGATTATCTGAGTGTTCGTGTGTCGTGGGCTTCGGTGATCAAGCCGGGGTTTGCGGACCAGGTAGCCCAGGTTCTGGCCAAGGCCGGTGACAGGGCCCAGCGTCTGATTATTGAACTGGATGCCTATTGCCTGAGCGAACACGACGTGGAAACGGTGGCTTTTGTGGATAAATTGCGCCCCTTGGGTGTGCAGTTTGGTTTGCGTCGTGTTCTGGAACAGCCCGAGTCGATCCTGTGGCTGCACATGATGGCGCTCAAATATATTGTCCTGGACGATGAGCGTGCCCAGACGCTGCAGGCTGAAGTAGGAGGCCGGCATTTGCTGACGGCCTTCCTGCAAAGCCTGCAGGAATTGGGGATTGGTTTGCGCCGGGTAACGCGAACCGGCAATAGTGCCCAGCTGGACGAGTTGTTGCGCGAAAACGCCGTCGTGCCAAGGCCTTAGCAAATAAATCCTTGTTTTTCTGGGGCTTATTTGCTAGTATATGTGGCTTACCTCTTTATTTTGACCGGAGAGGCTTAGTCGCCTATCCGGATTGAAGTTGGTAATACAACGTTTTGTCTCTCGCAAGATTTCAACCTAGGGTTCGGCTTGCCGGACCAGATCGAGATCGGGTTTACGGTATCGAACTGGCTGGATCCGAATCTGACGGGACCAAAACTGGTTGTGTGACCCAGTCATTTTGGCTGGATCGTTGCAATTAAGTTGGAACAGGAAAAATCATGATTCAAATGCAGACCACGCTGGACGTGGCCGACAACACAGGTGCGCGTTCCGTAATGTGCATCAAGGTGCTGGGCGGCTCGAAGCGCCGTTATGCCGCAATTGGTGACATCATCAAAGTTACCGTTAAAGAAGCGGCCCCGCGCGGACGCGTCAAAAAAGGCGAAATCTACAACGCTGTAGTGGTTCGTACCGCTAAGGGCGTGCGCCGTAAAGACGGTTCGCTGATTCGTTTCGGTGGCAATGCCGCCGTATTGCTCAATGCCAAGCTGGAACCCATCGGCACCCGTATCTTCGGACCCGTTACGCGTGAACTGCGTACCGAGAAGTTCATGAAGATCGTGTCCTTGGCTCCCGAAGTGCTGTAAGGAGCGCGAAAAAATGCAAAAAATTCGTAAAGGCGACGAAGTTATTGTGCTGACCGGCCGTGATAAAAAACGCCGTGGCACAGTACTGCAACGCGTCGATGCAGACCACGTTATCGTGGAAGGCATCAACGTAGTCAAAAAACACGTTAAAGCCAATCCTATGGCTGGCACGCAGGGTGGTATCGTCGACAAGACCATGCCTATCCACATCTCGAACGTTGCACTGTTCAACCCAGAAACCGGCAAGGGCGACCGCGTTGGTATCCAGGTGATCGACGGTCAGAAGACGCGTGTTTATCGTTCCAGCGGCAAAGCCGTTGGCGCCAAGGCTTAAGGGGCGGATAACATGACACGTTTACAAGAGTTCTACCGCGAAAAAGTGGTTGCCGACCTGCAAAAGCAGTTCGAGTACAAGAGCATTATGGAAGTACCCCGCATCACCAAGATCACTCTGAACATGGGTGTCTCGGAAGCGGTTGCTGACAAGAAGATTATCGAGAACGCGGTATCGGACATGACCAAAATTGCTGGTCAAAAGCCCGTTATCACGAAAACCCGCAAAGCTATTGCCGGTTTTAAGATTCGCGAAGATTACCCGATCGGTTGTATGGTGACCCTGCGCGGTCAACGCATGTACGAATTCCTGGATCGTCTGGTCGCTGTGGCTCTGCCACGCGTTCGTGACTTCCGTGGTGTGTCGGGTCGTGCGTTTGACGGCCGTGGCAACTACAACATGGGGGTTAAAGAGCAAATCATTTTCCCCGAAATCGAGTACGACAAAATCGACGCAGTGCGTGGTCTGAACATCAGCATCACTACTTCTGCCAAGACGGACGAAGAGGCCAAGGCGCTGCTTAGCGCGTTCAGCTTCCCGTTCCGCAACTAAGGGGCGCAACGTGGCTAAACTTTCCCTCATCAATCGCGACATCAAGCGCGCCAAGCTGGCTGAGAAATTCGCCGCCAAGCGTGCAGCACTGAAAGCGACTATTGACGACCAGTCCAAGTCTGACGAAGAGCGCTACGAAGCTCGTTTGCAGTTGCAACAATTGCCACGCAACGCGAACCCGACCCGTCAACGCAACCGTTGCGTTATCACCGGTCGCCCTCGTGGTGTTTTCAAGAAATTCGGTTTGACTCGCCATAAAGTGCGCGAAATGGCAATGCGCGGCGAGATCCCCGGTATGACCAAGGCCAGCTGGTAGGAGAAATACACATGAGCATGAGCGATCCAATCGCCGATATGTTGACCCGCGTGCGTAACGCGCAAATGGTCAACAAGACATCGGTCAGCATGCCCTCCTCGAAGCTGAAAGCAGCTATTGCTGCTGTGCTGAAAGACGAAGGCTACATCGAAGATTTCCGCATCGTTGGCGAAAAAGCCAAGCCAGAGCTGGAAGTCACCCTGAAATACTATGCCGGCCAGCCAGTCATCGAGCGCATCGACCGCGTTTCGCGTCCTGGACTGCGCATCTACAAAGGCAGCACAAACATCCCTCAAGTCATGAACGGCTTGGGTGTTGCAATCGTGTCGACGTCTCGCGGCGTGATGACCGATCGCAAAGCACGTGCAGCTGGCGTCGGTGGCGAAGTGCTGTGCTACGTGGCATAAGGAGAACATCATATGTCACGTATCGCTAAGTATCCCGTTTCCCTGCCTAAAGGCGTAGAAACGAACATTGCCGCTGATCAGATCACGGTCAAAGGCCCTCTGGGCACTTTGGTTCAACCTCTGACTGGCGACGTCACCATTGAACTTCAAGACGGTCAGCTGTCTTTTGTGCCTGCGAACGAAACTCGTCACGCAAACGCAATGTCCGGCACCGTGCGTCAACTGGTCAACAACATGGTTGTTGGCGTGAGCGCCGGTTTCGAACGCAAGCTGAGTCTGGTTGGCGTGGGTTTCCGTGCCTCCGTCCAGGGTAATGCCTTGAAGTTGCAACTGGGTTTCTCGCACGACATCGTGCACGACCTGCCTGAAGGCATCAAAGCCGAGTGCCCAACTCCGACGGAAGTCGTGATCAAGGGCTCGAACAAGCAGGTGGTTGGTCAGGTTGCCGCTGAAATTCGTGGCTATCGTCCACCAGAGCCTTACAAAGGCAAGGGTGTACGTTACGTCGGCGAACGCGTCATCCTCAAGGAAACCAAGAAGAAATAAGCCCGCAGGCAAGGACGAATCATGGACAAGAAACAATCCCGTATGCGTCGTGCAGTGGCTACTCGCCGCAAGATCGCCGAACTGCGCGTACACCGCCTGTCGGTGCATCGCACGAATACGCATATTTACGCGAGCATCATCTCGCCCGAAGGCGACCGCGTTCTGGTCAGTGCTTCCACTGTCGAGACCGAAGTTCGCAAAGAATTGGCCGTTGGCAGCAACGTAGCGGCAGCCAGCCTGGTTGGCAAGCGCGTCGCCGAAAAGGCGAAGGCTGCGGGCATCGAGACGGTTGCTTTTGACCGCTCGGGCTTCCGTTACCATGGCCGCGTGAAAGCGCTGGCCGAGGCCGCGCGTGAAGCCGGCTTGAAATTCTAAAGGAATTATCAAATGGCTAAAGCACAAGGCAGACAGGCTCCAGAGCAAGAGCGCGATGACGGCCTGAAAGAAAAGATGATTGCGGTCAACCGCGTCAGCAAAGTCGTTAAAGGTGGTCGCACCATGAGCTTTGCTTCGCTGGCCGTAGTCGGTGATGGCGATGGTCGCATCGGCATGGGTAAGGGCAAAGCCCGCGAAGTACCCGTTGCTGTTCAGAAGGCAATGGAACAGGCCCGTCGTGGTCTGATCAAAGTGCCTCTGAAGAACGGCACCTTGCATCACACCGTAGTTGGTAAGCACGGTGCAGCTACCGTTCTGATCTCTCCCGCAGCTGAAGGTACTGGCGTTATCGCCGGTGGCCCAATGCGCGCTATCTTCGAAGTGATGGGCGTTCGCAACGTCGTAGCCAAGAGCCTGGGTTCCAGCAACCCATACAACATGGTTCGCGCTACATTGAACGGTTTGCGTGCTTGCTCGACACCTGCTGACATTGCTGCCAAGCGCGGCAAGACAGTTGAAGAAATTCTGGGGTAAGTCATGGCACAGAAACAAATCAAAGTTACGTTGGTGCGTTCGGTCATCGGCACAAAGCAAAGCCATCGCGACACCGTTCGCGGCCTGGGTCTGCGCCGAGTCAACACCAGCCGTGTATTGGTTGATACTCCTGAGGTTCGTGGGATGATCCGCAAGGTGGATTATCTGGTTACGGTCTCGGAAGCCTGAAAGGAATCGGGATGTCTGAATTGCAATTAAACAATCTCAAGCCCGCCGCTGGCGCCAAACACGCAGCACGTCGTGTTGGTCGCGGTGTCGGTTCCGGCTTGGGCAAAACCGGCGGACGTGGTCATAAAGGCCAAAAATCCCGCTCGGGTGGTTTTCATAAAGTCGGTTTCGAAGGCGGTCAAATGCCTTTGCAACGTCGTTTGCCCAAGCGTGGTTTCACCACCCTGGACGACCACCTGTACGCAGAAGTACGTCTGTCCGAACTGCAAAAAATGGATGCCGAAGTTATCGACGTCCAGGCACTGAAGCAGGCTGGCGTGGTTGGCCAAATGGTGCGTTACGCTAAAGTCATCAAGTCCGGTGAACTTTCCCGTAAAGTTGCGCTGAAAGGCATTAATGCAACGGCCGGCGCTCGCGCCGCGATCGAAGCAGCCGGCGGCTCGCTGGAATAAAAAGGGGTCACGGTGGCAAAAGCTCAGGCACAGAGTAAGTCGGGTCCGCGCTACGGCGATTTGAAACGTCGTCTCGTTTTCCTGTTGCTCGCCCTGATTGTCTACCGCTTGGGTACGCACATTCCGGTACCAGGCATCAATCCTGATGCCTTGTCCGAACTGTTTACTCAAAACCAGAGTGGTATTCTGGGTTTGTTTAACATGTTCTCCGGTGGTGCTTTAGAGCGATTCTCAGTGTTCGCACTGGGAATCATGCCCTACATCTCTGCGTCCATCATCATGCAATTGATGACCGCTGTGGTGCCCACGCTGGAAGCAATCAAGAAAGAGGGTGAGTCGGGTCGTCGCAAGATCACGCAATACACCCGTTACGGAACGGTCTTTTTGGCTTTGTTCCAGGGAGTTGGGATTTCCATCGCTCTAGAATCGCAGCCCGGTCTGGTTATCGACCCAGGGATGCTGTTTCGCTTCACGACAGTGGTAACACTGGTCACTGGCACCATGTTCGTCATGTGGCTGGGTGAACAAATCACTGAACGTGGATTGGGTAATGGTATTTCCATCCTGATCTTCGCCGGTATCGTAGCGGGTTTGCCCAATGCTTTGGGCGGCATGCTTGATCTGGTGCGTACGGATTCCATGTCGATTCTATCGGCACTGTTTATCCTCGTTTTAGTAGCCGCCGTCACGTACTTCGTCGTCTTTGTCGAGCGTGGTCAGCGTCGTATCACGGTCAACTACGCCAAACGGCAAGTAGGTAACCGTATCTATGGTGGTCAAAGCTCGCATTTGCCGCTGAAACTGAACATGGCTGGCGTGATCCCTCCGATCTTCGCTTCGTCCATCATTCTGTTGCCAGCGACAATTGCTAATTGGTTCTCCAGCACACCCGGTCTGGGTTGGTTGCGTGAAATCGAGGCTGCTTTGTCGCCGCGTCAGCCGCTTTACATTACTTTGTTCTCCGCGCTGATCATTTTGTTCTGCTTTTTCTACACGGCCCTGGTGTTCAACAGCCGCGAAACTGCAGACAACCTGAAAAAGAGTGGAGCTTTCGTACCAGGTATTCGTCCCGGTGATCAGACAGCGCGTTATATCGACAAGATCTTGATGCGTTTGACTTTGGCCGGTGCAATCTACATTACCTTGGTGTGTCTGGTGCCAGAGTTCTTGCAAATGCGCTGGAATGTACCGTTCTATTTTGGCGGCACATCCTTGCTGATTATTGTTGTAGTAACCATGGACTTCATGGCGCAGGCCCAGGCCTATGTCATGTCACAACAATACGACTCGCTGCTCAAGAAGGCTAACTTCAAAGGCTCGAGCTTGCCGATGCGGTAATTCACGAAAATGGCAAAGGACGACGTCATTCAAATGCAGGGACAGGTTCTTGAGAACCTTCCCAACGCAACTTTTCGCGTCAAGCTGGAAAATGGTCACGTAGTGCTCGGATACATTTCAGGCAAAATGCGTATGCACTATATCCGGATTCTGCCGGGCGATAAGGTCACTGTGGAGCTCACGCCCTATGATCTATCCCGAGCACGAATTGTGTTCCGCTCCAAATAAGCGGCCGGTTACAGGAAACTAGGAGTCAAACCATGAAGGTAATGGCATCAGTAAAGCGGATCTGCCGCAACTGCAAAATCATTAAACGTCATGGCGTGGTGCGTGTCATCTGCACCGATCCACGTCATAAGCAGCGTCAAGGCTAAGTTGCCGAAACGCAACCGATTTAACAAGGAATAACCATGGCCCGTATTGCCGGCATTAACATCCCGCCGCATCAACACGCCGAAATCGGTCTTACCGCGATTTTCGGCATCGGTCGCACCCGCGCTCGCAAGATTTGCGAAGCATCGGGTATTGAATACTCCAAGAAGGTCAAAGATCTGACCGACGCGGAACTCGAGCGCATTCGCGAACAGATCGGCCTGTTCACCGTAGAAGGTGACCTGCGTCGTGAAGTTCAGCTCTCGATCAAGCGTTTGGCTGACTTGGGAACTTACCGTGGCATGCGTCATCGTCGCGGTCTGCCAGTGCGCGGCCAACGTACACGCACTAACGCTCGCACCCGTAAAGGTCCGCGTCGCGCCGCCGCGTCCCTGAAGAAATAATCGAGGAATAGAAGATGGCCAAAGCTTCTAGCAGCGCTTCACGCGCACGCAAGAAAGTCAAAAAAAGCGTGTCGGACGGGATTGCTCACGTCCACGCTTCTTTTAACAACACGATCATCACCATTACTGACCGTCAGGGCAACGCATTGTCCTGGGCTACGTCGGGTGGCGCGGGCTTTAAAGGCTCTCGTAAATCCACGCCGTTTGCCGCGCAGGTTGCCGCTGAAACAGCCGGCCGTACTGCCATGGAATACGGTATTAAAAATCTTGAAGTTCGCATCAAGGGCCCCGGCCCAGGCCGTGAATCGTCTGTGCGTGCTCTGAATGCTCTGGGTATCAAGATCACCAGCATTGCAGACATCACACCGGTTCCGCATAACGGCTGCCGTCCGCCCAAGCGTCGTCGCATCTAAGGGGAAGCGAAGTGGCTCGTTATATTGGACCAAAATGCAAGCTCTCGCGTCGCGAGGGTACCGATCTGTTTTTGAAGAGCGCCCGTCGCTCGCTGGATTCCAAGTGCAAACTGGAATCGCGTCCTGGTCAGCACGGCCGCACCTCCGGTGCTCGTACGTCTGACTTCGGTCTGCAGCTGCGCGAAAAGCAAAAGCTCAAGCGTATGTACGGCGTGCTGGAAAAGCAATTCCGCAAATACTACGTTGAAGCTGACCGCCGCCGTGGCAACACCGGTGAAACGCTGATTCAATTGCTGGAATCGCGTCTGGACAACGTGGTGTACCGCATGGGTTTCGGCTCTACACGTGCTGAAGCTCGCCAGCTGGTTAACCACCGTGCTATCGAAGTCAACGGTCACACCGCTGACATCGCTTCCATGCTGATCAAGGCTGGTGACGTTGTTGCCGTCCGCGAAAAAGCTAAATCCCAAGGCCGTATCAAGGAATCCCTGGATCTGGCTACTGGCATTGGCTTGCCTCAGTGGGTGGAAGTTGACGCTGCCAAGCTGTCCGGCGTGTTCAAGCAAGCTCCCGATCGCGCTGATGTCGCTCAAGACATCAACGAATCGCTGGTTGTTGAGTTGTACTCGCGTTAATTTTGTACGCGAAGACCTCTTACGCAATGCAGTAATCGCAGGCCCACTTCCCGATTTTCGGCAAGTGGGCTTTGCGATACTATCCCGCTGGCTTTGCCAGTTTCCGTCAGCCTTATCGGTGTAACGAGCCGAGGGTATTGAAAAGGAAATCGAATGTCTCAAGGTTTTTTGAAACCCCGTTCCATCGAAGTTGAACCGATCAGCAAAAATCACGCCAAGGTGATCATGGAGCCTTTCGAGCGCGGCTACGGCCACACTCTGGGCAACGCACTGCGTCGTATCTTGCTGTCCTCCATGACCGGCTATGCACCGACTGAAGTGCAAATTACCGGTGTGGTGCACGAGTACTCCACGCTGCCAGGCGTGGGCGAGGACGTGGTTGATATCTTGATGAACCTGAAGGGCGTGGTCTTCAAGCTGCACAGCCGTGAAGAAGTCACCCTGATCCTGCGCAAAGAAGGCGCCGGCCAGGTTCTGGCTAGCGACATCGAATTGCCGCACGACGTTGAAATCATCAACCCCAATCATGTGATTGCCACCTTGACCGACGACGGCAAGCTGGAAATGCAGATCAAGGTTGAGCAAGGCCGTGGCTACGTGCCTGGTAACGTTCGTGCCCTGGCTGATGACCGCACCCACACGATCGGTCGTATCGTACTGGACGCGTCTTACAGCCCAGTGCGTCGTGTTAGCTACGCGGTCGAAAACGCCCGTGTGGAACAGCGTACTGACCTGGACAAGCTGGTTCTGGACATCGAAACCAACGGCGTGATCTCGCCCGAGGAAGCCGTTCGTCAGTCCGCTCGCATCCTGATGGATCAAATCTCCGTGTTTGCTGCTCTGGAAGGTGTGGGCGATGCCTACGAAGCCCCAGTACGTGGCGCTCCACAGATCGATCCTGTGTTGCTGCGTCCTGTCGACGATCTGGAACTGACTGTTCGTTCCGCAAACTGCCTGAAAGCCGAAAATATCTACTACATCGGCGATCTGATCCAGCGTACCGAAAACGAACTGTTGAAGACTCCAAACCTGGGCCGCAAGTCCTTGAACGAAATCAAGGAAGTGTTGGCTGCACGTGGTCTGACTTTGGGCATGAAGCTCGAAAACTGGCCACCACTGGGTCTTGAGCGTCCATAAGTAGTAAGCAAGACAGACGTTTCTTGGACGCCACTTACACTTTTTCTGGTGTTGTACACCCGCAAAAAGTGTGAGTGGCGGCTGAAAATGTGCTATTGTTTTGCGCTGTCCATCTGGTCCGCAGCTTAGCTGATAGAAGAACCGGATTTACGCATGTCGCATAAGCGGCGTGCCAATTAGATTCATTATTTAGGAAAATCATCATGCGTCACCGTCACGGTCTACGTAAACTGAATCGTACCAGCAGCCACCGTTTGGCCATGTTCCGCAACATGTCCGTGTCCCTGCTGACTCACGAAGCCATCAAAACCACCCTGCCTAAAGCTAAAGAGCTGCGCCGCGTGGTTGAGCCCCTGATCACTTTGGCTAAAAACCCAACCTTGGCAAACCGTCGTCTGGCTTTCGCCCGTCTGCGCGACCGCGATGCAGTGACCAAGCTGTTTGAAGTTTTTGGCCCACGTTACCAAGAGCGTAACGGCGGCTACACCCGCATCCTGAAAATGGGTTTCCGTCAGGGTGACAACGCTCCTATGGCATTCATGGAGCTGGTGGATCGTCCAGAAGTTCAGGAAGAAGCCGCTGCTGAATAAGCGCCGCTTGTTTCTACAGTAGTATTGAAAACGGACTCTCAGGAGTCCGTTTTTTTATTGGCCAGATACTTGCCAAAGTCATGGCAAGGCACTGTTATGCAAGGGTTTTTACCAGGGTTTGCCGGCTGCATAACTTTAAAGTTCAAATAATTGCAGGCAATTGATAAAACCGGCAGTGATCCGATAGTGGGCCTTGGGGCTGCTCCCTAAAATCTGCGCTATGTCAGCTTCGCCATGGTGGTGAGCTGTAAAGAACGACGATTTTCAGGAGACTGGCGATGGCACAGAATACATTGCTCACACACGATAAGTTTCTGCTGGGAACCTTTGCCACTAACTGCGGTGGTGGCATGACGGTATCGACCTTGCCGGATCGCTGGCAAGCTACGTGGGAAAACAATCTGAAGCTGGGCAAGCTGCTGGACGATGCTGGCATCGACTTCATGCTGCCTATCGCCCGTTGGATTGGTTACGGTGGCGAAACCGATTTCCACGGCTACGTACTGGAAACCGTCACCTGGGCGACTGCTTTGCTGGCCAATACTCGCAATATCAGCGTGTTTGCCACTGTGCACACGGTTGCTAACCACCCCGTGGTGATTGCCAAGCAAATCGCCACCATGGCCCAGATGAGCGGCAACCGGGTCGGTTTGAATATCGTGGCAGGCTGGAACAAACCTGAGTATGACGCCTTGGGTGTGAAGCTGCCTGATGATCATGAAACCCGCTACGGCTATGCGCAAGAATGGTTCGACCTGATCAAGAAGATCTGGCACCACGATGGCCGTTTTGATTGGGATGGCAAGTACTTCCAGGCCAAGGGTGTATACGGCAATCCCCGTCCTGAATTTGATCCGCCTATCTTTAATGCCGCCGGTTCTGGTCAAGGCCGTGAGTTTGCCAGCCGCAATGCCAACTTCCTGTTCACGCCCGCCATGGAGCTGGAGCGCTCCAGGAAAGAAGTGGCCGAGCTCAAGGCGCAGGGCCAAGCACAAGGTCGCAAGGTCGATGTGATGACGTTCTCGCACGTGGTTTGCCGTCCTACGGAAGCCGAGGCCAAGGCCGAGTGGGAACGCATCATGGGCAATATTGATAATGGTGCCGTGGATAATCTGATGAATTTGCAGTTTGCCCACGCTCATTCTTTCCCGCACGAGCTGCTGGAGCAGATTCGCGAGCGCATGGCGGCTGGCCACGGCGGTTTCCCGCTGGTGGGTACACCCGAGCAAGTGGCCGACGGTTTGTGTGCTCTGCACGAAGCCGGTTTCCGGGGAACAACCTTGTCCTTTGTGGACTATGTAAAGGAATTCCCTTATTTCCGTGATACTGTGCTGCCTTTGTTGCAGCAGCGTGGCATTCGCTAAGAGCGATCTGCTGGCTATCGGGCAGGCTTTGGTTTGCTCAGGGGGATAGCCAGTTCACATAAGCCACGCAGGCAGCACCGTCCTGATGACTGTGCTGCCCATAAGATTAGAAAAGGTGAATCATGCCTGTGGAATTGGCTTCCTTGCCGACAGACCAAGCGCTACACGTGCCTGGGGTTTCTGCCGAGCAGTTCAAACTTGCTATGCGCCATCTGGGTGGCACGGCCAATGTGATTACGGTCGAACACCAGGGCCAGCGCAGCGGCCTGACTGCGACTTCGGTGACCTCGGTAGCCGCAGATCCGGCAGAGGTGCTGGTCTGCGTGAATCAAAGCTCCTCGTCCTGGCCTTTGATGCGAGACAGTGGTCTGTTTGGTGTGAATATCCTGGGTGTCGAGCAGGCAGGCATGGCTTTGCAGTTTGCCGGTTTCAAAGGCGAGCAAGGCGATGCGCGTTATGCCGGGCACGATTGGCTGCGTACCGAGCACGGCATCTGGCTGGCTCGACAGGCTCCCGCCGCTTTGGCCTGCCAGATTGTGGAAGTAATTGAACGCCATAGCCACGCCTTGGTATTGGGCCGTGTGTTGCAGGTGCACCATGCCGAGCAGGAACAGGATTCGCCCTTGCTGTACTGGCAGGGACGTTTTGGCCGCTTTCAGGGCCAGTAAATCGGCGGGCTTGTTCTCCCTGGCTGGATGCCTGAGCTGGGCCTAGGGATAGTCTCGATGTTGCAGTGCGAGAGGCTGTGCCACACTAAGGCACAGCTTTTTTATCGCCTGTTGCGACGCTCATGACCACCATACTGAATCGCTATGCCCAGCTGCATTCGCAGGATGTGGACTGCGTTCAGCACTATATCTCCCAGGTTTTCTGCCCGCATAGTCTGACTTTGGCGGATACTCGTCAGCGCCTGAATGCACGCCTGTATCTACGCCAAGGCCAGGATGTGGCCTATGGTCGTTTGCGCTATGGAGCGCAGGTGCAGATTGCACCCCAGCCACTGGACGACTTCTATCTTTTGCAAATCCCCTTGTCGGGGCAAGAGCAGATTCATACGGCGCACGGACGTTTCGCGTCTACTTCGCGCTTGGCTTCCATCATTAGCCCGACTCAAGCCTTCAGCATGGAACATAGCCTGGAGGCCGATAAGCTGTTTGTGCGTATTGGACGCCAAGGGCTGGAGCGCCATTACCAAGATTATTTTGCCCAGCCCGTGCGCGGTCCGCTGGAGTTTCAGCCTTCCATTCCTCTGGATGCGCCCGGTGGGGCTAGTTTGCGCCGCTTGCTGGACTGGCAGTTTGCCGAAGTGTCGGATGGCACCTTGTTTGATCAGCCGCGCCAGGTGCGCCAGTTCGAGCAGACATTGATCTATGCCTTGTTCGAGCTGCATCAGCACAATCAGCCCACTCACAAGACCGCAGCAGTCTTGCCGCATGTTTTGCGAAGGGCCCTGGATTTCATGGAAAGCCAGACCGGCCAGCCCATCACCATTGGCGATATTGCCCAGGTGGCGGGTGTCAGCGTGCGCAGCCTGTATGCCGGGTTCCGAGAACATCTGGGTGTCGCACCGATGGCGCGTCTGAAGCAAATGCGCCTGGAAGCAGCCCGCCGATATTTGCAGGCAGGTGGCATGTCAGTCACCGAGGTGGCCCTGGCCTGTGGCTTTACCCACCTGGGGCAGTTCTCTGCTGACTATCGCCATCGCTATGGCGAGCGCCCGTCTGAAACATTAAGCGGCCTGAGTCGGCCCCGGTCCAGCATCTAAGCGCAGGCATCCGGCGCTACACTAAGGGCTCTGATTAGGAGCCCTGCATGTCCTCTGAGAATTCCTCCAGTTCCAAGCCCAAACTGGCTTTGACCTTGCCCGATCTGGATGCACAGCAACTGGTGCTGGTGCAGACCACGGTGCCCGATATGATGCTGGCCAAATATCTGGCTCATCACTTGGTTGAGGACGGAATTGCAGCTTGTGCGAACCTTGCGCCCGCCAGTTTGTCTATGTACATGTGGCAAGGGGAGTTACAGGGCGATGAGGAAATCACGCTGACTTTCAAAACCACAGTGGCCCGGCTACCGGAACTGGCAGTTCGCTTGCGGGAGCAGCATCCTTACGAGCTGCCCGAATTGATTGTGCTTCCGGTTGTTGGTGGTTTCACCGCTTATCTGGATTGGGTCCGCACCCAGACGCGTCCTGCGTGATTTCAGATAGCCCAGCCTAAAAAACCGGAATAGATTTGTGCCTTTGTCTTTGAAGCGTTCCCCGTTTTCCGCCCAGCGTCTTGGCGCGTGGTTTGCTGTTTTCTTTGTCTTGATGCTGGCTTGGCTGGCAACGCCGTTGACGGCACAGGCAGAAGAAGAGTTTCTGGACCCGGAGCAGGCTTTTGTACTGACTGCGGCTATGAGCCAAGCCGATCAGCTGGATATTCATTTCCAGATCGCGCCTGAATACTATATGTATCGCAAGCGTTTCGGGATCTCGACCGAGAAGGCTGAGCATTTGGGTACTCCCCAGCTTCCCGATGGCGAGAAGGTGTACGACCCTACTTTTGACGAAGTGATGGAGGTCTACCGCAACTCGGTCACCCTGCGCGTGCCCGTTCTAGCGGATAGCGCTATTGGCCAGGATCTGAAAATTGACGTGGTCAGCCAGGGGTGTGCGGATGCTGGCTTGTGCTATTCCCCCTCTACGCAAACCTTGACCTTGATTCCCACCGGACAGGGCTGGGAAGTGGCGGGCCCCTTTGGCGTCGTGTCGGTGCCTGCGCCGGGTGAGTCCACGGCTCAGAAAACAGACATGGCGGCAACGGCTGCTACGACTACAGCTGCCACTACAGGTGGTGTCGCGTCGGCGCTGAGCCTGAGTGATGTGGGCCTGGCCGATTACCTCAAGCAGGCTGGCTGGGGCCAGATTGTGCTGCTGAGCTTTGTGTTCGGCTTGCTGCTGTCCTTTACGCCTTGCGTCCTGCCGATGGTGCCGATTTTGCTGTCCATCATTGCTGGACGTAATCAGCCCGCGCCATCGCGTTGGCATGGTCTGAAAATGGCTTTTGCCTTTGTGCTGGGCTTGTCTCTGGTTTACACCTTGCTGGGTGTGGCGGCGGGTTTGCTGGGTGCCGGCTTGGCAAGCTGGTTGCAGAACCCGTGGGTTTTGGGCCTGTTCGCCCTGATCCTGGTGGTGCTGGCCTTGTCCATGCTGGATGTTTTTACGGTACAGGCTCCGGCGGCGCTACAAAATCGTTTGAATGAAACCATGAACCGTTTGCCGGGCGGGCAGATGGGTGGCGTGTTCCTGATGGGTATGCTGTCCGCGCTGATTGTCGGCCCTTGCGTGGCAGCGCCTCTGGCTGGCGTGCTGCTGTTTATCTCGCAGACGGGTGATGTGGTCCTGGGTGGCTCGGCTCTGTTTGCCTTGGCCTGGGGGTCGGGTGTCTTGCTGCTGATTGTGGGTGCGGGTTCGGGCAGTGTCTTGCCCAAGGCTGGTGCCTGGATGGAAAGCGTCAAGACCGCCTTTGGTGTCTTGTTGTTGGCTACCGCCTGGTGGATGGTCTCGCCCCTGATGTCCGGTACGATTGCCGTCTTTGGCTGGGTTGTCCTGGCTTTGTGGGCTGCTGCCTTGCTGGGCGCGTTCGGGCGCGGCACGGCTGCACGGACGCCTTGGTCGGGCTTGCGACAGGGTGTGGGCATGATGCTGGCGGTCTGGGCCATCATGATGATGATCAGCATTGCCCTGGGTCGCCCCAGTGTGATTCGCCCTCTGGAAGGGCTGAAATCGTCCGGTACGGTAGCCGCTGCGCAAAGCAAGGTGGAGTTTCAGCGTGTGAGCAGTTTGCAGGAGCTGGAAGAACGCCTGGCCAAGGCCACCCGCCCCGTGATGCTGGATTTCTACGCAGACTGGTGCGTGTCCTGCATTGAAATGGAGAATTTCACCTTTAGTGACCCAGCGGTCGCGCAGCGCATGGCACAGTTTGATTTGCTGCAGGTGGATGTGACGGCCAATACCCCTGAAGATAGGGAATTGCTGAAACATTTCCGTCTGTTTGGGCCCCCCGGCATCATGTTTTTTGATTCCAAGGGGCAGCAGCTGGAGCAACTGCGCGTGATCGGTTTTCAGGACGCCAGCCGCTTTTCCAAGGTGCTCGATGAGGTCCTGGCCGGTGCCTGAAGACTCTGATTTGCTCGAAATCGGGCTTATCAGGGCCTAACAGACGATAGATCGTCGCGTACACACAACAAAAAACGCAGCTCACGGGCTGCGTTTTTTGCGTTCTGATTGATGTGAATCAGCAGTTCTGTTCGCGCATCAGCTTGGCGGCTTCGATGGCGAAATAGGTCAGAATGCCGTCGCCACCCGCACGTTTGAATGCCAGCAGGGATTCCATCATGACCTTGTCGTGATCCAGCCAGCCGTTCTGTGCAGCAGCCTTGATCATCGCGTACTCGCCACTGACTTGGTAGGCGTAGGTTGGCATGCCAAAGGCGTCTTTCACGTCGCGCAGGATGTCCAGGTAAGGCAGGCCAGGTTTGACCATGACCATATCGGCGCCTTCGCGGATATCGGCCGCCACTTCGCGCAGGGCCTCGTTACGGTTGGCGGGGTCCATCTGGTAGGTGTTCTTGTTGGAACGCCCCAGATTGGCAGCCGAGCCTACCGCGTCGCGGAAGGGGCCGTAGAAGGCACTGGCGTACTTGGCCGAGTAAGCCATGATGCGCGTGTGGATGAACTGATCCTTGTCCAAAGCGGCGCGGATGGAGCCGATACGGCCGTCCATCATGTCGCTGGGGGCCACAATGTCCACGCCAGACTGAGCTTGTGTCTGAGCCTGACGGATCAGCATAGCCACGGTCTCTTCGTTCAGAATGTGGCCGGCTTCGTCCAGGATGCCGTCCTGGCCGTGGCTGGTGTAGGGGTCCAGGGCCACGTCAGTCAGCACGCCCAGCTCGGGGAACTGCTGCTTGAGCATGCCCACCACGCGGGGAATCAGGCCGTTCGGGTTGGCAGCTTCGCTGCCATCCGGCGTCTTCAGGGACGGGTCGATGGAAGGGAACAGGGACAGCACGGGGATGCCCAGCTCCAGACACTGTTCGGCCACGCGCATCAGTTCGTCAGGCGAATAGCGCATGACGCCTGGCATGGAGCCGACTTGCTCCTGAACTTTCTCGCCTTCACGCACAAAGACCGGGTAGATCAGGTCGTCGGTGGACAGGCGGTTTTCGCGCACCAGACGGCGGGAAAACTCGTCGCGGCGGTTACGGCGCAGGCGAGTGTTAGGAAAGTCGGCAGGAGGAATAAAACGAGTCATGGAACAACCTTCGGAGAAATCCAGTTTTCGATGCATTCGGTCGCTTCGGGCAAGCCGATACGATCAGTGGAGGAGAAGGGCAGCGCATGCAGGGCGCCAATTTCCCGGAGCTGGCGGCGTACTTCGGCCACCGCCTTGATACGTTGACCATAAGGCAGTTTGTCGGCCTTGGTCAAAAGCGCCAGGACAGGCTTGCCGGTCGGCGCAATCCAGTCGGCCAGGCGCATGTCCAGGTCGGTCACGCCGCGTCGGATGTCGATCAGCAACACAATGCCGGCAATCGAGGGACGGGTGGCCAGGTAGTCGCCCAGAATCTCGGCCCAGTCCTGCTTTTCGTGGCGCGCCACGGCGGCGTAGCCATAGCCGGGCAAGTCCACCAGGTGGCCCAGAAAGTCGCCCGGCGAGAGCGGATCGGGGATGCCGAACATATTGATCAGGCGTGTTCGTCCCGGCGTTTTACTGGAAAAAGCCAGTTTCCGTTGGTTGGCCAACACATTGATGGCGGAGGATTTGCCCGCATTGGAGCGCCCCACAAAACAGACCTCTGGAGGGCCGGGAGGAGGCAGCTGATCGATCTGAGCAGCTGAAATCGTGAAGTGAGCGCGGTGCAGTATCGACATGGTTGCAGCGTAATTCCATATTGGTTCAGCGCCTATTGTATAATCTCTCGATTTGAAACAGTAATGTCGTAGTCCACTGGGTACTGACCAGCGGCTTACGGTGGCTTTTGCGGGGCGCATGCGGCACCCCGATTGATTCGCGATTATCGAGGTCCAAATGAAGCGTGCGCTTTCCCGAGTCGTTATCGCAAGCAGCCTGACGATGGCTTGCTCTGTGGTTTTTACCGCTAACGTGGCCAATGCAGCTGGTCTGCCCAAGCCAGATGCCGCCAAAGGCGAGCAGCTCTACCTGCAAGGTGAGATGTCGCGTGGCGTGCTGGCCTGTGTGACCTGTCACGGGGATGGCGGCAACAGTATTATTCCGGTCAACCCGTCGCTGGCTCACCAGCCGTACGAGTACCTGGTCAAGCAGCTGCACGATTTCCGTGCCAAGGACGAAAAATCCTTGCCTTCCCGTCGTGGCCCTGAAGGCGCCAACAGCCTGATGGCCGCCATTGCGGCCGGCATGACCGAAGAAGATATGCAAAACGTGGCGTTTTACCTGTCGCAACAGGCCGTGAACTGGGAACAGGCTGCTAACGCTACCAAAGAAGACACCATGGAACGTGGCCAGAAGATCTGGCGCGGTGGTTTGCCCGAGCGCGGTGTAGCCGCCTGTGCCGCTTGCCACTCGCCTGATGGCGCTGGCATGCCCGGTCAGTTCCCTCGTCTGGCTGGCCAGCATCCTGCCTACATTGCCGAGCAGCTCAAACTGTTCCGCAGCGGCGACCGTGCCAATGGCCCCATGATGCATGACATCGCAGACCGCATGTCGGACGCCGACATTGCTGCCGTGTCGGATTTCGCAGCCGGCCTGCGTTAATCCAATCAGTCCAAGGGGGCCATCGGCCCCCTGACTGTCTGAAGCCTGACATTCGCTTGTGGCCCCAGCTTCCTCTGATGGTCGTGGCGGTTTGGGTGCCTTAACACCGGGCAGTGCCGATTTGGGCCGGGTCTTGTGTTGGTGTTTTGTCCAGTAATCGAACTTTGTGCGCGTTCTGTGCTCAAAGTCTGGATGTTTCCGGTGAAACCCCCCACCTCCTAAGCTAGCCTTTGTGAAAAAAGTATCCCCCATACGTCGCTTTGCGGCCGATTTCCTGGAATTGCTCGGTTCGATGCGCTTTGCCATCAGCTTGCTGATGTTCATCTGCGTAGCCAGCCTGATCGGTACTGTTCTGGCGCAAAATCAGCCCGCTAATACGTATATTGATCAATTCGGTCCGTACTGGTTTGAATTGTTCGATCATTTCTCGATCTGGTCCATCTACAACAGTGGCTGGTTCATGGTCATCATGACGTTTCTGGTGGTTTCAACCACCCTGTGCGTCATCCGCAATGCTCCCAAAATGATCCGCGAAATGCGCACCTTCAAGGAGCATGTGCGCGGAGGTAGTCTGAAAGCCTTCCCCCATCGTGTGGAACTGGAAAGCGCCGGGACTCCCGAACATAATCGCGAGCAGGTGCAAGGCTGGTTGCAGTCCCAGGGTTACGCGGTGCGCGTGCGCAAGGACGACGATGGCAGCATGATGATGGCGGCCAAAAAGGGCAGCGCCAACAAGCTGGGTTACATCTTTGCTCACCTGGCGATTGTGGTGATCTGTGTGGGCGGTCTGCTCGACAGCGAATTGCCCGTGCGCCTGCAGGTGTGGCTGGGCGGCAAACAGCCCATTACTGAAAACATGCTGATTTCCCAGGTGCCCGAATCAGGCAGGCTGGGCTTGGGCAATCCCAGCTTCCGCGCCAATATGCTGGTGCCTGAGGGGGCCCGTACTGCCACTGCCGTGGTCAACTCCGGTGAGGGCGTTCTGATTCAACCTCTGCCGTTTGCGCTGGAACTCAAGCGCTTCCTGGTGGAGTACTACTCCACCGGCATGCCCAGCAGCTTCAAGAGTGAAGTGGAAGTTACCGATCCCGCCACGGGCGATACTTTCGAGCGCACTATCGAGGTGAACGAACCCTTGCGTTACAAGGGCGTCACCGTCTACCAGTCCGGCTTTGATGATGGTGGCAGTATTCTCAGCCTGAAGGGTTACCCCTTGGTAGGCCCTGGCTCCAAGACCTTTGCGCTAAATGGCAAAGTGGGCGAAACCGTGGGCATTGCGGCCCAGGAAAGCCCCAACGAGCATGCGTTGACGGTTCAGCTGACCGAGCTGCGCCCCATCAACGTGGAAAACCTGACCGAAGGTGATCCTCAGCCCAAGGCCATGATTGAACACGTGGCCGCTGTGACTGGTAGCGCTGCCAACAAGAAAGATCAGAACCTGAAGAACGTCGGCCCCAGCGTGAACTATCGCTTGATCGACGACCAAGGCCAGTCCCGCGAGTTTGTGAACTATATGCTGCCTGTGGAGCTGGACGGCACCTTGGTGTTCCTGGCGGGGATGCGTTTCTCGCCTGCCGAACCGTTCCGCTATGTGCGTTTCCCGGCTGACGACAAGGGTTCCTTGAAAGAATTCATGGATTTGCGTGCGGCGACGCAGAACGAGGCCCTGGTGAGCCAGGCAGCCGAGCGTTTTGCCGAACGTAATTCTTCTTCGCCTGAGCAAAAAGAGTTGATGCTCTCCGCTTCCAGGACCGCTTTGCAGACTTTTGTGCGTGCCGGTTTTGATGGTTTGATCAGCCGTGTCCCCGAAGCCGAGCGCGAGCGTATTCTGGGTTTTGCAATTCCCATGATTCAGTTCACACTGTCGGAATTGCGTGATTTGCTCAGGCAGCAACAAGGTTTGCCAGAGCTGGATTACAGTCAGGAAAATAGCGATGCCAATCGCTGGATTCAGTCTGCTGTACTGGCGTTTGCCAACCTGCCTGACTACCCGGCACCTGTTATGTTGACCTTGGACAGCTTTGAGCAAGTTCAGGCCAGCGTATTTCAGGTGGCGCGCAGCCCAGGCATGTACATTGTGTACCTGGGTTGTCTGTTTCTGATTATTGGCGTGTTCTCGATGTTCTACATCCGGGATCGCCGCGTGTGGGTCTGGATTCGCCCTCACAACCAAGGCAGCAGTGTAATGGCTGCCATGACATCTCAACGTCGCAACATGGACTTTAACCTCGAGTTTGATCGCCTGAAAGCGGCGTTCAACCGGCTATCTGTCTGACAAGGTGTAGCTACTATGGCGCAGACCCTTTCTTCGGCCACTCCAACAATGTGGCAAGACAATATCGCTTCCAGTGGTGACCGGCGCGGTATCCGTGGCCGTCCGGACTGGTCGGATGTGCTGTTTCTGGTGGTGCTGGCTTTGGGTGCGGCGTATGCGCTCAATGTGTACAGCACCAGCATGGATTACTACGAGAAGATCATTCTGGTGGCGTTCGTGCCGTTTGTGGCCTGGCTGGGGTGGTTGTGGCGTCCGCTACGCACGCTGCTGGTGTTGTCTGGTCTGACGGCTTTGCTGGCGGTCTGGCTGTATAGCACGGGCGATGGTCTGGGCACCGGAGATATTGAAAAGGCCGATTCTGTTTTTCTGCTGAAGTATTTGTTCTCGTCCCAGTCCGCTATTTTGTGGATGTGCGCGCTATTCATTCTGGCTACGGTGATGTACTGGGCTGGTTTTTTCAGCAATACGGCAGCCTGGATGGGTTCGGGGCTGACCTGGGCGGCGATTTATGCCGGGATGACCGGTTTGCTGGTGCGCTGGCGTGAAGGCCACCTGTTAGGTCCCGATATTGGGCATATCCCCGTCAGCAATTTGTATGAAGTGTTTGTGCTGCTGGCGCTGATTACCGCCTTGTTCTATATGTATTACGAGCGTCGTTACAACACGCGTGCCTTGGGTGGTTTTGTGCTGTTGGCGATCAGTTCGCTGGTTATTTTTCTGCTGTGGTATTCCTTCACACGTGATGCGCATCAGATTCAGCCTTTGGTGCCTGCGCTGAAAAGCTGGTGGATGAAGCTGCACGTGCCGGCCAACTTTATTGGTTACGGTACGTTCTCTTTGGCCGCCATGGTGGGCTTTGCGTATCTGGTGAAGGAAAATGGCGAGACGCGTTCGCGTGCCAAGCTGATTCCGGTGTTCTTGCTGGGTGCGATTCTGTGTGCCGAGCCCATGATTTTTGGTTCGCGCGAGTTGTCGCCTACCTGGATGCTATATTTCGGTATCGGTAGTGTGATCGTGGGTACGATTTTGTATTTCCGTGGTCCGATTTCGCGCAAGCTGCCTTCGCTGGAGGTGCTTGATGACATCATGTACCGGGCGATTGCGGTGGGTTTTGCCTTCTTTACGGTGGCGACGGTATTGGGGGCTTTGTGGGCCGCTGATGCCTGGGGCACGTACTGGCAGTGGGACCCGAAAGAGACTTGGGCTTTGATTGTGTGGCTGAACTATGCGGCCTGGTTGCACTTGCGTTTGCTTAAAGGTCTGCGTGGCACGATGGCGGCGTATTGGGCGCTGGGTGGTCTGCTGATTACCAGCTTTGCGTTCCTGGGCGTGAATATGTTCTTGTCGGGGCTGCATTCTTACGGGGAGCTGTAAGTTTTTTTGCTGTTCTGAGGTGCTTGTGTTTGGGCTTCGGAATGGTGGTTTTTGAATTGGGAAACCCGAGTTTGGCTGGATGCCGGACTCGGGTTTTTTTGTGGTTGCTTGTTTGGGGTGTTTGGTGGGGAGGTCTTTGTAGGGGAGATAAGCGCTGGGAGACGCCGCTGGTGTGCTGGGCGGGGGTGGCGGGGCTTGAGCGCTTGCCGGTGCTGCGCACCGGTGCCCTGGTCAGAAGATCGCGTAGGGCGCATCCTGAACTTGTATGGTTAAGTTGTCGGGGTGGAGGGACATCCTGAACGATCGGCCAATGCCGGACCGACACCGCGAGAACTCTCCCGCCCCACCCATCACCGTCGATAAGGAACTGAGCGGCGCCGTTCATCGAACCGCGACCGCCGATCTGAACGCAAGTCAACGAGCCGGATGGCGTACACCCCGACGTTACTCATTGTGCGCTTTGGAGGTGCTCCCATGCAAACGACTGTGCTTTATATCGGTGCTGATGTTGCCAAGGCTGAGCTGGTCATCAGCGTAGCGGGCCAACGGCCCTGCATCATTGCCAACACGACGACTGGCATTACCCGTTGGTTAAAGACAGTGTCAGAACACGCGCTAATTGCCATGGAGTCAACGGGCAATTACCACGCCTTACTGGCCCAGTTGGCTTATCTGCATGGCTTGACGGTCTATATCTTGAACGCGCGTGATGTCTTTTACTATGCACGAGCCTTAGGCAGCCGGGCCAAGACCGATAATATTGATGCAGAGGTCATTGTCCGCTACCTGCAAGAGCATCAATCCAGCCTGCAAGCTTGGCAACCGCTCACCCCCGAGCAACAACAGTTGCGTCAACTGTTGTCTCGTCGCGCTCAAGTGATCACTCACCAGAGCGCTTTACGCCAGGCCTTTACCGACGTGGATCTATCAGGTGTCGATACCCAAGCGTTACAACATGGATTTGATGTTGTGCTGGCCTCAATGGATCAACAAATACAGCATTTGATTGCGAACGACCCGCAGCTCGAACAGGGATATCAACGTTTGCGTAGTGTGAGTGGCATCGGTCAACAGACAGCGGCCTTGTTGACCGAACTGCTCAATCGTATTCCCTTTGCCAATGCGGATGCCTTAGTCGCGTATAGCGGGCTCGATCCCCGACCCAACGACTCAGGGACCAAGCGAGGGCGTCGTCGTATCAGCAAGCGTGGGCCGGCTTTGCTGCGCCGACAACTGTATTTGGCAGCGATGTCGGCCTGCCGCAGTGCGGCATGTAAACCGTTGTATGAAGCGTATCGTGCCCGAGGCCTGGCGGGCACAGAATCGATTGTGATTCTGGCTCGTAAGTTGCTGCGCATTGCATATGCCGTGTGGAAAAGTGGACAAGCCTTTGACCCGTCCAAACTATCGCCTAAAACAGCTTGACCCAAACCATAGAACCTCGCACGATAGTTTGTCCCCCGTACATGGACGCCCCTGTTTTGCCAAGCACTCACTTCATGTTGGACAGTGGGTCGAGATTGCACCCGTACATCCGGACTTGATTGCCGCGTCAGCGGCGGTCCCTGATGGGTTCTGCTGGTTGGTGCCTCAATCGGACAAGCGCACTGCTTAGTGCCTGGGGGACATCGGGTTTAACCAACCACGGTCTGACCTATCTTGCCATCATGTCGTGTTTGCCTGAGCAATCGGGAGAAGGGTTAATAGTGGCTTTTAAGGGGAAGCTCAGTCCAGCCTGACTATGAGCCGTCAGGCGTGTAGTCAGGCTGGAAGGTTCGTTGATTGGCCAGTAACGCCCAGACGATACGGGCATTTTTGTTGGCTAATGCAACAGCCGCTACGTTAGCGTGAGATCGCTGCAAGAGTCGTTGTAGCCAACCGGTGGGCTCTGCGGCTTGCCGTGCACGATAGATCACCGCTCGAGCGCCATGAATTAACAAGGTACGTAGATATTGATCTCCTCGTTTGCTGATTCCCAGGAGCACGGACTTGCCACCACTGGAGTGCTGCTTGGGCACTAAGCCTAGCCACGCCGCTAACTGTCGGCCATTGGTGAAGTTTTTGGCATCGCCGATCGTGGCAACCAAGGCACTGGCGGTGATCGGGCCAATGCCCGCAACTTTCTCAAGTCGGCAGCTCGCTTCATTGGCCTTATGCCAGGCTTTAATCTGCCGCTCCAACTCATGGACCTGTTTATCCAGCTCTTTTAAGTGATCCAGGAGCCGGAGTATGAGTAATCGAAATGAGCCCGTCAGCTCCTGATTCGCCTGCTCGAGTAGCGCAGGGACACGTGTATGCAGGTGAGAGATTCCCTGTGGGACGATCAGCCCGAACTCAGCCAGTAATCCGCGGATCTGATTGGCCTGTGCGGTCCGTGCCCGTACGAACCCTTGTCGAGCCCGGTGCAAGGCCAAGACGGACTGTTGTTCGATATTTTTGATCGGTACAAACCGCATGTTAGGCCGAGCCACTGCCTCGCAGATGGCTTCGGCATCAGCAGCATCGTTCTTGTTGGTTTTAACGTAGGGTTTAACAAACTGAGGGGCAATCAAGCGTACGGTATGCCCGAACGATTCTAATTTACGGGCCCAATGATGCGCACTTCCACATGCTTCCATGCCAATCAGGCAGACCGGTAAGGTGGCGAAGAACGTGGCCATCTGGTCGCGTTTGAGCTGTTTTCTTAACACGGTTTTGCCTTGTTCATCGACGCCGTGCAGTTGAAAGACTTGCTTTGCCAGATCGATACCTAGTGTCGTAATCTTCATGATGGACGCCTCGCTCGGTTCAAGTGGTTGGTGATACGCCCACTTTGGCACATAGGATGCCGGTGCGGGTAGGGGCGTCCATCCCATTGGACAAACTATAAGCGCCGTGCTCAAACAGCAGGATGCTTGCATCCCTACGCGATCTTCTGCCTGCGGCAAGCACTCTGAATCGCCCCGACACCCCCGCCCAGCACACCAGCGGCTCACAGTGGTTATCTATGTCGCCCCTGACTTTGGAACTAGGCGGGCGGTGGGTGGGTTTCTGGCTGAGTGTGATTGTGGTTTCTGGGGCAGGTGTTGATCGGAAGCGTGTTGTATCGAGGTGGCTCGGCCTAGTCATAGCCAGACTCAGGTGAAGACCTAGACCTAGACCTGGAACTAGATCTAGATCCAAACCCAAACCCAAACCCAAACCCAAACCCAAACCCAAACCCAAACCCAAACCCAGACCCCAGACCGTCAAAGCCGAAGCTAGCGGGATGTCTGTATCGACCCTCTGTTCTATTTATTGCTTCTGCCTTAGGTGTGCGTCTGCACTTGGAGCGGTAACCGGTTCGAAATGCAAAATTTAGAGTTGGGTATCACGCGATAGTAAGTGAAGCGAAGGGGCCATATGACTCAGGGCTCTGATATGGCTTGGCTGGGTGTTGTGGGGTGATGGCAATGGCATTAGGAAAGCATTTATAGCTTCCACATGGCATTTGAGGCGAGTGCGCGTCGGCTGGTGACGGAGGCTCTGTTATTTGCCACCCGAGCCTTCTATGGGGCTTGGGTGGCTATTTGTTTACATGGCTGGCGGGAATTTATCTTGCGATTCGATCAGGAACTGGCGGGCTGCCGGGTCGTTGACCAGGTCGGGCATGGCTTTGGCCTTGAGCAGGTCTGCCGGGGTGCAGGCTTTGGAGATGATGAAGCCTTGCACGTAGTCCACGCCCAGTTCTTGCAGGGCTTTCAGGGTGGGGACGTCTTCTACCCATTCGGCGATGCTGATCATGCCCAGGTTGTTGGCCAGTTCGACGATGGTGCGCACGATGGCGACATTGGTCTCTTTTTTGAGCATGTCGCAGATCAGGGCGCCGTCGATTTTGATGGCGTCGGCAGGCAGTTCGCGCAGGTAGGAGAAGGAGGTGTAACCGGCTCCAAAGTCATCCAGTGCGATGCGTACGCCCATTTGTTGCAGACGTCGCATGAAGTTGCGGGTGTGCTCCAGGTCGTCCAGGGCGACGCCTTCGGTGATCTCTACACACAGGCGGCGAGCCAGGTGTTCAAAGCGGGCCAGGATGTCAAAGAACCACTGGATGAAGGTGTCGTCGTTCAGCGACACGCCGCTCAGGTTGATGGTGACCCATTGGGTTTTGCTTAGCTGTGCTTCGTGTTTGGACATCCACTCCAGCGTGGCCGAGAACACCCATTTGTCGATGATGGTAATGGTGCCGCTTTCTTCGGCTGCGGCAATGATGCGGCCGGTGGGGATGAGCTGGCCGGAGGAGTCTCGCACACGCAGTAGCGCCTCGAAGTTCAGGCTGTCCATGGGGCGGCGCAGGGCGGCGATGGGCTGCATTTCCAGATACAGCGCGCGTGATGAACCACCTTCCAGCTCTTCGAACAGGCGCAGTTCTTCAGCGTGTTCCTGCAGGGCGTTGGAGTCCTGCTCGTAGATGATCATGTCCTGGTGCAGGCGGCGGGCGTCGCGGGCGGCTCGGCTGGCGGCGGAGATGGCCTCTTGCGGAGCCATGCCGGGCGCAACTTCGACCAAGCCCAATGTACTGCGCAGGTTGAAGCTGCGGTTGCCGGCCAGCAAAGGGTTTTTGTTCAGTGATTCCAGCACGCTATTGGCCAGCTCTCGTGCTTGTTCGGGTTCGCAGTCTTCGAAGATGATGACAAATTCGTCGCTGCCGATGCGGCCGATTTTGTCTTTGCTGCGCAGGACCGATTCCAGTTGTTCGCAGACTTTCAGCAGCAGGGCGTCGCCCGAGGAGTGGCCAAAGGTGCCGTTCACATATTTGATGTGATTCAGGTCCAGGTAGGCCAGCAGGCAGGGTTTGTCGTCCTGGCTGCGGCTGAGCAGGCCGTCCAGTGCTTTTTCAATACCACGCTGGTTCAGGACATTGGTGACCGGATCGTTGTCGGCCATCAGACGCAGTTGGCGGTAGGTCTCGGCGCGGGCGGTGATGTCTTGCAGCGAGCCTTCTATGCTCTGGTTGACGATGGCAACGCGCAAGGCGAATTGGCACGGCTGTGCATTGCTGTCGTAGTGGGTGATGGTGACATCCTGGCCATTCTGAGTGCTTTGTGCGACGGCCTTCCAGTCCTGCTCAGGGAAGAAGTCTGTCCAGTAAATGGTGTTTTCACTTGGGTCTGCGTCTATGTTGAGCATGCGGCTCAGCATGGGGCTGATACGCTGAAAGACACCGGATTCGTTCAGGGTGAACATGCCGACGGGGGTCAGCAGGTAGTGGGCCATCAGCTCGTTACGGGCGCGCAGGGATTCGCTGCGGTCTTCTCGCAGGCGTTCACCCACGGCCAGAGCCACCATCAGGTTGGAGAGCAGGAAGGCGATGACGCCGTTGAAGTTCTCCACGAAGCTGGAACGACCAAAAGCCACCAGGAAAATGGCTGAAATCAGCATGCACAAGGCCATGCTCAGCAGCACCAGTTGCCACAGCAGAATGCGCGAGCGGGTATGCAGGAGGATAGATAGCAGCACGGCAGAGACGCAGCACAGCGCGTAAATGGTGCTGATCCACATGACAGGCTGGAACACCGAGGCTGGGGCCAGCAGGGACACGGGCAGCAGGATCAGGCCCAGTATGCCCACCGTAGGCAGCAAGCGTTGCAGGCGGGCGGTGGTGATGGAGTTGCCCAGCAAGACGGTGAACAGGGAGTAGCTCAGGATGAAGTAGCAGGCGATGGTGACCTGACGTAGCGCAGGCATGTACTGCGAGGGCAGCATCTGGCCCAGCCATTGCGTGTCCCAGCCCATGGCCATGGAACCCAAGCGCAGGTTGCCAATCAGCCAGACCGACAGCAGCAGGTAGATCCAGGCCCGGTTGGTGGCGGCCAGTACCAGCATGAACATGGCCATGGTCAGCAAACCGCCTTCCAGCAGCCCTATACCGCGGCTAAGGCGAATGGATGAGTTGCTGATGTCCGCTCTGGCCCAGAGTTGGGCTTGCAAGAGAGTCGGGCGGGAGGTGTCGACACGGCACAGAATGGTGTCAGGATGGTTCGCCTGGCCCAGTTCCAGGGTGTAGCTTTTGACCGGCGCCGGTGACAGGGGAGCAGGCGGGTCCAGTTCGCTATCGCGCAGGGTCTTGCCGCTACGGGCATCTTGACAGTGCAGCGAGGAAATCGGAGAGGCGGGAAAGTGCAGGACTTGTTCTTGCTGGGGGAAGGGAGCAGGCAGGGTCAGCAGGAGCCAATGGGGCTCGCTCAGGTGCAGCCGTTGCCGGGACGGCGCATTTCTCAATCGCGTCAGTAACTCTGGATCCGCATGTTCTTGCTGACTGGCGAGTGCCTGAATGCTTAAGCTTTGACCGGGGGCCGTAGGGTAGCGATTCGGCAGGAACAACAATGCCCATAAAGTGAGCATGATCAGAAACAAAGGGATGACGTAAAGACTCAAGCCGCGAATCAGGCGTTCGCTAGCCGATGTAACGGGCTCAAAGCCGTGTGTCGGTATCCCTGGGGTGGTCATGATGGTGGTACAGCCTCCAGCGCTTACCATCGAACTGTCTGGCCACTGACAGCGAAATCTGTGCTTTCCCGGCTAGGACGCAACAGGCCGGGACTGCTTTGCCTGCTGATGGCAGTGCAGTCCCGGCCTGTTTTACGGTCAGATTCGAGAGTTCTTTAAGGCTGAATGGTTGTTACCTGCATTCTTGCCCCGGCTTTATGGGAGCAATTGTTCGCTGGCAAACAAACTTTCCAGTGTTTCGCGGGGGCGGATCACATGGACTTGATCCCCATCGACCAGAATTTCAGCCGCACGGGGGCGGGTGTTGTACTGGCTGGCCATGGTAAAGGCGTAGGCACCGGCGGACATGATGGCGATCAGGTCGTCCTGTTCCAGCGCCAGCTGACGGTCACGTGCCAGCCAGTCACCGCTTTCGCAGATAGGGCCAACCAGATCGTAGCGGGGGGTGTCCTCGGTCACGGGACGAGGTTCTACCGCTTCCACACTGTGCCAGGCATCGTACAGGGTGGGGCGAATCAAGTCGTTCATGGCGGCATCAATGATGGCGAAGTTTTTGGTCTCGCCATGCTTGAGGTATTCCACGCGGCTTAGCAGCACACCGGCATTGCCCACCATGGAGCGGCCGGGTTCCAGCACGATTTCCAGATGGCCCAGGCCGTTCTTGTCCAGAGCGGCAAAGACTTCGGTCAGCAGCTGGGTGGGGGTCACCAGGGTTTCGTCGGTGTAGCGAATGCCCAGGCCGCCACCCAGATCCAAGTGGGTCAGGTTAACGCCTTGCTCTTTCAGGGCCAGGATCAGCTTGATCAGCTTGTCCAGCGCATCCAGATAGGGGCTGACTTCGGTGATCTGCGAGCCGATATGGCAGTCCACACCCACAATATTCAGGCTGGGCAGCTTTTGGGCGCGTGCATAGATGCGGGGGGCCTGATCAATCGGCACGCCGAACTTGTTGTCTTTCAGGCCCGTGGAAATATAGGGATGGGTGCGGGCATCCACGTCCGGATTCACACGCAAGGAAACAGGCGCTTTCACATTCATGCGTTCTGCAACCTGGGCAACACGCTCCAGCTCGCCTTCGGACTCGACGTTAAAGCACTTTACGCCTGCTTTCAGGGCCGCTTCGATTTCCCAAACCTGTTTGCCGACACCGGAGAACACCACTTTGCCTGGATCGCCACCGGCAGCGATGACACGGGCCAGTTCACCGCCCGAGACGATGTCAAAGCCGGTACCCAGGCGGGCAAATTCTTGCAGAATGGCCAGATTGGAATTGGCCTTCATGCCATAGCACACCAACAACTTGCGGTCCTGACCTGCCACTCGATAGGACTCCCAGGCGTCGCGCAAGGCTTGGCGGGAATACACATACAGAGGGGTGCCGAATTCTTCAGCCAGCTTGTTCAGGGGAACTTGCTCGGCATGCAGCGTGTTGTTCTGAAATTGGAAGTGAGGTGCAACGGTCATGGTGTCGTCAAATAACAGAGGTTAAGCGAGCAGGGCGGAAATCAGCGCGGCGCTGTTTGGGCGTCCGCTGCTTCCTGCGCAGGAGGGTGGTACAAGGGGCCTTTGTAGCCGCAAGCGCTAAGAAAAACGCTTAGTGTCAGCAAGGCCAGCAGGCGGGAGGAACGTAGTTTGTTCATAAGTGATGAGCGAGTGCGGACAATGCAGAACATTATGCCATTGTGAGGGACAAAGCATAAAAAACGCCGGCTAGGCCGGCGTTGGGGTACTGGATTTAGAAGGGGACGAAGGGCTGGGCTTGCGTGCCCGAAGAACCGGAGTCAGAGTCCAGTTGTCGCAGCAGGTCGCCAATACCGTCGTTTTGATCCCCACCGCCTTGTTGCAGGGCGCCGTCACCGGGGGCAGGCAGGCCAACACGGGCAATGGCTTGTCCGGGCGGGAATTCGTCAAAGTAGAAGTCCCCGTTGATGCGCGACAGGCCTGAAGGTGCAGGGCCCGGAGGCACGATGGGCTTGTCCTTGAGCGCGGTGCGCATGTAGTTGATCCAGATTGGCATGGATGCACCACCACCAGTCTCGCCCGAACCCAGGCTGCGGGGCTTGTCAAAACCCATCCAGGCAATGCCGACCAGATCAGGTGTGTAGCCCGCAAACCAGGCGTCTTGCGAATCGTTGGTAGTCCCGGTCTTGCCGCCAATGTCCGTACGCTTCAACTCACGTGAGGCACGGGCACCCGTGCCGGAGGTCGCGACACCACGCAGCAAGTCGTTCATGACATACGCAGTGCGAGCGTCAATGGCGCGAGCCGCTGCGTCCCCGGCCACAATGGGCTTGGCGCGCATGATGACTTTATTGGTGCTGTCGGTGACGTAATCGATCAGATAAGGCTCGGTACGGTAGCCGCCATTGGCAAAGACCGAGTAGGCACCCGCCATTTGCAAGGGGGTCACGCTACCTGCACCCAGAGCCAGCGGCAGCACCGCAGGCTGACGGGCTTTGTCGAAACCGAAGCGAGTCACGTATTCCTGCACGTACTTGGGACCGACGGCCTGCATGATACGGATGGACACCATATTTTTGGACTTGTACAAACCTTGACGCATGGTCAGCATGGGCTCATAGGTACGGCCGTAGTTCTTGGGCGTCCAGGGCTTGGAGCCAGTCTGGGCGGCGGTCAGAACAAAGGGTTCGTCCGAAATCTGGGTGGCAGGGGTCAGGCCGCGCTCCAGCGAGGAAGCGTAGATGAAAGGCTTGAAGGCCGAGCCAGGCTGGCGCCAGGCTTGCGTGACGCGGTTGAACTTCCCGTCGGAGAAGTGGAAACCACCCACCATGGCTTGAATGGCGCCGTCTTGTGGGCGTACCGACACAAAAGCGGCTTGTACCGCAGGCATATTGATCACTTCCCAGTAATCGCCATTGCGGAACAGATAGACCACGGAACCGCGCTGAATGCGTACGTCTGCCTTGGCGTTTTTCACCAAGCCACGAGCGACAATCTTCAGGGCGCGCTTGTCGTTGACGTCAATAATTTGCTGGGCGGTACGGGCTACGCGAATCTGGTTGGGGCTGGCGTCCAGCACCACACCTGTCAGCAGATCGCCCGTGTCGGGATACTTGTCCTGCAAATCATCCAGAATGGAATCCAGCTGCGCGTGGTCGTTTTCAATACCGGCAGGCAGATCCACCTGGCCTTGCGGGCCAGTGTAAGGAGCACGACGGGTGTAATCCAGAATACCGTTACGTACGGCCAGATAAGCGGCTTCCTGATCGGTGGACTTGATCGTTGTGTAGATGTTGAAACCGCGCGAGTACACATTGTCCTGGTAGACGCCGTACAGCAGTTGGCGAGCCAGTTCAGCCGCGTATTCACCGTGGATGGCGTAGCCACCCGCAGGCGTACCCAAGGCCGATTTCACAACGATTTCCTGAGCCATCGCATCCTGGTATTCCTGCTCAGTGATGTAACCCAGGCTACGCATACGGCCCAGCACATAGCCCTGGCGGGTTTTGGCGCGCTCGAAATTGGCAATCGGGTTAAAGCGCGAAGGCGCTTTGGGGATACCAGCCAGCATGGCGGCTTCTGCTGTTGTGATCTCGCCAAGCTGTTTACCCAGATAGGTTCGTGACGCTGCCGCAAAACCATAGGCGCGGTGACCCAGATAGATCTGGTTCATGTACAGATCCAGAATCTGGTCTTTGGACAGCGTGGCCTCAATCTTGAAGGTCAGCAGCAGTTCGTAGAACTTGCGGGTATAGGTCTTTTCCGATGACAGGTAGAAGTTACGCGCTACCTGCATGGTGATCGTACTGGCCCCTTGCGTCTTGGACATATGGGTCATGTTGGCCAGGGCTGCGCGGCCAACACCCATCCAGTCAATCCCGCCGTGCTGGTAGAAACGGTCGTCCTCGGCTGCCAGAATGGCCGATTTCATCACATCGGGGATTTCGTCAAAACGCAACACATTGCGGCGTTCTTCACCAAATTCGCCGATCAACACCTTATCCGCCGTGTAAATGCGCAGCGGCACTCGGGGGCGGTAGTCGATCATGGCGCTGAGATCGGGCAGGTTGGGCCAGGCCAAAGCCAGCGCAAGTGACCCGAGCAGGACGGCACACAGACCAAGCCCCACAAAAAAGACCGAGGTCTTGACGATGAGGCGGGCAAGCCAGGAACCGGAGCTTTGCTCGGGTTTAGAATTGGGGGAGCGGGAAGAAGAACTCATTAGGGCTGATTTTAAAGTCCAAACGCAGCAGGACTGGGCCTCAAACCAAGTATCAATGTAACAAAATAATACTAAGCAAGCGGACTGTGCTTAGGGAAGGCTAATGGGATAATACACAAATGAACCACTCTTTACCCGCCGAGCTGATGCCTGTAGAACATCCTGATCCCTTATCAGACGCCGAGCTGCTCCATTTACAACAAACTGGCCCACGTCCCATTATTTTGGTGGGCATGATGGGTGCCGGTAAAACGACCATTGGTCGTCAATTGGCGCGGGAACTCAAGCGCGAGTTTATGGACCTGGACCACGAGCTGGAAGCCCGTAGCGGCGTGCGAGTGTCCACTATCTTTGAGTTCGAAGGCGAGCAAGGGTTCCGCAAACGTGAATCTGCGGTGCTCGATATTTGTTCGCGCCAGACCGGAATTGTGCTGGCAACGGGAGGCGGGGCCATTTTGTCCGAGGCCAATCGCCAGATCATCAAAGATCGCGGTATCGTAGTGTACTTGTGCGCCACCGTAGACGAGCTGTACCGCCGTGTGGCCCGAGACCGTAACCGGCCGCTGCTGCAAACAGCGGACCCACGCGCCCGCATCCAGGAACTGCTGCAAGCGCGCGAACCCCTCTATGAAGAAGTGGCAGATGTCCGCTTTGAAACTGGCTCGGCGCCAGTCCATCATGCGGTGCGCCACTTATTGTCCCTGTTGAAAGAACGAGGTTGCTAAATGTCTGTAGTGCATGTTGACGCCCAGGGTGGCGCTTATCCCATCCACATCGCCGCCGGGCGTCTGGCGCAGCTTGCAGACACGGTACCAGCCGATACGTCTGCCATTGCCATCGTCACCAATCCTACGGTGGCGGCCTTGTACCTGGCGCCTGTGAAGGAGGCCCTGGCCGCAACGGGCAAGCCTGTCCATGTGATCGAGCTGCCTGATGGTGAAGCCTACAAGAACTGGGGATCCCTGAACCTGATTTTTGATGCGCTGCTGGGTGGTCACCTGGATCGCAAGGCCCTGATCGTGGCTTTGGGCGGTGGCGTTATTGGCGATATGGCCGGTTTTGCCGCAGCCTGCTTCATGCGTGGGGTGCGTTTTGTGCAAGTGCCGACGACTTTGCTGGCGCAGGTGGACTCCTCAGTAGGCGGCAAGACGGCTATCAACCACCCGTTGGGCAAGAATATGGTGGGCGCGTTCTACCAGCCTATCGCCGTGGAAGTGGACACGGACGTACTCAGGACTTTGCCTGCGCGAGAGATTTCCGCCGGTCTGGCTGAAGTCATCAAATACGGCATGATTTACGATCTGGATTTCTTCAACTGGTGTGAAGAGCAGATTGATCCCATGCGCACGTTGGCACAAGAGCAAATCGTCTATGCGATTCGCCGCTCCTGCGAGGTCAAGGCTGAAGTCGTTTCCCAGGATGAACGCGAATCTGGCTTGCGCGCTATTTTGAATTTTGGTCACACTTTTGGCCACGCGATCGAGTCCGGCATGGGCTACGGTCAATGGCTGCATGGCGAGGCCGTGGGCTGCGGCATGATCATGGCTGCCGAGCTATCCGCCCTGGTTTGTGGCTTGCCGGCTCAGGATGTGGCTCGTATCAAAGCCCTGGTGCAAGCCAGCGGATGCCCGATCACACCACCACAATGGCCTGCGGGTCGCTGGCTGGAGTTGATGCAGGTGGACAAGAAAAATGAAGGTGGCCAGCTGCGCTTTGTGCTGCTGGATAAATTAGGTCATGCCAAGGTGCAGGCGGTCGCGCCTGATGTGGTGCGCCAGGCATTGGCCCGCTTTACAACGGTGGAACAGGAGTAAAACCTATGCAAATGCTTGCCGCTTATGCCTGTCACCCTGAACAGTCCCGCGGTCGGCGTTATGCAGAGGCAGCGCCCCAAGGCCGTAACGCCTTTCAGCGGGACCGCGACCGGATTATTCACTGCAATGCCTTTCGTTTGCTGGAATACAAGACCCAGGTTTTCATTAACCACGAAGGTGATTTATTTCGAACACGATTGACGCATAGTCTGGAAGTGGCTCAGCTGGCGCGGGCCATTGCCCGCAATCTTGGCCTGCACGAAGATCTTATCGAAGCCATCTCCCTGGCCCATGATTTGGGCCACACCCCATTTGGTCACGCAGGTCAGGACACCCTGAACAGCTGCATGCAAAGCCTGCGCCCCGAGGCGGGGGGCTTTGAGCATAATCTGCAAAGTCTTCGAATTGTGGACGAGCTGGAAGAGCGCTATGCCGCCTTCAATGGCCTGAATCTGTGTTTTGAAACCCGCGAGGGGATTTTGAAGCACTGTTCCCTTAAGCATGCGCGTGAATTGGGCGAGGTGGGCCAGCGCTTTATAGATCGCACCCAGCCATCGCTGGAAGCACAAATGGCCAATCTGGCCGATGAAATTGCTTACAACAATCACGATATTGATGACGGTTTGCGCTCCGGTCTGATCCGCTTGGAACAATTGCTGGAACTGCGCCTGTTCAACAGTCATTACGAGCATGTACAGGCCCAATATCCGGGCTTGAGCGGTCAACGTTTGGTGGCGGAGATTATCCGCGGCATGATCAACACGCTAGTGGTGGATTTAACGGAAACCACGCGTGCCAAGCTGGAAGAGCATAGGCCTGACAGCGTGGATGCGATTCGCCATCTGCCTCGTTTGGCCGGATTTTCGCCAGAGATGCGGGCGCAGGCTGATGAGCTCAAACGCTTCTTGCACGCGAATCTGTATCGCCACTACAGGGTGGTGCGCATGATGAGCAAGGCGCAGAATATTGTGCGTGAACTGTTCCACGCTTTTCTGGATGATCCTCGTTTGTTGGCGGCGGAGCATCGCCGTGAAGACCCGATTGCTCAGGCCCGTGCCATTGCTGATTACATCGCTGGCATGACGGACCGCCACGCTATTCGCGAGCACGACGCTATCTTCAAGATGTAGGTTTTGCAGCCTGTGGCTAAGTCCCGCGATCTGCTATCTGCCAGTAGCCGTGTGCTATTCAGGAGCTCTTCTTCATTGATAAAGCGCCAAAAAACCGTATTTTTTGGTGTTTGGGGCCTGAACAGAGTGGCCTTTTAAGAGAGACAGTCTTTAGCGCTGCAATAAAGGCTTCAAATAGCGCCCTGTATGGCTTTGCTCACAGGCAGCAACCGTCTCCGGGGTGCCTTGCACCACAATCTGCCCACCGCCCTGGCCGCCTTCCGGTCCCATGTCCACAATCCAGTCTGCCGTTTTTATCACATCCAGATTGTGCTCAATCACGACCACGCTATTGCCAGACTCAACCAGCTTGTCCAGAACTTCCAGCAGGACAGCTATGTCTTGAAAGTGCAGGCCAGTTGTTGGTTCGTCCAGCACGTACAGCGTCTGGCCGGTGCTGCGTTTGGACAGTTCCAGTGACAATTTCACCCGCTGTGCTTCACCACCAGACAGGGTGGTCGCGCTTTGACCCAGGCGGATGTAGGACAGGCCTACATCAATCAAGGTAGTCAGTTTGCGCGCAACGGCAGGGACCGCATCAAAGTATTCCAGTGCCTGCTCAACCGTCAGGTCCAGCACTTCGCTGATATTGCGGCCACGGTAGCGAATATCCAGCGTCTCGCGGTTGTAGCGTCGGCCCTGGCAGACATCACAAGGTACATACACGTCAGGCAGGAAGTGCATCTCTACCTTGACCACGCCGTCGCCCTGGCAGGCCTCGCAGCGGCCGCCCTTGACGTTAAAGGAGAAGCGACCTGGGTCGTAACCGCGCAAACGTGCCTCGGGCACGCTGGCGAACAGCTCACGAATAGCAGTGAACATGCCCGTGTAGGTGGCCGGATTACTGCGCGGGGTACGACCAATCGGGGTTTGATCGACGTTGATGATCTTGTCGAAATGCTCCAGGCCTTCCATGCGCTCGTAGGGCGCCGGTTCGGCATGGGCACGGTGCAGCAAATGCGAGAAAGCGGTTGCCAGCGTGTCGTTGATCAGCGTGGACTTGCCCGAGCCGGACACGCCCGTAATGCAGACCAGTCGTCCAGCCGGAATCGCCAAATCAACGGACTTCAGATTATTGCCGCTGGCACCGTACAGACGCAGCCAGTTCAGGCTGTCATCCACTGAACGTCGTTTGGGGACAGCAATCTGGCGCTTGCCGGACAGGTACTGGCCAGTCAGAGAGTCGGGGTTCTGGGCCAGATCTGCGGGTGAACCTTGAGCGGTAATTTGACCGCCATGTTCGCCAGCGCCGGGGCCCATATCGATGACATAGTCGGCGGTGCGTATCATGTCCTCGTCGTGCTCGACCACAATCACGCTATTGCCCAGGTCCCGCAGGTGTTGCAGGGTCTGGATCAGCTTGTCGTTATCGCGCTGGTGCAGGCCAATGGAGGGCTCGTCCAGAACATACATCACGCCGGTCAGACCGGAGCCGATCTGGCTGGCCAGACGAATACGCTGTGCCTCGCCACCGGAAATGGTGTCGGCGCTGCGGTCCAGAGACAGATAGTTCAGACCCACATTGTTCAGAAATTCCAGCCGCAGCCGGATTTCACGCACGATGCGGTCGGCAATTTCTTTTTTCGCGCCTGTTAGTGACAGACGCTCGAACCAGGCCAGGCAGTCAGACAGAGCCAGGGCTTCGACTTCATAAATGGCCAGACCCTTGGCTTGTCCCTGAGTTGTGGAGCTGGTTTGCGTGCACTGTGCAGCATTGTCAGACAGCGTGTCGACATGGATGGCTGCTGGGTTGGCAGACGCGGTGCCTGCATGATGCTTGCACCCTGCATGGCTGGGAACTGGATCGTCCCCAATGCGGACGTGACGCGCCTCCAGACGCAGACGTGCGCCATGGCAGGCCGGGCAGGTCTGGGTGCGACGCAGCTTGTTCAGTTCCTCGCGCACGGCGCTGGAATCGGTCTCCGCCCAGCGACGCTGCAGATTCGGAATCACCCCTTCAAATGGGTGCGTTTTTACCGTAGTGCGGCCCTTCTCATTCAAATAGAGAAAGGGAATTTCCTCCGCGCCGGAGCCATACAGCACGGTGCGGCGCAGTTCTTCGGGTAGAGACTCGAAGGGAGCCTCTATATCAAAGTGATAATGAGCCGCCAGACTGGTCAGCAAGGTGTAGGTAAAGGCATTGCGTCGGTCCCAGCCCGCAATGGCACCGCCCGCCAGACTCAGTTCCGGGAAGGCCACCACGCGTTCGGGATCAAATACATCTACTTGCCCCAGGCCACTACAGTCCGGGCAGGCACCTGCCGGATTGTTGAAGCTGAACAGGCGTGGCTCCAGCTCGGGCAGGGAATAGTCACAGACCGGGCAGGCGTAGTGGCTGGAATAGGGCTGCTCCACTCCATTGTCCAGATTGACCACCAGACAACGGCCATTGCTGGTGGACAGGGCGGTTTCCAGGCTTTCTGCCAGACGTTGCTGGCTATCGGGCCGGATACGCAGCCGGTCTATCACCAGGTCCAGATCGTGCGCCTGCTGGGCATCAAGCGCAGGCAGATCTTCAATACTGGAAATTTCGCCGTCTACCCGTACCCGCACAAAGCCCTGGGCTTGCAGGCCACGCAGCTCCAGTTGCAGATCACCCACCAGACCGCGATGCATGGGAGCCAGTACGGCAATGCGGGTTTCAGGCTCCCATTGCAGAATCTGGTCTACCATCTGGCTCACGCTATGAGCTTGCAGGGCCAAGTGGTGTTCCGGGCAGTAAGGAGTGCCGACGCGCGCGTACAATAGACGCAAATAATCGTGGATTTCAGTAGTGGTTCCCACGGTGGAACGCGGGTTATGGCCTGCTGCCTTTTGCTCGATGGCGATGGCAGGCGACAAACCTTCGATCAAGTCCACATCTGGCTTGTCCATCAGTTGCAAAAACTGACGTGCATAAGCGGACAGGCTTTCCACATAGCGCCGCTGGCCCTCGGCATACAAAGTGTCGAAGGCAAGAGAGGATTTCCCAGAACCGGACAGCCCCGTCAGCACGACCAACTGGTGGCGTGGCAGGTCTACGGAGACATTTTTCAGGTTGTGGGTACGGGCACCACGAATGCGGATGGCTTCCATCGCTTTATTTAGGCTTGTCAAAAGGCAACTTGCTACTATAGCGCGTTGCGTCAGAATTTATGTGAACGGGTATCCGGGCTCTCTGCTAGCCCAGTTGTGACAGAGTATTAAATGAGTACACACCAAACCATGAATACGGCCGGATCGCGCCCAGCGCGCCTGAGTCTGACTCAGCAAGAGCGCAAGGCCAGCATCCTGCTTGCCCTGTTGTTTGCCTGTCGAATGCTGGGTCTGTTTTTGCTGACCCCGGTCTTTGCGGTTGCAGCCCATTCCCTGCCCGGCGGTAACGACGCCGCCCGTGTGGGTCTGGCATTGGGTGCCTATGGTCTGACGCAGGCTGTCTTGCAGATTCCCTTGGGGATGGCATCGGACCGTTTTGGACGCAGGCCGATTATCGTCATCGGCATGGCCTTGTTCGTGATCGGTGGGGTGATCTCCGCACTGGCCCAGAGTATTGACTGGGTGACGGTAGGCCGCTGTATTCAAGGTCTGGGGGCAGTTTCAGCGGCAATTTCCGCCTGGGTTGCCGACTCCACCCGTCCCGAAGTGCGCACACGTGCCATGGCCATGGTGGGTGGCTCGATTGGGCTGTCTTTTGCTGTATCGCTGGTGCTCTCGCCAGTGCTGGTGGGGCAATTTGGTTTGTCGGGACTGTTCTGGGCCATCAGCTTGCTGGGCTTTGTCTGCTTGTTGATTGCCGCTTTTGTGGTGCCCAGCGCACCTAAAGCTCCTGCGTCGATTGTGCAGGTCACCGCCGGACAGGTTCTGCGCCATATGGACTTGCTGCGCTTGAACTTTGGCGTGTTCTGTCTGCACTTTATCTTGATGTCTCTGTTCATTGTGGTGCCGGGCATTCTGGCTACCTTGGGTGGCTACGGCACTCAGGATTTGTGGAAGGTGTACCTGCCCGTTATCCTGGTTTCCTTTGTGCTGATGGTGCCAGCGGTGTTCTGGACAGAGACCCGCAAGCGTCACAAGCATGCGCTGGAACTGTCTGTGTTGCTGCTGATTGTGGTGCTGGCCGTGATGCCATGGGCGCGCGATTCGCTGGTTCCCATGGTGGCTGCGCTGACCTTTTTCTTCATCGGCTTTAATGTGCTGGAAGCCTTGCAGCCTTCTTTGGTGTCGCGTGTGGCACCACCAGAATACAAAGGGTTGGCGCTGGGTTTTTACAACACCTCCCAGTCCCTGGGCGTATTTGCCGGCGGCCTGATCGGCGGCATCCTGGCAGGGCGAGGGCTCACTCAATGGGTCTTGTGGACCGGCGCAGCCTTGGCTTTGCTCTGGTTGCTGACAGCACGCGGTTTCAAAGACAAATATTAAAAGGCGTTGCCTGTTACGCTTGTGCAAAGACGTGGCAGGCAGCAACAAGTAAAGTGGCCGGATTGGCCTCAAGAATCAAGAGCTGGACGTAACAGGTGACACCGTCGGGTGCTCAGCTATATACGCCGTTCAAGATGCCGTAACGGGATCGTTTGTATGGATAAAACTGCCCTCCCTGGAGTGGGGAGGGAGTGTTAATTAAGGCACGAATCCACGATAATACGGCTTGATATCGAATTTTTGACTACAGGATTTTTTTCATGGCATCGGTAAATAAAGTCATTCTGGTGGGCAATCTTGGCCGCGACCCAGAAGTACGCTACAGCGCAGAAGGATCGGCCATCTGCAATATTTCCATTGCCACGACTTCGCAGTGGAAAGACCGTACCTCCGGCGAGCGCCGTGAGGAAACCGAATGGCACCGTGTGGTGTTCTACAACCGTCTGGCTGAAATCGCGGGTGAGTACCTGCGCAAAGGCCGTCCCGTTTACGTAGAAGGTCGCCTGCGCACCCGTAAATGGACAGGTCAGGATGGTCAGGAGCGTTTCACGACCGAGATCATCGCCGAGCAAATGCAAATGCTGGGTGGCCGTGACGGTGGTGATATGGGCGGCGGCAGCATGGGTGGTGGCGAATACGGTGGCGGTGGTGCACCAGCTCCGCAACGTGCTCAGCGCCCAGCGCCTCAGCAACAGCAGCAACAACAGGCCCCACGTAATAACGCTCCTATGTCGGACAATCTGGCCGATATGGATGACGATATTCCGTTCTGAGGTCTCTAGCTCTTAGCGGGCCTCAAGATCAAAACCCTGGCAAGCAGATGCTTGCCAGGGTTTTTTTTCGTTCGTACAAACACCAATGTGTACCAACATCCATTCTTGTATACAATCCATAAAAAATGAATGCAAAATAGGAAAGCAATGACCACGATCAAAACAGCAAGTCACAGCGATGGGGTGTATGAGTCGGTGCGGGCTCACGTTCTTGGCCTGGTGAAGGATATTGATGAACCCGTGCGGGTTCGGGAAGAAGAGCTGGCCAAGATGCTCAATGTCAGCCGCACGCCGGTGCGCGAAGCGCTGCTGCGTCTGGGGCAGGAGGGCATTTTGACCATGGAGCCTCGGCGCGGAGCCTTGCTCTCGCCTTTGACCAAGCAGGACTACATCGAATGGCTGAAGTTGCGTATTGAACTGGAAGCCTTTGCGGCGCGTGAAGCTGCTTTGAATGCCTCGCAGCGGGACGTGGATGCCTTGCGCGCTCTGTTTGCGCCCTTCAATCAAGACAATGTGGAAGAGCGTGTCAGCGAATATGCGGCAGCCAATGTGGAGTTTCATGCGGCCATCATGCGTCTGGCTGCAAACAGCTTGCTGGAGAAGGTGTGGAAGTCCTTTGGGCACCGCGACATGCTCAAGACCAAAACCATCGAGCGCTTGAAACGTGCACATGAGTCTTTGGCCGAGCATCTGGCCATGATCGACGCGATTGAAAAACGGGACGCGGCGCTGGCAGATCGCCTGGCGCGTGAGCACGTTCAAGGGCTGCTGACGCAAACCTTGAACAGTTCCAACAACATCCGATAAGGAGGTTTGCTGTCATGAAGTTACTGACCTTTGTAGCCGCAGGGGAAACGCATTTGGGCGGAATGCTGGACGATGATCGGGTGGTAGACCTGACGCAGGCCTGGGGGATGTACGAGCATCCCTTAAGTGCTCGGCAAGCGCCCACTGAAGTCATCGATGCCATTTTTATGGGTGACGAGATCCTGATCAGCCTGCAACTTTTGATGGAGCAGGCAAGCCAGGCCAAGGCTCCCGTCCATGCCGCTGAGGATCTGTGTTTTCTGGCTCCTGTGCCGAACCCGGCTAAAAACATTTTCTGTGTGGGACGCAATTACCGTGCCCACATCGTGGAAGGCAATCTGGCACGTGGTCGCGCGGCGGATGATTTCCCCAAAGCACTGGAGTTTTTCAGCAAACCGCCCACTACGGTGGTGGGCCATCAGGCCCTGGTCAGCCGCCATGCGGCCCACACCAAAATGCTGGATTACGAAGTGGAGCTGGGCATTGTGATCGGCAAGGAAGGCCGGGACATTCCGGTTGAAGACGCGCTGGATTACGTCTTTGGCTACACGGTGATCAACGATATTACGGCGCGCGACCTGCAAGCACTGCATGGCCAGTGGTTCAAGGGCAAGTCTTTGGACGGCACCTGCCCGATTGGGCCGGTAGTGGCACTGAAAACGTCCATCGCAGATCCCAACGCGCTGGATCTTGAATTGGAAGTGAATGGCGAACTGCGCCAATCGGCCAATACGTCGGACATGTTGTTCGATGTGCCCAACATCATCGCCCAGTTGTCGGCGGGCATGACCTTGGAGCCGGGAGACATTATTGCGACAGGTACACCTTCCGGGGTGGGTTTTGCCATGCAACCTCCGCGCTCTTTGGAACCAGGCGATGTCATCAAAGCTCGCATCCCCGCTATTGGCGAGCTGGTCACTACTATTGAGTAAGGTTGACGACTATGCGCTTCAAGTTAATTTTGTCAGGCGTGGCTGCATTAAGCGCTTTAACGGCTGTGCCTTCGCTTGCGGCGGCACAGGACTATCCCACCAAACCTATCACCATCATTGTTCCGTTCCCGGCGGGCGGCACACTGGATAACCTGACCCGCAGTCTGGCGCAGAAAATGTCGGATGATTTCAAGCAGCCCGTCATCATCGACAACAAACCCGGTGCCGGTACGGTGATTGGTACTGAAATCGTGGCCCGTGCCGCGCCGGATGGCTACACCCTGGGGATGGTGGCAAACAGTTTTGCCATTAATCCCAGCCTGTACGACAACCTGCGTTACGACACGGTGAAGGACTTTACGCCGGTTAGCTGGGTGGCCTACACGCCGCACTTGCTGGTAGCGAACCCGGATGTGCCGGTCAAGAGTCTGGCGGATGTCATTGCTACGGCGAAATCCAAACCGGGTGAGCTGTCCTTTGCGTCCTTTGGTGCAGGTACGTCACCGCATATCGCCATCGAACGTTTGAAGTCAGAAGCCAAGATTGATGTGCTGCATATTCCGTACAAAGGTCAGGCCCCGGCGTTGAACGATTTGCTGGGCGGTCATGTGGACATGATGTTTGCCAATACGCCCGATGTTTTGCCCCACGTGAAATCCGGCAAGCTGCGTGCGATTGCACTGGCGAATGACGCTCGTCTGGAATCCATCCCGGACGTGCCTACCTTCAAAGAAGCAGGCGTGGACAATATGAACTCCAACTCCTGGTATGGCGTGATTGTGCCTTCCGGTACGCCAGCACCGATTGTGGAGAAACTGAGTGCTGAATTTGTCCGCATTGTGAACCTGCCTGAAATCCGCGAGCGCTTGTTGGCTCAAGGTCTGGAACCGGCGGGTACGACCTCGGCCGAGTTTGCCGAGTATCTGAAGTCTGAAATGGAAATGGCCGCCACAGTGGTAAAAGCCTCCGGCGCCAGCGTGCAGTAAACCTTTAACGAATACGAAAGAGCCCAGAGAGCTCAAGCTACTAACCAGGAGATGAACATGATCAAAGAAATTATCCGGTCCGACAAAGTGACTCCCCCTCGTGCCCCTTTGTCGCCTGCTGTGCGATCCAATGGCTTTGTGTTTGTGTCGGGCCAGCCAGGCTTTTTTGACGATCGCCAGATTGCTGAAAACGACTTCGACGCCCAGATGCATCAGGTCATGGCCAATGTGAAAGCCCTGCTGGAAGAGGCCGGTTCCAGCCTGGACCATATCGTCAAAGCCAATGTGATTCTGAAGAACGCTGGTGACTTTGCTCGCATGAACGAGATCTATCGCACTTACTTCAAGGACGGCGAATACCCGGCCCGCACCACGATTGCTGCGGATATGGGGAACCCCTTGTTCCTGCTGGAAATTGAGTGCATCGCTGCCGTCGCGGAATGATGAAATGAAAAAAGGCCGACATGAAGTCGGCCTTTTTTATTCAGAACGCTCCTTGAGCGGAACGTCGCAAGGTAATCAACCCTGCACCAGCCAAAACCGCAAAGATCGCGCCAGCGGCAAAGGTGCCTTGAAAGCCTAAGGTATCCCAGAGCACACCAGCGATGACGCTGGCCAGCAGCAGGGCGACGCCGGTCAGCAAATGGAACATGCCAAAGGCAGTGCCACGCAGTTCGGCGGGGGCGTTGCCGGCAATCAGGACGTTGAACAGACCTTGAGTAAAGCCCATGTGCAGGCCCCACAGGGCAACCCCCAGGCCCAGGCCAAGCAGACCAGGAACGAAGGCCAGCACCAGATCGGCTGCAATGAGAAGAGCTACGCCGATCAAGAGCAGATCGGTCTTGCGCATGCGATCCGACAGCACACCTGCAGGATAGGCAGATAAAGAAAAGGCCACGCCCATGACGACCAGGACCGCAGGAGCCCACATGGGCGGCAAACCGCTGGCTTCACCACGCAGGATCAGGAAGGCTTCGCTGAAACGGGCCAGGGTAAAGGCCAGACCGATAGCGACAACCCACCAGTAGCGGGAACCCAAGCGGCCGAGGTCTTCCCGATTCAGAGGCAATTTGCGGGGGCGGGTGTTGGCGGGCAGTTTGGGCTCGCGCACAAAGAACACCAGGATGGCGATGGCTATAAAAGCGGGCAGCACGGCGATCCAGAAGATCAGCTGGTAGTTGTTGGCGGTCCACCACATCAGGCCGATAGCCAGCAAGGGGCCAACAAAAGCACCAATGGTATCCAGAGTCTGACGCAAGCCGTAGGCGGCACCTCGCATTTCCGGCGGGGTCACATCTGCGACCAAGGCATCGCGTGGCGCACCGCGTATGCCTTTGCCGATACGGTCTACAAAGCGGGCACCAACCAGCCAGTCCAGCGAGTTCGCCAGCGGGAAAATGGGTTTGGTCAGGGCTGCCAGGCCATAGCCAATGACTGCCAGCAGTTTGCGCTTTCCAAAACGATCGCTGACCGCTCCGGAAAACACTTTCATGATGGAGGCGGTGGCTTCGGCAATACCTTCGATAAAGCCGACGGCCAGTACCGATGTACCCAGGACGGTAACCATGTAAATGGGCAGCAGGGCGTGGATCAGCTCCGAAGAAATATCCATGAACATGGACACAAAACCCAGCGCCCAGACGCTGCGGTGAATCTTGGCTCGAGGCACGTCGGCAGCCGGTGTGAACGCCGGATTAGCGGTTTTCTTCATGAGCGTCGTAGACCATTTGAGCGTACTCATCCAGCCGTGCCTTGCAGTCTTGCAGGCGCTCTTGAGCGACCTGTGCCAGGGGGGCGCCATAAAAATCCAGCTTCTGGATTTTCTCGTACCAGTTTTCCAGCTTTTTCAGGTCGGTTTCTTCTTCGTCCAGCTCGGCGTAGGTGAATTTCTGAATCGAAATTTCCTTGGCGATTTCCACTTCAAAGTCTTTGCAGCGCCCCAGCAGCTCCTGGTATTGCTCATTGCGGTCGTCCGTAAAACGGGCGATGACTTTGTCCTCTTGTGCCTTGTCCAGAGCAATGGTCTTCAGCAAGACGCATTCACCTCCCATGGTGGTGATGTCGTTTTCCAGCACCTTCAGACGGCGCACATGCTCGTCGGTTTTGGGCAGGACGCATACCCCATTTTGCAGATACACCGCACCCAGCGCTTTCAGGCGCCGCCATAAGGCCAGCCGTTTTGCACTGGGTTCAGGGGGGACTTTATAGGTCAATAACAGCCAGCTCATTGAAGTCATGATCTTGATTTTAAAGTAACGACCGTTTCATATTAATTGAACTGAATGAATCTGAAAAGAAGCAGTGAGGTATGAGCGCTGGAGCAGGGATTTGCCTGCTGTTGTCTGAACAGAGCCCGGATTCTGTATCCAAGTGTTTGGTCTTGTATCTCTGCTTGAACAAGAACGCGGCTCTTTATCTTGGGGAAAACCAGTAAAAAATTTCGTGCCAAGCTCGCATGCCGTGTGAGGTTGAATAGTTTTCAGATGGCCTGATTTTTGGCTTTCTGGCCTTGAAATGCGGGTCTATTTGCTACTGGTAACTGCGGTTTTGCGCTTTCCAAGCCAAGGAGCAATGGCTACCATGACAACACCTATCCACTTTGTTCAGTTTCTTGCACGACCGGTCTCGACCACAAGCAGCGTGCGGACTTCAAGCCCAGGTTTAGGTAAAGCGCTTGTCCCAAGGACAAGCTCTTGTTGGTTATGGAGTCAGTGTGTTCGTTTCCGGTTGTTGCGCGATACAGCGCCGCACTTTCGCGGTGGGAATCAATACGGAGGAATGCAATGAAAAAGCAGAAAGCTGTCAAACCAAACCAAGGTCCAATCGATGTTGCCGCTATCCGCGCGGCTGCCAAGAAGTTTGTGGACGATGGGGCGGTGGCATCCGGCTACAAGGGCAACCGTGAAGAAATCATTCAGATGCTCAATGAGGCCCTGGCCACCGAGCTGGTCTGTGTGATGCGCTACAAGCGCCACTACTTCACCGCTACCGGCTTGAACAACGAGCCTATCAAAGCCGAGTTTCTGGAACATGCCCAGCAGGAAGCCGAGCATGCGGACCGCATTGCCGAACGTATTGTGCAACTGAACGGCGAGCCGGATTTCAACCCCCAGAACCTGGTCCAGCGCAGTCATGCGGAGTATGACGATAGCGGCGATATCAAATCCATGATTCGCGCCAACCTGATTGCCGAACGTATTGCCATCGAGTCCTATCGCCAGATGATCGAGCGTATTGGTGATACCGACCCGACCACCCGCCAGATGCTGATTGAAATCATGGCAGTGGAAGAAGAGCATGCCGACGATATGGGCGATCTGCTGGATATCTAAGTTATTTGCACAGACGCTCACCAAAACCCCGGTATTTTCCGGGGTTTTTTTCTGCCTGAATCCTGAAAAGGAGTACAGTAGCGGCTTTCCTACCTATCGGTAGGTAGTTTTAAGTATCGGCGCCATATACGGGGGTGTGAGCGTGTTTGAACTTCTGTTTTTTCGCAGTGTAGAGGGTGCAACATGAGCGGGCTGTCGCGTAGCAGGGGCTTGGCCTGGCCTTTGATCTTGTTGCTGGCCTTGTTGACGGCCCTGGATGCCATGGCCATCGATATGTATTTGCCGGGCATGCCTGCCATTGCGCAGGAGCTAGGCGTTTCTGCGGGGCGTATTCAACAAACCCTGTCCGTGTTTCTGGCTGGCCTGGCGTTGGGGCAGGGTATTTATGGTCCCTTGTTGGACCGCTTCGGGCGTCGAGTCCCCTTGCTGCTGGGTGTGGTGATTTTTGTGGTGGGCTCGGTTTTTGGTGCTTTGGCCACATCGGTTGAAGCCTTGTTGGCAGCACGTTTTATCCAGGCGTTAGGCGCCGCAGCGGGCTTGGTCACACCGCGTGCCATTGTGGCGGACTTGTGCGATGTAAAAGAGTCGGCAAGCATCTTTTCCCTGCTGATGCAGGTGATGATGATTGCACCGATTGTGGCCCCTATCCTGGGCGCGTATCTGTTGAGCCATGCGGATTGGCGGGCCATATTCTGGATGCTGGCCTTTTTAGGAACGTTGGGTTTGTTGTGGGGGCTGAAGGCCATCCCGGACTCCCTGCCGGTGACACAGCGTGTGCCTTTGAATCCTGGCCATATTGTGCGCGCCTATGGGCGGGAGCTGCGCAACAAGGCCTTCATGGCTTATACCGGTTCCGGCGGTTTTGCTTTGGCTGCCTTGTTTGTCTATATCAGCGGCTCGGCCTTTGTGTTCACACAGCATTTTTCCTTGTCGCCTGCCGTGTTCAGCTATGTGTTCGCTGGTAACTCGGTGGCACTGGTGCTGGGTGGGGTCGTCAGCAATTACTTGTTGAAGGCCGGGATGCCTACCTCTCGGGTACTGGCCTTGGGGCTGATTGTTCATACGGCTTCAGCTTTGCTCTTGTATGGGGCGGTGCAAGCAGACGTGGCGGGCCTGATCCTGTATGCCGCCTTGATCGCCATTTCGGTCGGCTCCTTAGGGATGGTGTTTGGCAACGTAACGGCCTTGACCATGGATGTGGCTGGCCCGCAGGCTGGGACGGCTGCCGCCTTGATGGGCATGTTCCATTACCTGATTTCGGCGGTGGTGGGCTATATCGTCAGCCTGGCTGTGCCCGGGCCGCAGGTCTTGCCGGTGGCCATTGGCGGCTGCGGACTGCTGTCGATCCTGCTGTATGTCCTGGCTGGTCGTTGCCACACGGTGACAAGATCGGTCAGTGAACTGGGAGCTGTAAAATAGGCAGTTGCTGCGGGCCGCGATGGCGGCCTTGATACTTGGCCTTTGACTGAGAGCTTGTTGGACTGTGAGCAAAACCACTACTGAAAAACTGCAGGATGCCGCGTTGGCGCGCTTTGCCGTTCAGGGCTTTGATGCCACCACCATGAACGAGATTGCCGCTGATGTAGGCATTAAAAAGCCCTCGGTCTATGCCCATTTTCGCAACAAGGACGAGCTGTTCCTGAGCCTGATTCCAAAGATTGTGGAAGATGAGTTGAACCATGCCCGTCAGGTTCTGCAAGGAGGCGAAGGGGGCAAGCAGCAGTTGCGGGCCTATCTGGAAGGAATACAGGAGCGTTTCGAGCAATCGCATCAAGTACGTTTCTGGATTCGCACCTTGTTTGCGCCGCCTGTGCATTTGTACGATGTGGTGATGGAACCCATGCATGTGTTCATGGCGGATCTGGAAGGCATCATTCATCGGGCCCTGGCACAGTCTGCCCTGGCCAGGCCGGAAACAGGCTTGAGTGTAGATACCTTGGCCATGACTTACATGGCCTTGATCGACAGCCTGCAAAGCGAGCTGTTATTTGGTGGTGCGCGCAAGTACCAGCGGCGTCTGGAATCGGTTTGGCTAGTCTTTGAGGCGGCATTGAGAACGGACCGCCCTGCTTGATCAGACCTTCTCGCCGTTTTGCGCGTCCTGATAGGCTTTGGCCGCATTGTGCACGTGCTGGGTGGCCAACAGGTTGGCCAGATCGCCATTACCGGCCACAACCGCATTGAGGATCTGGGAGTGATCTTCCCAGTTCTGGCGGATGCGCTGCAAATTGCTGGGTGCAAATAACAAGGCGGTGCGATCTCGCAGAGAGCGCATCAGCTCGGTCAGCACGATATTGCCCGACATGGTGGCCAGGGTTTCATGAAACTGGCGGTTCAGGGATTTGAGCAAATCCAGATTGCCGGCATCCATGGCTTCATGGCCCTGGCTCAAAATGGTCTGCAGCTTTTCGATATTGGCCGGGTCCCGGCGCTGGGCGGCCAGTTTTGCATTCAAGCCTTCCAGCGTGGCACGCACTTCAGCCATGTTGTAGGCAATCTCTGCGGACAGGACGGCCACAGAGGCGCCACGTCGTGGTTCGATAGTGACCAGCCCTTCGGAGGCCAGTTCGCGCAGGGCCTCTCGTACAGGAATACGCGACACACCCAGCTCGCTCGCCAATTTTCCTTCCACCAGACGGTCGCCTGGATGGAATTCACCACTCAGGATACGTTCACGTAACTGGTCGCGTATCACCGCAAACAGTGACGCGTGCTGATCGCCCAAGCGACGGTTATCTGTATCGCCAAGGGAATGGGGGAGGTGGAAACTGGGGATATTCATGGTGCGACCTGTGCAATCGGGCAGAAGGGCCAGACACGATTATACGGTGTGAACGCACTTTTCTGAATATGGTATACAGTTTGCGGCCTAAGCATTATTGCCACAGCGTGCGGGTAATCAAGACCACGGCACTTAGAGAGCAAATACCCAATAGCAGTCTACGCATCAGTGGCAGGCTGACTTTATGACGTAGTTGCCCCGATAACGTGAAGCCCAGCAGCATGAAGGGGTAGAGCACGATGCTGAGCATTGCCTGTTGCAAGGAGAACAGGCCCGCCACAATAAGCAGGACCAAGGACATGCTTGCGCCCAAAAACAAAATAAGACCCAATGAAGCCCGTAGCTGTGCAGGAGCCAGATTTTGCATGGCAATGGCCAGAGCGGGAGCGCCTACCGAGGTCAAGGTTCCCATGATGCCCGAGGCAATGCCCGCCAGGATCATGTTTCGTTTGGAGGCCAGGATGCGCAAGCCCCAGGCACTCAGTGCGACTGCCACCAGAATGGCAAGGGCAAAACCCAGGTTGACTGCTTCTATGGGGAGTTGCGTCATGGCCAATATGGCAATGATCGATCCGGTGGCGCGGCCACCCAGTGCACAGACAACGACATCGGGCACGATATGTTGGCGCTCTCGCAAGGCGGCCAGCAGAGAGACACTGCCACCCAAGGCCAGTAGGGGGCCTGGAACCAACTGCGGAAATACCAAGGCGGCAATTGGCGCGACCAGCATCGCAAACCCAACTCCACCAACGCCTTGCAAAAAGGCAGCCAACACAACCAGCAAGGCCATGAGCAGCCAGGAGAGCGGGTCCACCAGATCAATCAAAGCCGCCATAGTTTCCTCTTTATTTGTATAAGGTATTCAATCTAAGTGTTTCAAACATGGAATTCTTAGAGTTTTCCCCAGTTTTTGATAGTTTTTTCTGATTTCGATCATTGATTGAAGATAGTATACCGTTTCAGGAATGCTAAATATTCAGAAAAAAGAGAAGGAAAGGGGGATACATGCAAAGCGACGTGGTGCTCAGTGCGGCGCACTGGGCTTATTTGATCAGCGTTCTGGTCATCATCGTTACGATGATTTTTCGGGCCAACGTGGTGGTGCCATCCGTGATTGGTACTTTGGCGGTTGTCACTGCCATGACGGGCAGTCCGATTCAGGGCTTTATCAGTATTTTTTCTGCCAGCTTTGTGGCCGCTCAGGAACTGTTCAATATTTTCCTGGTGATCACGTTCATGACTGCCTTGCTGAACTCGTTAAAGCGCTTGGAGGCCGATGTGAAGATGGTGGCCCCTTTCCGCAAGGTCATGGTCAATAGTGGCTCGTCCTTTTTGATGATTGCAGCGGCTACCTACTTTATTTCGCTGTTCTTCTGGCCGACACCTGCTGTGCCTCTGGTGTCGGCCATTTTGCTGCCGGCGGCTATTGCTGCTGGCTTGCCGCCCTTGGTCGGTGCGATGGCTATCGCCATCTGTGGGCAGGGCATGGCGCTATCGTCGGACTACATTATTGGAGTTGCTCCGGGCATCAGCGCCAAGGCGGCAGGTGTCGGTGCCGATGTGGCCGTGCTGGCTGATCGTGCTCTGGTGCTCTCCTGGATTACAGGTGGTGTTGCGCTGACGTTGGCATTTCTGCTGATGCGCCGCCATTTCAAACCGGCCGATAGTCGTTTGCTGGATGCCTGGATGCGCCAGGCACCCGATAGCACCCTGGATGAAATGGAATCTCAAGGGACCTATGACAAGGCGGAGATTGCCCGTGGCACGGCAGGGAATGAACATACGGTGCATTCCGGTTTGAGTGCCAAGGAAGAGCGCTACTCACGCATTCTGGCCTGGATTACGCCACTGGCGTTCCTGGCGGTGATTGGCATTATGCTGCTGCCCCGCTTTATCCCGTCCTTGCCAGTCCTGCGTGGTGGAGATGCCGCCGGTTTGGTTGGGGGTGTGGCCTTTGTGCTGATGATGATTGCCACCTGTATGGCAGAAGGTCCGCGCCGCATGCTGGACACCTGCCCGGACCATATGACCGATGGCTTTGTATTTGCGTTTCGAGCCATGGGCTCGGTGTTGCCCATCGCTGGTTTCTTCTTTCTGGGTGCCAGTGAAGCAACGTCTGCCATTTTGGGCACCCCACTGGAACAAACGCCCAGTCTGCTGTTCGAGCTGATCTCGGCGGGTCAGCATCTGATCCCGGACAATCATTTTCTGGTGGCTTTTGGTGTTCTGTTGGTGGGCATGATCTCGGGCATTGATGGCTCGGGCTTCTCGGGCCTGCCATTGACAGGAACCCTGGCCTCGGCCTTGAGCCCGGTGTCCGGGCTGGAGGTGGAAACTCTGGCTGCGGTAGGACAGATCGGTGCTATCTGGACTGGCGGTGGCACTTTGATTGCCTGGTCTTCATTGATTGCCGTGGCGGGCTTTGCCCGAGTGCATGTGCTGGATCTGGTGCGAGCCCTGACGGTTCCTGTGCTGGCGGGGATGGCGCTGTCGACAATTTGTGCCGTGCTGATATTCGGATGAGCGATATGGGTACGACAGCCTATCGCGCAGGTGAAAAACAGGGTTTGGGGACTCATTGGGCCGTTGCTGCCGGGCACCCCTTGGCGGTGAGGGCCGCGCAGGCCATGCTGGAACTCAAGGGTAGTGCAGTGGATGCGGCTATTGCTGCCGATGCCGTCATGGGTGTCGTTGAGCCTATGGCGACAGGCATTGGTGGCGATCTGCTGGCCATGATTGCACCGCCCGACAGTATGCCAGTGGCTTACAACGGCAGCGGCGCGGCCCCCCTGTTGTTGAATGCTGAGCATGTTCAGGCTTTGCCTGGGGGACGGATTCCGGAGCGTCATGTGTTGTCCATTACCACGCCTGGTCTGGTGCGAGGGTGGTGGGATATGCACCAGCGCTACGGCCGCCTGGATTGGGCGCACTTGTTTCAGCCTGCCATTCAGGCAGCGCGGGAAGGTTTTGCGGTCGCGCCGGTGGCGGCGCGTGAATGGCAAATCTTCGACTTTGTGCTGCATCGCGATCCCGTGTGTGCCGCCCTTTATAGGGCGGGCAAGCCGCCCAAAGCAGGGGAGCAGTACCGGAATCCGGAGCTGGCGGCTGTCTTGGAGGAGATAGCCGCGCAAGGGCCAGATGCCTTTTATCTGGGTCGCCCCGCGCAGCATGCTGAACAGGCAATGGAGCAGATGCAGGGATTGTTGAGGGCTGAGGACTTTCGCCGTCATAAAGGGTTTTTCTGTGAACCTGTCAGCGCATCGTTGGGTGAGTTCAGCCTTTATGAATGCCCTCCCAACACGCATGGGGTGGCGGTTCTGGAGGCCGTACAACGTGCCTGGAAACGCCCCGTTGATCAAGATGCGGCGGAGCTGGAGCTGGTCAAGGCGACGGAAGCCGCAATGGCTCAGGCTTCACGAGTCGTGTGTGATCCGGCCGGGAATACGGTCTGCACTGTTGTGGTCGATGCGGACGGGCTGGCCGTTACGTTCATGTCCAGCATCTTCAAACGGTTTGGGTCAGGCTATGCCGTGCCCGGCTGTGGGTTTGTGCTGCAAAACCGGGGGTTCGGTTTCTCCGAGCCAGGGCATGTGAATGGCCCGGGGCCGGGCAAACGGCCCTATCACACGGTGGTCCCGTCTTTGGCCTTGAAGTCCGGCCAGTTCCATATGGGACTGGGCGTGGTGGGCGGCTTGATGCAACCCCAAGGGCAGATACAGATATGGACCCGTGTTTTGCGCGATGGCTGGCCTTTGGATAAAGCGATGTTTGAACCGCGCTGGCGTCTGGAAGGGGCCGGGCGTCTGGCCCTGGAGGATGGTTTTGATGCGAACCGTACAGCCTTTTTGCGTGAGCACGGGTATGTGCCGCCTGATAAAGGCGTAGGCGAACTGGCTGGCCGCAGCGACTTTGGCGGGGCTCAGGCGGTTGAGCGCTTGGCAGACGGCCGTTTGCAGGCTGTTTCTGACCCTCGTAAGGATGGTTGCGTGGCGCTGGCCTGATAAACGGGCAGGGTTATTCCCTACTTTCTAAAATAGTAGACGGTATACAATATACTTAAATAGTCCAAACCTCATCTTTCGTCGGCTGCTGTCAGGGCGACGTCTTTCAACAAGGAAACAGTCATGGAAAAACTGCTGAATCGCGATGAATTTCGCACCGCACTGGAAACCGCCATTAAAGGGAAAAGTGCCAATACTTCCCCTTTCAGTATTGCCTGGGCCAGCGGCAAGCTAAGCCGTGAACATCTGGCTCGCTGGGCTGAAAACCACTATCACTATGTCGGCCCTTTTGCCGATTACCTGGGTTATCTGTATGCCCGCACTCCCGCTGAATACGTGGAGGCCAAAGACTTCTTGCTGGCCAATATGTATGAAGAGGAAATTGGCGGTGACCGCCACACAGATCTGCTGATCCGCTTTGGCGAAGCGTGCGGCACGACACGGGCACGTATTGAAGACCCCGACAACATGAATGCCACCACTCGCGCCTTGCAGGCCTGGTGTTACGCCATTGCCATGCGCGAAGATCCGGTCGTTGCGGTGGCGGGGCTGGTTGTGGGTCTGGAGTCCCAAGTGCCCTCTATCTACCGCAAGCAGACCCCAACCTTGCGCGAAAAATACGGCTTCACGGACGAAGAAGTGGAGTTTTTCGACCTGCACATTGTGTCGGACGAAATCCACGGCGAGCGTGGTTACCAGATCGTGCTTGAGCATGCGAACACGGTAGAACTGCAGCAGCGTTGTTTGCGTATCTGCGAAATTGGTGCCGAGATGCGTCTACTGTATACCACTTCTCTGTACAACGATTACGTCAAAGACGAGATCAGCCTGCAAGAACTGCAGCTGGAAGCAGCCTGAGCCAGAAAGCCGAGCGGGCAGATGGGCTGCCCGCCGACCTAGAAACAAGGAAGTACAGCGGTGGACAATCTCAAGGACGTCGTTTTCGACAATTACATTGATGGGCAGTGGCTGCCCAGCCAGAGCGGGCGCACGACGCCTAATCTGAATCCGGCCGATCGGGACGATGTGGTGGGAGCTTTCCCTCAGTCCACGGCTGAGGACGCGCAGGCCGCTGTTGCTGCTGCTCAGGCCGCCTTTGCGGGATGGCGAGCAACGCCTATCTCTACTCGGGCCCGTGTGCTGAATGCAGCAGCAGCCTGGCTTGATGCCAATGTGGACCGTATCGCTCAGGGTCTGACGCGGGAAGAGGGCAAAACGCTGGCGCAGAGCAAGATGGAAGTTGGGCGCTCGGCCCAGACCCTGCGTTTTTATGCGGTTGAAGGCCAGACCTATACCGGCGAGACATTCCCTCAGGACGATGCACAGCAACTGGTCTATACCCAGCGTGAACCTTTGGGTGTGGTATCCGTGATTGCGCCCTGGAATTTCCCCATCTCCATCCCGGCACGCAAAATTGCCCCCGCCTTGATTACCGGCAATACCGTTGTTTTCAAGCCGTCGTCTGACACGCCCTTGACCGGCTACTACCTGTGCGAAGCCTTTGCACAAGCAGGGGTCCCGGCGGGTGTGCTGAACCTGGTGCATGGCAGGGCCAGTGAAGTGGGGCCCACGCTGGTGCAATCCCCTCAGATACGCGCCATTTCGTTTACTGGCTCGACCCAGGCGGGTGAAAACATTTGTCGTCAGGCACGCATGAGCACTCGGACCCAAATGGAGCTGGGCGGCAAAAACCCCTTGATTGTCATGGAAGACGCCGACCTGGAACTGGCCGTCAAACTGGTGGTTCAAGGCGGATTTTCCTTGAGCGGTCAGGCCTGCACGGGAACCAGCCGTGTGCTGGTGCATCGTCAGGTCAAAGAAGAATTCACGCGGCGCCTGGTAGAGAAAGTCAGCGCCTTGACTGTGGGTAACGGCTTGAATGGCAACCCCGATCTGGGTCCCATTGCCACCGAAAGCCAACTGGAAAGCATTCTGGAATATGTGGCCATCGGCAAGCAGGAAGCCACCCATTTACTGGGCGGCGAACGCTTGACTGACGGTGACTACGCACGCGGCCTGTTCATGCGCCCGGCTTTGTTTACGGACGTGACCCAGCAGATGCGTATTGCCCGCGAAGAGATTTTTGGCCCGGTGATTGCCTTGCTGGAAATTGATTCCTACGAGCAGGCACTGGCCATGGCCAATGACACCGAATACGGCTTGTCTGCCGCCATTGTGACGCGCAGTGCCGAATATGCGCATCGCTTTGCCAATGACATTGAGGCCGGGACGGTCAAGATCAATCGCACGACAACCGGCAACTTGATCAATGCTCCTTTTGGTGGACTGAAACAGTCCAGCACTTCCACCTTCCGCGAGTCGGGTCGGGCGGGCCTGGAGTTCTATACCCAGCTCAAGACCGTGTATCGCGGTATCTGAATTTTATTAATCCGAAATACTGAGAAGACTTATGAAAAAAATCCTACGTCTCGAACAGCGCGAAGCGCGCTTGATGGTGGACGCGGCGATTGCCAAATCCAAAGAGATTGGCGTGCTGGAGACCGTTTGCGTGGTTGACGAAGGGGGTTACCCCATCGTCATGGAGCGCATGGATGGGGCTCGTATTACCGGCGCCCAGATTGCCTGGAACAAGGCGTTTACCGCTGCCGGCCACAAGCGCTCCACCCATTTGTTCACCACACCGCCCAATGGTCCCGCCTTGCCGGGTAACGAGGCCTTCGGGATTCAGTTGAGTTTTGAAGGGCGTTTTGCGGCCTTTGTGGGCGGCTATCCCATTGTGGTCAATGGCGAGGTCATTGGTGGCATAGGCCTGAGTGGCGGTAACGGCGAGCAGGACACGGCAGCTGGTGTGGCCGGCTTGCAGGCCTTGGCCGAGGCCTTGAAGGCAGAGGGTCTGGACGTGCTGGTTCAGGCGGACATCAAGAAATAGTGGCATCAGGAGGACGGGTCATGGCCCATCGTGTCGACATCAAGGAAACCGGCGAGCAGTTCTGGGTAGAACCGCAAGAGACCATCTTGCAGGCCGCCCAGCGCCAAGGCGTGCGCATTTATAGCGACTGTGAGTTTGGCGGTTGCGGTACCTGCCGTATTCAGGTCACTCGCGGGAAGGTTTGTTATGAGGATGACTGCCTGCCCATGAGCATTGCTGATGAAGAACACGAGCAGGGTCATGCCGCCGCCTGCCAGGCTCGACTGGATGCCGATATTGAAATCAGTCTGGCCGCTCATCGTGACGAGTTGCCTGAAGTGCAACAAGTCAGGGCACAGGTTCATAGCGTGGAGCGGGCGTGCCAGGGCATCTGGCGCTTGAGCTTGCAGCTGCCCCAGGACGTGCAAGTGCAGTTTCGTCCTGGTCAGTATCTGAACATCCTGTTCGAGGACGGGCGTGCACGCAGTTTTTCCATGGCCAATGCCGATGCCGCACAGGGGCGCATTGAATTGCATGTGCGGGAAGTGGAAGGCGGCCGTTTCACCCAGGCATGTCTGCCGGCGCTGAAAGCCGGAGACGAGCTGCTGCTGGAGCTGCCCTTGGGCGTGTTCTATTGGCGCGAGCGAGACTGGAGGCCCATGGTCATGGTGGCTACTGGTACGGGTATTGCACCGATCAAGGCGATTCTGGAGTCCTTGCTGGACAAGGACGATTGCCCGCCTGTCAGCCTGTATTGGGGGATGAACCGACCCGAGGATTTGTATCTGGCCCAGGAAATCGAATCTTGGGCAGACCGCTTGTGCGAGTTCCGTTTCGTCCCTGTGCTCTCTCATGCTGACGAGAGTTGGCAAGGCGCGCGCGGCTATGTGCAGCAACAGGTGTGTCGGGATGAACCTGACCTGTCAGAGCATGCCATTTACTTGTGCGGCTCGCCCGTGATGATTGAGCAGGCCCGTGGTCTGTTCAAGGAGCATGGCGCCAATGAGCAGTTCATGTATGCCGATGCCTTCAACTTTCAGTCCGATACCAGCTCGGCAGAGCCTTCTCTTGCCTAGGCGCTGTGCGGGAGCTGATCCTGGGCCGCTTCAGGGTCGCGCTTCTTTCGGCTGCCAAACAGTTCGGTGAGCGAGGGCAGATTGATGAGTGGAATACGACGGCGCAGATGCTTGCGCTGAGCCAAATGAGGCAGCAACTGCTCGCCGACAGGACGCTGCAAATAGCGAAGTTCGACGGGGGTTTTCATAGCAATCTCGTTTAGGGTTTGAATTGAATTAAGTATACCGCAATAGGGGTTTCTACTCAAATTGACAGAAAATTGTGTCTAAAGCCAAGAAAATCTGTTGCGGGGAAAGCGCATTTTTCGACTTGGTATACCGTTCTTGGTTTTTCAGGCGGTCAGGGCTCGCAATCCGGTCGCATCATTGGCAGCAAGCAGGAGGTCTTATGCCAACCATTACTTTTCATAAAAACGGCCAGACTCATGTGGGCGAGGTGCAGGAGAACACGAATTTGGTGGTCAGGGCGGGCATCAAGCAATTCCCCTTTCCTCATTTGACCTACGGTTGCGGCATGGGCAAGTGCGCCAAGTGTGCGTGTCGTGTGCTGGAGGGGGCCGAGCATCTGCCTGCGGCCAACTGGAAAGAGAAAAAGCAGTTGGGCGAGCGACTGGATCAGGGCTGGCGGCTGGCGTGCCAGCTGTGGATTAACCAGGACATCGTTCTGGAGCAGGCAGAAACACAGGAGGTGCAGTGATGTATGTGGTGCTGACGAGCAAGCCGGGGGAATACCGCACGGAGCCGGGAGTGGGCGTGGAAATGGTGGCAGCGTATGAATACCATTTTCAGGGTCGTTTCAAAGCGGTGTTTGCCATTGCACGCATTCAGGATGGGTCGCGCGTTCGCATTGTGGAAGAGACGCCAAATGGCACGATCAATGACATTCCTACCCGGCAAATGGAAAAGTTTGCGACAGCCGAGCAGGCTTATGAAGAGCTGGCGGGATTGACACAGTTTGGCAGCATACAGGCCGAGTTGCGTCAGTGTGGGGTCGTCGGTCACAAGGCTGGGGTCCAGGCCCCGGTACAGCAGCAATCCTGAGGTAGCAGAATATGGTTCAGATTACATTTGCGTCGAATAATGATTTGGTGGTGTCTGCCGCCGAGAACAGTAACTTGCTGCGGGTTTCCATCCGCGAGCGCGGTGGCATCCCGTTCAAGTGCGGGGGCGGGATCTGCGGCACCTGCAAGTGCCGAATTACGGAAGGGCTGAGCAATACGGATGAGGTTAAGGCCAAGGAACACAAGCATTTGTCCGAGCAGGATCTGGCAGAGGGTTTTCGTATGGCGTGCCAGACCTTTGTTCGTGGTGACGTTACGGTGAGCTGGTAAAAGGAGCGGCCATGCTGCATTTGACCGATCAGCAACTACACGAGCTGCTTGATGCGCCTGCCGTACAAGAGGTGCTGGAGCAGGCTTTCATCGAGTTTGGACAGGGCCAGGCGGCCCAGCAGCGTCGTGTGCGCACGCAGGTGGGCGATACCCGCTTGTCGACCTTGGGCGCGGTCATCCCAGGCCAGCAAGTGGCGGGTGCCAAGATTTATACGACCGTGCATGGCGCATTCAATTTTGTCATTGTGCTGTTTGATGCACTGAGCGGACAAGCTTTGGCCACCTTGGATGCTGGCGCGATCACGCAGTGGCGTACTGCAGCCTGCTCGGTTCTGGCAGCACAGCGTGGCGCCAATCCCCATTCGCAAACCTTGGGAGTGCTGGGTCTGGGTGCCCAGGGGATGGCGCATGCCCTGCAGTTTTGCCAGACCTTTGATTTGCAGCGTGTGCTGGTGTGGAGCCCGAATGTCGATGAGAAGCGCTGCCACCAGCTGGAGCTGGAGTGTGGTGTGCCTGTGCGAGCCGCCCGAGCGGAAGAGATCGCCGCACAGGCGGATATTCTGGTCACGGCCAGCCGCAGTCGCGATCCCCTGTTTGATGGACGCAGCCTGAAGCCAGGCTGCTTTGTCGCCGCCGTTGGCTCCAGTTTGCCAACAGCGCGGGAATTGGATGATGCCTGCCTGCAGCGGGCAGGCAAGATTGTGGTGGAGTGGGGTGAGCAGACTCTCGCGGAGGCGGGGGACCTGATTCTGGCTGCGTCCAATTGCGGCGTTTCGGACAAGTTGTGCGAGTTAAGCGATTGGTTGCAATTAGACCGGGGACAAGGCTACGACGCACAGGGAATTTGCGTGTATAAATCAGTGGGTGTGGCGATTGAAGATATTGCCGTCGCTGGATTGGCGTATCGCCGTCATCAGCTTGGCAAGACAGCGCAGGAGGCGCTTGCCGCACACTGAAAAACGACAATAATTCAAGCATGTTGGGGGTAGGCAATGGCGATGGCAGGCTTTTCTTCTATAGGCGAACTCAAGCAGGCACTGACCCGGGACTACAACCGCATTAACAGCAGTATTTTTGCCTCAGGTGTGGTGACGCTAAAGATTGATGTGCTCGAGGACCGGATCAGCATGCTGGCCGTTCACAAACGACAGCCTGCCCTGCAGACGCTGAGCCGTGAAAATGCGCATATCGCTGACTTGGCAGATCTGTATCTGATCAAGGCGTTCAAAAAAGAGATGAAGCAGGTTTTGGTGGAAGAGTATGGCCTGGACGTCGTGGCCATCTTCAAGGATTACGACGCGACGGCGCAGTTGTCTTCCACCATGGTGTTGTTGCACAAAGGAGTGTGAATGCAGTGACATTGGTGAGAGCCGATGTCCTGAATTCCAAATCGATAAAAAGAAGCTGACTGGTAGACAGTCTTGTTGTCCTTCCGTCCGGAGTGGATTGCCTTGTGGGCAGTGTGCTCTGGAACCGAGTCCAGACCCTGACCGGTCCGCTTGGGGAAGTTGCCGACAGGAAGTGCTCGCATACCGCCGGCCTCGGGCCCTGGGAACTCCCAGGGCCCGAGGCCGGCTTTTTATTTGGAGACAAAATCATGGCCTATGTAGCCGATTTGCTGGATGCATTGAACGTAATTACGGGGGGACGCATGGTGTCCTGTATGGATGAGGTCAAATGCGGCCATCATCCCTTCGTGATCTGGAAGTCCTCTGGAATTTACGGCAAGGAAGTACTGGAGATCCCGGGACTGATTCATGGGGATCCCAACAAGGAAGTGCGCAAGGTGGCGGTGTGCATGACCATGTCCGAACTGAGCATTGAGCTGGCAGGTGCCACCGGGGTGGATGCCATTGTTGCGCATCATCCGATCGCCGATGCCGCCAGTTGCGGGGGCGTGACCCTGAAGGATTATCTGGACTTGTATGGCGTCGCTGCGCTGGAGTGCCACGAAGCGTTTCATGGTTTGCATCCGGGTATTGCGTATCTGCATGGCCACAAAGTGGGCAAAAGCGATATCGCTTATGGAGGCATTCATGGCAATGTGATGTTCGTGGGCGAGCCCCTGGAAGGGGTGAACACCTTGGGCGACATGCTGGATCGGCTTGACGGTTTCATGGGCTTGGATCTGGAGGATCAGGTCTTGCAGGCTGAACGCCGTATCAAGGGCAATGAAAACATTCTGGAGACCAGTACTCTGACGCGGGGAGCCATTCGGCTGGGCGAGCGTAGTAGTCGAGTCGGTCGTATTTTGCACATTTTTCCGCATACCGGCTTCAGCCCCGACCATCTGCGTCAGGCGGTGGCCGAGAACCCGGGCGTTGACACGGTGCTGGCTTCCATCAGCCGGGTCTACGACGGCCATGCGCTTATCGAATGCGCGCGTGAACTAGGCCTGAATTTCCTGGTGGGCAACAGTCATGTACTGGAAATTCTGGAAAATGGGTTGCCCTTGGCGTATGCCCTGAGCGCTTTGCTCGATGGTGTCGAGGTGGTGATGTTCCGCGACCGGGTGACATCGACACCTGTGCATCAAGTGGGTGGGGCCCGCTTGCGTGAATACGCTCAGCATTTTTCGACAGCCCATTTGATGGGCAAGAATGTGTTGAGCTTCCAGTAAGTCCAGCTTCCTGAACGGAGAGAGACATGGATAACAAAACAATAGAAATCGATAAGGTAGTGCATTCACCGCCTGCGGGCCGCCGTCCCTTGGAACGTATCGAGGTGGTGGGCCTGAGTTTGCTGGCCGTGGCCATGCTGACGCTGTTTTTCTTTCCCGCTACCTTGTCGGGCGCGTTTGATACGGTGCTCAACAAGGTCAAGCCCGTGGTAGTGGATGTATTTTTGACCGGGCAGGTTGGGGTGGCTGTCATTATCAGCGTCATCATTGGACGCCTGCTGGAGCGTTTGGGTTTTACTGACGCCATGATGCGGGTCTTTATGCCAGCGATGCGGGCCATTGGAATCAATCCGGCCGTCATCATTCCCAGCGTGTACAACATTTTTGGTGATATCAACGCGGCTGGCCGCATTTCAGGCCCCTTGCTGCGCCAGGCAGGAGCCACCAAGGATGAGCAGAAAATTGCGGTGGCCACGATGGTGCAGTCACAGCAATCGTTCTCGACCTTCATGCTGGGCATGATGGCCTTGACCTTTGCCGGGGTGAATGTCTTTGCCGTGGTACTGATTGCGATCTTTGGCCCCTTGTTGTTGTCGCCCTTATTGCTGTCACGGCTGGTCTACCGCAATGTCCGCTCGGTGGATTTGCTGGCAGCGCCTCGTTTCACACCGAATATTGATTTCGCACCCATGCTGTTCAAGGCTGCCCGCGAAGGGGTGGAATTGTTGCTGCTGATCCTGATTCCAGCCGTGGCTTTGGTGTTCTGTGTCATTGGCTTGCTTGAACACATGGGTATTTGGGCACCTGTCAGCGATGTGCTTGAGCGCGGTTTGCTGGCCTTGAATATTCACCCTGAAACAGGCGTGTTGGCGATGCTGGTCAGCCCCACTTTGGCAATGGGCAAGTTGCAGGCGATGGCGTCAACACTGGACCCCTCTTTGGTGGTGGGCTCCTTCGTACTGGCTTCTTCAGGACTGCCGTTGTCCGCGGTATTTGGGCAGATCCCGGTGGTCTGGGCCGAGTGCTCGGATCTGAATGAAAAAGAAGTCATGCTGGCGGCCGTTCTGGGCATCGTCATGCGCTTGTTGACGGCTGTGATCCTGGCCGTATTTTTGACGCCTTTGATTATTTGATGTCCTGTTTGCAGTCCCCCCTTTTCAGGAGCGCTAAAGCTGGCGCTCTTTTTTTATTTTGTCTGTTTTACGCAGGGCAGCTCACTGCCATCGAACTGCCATAAAACTGTAACAGGGCTGAAAGAACACTTGTTTAACCTGAGCCTGTCGTGGTTTTTTTAAGGCAGGGCACTTAGGTGACTCTGGTTCTTTAAGTTGATGCCTTCTTCTGTCCGGCAGCGTGCGCTGCGGCCCATTGCGCTTATTGATGCTTTGCTTTTGTGCCCGGTGTTGCGCCGTGCTGCAAAGCAGGATGCCGGATGTGGCTTGGTGATGTATTGGCCTGAATGCCTTATGGGGGACGGAGCATGAACCAGACCCTGGTGACGGTGTTAAGTGGCTATGGAAGTAAAGCGCCAGCCGCCATTCTCGTGCAGGCATGCGGCTTGCGATTGCTGCTGGATGCCGGCGGGCCTTTGTATCCTGGGCAGGTGTGCGACTGGTATGAAGGCCTGGAGGTAGATGCCATTCTGGTGACGCACGATCACCAGGATCATATTGGTTCCTTGTCCAAGCTGCCTGAACACATACCTATTTATGCCACGGCCTCGACGGCACGCAGTTTGCCTGCGGGGCGGATCTGGCGTGAACTGCCAACCCGAGGCACGACCTACATTGGCGATATTGCCGTGCGTACCGGCTTGTCTGGCCATGCTTTGGGTGGTGTCTGGCTGCATCTGGATGTGGGCGGCGGGCTGTTTTATAGCGGCGACTTTTCCTGCGAGTCCTTGCTGTTCCCCTTTGATTTGCCACCCCCTGCCTATCTGGCTTTGCTGGATGCGTCTTACGGTTTGTACGACCAGTCCCATCATGTGGCCTGGAGCATTCTGGAGTCCCTGCTGGAGTCTCATCCGGCCTTGCTGCCTGTGCCACCCTCAGGCCGGGCGATAGAGATTGCCTTGTGGCGTCAGCAACAGGGTTTTGAGGACTGGAGCATGGATGCGTCCTGCTACGAAAACCTGACCCGCATGATCAGCCAAAGCAGCGATCTGTTGTTGCCAGGTGTGCAGCAATCCTTGCGAGAACTGATGCCGCGTGCGGCTACGTTTGATCCGCAAGCGCACCTGCTTCTGGCCGGTGAGCCGGACGGTTGCCAGGGCAAGGCGGGGGAGTTGATTCGGGAGCATCAGGCGCGGGCGGCAGACCCCAATGCCGACTCTAGCGAGCGCTTGCTGATTCACACCGGCTATGTAGCTCCACATGCACCGCGTGGCACGCATACCTTGTGCTGGAATGTGCATCCGCGTTTGACGGATTTGCGCTGGTTGGTCGACATGGTGCAGCCGCGATATTGCATGCCTTTGTTCACGCAAATGCATGATTTGCCGACCTGGCGCAATGTGATGGGTGCGGCCCTGAGCCTGGAAGGTCACTGGGAGTTGCCAGCGACCTCCGTAGGCGTGGTTTAGGCGGTGTAGCGCTCCAGCAAGGCCTCGCGTCGTGCTGGGCTGAGTTTCAAGGCGTTCTGAAAGAAGTTGTCCAGATTGCCGTGTGTCTCATCAATGGTCTTGAAAGCGGTTTCCAGAAATTCGGGCTGAACGCCCCAGAGAATATCCAGCACTTCCTCGCTGATGCCACGGTTATCGGGCAGATCGGGGCGGCGGAAGAACTGATTGGTCAGCAGATAGTCGTGCATGACATCATCAGGGTGGACCCCGGCGGCGCGGTGCAGCAAGGCGACGGCAAAGCCGGTGCGATCCTTCCCCGCCGTGCAGTGCATGACGACAGGGGTATCGGTTTCCAGCAACTGGTCAAAGACCCGTCCAAACGTAGCGGCATGTCCAGTCACGAATTCCGTGTAGGTCTTGTTCATGGTGCCGTAGGCAGCTTTGACGTCCACTTCGCCCTTGGCAAGCATGTCCAGAAAATCAGGCAATACGGTGGGTTCGACGGTCAGCGCATGACTGGTCAGAAAACTGTACTGGTAGGGAGAGCGTTTGCGTTCATGTGCACCCCGGAAATCCAGTGAGCAGGCAATGCCCAACTCCTGCAGGGTGTCCAGATCATGGCTGCTTAAATCCGCCAAATGGTCCGAGCGGTAGACGCGGCCTTTACGAAAGGAGCCGGAGTCTGTGGCATAGCCGCCAATATCACGGAAGTTGCTGGCCCCTTCTAAAGGGCAGGATAGGGAACTGGGCAGCGACGATACGGACACGACGGACTCCTGTTGAAACGGTGAAAGTCCCATGTTAACGGTCTTGGACGGGATCTGCATATGACAATGCGGTGACAGGAGGGGAGTGCGGGCGGACCAAAAGCAAAATGAATGCAAGTGCACGGTTCTGTATCGTCAGAAAGCCATGTATATTCGTTGCTGGCAAGGCCCAGGCAGACAAGCAGGTACACCGCGTTCACGTTCTTGAACCTTCGGTTTACTGGAACTGTGAACAGACTTCATGGTGACGCTGGAGTTTGACCGCCTGCACCGACTAGACAAGAACAGGTGCCGCGCCGAGCCAAGGGGGGACAAGACTGATGACGCATTCACGCATCGCTCGCGTGCTCATGTGCTGCAAAAAGATCCCCAGGATATTGGCTAAAGTAGGCCCAAGGTATAAGGTCAATGGTTATCTGAATAGACCGTCGACCAGACCGGGCGGCCCACAACCGTAATTTTTCAAGGAACAAGCATGTTTGAGCATTTGCAGGCCTATGGTGGCGATCCGATTTTCCGTTTGAACGAGGCATTTCACGCCGATCCACGTGATCGCAAGGTCAACCTGACCATTGGTTTGTATTACGACGACCAAGGCCGTCTGCCATTGCTGGATGTGGCTCGCCGGGCTGAAGAACAATGGGCGGCCAAGGGCCAGCCCCGTGGCTACCTGCCTATCGAGGGTTTGGCTTCGTACCGCAGCGCCGTGCAAAAACTGGTTTTTGGTGCCGACAGCAAAGTGCTCCAAGAAGGTCGTGTTGCGACCATTCAGACACTGGGTGGTTCGGGTGCCTTGAAAGTGGGTGGCGACTTCCTGCACGAAGCCTACCCCAATAGCGAAATGTGGATCAGCGATCCAGCCTGGGATAACCACCACTCCATTTTCCGTGGATCGGGTATTCCTACCCACACTTACCGTTACTACGATCCAGCCACTCGCGGTCTGGATTTCACCGGCCTGATGGAAGACATCTCCGTCCTGCCCGAGCACAGCATTGTCTTGCTGCACCCCTGCTGTCATAACCCCACCGGGGCTGATCTGAGCGACGAGCAATGGCTGCAACTGATTCCTGTGCTGCAACAGCGCAAGCTGATTCCTTTCCTGGACATGGCTTACCAGGGGTTTGGTCGTAGCCTGGATGAAGATGCCTTCGCCGTGCGCGCCATGGTCGATGCTGGCCTGACTTTCCTGCTGGCCAACTCTTTCTCCAAGAACTTCTCCTACTACTCCGAGCGCTGCGGCGGCTTGTCGGTGGTGTGCCAGAGCGCGGACGAAGCTGACCGCGTTCTGGGTCAGCTCAAAGCTGTGGTGCGTCGCATCTACTCCAACCCGCCATCGCACGGTGGTCAGGCCATTGCCACCATCTTGTCCGATGAGTCCTTGCTGGCCGAGTGGACGGCAGACGTGGAAACCATGCGTCAGCGTATCGCCGCCATGCGTCAGCGTGTGCACGATCGTCTGAAAGAACTGGCTCCTCAATACGACAGCAGCTACTTCGTCAAACAGCAAGGCATGTTCTGCTACACCGGCCTGACCAAAGAGCAGATCCAGAAACTGCGTGACGATTTTGGCGTGTACGTGCTGGAGTCGGGCCGCATCAGCGTGCCAGGCCTGAACCAGTCCAACGTGGATTACTTCGCGGAGTCGCTGGCTGCTGTGGTGGCCTAAGACACTGACGTCTTTCCAGCAGGATTAAAGAGCGTGTTTATGGCCCCTTTGGGGGCGGTAAACACGCTTTTTTGTTGATGCTGGAAATGCGTCCACAACTGCGTGGATCGGGAGGTAGAAAGCGCTTATGCGTACTTGTCTGATCCAGGCGCTCGACTTGTTTTGCTCACCTGGCTGGGTGTTTGAGCCTGAACTGAAAAGTGGAACGGTGTAGAGCTAAGCCATCGAACAACCCTGCGCTTATATAGCTGAAGCACTCAATGGTTTAGTGCTTAGCCACGGCCAGGCGAGCAAGGTCTATCGGCAATCCAGCCGTGTTTCGTCGTGCTGCGACATTGCTCAGGCTAATGCTTGCAGCAGCAGTTCCTGATTGATCTGCTCCTGCTGCCGCGCCCGGTTCAATAAGTAGCGATGAAAATCCTGGCTATGAGGCGACTCAAACGCACCCGCCCGTCGGGTCAGTACGTACGGCCAGGGCAGGGGCAGGGAATGGGAAAAAGGCAGGATCAACTGCCCGCTGCGCACTTCCTTTTCTATCATCGAGCATTGCGCCAATACAAAACCCTGACCGGCCTCCGCAGACTCCAGCGCCATATGCGACAGGGAAAACACGCGGAAGCGATCCAGGGGCGTATCGCCTATGTCTATATCCAAAGACTCAAACCAGTCGCGCCAGGATGGCGGCGAGGTAAAGCGTGGCTGCCAGTCCGAGGACAGCAAGGGATAGCTCAATAGATCACGGGGATGCCGCAAAGCGGCTTGCCCCTGGAGCAGGGCCGGGCTGCAAGCGGGTACGACACGGTCGGTATAAAGCTCGGTAAAGCTGCGGGGGCGGGCGGCGGCCTGACCGTAGGTAATCCGAAAGTCGATTTGCTCGGCTTCCAGATCCGGCTCGGCATGGCTGCCTTTCAGGTGCAGTGTCAGCTCTGGGTCGTACTGCTCCTGCCATTGAAACGCCAGCGGGGCCATCCAGGTTTTAAGCATGGACGGCAAAGCGCTGATGGACAGCAGGCTGGTGTTGCGCGAACGCTCCATTTCTTGCTGGCCGTCGCGCAACAGCTCAAACGCCTGGGTACAGATTTCATGAAAGCGCACCCCCGCCGCTGTCAGCCGCAAGCGTTTGCCTTCTTTGTAGGTCAGGCTACAGCCCAACGTGTCTTCCAGCAGGCGCAATTGCTGGCTGATGGCACCGGGAGTAATTTTCAAGCGACGGGCCGCTTCTTGCAGGCTTTGGCTATGGCCCAGCGTCTCAAAGACTTGCAGCGCGCGTAAGGGAGGCAAGGTATCCATGATGATCAGACCCCGTCCAGAAAAGTAATTTAACTTTAGAAATTCTAAACGATATGGATAGTAGGCTGAATTTGATTGCGACTATCATGACAAACAAGAGAGCATGAAATGGACTCGTTCAGCCATCATGCACCGCATTTAGAGTTGGGGGTAAATCATGTTTGTACGCAATGCCTGGTATGTAGGCGCATTGGCTACGCAGCTCGGTCGCAGCTTGCAGCCCGTGCGTATGCTTGGCGAGAACCTGGTGCTGTATCGCCGTGAGGACGGCCAGCCAGTCGCCCTGGAAGATTCCTGTCCGCACCGTCGCCTGCCTTTGTCCAAAGGCCGTTTGATTGGCGATCAGGTGGAATGTGGCTACCACGGGCTGACATTTGATTGCAGCGGCTCCTGTACCAAGGCGCCCGGTGTGGCGCAAATCCCTAAAAGCGCGGTAGTGCGCAGCTACCCCTGTACGGAGCGTTTTGGTCTGGTCTGGATCTGGATGGGTGATCCTGAATTAGCTGATCCGTCCAAACTGGTCGACATTCCCGAGTGGGACAATCCCGAGTGGGGTGTGAACCGTGGCGACGCCATGGAGCTGGACTGCAATTACCTGTACGTCACGGACAATTTGCTGGACCCTTCGCACGTGTCCTGGGTACACCAAAGCTCGTTTGGTAGCCCCGACATCATCGGCCTGCCCTTGACGGTGAAGGTTGAGGACAATGGCGTGACGGTCTCGCGCTGGTCCAAAAATGTGGAAGTTGCGCCGTTTTACAAGCAGTTTGTGAAATTTGAAGGCAATTGCGACCGCAAACAGCAGTACGAAGTGCGCTTCCCGTCGCTGGCCGTGATCAAGGCCATCTTTCTGCCCGCCGGTGCGGCTACCGAGGAGCCCAGCGAGTACCACCAGGACGTTTTCCTGATGGACTCCTATAACTTCCTGACGCCTATCGACGAGGAACACACCCGCTACTTCTGGTTCCAGCTGCGCAACTTCAGCCCGGATGACGAGGCTATCTCCAAGATTTTCAACGAAGACGTGCGCCACGCTTTCCTGGAAGACAAAGTGGTTCTGGAAGAAGTGCATAAGGCCCTGAAAGAGCGTCCTGCCGCTTTGGATTTGCCCTTGGACTCCGGCCCCTTGCGCTTCCGTCGCAAGATCAGCCAGATGATCCAGGCCGAGCAAGCCGTCGCCAGCGAGACGGCAACGGCTTGAGCGTGATGAATACGACTGCATCATCTGCGTCTACGGAGGCTACGGCCAGCCGCCGTTTCCGGGATTATCGTGTCCTGGAAAAGCAGCGCGAAAGCGAAGTGATTACTTCGTTTGTACTGCAGCCGGTGGACGGTGTTATGCCGCCTTATCAGCCGGGTCAGTATCTGGTGTTCCGTCTGGAGATTGACGGGCAAACCGTGCTGCGCAATTACAGCGTGTCGGGGGATCCCGACTGCACGGAGCGTCTGCGCATTTCCGTCAAACACGAGAAGGCCCCGGCCGGGTCAAGCGTGGCCGATGGCTTGGCCTCCTCCTATCTGCATCAACAGGTGCAGCCGGGCGATGTGCTGAGCGCGGCCGGCCCCATGGGCGAGTTCGTGCTGGACGAGAGCAGCCAGCGGCCTGTGGTGCTGCTAAGCGGCGGCGTGGGCCAGACCCCTTTGCTGGCCATGCTGCATCGCTTGCTTAAACGCAGTCAGCGTAAGGTGTATGTGATTCATGCCTGTGATAACAGCGTGGTGCATGCCTTTGCGGATGAGATGCGCGAGCTGGTGGCACAACGCGAAGGTGTGCAGCTTTACTTCTGCTATCGCAACCCGACGGAAGATGATGAGCAAGCCGGTTTGCACCATGTGGCGGGACTGATTACACGTGAGCAGTTGCAGCGTTGGCTGCCACTGGATGATTACGAGTTTTACCTGTGTGGGCCTGGTGCCTTCATGCAGAGCAATTACGGTGTGTTGCGTAGCTTGGGTGTGGCGCGAGAGCGCATTCACTACGAGTTTTTTGGCCCGGCCACGGTGCTGGAAAACACCCTGGCTGGCGATACTGCCGCCAGCACGGTTCAGCCTGAGGGGCAAACGGCCATGGTCTCCAGCGCCGCAGGGGTGAACGCAGAGCAGGCGTTGCTCCCCGCCATCACTGAAGCTGCTGCGCAAACCAGTGCTGAAACCGCCGTGGATGCGACGCAAACCGTGACGTTCCTGCCCGACGGTCGTCAGGCCCAATGGCATGAGGACTGTCCTTCCTTGCTGGATCTGGCTGAAGAAACGGGCTTGAGCCCGGACTTCAATTGCCGGGCCGGCCTGTGCAATACCTGCATGTGCACTCTGGTATCGGGCGAGGTCGATTATTTTGAAGAGCCTCTGGACCCTGTGCCAGAGGGCAAAGTCTTGTTGTGCTGTTCCCGTCCCCGTGGTCCGGTGGCTGTGGAATTACCTTAAGAGTTTTTCAATTGCTTGTTGAGGTTTGCCCCGTCCTTTTGGGACGGGGCTTTTTTTCAAAAAAATCATATGCTTCCTTGTTGGAGGTCAGGCGGATTTTCGATGTCTGGAGCTGGGGGCGTGGACATGGGGACTGTTGAAGTGGTGGTCCTACATAGACTGGCTACCTTGCTATAACTGGGCTTGCTCGATTATCCAATCCCTAAAGGCACGGACCTCTGCTCTTTGCGTCGTGTCAGGCAAGGTCACCAGGTAGTAGGCAAAGCGCGCTGGCCAAGGCTTGTCCAGCACTTGCACCAAGCGGCCTGCGGCTATTTCATCCTGCGCATATTCCTGCGGTATCAAGGCCAACCCCAGGCCCGCAATCGCACCGCGTATCAGCAGGTAATCATCCTCGAAAGCCGTGCCTCTATCGGCGCGTGCATCGTCCTCCACCCCGTGGGCAGACAGCCAAAGCGCCCAGTCGGCCCGGTCGGCATCTTGCAGCAGTGGCCACTCCAGGCAATCTGCTGGTTCCTGAATGACTGGCTTGTCTTGCAGCAACGCAGGGCTGGCTACAGGCAGCAAGACAGGGGCCATCAAGGGCTCGGCCTGCAAGCCGGGATACACGCCCAGGCCGTGGCGAATGGCGATATCCACTTTGTCGCGACGCAGGTCCACCAGCGTGGGGGACGCCTCCACACGGATTTCGATATCGGGATGGCGTTGCTTGAAGTCGGCCAGCCGGGGAATCAGCCAGGATGCGGCAAAGGAAGGCACGGTGCTGATCGTCAGTGTCTTCCTTTGCTTGGTGGCTTCCAGCGTGTGCATGGCCTGTTCGATCTGGTCGAACGCCGTCAGCAGGACAGGGTAGACCTGATCACCTGCTTCGCTCAGGCTCATTTTGTGGTGGCTGCGCACAAACAGTGTCACGCCCAAGCGATCTTCCAGTAGCCGGATTTGCTGGCTGACTGCGCCCGAGGTCACGCCCAGCGCCTGGGCGGCCAGCTTGATGCTGCCGTGGCGTCCGACTTCGGTAAAGGCGCGCAGAGCCTGCAGAGGAAAGACAGGATTCATGGTTTAGTTTATCTAAATCTTTAAAGCAGATTTAATCGTTTTTATTTGTCCATATAGCTGGGGAAAATAGGCTTCTGAATCGTTTTTAAAGTTTAGCTTATCTATATACAAAAGAAGAGCGAACTTTCAGTTTGGGAGCTGCACCATGATTGATCTGTACACCGATAGTTCGCCCAACGGTTTTAAGGCGACCATCGCCCTGGAAGAGCTGGCGCTTCCATATCGCCTGCATCACGTGCGTATTGAAGCGAACGAGCATAAGCAGCCGGAGTTTCTGGCTCTGAATCCGCATGGGCGTATCCCGGTGATGAGGGATGATGAAACAGGTGTTGTCCTGTTCGAGTCCGCCGCGATCCTGTTGTATCTGGCGGAGAAAACCGGCCAATTGCTTTCAAAAGATCCTGTTCAGCGCTGGGAAACGATCAAATGGCTGCAATTTCATTCCTCCAGCGTGGGGCCGATTCTGGGCCAGCGTGTGCATTTCGAGCTGTTCGCGCAAGAGAAGATTCCGGCCGCCATCGAGCGCTACCGCCGTCTGGTGAATGATCTGTTCACCGTGCTGGATACACGCTTGGCAGACCATCCTTATCTGGCAGGAAAGGACTATTCCATTGCCGACATTGCGCATTTTGGCTGGACGCATATTGCGCGAATTATCGACTTTGATTTCAGCCAGTACTCGCATATGAGTGCCTGGCATGAGCGCGTGGCCCAACGCCCCGCAGTCCGTATGGGCATCACCTTGCCTGAACCTGCTACCGGTGCTTGAGGGGAAAACGTCATGACGATTGAAACAAGCCTGACTCAAGGCGCCTCTTTCCCTGCCTTTGCCAATCACCCTGGCTATAGCCGCATGTTTGCGCCGGGTCGCCTGACCATGGGTATCTTCCTGCCTCTGCGCTTTTATCAAGGCGATATGAGTGTGCTGGCCGGACAGGCGGCCCTCGTAGAGGAGATAGACCGGCAGGATTTTGCGGCGGTGTGGGTACGTGATGTGCCCTTGTATGATCCAAATTTCGGAGATGCGGGACAGGTGTTCGACCCCTTTACCTATCTGGCTTTTCTGGCTGCTCGCACCAAGCGGGTGGCCTTGGCCACGGGCAGCACGATTTTCTCCCTGCGTCACCCGATCGACCTGGCGAAATCCGCTTTCTCCATTGATCAATTGTCCGGTGGACGCTTGGTGCTGGGTATTGCTTCCGGGGACAGGCCGGTGGAGTTTCCCGCCTACGGCGTGGAGTGGGCCGAACGGGCAGAGCGTTTTGCGCAGGCTGTCAGCTACTTCCGTCAGCTAACGCAAGCGGGGCAACTGGATATTGATTCTCCGCTGGGCCGCTTCGATACCGCAGAGCTGTTACCCAAGCCTGTGCATGGCTCCATTCCCTTGATTGTCACCAGCTCCTCGGGGCAGTCGCCCGAATGGATCGCAGAACATGCCGATGGTTGGCTGACCTATCCGGAAGCCACACATACACCGTTAGGTCCGCAAAAGCTGGCTGCCAAAATTCGGGCTTGGCGCGCCCGGATTCCAGATGGCGGTTTCCGTCCTCACATGAGCAATGAATGGCTGGATTTGGTGGATGACCCCGATTATCCACGCACACCTTTGCGCGGTGGTTTTACACTGCGTACCGGGCGCAAGGGACTGATTACCTTGCTGGAGGAGTGGCAGGCAGCGGGTGTGAATCATGCCGCTTTGGGTATTCAGTTTGCGCAGCGACCGGCGGCGGAAATTATCCAGGAGCTGGCTGAGTATGTGCTCCCGCATTTTGCCTCTCACCAGGCGCAGCCTGCCCTTGCAACAGCATGGTAGCAACAGGGGAATACAAGCATGACTAGCAGTGCAGAACAGCCAGTAGCCGATGGTATTCAGATCCGGGATTTGCAGCCGCAAGACCGGGTCGCTTGGGAGCGGCTATATCGGCAGTACGCCGAGTTTTACAAAGAGCCCATGAATGAAGAGATCCTGGCTTGTACCTGGTCCTGGCTGCTGGATGCGCAGCATCCTTTGCAGGGGAAGGTGGTAGCTACGGCGAATGGTGTGCTGCTGGGTTTGGCGCATTACCGTTCTTTCCCGGAGCCCTTGCTGGGCAAGGACGCAGGTTTTCTGGATGACTTGTTTGTGTTGCCGGAACAGCGAGGCGGCGGGCTGGGCCGCCGTTTGATTGAGGCAGTCGCCCAGGCAGGTAAGGAGCAAGGCTGGCCGTTCCTGAGCTGGATTACGGCGCAGGACAATGCGCAGGCGCGAAGGCTATACGATGGTCTGGCTCAGGCGACAGCGTGGGTGACGTATGACTTGAATCTGTAGAAGGGGGCTAGGGGCGTGTAGAAGGTGATACGTTTTTCAGGTTGCCAGTATGTAAATAACAGGAATGATGGTTTAGTTCCCGAAGGCTCGCAATTCCTTCGCTAAGGAGGAGGAGGCCAAGCGCTCTAGTGGTCTGAATGCTCCCTCCAGATAGTCCATGTCTTGGGCGGATGCATCGAACTGCTCAAAATAAGGCTTCCAGGCTCTGACGACTATCCATACTTCATGCAAGGCGCGAATGGCTTCTTGGCGGCTAGAGAAGTAGGCTGCCCAACGTGTCATTAAGTTGTCCAGGGTGGCCAGCCTTCCTTGCTCTCCTAGTTCGAGGTGCAAATAACGTTCGCTTGCCACCGTGTTCATGGGCAGAACGTCATAGAGCGGACTTAACCTCCATCCTTTGCCGACCACGTCATAGATGAAGGCGTGGTTTCTCAAGTGATCGTCATTGTTGTTGGCAAAGATGTTCAGGGCTTGGCGCTTGAATAGTTCACGTAAATCACGATCGATGAAGGTGGGCAAACAACGCTCTCGTAGTTTGAGGGCCAGTGCCTGATAGGAACTGCTTCTTGCTTCGTACTCGTCAATGCCCATCAGGGTCATAGCGGAGCAAAAGCCGATACGCCCCTCAACGGTAGAAGCATTGTGTTCTGGGGTGGAGGGCGACCAACTGTCCTGGCCGGGGGCGGGTGCTTCTCCCGGAGCTGCCCAGTAACGGTCAAATCTACGAATGAAGAGCACGCGCGCCGTGCCAACAGATTGGATATGCACGGGTGGAACGCATAGATCTGCAGCACGTGCCAATTCCAAGGTGCCAGCTTCAAGTACAGCATTGCAGGCGCGATCAGACTTGGAAGGGAATTTCGCCAGCCACAGCACATCGGATTCATCGCGAATAGATGCTTTGGGCCGGGCTCCGCCAGCCGAACCTAGGCCTTCAAAGCAGTCAGCCAGGCCCTCACCGATGTCTTCGTCATTTTCAATACGATCAGCGGCTTCAAGTAGGCGTTCAAGGCTGACCTCCCCAACTGCCGATTTCTTGGCGGGGGAATCGAGCGTCAGTCGAATATCCAGTGCGCCTACGCGATCCACTCCGGCCTCCAGTAAATAGGCGACTTCAGGTAAAACGCCCGAGCCTACTTTGAGTTTGTTTTCGATGACACGTCGACCCCATGCATCAGGGGCCGCGTCGCGCAGTCCACCAAACTCGTGCAGCCCAGGTAAGGTAAAACGTTGTATGCCTCCGTTTTCTGCCGTTAGTGGCAGTGCTGCAGGATCGATTTCAATCGCGTGTTGCCGTTGTACATAGCGCTTACCGTAGGTGAAGCTTGGCGCATCGGAATTCGCGTTCTCCAGTAGTCCTGCCGGTACAAAAGCATTGCCCTGATCGCTTTGGGCAATATGAGCAAACACAGCAACCTGACTGGGTGGTCGGCTGTATGGATTGCGCGGTTTAGAAGTCATATTTGTCCTTGGCTGGAGCGATGTTGGCCGTATTCGATGCATTTTTCCTGGAGACACGCTGTACCTTGTTGGCATTGTTGAAGCTCCGCACAGCGCCGGACTGCTCTGTGAGCAGATCCAGCAAGGTAAGTTCGGGCTCAATGGCATGGAGGTAGCGCAGGATCTGAGACATCGTTCGGCTTTCATTACCTTGCTCAAGCAGGGCGGCCGTGGACCGTGAAATACCAGCACGAGCAGCCACATCGCTTTGAGTCATTCCATGGGCGATGCGCAGTTGCTGGAGCTTCTGACCAATGGCGCTGGCTTCCTGCAAACGTTTAGGGGGGGTGCGTTGTGCCTCATCGTATTTCATAGTTGGCCCTTTCTGCCATGTTCGTCATGGACAATTCTGTGAAACATGTAGAGTCAAGACTTCTGATTTATTGACCGTAATAACAGCCCTTAAATTGATTAAGGACTGTTATTACGGTCATCTTAATTGAATTTGATTGTTTGCTGAACAGACGTGTAGTCTAATGTCCGTAATATCAGTCTTAATGACTATTAAGGTCTGTTATTACGGACATTTTGGTTAGGTTGTCCTTCTCTCCAGCAACATCAAAGCAAGCAACACCACACTGCTCATCCCCAGCCCAAACACCACCAGCGGCCATGCAGTATCCCCATCCAGCAAAGTCACTGCCAACGTACCGATCACGCTAACGATCAGGCTTTCTACGCAAAAGTAGATCGCTACGGCGGAACCGGCCACGTCGTTGAACTGGGCCAAGGCGCCATTGGCGGTGACGGATACGGTCATCACAATGCCAATGGCGGCCAGCCACATGGGCAGGATAAAGCTGGCAAAGGAGGGCTCCAGCAAGCGCTGTCCTGTTGCCAGCAATAGGGCGGCCAGGGCGATCAAGCCCATGCCGCGTTTCAGGCTTCCGGCGGTGCCCCAACGAGCCACAAAGGTTTTGGACAGGCGGGTGGTGGCAATCATCACCAGGGCAACGCTGGCAAAGGCCAGGCTGAAGCTCATTTCTGAATAAGCCGCTTGTCCGATCAAGACTCGTGGCGCGGTCGAGAAGTAGACAAAAAATGTCCCCATCCCGGTGGAGAAGCCCAGGGTGTAGACCCAGAACGCCGGGCTTTTGAAGACGGCCAGTGCGGATTGTTGTGACTGCATTGGTTTGGCGGGCCGGGTTTCCTGCCAACGCAACAGCGCATGGATCCAGGCCAGCAGCCCCATTCCGGCCAAGCTCAGGAAGATGGCCTGCCACCCGCCCGCACGGGCAATCAGAGCACCTGCAATCGGCCCCAAGGCGGGTACGAAAGCCAGGATGGAGCTGAACAGGCTGTAGATCACCACGCCCTCGGGGCGATCAGCATACACATCGCGCACCGTGGCAAACAAGGCCACGAGGGTGGCCGAGGCCCCCAGGGCTTGCAGCACCCGAAAACCGACAAAAGCCCAAGCGGAACTGGACAAGGCAGCGGCGGTTGAAGCCAGCACGAACAGGGCGGCGCCTGTCAGCAAAACAGGTCGTCGGCCTATGCGATCCGACAGGGGGCCAAAGAGCAGTTGCCCTGCACCCAATAGCAGCATGTACAGGCTAAGGGTCAGCTGGATGACGGCTGGAGTCGTGCCCAAAAGCTCCGGCATGGCCGGGACGACGGGCAGGTAGATATCCATCCCCAGGGAAGCGAGGATGTCGAAGGGCGCCATCAGCAGCAGGGCGGCTGGCAGCGTATAAGCCCAGGAAGAGCGTGAGGAAGACATAACAAAATTACCACTCGAAAAAGAGATCGGACGGCGTCTGTTTGTTATCAATCAGCGGGATTGGGAGTACAGAACGCCACAACAAGACTAGAGCTTGTTGCGGCTTACTCAGTTGCTGACTCAGTGCTCGTCATGCAGACGGCTCCTCACATAAATAACTTGAAAGTGTGTCGCGGGGAAAACGTTATGGCTGCGTCTGGCCCAGTCCAAAGGGGCGGGGCGCGACAGCTGACCATTATAGGGGGAGGTTTTTACGGCCTTGAAGACTCAGTCCGTGATAGCTGTTGGTTTTTTGCCCTGCAAAGTTTTGGCAAGACGCGACACCGCCTCGCTGGAGTTGCCGGTCTTGTTCTTCTTCACCCGGACGGCGGCAGCTTTCAGCAAGCGCTGGAATGTCGGGCATTGCGTATGGTTGGCGGCGGGGCAGTGGGCAGCGTGGCGCAAGCCTTCGCTCATGGCTTTCAGGCGCTTGATGGTGGCATCCAGTTGATCGGCCTTGGACAGCAGCAATTGCCTGTCTACCTGCGGAGCTCCATCGGGAGGCAGCATGGCCCGTATTTCTTCCAGCGACAAACCGCCCGCTTGCCCCAGGGCAATCAAGGCCAGTTGATCCAGCACTTGTGGCGTAAAACGACGCCTTTCTCCGGGGGCGCTGACCGCGCTGATCAGGCCTTCTTTCTCGTAGTAACGCACGGTGGAGGAGGGTAAGCCCGTTTGTTTGGCGACTTCTGAAATATCCATCTTGCACCTATTGACTTGAAGTTGACTTCAACTTCTATGATCACTCAAAACGATGTGCTTATCAATGGAAAGGATTGCCAATGTTATCGATCAATGAGTGGGTGCAGGTGATTCTGATCGGGGTCGGAGCCACTATTTTCATGGACATTTGGGGCCTGATTCAAAAGGCGATGGGCGTTGCTACGCTGAACTACGCCATGGTGGGCCGCTGGGCCGGACATTTGCTGCGTGGTCAGATCGCGCACAGCAATATCGGCAAGGCTGAACCGATTGCGGGGGAGTCTGCCCTGGGCTGGTTCATTCACTATGCCGTGGGCATTGTTTTCGCCTTTTTGCTGGTCGCGGTCTATGGCACCGCATGGCTGCAAGATCCCCGCTGGCTGCCCGCCGTCATGGTGGGCACGGTGACGGTCGTGATGCCCTTTTTTGTCATGCAGCCCGCCATGGGGGCCGGAGTGGCTGCATCGCGTACCCCTACGCCTTGGATCAATCGTTTGCGCAGCTTGCTGACACACGCGATTTTTGGTCTGGGCATGTACCTTGCGGCCTTGCTGATCCAGCAAGTGGCCTAAGGCGCTGTAATTTGTTGGGGCATCTGTCATGAGTAGCCTGAAAACCACCGGAACCATCCCGTCTGCCGTCTATCTGCTTGCCCTGAGCCTGTTTGCCATGGGCAGTGCCGAGTTTCTGATGGGCGGCATCCTGCCCATGATTGCGGAGGATCTGCGCATTTCCTTGCCTACCGCAGGCACCTTGATTTCAGCCTTTGCGGTGGGGGCGCTGATTGGTGGCCCGCCTTTTGCGATCCTGGCCTTGCGCTGGCCCAGCCGCAGTGCCTTGTTCATCAGTCAGCTGGCTTTTATTGCGGCTACGGTGGTCAGTTTGCTGGCACAGGGCTACTGGGCCATTTTGCTGGCGCGCTTTGGCATGGGGCTGGCCTATGCCTGTTTCTGGTCCGTGGCAGCGGCCACAGCTGTGCAGTTGTCGCCACCGGATCGCCGCGCCAAGGCCTTGTCCATTGTGGTCAGTGGTTTGACGGTGGCCATGGTGCTGGGCGGCCCGGCGGGTACGTACATCAGTGAGGCGACAGGCTGGCGAGGCGGTTTCTGGGCGGTGATTGCCGTCACCGTGATTTCTGCGGTCGCCGTCCTGCTGGCCTTGCCCAAGCACACTGCCCGTGATGCAAAAGCGCCGGATCTGGTCACTGAATTGCGTGCCATGAAGCGTCCCGCCCTGTGGGTGGCCTATGCCACCACCATGTTCACCACAGCTGCGTATATGGGCACCTTTGGCTATATCGCCGCCTTGCTGATGGAGGTTAGCGGTTTGAGTGCGGAATGGCTGCCGGCGGTCCTGATCCTGTTCGGTGTCGGTGCCTTTATCGGTTTGACGATAGGTGGACGTACCGCTGATGCTCAGCCGCGTGGAACCTTGGTCGCGGGGATTATTGGCTTGATTGTTAGCTCGGCCATCATCGCCTCGTTTGCCGCTTCTGTATGGGCAACGGTTGCCATGGTGTTCATGTTGGGCCTGGCTGGTTTTCTGTTGAACCCGGCAGTGTGGGGGCGCGTGTATGTGCTGGCGCCGGATGCACCCATGCTGGCAGGGGCCACCAACGCTTCCGCTTTTCAGGCTGGTTTGACCTTGGCTCCTTTGCTGGCCGGTATTCCGATCAGCCTGGGCTATGGCTTGGCCTCAGTTGCCTGGGTGGGCGTCATCATCGCGGTGGCTTCCTTGCTGTTGGCGGGGCTGGATGCACGTTTAAGCCGTACGGCGGCTCACTCCAGGTAGAAGACTGGTCCGGCCCTCTGCCGGGACCTTGTTTGCTTGCCTGATTATTGCCTTCGATCGCCGCGATACCGTGGCGATCTGGAGCGGGCGTCTCGCCCTTACCTTATGGAGTCTCCATTCATGTTCAAGACACTTGATAACGACAATTTTGATGCCGAGCTGGGCCAGGCCTCCCATGTGTATGCCGTGCGTTTCTGGGCGCAGTGGTGTGGGCCGTGCCGGGTGATGGCTCCCATTTTCAATGCTTTGGCTGACGATATGCAGGGCCGCGCCCAGTTTGGCGAGGTGGACCTGGACAAGTCGCCGGACCTGGCCGTGCGCTATGGTGTCCAGAGCATTCCGACCGTGTTGCTGTTCAAGGACGGCATGGTTATTGACCGTCTGGTGGCTGCGGTTCCCAAACAGAATTTGCTGAACTTCGTCAGTCAGCATAGCGCTTGAGCCACTAGGGTCTGTCGCTTTGCTGGCAATGGGGTGTCGGTAGGGTGGCAGACCTGGCTCGCCGGGTGCAAGACAGCTTTGGGCGGTCGTTTTACCTGTATAAACAGGTGGAGCAGACTGCCGTTTTTCATAATCGCGATTTTTTGAGGTGTCAGATGACTGCCATTTCTACAGCGGCTTTTCTTGATTCTTACTTTGCCCGTATCGGCTATCAGGGGCCGGTGGAACCGAGCCTGGAAGTGTTGCAGCAGCTGCATTTGCTGCACCCGCAAGCGATCCCGTTTGAGAACATTGCGCCCTACCGGGGAGACAGTGTGCCCCTGGATCTGGAGGCTATTGTGGACAAGCTGATTCACCGCCGACGCGGTGGTTATTGCTTCGAGCACAACACGCTGTTTCTGGCGGTTTTGCAGCAGATGGGCTTTAACGTCACGCCTTTGATTGCCCGCGTGCGCTGGCAAGTCCCCGCCGAGGTGGAAACCGGTTTGACGCATATGTTGCTGCGAGTTGAGATTGAAGGCCGTAGCTGGTTTGCGGATGTTGCTTTTGGCTCCACCACGCAAACGGCGCCTTTGGAGTTTGTGCTGGATACGCCGCAAACAACGCCACATGGCATGTATCGGATTACGCAGGCCGGAGAAGTGCTGAGCTTGCAGTTCCAGACCCTTAGTGGCTGGCAGACGGTGTATCAGTACGGCTTGGCTCCGGCCTCGCAGATCGATTTTGAAATCGGTAATTGGTACACCTCGACCTATCCGCAGTCGGTGTTCTTGAACAGCCTGCTGATCAGCCGCACCCAGCCCGGTATACGCGAGCTAATGGTCAATGACACGTATACACAGCGGGACAATGCGCGCCTGTCGCAACGGCATCAGTACAAGGACGCGGCCGCCTGGGCTGAATGCCTGCAGTCACGCTTGGGCCTGACATTAAGCCGCGAAGAAGCCCAGGAGTTGTTTTTGTGTGTGAGTCAGTCCCAGGATGCCGCTTCCGAGCTGACAGGAGGGTGATGGCTGGGGTTAGGCCTGTTGTGTGGGCAAGGCCAGCCATTCCTGAGCTGTAATGCGGCTGATGTGTTCAGTCCGGTAGTCCTGCAGGAACTGGTTGTACTTGTTTTCCTCAGTGTGATGATGGCGAAAGCCGCACTTGGTTTGCGCAATTTGCGATTGGGCATTGTTGGCAAAGTAGCCGCACCACAGGGCCTTCAGCTTCAGCGTTTCAAAAGCGTGTCGCATCACTTCGCGCACGGCCTCGGGAATCAAGCCCTGACCCCAGTAAGGCACGCCGATCCAATAGGCAATTTCGCCTTCTTCTTCACTAATCTCGAAGTTGCTGTTCTTGCCGATCAGGATGCCAACGCACCCAACAGCTCGGCCATTGTCCTTGTGCTCGACGGCATACACTTCGGGCATATTGAAAACTGTGCGGATAATTTCAGCACTTTCCTCAACGCTGGTATGAACCGGCCAACCGGCAATCGGGCCGACTCGGTCGTCCTTGGCGTATTCGTATAAATCCTCGGCGTCGCTGTCCTGCCAGGGGCGTAAAATCAGCCTTTCTGTTTGGAGTTTCATTTTCTTTACTCACTAATTAAGCAGAAAACAGAATAGAACCTGGCGGCTTCAGGGAACAGAGCAGGAACTTGGCAGTTTCGGTACTTTTAGAAAATCTTGCGGATTGCCGGGCCGTAAAGGAAAGACGAATACCATGCATCAGATTCCACAATTATTCAGTGCCAAAGACAGCTGGCTGACAGGCGAGACAACGCTGGCGGAAGGCGTGGGAATACCTTTGTCTTTTGGTCATACCTATATGACCTTGATGATCTGCCTGTCGGGCCGCGCTCTGGTCAGCCTGAACTTCAAGGATCAGCTTGTACGTCCTCATGATGTGCTGGTGCTGGCGGAGGATACGATTGCGCTGCTGAAACGGCGTTCGCACAGTTTCAAGGTGTTTTTCCTGTTGATGCCCAAGAACCTGGCCTCAGAAGTGGCGTATCAGTTGCCTAACCCCTTGTTTGTATTCCTGCATGACAATCCGCTGTGTGTGCTCCCGCGGAAAGAGCGGGCTTTGCTGGCTGCCTGGCTGGTGCAGCTACGCGAGATTGTGCAGACTCGCACCTTGTATCAGCACATCATGCTGCGCAATCAGCTGCAGAACTTCTTTCTGCGCATTGCCGAGCAGATTCCGCCTGAATATCAGGGTAGTCAGCAGTTCAGCCGCAAGGAAATGATCAGTTGGCGGTTTTGGGAGCTGGTTGGCCAGCATTGTCGGGAGCATAGGGAGGTGAAGTTTTATGCCGATGCGCTCAACATCACCCCGTTTTATCTATCTCAGTTGAGCAAAGAGTTTTTCAACGACAGTCCCAAGGCCTTGATCGACAGGCAGGTGGTTTTGGAGATCAAGGCACTGCTTTCCTACAGCCGGCTGGCGATCGGGCAGATTGCCGATCAGCTGAATTTTGAGGATCCCTCTTATCTGTGCCGGTACTTCAAGCGCCACACAGGCTTGTCGTTGACCCGCTATCGCCAGCATGAGCAGGCTCGTTCCGGTGTGGTTGGCAATTGATCAGCTCAAGGGTTGGTCGTGCTAGGTCAATGCGACAAGAAAATGGCGACGGTGTATGACTCAGAAGGCCAGAAGCCTGTGCGCCTGATCGATGCGTTTGTGAGTCAAACTCTAGGCAGAGCAGATTTACGGCCTACATCTTGCCGGTGAATTTATAGCGATCCCCCGGATGCCACAGCCTGGCGTGAGTCGTGAACTGATCGCTGGAAAAAGTGCGGCGGTCCATCACCAAACAGGGCTGCTGCTCTTTCATGTGCAGGGCCTGTGCGATTCCCGTAGGCGGCACCAGCACTTCAATGCTGTAAAAGCCGGTCGGCAAGGGAGCAACCCGCACCAGATACTCATTAGGCGTGATCTGGCTCCAGTCCTGCTCCATGTAATCCGGCGCCATTTGCGCATCCACCAGACGATCCTCGTACTGGATAGGCAAGCCGTTTTCGGCATGAACAATAATGGAATGAAACAGCGCCGCGCCCGGTGCAATGCCATACAGCCGCGCTTGAGACGGGCTGGCGTGCAGCCGCTCCATGCTCAGCACCTGACAGCTGTGTTGGTGGCCGCGCTCCCGTATGTCCTGCGCGATGCTGCGTATCTCGATCAGGGTGGACTGGAATTTGGGCTGCGCCACATAGGTGCCCGAGCCTTTGATGCGAACCAGCAGCTCATCATTTGTCAGTTCCCGCAGCGCGCGGTTGACCGTCATGCGCGACACGCCAAACTGCTCGCATAAAGCCAGTTCGGTAGGGATCAGATCACCTTCACGCCATTGGCCGGACTGGATTTTCTCCAGCACAAAATTCTTGATTTGCAGATAGGCAGGCATGCTTGGTTCAGTTGACGAATGACTCGTCTGGGGGACATCCATTTTTATGCTTTCCTGTAGGACGTGTTCTCACGCAAAAGAGTCTCGCGCAGGCCAGATCCGAGGTCGTGCACCAGGCCGCGGGTGATGCTTTGCCATGCTTACATCCACGGGCTTGTGCAAGGCTCTCTTTTATATGTATAGACAACTTGGAAAAATGACTATACATTGGCATGAGCTTACAAGAAAACCGTTGTTTTGTCGGCGCTTGGACCTGCCTTCCGCGTGTGGAAACAGCCTGCCAGATAGAACCAGCGCGTATCCAGAGACACCTCAGATGGAGGACAGCATCATGCCTGATCATCACACTTCGGCGGCCAGCCAAGATCCCCGTTTCGATCCTGCGCGGCAGATTCATGCCCCTACGGGTACACAGCTCAGTTGCAAGAACTGGGTGGCGGAAGCCGCGTACCGTATGATTCAGAACAATCTGGACCCGGCCGTGGCCGAGAATCCCCAGCATCTGGTGGTGTACGGCGGCATCGGGCGTGCGGCCCGGAACTGGGAGTGCTACGACCAGATTCTGGCCAGCCTGCGTCAGCTGGAAGATGACCAGACTTTGCTGATTCAGTCCGGCAAGCCGGTGGGGGTGTTCCGTACGCATAGTGATGCACCGCGCGTGCTGCTGGCCAATTCGAATCTGGTCCCTAAATGGGCCACGTGGGAGAAGTTTCACGAGCTGGATCAGGCCGGTTTGTTCATGTACGGACAGATGACGGCGGGTAGCTGGATCTACATTGGCAGCCAGGGCATTGTGCAAGGCACGTACGAGACGTTTGCTGAAGCAGGTCGTCAGCATTTTGGTGGTTCGCTGGCCGGGCGCTGGATTCTGACTGCTGGCCTGGGTGGCATGGGTGGCGCACAGCCCTTGGCTGCCAGCTTTGCCGGGGCGGTATCGCTGACGATTGAATGCAAGCAAAGCAGTATCGACTTCCGTTTGCAGACTCGTTATCTGGATAAGCAGGCGCGCGATCTGGGCCATGCGTTGGAGCTGATTGCCCAGCACACGGCCGCCAAGGAGGCTGTGTCGATTGGCTTGCTGGGTAATGCCGCCGATATATTGCCCGAACTGGTGCGACGCGCCCAAGCCGGTGGTTTGAAACCTGATCTGGTGACGGACCAGACATCCGCCCACGATCTGCTCAATGGCTATTTGCCTTCGGGGTGGACGGTGGAGCAGTGGCAGGCGGCGCAGAAAGACCCGGCGCAACACGCCCGCATTCAGCAAGCCGCAGCCAAGTCTTGCGCCGTTCATGTACAAGCCATGCTGGATTTTCAGAAAATGGGTATTCCGGTTGTGGACTACGGCAATAACATTCGCCAGGTCGCGTTTGATGAAGGCGTGGCCAATGCCTTCGATTTTCCCGGTTTTGTACCTGCCTATATTCGCCCCTTGTTTTGCGAGGGCAAAGGCCCGTTCCGTTGGGTGGCCTTGTCGGGCGACCCGGAAGATATTTACAAAACCGATCAAAAAATCAAAGAGCTGTTCCCCGACAATCAGCACGTGCATCGCTGGCTGGACATGGCGCAGGAACGCATTGCTTTCCAGGGCTTGCCTTCACGAATTTGCTGGCTGGGGCTGGGCGAGCGTCACCGCGCCGGTCTGGCCTTTAACGAAATGGTGCGCAAAGGCGAGCTGAAAGCACCGATTGTGATTGGTCGTGACCATCTGGATACCGGCTCGGTGGCCAGCCCCAACCGCGAAACCGAAAGCATGCGTGATGGCACGGATGCCGTGTCGGACTGGCCTTTGTTGAATGCCTTGCTGAATACCGCAGGCGGGGCGAGCTGGGTCTCGCTGCACCACGGGGGCGGAGTAGGCATGGGTTACAGCCAGCACGCAGGCATGGTGATAGTGGCTGACGGTAGCGAGCAGGCCGCGGCCCGTCTGGAGCGGGTCTTGATTAACGATTGCGCCAGTGGTGTGATGCGCCATGCGGATGCCGGCTACGAGCTGGCGATTCAAACAGCCAAGAATTTCGGGCTGACACTGCCCATGATCAAGTAAGAAAAACAGGACAGATAAATGAGCAAGAGTATCGAGCTTTCTCCCGGCGCACTGACTTTGGCACAGCTGCGCCAAATCTGGCAGGAACCGACTGTTCTGACTCTGCCGCCAGAGGCGATTGGTGCCATGGATGCGTCCTCGGCCATTGTGGCCAAGATCATCCGCGAAGGTAATCCGGCTTATGGCATCAATACCGGCTTTGGCAAGCTGGCTCAGCAACGTATTCCGGACCACGATCTGGAGCAATTGCAAAAGAACCTGATTCTGTCGCACTCCGTGGGGGTGGGTGAGCCGGTATCCGATGCAGTGGCCCGCTTGATCATGGCCATGAAAATTGCCAGCTTGGCGCGCGGCTTTTCGGGCATACGCTCGCATGTGGTCACGACCTTGCTGGATATTCTGAATGCGGGGGTGGTGCCGTTTATTCCGTCCAAAGGCTCTGTAGGCGCATCGGGCGATTTGGCGCCTTTGTCGCACATGACCTTGACGCTGATCGGGGAAGGGCAAGCCAAGTGGCAGGGTGAATGGATGCCGGCCCAGCAGGCTTTGGCCAAGGCGGGTATCACCCCGATTGTGCTGGCCGCCAAGGAAGGGCTGGCGCTGATCAATGGCACGCAAGTGTCTACGGCCCTGGCGCTGAATGGCTTGTTCCGCACCCAGACCTTGTTCCGTAATGCGATTCTGGCCGGTGCCTTGAGTGTGGACGCTGCCAAAGGCAGTGATGCGCCTTTTGATGCGCGTATCCATGAGGTGCGTGGACAGCCAGGGCAGATTTACGCGGCCCGCCTGTATAGGGAGCTGCTGGCTGGCAGCCAGATTCGTCAGTCGCACCGGGACAATGACAACAAGGTGCAAGACCCCTACAGCTTGCGTTGCCAGCCCCAGGTGATGGGTGCGATTCAGGATCTGATCACGCAAAACGAACGTACCTTGCTGACCGAAGCCAATGCTGTCACGGATAACCCGCTGGTGTTCCCCGGCAAAAATGGCGAGCCGGATCAGGTGATTTCTGGTGGCAACTTTCATGCCGAGCCAGTGGCGTTCGCAGCTGATGGTTTAGCTCTGGCGATTGCTGAAATTGGTGCCTTGGCAGAGCGCCGAGTCGCTTTGTTGATTGATGCCAGTATTTCCGGCTTGCCACCGTTTCTGGTCCCATCCGCAGGCTTGAATTCAGGCTTCATGATTGCCCATGTGACCGCGGCGGCTCTGGCTTCGGAAAACAAGTCGCTGGCACATCCTGCCAGTGTGGATAGCCTGCCTACTTCCGCTAACCAGGAAGATCACGTCAGCATGGCAACCTTTGCGGCGCGCCGGCTGGAAGACATGACACAGAACACGGCTGCGATTGTGGCGATTGAGTTGCTGTGCGCGGCACAGGGCATTGATTTCCATGCGCCTTTGCTGACTTCCGAGCGCTTGAAGAAGGTGCAGGATGTGATTCGTCAGGCCGTTCCTTTCTACGATCAGGACCGTTATCTGGCTCCCGATATCGAGGCTCTGAAAGCCCTGGTGCTGGACGAGAGCCTGGCAGCGACGGCGGCTGATCTTTTCTAGTTTTCATGAAGTACTGCTGATTGTTTTTGTCTCCACGAACTTGTCCCTGGCCTGGATCACCAAGCCGGGGATTTTTTTGCTTCACGACGACCCCAGCATTGCATTTCTCTGGACTACGCCCTGCTGACATAAGTCCACGGTGAACACGACGGCTACTGCGTCCCCTACGTAGGCAGGCACGGTATCTGCTATCGAGCGACGGCCTGTATTGCCAACTGAGGCGTGCCAATCAAGATGGATATAAAGCTCACAAGTCACATGGCTGTGGCGATGTGTATGCGCTATGTTCATAAGGAGGATAAACCTGCGTGGGATGCGGCTGCGTTGGTGGCGACTTAGCTGTTCCACGGCAAGAGATTGATAAGTATGCCCGATACGGGTATAGTTTGGAGGTCGATATGACGCGCGTCCTCAAGCGCAAAGACTTTGCACGATGGCAGGCGGCCGAGAAGCTGCCTGATATTGCCTTGTGCAAGGCGGTTCAGGAGATGGAAAGCGGTCTGATCGATGTGGACTTGGGTGGCTCCTTATACAAGAAGCGGGTAGCTCGTCCTGGTGGTGGCAAAAGCGGCGGCTATCGCAGCTTGCTTTCAGCCAGAATAGGTAGCCGTTATGTGTTCCTGCATGGTTTCTCCAAGAGCGAGAAGGGGAACATCACGCAGGATGAGAAGAAAGCGCTGCAGTTTGTCGGTAAGTTGTTCTTGGGCTTGGCCCCTGAAGCCTTGTTCAAGGCATTGCAGGCTGACGTGTTATTGGAGGTGCATTGTGAGCAAGATCATCGAATCGCTGCGCGGCGATCTGGCGACGCTCCAGGAGGCAGGAGCGATCGACAAGGTGACGATGCGCGAGTTTGACGCGATTTGTCCGCCGCCAGTTCGGGAGTTCGATGCGGTCGACATCAAGCGGCTGCGGGAAGGCTTGAAGTTCAGTCAGCCAGTATTTGCGCTTTATTTGCATACCACGGCATCGACCATACGCAAGTGGGAGCAAGGTGAAACCCGCCCTGCTGGCCCGGCGCTCAAGCTGCTGAACATCATTGCCGACAAGGGTTTACAGGCCATTATCTGATTTTTTTGTACTTACGCCTTGTTCAGTAGACTGCTCAATGCTTTTTTATAAGCCGCAAATGCCGCTTCTTCCTGTGGATGATGGCCCTCTGTCACACAGGCTCTCCCGCTGACGAATACATCACGAATCGGGTTGGCGTGGGCGCGTTCGGAAAAGACCAGGGCTGACAGCCAATGCTGGCTATCCAGCCCCGCCAGACTGGGGTGCTCCAGATCAATCACCATTAAATCTGCCTGATGGCCGGGGCTGAGTTGCGCGCTGGCTCGTCCTGAAGCTTGCGCGCCACCGTGTGCGCAGGTCTCGAACAAGTAGTCCGCCACAAAAGGCTGTTGGGGCGAAGCCAGTACATTGCGTTGCTGGTTGATCAATCGTTGACCATATTCCAGCAAGCGTAGTTCGGCACGCCAGTCTACGCAGATATGGCTATCCGAGCCTATGCCCATACGTCCTTGCTCGGCCAGAAAGGCGGCGGCGGGGAACAGGCCATCGCCCAGATTCGCCTCGGTGGTCAGGCACAAACCCGCTACGGCACCGCTGCGGGCAATTTGCTGGCGCTCCTGCTCGTCGATATGGGTGGCGTGAACCAGGCACCAGCGTTCATCCACATTGAAGTTGTCGTACAGATAGGCAACCGGGCTGCAGCCCTTGATGTTCCCGCACGCCAGCACTTCGGCCATCTGCTCGGCAATGTGGATGTGGATCGGGTGGCGCGAGGGCAGGCTGTGCAGGCCGTCGATCAGGGTATTGATGGAACCGACATTGGCGGCACGCAGGGAGTGGGGCGCAACACCGTAACGCCGGTCTGCATTCAAGGGATGGCTGTTGTGCAAGGACTCCAGCAGGTACAGCAACTGCGTGGGGCTGTTCAAAAAGCGCTGTTGATCCTGACGCGGCGCCTTGCTGCCGAAATCGCTGTATTGGTACAGCACGGGCAGCATGGTAATGGCCAGCCCGCTGGCGCTGGCCGCTTCCATGACACCTTGGGCCAGCAGGCCTATGGGCGCGTAATTCTGACCGTCGCGCTGGTGATGCAGGTAATGGAATTCACACACGCTGGTATAGCCCGCTTTCAGCATTTGTATATAGAGCCATTGGGCAATGGCCTGCATGTGCTCGGGCTCCAGGCGGGCAGCGAAACGGTACATCAGGTCGCGCCAGCTCCAGAAGCTGTCCTGGCCTTGCCCGCGAAACTCGGTCAGCCCGGCCATGGCACTTTGAAAGGCATGTGAATGCAGATTGGGCATGCCCGGCAATACAGCACCCTGCGCTGTGTGGACGGAGCCTGCCGCGTCTATATCCTGCTGGCTGGCGTCGGGCAGAACGTCTGTCAGTGTGCCGTGCTGGTCCCAGCGCAGCAGCACATTGGCTTGCCACTGGCCGTCCAGATAGGCCCAAGGGGCCCAGAGTGCTTCATATTGCCGGGGGATGCTCATGGTGATTCCTTACGTAGGTCGCGGCTGATGCTGCCTTGGTACACGACCAGGGCGCAGCGTGGCAGGCCCAGCCAGTAGACCAGCTCGGGCAGAGAGTCGATATCCCAGGCGACAAAGTCGGCGCGGGACCCGATGCTCAGTTCACCGCTGATGTCCGGGGCGCCCAGGGCCTGGGCGGCATGGCGGGTGACGCCTGCCAGAGCTTCGGGAACGGTCAGCCTGAAGAGTGTGCTGCCCATGTTCAACATGAGCAACAGGGAAGCACAGGGGGAAGTGCCGGGGTTGCTGTCAGTGGACAGAGCCATGGGCACGCCGTGTTTGCGTAGTAGTTCAATCGGGGGGAGCTGGGTTTCGCGCAGAAAATAGTAGGCTCCGGGCAGCAGGACGGCCACGGTACCGGCTTTTTTCATGGCGATGACGCCTGCTTCATCCAGATATTCCAGATGATCGGTGGACAGGGCCTGGTAGCGTGTCGCCATTTCCGTGCCGCCCAGATTGGATAACTGCTCGGCATGCATTTTGACGGGCAGGCCCAGGGCTTGAGCTGCTTTCAGGACGCGCTCGGACTGTTTCAGATCAAAGGCAATACGCTCGCAAAAGACGTCAACCGCATCGATCAGCCCTTCTTGTGCAAGGGTGGGCAACATTTGATCGCAGACCAGATCCAGGTAGGCATCGGTTTGCCCGGCAAATTCGGGGGGCAGGGCATGGGCGCCTAAAAAGGTGCTGCGCACCGTGACCGGACGCAACTCACCCAGACGGCGGGCGACGCGCAGCATTTTGCGTTCACTGTCCAGATTCAGGCCGTAGCCGGATTTGATTTCAATCGCGGTGACGCCTTCGTCCAGCAAGGCATCCAGACGGCGCAGGGCTTGGGCCAGCAATTCGTCCTCGCTCAGGGAGCGGGTGGCTTTGACGGAGGACACAATGCCGCCACCCTGGCGGGCGATTTCTTCATAAGAGGCCCCGGCCAGCCGCAGGGCAAATTCCTGGGCGCGGTTGTCGCCGTAAACAAGATGGGTGTGACAGTCGATCAGGCCGGGGGTCACCCAGCGATTTCCCAGCTTGTGTTCGTGGGCGGGGTGTTGCCACTGCACGGGAAGGTCATGACGTGGGCCCATCCAGGCGATACGGTCCGCCCGTACGACCAGGCAGGCATCTTCGATGACGTGCTCGGGGTCGGCGTTGGGGGCCAGGCGTAAATCAGTCCAAAGTGTGTGGCTCATCATTTCATTCCGTGGGAGCGATATAGGCGTAGACCAGCGGGGCATCAGCATGGTTGGCCTGCAGTTGCAGCGACAAGGGGGCGGGGGTCTGGCCGATCAAGGCTTGCCCGGTGTCCAGGGTCCAGCTGTGTGCCTCGGCCTGGAGCTGATAGCCGCCTTGCGGTGCATACAGAAAGTGTGTGCCAGCAGCCAGGCTTATGGAGTCGTTCCGCCCTTGCCATGCTTGCAAGCTGCCTTGGGCCCGGCCTCGACGCAGCATCAGGTTCAAGTCCTGTGTCGGCCCTAGTGGTAACAAACAGGCCATTTTGTCCTCGCCGGCGAAGGCGTAGGGCTGGAACGGATGCAGCACATGGATATGTTGGTCGTGAATCAGCTGCATGTTGTCGCCCTCGATCAACATGATGTGTCGGTCTATGCCGGGAAAGCGGGAAAAATCGCCGGAGGTCTGAATCTGGGCCAGGCTGATGCGCCAGTCAAAGTGTTCGTAGCCAGCATGTTGAGGATGGCACAGCACTTCGCGCGTGGTGCCGCCACCATTTTTCCAGGGCTGCGCGGGCAGGCTGCTGATGTTCAGCAAGCGAAACAAAGTGGCAGGGTGGGGATCGCTCATGGTGGCATGGCTCCGGGCGGATTTTTAATTGTATATACAATAGCCGAGTATAGACAAAGCGCGACGATTGCCTTGACGGGCGAGCCGTTTTTTCAGGGTAAATCCCGAGCATAAACCCTTTGGCTACTTGCGCTGCAAGCCGCTTGGTGGCAAGGTATACGCTAATAAACTCGCGTCATAACTCATTCAAAGGTGCAGGATGCCTGGTTTCTCCGGCATCCTGCGTTCATTGTTGCAAGCTGGAAAGTTTGCATTTGAAGTATTTAATCGTTCTTCTTCAGGACTTTTCCGAATCATGGATACCCTCTCGCAGTCTTTTACCTTTTCCCAACGTGCCCAGAAACTGAGTGGCTCCGCAATTCGTGAAATTCTCAAGGTCACTGCGCGTCCCGAGATTATTTCCTTTGCGGGTGGTCTGCCCACGCCAGTTGGCTTTCCTGTCGAGGAAATGCAAAGCGCGTTCAACAAGGTATTGAGCGAGCAGGGCCGTGTGGCGCTGCAATACACCACGACGGAAGGCTATCTGCCCCTGCGCCAATGGCTGGCAGAGCAAATGAGCGCCGAAGGCGCCCCTGTGGACGCCGACGAAATTTTGCTGGTGAACGGTTCGCAGCAAGCGCTGGACATGCTGGGCAAGCTGTTTATTGACGAAGGCAGCAAGGTGCTGGTGGAGTCGCCTACTTACCTGGGCGCCTTGCAGGCTTTGTCTGTGTACGATCCGTCTTTTGTGGCGATTCCTACCGATGGCCAGGGCATGATCCCCGAGTACGTGTCGGCTCCTGAAGCCATGGGTGCCCGTCTGCTGTACGCACTGCCCAACTTCCAGAACCCCACCGGCCTGCGCCTGCCTTTGGAGCGTCGTCAGGATCTGGTAGAGCGATGTGCTGCCGCGCATATCCCGATCGTCGAGGACGATCCCTACGGTGAACTGCGTTACGCTGGCGAGCGTCTGCCCAGCCTGCTGTCCCTGGGCCGCAAGGCCGGTGCCACCGTGATACGCCTGGGGACCTTCTCCAAAGTGCTGGCTCCCGGCCTGCGCCTGGGTTACATCGTGGCTCCTGCCAAGATCATCGACAAACTGGTGCAGATCAAGCAGGCCACGGACTTGCACACGTCTACACTGACGCAGATGGCGGTTTACGAAGCCGTACATAACGGTTTTCTGGAACAGCATCTGCCCAAAGTGCGCGATATTTACCAGAAACAGTGCGCCATCATGCTGGACGCCATGGACAAGAACTTCCCGGACACGGCCCAATGGACCCGTCCTGAAGGCGGCATGTTCATTTGGGTGACCTTGCCCGAGCACGTGGATGCCACGGCCCTGTTGCAAAAAGCGATTGAAAATCTGGTAGCTTTTGTGCCTGGCGAGCCCTTCTACGCGGGCAAGGACGTCAAGCGCAATACCTTGCGCCTGAGCTTTGCCACCGTGCCTGAGGAAAAAATTCGCGAAGGCATCGCCATCTTGGGTAAACTCATCAAAGAAGCCTGATGGCTGTTTGGCAGGCAATGGACGCAGACTGATGGTCTGCGTCTTTTCATGCGCTGGCTGGGCCAGCGTTGTGGTTTTCAAGGGCCGCCCATCCAGTTTTCTGTGCTCCAGGAGCATGGGCACGTTCCCGGAATCCACCGCATACCCTCTGCCAGAGGGTATGCCTGTTTTCAGTCTATGGCCCAAGGCCTGGATTTAGGTTTTACCTCTATGACATCTCCATCCGCTTCGGAATCCTCCCCGCGCCCTGATCTGTCCGATATGCGCCCCAACAATGATTGGGTGGCCCGCTATCTTCCCGCTTCTTGGGGGCCGTATGCCCGCTTGTGCCGGCTGGACCGCCCCGTTGGTACGTGGTTGACCCTCTTGCCCGCCCTGGCCGCTCTGGTGCAGGCAGCAGACGGTATTCCTACCTTGTGGCGTGTGGTGATCTTTTCCCTGGGTGCCTTGTTGATGCGCGGCATTGGCTGTTGCTTTAACGATATGGCGGACCGTAATTTCGACCACCAGGTTGAACGCACCCGTTTCCGGCCCCTGACCAGCGGCCAGCTCACCATGCGCAAGGCCGTGATTTTCGTGCTGGCGCAGATGGCTGTGTGTGCCTTGCTGCTTTTTGCCATTAATGAGTACAGCCGCTGGCTGGCGCTGGCCCTGTTTCCCATTGTGATGATCTACCCCTTGTGCAAGCGCTTTACCTACTGGCCACAAGTGGTCCTGGGTATCTGCTTTAACTGGGGCATGCTGATGGCCTGGTCCGACACGCAGAATATGGTGCCTTTTGGCGCCATCCTGATGTGGGTGGGCGCGATTTTTTGGCAGGTGGGGTACGACTCCATCTATGCCTATATCGACGTGGCTGACGATACCAAGCTGGGCCTGCACTCCACGGCCCTGCGTTTCCGCGAGGCAGGCAAAACCTGGATCAGCGGTTTTTACATCGCCGCGATGGCCTGCTGGCTGGTGGGCGGTTTTCTGCTGAACGAGCGGATTTTGTACTACGTGGTGATGGCAGTGATTGCCATTCATCTGCTGTGGCAGATGCGGCACTTTGACGTGCGGTACCCCGAGCGGGGCCTGCGTCTGTTCCGCGCCAATATCTGGGTTGGTGTGTTGCTGGTGGTAGCCGCTTTGGCGGGCACCATCAGTCTGGCTTGAAACGCGTTCAAGCAATTTACCTAAAGCTTTAAAGGTTTGAAGAATGGCCTCTCCTCTTGAATATGTTGCAACGGCGCTCTTTGCCATTGCCATCGTCCACACCTTCTCGGTCCCGGTGTTTGCGCGCCTGGCCAACAAGGGCGGCAATCATGCCGGCTTGTGGCATATGTTGTCCGAGGTCGAGGCCGTATTTGGCGTCTGGGCCTGTGTGCTGGTGGCCTATATGGCCGTCTTTGTGGATTTGCAGTCGGCCATCGAGTATCTGGAAGGCCGCAACTTCACCGAGCCCATGTTTGTGTTTGCCATTATGGTGGTTGCCGCCAGCCGCCCGATTCTGGAGTTGGTGAACAAGACGGTGTCGGTGCTGGCACGTGCGCTGCCCATGTCGGACAAGATTTCCACCTACTTCATCACAATTTCCGTGGTGCCTTTGGCGGGCTCCCTGATTACCGAGCCTGCAGCCATGACTTTGGCGGCGCTGCTGCTGCACAAAGCCTATTTCCGTCACCAGGGCCATGCCGGTTTCAAGTATTTGACGGTGGGCGTGCTGTTTGTGAACGTCTCCATCGGTGGTGTGCTGACGGCCTATGCCGCACCTCCCGTTCTGATGGTGGCCAGCACCTTTGGCTGGGATACTTCCTTTATGGCAACGCATTTTGGTTGGCGCGCCGTTCTGGCCGTACTGATCAATGCCACCTTGGTGACTCTGGTTTGCCGTAAGGCCTTGCTGGAAATGGGGCAGGGCATGCCCGAGTCTGGCCAGACCCAGCGTTCGGTGCCCATTACCGTCATGGCCATTCACGTGGCTTTCCTGGTGGCGATTGTGCTTGGTGCGCATCACCCCATTGTGTTCATGGCTTTGCTGATGCTGTTCATTGGCTACGCCCACTCCTATAAGCATTACCAGAACCCCTTGCTGGTGCGCGAGGGCCTGATGGTGGGTTTCTTCCTGGCTGGCTTGGTGGTGTTGGGCGGTTTGCAAAAGTGGTGGTTGCAGGATCTGCTGGGCGGCTTGTCGCCCACCGTGCTGTTCTGGGGCGCAACGGCGTTGACCGCCGTGACCGACAATGCTGCCCTGACCTATCTGGGCTCTCTGGTTGAAGGCACCTCGGATATCTGGCGCTACATGCTGGTGGCCGGTGCGGTAACGGGTGGTGGCTTGACCGTCATTGCCAACGCGCCTAATCCGGCGGGTTTCTCCATTTTGAAGGGCAGCTTCCCGGACGGGGCTATTTCGCCCCTGCGTTTGCTGATCAGTGCGGCTGTCCCGACCCTGATTGCCGCCTGCCTATTTTTGATTTGATCCGGATGGCCGCCTGGCGCGGCCCGTCTGGCTGAGGCAAAGTTCAGTGCGATTGAACGCCAAAAGGGCTAAAATCACGGCAGAAGTGCCCCTGGGCACTCTTTGCGGGTTCTGTTTGAGCGGGTCCCCAGCTTGAAATTTGCTGGTATCGACCCTACTTATTTGTCTCTCGAAGTTTGTTTCGGCTTTTTGTTAGGATGAGTCGTGCCTATCTATGCGTATAAATGCAGCTCGTGCCAATACGAAAAAGATGTGCTGCAAAAAATGTCGGACCCCGTTTTGGAGGTCTGCCCAGAATGTAATCAGCCTACCTTTACCAAACAGGTTACGGCGGCTGGCTTTCAGCTCAAGGGTACGGGCTGGTATGTAACGGATTTTCGTAACCAGGGTGGCAGCAAGCCGGCGGATAGTGGCTCTACGTCCACACCCGCTGCTTCGACGACACCTTCTTCCTCATCGTCCAGCTAACACCATTCCCTATGCGCCCCTTCAAGCGTTATTTCGTCACTGGCCTGCTCATTTGGGTGCCCTTGGTCATCACCGTCTGGGTGCTGACCTTGTTGATCGAAACGCTGGAGAGCGTCGTGCCGGAGTTTCTGTCTTCGCAGGCCCTGTTCGGCCTGCGGATTCCCGGCTTTAGAATTGTGCTGGTGCTGGCAGTCTTGTTTGGTACGGGTTTGCTGGCGGCCAATTACCTGGGCCGTGCCGTTGTGGATCGTTGGGAATTGCTACTTGGGCGTATTCCTTTGGTGCGTTCCATTTATAATTCCGTCAAGCAAGTCAGTGATACGGTGCTGGCACCCGATGGTCAGGCGTTTCGCGAGGCCGTTCTGGTGCAGTATCCCAGAGCGGGTTCCTGGACCATTGCCTTTTTGACCGGTACGCCGGGCGGACAAGTGGCGCAGATACTGGGCGAGGACTTTGTCAGCGTCTATGTGCCCACCACGCCCAACCCGACTTCCGGTTTTTTCCTGATGATGCCTCGGGCGGATGTACACAAGCTCGACATGACAGTGGATGCGGCGCTTAAATACATCGTATCCATGGGAGTGGTCAGCCCTACCGAGCCGATCGCTTTGCCCCCTGTTTCTGACCAGCCGGAGGGTCCTGAAGGGACACCCCCCTTGGCTGGAACCTGAATTTTCCAATTTGCAGTTTTTACTATTTCGGAGTCATCCTAGATGCGTACGTGTTATACCGGCGAGGTTTCCAAAGAATACCTGGGCCAGACGGTCAATTTGTTTGGCTGGGTACATCGTCGCCGCGACCACGGGGGTGTGATTTTCATTGATCTGCGCGACCGTGAGGGTCTGGCGCAGGTTGTCGTCAACCCTGACAACGTGCAGGCCTTTGAAGTGGCCGAACGTATCCGTAATGAGTACTGCCTGCGCATTACCGGCCGCGTTCAGGCTCGTCCTGAAGGCACGGTCAATCCTGATCTGCGCTCGGGCGAGATTGAAATCGTTTGCGACGAGATCGAAATCCTGAACGCTTCGGTCACGCCTGCTTTCCAGCTGGATGATGACAATCTGTCCGAAACCACGCGTCTGACGCACCGTGTGCTGGATTTGCGCCGTCCACAGATGCAGAACAACCTGATGCTGCGCTACAAAGTGGCCATGCAGTCCCGTCGCTACCTGGACGACCTGGGTTTCATCGATATTGAAACCCCCATGTTGACCAAGAGCACCCCTGAAGGCGCTCGCGACTATCTGGTTCCCTCGCGTGTGAACGCAGGCGAATTCTTTGCACTGCCCCAGTCGCCCCAGCTGTTCAAGCAAATGCTGATGGTGTCGGGCTTTGACCGCTACTACCAGATCACCAAGTGCTTCCGCGACGAAGACTTGCGTGCTGACCGCCAGCCTGAATTTACCCAGATCGACTGCGAAACCTCCTTCCTGAACGAAGAGCAGATTCGCGATATTTTTGAAGGCATGGTCACGCACATTTTCCGTACTGTGCAAAACGTGGAACTGCCCAAGTTCCCCACCATGAGCTGGACTGAAGCCATGCAGCGCTACGGTTCGGACAAGCCTGACCTGCGCGTCAAGCTGGAGTTCGTGGACGTGGCTGACCTGATGCGTGAAGTGGACTTCAAGGTCTTCTCTGCACCGGCCAACGACCCATCCTGCCGTGTGGTTGCCTTGCGCATTCCTGGTGGTGGCGCCATGCCCCGCAGCGAAATCGACGCCTACACCAAGTTCGTCGGTATCTACGGTGCCAAGGGCCTGGCTTATATCAAGGTCAACGATGTGACCTCGATCCCTGAAGGCCTGCAGTCGCCTATCGTCAAGAACATCAACGTTGAGGTTCTGAAGCAGGTGATGGAGCGCACGGGCGCCCAGAACGGCGACCTGATCTTCTTTGGTGCTGACAAGGCCAAGATCGTGAACGACGCGATTGGTGCCCTGCGTATCAAGATCGGTCACAGCGAATTTGGCAAGGCCAACGGTCTGGCCGAAGACGGCTGGAAGCCTCTGTGGGTGGTGGACTTCCCCATGTTCGAATACGACGAGGGCGAAAACCGCTACTTTGCTGCTCACCACCCCTTCACCAGCCCCAAGGACGGCCACGAAGACCTGCTGGAAACCGATCCCGGCAAGGCCTTTGCCAAGGCCTACGACATGGTGCTGAACGGTTGGGAAGTGGGTGGCGGTTCGGTCCGTATCCACCGTGCCGACGTTCAGAGCAAAGTGTTCAATGCCTTGAATATCGGTCCTGAAGAAGCACAACTGAAGTTCGGCTTCCTGCTGGATGCGCTGCAATACGGTGCGCCTCCACACGGTGGTCTGGCCATGGGTCTGGATCGTCTGGTCACCTTGATGGCTGGTGCCGATTCGATCCGTGACGTGATTGCTTTCCCCAAGACACAACGTGCTCAGTGCTTGCTGACCCAGGCCCCATCGGCTGTGGACGAGCAGCAACTGCGCGAGTTGCATATTCGTCTGCGGGCTGTTGAAAACAAGTAAGTCAGATGGGGGGACGGCGTGTCAGTGATTCGGGTAGTTAGCTACAACATTCACAAGGGCCGCTCGGCTTCGGGCAAACGGGAGTCTTTGGCGGATCTGCGTCTGGGGCTTTACGGGCTGTCTCCCGACTTGTTGTTTTTGCAGGAAGTGCAAGGGCGTAACCAGCTGCAAAGCAGCCTGGACGCCCAGCACGAATCGCTGGCTGCTGCCTTGCGCATGAATACGGCTTACGGCTGCAACGTGGTGCGTCCCCATACGGACCATGGCAACGCCTTGTTGTCGCGCTTTCCCATTTTGCAGTACGAAAACCAGGACATCTCCGACCATCGCATGGAACAGCGCGGTTTGCTTCATGCGGTTGTGGATGTTGGCGGCCGTCCGGTGCATTGCATTGTGGTGCACCTGGGGCTGTTCAACAGTGGTCGGGTGCGTCAGGTTCAGGCCCTGCTCGATCGCATCAAGCGCATTGTCCCTGCGGACGAACCTTTGCTGATCGCGGGCGACTTCAACGACTGGAATAACCGCCTGGCGCCTATCTTTGTGCAGCAATTGAATCTGTATGAAGTGTTTTCCTTCTCGCCTCGTGGTCAGGCCGATAACCGCTTCCGTTTGCGTCAGCCCATCAAATGGCTGCGCACCATGCGCAAAAGCGGGCTGGTCGTGCCGGATCAAGGCATTCAGCTGGGCGTGAATGGTGCCGCCCGCATGACGCCACCTCCCCGCACCTTCCCCGCCGCCTTCCCCTGGCTACGTCTGGATCGTGTCTATCAGCGTGGTTTTGCGGTGCGTAATGCCCGTGTGCTGGTGGGTGAGCCCTGGAAGCAATTGTCCGACCACGCCCCCATCCTGACCGAGCTGGAGCTGCCTTAAAGGGCATTCAGTGGTTTCCTAACGCATAGGCCTAGCAAGCATGCCGAGTCTGAAGCGCGATCCACTTTGGCACGAAGGTAATCAGATCACCTTGCTGCAAAACGGCCAGGAATTTTTTCCGGCTATTTGCAAGGCGATCGACCAGGCCAAAAAGCGCCTGCACCTGGAAACCTACATTTTCAACCTGGATGACAGCGGCAATAGTGTCCTGGATGCCTTGCGTCGGGCCTGCGAGCGGGGTGTGCGCGTCCGCGTGGTGATTGATGGTTTTGGCAGTGATGTGCATGCCTTGCAGATTGCCGAACAGCTAAAGGCCATGCGTGCCCGCTACCGGATTTATCGCCCCAAGCCCCAAGGCTGGCGCGAACCGCGCTTGTCTTTGCGACGCCTGCGCAGGCTGCACCGGAAAATGCTGGTGGTCGATGAGCGCATTGGCTTTGTCGGTGGCATCAATATTCTGGATGACTTTGATGATGTGCCCTTGATCAATGGCGAGGGCAGGCCGCGTTTTGATTTTGCCGTGCGTTGCGAAGGGCCGATTGTGGATGACATGGTGCGGGCTCAGCAGGCTTTATGGCTGCGTATGGCCTGGCGCAGACGCAAGGATTGGGACAGCTTCACCCAGCGTTTTACCTTATGGCGTGAATGGCGCAAGCGCCGTCAGGAACGCAAGAAGGCAGAGCAGGCCGGCCAGGTTTTTGAAGGCATACGGGCCAGTTTGCTGCTGCGGGATAATGTGCGCCATCGTCAGCAAATTGAGCAGGCCTACTTGCAGCTGCTGTGCAAGGCAAAGGAGCAGGTCATTTTGGCCAATGCCTATTTCTTTCCGGGGCGCACCTTGCGCCGTCGTATTGAACAGGCCGCGGAACGGGGCGTGCGGGTGCGCTTGTTGCTGCAAGGCCATGCTGAATACTTCCTGCAATATCGGGCCTGTAGATTCATGTATGGACAACTGCTGGATCATGGCATCGAGCTGTACGAGTACAAGGCCAGCTATTTGCACGCCAAAGTGGCCGTCATTGATGACTATTCCATGGTGGGTTCGTCCAATCTGGATCCGTTCAGCCTGCTCCTGGCGCGTGAGGCCAATGTACTGATTCAGGATCAGCCGTTTACCCAGAACTTGCAGGCCAGGCTGGAGTACGAGATCGAGCACAATGCCGCGCGAGTCTACCCGGAGCAGTATCAGCGTCTGGGTGTATTCAGCCGGCTGGTCGATTACCTGGCCTATGGTATGTTGCGCCTGGGCGTGCTACTGACGGGTAAATCGTCCTTGTATTGAGGACAATCCTGTACGTTGTGCGGGTCTTTACCCATACAAGGTGCCGCCAGCCGGGCAGCACCTTATAAAATACTCTCTATACTTTAAGAGTTTGGTCCCGAAGGACCGAGTTTGCCGTAACCATAATTACTTTTATCCGGAGGGTGGACCACATGAAAACACGTGCAGCTGTTGCCTGGAAAGCGGGCGCACCGCTAACGATTGAAGAGGTCGATCTGGCAGGTCCCAAAGCGGGCGAAGTGCTGGTCGAGATCAAGGCGACGGGCATTTGCCATACCGATTACTACACTCTGTCTGGCGCGGATCCAGAAGGTTTGTTCCCAGCGATTCTGGGCCATGAAGGTGCAGGCGTGGTGCTGGATGTGGGCGCTGGCGTGACCAGCCTGCGTCCCGGCGATCACGTGATCCCTCTGTACACACCCGAGTGCCGTCAGTGCAAATCCTGCCTGTCGCGCAAGACCAACCTGTGTACCGCCATTCGCTCTACCCAGGGCAAGGGCCTGATGCCCGATGGCACCTCGCGCTTCTCCATTGGTGGCAAGCCTGTGCACCATTACATGGGCACATCGACTTTTGCCAACCATATCGTGGTGCCAGAAATTGCCTTGGCCAAGATTCGTAGCGACGCACCTTTCGACAAGGTGTGCTACATCGGCTGTGGCGTGACCACAGGCTTGGGTGCTGTGCTGTTCACCGCGAAAGTGGAAGCGGGTGCCAATGTGGTGGTCTTCGGTTTGGGCGGTATTGGCCTGAACGTGATACAGGGCGCCAAGATGGTCGGCGCTGGCAAGATCATTGGCGTGGACATCAACCCCGAGCGCGAAGCCATGGCTCGCCAGTTCGGCATGACCGATTTCGTGAACCCCAACGAGGTTGAAAACGTGGTGGACCACATCATTCAACTGACAGACGGCGGCGCGGATTACTCCTTTGAATGTATCGGCAACACCAAGGTGATGCGTCAGGCGCTGGAGTGCTGCCACCGCGGTTGGGGCCAGTCCATCATTATTGGTGTGGCCGAGGCCGGTGCTGAAATCTCCACCCGTCCGTTCCAACTGGTCACAGGCCGTGAATGGAAGGGCTCCGCTTTTGGTGGCGCCCGTGGCCGTACCGACGTGCCCACGATTGTGGACTGGTACATGGATGGCAAGATCAATATCGACGATCTGATCACCCACACCTTGCCGCTGGAGCGCATCAACGAAGGCTTTGACCTGATGAATGCCGGTAAATCCATCCGTTCGGTGGTGATGTACTGATAGACGTCGCTTGAGGAGGGCGCAGGCAGCCGCCTGCACCCTTTATCCCGGTTCCAGAGTCCGTGGCCGCCCTTGGGCGTGACACAGGATGTGGGCCGGATCTGCAATTGAGAACAAGAGGGGGCTATGACTCAGACACTGGAACTGCTCAACGAACACCGCTGTTTTAATGGTTGGCAGCGCTACTACCAACACGCTTCGCAGACAATTGGCCTGCCCATGCGTTTTTCTGTGTATATGCCGCCGCAACTACAGGCTAGCGCCCAAAAAGGGGCCGCCAGTCTGGCAGAGGCCATCGGGCAAGGCCGTGTGCCTGTGCTGTTTTTCCTGGCAGGGCTGACCTGCACGGAAGAAACCTTCATGATCAAGGCCGGTGCCCAGCGCTACGCTGCCGAGCACGGCATCATGCTGGTCACTCCCGATACCAGCCCGCGTGGCGCGGGTGTGGACGGGGAGGAGGAGGGCTGGGATCTGGGAACTGGCGCCGGTTTCTATCTGGATGCCACTGAGCCTGGCTGGAACAAGAATTACCGCATGGAAAGCTATGTGACCCAGGAGCTGTTTGATCTGGTCACGACCATCCTGCCCGGCGACGCCAGCCGTGTGGGTATTTTTGGTCATTCCATGGGCGGCCATGGTGCCTTGACGCTGGCTCTGCGCCATCCTGGCAAGTACCGCTCCGTGTCGGCCTTTGCGCCTATTGCTGCGCCAACCCGCTGCCCCTGGGGCGAAAAAGCATTTGGTGCCTACCTGGGTCAGGATCGCCAGGCTTGGGAACAACATGACGCCAGCGTCTTGATGGCCAAGGCCAGCACACCGTATCCCGCCGGTATTCTGGTGGATCAGGGTTTGAGCGACGGTTTTCTGGCCGAACAACTGTATCCGGAAGTATTCGAGCAGGCGTGCGAGCAGGCCAAACAGCCTTTGACCCTGCGCCGTCACGATGGCTATGACCACGGCTACTACTTCATCTCGACCTTCATTCAGGACCATCTGAATTTCCACGCCGAGCGACTGTGATCGCTGGATAAACAAGGTCGCACTTTGTTATTTTCAGGTGGGCATGAAGGCGTTACTCTCAGGCAGCCACGTTTTTTTTTTGCCTGTTTGTGGCGTTCTGCCCACCGATTTGCAGCAGTTTTCCCCCAAGTAGTGAACTTTTTCTTGCTGCGACGCTCTTATTCCTGTATTCGAAATTTTTAGCACTCCAGACCATCGAGTGCTAAACTCAATGATTGTTGAAATACGTTTTCTGCGGTTTGAGGGCCTGGTTTAGTGCTCTCGCCGGCTGACCTTTGAAGGATTTTCCATGACACAACAAGCGAACGCTTTGGCCCTGACGTCTGGTAATGAACTCGTCGCCGCCGTGTCTAATCCAGGCGCACTGGGGACGATCGAAGCGTATATTTCTGCTGTTAACCGCCTGCCCATGCTCAGCGCTGAACGCGAGACCGAGCTGGGTCAACGCCTGCGCGACCAGGATGACCTGGATGCTGCGCGTGAACTGATTTTGTCGCACCTGCGTCTGGTGGTCTCCATTGCCCGCCAGTACCTGGGTTACGGCTTGCCTCATGCCGACCTGATTCAGGAAGGTAACGTGGGCCTGATGAAGGCCGTCAAACGCTTTGACCCCGATCGCGGGGTGCGCCTGGTGTCCTTTGCCGTGCATTGGATCAAGGCCGAGATCCACGAATATGTCGTGCGCAACTGGCGCATGGTGAAAGTGGCCACGACTAAGGCCCAACGCAAACTGTTTTTCAATTTGCGCCGCATGCGTCCGGACGGACAAACGCTGGATACGGCTCAGGTAGACGCGATTGCACGTGAACTTGATGTGCGTCCACAGGACGTCAGCGAGATGGAAGTGCGTCTGTCCGGTCACGATATGGCCCTGGAAGCCCCGGCCAACGACGACGATGACAACTTCGCGCCTATTTCCTACCTGTCCGACGAAGGGCACGAGGAACCGACACGCGTGCTGGAGCGTCGTGCCCAGGACATGCTGGAAGGCAGTGGCCTGGAAGAAGCGATCGACACGCTGGACGAGCGTTCGCAGCGCATTGTGCGCGCCCGCTGGTTGCAGGACGATGGCGGTGCCACCTTGCACGATCTGGCCGCCGAATTTGGCGTGTCGGCAGAGCGTATTCGCCAGATTGAAGTGGCGGCATTCAAGAAGCTGCGCGTCGCTTTGGCGCCAGCGGCTTAAGTCGTTTTAAAGAGTTACAACTTTTCGGGGAATCCGAAGAACTTAAGCTGATCTTCGCGGACTAAACAATACATTTGCTGATTTTTGCCACCTATGCAATTCGGCATTTGCGCATCCGCTTCGGCTTCTCCTCTTCCCCTCCCTTTTGAAGCGGATGTTTACGGGACACCAGCTAGGTGTCCCTTTTTTTGTCCTGATTTTTCAGCTGTTTTGCCTGCCGAGTCAGCCCGATCCAGCAGGCAAAATCGATCAGAAGGTCAAAGCGGCACGCAGCCAGACGGTGCGGCCAGGATCATTAAAGCGGCTTGCTGCGCCAAAACCAAAACCACTGTTCCCGGCCAGATTCAGGTGTTCGCCGTAAGTCTTGTCGAACACATTATCCACACCGGCCGTCAGCGACAGATTACGGTTGATCTTGTAGCCGCCATACAGCGACAGGGTGCTGAAGCCACCCGTAGGCCCGAAGTCGTAACCCACCACATTCCCTTGCCCCTGTGAATAGCGATTTTGCTTGGCCACAATGCGCCAGACACCGCCTGCAGACCAGGGGCCTTGCACATAGTCCGCCGTCAAACGCACATCCAGCGGGGGCATTTGCGGCAGGGCGCGGCCATCCGTACTGTTGCGGCCCCAGGCATAGGCTAGGCTGCCGCCCAAAGTCCAGTTGGGCGTGGCTTTCCAGTCCGCTCCCAATTCCCCACCCATGATGCGGGCCTTGACGTTTCTGGCCTGGGTTTTCGTGCCCATCATGCCGCCGGGCAGGTAGTCGAACAGGATGTAATCCTGAATCTGGCCAATATAGGCAGAGGCCCAGGCCGAGACTGTTTCATCCTTGTACTGCGCGCCAAAATCCAGCTGTGTGGTTTTTTCAGGCTGAATGCCCAGGAAGGCACTGGCGCTGCCTTGCGGGCCGCTGGCCGGGGAAATCAGCTCCCAGTAGTCCGGCATGCGCTGCACATGGCCAATACCGGCGTACAGACTCAAAGGCAGGGAATCCAGATCATGCTCGATACGCAGGAAGGCACTGGGCAGGGTTTCCTTACGGCGCTCGTTCGCGCCGGGGTTGGGCTTGCTCATCATGCCGCTGCCCAGGCTTGGGCGCAGGTCACGGGCGCTGGCCCAATCCAGACGTGCACCACCAATCAAACGGCTGGCGTCGTTCAAATCCCAACGGGCTTCGGTGAACAGGCCAATATTGTCGAACTCGGCATCTTTCACCCAATCCTGATCGCGGTAATCCTGCATGCCCATGCCACTGCGTTTGCGATGGCGGCTGCGCATCAAATCAGCACCTGTGGTCAGGGTCAGGTCTTCGCTCAAGGCCCAGTCCATGCTGAGACGGCCGCCCCAGGTCAGGCGATCCACATTGGAGGCCATAGGCATGGACATGCCACCACCCGGTTTGAAGGTGCGCAGCCCGTAGTTGTCCATAACGTGATCGGCGTAGTTGTAGTAGAGCTGGGCCTCCACATTGCGCAGCACGCCTTCGTGCATATCCTTCTTGAAACGCAGACCCAGGGTTTCACGCTTGAATTTCGTACCATCCATGCCACGACCGGCGTAGCGGGCATAACCGTCACCCGTACCTGCGCTTAACTCCAGCAAGGTATCGGCATCCGGTGTCAGGCCAATGGCGACGTCTGTATTCCACTTTTTCCAGCGCGAGGGCACACGTTCACCATCCCCGTCCTTGTAGTCCTGTGCACGATCTTGATTGGCGGTCAGGCGGGCATAGTAAGAGGCATTGCCAGCAGCAAAGTCCACATTGCCTGCGTGACGGCCAGCCGAGCCGCCCAGAATACTGGCGTCCAGCGTGGCATCGTTTTCGGTAAAGCCGGGCGCTTTGCGCTCGAAACGTACCGTTCCGGCAGAAGCCCCTGGGCCCCAGCGCACGCTTTGCGGGCCTTTGATGATGGTCAGTTCATCAAAAGACTGGGGCGAAATGTAGGAGGTCGGCGCATCCATGCGCGACGGGCAGGCCCCGGGCATGGAGCTGCCATTGGTCAGTATGTTCAGACGCGAGCCAAACATGCCGCGCAGTACCGGGTCCCCGTTGCTGCCGCCATTACGAATGGCGGCAAAGCCAGGAATGGTTTTCAAGTAATCCGTGCCGTCGCTGGCCGGCAAAGGCAGGCGGGGCAGTTTGGGGTTGGTGCTGAACTGCAAGGGGGATTCTGGAGCCACCCCGGTCACCACAATGGGGCTCAGTTGTTCAATAACGGTGGATTGGGCCAGGGCAATAGAGGGCACGCAGGCCAGCACACCGGCGCTGATCAGGCCGGGGTTTATTAATTTCTTCATGACTAAATTCCGAAGAGCAGCCGTCGTCCAGCGGCAAACCCGCTTGGGCGATAGCAACAAAGGATAAAAGGCGTAGCGACAGGGCCGAACGCGGGGAATCAGGCAGGAAGAAGAGAGGGCGGGGCGCGTTGCCCCACTGGCGGGCCACGAATAAAGGCCTGTGCCAGGGCGGGGCTAAGAGGGGGAAGCAGGAAGGGCCGGAAATGGCCCAGGCTCAAGGGCGTGACGACCGCAACAGGAGCCGGTGTCAGCGCGGCTTGCAGCATGACAAAGAAGGGACAGGTCGCGCTGGTGGTGGCCTCGTCCGAATGGGCGCTGTTGTCCTCGCCTAACAAGGCCGCCCAGTGCTGAATCATTTCAGGTGGCAGGCTTTGTCCTGAGGGCAGACAGAAGGCCAGCGCATAACCCTGATCGGTCTGCTTGGGCATATAGCCCGCAGGCACCATTCCGCGTAGCACCACCGCCAGCAACAACAAGCACAGGCCCAGACGATGGGGCCAGTGTGTCGCTGTGAGGAAGGTGCGCGGAAAATTCATGATGCGAAAGTATAACGAGTTATGTCAGAGACGAATTTGCGCTGGCGCAGATTTTGGCTTGCTGCCGTATCACCATCCATTTGTGTTTCTGACCGCGGGCCCGGAGGCCAAAAAACGTAAATTTTGCGAGAAAAAGATAATTCGGCGGCTGTAGGTCGGGAAAAAGGCGCTATTCTGATTCATGCGGAAAGCGGGGGGATTTTCCGTGCCGATCTGGCTTGCCCATGCCTGAATGCGTATGCACATGCCGATCGACTCAATGCCGATGACAAAGGATGTCGCGATGCAGATTGGGCAGTTTGTTTTTGGATTGGCAGGCCTGCTAGGGCTGGTTGCCTTTATGCCGCCTTTGGCTGGACGCTTGCGACTGCCGTACTCCGTACTTCTGGCCCTGATCGGCTTTGCACTGGGTATCTTGCTGCATCTGCATGCCTGGGCGCCCAAGATGGTGTCGGACTTCCTGAATACCTTGCAGGCCTTCGACATCTCCTCCGAGACCTTCCTTTACGCCTTCCTGCCTATCCTGCTGTTCGAGACATCGCTGGCCATGAACTTGCGCCGCCTGCTCGACGATATAGGCGCCATCCTGATGATGGCTATTGTGGCCGTGGTGGTCTGTACCTTTGCGGTGGGTTACGCCCTGAACGCTGCTTCTTCCTATGGGCTGGTGGTTTGTCTGATGCTGGGCGCAATTGTGGCCACCACTGACCCAGTCGCTGTGGTGGGCATCTTCCGTGAAGTGGGCGCACCCAAACGCTTGTCCACGCTGGTGGAAGGCGAAGCCCTGTTCAACGATGCGGCTTCAATTGCCTTGTACTCCGTGCTGCTGGCCGTGCTGACCGGCGGTGGCGAGTTAAGCGGCAGCACCGTGCTGGGCAGCTTCCTGTTCAGCTTTTTAGGCGGTGGTGTGGCGGGCTTCCTGATGGGGCGTCTGGCTAGCGGCCTGTTCGTGCTCTTGCGTGGCTGGCCGGCGGCTGAAGTCACCTTGACGATTGCCTTGGCGTATCTGGCCTTTTTTGTGTCCGAGCACTATCTGGGCGTATCGGGTGTGGTCGCCACGGTGATTTCCGGCTTGGTGGTGGGCTCCACGGGGCGTACCCGCATGTCGCCTGCGACCTTCGAGCTTTTGAGCAGCTCCTGGACGCAGATGGGCTTCCTGGCCAACTCCCTGATCTTCTTGTTTGCTGCCATGCTGATTCCGCGCCTGATGGCCGAAATCACCTGGACGCAGATTGGCCTGGTGGCCTTGCTGTTTGTGGTGACCTTGCTTGCGCGGGCCGTCATGGTGTTTGCCGTACTGCCTTTGCTGGGGCGTACCCGCTTTGGCACCCGAGTCAGCCGCCCCTATCGGGTGGTGATTTTATGGGGTGGTCTGCGCGGCGCTGTCTCCCTGGCACTGGCCTTGGCCGTTACGGAACAGCATGCCATTCCGCATGATGTGCGCCAGTTCATCGGTGTGGCGACGACGGGCTTTGTGTTGTTGACCTTGTTTGTGAACGGGATCAGTTTGCGACCCTTGATTCGTCGTCTAGGCCTGAACCAACTGACACCGCTGGAACGTCATTTGCGCGATCAGGCGGTGAGTCTGGCCCTGGAAGAACTGCGCGACAAGACGGAGGAGTTGGGTCGGCAAGAGCAGATCAAGCCACAGGTTATCGAGCGCCTGTGTACGGTCTTCGATGCCAGTCAGGCCGGTGTGGCGTCCGGCCAGATCCAGAGCCTGACCGAGGCGCAGAAAGTGAAAATGGGCATGGCGATTCTGTCGGCCCGCGAGGTGGAGCTGTTTTACGAGCTGCTGAAATCGCAGATTGTGGATTGGAAAACAGCCGAGTCCTTGTTGAGCCGCGCCGAACGCATGAACGATACGGTACGTCTGGCTGGCTTGGCCGGTTTCGAGGCCGCCATTGCCAATGATCTGCGCTATTCCCGAGGTTTCCGGTCTGCTTTGCGCTTGCACTATCTGTTTGGCTTGCAGGGGTGGCTGGTGCGGGAACTGGACAAGCGTTTCTCGAACCTGATCGCCAAGCGCTCGGTGGCCCAGCGTCTGATACGTTTTGCCGAAACCGAATTGGCCCCCTTACTGGGCCAACAGGCCACAGGCACGATTGTGCAGGCCCATAAGCTGCGCCTGTCTCAGCTGGAAGATGCCTTGCATTCCTTGACGCTGCAGTACCCGGTGTTTGCGCAGTGGTTGCAGGAGTCCTATCTGGCACGAGTGGCGGCTGCCCAGGAACGGGCACACTACCGCACCATGCTGTCGCATTCGCTGATTACCAGCGAAATGTACGCCGATCTGGTCAAACAGATTACGCAGCGCTGGCGCTATCTGGACGAGCGTCCCACGTTGGACATGACCATGAGTGCGATGGAACTGATAGCCCAGGTACCCATGTTTGACGGTATTTCCGAGCAGGCCAAGAAAGACCTGTCACGACGCTTGCGCCCACGTCTGGCTTTGCCGGATCAGAAAATCCATCTGCGCTATGGTGGCATGCGCGTCATGTTCTTTGTGGCTTCTGGAGCCTTGGAAATTACCTTGCCGGATGGCAGCCTGGTGGAGTTGGGTACAGGGCAGACAATAGGCGAGGTAGGAGTGCTGGAGCATAGTGACTATGTGGGCACCGTCCGATCCTTGGGTTACAGTCGCCTGCTGATGTTGACCGAGCGCGACTTCGACACCTTGCGAGGCAAAGACCCGATCTTCAGTGAAAAGATCGAGGCGGTTGTGCGCCAACGCCAGCGTGCCTACCAGGTCTGGCAGGAGTTCGAGTCCGGCCAACGTCAGCACGAAGCGTTGCCACCGCTGTTTGGCTTGGCGCATGCCTTGAGTGAAGCAGAAAATTTTGTAGGGCCGCCCTTGCCACCCAAGCTGGTGCAACAGACAGAGCCTTCCGAGGCGCAGACGTAAAAAAAAGCGAGCCAAATCTGGCTCGCTTTTTTAATGCGGGGTCGGTCAGATCAAACGCACCCAATGATCCAGTAGCAGCGCCCCAAAAAGGACGGCCAGATAAATAATGGAAAAGCGGAACAGCTTGCGGGACAGCTCATCGCTGTAGTTGCGGTGCAGTTGATGGGCGTATTGAATGAAACGTGCGCCCAGCAAGATCGCAGCCACTAGATACAGCACACCACTCATGCGGATGATGAAGGGCAGCAGGCTGGAAGCCATCAGGATGTAGCTGTAGAGCAGCACATGCAGCGTCGTAAAGGTTTTGCCGTGGGTGACGGGCAGCATGGGCAGGCCGGAGCGCTGGTAGTCGTGCTGACGGTAGAGCGCCAATGCCCAGAAGTGCGGGGGCGTCCAGATGAAGATGATCAGCACCAGCAGCCAGGCTTCAGCCGGTACGGCATTGGCAATGGCGGCCCAGCCCAGGGCAGGGGGCATGGCACCGGACAAACCACCGATCACGATGTTCTGTGGGGTCAGGGGTTTGAGGATCACGGTATAGATCACCGCATAACCAATGAAGGTGGCCAAGGTCAGCCACATGGTCAGCGGATTCACCCAGTAATACAGCACCAGCATGCCCATGCCGCCCAGCAATCCGGACATGGCCAGGACTTGGGGCGGGGTAATGGTGCCGCGTGCCGTACCGCGCCGAGCGGTACGCAACATGCGGGCATCAATCTGGCTTTCGATCAGGCAGTTGATGGCAAAGGCGGCAGCCGCCAGCATCCATATGCCCAGCGTGCCCGCGACCACGGTGCCCGGATCGGGCAGGCCGGGAGCAGCCAGAAACATGCCGATAACGGCACAGAAAACAGCCAGCTGGGTGACTCTGGGTTTAGTCAGTACCAGATACTGGCGCAGGAGTGAGGCGGGAGCCAGGGTAGCGGTGTTTGTCATACTGTATTCCTTGGGGGACAGTCGACTTGCGGGAAAGCCGTACCAACAGGGTGACGCAGCATAAAACGAGACCGGCAGCTCCCCCATTATGCAGGACGGCAATCAAAAGAGGCCATTGGAAAAAGATCGTGGTTAACCCCGTGATGAGCTGGGCGAGCAGCAGCAAAAGGACCAAAGTTGCGGGGCGACGCAATATGGGATCGGCGCGTAATTTCCACGCAACGGAACCCAGAACCAGAAACACCAGAAAGGCCATATTGCGGTGAACCCAATGGATGGCGATCAGCGCGGCCTGGGAAATCATTTCACCGGAAGGCAGCTCGCCCAGCGCGCGGAACAGCGAGAATCCGCCGTGCAGATCCATCTCGGGTATCCATTGGCCGTGGCACTGCGGGAAGTCCATGCAGGCCAGCGCAGCGTAGTTGGTGCTGACCCAGCCACCCAAACCAATCTGAAAGGTCAGCAGGAGAAATGCGCCGATCAACCAGGGTCGCCAGCGGCGGGTTACCGGGGACACAGGCGGCCCGGGGTTCTCGCGTACCGCCAGCCAGGTCATCAAGGCCAGCACGCTCATGCCGCCCAGCAAGTGGGTGGTGACGATAATGGGCATCAGTTTGTGGGTCACGGTCCAGGCGCCAAAGGCCCCTTGCACGCACACCGCCAGCAAGGTGAATAGAGCCAGGCGTGCCGAATGGCCCAGCGTATGGCGGTGCCGCCATGCCATCCAGACAATGGCAATAATCAGCATGCCCAGGGCCGCGCCTACATAGCGGTGGATCATTTCAATCCAGGCCTTGCCCCAGCTGACCGGGCCATAGGGCATGGCTTGATAAGCTTGTTCGATATGTGCGCCCGCGCCCAGCGGCGTGAGCTTGCCATAGCAACCGGGCCAGTCCGGGCAGCCCAGACCGGAATCTGTCAGGCGCACAAAAGCGCCAAACATGATCAGGTCCAAAGTCAGGAACCAGGTCAGGTAAACCAGCTTGCGGTAGCGTTGGCGGATATCGGCCATAAACTTATCCGATGCGTGAATTGTTCAGCAGTTTGCGTATATCGGTGCGAACCTTGAGCGGGTCGGCATCGCCGGGAAACAGCATCATCAAATTGCCATTGGGGTCGATGATCCACATGCCATTCTTGACGGCTTGTTCGGGGGCCTTGCCAGCAGCGTCAGGAGTCAGAAATTCGGCCAGCTGGCGCGGATCGGCGCGCAGCATATGCGTACCTTGATAGGCCTCCAGAATTTGCTCGGTTGGTTGGCCCTGGTCGGTCACAAACCAGACACGAGCCAGGCGATCCACGTTCTTGCCTTGGCTGGCGTGGGAGTTGCGAAGGATGAACAGCTTGCGCACGCAGCTTTCGGGGCAGGCGCTTTCATCGGCGCTGACCAGTACCCAGCGACCGCGCAGCGATTGCAGATCAAAGGCCTCGCCTTGCAAATTGCGCAGGGGCAGGGCGGCGGGTTCAGGCACGCTGCGCTGGGGCTCAATCAATTGACCGTAGGCATTGCTCTCGTCTGGCCGCAGTCCCAATGAAGGCATGTAGTAGGCGGCCAGTGCAAACAGCACGGGTGCCAGACTGATCGCCAGCAGCAGATACAGCGGAGTCATGGAACGCGGGCGGGCAGGGGTTTGAGTCGTGTCCACGTCAGGTTTTCCTTGTAGGGGCAGAGTTGGGCCTGGAGCGTCGCAGCCATTTCCACGCTACACCGATCCAGGCACACAGGGCAATCAGGGCAAAACCGAACCATTGCAGTGCATAGCCCCGGTTCTTTTCAAAGTCGATATTCGGGTCGGGCCAATTGGTTTGCAGCTCCGAGGCGGGGGCGGTCTGGGCCAGTACACGCGGCAGCACAGGTAGATCAATGCGGCTGCGCAGATCTTCCAGGGCCAGGTTCTGCACGACAGGGGGCGTGCCCGACGAGTCGGGCAAGTGTTGGGGCAAGGGGCTGCTGCCCAGCTCAAACAGACGCGGAACGCGTTCCATCAACTCGCCCGAAATGGTTTCGGAGCCGGAAGGCGCAGCCGGAACGCTAGGGGTTTGTCCCGGTACGCGAGCCAGCCAACCACGTAGCACGAGCAGGCTGGAGCCCGCCAAATCGCCCTCATCCAGCACAAAAGGGGTGGCAATCCAGTAGCCCGGCTTACCTTTGAAATTGCGATTATCCAGGAGTACAGTTAACTCACTGCGCCAGGAGCCGTGCACCGCGACAGACTGCCACAAGGCACCTTTATCCAGGCTGGCCTGGGAATCAATATGAAGGGGAGCTTGCTGGCGGCCTTGTTCTATTTGTTGTGCCAGGCTTTGACGTTCCTGCGCGCGGCTCAGTTGCCAGCGTCCCAGGCTAATGAACAGCAGCATCAGCAAACCCAGACAAACCAGGGCAAGCAGGGATCGAGTCGAAGAAGAACGAGGATTGTTGCTGGACATCAATTCAACCTGAAGCGGGGGAGACGTAATGCGTGTGCTAGTCCTGATCGTGTTTCTGGGGATTATTGTTTCGCTGGGTTCGGCCCTGGTGTATTTGATGCGCGACCGGGGTAATTCCAATCGCATGGCCTATGCTCTGACCTGGCGAGTGGGTTTGTCCGTGGCCCTGTTCCTGTTTGTGTTGCTGGCCCATTATCTGGGTTGGATTGAAAGCACCGGCGTGCCCTTGGCCTGAAGTAAAAACCCAGGCCCGAAGAAACGGGCCTGGGGCATGAATCACTAGAACCAGTAGACGTACAGGTACAGGCCCAGCCACACCACGTCCACAAAGTGCCAGTACCAGGCGGCACCTTCAAAACCAAAGTGGTGCTCGGCGGTAAAGTGGCCGCGCATCAGCCGTATCAGCATCACCGTCAGCATGGTGGCGCCGATAATCACGTGAAAGCCGTGAAAGCCCGTCAACATATAGAACAAGGCCCCGTACGCACCGGAAGTGAACTTCAGGTTCAGCTCGGCGTAGGCGTGCATGTATTCGTAAGCCTGGCAGGCCACAAAGGCGAAGCCCAGCGCAACCGTCATGAACAGCCAGAAGATCGCGCCGCCACGCTTGCTGGCACGCAAGGCGTGGTGAGCAATGGTCAGGGTGACGCCCGAGGTCAGCAGCAAGGCCGTATTGATCGTAGGTAGCCACAGCGGGCCTACGGTCTGGAACGGGGCGACAGTGCCAGCGGGGCCCTGGTTGGGCCAGGTGCCGGTGAAGTCAGGCCAGAGCAGGGCGCGGTGATCCAGGTCGCTTAACAGCGGCGTGGCAATTTCACGGGTATACCAAAGCGCTCCGAAAAAGGCCGCAAAAAACATCACTTCGGAAAAGATGAACCACGACATGCTCCAGCGATAGGAGATATCGACACGCGTGCTGTTCAGACCCGTTTCAGACTCGCGCACGGCGTCGCTGAACCAGAAGAACAGCACCAGCAAGAAGCTGAGAATCCCGACCAGAAACACCCAGAAGCCGCCCGGCCAGTTATTGATCCAGGTAGCCGCACCCAACAGCGTCAGGCACAGGGAAATGCTGGCGCGTACCGGATGCCCCGACAAGCCGGGGACGTAGTAATACGGCGCCTTGGACGGGTGAGCCGTAGTCTCGACATGCATAGTGTTCTCCTTCGGGTCATGTGCCCTTGGGCGCAGTATCCGGCCAGGGTTCAGCTGGCCTGACCAATGAACCAGCGGGCCACCATAATCAGGCCCACAACGAAAACAACCGTGGCGATCAAGGCGGCAATAATCAGATAGACCGGATTGATCTTGGCAATGTCCTGCTCATGGTCGCGGCCACGACGGACTCCAAAAAATCCCCAGGCAATGGCTTTCAATGTCTGGAAAAAACTGAGCTTGCGCCGTGTGAGGTCCCGAAAATCGTCATCCATATCACTATCCTAAAAATTGACTGCCTTTTAGAAAGGTCCAGGCCATGACGGCAATGACGAACACGGCCAGGAGCAATCCCAGACGGCGGTTGCGACGGCGTTGTTCGGGGGGCATACGGCGTTCCTCCAGTGTTACTTGACGACAGGGGGTACTTCAAATGTGTGATGCGGGGCAGGCGAGGGCACCGTCCATTCCAGGCCCTCTGCGCCTTCCCATGGCTTGGCACTGGCCACTTCACCCTTGCCGCGCGCCGCCTGAATCACGATGTAGATCAGCAGCAGTTGCGACAGGCCGAACCAGAAGGCGCCAATGGTGGCAATCTGGTGGAAGTCCGTGAACTGACCGGCGTAGTCCACATAACGACGTGGCATGCCCGCCAGACCCAGAAAGTGCATGGGGAAGAAGGTCACGTTGAACGAGATCATGGTGGACCAGAAGTGGATCTTGCCCAGACGCTCGTTGTACATGCGGCCGGTCCACTTGGGCAGCCAGTAGTAGGCACCGCCAAACAGGGCGAACAAGGAACCGGCCACCAGCACATAGTGGAAGTGAGCCACCACGTAATAGGTGTCGTGTACCGCAATATCAATCGGAGCCACGGCCAGGATCAGGCCGGTAAAGCCGCCAATCGTGAACACGAAGATAAAGCCGATGGAAAACAGCATGGGCGTTTCAAAGGACAGCGAACCGCGCCACATGGTGGCTACCCAGTTGAAGATCTTCACCCCGGTCGGAATGGAGATCAGCATGGTGGCATACATGAAATACAGTTGCCCGGTTACCGGCATCCCGGTGGAGAACATGTGGTGGGCCCACACCAGGAAGGACAGAATCGCGATGGCGGCGGTGGCGTACACCATGGAGGCATAGCCAAACAAAGCTTTGCGCGAGAAGGCAGGCACGATGGCAGAGACAATGCCAAAGGCCGGCAAGATCATGATGTAGACCTCGGGGTGACCGAAGAACCAGAAGATGTGCTGGTACAGAACCGGGTCACCACCACCGGCGGCGTTAAAGAAGTGTGTACCGAAGTGACGGTCCGTCAGCAGCATGGTCACGGCAGCGGCCAGCACGGGCATCACGGCAATCAGCAGATAAGCGGTAATCAGCCAGGTCCAGCAAAACAGCGGCATTTTCATCAGCGTCATGCCAGGCGCGCGCATGTTCAATACCGTCACCACAATATTGATGGCCCCCATGATGGAGGACGCGCCCAGAATGTGGACCGCGAAAATCGTGAAGTCCATGCCTGGTCCCATTTGCAAGGACAGCGGGGCGTACATGGTCCAGCCACCGGCAGGCGCGCCGCCCGGCACAAAGAAGGACGCGGTAAACAGAATCGCGCCTACGGGCAGCAGCCAGAAGCTGAAGTTGTTCATGCGGGCAAAAGCCATGTCCGATGCGCCAATTTGCAGCGGAATCATCCAGTTGGCAAAGCCCACAAAAGCCGGCATGATCGCGCCGAAAATCATGATCAGGCCGTGCATGGTGGTGAACTGGTTGAACAGCTCTGGCCGGAAAAACTGCAGGCCCGGCTGGAACAGTTCGGTACGCAGCAGCAAGGCCAGCACGCCGCCCTCCAGCAACATCACAAAGGAGAAGATCAGGTACATGGTCCCGATGTCCTTGTGATTGGTGGCGAACAGCCAGCGACGCCAGCCGCTAGGGGTGGCATGGGCATGATGGTGATCATCATGTCCGCTCGGGTTCGCTACATGGTCGACGGTGACGCTACTCATGCTTGACTCCTTGCTGCACTCCCCCTGGCCGTAGTCAGGGATAGATTGATAGTGTGATAGGCGGCGCGCGCAGAATTAGCGCTGCTCCTTGACGTCGGCGGGCATCACGACAGGGTCAGGCCCTTTGCCAGCGTTGCCCCAGGCATTGCGTGTGTAGGTAATGACCGCAGCAATCTGTACATCGGTCAGTTGATTGCGGAAAGCAGCCATCGCGGTGCCAGGGTGACCATTCAACACCGTGTCGATCTGGCCTTTCTTGGGGGCGAGCACGAACTTCGTATCGCCGTCCAGAGCGGGGAAGGTGCCGGGCATGCCTTTGCCATTGGCCTGGTGGCAAGCCACGCAGTTCTGCGCAAAGATCTGTTTGCCGCGCTCGGTCAACTCGTCCTTGGTCCACTCTTTATTGGGATCGTCGGCCTGGGCAGTCATCAAGTCGTTCTGCTCCTGGGCCCACTTGTCGTAGTCTTCTTGCGCCATCACTTGCACCACGATGGGCATGTAGGCGTGGTCCTTGCCGCACAGCTCGGCGCATTGGCCGCGGTAGGTGCCGACCTTGTCCGCACGGAACCAGGTATCGCGCAAGAAGCCGGGGATGGCATCTTGCTTGACGCCAAACTCGGGCACCATCCAGGAGTGGATGACGTCCTCGGCCGTCAGCATGACGCGCACTTTCTTGTTAACCGGCACCACCAGTGGCTTGTCCACTTCCATCAGATAGTTCGGACCAATGGGTTCGCGGCCTTCAATCTGGGCGCGCGGGGTGGACAGGTTGGACAGGTATTTCACGCCCGTGGCCGGGCCGTCCAGATATTCGTAGCCCCACTTCCACTGATAACCCGTGACCTTGACGGTCAGGTCGGCGCTGCTGGTGTCCTTCATGGCCACCACGGTTTTGGTGGCAGGCAGTGCCATGCCGATCACGATCAGGAAAGGGATGATGGTCCAGGCCACTTCCACACCCAGGTGTTCGTGAAAGCGGGCGGCAATCGCGCCCTTGGACTTGCGGTGCCGGATGATGGAATAGAACATCACGCCGAACACGCCAATAAAGATGATGGTACAGATGATCAGCATCATCCAATGCAGCCAGGCAATGTCCTGGGCGATGGGGGTCACCCCGTTATGCAAATTGAGCTGATTGACACGGGGACCACCCTCCATGTGGGTGATCTGAGCCAGGCTTGGCCCTGCCGTCGAACAGGCGGTCAGAGCAAATAAACTTCTCCACATCTTCATTGTTGTCCCTCTTTTGGTGTTGCCATGCCAAACCGGGGTTCGGCTGCGTCAACGCTCCGAAAAATCCAACGCTGGAAGAAACTGCTGTGTTGCAGTGGCGGGCTTGTCGCAGCTAAGTGCTGGTCCGCTCGAAGTTTTTAGTAGCTTATCTGTTCACGGAAATTATATAGAACTTGCTTTAGCCTTCAAGGGCAGGGTATGTCCCTAGAAGACAAGGTTGGACTAAACGCTACAAAAGCCGTAATGGGGCAAGGCTTGAATTACAATCGCGGACTATGACTTTGTTCCAGAACCGATCACTTACTCAGGCCCTGCGTCAGCGCATGGCCAGCTTGACCAGTCAGCTGCAACAATTGCCCCCGCCGGGCAGCCGTCCTGTCACTGTTGATGGGCGCGTTGCCGGATGGATCACCCCCAAGGCCGCTCGTTGTATCGAGCCTTTGCCCGGGGTCTCGATTGAAGAAGATGTCTTGCGTCTGAGCGATTGCCCCAGCCAGGAATTGAGCTTGGCTCAGGTCCTGGATCAGGTCGCCTTGCGTTTGCAGGAAGGCGGTTGCATTCGGGCCTGGCGTGACGAGTTGCTGGACGTGGTCGGAGAAGGGCAGTGCCTGTCGCGCATTGAACGCGGTGCGGTACGGCCCTTGGGCTTTTTGACGCAAGCCGTGCATTTGAATGGCTGGTCCACAGACGGCCGTATCTGGGCCGCACGTCGTTCACCCACCAAGTCAACAGACCCGAATATGTGGGACACGCTAGTCGGTGGGTTGGCGGTCAGCGGTGAATCGCTGCATACCTCTCTCATACGCGAAAGTTATGAAGAAGCGGGTTTGGCCGAGTCCGTGCTGGACAATTGCACCCCCTTGCGTGTGTCCTTGCGCATGCACCGTCGCCTGCCGGAAGGCTATCAGGTGGAGAACGCCCTGGTCAGCGATTGTGTGTTGGCCGACGATGTGCGGCCCTGCAATATGGACGGCGAGGTTAGTGAGTTTCGCTTATTGACGCTGGATGAAGCCTGGCAAATGATAGAAGCAGATTTGTTCACCCTGGAAGCGCAAGTGGTGCTGATCGACAGCATCAAGCAGCATCTGGAACAGCTGGCCTGAACCTGGGAATCACCGGGCAGGCACCAACCCGATGGGAGCTACGCATGAACCCGAATCCTTTTGGTATACCTGATTTCAATGCCCTGGGCGGCGGCAACAATCCATTGCTGCGCAGCATGGACATGATGGCGCAGGCCTGGAAAAACATGGCCAGTGGCGGGGCGGGCGATTTGAGCTCGGGCATGATGCCCAGCTTGTCCCCCGATGATCTGGATCGTCGTATTCGTGACTTGCGTGCGGTGGAAAGCTGGTTGCAGTTGAACCTGTCCATGCTGGGCACCACCATCCAGGGTCTGGAGATTCAGCGCTCCACTTTGGCGGCCATCAAGACCATGGCGCAGCAAGGAACGCAGGCGGCGGGTGGGGCAAATCCCTTTGAAGCCTTTATGGCCTTCAATCCTATGGCAGCGGGTGCTGCGGGTGCAGATAATGCAGCCGGTGCCAAGGCGCAGGCCAGCAAGCCGGAGGCGGCAGTGCATACGGCATCTCAGTCAGCAGCGGCTCAGCCCTCGCCACAGTCTCAACAGGCTGCGCCACAGCCCGAAGCGGCTGCCAAGCAGGACAGCCCCAAAGATAAACAGCCCGGTGCTCAGCAGGAAGCCGGTGCAGGCAATTCCGCTGCGCAAGCGTGGTGGAACATGCTGCAACAGCAATTTGATGCCATGGCGACTGCCACAGCCGCATCGATGCAGCAGGTAGAAAACTATCGCCAGCAGGCGACCAAGGCCAAAGCGGCTGGCTCGACCAAGCCCCCTAAACCGGCGGCTGCCAATGCCCAGACTTCTGTCAAGACCAGTGCTCCGGCAGCGGCCAAATCGGTAAAAACGGCAGCGAAAGCAGCCGCTAAAACCGCGGCCAAGGCGGCCACCAAAACGGCGGCTAAAAAGACCGCCACGCGCAGCACCAAAAGCAGTACCAAAAAGAACTGATCGACCAACCTAGTAGGTAAATTTTTATGCTTAATATCGTGATTCTGGCAGCAGGCATGGGCAAGCGTATGCAGTCTGACCTGCCCAAAGTACTGCATCCTATCGCTGGCAAATCCATGCTGGCCCACGTGCTCGACAGCGCGCGTGAACTGGAGCCGGAAAAAGTTGTGGTCGTGGTGGGTCATGGCGCCGAGCGCGTTCAGCAAACCTTCGCACAGGCCGAGCTGGCCTTTGCCTTGCAGCAACCTCAGCATGGCACGGGCCACGCGGTGCAGCAGGCGGTACCTGAACTGGTCGGTGGCGACCAGGAAGAGGACGCGACGCTGGTTCTGTATGGCGACGTTCCTCTGGTCCAGGCCGACACTTTGCGCCGCTTGCTGCAAGCACGTGGCCAAGGTGTGGCCGTGCTGACCGAAACGCTGGCAGACTCCACCGGCTACGGCCGCATCATTCGCGGTGAAGATGGTTCGGTGCAACGCATTGTTGAGCACAAAGATGCCAATGAAGCTGAACGTGCCGTGAAAGAAGTGAACACCGGCATTCTGGTTGCACCTACGGCCCGTCTGAAAGAGTGGTTGACCCGCATCACCAACGACAATGCGCAAGGCGAGTACTACCTGACCGACATCATCGCCTTGGCGGTTGCCGATGGCGTGCCTGTGCAAGCGGCTCAACCGGCTGCTGGCTGGGAAACTTTGGGTGTGAACAGCCGCATTCAACAGGCCGAGCTGGAGCGTTTGTGGCAAGCCGAGCAGGCCCGTCGCTTGCTGGAAAAAGGCGTGACGCTGGCCGATCCGACCCGCTTTGATCTGCGCGGCACACTGGAATGTGGCCGTGACGTGTTCATTGATGTGGGTTGCGTGTTTGAAGGCACGGTTGTGCTGCAAGACGGCGTGCGCGTCGGCCCGCATAGCGTACTGCGTGACGTGACTATCGGTGCCGGTACGCAAATCGAAGCCTTCAGCCATCTGCAACAAGCCCAGGTTGGCGAAGAAGCCCGTATCGGCCCTTACGCCCGTCTGCGTCCTGGTGCTGTTCTGGCCAATCACACCCACGTGGGCAACTTCGTGGAAATCAAGAACACCCAGCTGGGCGAAGGCTCCAAAGCCAATCATCTGGCCTATATCGGTGATGCCGATGTGGGGCAGCGCGTGAACATTGGCGCAGGCACCATCACCTGCAATTACGACGGCGTGAACAAGTTCCGCACCGTGATTGGTGACGATGCCTTCATTGGTTCCGATACGCAGTTGGTGGCCCCGGTGACTGTTGGCCGTGGTGCAACAATTGGTGCGGGTACGACCCTGGTGCGCAATGCGCCGGATGATCAGCTGACCTTGTCGCGTTCGGAACAGCGCAGCGTGTCCGGCTGGAAGCGCCCGGTCCGCAAATCTTGATGTGTGTTAGCCCATCTTTGGCATCCCTCCCTTTGCATCGCAAGGGGAGCATTGCTGCGTACGCTTGTGGCACACAGTGCCCGGATGGGCTGATTCTGGATTTTCGCCATGCGCATTCTGCAGCTTAATTTCGAGCGTGGCTGGCGCGGTGGCGAGCGGCAAACCCTGCTGAGTATCCAGCAGATGCAGCAGGCTGGTCATCAGGTCAGTCTCCTGGCCCGACGTGATGAAGAACTGGCCAAGCGTGCTAAAGAGCAGGGTTTGAGCGTGGTGGAGTGCGCCTCTGTAGGAGCCGCGTTGCGCTATTTGCTGGTGCACGGCCGTGGTTTTGATATCGTTCACTCCCAAACCGCGTCCTGCATGAGCTGGTTGGCCTTGCTGCATTTCTGGCTGCCCAAGCGGGTGGTCTTTACGCGCCGTACGGCGTTTCCGATTGACCGCAAACGCGTCGAGCAACGTAGCGGACAGCAGCCAGACAGTGCTTTGACTTCCAAGGAGCGACGCACGCGTTGGAAGTGGCGCAAGGCGGATCGTTTGGTAGCGATCAGCCAGGCAGCAGCGGCAGAGCCGCGTCGCCTGGGCTTTTCCGTAGATGTGATTCCTAGTGCCATCGAGTACGTCGAGCAGGATGAAGCCTATGTGAACCACTTGCGGCTGCGGTGGAATCCGCAGGGCTTGCACGTTCTGGGGACGATGGCGGCACTGACGTCCGAGAAAGATCCCCAGACTTTGATACGTGCGGTTCATGCCTTGTATCAGCGTCGTCAGGACTTTGTGTTTTTGCATTTCGGTGCGTCAGGCTCCGAGACCTCGGCGGCAGAGGAACTGATTGCGCAGTTGGGGCTGGAAGACTGCTACAAGCTGGCTGGTTTTGAGGCCCGTCCCGAACAGGCTTACCGCCTGATGGATGGATTTGTCTTGAGTTCCCGGCATGAAGCCCTGGGCTCCAGCGTTCTGGATGCCTTTGTATACGGCGTGCCCGTTACGGCCACGATGGCGGGCGGTTTGAGTGAGCTGCTGGATAATGGCCGTGGCAAGTTATGCGCGGTAGGGGATGCACAAGCCATTGCACAGGCTCTGGATGAGACTTTGAGCAATCCGACAGCAGCGCGGCAACAGGCAGCGCTGGCGCATCGCTGGGTGCAGCAGGAGCATGACCCTGCTGTCATGGTGCAGCGTTACTTGCGTCTGTATCAGCAACTGGTACAGCAGCGCGTACGAACCTGAGTGCGGCTGTTTTATTCGGTTGCTGAGCGTTCCACCCTTTGCTCTTGTACTGGCTTTTACGCGTGTTTTAATTCCTGCCACAGCCACAGCCACAGCCACAGCCACAGCCACAGCCACAGCCACAGCCACAGCCTATGCCTTGTTCATTGCCGATAGCGTTTCGGCGTAAAAACTTGGCCTGGTTTAGATCTTCGGCGCAGGCAAAGGCACTCGCGTCTCGAACTTGGCCTGATGAATCGAGAAGAAGCTGCGTATATTGCGGATATTCGCCTGGCTGGTGAACAGCGCATGAGCCAGCTTGTGATACGCCGTCATGTCGCTGACCTGCAGGATCACAATGAAATCCACCCCCGTAGAGACGCGATAGCATTGCGTCACTGCCGCTTCGGGGGCCATCAGACGCTCGAATTGCTGCAGATATTCTTCACCCTGACGATCCAGCGTAATCTCCACAATGGCCGTCAAACTGGGGCCCAGTTGCTCCGGGTCCAGCAAGGCGACCTGCCTGCGAATCACTCCTTGTTCACTTAAACGACGCACTCGCCGCAAGCAGGTTGGGGGAGAGGCATGCACGCGCAAAGCCAGCTCCTGATTGCTGATGGAAGCATCATTTTGCAGCTGCTCCAGAATGCGTAAATCCAGCTCATCCAGTTCAATCATGACAATGTTTATCTATCTATGATGAAATAAAATTCCGTTAAATAAAATTAATTTTCTATTTATTTTAGATTGATTATGGAATGAAATTTTAATTCATTTGTCTAAAAAAATAGACATAAAATTTTCCTTGTTTCAGATCAGAATAAGCGGATTGAATTGATTAGCTGGCCCACCCAAAAGGGCCATGAACAGGAGTTGGCTATGTGTGGAATTGTTGGCGCTGTGGCGCAACGCGATATTGTTCCCGTGCTGCTGGAAGGTCTGAAGCGTCTGGAGTACCGGGGCTACGATTCGTGCGGCGTCGCTGTTCATGCTCAGGGCCAGTTGTTGCGGGCACGCAGTACTCACCGCGTGGCCGAGCTGCAGGAACAGGTCAAGGCAGATCATCTGCAAGGCTTTACCGGCATTGCTCATACACGCTGGGCAACGCACGGCGCGCCTGCTACTCACAATGCTCACCCGCATTTCTCCGGCAAGGGCAAAGCACGTATTGCGCTGGTGCATAACGGCATCATCGAAAACCATGACGAACTGCGCGCCGAGCTGCAAAGCATTGGCTACGTGTTCGAGAGCCAAACCGATACCGAAGTGATCGCTCACCTGATCGACCACCTGTACAACGGTGATCTGTTCGAGGCCGTGCAACAGGTCATCCGTCGCTTGACGGGCGCTTACGCCATTGCCGTGTTCTGTCAGGACGAGCCTCACCGTGTGGTCGGTGCTCGCCATGGTTCGCCCCTGGTGGTGGGCGTGGGCCAGAACGAAAACTTCCTGGCATCGGATGCCCTGGCATTGGCTGGAACGACTGATCAAATCATCTACCTGGAAGACGGTGACGTGATTGATTTGCAGATCAATAAAGTGTGGATCATGGACAAGGACGGCCGCGCCGTTGATCGTCCTGTACACACCGTGCATCTGCATACTGCAGCGGCTGAACTGGGCCCCTACCGTCACTTCATGCAAAAGGAAATCTTCGAGCAGCCCCGTGCTGTGGGCGATACCTTGCAAGACATTGAAAGTGTCACGCCTGAACTGTTTGGCGACCAGGCCTACAAGGTTTTTCAGGACATCGACAATGTACTGATCCTGGCCTGCGGCACCAGCTACTACGCCGGTCTGACCGCCCGCTACTGGATCGAGTCTCTGGCTAAAATCCCCGTCAACGTGGAAATTGCCAGCGAGTACCGCTACCGCGACAGCGTGCCCAACCCGCGCACTTTGGTGGTGACGATTTCCCAGTCCGGCGAAACCGCCGATACTCTGGCCGCCTTGAAACATGCCCGCAGCCTGGGCATGGAACAGACCCTGACCATCTGCAACGTGGCCACCAGCGCCATGGTGCGCGAGTGCAAGCTGTCCTACATCACCCGTGCCGGTGTCGAAATTGGCGTGGCTTCCACCAAAGCCTTCACTACCCAGTTGACCGCCTTGTTCCTGCTGACCATTGCACTGGCTCAAGTCAAAGGTCACTTGAATCAGGAGCAGGAGGGCGACTACCTGAAAGCCCTGCGCCACTTGCCTACCGCTATCGCGGCTGTGTTGGCTCTGGAGCCGCAAATCATGGCCTGGGCTGACCGTTTTGCCAGCAAGGAAAACGCCTTGTTCCTGGGCCGTGGCATGCATTACCCCATTGCCATGGAAGGCGCGCTGAAACTGAAAGAAATCAGCTACATCCACGCCGAAGGCTATCCCGCTGGTGAGCTGAAACACGGCCCTTTGGCCCTGGTCACCGAAGCCATGCCCGTGGTCACCATCGCCCCACGCGATGAACTGCTGGAAAAGCTGAAATCCAATATCGAAGAAGTCCACGCACGGGGTGGAGAACTGTACGTGTTTGCGGACGCCGATACCCGTATCGGCAGCAGCGAACGTGTGCATGTCATCCGCATGCCTGAACACTACGGCAAGTTGTCCCCCATCCTGCACACCGTGACCTTGCAATTGCTGGCGTATCACACGGCTTGCTCGCGTGGTACAGACGTGGATAAACCACGGAATCTGGCCAAGAGTGTCACCGTCGAATAGGATTTTTGACTAAATCGACTGTAAAGAGCCGCTGATGCGGCTCTTTTTTCATGCCGCTTCGCTTTACGATTTCAGGCAGATTTTCAGAGGGGGATGGGCCTAACGACAGGAGGTGAAGCATGTCTCAAGGCCAATCCATGTGTCGCCCCAAACACACACTGCTAGCGAACAGCTCAAACAGCACCATATAATAATTGATAACGATTCTCATTATATGTAGTGCGGAGTACCCTCGTGTCATCTTCAGTTCTTCCCTTGCCAGGCGTGTATTCGGCCGAGTCGGTCGAGTCACTGTACTGCGACCACCACAGCTGGTTGCAGCGCTGGCTGCATCATCGATTGGGCGGAGCAGACCAGGCGGCTGACTTGGCGCAGGACACCTTTGTACGCCTGTTAAGCAGCCGTTCCCGCTGGCAATTTGCCAGTCCTGGCGAGGCCCGCGCCTACTTACGCAAGACAGCGCAAAACCTGTGCATCAATTTGTGGCGACGTCAGGAAATTGAACAGGCCTGGCTGGATATTCTGGCCGCTACGCCCGAGAACTTTTACCCTTCGGCAGAACGTCAGGCCATGATTTTGCAGGCGCTGGAAGAGATCAGCGCCATGCTCAGCGGCCTGTCTCCCAAAGCGGCCAAGGCGTTTACCCTGGCCGTCATTTGCGAGATGACAGACGATGAGGTCGGCGCAGAAATGGGTATTTCCGGCCGCATGGTGCGCAAGTACGTGGCACAAGCCATGTTGGGCTGCATCAGCCTGCATGCTTGCCAGACCGTCGTCGAATTGCGTCAGGAACCTCAGTACTAAGTCTCATGAAGCACGGTTCCAGTTTTTCTTCTCCCGCTACACCTCCCCATGCCGTTTTGATGCAAGCCGCTGAATGGTATGCCTGCCTGCGCGATGGCAAAGCCAGTGCGGCGCAGCGCTCTGCCTGGCAGAGCTGGCTCAAGCAGGACGAGATGCACAGCACCGCCTGGCGATATGTGGAAGAAGTCAGCCGCAGTTTTGAGCCTGTGCGCACTGCGCCAGATTCGCGCCGAGTGGTAGAAACATTGCACACGGCCAACGAGCGTTTGCATCAGCGCCGTCGCGTGCTGACCAGTGTCGCCGTACTGGCGGGCACAGGAGTTCTCAGTTGGTTGGGCTGGCGTCAGTCCTGGCTGCCATCCAGTGTTCTGGCCTTGGCGGCTGACCACTCTACACAAACCGGCGAGCAGAACCAGATTGTGCTGGCAGACGGTTCCCGGCTTTGGCTGAACACAGCCTCTGCGATTGATGTGCAGTTCACCGCACAGGCTCGCCATATTGTTCTGATTTCAGGCGAGATCTTTATCCAGACGGCCAAGGACGACATGGACAGGCCGTTCACCGTTCAAACCCCCCAGGGCAATATGCGCGCTTTGGGTACGCAATTCAATGTGCGTATGGACCAGGGCTGTACGCAGTTGGCGGTCTATGAAGGGGCCGTGCAGGTGTCTACGGCAAAAGGTCAAAACACCGCCACGGTACAGGCGGGCAAGCAGGTCCACTTTAGTGCGCAGCGTATCCGGCAAAGCATGGACGCCGAGCAGGCGCGTGAGGCCTGGACCAAAGGCGTTCTGGTGGCTGACAACATCGCCTTGCGTAGCGTGATCAAGGAATTGGGCCGTTACCGCAAAGGCTATCTCGGTGTGGATGATGCCGTGGCCGACCTGAAGGTTTATGGCAGCTTCCCCATTCATGACACGGACCGTGTGCTGAAAATGCTGGCTTCGGCATTGCCGATTCGTATCGACCAGCCCATGCCTTGGTGGACCAGTGTGCAAGCTCTGGATTGATTGAGCGGGGCATTTCACCAGCGATGGTTGTAAATAATAAATAATAAATAATAAAAACCGATTAGATTCAAAGGCTTGCCCGGATTTTGGCAAAAAATCCTGAAAAAACAGCAAAAGCAGGTTCCGGGTTTTGGAGACTTGGTGGTTTTAGGCAGTAAGAGGACCTGATTGGCGTGAGGCCAATGAAGCAGGAGGCGGGCCGCAGTGCCCGCTCAGTACTGAACATCAACGCAAGAACATCGTTCAGGTTCATCGTTTTTATTGTGACTGACCCGTGTTTTTGAAGGATGTCTCCTTATGCATCGTCGCCCCGATCCCCTTTCCCTGTCCAAGGATGCAGGATCGCATTGCGCCCCTTTGCGTCCACTGGCCTTGGCCCTGTATGTGTTGATGGCTGGCAGCGCCTTTGTCGTGGGTACCCAGCCTGCCCAGGCGGCCACGCAAAACAGCCCGACGGCAGACAAGACCCAGCGTTATGACATTCCTGCCGGTCCCCTGAGCCGGGTGCTGATGCGTTTCTCGCAAGAAAGCGGGGTCTATCTGGTTGGCGCAGGCAGCGTGGCCGAAGGCAAACAAAGCGCGGGCCTGAAAGGCAATTACAGCGTGGCGCAGGCCTTGGATACCTTGCTGGCAGGCACGGGCATTCGCTACTCGCGCGACGCCAATACGGTGAACTTGTGGCCGGTCACGGAAACCACTCAGCTGGAACCTGTGCGGGTTAAAGGCACCCTGAACCGCGCAACTGAAGATACCGGCCTGTACACGCTGAATGGCACCAGCAGCACCGCCACCCGATTGAATATGGACACGCAGCACACGCCGCAATCGGTCAGTGTGATGACGCGTCAGCAAATGGATGATTTTGGCCTGACCAGCTTTGATGATGTGATGAACTTCACCACCGGCGTGACGGCCAATACGGCGGCGGTGGGTGGCGGCTTTCAGTTTCAGGCTCGTGGCTTTGACATCAGCAATGTGCAGGTAGATGGCGTGCAAAGCAGCTACCGGGCGGCCGGACGTGGTGCGTTCAACCCCATTTCTCTGGATATGGATTTGTACGACCGCGTGGAAGTGGTGCGCGGTGCAACAGGTTTGCTGTCTCCTACGGGCGAGCCTTCCGCCTTGATCAACCTGATCCGCAAACGCCCTCAGGCCGAGTTTGGTGGCAAGTTAAGTGCTCAGTACGGTTCCTGGAACGACAAGCGTGTGACGGCAGATGTGACTGGCCCGCTCACTGACGATGGCCGTTTACGCATGCGTGTTATTGGTTCGCGCAAGCAGGCGGATTCTTTCATGGATCACCAGGATCACAAGAACGACTTGCTGTCCGGCATGCTGGAATTCGATTTGACTGACCGAACCTTGCTGACCGCAGGCTACGACTACCAGACCGCCAAGCTGCGTGGTGAAGGCAATATGGGCGTGCCTTTGTTCACCAGCGAGGGCGACCGTATCGACGTGTCGCGTTCCATGTCGCTGGTGCCGGATTGGACCTACTGGGACAAGAAGCATCAAAACGCCTTCTTCTCGGTCGAGCACGAGTTTGAAAACAAGTGGAACGCCAAGCTCAGCTATAGCCATCAGCGTGACGATGGCGATGCTCTGATTACCGGCTTGGGGCAGGGCGTTAACCCCGTTGTGCGCCCCGATGGTTCTGGTATCGGCATTCGCGCCAACCTGGCCGCCAACGGCTACCGTCATCAGGACAATCTGGAGCTGTCGGCCAATGGTCCTTTCGAACTGTTGGGCCGTACTCACCAGCTGATGTTTGGCTTTAACGGCACTCGCAAGCGTGACACTACGTACACCATGCAGGTCAGCGATACCCGCAACTGGTTCATCCCCAATATTTACGACTGGGACGGCTATATGCCCGAGCCCAGCGTCAGCCGCACGGGTGAATGGAACCGGGTCCACACACGCGAGTACGGTTTTTTTGCAGGCACGCGCTTGAACATTATTAATCCGCTGAATGTGATCATGGGCCTGCGCTTGTCGGACTATAAAACCTACCGTGACAACTACGGTAAAGATGGCCAATTCACCGGTGTGTCCAACGAGCTGCGCAACCGCAATGAAATTACGCCGTACTTTGGGGTGACGTACGACATCAACCCCAATCTGACGGCTTACGCCAGCTATACCCGTCTGTTCCAGCCGCAAAGCTACAAGGACATCAACGAGAATTTCCTGGATCCTATCACCGGGGTTAACCGTGAGATCGGTCTGAAAGGCAGTTTGATGGAGGAGGCCCTGCAGTTCTCCCTGGCCGCTTTCGAGACCCGTCAAAACAACCTGGCCGTGCTGGACCCTTCGGTGCCGGATGACTTCCTCTTACCCGATGGCAGCCGCCCTTATGTATCTTCGGGTGCAGGCAATAAAACCAAGGGTTTTGAAGTGGAGCTGAACGGCGCGCTGACCAACAACTGGAACGTGTTTGCTTCCTACAGCTACGCCAGCACCAAGAACGGCGAAGGCGAGCGGATCAACACCTATATTCCAAGCCAAACCTTCCGTCTGGGCACCATGTACCAATTCTCAGGTGCACTGCAGGGCCTGAGCGCCGGTGCCACCGTGAACTGGTTTGGCAAGCGTGATCTGTGGACGGCCGGTCGTCCTTACACCGCCAGCAATGGCAAGGTGCTGGAAGATACCCACAGCAGCTATGCCCTGGTTGGCCTGCACGCCAATTACCGCGTGAACCAGCATTGGAATGCCAAGCTCACCGTCAACAACCTCTTTGACAAGCGCTATTACGACAACTTCGTGATCTTCCGGGCACGTTACGGCGCGCCGCGCAATGTGCATCTGTCCATTGATTACCAGTGGTAATTTCTTCACCCACTTTTATCGAGCCTAAATTATGACGTCGTCTACTACTCGCCATCTTGTACGTGGTCTGTACCTTGCTATTGCAATGAGTTTGTCGGCTGGCTACGTACACGCCAAGACTCCTGCCCCTGTGGGCTACCAAGCCGTTACCCAAGCACAGATCATGCAAAAACCGACTGCCGCCGAAGTTCTGGAAATTGTCTTCAGCCCTGCGCAATCCAGCTTGTACGTGTCCTCACCCAACTGGAAGGACGAGACCTTGTCGCGCACGCTGGTGCTGGACCCCAAGACCCTGGAAATCAAGCAAGAGATTGCCATGGAAGCCAAGAGTTTTGGGGTGGCTCTGGATGATGCCGCCAACCGCCTGTATCTGACTCAAGGTTTCAACGGCACGATTGCCGTGGTCGATACCGCCAAGAACGAGGTAATCAAGCGCATTCCTGTGCAGGAGAAAATCAATTTCCAGGACACCATCAATGCTGCTGACTTCGGCCAGGCACGTAAAGACGGTTTGTTGAAGATGATGGAGCGCTTCAAGATCACCGAGGACTTCCAGTACAAGATGCGTGAACTGGTTGTGGACAAGAAAAACCACCGCGTGTTTGCGCCTGGTCTGGGCCTGGGTTTCGACAGCGTGCTGTTCGTGGTGAATACCCAGACCATGGAACTGGAAAAAGTGCTGCCCGGCTTTGGCTATAACGTCGTGGGCATCACCCTGGATGAGGCCAATAACCGCTTGTTTGTCTCCAATATGCAGGGCCAACTGATGGTCGTGAATACCCAGACCTTGAACATTGATCAGGTCTTGGAAATTGAGGCCGACCAACTGCTGAATCTGAGCTACGACCCGGCCCAGAACCGCTTGTTCGGTGTGGACCAAGGTATCGACCGCGATGACGCCCGTAATCTGCACCTGGAGCGTGAATACAAGCGCCGCAGCGCGGGCCACCAAGTGTTTGTGCTAAATGCCGATAACGGCAAAACCCTGGCTGTGATGCCTACTGGCGAAGTGCCGATTGGCGTGCGTTTTGATGCTGAATCCCAGCGTCTGTTCGTCGCCAACCGAGGCGGTGTGCGCGAGAAAGAAGGCAAGGGTTCGGTCAGTGTTTTCGATACGGTGAACTACAAGCCACTGCAAACCATTGAGTTGGCTCCACACCCCAACAGCCTGGAATACATCCCCGCTGAAAAAGCCTTGTACGTGTCGGTGAAGAACGACGGCAATAGCAAGGAAAAAGGGACCAAAGAACGTATGGTGCGTATCCAGTTTTAAGCTGATTTCGCAGGCAGCCATGCTGCACGACTGATTGACAAGGTGGGTCCAAGCCCGGGTTCGGCGTCATGCCGAGCTCGGGCTTTTTTACGTGTGTGCACTGCTTGCGATATTTAGTGTGAATCTATAAGATTAGATATCTAATCAAATTGAATTTTTCAGCACTTTGTGCCTATTTCAGCTAAAGGAAAACTGCCCATGTCTCACTATCTGATCGAGCTTTATTCGCCCAATGCCAGGTGGAAAGCATTGCCCGAAGAGCAGCGTCAGCATTTTCTGGCCAGCCTTCAGGAAGCGATGGGTGGCCTCTCCAGTCTGGGTATCGAGGTGCTGTCCCTGACAGCAGCTGAGCACGATATTGACCACGCCAGCGACCACCGCTTTATGGGTGTTTGGCGCTTTCCGGATCAACAGGCGTGCAAGGCACTGCTGGCTGGTATCAAAGCCAGTGGTTGGTACGAGTATTTCGACCACGTGAATGCAGCGGGCGCAGAAGGGGGATTTGCTCAACACTTGGCGGAGCTGGCTAAGGATTCGCAGCTTGTTTGAGGGTCAGAAAGTCAGCAGAATCAGTTAAAAATCGTTCATAGATCATAGTTTATGTGATATAAAAGGTTATCTATGAACGATAGCTGTTGTCTGTGCCATGCCCAAGAAACTTGCCCCTACCCCTTTTTACTTGCCAGCCGTCGAGTCACGGGCCCTGGTTTGGGGGCGCTGCATTCGTACTCAACGTGTTGCTCAGAAAATTACAGCTCACGTCTTTAGTTCGCGAGTCGAGGTCTCGGAAAGTACATTACGCCGAATGGAGCGAGGCGATCCTGCTGTGGCGATGGGGACTTATTTGACTGCTCTGGCAGCACTCGGTCTGCTCGAATCCATCGTGCCAATGCCTGATGCTCATTGGAGTAGCGGCGACACGAAGGGGCGTGCAAGACTGGGCAGAGATGGCGATGAGTATTTCTAAACCTTTATACGTTTATTTGCAGCGGCCTGACACGGGTCAATGGGTGACCGTTGGCCGGTATATCCACGACTCGTCAGCCAAGCTTGGCCAGTTTATGTATGCGCCTAGTTATCAGGATGCAGGTCTGCCATGGTCAATTGATCCGGTTAACTTACCGCTGAGTGGCTCTGTTCCAATTCAGGCGAGTCGCTATGGTGGCCTGCATGATGCGCTACGTGATGCTTGTCCCGACGCCTGGGGCCGGTTACTCATTCAAAGGCAACACGGATTAAGTGATAGCTCTCCAAACCATGCTTATCTTCTGAAGGCTGGTAATGCCGAGCGTTGGGGAGCACTGGCGGTCGGCTCTTCGCCTAAGCCCTCAATCGCAGAATTGTCCGCACCGCCCATAGCAGAAATTGAAAAACTGAGCGCAGAGCTGCAAGCAATGCAGCTGCGCCGCCCTCCGGTGGATCCGCATTTGCGTCGCCGGCTGATGGCCACACCCAGTATGGGTGGAGCAAGACCGAAAGCAACCGTTCGTGATGGTGATCAGTTCTGGCTTGTGAAGCCGATCCTGTCATCTGATACCGAGGATATTCCGCGTCTTGAACATGCAACTCAAGAGTGGGGCCGGGCAGTGGGCTTGAATTTTGCCCAAACCGCGTACACAGGTTTTGGTGAGGACTCCGCACTGAGTGTGATGCGCTCATTGAGGTTTGATCGCCAACATGGCCTTAGGGTTATGACATTGAGTGCGGCATCCTTGCTGCAGACGGAGTATCCCGGTCATTCAGGCTCATCGGCCTGGAGTTATCCGAACTTGGCCAGAACGTTGACGATGATAGGCGCTCCTCAGGAGGACGCCATTGAGTTGTTCTGTCGCATGATTTTCAATGCGGTTATTGGCAATGACGATGATCATCCCCGCAATCATGCAATCTATTATCTTCATGATCAGGGCCGATGGCGTTTGACGCCCGCTTTTGATGTCGTTCCTAATCCAGATTTCATCCCTCAGTATCTAGCGATGGAGTTGAGTCATGGAAGCCGCCAGATCAGCCGAGCCAATGCGTTACACGATGCCAAAGCCTTTGGCTTGTCAGGCGATGAAGAGGCGGTGGAGCTGCTTGACCGGCTGCTGGACAGGATAGAAGGGCAGTTTGATCAGGTGCGTCTCCTGCTTGGGCCTCGTCTGGAATCGCTCTTGCAGGAGCGGTTGTCTGAAGGACTGCGGCGCATGCGCATTGTGTAGCTATTCGGACATGTCTGTGGAGTTCCACAAAACAGCTGATTTGCTGCACCGCATCTCAAGGAAAACCTCCATGTACGGCAGCTAAGCATGGCGGCACACTGGAAGATAGGCCGCGCCCGCCCGGGGGTGGCCTGTTTTCGGGATGAGCGCAGATATGCAGTCTTCACATGTGGCACACGTCCAAGAGATCACGGCTGTTTGGCAGGGCAGCCTGTCCCGGCGCGATCAGGCTGTGGTCCATAGCTGGCGGCGGTGCATTGAGCATCACAGGCTGGACCCGGCGCAGGCTTGCGAGGCCTATATCGTGCCGGACTCCCAGCTGCGCGAGCACCGTCAGCAGTCCGAAGCCCTGATCAATATCGCGCGCTCCGGGCTGGAGCGTCTTTATCAGCAGGTTTCCGGGCTGAATTACGTATTGCTGCTATCCGATAACAAGGGCGTTACGGTGGATTTTCTGGGCTCGGATGGCCAGCGCGATGCCTTGCGGCAGGCCGGTCTGTATATGGGCTCGGAATGGACTGAAGAGCGCGCGGGAACGTGCGCGGTGGGCACTTGCCTGCACACGGGCGAGGCCCTGACCATTCATCAAAATGATCATTTCGATCATATGCATGCGCCTTTATCCTGCACGGCGGCGCCTATCTACCACTACGACGGCAAGCTGGCCGCAGTGCTGGATTTGTCCTTGTTGCAGTCGCCGGAGGCCAAGGCCAGCCAGGGCTTGGCTCTGCATCTTGCCAATGCGGCGACCCGCCGTATTGAACTGGCCAATTTGATGGCCTGCCACCGTCAGGAATGGATTCTATGTTTGTCGCAGTCGCCGGAGTTTCTGGATATTGATCCAGAAGCGGCTATTGCGATTGATGGTTCTGGCCGTATCAAGGGCATGACGCATACGGGTGCCCGGATTCTGGCGCGGGCAGCGGGGGTGGACTGGCGTAATCCTGCGGATTTGCTGGGGCAGAGTTTGATGCGCTTTCTGCATCTGGAAGTGGATCAGTTACCGACCTTGATGCGTTATCGCCCCACGCAGGAGCGAGTCGTCATGGTGCGGGATGGCAGTGTGCTGTTTGCCCATGCCATTGAGCCACGGCGTGTACTGAACAATCGGTCTGTGGGGATGGATGGGGCGGCCGTGGATGCCGCCTTGCCACAGGCATTGCGAGGCTTGGCAGGCACGGATGCGGCCATGCAATCCATGTTGTTGAAGGCCGCCCGTTTGGCAACGCGGGAAATGCCGGTACTGTTGCAGGGCGAGACGGGTTCGGGCAAAGAATATCTGGCCCGTGCGATTCACACGGCCAGCGGTCGTCGCGGGAATTTTGTGGCCGTCAATTGTGCGGCCTTGCCCGAGAGTCTGATTGAAAGCGAATTGTTCGGCTATTTAGCTGGCACGTATACCGGCGGTGCTGCACGAGGTCGCACGGGTTTGATTGAGGCGGCTGATGGCGGCACTCTATTCCTGGACGAGATTGGCGACATGCCGCTGGCTCTGCAAAGTCGTTTGCTACGAGTGCTGGCCGAGTCCGAGGTAATGCCCTTGGGCGCACGCACAAGCAAGCGAGTGGACCTGCGCGTGATTTCAGCCAGCCACCATGATTTAAGCGCCTTGGTAGAGCAAGGCCGCTTCCGTGCGGATTTGCTGTATCGCTTGAATGCGGCCGTGTTGACCTTGCCTGCCTTGCGTCAGCGCAGTGACCTGGAATGGCTGGTGCAGCAGATATTGCATCGGCGTAATAAGGGTGATGTGCCCGGTTTGTCTCCCGAGGCCTGGCAAGCGCTGCAAGCGTACGAGTGGCCGGGTAATTTGCGTGAGCTGGATAATGCCCTGGTGCTGGCCCTGGCCCTGGCGGAAGGTTCCTGCATTGAGGTACAGGACTTGCCGGAGGCTTTGCGAGAGCGGCGTCTGGCCACCACATCTACAAGCAACCCGACGTCAGTTCTCTGCGCCGGAGAATCGTCCTGGCAGCAGGTTTTGCAAGCCTGTGGCGATAACGTGAGTGCGGCGGCCAGACAGCTGGGTATCAGTCGGTCCACCTTGCATCGTTATATCAAACGAGCGGGACTGGCTCAGCAAGACTCGGCTCCTGACACAGGCTGCGACACCTGATACACCACCTGTGTCACAGCTGGCACAGTTTCACCGCCTTAAAACGAGCCAGCCCCCGTTAAAACAGGCCGTTCCCGGTTTGGCACGGTGTTTGCTATGTACTCCATAGCTGGGCATCAAAAGCCCGGCGCAACATTAAAACGATATGGAGACAAATCATGCAAACACAGCAGCAACTGCAGCCGTCTGCGCGACAGTTGGACACGGTTCTTGAACAGTTGACCCATGCGCTTGCCAGCAATGCACCGGACGATGCGGCAGCCCTGTTTGCCGAAGAATGCTTTTGGCGTGATCTGGTCATGTTCACCTGGAATATCCGAACCATGGAAGGGCGCGACCAGATCCGCGACATGCTGACGCAGCAGCAACAAGGCGCCGTGTCAGCCAGGTTCGAGCGCGACAGTGCCGAGCCGGTCAGTGATGATGGTCAAGGTCTGGTGGAAGGCTGGTTTCGTGTGGAAACCGATGTGGCGCGTGGCTACGGCCATATTCGCATCAGGAACGGCAAGATCTGGACCTTGCTGACTACCATGTCGGAGCTGAAAGGGCACGAGGAACCGTTGGGCGTGCGTCGCCCCATGGGGGCCGAGCATGGTATTCGACGTGGACGTCAGACCTGGCAGGAACGTCGTCAGCAGGAGCAGGCCGAACTGGGCACGACCGAGCAGCCTTATGTGCTGGTGATTGGTGGCGGGCAGGGCGGTATTGCGCTGGGGGCGCGTCTGCGGCAGTTGAATGTGCCTGCGCTCATCATTGATCAACATGCGCGCCCTGGCGATAGCTGGCGCAAGCGCTACAAGTCTCTGTGCCTGCACGACCCCGTTTGGTACGACCACCTGCCTTACATGCCTTTCCCCGACAATTGGCCTGTCTTTGCTCCCAAGGACAAGATTGGCGACTGGCTGGAAATGTACGTCAAGGTGATGGAGCTGAATTACTGGAGCAGCACCGTATGCAAGAAGGTGCGCTACGACGAGTCCAGCCAGACCTGGGAAGTGGAGATCGAGCGTGATGGCAAGCCCATGACGCTACGACCACAGCAATTGGTTTTTGCTACGGGCATGTCCGGCAAGGCCAACGTGCCCAGCATAAAGGGGCAGGATGTGTTCAAGGGTGAGCAGCAACATTCCTCGCAGCACCCCGGACCAGAAGCGTATGCGGGTAAGAAAGTAGTGGTGATCGGGGCCAATAACTCGGCGCATGATATTTGCGCCGCGTTGTGGGAGGCAGGGGCAGACGTCACCATGGTGCAGCGTTCGTCTACCCACATTGTGCGATCCGACTCCTTGATGGAGATCGGCTTGGGAGATCTGTATTCCGAACGGGCACTGGCATCGGGAGTCACCACGCGCAAGGCAGACTTGCTCTTTGCCTCTTTGCCGTATCGCATCATGGCGGACTTCCAGATTCCTGTGTACGACAAGATCCGCGAGCGTGATGCAGAGTTCTACCAGAAGCTGGAGGCGGCAGGTTTCATGCTGGATTGGGGTGACGATGGTTCTGGCTTGTTCATGAAATACCTGCGCCGTGCCTCGGGCTACTACATCGATGTGGGTGCTTGCGAGCTGATTATCGATGGCAGCATCAAGCTGAAATCCCGGACCGGCATCAGCCATTTGACCGAGAACGCTGTGGTACTGACAGACGGCACGGAATTGCCTGCGGACCTGGTGGTGTACGCCACGGGCTACGGTTCCATGAATGGCTGGGTGGCCGATCTGGCAGGTCAGGAAATGGCGGACCGGGTGGGCAAGTGCTGGGGACTGGGTTCGGAAACCACCAAAGATCCAGGGCCGTGGGAGGGCGAGCAGCGCAATATGTGGAAGCCCACTCAGCAGCCGAATCTGTGGTTCCATGGCGGCAATCTGCACCAGTCGCGCCATTACTCACAGTACCTGGCCTTGCAGCTGAAGGCGCGTCAGGCGGGCTTGCCGGTGCAGGTTTACGGGATGCAGGAGGTGCACCATCTGCGTTGATGGGTAGAGACCTTGTTGTTCGAGTGGAGGTGTGTGGGTCTGCACCTTGTTCTGATTTTGGCCAGATTATCAATTTGATGATCTGGTTTTTTTTGTGTTTACCGGCTGCGGCAGGCGTATCTGCACTGCAAGCACCGTGGCCAGGGCGCTTGTTTTGTTAGAAGTTTTGCTAAATTTTTTACTTGATGTATCTGGCCCGGACGACCCCTCTGCAGAGAGCGACGCCCTGCTTTACTGCTCTGTTCTCACTCAGGATTGCCAGTCTCAAGGGCGCCCGGGATCTTGGTTGAAAACGTGTGAAAACCAGTCGTGTTGTAGGTGGGAGCTGATTGAACTTGGCCAGCATGCAGGCCAGAATCTGACGAAACACAGCAGCCTGTCATAAGCAGGACGAATAGAATTTTATGTAAAGCAGGAAAAATTCTTATAAAGAAATCGCTTGTAGCATTTCGTAGTTTTCAGCCTGGTTGGGAATGTTACGGTGGAACCATCCATTGCAAACAACGAAAAATTTGTTGATTGAACTGGACTTCTTTTAATAGCAGGGGCAAGGGTTTTTGAAATTAAAAATTCCCTTTCTGATATTGGAGAGCATATATGAAAAAATCCGCCATCCTATCCAGTGTATTAATGGCTACTGCTTTGAGCTTTGGTCTGCAAAGCGGCGCAATGGCCAATGAGCCAGCGGTCAATCAGGATCACTCGGCAACCGCAGGCGAAGCCGTCAGCGATACTTGGATCACCACCAAGATCAAGGCTGATCTGGCCAGCACCAAGGATTTGAAGAGCACGGATATCTCTGTTGAGACCAATAACGGTGTTGCAACATTGACCGGTACCGTGCCCAGCGAGATTGAACACAAGAAAGCCGTTGCTGCAACGGAAAGTGTGAAGGGCGTTGTGAAAGTCGATTCGTCGGGATTGAAAGTAAAACCGGAATAAATGTTCCGACATCAATCCTAATTGTGAATTCCCGTTGAAACAGGAGAACGACTATGAATGAAGATACGATCAAAGGTAAATGGAAACAGCTGTCTGGCAAAATTCAGGCCAAATGGGGCAAGCTGACCAATGACGATATTGATGTTGCCGAAGGCAATACCGAATATCTGGTCGGGAAAATTCAGGAGCGCTACGGTATTGCGCGTGAAGAAGCGGAAAAGCAAGTTCGCGACTTTAATGGCGGCGCCTGATCCCTGGCTTGACTGTCCAGGAATACAAAACGCCCTGCATATGCAGGGCGTTTTTGTTTGTGCTTTAGGAGGGGCGCTGGCCAGTGATGCTGCGCTTCGATGAGGCGTAGAGACCTTGGACCACAGCGTTGCTGTCAGTCCTCATCCATCTGCTGATAGCGCTCGGCCAGGTAATCCAGCAATGCCCGCACAGCAGGCATTTGCCCGCGACGGGAGGAAAACACCGCGTGAATGATCTCGCGCCGGGGTGCCCAGTCCGGAATCAGCTTCACCAACGAGCCGTCGGCCAATTGATCGCAGACCACCAGGGTAGGCAATTGCACCACACCCACGCCTTTCAAGGCGGCACAGCGCAAAGCGGTCATGTCCGTGGTAATCAGGCGGGGCGTGTGATGCAGTACGGCTTGTGCGCCATCGGGACCATACAAGGTCCAGGTATGACTTTGCTGCGGCAGGCCCAGAGCCAGGCTGGGGTAGTCCGCCAGATCCGCAGGTGAACCGGGCATGCCGTAACGGGCGATCAGCTCCGGGCTGGCAATCAGGCATTGGCTGCGGTCGGACAGCACGCGCATGACCAGATCGCTGTCTTGCAACGGAGGGGGGTGGACGCGAATGGCAATATCCAGCGCTTCGCCGATCAGGTCGACACGCCGGTTGGTCGCATCCAACTGCACGGTGACATGCGGGTAGCTGACCATGAAGTCGGCCAACATATCACTGACATGAGCGTTCAGTAAGGTGATCGGGCAACTGATGCGAACCACACCACGAGGCTCGGCGCGTGTCAGTTCGATGGCTGCTTGGGCTGCTTCAGCCTCCACCAGCATGGCCTTGCAGTGCTCGTAATAGGTCTGGCCGATCTCGGTCACGGTGAAGCGGCGGGTGGAGCGCTGGATCAGACGCACTCCCAGGCGTTCTTCCAATGCCGCCAGCCTGCGGCTAAGGGTAGATTTGGGCAAACCCAGAGCCCGACCAGCAGGGGCAAAACCTCCGTGATCCACAATCTGAACGTAGAAGTACAAGTCATTTAAATCTTGCATGGCGGTTTTATCGTTCCATAAATGGAACATAGATGGCCGATTTAGGGGGCTACTGCCTTCGTTGTCCCGAGTTTATTCTGTCTCTTATGTTGAAACAAGGAGATGGACATGAAGAAAATTCTTGGTATCTATAGCGCTCCCCGTCCTCACTGGGTGGGCGACGGCTTCCCCGTTCGCTCCCTGTTTTCGTACCACACACACGCAAAACAGTTGAGCCCTTTCCTGCTGCTGGACTATGCCGGCCCTGCCGAGTTTGCCCCTAGCAATCACAAACGCGGCGTTGGCCAGCACCCACACCGTGGTTTTGAAACCGTCACCATCGTCTACAAGGGCGAGGTGTCGCACCACGACTCCACGGGCCAGGGCGGCACGATTGGTCCCGGTGATGTGCAGTGGATGACAGCCGGTTCGGGCATTTTGCACGAGGAGTACCACTCCGACGCCTTTGCCCGCTCGGGTGGCACCTTGGAAATGGTGCAGCTGTGGGTCAACCTGCCTGCCAAAGATAAGGGCGCTCCCGCTGGCTATCAGGCCATTACCGACCAGCAAATTCCTGTAGTCGCTTTGCCCGATGCCGCTGGCATGGTGCGTGTGATTGCCGGAGAAAAGGACGGTGCCGCAGGCCCTGCCAAGACCTTCACTCCCATGAATGTATGGGATTTGCGTCTGAATCAGGGTGGGATTGCCGAGCTGGAAAGCCCAGAGGGCTGGACGGCTGCGCTGGTGGTTCTGCAAGGCACCGTACTGGTCAATGGCCAAAGCGTGGCACGTGAAGGGCAACTGGTGGTGCTGGATCGGACAGGCAGCCAGTTCAGCGTGGAAGCCAATAACGACGCCGTGGTCTTGCTGATCAGTGGTGAACCCATTGATGAGCCGATTGTGGGACACGGCCCCTTTGTCATGAATAGCAAGCAAGAGATCTTGCAGGCTATGGATGACTTCAGCAGTGGCCGCTTTGGTGCGATGGCACCAGGGTCGGCATCCTAAAGCAAGGCCCGTGAGGGGCCACGCCAACCTGGTGGCCCCTCGCTTTTCCTCCACAGGAGAAACATGATGACTATCCCCAGCAATGTAGCCAATTTCAATGGCGCCGCCCCGGTAATTGATCCTGATGACGCAGTCATGCTGCTGATCGACCACCAAAGCGGTCTGTTCCAGACCGTGAAGGACATGCCCATGACCACCTTGCGTGACCATGCGGCAGCACTGGCCAAAATCGCCACCTTGAGCAAGCTGCCCGTGATTACCACGGCTTCCGTGCCACAAGGCCCGAACGGTCCTCTGATTCCCGAGATTCATCAGAACGCCCCCCACGCCCAGTATGTGGCCCGCAAAGGCGAGATCAACGCCTGGCACAACGAGGATTTTGTGGCTGCTGTCAAAGCCACTGGCCGCAAGACCCTGATCATTGCTGGCACCATTACCAGCGTGTGCATGGCGTTCCCTGCAATCAGCGCTGTGGCTGAAGGCTACAAGGTGTTTGTGGTGATTGATGCCTCCGGCACCTACTCCAAGATGGCCGAGGAAATCACCTTGGCTCGTATGATGCAGGCAGGTGTGGTGCCTATCGATACCGGCGCAGTGGCCTCCGAATTGCAGAGAACCTGGAACCGCCCTGATGCCCAGGAATGGGCGCAGGTCTACACCAAGATTTTCCCTGCCTATCAGTTGCTGATCGAGAGCTACGCCAAAGCGCAGGATGTACTCAAGAATCAGGAACAACTGGATTCGCAGCGCTAATACCCTCAGCGCTGTTGCAGTGCCGGGTGCAGTGCCGGGTGCAGTGCCTGCACCCATCCCTTTCAATCATCGTTAAGGAAAACTGAGATGACTACGCCTTACAAACGTCTTGATAAAGACCAAGCCGTTGTACTTCTGGTAGATCACCAAACCGGGCTGCTGTCTCTGGTTCGTGATATTGATCCCGACAAGTTCAAGAACAATGTGCTGGCTCTGGCTGATCTGGCCAAGTACTTCAACTTGCCTACTATTTTGACGACCAGCTTTGAGGAAGGCCCTAACGGTCCTCTGGTCCCCGAGCTGAAAGAAACCTTCCCCGATGCGCCTTACATCGCTCGTCCTGGTCAGATCAACGCCTGGGATAACGAAGACTTCGTCAAAGCCATCAAGGCCACTGGCAAGAAGCAGCTGATTATTGCGGGTGTGGTGACTGAAGTGTGCGTGGCTTTCCCGGCCTTGTCGGCTCTGGAGGAAGGCTTTGATGTGTTCGTGGTCACCGATGCGTCGGGCACCTTTAACGAACTGACTCGCCATTCCGCATGGGATCGCATGTCGGCCGCCGGTGCGCAATTGATGACCTGGTTTGGTGTGGCGTGCGAACTGCATCGCGACTGGCGTAACGACGTGGAAGGTCTGGGTGCCTTGTTCTCCAACCACATCCCTGACTACCGCAACCTGATTAACAGCCACACCAAGTTCACTTCTGGCAAGTAAGCGCCCTGGCGCAGCGCTGTCCATTTCGGTGGGCAGCGTTTTTTGCTGTTTTGATGGCTGGCCCCTGTTCATGCATTTTTGGAGTTTGACCCATGAGTACCCTCAGTTCCGAAGTCTCCGTATCCTTTGATTGTCCTGAAGACCAAAATGGTGACAAACAGATCCAGCGCGTGCCCGCACGCAGTGCACAAGTGGGCGGGGGCATCACTGTTGGCCGTATCTTGCCGTCCTCGCAGCGGCGTATGGTGGGAGCCTGGTGTTTTCTGGATCACGCCGGACCCGCCGTGTTCACTTCCGGCCCCGGTCTGCGTGTCGGGCCGCATCCCCACATTGGTCTGCAAACCTTTACCTGGATGATCCAGGGCGAGGTGCTACATCGCGACAGCCTGGGCCATGTGCAAGTGATCAAGCCTGGTCAGGTGAATTTGATGACGGCAGGCCGGGGCATCAGCCATACCGAAGAGTCCTTGCCCGGCGAGGACAAGCTGCATGCGGTGCAGTTGTGGATTGCCTTGCCCTTCAAGGATGCCGCCTGTGAGCCCGCTTTTGATCATCACCCCGATTTGCCGCGTTGGCGTGAAGGCGAGTGCGACTTCACCTTGCTGGCCGGTAGTTACGAGGGGCGGCAGGCACCCAGCAAGTTGTATTCGCCTCTGATGGGCATGGATTTGAACAGCGTCAAAGCCGGTCGGGTTGCGTTGAACTTGAAGCCGGAGTTCGAGTATGGATTTCTGGTGGTGCAAGGCACTGTGGGCATTGGCAATGAGCAGTTTCAGACCAATGAACTGGCTTATGTAGGCCGTGGCTTGACGCAGCTGTCGCTGGACTTAAGCGTGGGCTGCCGTGTCATTGTGCTGGGCGGAGAGCCGTATACCGATGAGCTGGTTCTGTGGTGGAACTTTGTAGGCCAGAACAAGGAAGTCATCACCCAGGCGCAACGCGATTGGCGGGCAGCCCATGATCGTTTTGGTGTGGTGCAGGGCTATGATGGCGATCCTTTGCAGGCTCCTGACTTGCCTTGGGAAACCGCCTGATGCTATGCCTGAATGGCCCCTTTTGGGCCATTGTTTTTGGACGAAATTTGCCTACCTTGACTGGCGGTCTGCCAGTGATCGGAGTACAAAACAGTGTGCTGGTGTGAACGAGCTTGCGGGCCATGGCCTGTTGGGGTGCGGTAAAAACCTGTGTTTGCACGACAGCGTTGAGTGATTTTTAAAAGGTAGCTGGAATGCGATTGAAAGATAAAGTGGCGGTTGTTACCGGATCGGCAGCGGGTATTGGTTTGGCAACGGCCAGGAAGTTTGCCCAGGAAGGGGCGATTGTGGTGTTGTGCGATCGCAATGCGGATGCCGTCAATCAAGCAGCGCAGTCTTTAAGCGGCAATGGCGTTACCGCTGTGGGCTATACCGTGGATGTGACGGACCGTGCGCAGATTGATGCCATGGTGGCGGAGGTGAAGCAAAAGTTTGGCCGCATTGATGTGCTGGTGAACAATGCCGGGATCACCAAAGACGCCAAGCTGGTCCGTATGACCGAGCAGCAGTTTGACGATGTGATTGATGTAAACCTGAAAGCGGTATTCAACTTCACCCAGGCCGTGGCCGCAGTGATGCTGGAGCAGGAAAGCGGTTCCATTCTGAACGCTTCCAGCGTGGTGGGTCTGTACGGTAATTATGGTCAAACCAATTACGCGGCCAGCAAGTTCGGGGTGATTGGCTTTACCAAAACCTGGGCCAGGGAATTGGGGCCGAAAGGGATTCGCGTCAATGCCGTCTGTCCCGGTTTTATTGAGACCGACATTCTGAAAACCATCCCGGAAAAAGTGCTGCAAGGCTTTCGTGACCATTGCTGGCTGCGCCGCATGGGCAAGCCTGAAGAAATCGCCAATGTGTATGCGTTTTTGGCCTCGGATGAAGCCAGCTTCATCAATGGCACCACGCTGGAAGTGTCGGGCGGTTTGACGGTTTAATGCCGCGTAGACAAGGATTGAATCGTTCGTAGCCTTTAGTTGGCAGCTTCTATTTAGTAGTGAAGGATACTGGCTCCAAAAAAACCTCCACGCTACGCCTTCGGCTGGCTGCCCTCCGAGGGGGAGTTTTTGCCTTGGGGCGGCCCGGCGACAAAAAAACGGGTCTGAGCGTTTTGCTCAGGCCCGTTTTTAATGTGCTCGTATTTAGGTGGAGAGTTAAAGGATGGGAAGGTGAACGGTTGGCATCATGGATTGATTAGATCGCACACTGCCTGCGTTCAGACTTCCCTTTAATCCAGCTCGGGGTGGCGGTCCACCAGGCGCTGGCGTTTTTGCTTCAGGGCTTCCAGTTCTTCCTCGGCCTTGGCAATGGCTTCTTCCACATCCTGCACGCTTTGTTCGATGTGGTCATAAGCCTGCTGCAGCAACTCCTTGGCCTCCTTGCGGTTGGAGGCCGTAGGCGTATCGCCGCGCAAGGGGCGGTTGGCCGTTTCAGGCAGGAACAAGGCGGTAATCAAGCCGATGACGCTGGCAAACATCAGGTAGTAGGCAGGCACCAGCAAGTTGTTGGTTTGCTCCACCAGCCAGGCCGCAACGGTAGGCGTCAGACCCGCCACAATAATGGCGATATTAAAGGAAGCGGCCAGGGCGCTGTAACGTAGCCGGGTCGGGAACAGGGCGGGCAGGGTGGAGGCCATGACTCCGGTCAGGCAGTTCAGCAAAACAGCCAGAATCAGCAGCCCCAGGAAGATCTGCACATTGCTGTCGCTGCCGATAAAGTGAAAGGCGGGAATCGCGAAAATCAGCAGGCCCAGACTACCGGCCATCAGAAAGGGTTTGCGACCTATCTTGTCGCTGACAAAACCCACCACCGGTTGCACGAACAGCATCCCTATCATCACCACCACAATAATGAAGACACCATGTTCTTCGGCATAGCCCAGGCTGCTGGACAGATAGGTGGGCATATAGGTCAGCAACATGTAGTAGGTGATGTTGGTGACCAGCACCATGCCAATGCAAATCAGCAGGGCTTTGCGGTACTTGGAGAAGATCTCGCCAAAGGAAACCGTAGGACGCTCTGTCAGGGCGGCGCGGTCCTCTTTTTCCATCTTTTCCAGCTGCTCGGTAAAGGCAGGGGTCTCTTCAGCGGCATGGCGCAGGTACAAGCCCAAAATACCCAGCGGACCGGCAATCAGGAAGGGAATGCGCCAGCCCCAATCCTGGAAGGTTTCTTCGGTCAGGGAGGTTTGCAGCAGCACGACCAGACCGGCACCCAGAACAAAGCCCGCGATGGAGCCAAAGTCCAGCCAGCTACCCAGGAATCCGCGTTGCCGGTCGGGGGCGTATTCGGCCACAAAGACTGCAGCGCCGGTGTATTCACCGCCTACGGAAAAACCTTGGGCCAGCTTGCACAGCAGCAGCAAGACGGGAGCCCAGATGCCGATGGACAGGTAGGAAGGAATCAGGCCAATCAGGAAGGTGCTGATCGCCATGATGATGATGGTCAGGGACAGCACCTTTTGACGACCAAACTTGTCCCCCATCAGCCCGAAGAACACACCGCCCAAAGGCCGCACCAAAAAGGGCACCGAAAAGGTACCCAGGGCAGCAATGGTTTGTACGGCGGGTGATGCGTCGGGGAAAAAGACTTTCCCCAAGGTGGCGGCCACAAAACCGTACACACCAAAGTCAAACCATTCCATGGCGTTGCCCAAGGCAGCGGCCGTCACGGCTTTTTTGAGTTTGCTGTTGTCTACGACGGTAATGTCGTCAATGTGGAGCGGCTTGGCGTTGCTGGATGCCGCGGAGGACTGCGTCATATGGCTTCTCCTGGAGAGCAGGACAATGACCTGCAGGTTCGCCCTTGTGCTGTCGATACCAGAGAAGGAGCACTGGCATGACGGCATTCTGATCAGGCGAGGCTGGCAGGCGCTACGTCCAGCTTTGCTGTTCGTCTATCAATTGAAAGGGTCGAGCAGTCCGTGCCAAGTCGCGAGAAAAACCGGGCGCGACTTGCAGTCCCTATTGTTACTGAGCCGCGGGCCGACTCCCACGACATTTGCACATGCTTACAGAGCGCGGCACCCAGGCGGTAAAGGGGCTTTTTTCACGTAGGTTCGCACCTCTTCCACCAGAGCGGCGGCGGCAGGTGTCAGATCATGCTCCTGATGGAACATCAGGCATAGGGTGCGGACCAGTGTGGGGGCCTGCAGCAAGGAAAACGTCAGGCCGGGCATCAGGACACGTTGTGCGGCCAGGGCAGGCAGCAGGGCAATGGCCAGACCACTTTGCACCAGCGCTGCTTGCGAGGTGGTGCTGGAGGCTTCGTAAAACGGAGCCGACGCTTCGATAGGCAGATCCGGACGCGATTGCAGTACTGCCATGATGCCGGTTTCGTCTACGACGCCCACCAGTTTGCGTTCATTCAGGACGGACCAGCTGACGGTGTTGTTGGCATCCGGTTTGATCAGCTTGTCATCGCTGCGATAGAGCACGCCAAACTGGTCTTCCAGCAAGGGTTGACTGTCCAGTCCTTGGACATCTGCCCAGGGGCTGGTCAGACCAAAGTCAATTTCCCCCGCCACGATCTGGCGCTGAATGCGTCCCGAGTTGTCATCCCGTAAATACAGACGTACGGCTGGATGCTGCTGCGAGAAATTCGCGGCTGCCGGTGCAATCAAATCCGTAATGGCTGACGGAGCGGCGGCCACGCTGACTCGCCCGCTTTTCAATTCCCCATACCGCATGACATCGCTGATGGCGCCATCAAAATCCGCCAGCAGGCGGGTGATGCGCGGCAGGAACTCCAGGCCAATAGGCGTCAGGGATACGCGGCGGCTGGTGCGGTTGAACAAGGTGGTATTCAGGGCAACTTCCAACTGCTGGATCAGGCCCGTTACCGAGGATTGTGTTTGAAAAAGACGACGTGCGGCATGGGTGAAACTGGCCTCCTGGGCCACGGCGACAAACGCGTTCAAGTGCTTGAGCGTGATGTGCTTGGGAAGTCTATCCATATCATTTTCTGATTAATCAATTAACTTAAACAATTTTTCATATTAATAATACCTTTGGATAATGCGGTCAACTCCCCTTTTTGTGGGAGGGTTAGTGGAGACGTAGATGCAGACAGACGACCGCAGGCTGGACGTCAAGATCAGCAATGGCTGGATTATTGATGGCTTGGCCACCCCGCGTTGGCGTGGTGACGTGGGTATTCGAGAAGGGCGTATTGTCGCCCTGGGCGACCTGAGCGCCTGGCACGCCGATCAATCGGTGGACGCCAGCGGCCATGTGGTGGCTCCCGGATTTATTGATACTCACGGCCATGATGATTTGATGTTCATCGAACGGCCTGTTCTGGACTGGAAAACCAGCCAGGGCATTACGACGGTTGTGGTCGGTAATTGTGGTGTCAGCGCCTTCCCCGCCCCTTTGCCAGGCAACTCGGCAGCGGCTTTGGCCCTGCTGGGTGATTCGCCCTTGTTTGAAGACATGGCGCAGTACGTGCAAGCCGTGCGCAAGCTCAAGCCCATGATCAACGTGGCAGCTTTGGTCGGTCACGCGAATCTGCGCATGGCCGTGATGCAGGACCACTTGTCCCAGCCGAGTGCCGACGAGCAAAAGGCCATGGAAGCCTTGCTGGTCAAGGCCTTGGAAGAAGGCGCCGTGGGCTTTAGTACCGGCCTGGCTTACGAGCCTGGTTGCATGGCCCAACCGGCCGAATTGGAAGGTCTGGCCCGTGTTGCCGCTTCCAAGGGCTCTTTGCACACCAGCCATATTCGCAATGAAGGCGACACGGTGCAGGAGTCGGTAGAAGAAGTGCTGGCGGTAGGCCGCCAGACGCAGTGCGCCACCCTGGTGTCGCACCACAAGTGCATGATGCCGGCCAACTGGGGCCGCAGCAGCCATACCTTGGCCAATATTGATCGGGCCCGCGCCGATGGCGTGCAGGCCACCCTGGATATTTATCCCTATTCGGGCAGCTCCACGATCCTGATCCCCGAGCGCGCCCACACCATAGACCAGATTCGTATTACCTGGTCCGAGCCTCACCCCGAGTGCAATGGCCTGTATCTGGCTGAGATTGCCGAGCAGTGGGACTGCGACCGGGAAACTGCCGCACGGCGTTTGCTGCCTGCTGGCGCGATTTATTTTGCGATGGACGAGAAAGAAGTCCAGCGCATTTTCAGCCATCCATGTTGCATGGTGGGCTCGGACGGATTGCCTGCGGATGCGCATCCCCACCCTCGTTTGTGGGGTAGTTTCACGCGCATTTTAGGGCGGTACGTACGCGAAGATGGCCTGATGTCCCTGGAGCAGGCGGTTGCCAAAATGACCGCCATGCCTGCCTCGGTCTTCGGGCTGGAAAACCGCGGCGTGTTGCAAGTCGGCGCCTGGGCGGATCTGGTGGTGTTTAATCCCGAAACGGTGCAAGATTGCGCCACCTGGGAAGAGCCCACCTTACCGTCTCAAGGTGTGCAGACCGTGTTTGTGAATGGCGTGCAGGTTCACCCTGTCGCCCCGGAGCAGCGGCCCGGCCAGGTGCTTGATCGCGCCTTTGCCGCTCAGGCGCAAAGCCTGGATGCGCCGATTATCCCGCTATAAGCGGCGCGTCGGACAAGAAAACAGTCGCCGTGATTTGGGGTAGTCAACCAGGCCAGGGCGATTGCATCACATGCAGGCCGGTTTTTGATAACTGGCCAGGAAGGATCGTTAAGGAGACGACATGAGTGTCATTCAGCAACAAATGCCAACGGGCAAGCGCAATGCTGCCATGGTGGTGTTTTTAATTGGCATGGCGATTGCCTTGTACACCCACTTTTACATGCCGGGTGAAAGCTCCCTGTGGGGCTTGACGCCGGTAGTGGTGTTTGCGCTTATCGCCTTGTTGGGTGTGGATATTGTTCTGGCCACGATTGGTGCGATTGTATTGGGCGCCATCATGACCAGCACCACGCCCATTGCCATGGGCAAACTGCTGGCCGAGTCCCTGGGCTCGTTCATTGCAGTCGTGGGTTTGATTATTGTGCTGGGCGCCGGGGTAGGTGAAGTGGCTGCCCGTACAGGTGCTGCCGAGCAGTTGGTGCGAGCCATTGTGAAGCGTATTGGCTTGTCCAATCCGACACGTGTGCGTCTGGGCATCATGGTGGCGTCCACCCTGATCTGTGGCGCTCTGGGTACCTTGGCAGGTGGTAACGCCATTATTGCTGCGGTGGTGATTCCCATTGCCGCTGCCGTGCGTCTGTCTCCCCCTGCTGTGGCGGCCTTGTTCCAAAGCGCCGGTTCCGCCGGTCTGGTGCTGGGTCCATTCACCCCTAACGTGGTGACCGTCACGGGTCTGACCGGTCTGAGCTATACCGACTACCTGCTGGTCGCCGGTCTGCCCATGGCCGCTGCTACCTTGCTGACGGGCTGGTTCATGTCCGGTCGTATTCAGAAGATGACCAAGGATCATTTCCAGTACGAAGAAGCCTCGCAAGGTCAGGCTGCTTTTGATGTGAACGCCAAGGCTTCGCCCAAGGCTGTGCGCGCTGCCTGGGCGTTCTGCATCACCATCGTCGGTCTGGCGGCTGTAGGTATCGCCTCCAAAGCCGGTTTTGCCTACGCCATTATTGTGATGGTGTCCCTGGGCGCCACCACCGGTCTGGCCGGTGGCATGAACCCGCGCGAAATTCTGCAGGCCATGTATGCCGGTGCGGGCAAGCTGATCTGGATCTTCTTCCTGTTCTGGCTGTTCAACCCGGTGCTGGTACTGGTGGACCAACTGAACGCCTATCACGCCTTGCTGGATTCGGTGCAGCCCTATCTGGTCGGTATCAGTGGTGCGGTGCTGTGCATGCTGATTGTGGCCTTTAACGTGGTCGGCCACATTCCGGGTGCTGCCGTGGCGCAGATGACTTTCACCGCCAAGATTTTTGGTCCTGTGCTGGCTGCCGCCGGTGTGGGTCCTGCAGCCACTGCTGCCGTGATTCTGGGCAGTTCGCAGATTGACTGGTTTGGTCCTTTCCCTTCTTCAGATATGTTCGGCCAGATGGGCCTGGCGCGTTCCACTCAGCTCAAGTACATGTTGTATAACGGCTGGGCGGTCATGGCGGTCAACTTGTTGATGTTCGTCGGCCTGTTCCTGATTCTGGTCTGAGTATTGAAGGAGTGTTTGTATGTTTACCTTAGGAAGCGAGTTGCTGGATGCGCCACTGGTTCGTGAGCGCCTGCAAGAACGACTGGAGCCTTTGCTGACCCAGGAGTCCGCCCGTATTTCGATGGCGGTCTACGCTACCGACGGTACCTCCTTGTTCGAGTGGCATGCGCAGCGCGTCATGCCTTCGGCCAGCCTGATCAAAACGCCCATGCTCCTGTGCCTGCTGGAGCAGGTGGCCCAGGGCAAGCTGTCGCTGGATACGGTTTACCCTCTGCCCGAGGGCGACCGTACCCCCGGCACCGGTATTTTGAGTCAGTTGCCCGGCGTGCTCAGCCTGAGCTTGCGCGAGCTGGCCCTGTTGATGATTATCCTGAGCGATAACGTTGCCACCAATGCCCTGATCGACTTGCTGGGCATGGATAACATCAACGCCTGGAGCGCCCAGGCCGGTTTGCAGCATACGGATTTGCAGCGCCACATGATGGACATGAAGGCGCGCGAGGCCGGTAAAGATAACTGGACGACCGCGCAGGATGCCTGCTCGACCTTGCTGTACCTGTTGCATTCGCCTGCCTTGCCCGAGAACCTGCGTCAGCAGGGGCTGGACATGCTGGCGGATCAGCGTGAACGAGGTCACTTTGCGGCAATTTTGCCTTCTATCGCCCAACTGGCTCACAAGACCGGCTCCTTGCCCGGCTTGCGTCACGATGCCGGTATCTTGACGATGGGCGAACGCAGTGTGGTGCTGGCCGTGATGGCCGATGGCTTTACCGATGGCCGCACCAGCACCTCTCTATACGGTGGCCAGGGGGCGGGTGTCTTGTCCCGTCTGGCCTTGGAAACGGCCCGCGCCCTGCAGTATTGAGCCGGTCCGAAAGGATAAAAGTATGTCTACGACACGTGTTGCCCTGGTTCAACTCGATAGCGGCCGCGACCGCCAAACCAATCTGGACCAGCTGGAACATTGGGTGCTGGCCGCTGCCAAAGACGGCGCACAACTGATTGTGACCCCCGAGTACAGCGATGTACGTGGCGATACGGAATGGTTGCAGCAAAACGCCACGCCTATTCCGGGTCTGGTGACGGATCACATGGCCAGCCTAGCGCGCCGCACCGGTGCCTGGATTCATCTGGGCTCCATGCACGAGCGCCGTCCGGATGACCATCGCCTGGGCAACACGAGCGTGACGTTTTCACCAGAGGGCGAGATCGTGGCGCAATATCGCAAAGTACATTTGTACGATGCGGTGGTGAACGGTCTGGAATACCGCGAGTCTGATGATTTCTGCCATGGCCAGCATCTGCAAAATGTGCAGGTCGGGGATTTGAATCTGGGCCTGAGCATTTGCTACGACATGCGCTTTGCCGAGCTGTTTCGTACCTTGCGTGCCCGTGGCGCGAATGTGCTGGTAGTGCCAGCTGCCTTTAATGTGCATACCGGCCGTGACCACTGGGAAGTGCTGTTGCGTGCCCGTGCGATTGAAAACCAGTGCTACGTACTGGCTGCCGCGCAGATCGGTGGTCCCGGTCCTGCCATGCCGTGTTTGGGTCGCAGCATGATTATTGACCCATGGGGCACCGTATTGGCCTGTATGCCTGATCATCCAGGCTATATTTGCGCCGATCTGGACCCTGCACGCGTGCAGCGCATGCGTGAGTCACTTCCGGCCTGGCAGCACCGCCGGGGTGATCTGTATCCTATTCCTTCTTGATTGTGTGCTGAAACAGACTGGAGTCTGCCATGACCGTACCTGCTGCCTTTGAGTTTTATCCGGGCACTGCCCCCTTGTTGATTTCCATGCCCCATTCGGGCACCTACGTGCCGTCGGACTTGCTGGCGCGTTTTACGGAGTCAGCGCGTCAGGTGCCGGATACGGATTGGCATATTCCCCGCTTGTATGAATGTGCCCAGAAATTGGGTGCGTCCGTGTTGGTGGCGACGTATTCGCGTTTTGTGGTGGATCAGAACCGTCCGCCGGACAATGCCAGCCTGTATCCCGGTCAAAGCGTGACCAGTCTCTGTCCTGTGGACACCTTTGGCGACGAGCCTATTTACCAGCCCGGCCAGGAGCCGGACGAGCGTGAGGTTGCCCAGCGTCGCGAGACCATCTGGCTGCCGTATCACCAGAAGCTGGAAGAAGAGCTGACACGCCTGCTGGCCCTGCATGGCCGTGTGGTCTTGTGGGATGCGCATTCGATTCGTTCGGTAGTACCGCGTTTTTTTGAAGGCCGCCTGCCGGATCTGAATTTTGGGACCGCCAATGGCCAGAGTTGTGATCCTGCCTTGAGCGAAAGTCTGATGAAAACGGCCTCGGCCAACAAAGACTACAGCAGCGTGTTGAATGGCCGTTTCAAAGGTGGTTACATTACCCGCCACTACGGACGTCCCGAGCAGAACATCCATGCTGTGCAGCTGGAAATGGCGCAGTGCTGCTATATGGAAGAGCAGTGGCCCTTTGATTACAAAGAAGAGGCTGCCCGCAACATTCAGCCGCTGATCGAGGCCTTGCTGCGCGACGCGCTGGCCTTTGCGACCGAGTCGTAAATTCATCCTGAGCCCCGGCACAGACAGGCCGGGGCGCTACACTATCGCCTTGGCCACGGTGGCCGTAGAGCGATTCCTCCATGTCTGATCTTTCCCCGCCCCTGTTCGAGAAATTGTGCTGTCCCCTGGACGGTTTGCCGCTCGTGTTTGAGGCACCCAGCTGGCGCTGCGCGTCGGGCCATTGCTTCGATACGGCCAGTCAGGGCTACATCAATCTGCTCCCCGTACAAAACAAGCGTTCCCGCGATCCGGGCGACAGCAAGGAAATGGTGGCGGCGCGTCGCCGTTATCTGGAGTCGGGGGTGTACGAGCCCATTGCCGCCGGCGTGTGGCGTGCCTTGATGGATGGCCTGGAAGGGGAGGCACCTTATGCCTGTCTGGATGCGGGCTGTGGCGAAGGCTATTACCCGCGTTATCTGCGTCAGCAGGATCAGGATGGGCAGTTGGCCTTGATTGGTCTGGATATCTCCAAGTGGGCCGTCATGGCGGCGGCGCGCAGTTCCTCGGACATCCGTTGGCTGGTGGGCAGCAATGCACAATTGCCCGTGCCTGATGGCGCTTTGGATGCCTTGTTGTGCATGTTTGGTTTTGCCGTGCCCGAGGAGTTTCTGCGGGCCTTGAAGCCAGGCGGGATCTGGGTGCAGGTGGAAGCGGGTACCGACCATTTGCTGGAATTGCGCCGCATTATTTATCCCAGCGTGAAGGCCGACAAGGACCAGGCCCAGGAGCCGCCCGTCGGTTTCAGCCTGGAGAGCACCGAGCGCAGCCGTTGTCAGATCAGCCTGGACTCACAAGAGAAAATTGCAGATCTGCTCTTGATGACACCCCACTTGTTTCGAGCCAGTGCACAAGGCTTGGAGCAGGCTCGTCAATTGACGAGCCTGGAGGTACAGGTGGATGTGCGTATCAAGGTCCTGCGCCGTCTTTAAGCGCTTTTTACGTCCGAATCGCTGACGATGGGGTCGCACAGCTCGACACGGTTGCGGCCATTGCGCTTGGTCTTGTAAAGCGCTGCATCAGCCAGTTTCAGCACAGTACTGTGGTCGCGGGCATGGATGGGCCAGTGCGCCAGACCAATAGAAATCGTAATCGGCGAACCCGTGGGGCTATTGGTTTCGCTAATCAGAATGCGCAGTCGCTCAGCCAGTTGCAGCGCCTGATCTATGTCCTGATCGGGCAGGAAAATACAGAATTCCTCTCCCCCGACACGACAGATCAGGTCTGTATCACGGGTGCAGGCTCGCATGGTGTCAGCCAGAAAGCTCAGCACCAGATCGCCCACATCGTGTCCGTAGGTGTCGTTGACGCGCTTGAAGTGGTCTATATCCACGGTCAGCACGGAAAAGGGCGTGTCCGTTTCCTTCCATTGCTGCAGGACGGTCGCCATGCCGCGTCGGTTGTTCAGGCCGGTCAGAGGGTCCGTATTGCGCTCGACATTCATGACGCCAATCTTGCGGTTGACGCGTTTCAGGCCCAGCAGCATGGCCAGCTTGATCTGGCGGGATTCGAAATACCAGGCGTGAACCTGCGCGATGCGCGAGCTGGCGTTGGCTGAATCCAGATGCGGAGCCTGGCGAGCCAGTTGTCGCAAGGGTTTGGCAATCAGCATGGCCAGCATCCAGATCAGGATTTGTACGGCCAGGAAAAAGGGGATGGAATTGCGCAGAACCTTGCCCAAGAGGACCGTTAATTCATCCAGCACGACTTTGGTGGGGCTTTGCACCACCACACCCCATTTCACATCGCTGCTGGGAGCAAAGCCCGCCAGCATGTCCACGCCTTTGACGTTGCGCAGGGATAGCGCGTCGCTTTCGCCCTGACTGACGGCATCAATGGCCGGGTTGCCGTGTATAACTTCGCCGATGCGAGCGACATCGCGGTGAAAAATCAGCCGCTTGTGCTGGTCCACCACATAAATGTAGGAGCCATCGCGGTAAAAGTGCTCGCCCAGCAAGGCGTTCAGACTATTGGGTTCGTGCAGGTAAATGGAGCCACCGACCAGGCCCTTGTAGTTACCTTCTGCATCAAAAATTGGGTGTGACAAGAAGATCAGCAAGCGCCCGGTTGCGGACAGATAGGGCGGGCTGACTACTGGCTTTCTGGTTTTCAAGGCCAGTTGCGTGCCTTCGCCGCGAAGCGTTGTGCCAATCAGGCTGAGTTGGTGGGGGGCATTGGCCAGAACCCGGCCCTCGGCATTCAGGATCAGGACTGAATTAAAACTGTTGTTTTGTTCTTTCAGGCGCCTGACCTCATCGCCTAGCAAAAGCTCGCCCTGGTACAGAGAGCGGGAGAGCACGCTGGCGCTGTAGCTGAGTTGCTGCTGCAAATTGGCAATGAAAGCATCAGTGCTGCTGGCCAGTTTCAGGGCGTAGGCACGGTTTTTCTCCAGCGCCTGCTCGATCAGCAAGGTGCGCTCAGCCGAATAGGCCCCATACAAGGTGTAGCCCATGGTCAGCAGACTGCTGGCGGTAGCCAACAAGAGAATCAGCCGGCGCAGATCGACAAAGAACATGGGGATGGGCTAGTGCTCGAAGAAAATGGAGATGAGACCAAAAGACGGGTGGAAGGCACCTAAATCATTATACGTAAAGAATGTTTCCGAGTTTGTGTAGGTGTGACGTAAGGCCACAGGAGGGACGCTGCACAGGGCGGGGGATTACGCCAGAGTGTAAGATGTGGAATGGTCTAGACCAATAGACAATTACCACATGTGTATCGCTGGCTGGGTAAATTGGATGGTATCGGCCGGCACTTTTCCATGGAGATCCCGATATGAAAAGCGTAGATAGTTTTAAGGCTTTGCACCAGTTGGATGTCGGCGGGCAGTCCTACGACTACTATCGGTTGGATGCGGTTCGTGGAGATGGCCTGGATGTTGCCAGCCTGCCCTATGGCTTGAAGATTCTGCTGGAAAACTTGCTGCGCACCGAAGATGGTGGCGATGTAACGGCCGATGATATTCGCGCCCTGGCCGCCTGGGACCCTGCTGCCGAGCCCGATCGTGAAATCGCCTTTACCCCCGCACGTGTTGTGCTGCAGGACTTTACCGGCGTGCCAGCCGTTGTGGACCTGGCTGCCATGCGTGAAGCCATGCAGGCGCTCGGTGGTGACCCGCAAAAAATCAATCCCCTGGCACCGGTAGAGCTGGTTATTGACCACTCGGTGATCGTGGACGATTTTGGCAAGCCCAGCTCGTTCGAGCGCAACGTGGAAATCGAATACGAGCGCAATATGGAGCGTTACCAGTTCCTGCGCTGGGGCCAAAGTGCATTCGATAACTTCAAGGTCGTGCCACCTGGCACAGGTATTGTTCACCAGGTGAACCTGGAACACCTGGCTCGCGTAGTCTTTACACGCGACGAGCAGGGCCGTCAGCTGGCCTATCCCGACACCTGTGTGGGCACGGACTCGCACACGCCCATGGTGAACGGTCTGGGCGTGGTGGCCTGGGGCGTAGGCGGTATCGAGGCCGAAGCCGCCATGCTGGGCCAGCCCATTTCCATGCTGATTCCCCGTGTTGTGGGTTTCAAGCTGACAGGTCAAATGCCTGAAGGCACTACCGCCACCGACCTGGTGCTGACGATTACCGATATGCTGCGTCAGCATGGTGTGGTTGGTAAGTTTGTGGAGTTCTATGGCCCTGGTGTGAGCGCTGTGCCTTTGGCCAACCGTGCCACGATCGGCAATATGAGTCCCGAATACGGCTCCACCATCTCCATGTTTCCGATTGACGAAGAAACCCTGCGTTATATGGAGCTGACGGGCCGCAGCAAAGAACAGATCGAACTGGTGCGCGCCTACGCCAAGGCTCAGGGCCTGTGGCACGATCCGCAGCATGAGCCTCGCTACTCCGAGCGTCTGGAGCTGGATCTGTCCACCGTCGTTCCTTCGATTGCCGGTCCCAAGCGTCCTCAGGACCGCATCGCCCTGTCTTCGTCCAAGCCGGCATTCCGTACTGCGGTGCGTGATTTGTTGGGTGATGATGTGGCCACCTATGACGAAGCCGTCGAAGAGAGCTTTCCTGCCTCGGACGTGCCGTCGCACAAACCGCCAGCACCCCGGAAAGCGGCGGTGGAATTTACGCTGGCCGATGGCAGCCAGTGCACACTGGATCATGGCTCGGTCGTCATTGCCGCGATTACTTCGTGTACCAACACCTCCAACCCCAGCGTCATGATGGCGGCGGGTCTGCTGGCCAAGAAGGCCGTGGAAAAGGGCCTGAGCCGCAAACCTTGGGTGAAAACCAGTCTGGCCCCCGGATCGCGCGTGGTCACGGACTACTACCAGCGCGCAGGTCTGACCCCCTACCTGGACAAGCTGGGTTTTGATCTGGTTGGCTACGGGTGCACCACATGTATTGGTAACTCAGGCCCCTTGATTCCGGAAGTCAGCCAGGCCATTAACCAGAATGATCTGGCTGTAGTGTCCACACTGTCCGGCAACCGCAACTTCGAAGGCCGTATTCACCCCGAAGTAAAGATGAACTATCTGATGTCGCCACCACTGGTGGTGGCGTACGCCCTGGCTGGCACCATGGATATCGACCTGTACCATGAGCCGCTGGGACAGGGCAGCGATGGCAAAGATGTGTTCCTGAAAGACATCTGGCCGTCTGCCGCTGAAGTGCAGGATGTGATCAGCAAGGCCATCGCCTCGGATATGTACCGTGATGGTTATGCCGATGTGTTCGCTGGTGATGAGCGTTGGCGCTCTTTGCCTACCCCCAAAGGGGATCGTTTCGAGTGGCAGGAAGACTCCACCTACGTGCGCAAACCGCCGTATTTCATCGACCTGAAACGCGATCCAAGCCCGGTCTCGGACATTCGTGGTGCCCGCGTGCTGGCCAAGCTGGGTGATTCGGTCACCACCGACCACATCAGCCCGGCTGGTTCGATTGCACGCATGTCGCCTGCCGCCACGTATCTGATGGATCACGAAGTCAAGCCGCAGGATTTCAACTCCTACGGCTCGCGTCGCGGTAACCATGAAGTCATGATTCGCGGCACCTTTGCCAACGTGCGTTTGCGCAACCAGTTGGCCCCAGGCACGGAAGGGGGGTATACACGCGACTTCACGCAAGACGGCGCGCCCGTGGCAACGATTTACGATGCCTCGCGCAATTACTTGAGTGCCGGCGTCCCGCTGGTGATTCTGGCAGGCAAGGAATACGGTTCGGGTTCCTCGCGTGACTGGGCCGCCAAAGGTACGGTGCTCTTGGGTGTGCGTGCGGTGATTGCCGAGTCTTACGAGCGTATTCACCGCAGCAACTTGCTGGGCATGGGCGTGATGCCTTTGCAGTTCCCCGCCGGCCAAAACGCTGAAACTCTGGGTCTGATGGGAGATGAGGTCTTTGATATTGAAGGCATTACCGCCCTGAATCAGGACAAGATCCCCGAGAAGGTCAAAGTGCGTGCGGGCGATATCGAATTCGAGGCCCTGGTCCGAATTGATACGCCTAGCGAAGCGCATTACTACCGTCACGGCGGTATCATGCAGTACGTTTTGCGGGGCTTGTTGAAAGCGTAAGCTCGGCAGCAGGTCAAGGCGTGGTTTGACACGCCAGCAGGTGCGTCAGTGGTGTCATGCCCCTGGCGCACTTGTGTGTTTAGGGGCCGGCTCCTGCGCCGGCTTTTTGCTTGGATACAGAAAAATGGCGAATACCCAAGAAGCTTCTTGGTCCGAATTACTGTCTGGCCGCAATGGCTTGCGTTCGCTGGCGTTGGCCGGTGGCGTGGCGGTTCACGCGATCAACGTGTATGTGGCGACCACGATTTTGCCCTCGGTGGTGGAGGATATTGGCGGGCTGGAGTACTACGCCTGGAACACCACGCTCTTTGTGGTGGCCTCGATCCTGGGCTCGGCCCTGTCGCCACAAGTTCTGGAAAAACTGGGTCTGCGACACAGCTTTCTGGTGTCGCTGCTGTTTTTTGCCATTGGTACAACCTTGTGCGCGGCAGCACCTTCCATGCCTTTTCTGCTTTTTGCCCGCACGATTCAGGGCTTGGGCGGCGGCCTGCTGCTGGGTCTGAGCTATTCCTCGATCCGGCTGGTGTTTGAAGAGCGCCTTTGGCCGCGCGTCATGGCTTTGGTGTCCAGTATGTGGGGCGTGGCCACTTTGTCAGGCCCGGCGATTGGCGGGGTGTTTGCCCAGATGGGGCAGTGGCGTCTGGCCTTCTGGAGCGTCCTGCCGTGTGCCGCTTTACTGGCGATTCTGGTCTGGACGCAATTGCGCGACGCGCGTGCGCCCGAATCGCGTCAATCGGGCTCCACCCTGGGCAAGGTCTTGCTGCTGACGGCCTCTGTGCTGGTGATGTCGGCAGGGAGCCTGTCGACTTCCTGGATGATCAATCTGGCCGGTGTCGCAGGTGGGGCAATTCTGGTGTATTTGATGGCGCGTGCCGACAGCAAGTCTACCAGCCGCCTGTTTCCGCAGGGCACCTACTCCATCAGCACTGCCTTGGGCAGTCTATATGCCGGTATTGGCCTGGTCAGCGTGGCCGTGGCAACGGAAATCTTCATTCCGTATTTCCTGCAGATCATCCACCACATGAGCCCCCTTAAAGCAGGCTATCTGACGGCCTTGATGTCAGGTGGCTGGACCTTGGGTTCTATTGCCAGCTCCAGCCGGGGGCTGAAAACCGGGGATCGCATGATTATTGCCGGGCCTGTGCTCTCGGGCTTGTCCTTGGTTGCCTTGGGCGTGTTTATTCCATGGGAAGGCTTGAGTGAAGGCACGGATTATTCCTGGGCCTTGTACCTGTCCTTATTGGGAGTCGGGGTGGGGATTGGTCTGGCCTGGCCACATCTGCTGACGCGGGTGTTTCATTCCGCACCCAAGGGGCAGGAGAATATTGCCTCGGCAGCCATTACCACCTTGCAACTGTTCACGATGGCATTGGGGGCCGCTCTGGCCGGGATCATCACCACGGCCTCGGGCTTTGTAGACCCCGGTGGGGTGCAGGGCGCGCGCCAGTCGGCGCAGGCTCTGCTGTGGCTGTTTGCCCTGGCGCCCCTTCTTGCCGCCTTCTTGTCCGGCCCTGCAAGACGGGTGTGCCCCAGGGCTTAGTCTTGGACGGTGCTTTTGGGCAGGCGGAACAGTTCTGGATCCGGGCCAAGACGACCGTCGGCCTGGTCCAGACCGGCAATGGCAGCCATATCCTGTTCGCTTAGCTCGAAGCTGAAAATGTCCATATTGTCGCGCTGACGCTTGGGGGAATTGGACTTGGTAATCACCATATTGCCCAGCTGAATCTGCCAGCGCAGCATGATTTGCGCCACTGAACGGCCATGTTCCTTGGCGATCCTGTTCAGCACCGGATTGTCCCACAGCGTACCCAATCCCAGCGGGCTCCAGGCCTGGGTCTGGATGGCGTGGTCTTCATGGTAGTGACGCGACTCGGCCTGCTGAAAGCCGGGGTGCAGTTCGATCTGGTTCAGCACGGGCAGCACGCCCGTTTTGTCCAGCAAGGTTTGCAGGTGCTGGGGCAGGAAATTGCACACACCAATGGATTTCACGCGGCCTTCGTTGCGCAGATTGATCAGTGTTTCCCAGGTCTGGATGTACTGACGGTTCTTGGGCACGGGCCAGTGGATCAGGTACAGATCCACATAATCGAGCTGCAGCTTGTCCATGCTTTCTTCAAAGCCTGCACGGGTGTTGTCGTGGCCATGCATGTCATTCCACAGCTTGGTGGTCACAAACAGTTCTTCGCGTGGCACCTTGGACTGACGAATCCCTTGGCCGACTTCGGCTTCGTTGCCATAAATGGCGGCAGTATCGATCAGGCGGTAGCCCGCTTCGATGCCACTGCACACCACATCGGCCGTTTGCTCGGCAGGTACCTGCCACACGCCCATGCCCAGTTGGGGCGCACGGTTATCGTCGTGGAAGGTGATGGTTGGGGGGGTAGTCGACATAAGTCTCTCCTCGGTAGAGTGCACGGCAAAACAGCCAGGACATGGCTGATGAAACCACCGCACATTGGGAACGATCGGGCTCTAGAGTACAGGCGATGTCAAAACAAAAGTCCTTAAAAGGACCTGAATCCGCACGGGATGGACACGCGAAGCTTGTACGTAGGCAGGAAATTAGCTTATTGTTTTTTGTCCTACGGCGATTATAGAGGCGTCGACTGGATTTTTTATTAAGATGTTGCAATCTGCATCATTCATAATCCCATATAAGCTTTTGCCTATGGGGTTCCAGCTGGAGTAAGTATGAGCGTACATACCACGCAGGTTCGCATTAGCGTTCCCGCTCTGACCGCCTATAAGGGCAAACAAAAAATTGCTTCGTTAACAGCCTACATCGCGCCTATCGCACGAATGCTGGACGAGCACATGGACATGATCCTGGTGGGCGACTCGACCGCGATGGTAGGTTATGCCATGCCGGACACCCTGAGCATTACGGTGGATATGTTGGCTGCCCATGCCGCGGCCGTGGTGCGTGCAACTAAACACGCTTGTATTGTCGTGGACATGCCTTTTGGCAGCTATCAGGAATCACCCCAGCAGGCATTTGCCAATGCATCGCGTATGCTCGCGGCCAGCGGCGCCCAGGCGGTGAAGATGGAAGGCGGCCAAGCCATGGCTGAAACCACGCGTTTCCTGGTTGAGCGCGGCGTGCCTGTGCTGGCCCACGTGGGCTTGATGCCCCAGTACGTCAACACCATGGGCGGTTACAAAGCTCAGGGCATGACCGATGCCGCCGCCCAGCGCGTGCTGGACGATGCCGTCGCCCATGCTCAGGCAGGTGCCTGGGGCGTGGTGCTGGAAGGAGTGGCCGAAAGCGTAGGCCGCCGGATTACTGAAACCATCGCCATTCCTACCATTGGCATCGGTGCATCACCTGCATGTGATGGTCAGGTTCTGGTGACAGAAGACATTCTGGGCCTGACAAACGGCAAGATTCCCAAATTCGCCAAACCCTACGCGGATGTGGGTGCCCTGATCTCGCAAGCAGCGGCGCAATATGCGGCCGAGGTGCGTGATGGCTCTTTCCCCACGCTGGATCAATGTTTCGGTGTGAAACGCTAGTCCGCCTAACTATTCCGCATTAGAATATTCCATGTTGATAAATGCGGCATCCACATAGAACGACATGGAAATTCGCCAATTAGAAGCTTTTGCAGCTGTGATGTCCGCAGGCAGCGTTACCGCTGCCGGCCGCTTGCTTGACCGCTCTCAGCCAGTGGTTAGCCGCCAGATCCAGGAGCTGGGGTTCAGACTCTTTACTCGCACCCGTCCGCAAGTCACCTTGACTGAGCAGGGGCGCGAGTTCTATCTGGAAGCCCGGCCTGTGCTGATGAATCTGGAGGTGCTGCAAACCCGCGCTCTGGAAATCGCCCGTGGGGGGCTGCGACCTCTGCGTATCGTGACTACTCACGCCTTGGCGATTGGCCTGGTGCCGCAAGCGCTGGGCATCATGGAGCAGCACGATCCGGCCTTCAAGCAAAAGCTGATTATTGATACGGTGAAACCGGAAGAAGTGGTGCAAGCCATCGACGAAGGACGGGCAGATCTGGCGGTGACCAGTTTGCCGCTGGACATTGATGGCTGCACCTTGCATTGGTCGGGTCAAAGCCCGTGCCTGTTGGGCATGGCCGTGAACCATCCCCTGGCCAAACAGGAACTGGTGCGTCTCAGTGATATTCAGAGCACACCCCTGATTTCCATCCAGAACCGCCACCGTTTGCGCCATACCCTGGCAACCGCCTTGCTGCGCGCCAGTCCGGAAGCCCCGGAAGATATCCGTCATATCGAGGTTGCCTCGTCTCTGGAAGGCCTGGTTCTGGCCAGCCAAGGGGTAGGCGTGTCCTTGATCGACCCTTTCACCGCCCACGGCCTGCCACTGCCTAACGTGGTGCTGCGCCCGATTGATATCCACGTGCCTTATATGGTCGGCGTGGTGTCCTTGCGGTCTCGCGAATTGCGTCCCGATGCGCAGCGCCTGGTCGAAGCCATGCGGCAGTACGTGCTGCAATTCATCCCGCGCTTTGTGCTGGGGGATGACACAGGCTTGCCCAGTACGCAGGACCCGTTCGACTCGCTGTAATCCGGCGGGTGCGGCCAGGTTTTGACTGCAGCTTCCCGCCTTTGTCAGCCTCAAGGAATCATGGCGTAAGCTACCACCTCCAGCCTCATGCCCGGCTCCACCAAGGCCGCAACGCCCACACTGGCGCGGTTGGGGAAGGGCGCAGAGAAAAACTCCCTGTACACCTTGTCGATGATGTCCATGTCGGCAACATCGGTCATGTAGATCAGCACTTGGGTGACATTTTCCAGGCTGCCACCCGCCGCTTGCGTGGCCCGCTGCATATTTGCGAAGGTCAGGCGAGCTTGCTGTTCGATGCTTCCCGTATCGATGCTGCCGTCCGGCCGCACAGGCCCGTTCACCATGAACAGCATTTCTCCTTTGGCTTTGACGGCCCAGGAAAACGCTTGCTTCAGGGGCGGAAGCCCGACGTCGACAACTTGTTTCATCACTTGCTCCGAGTAGAGGTGACCGGCAAGGACGCAAAGAGCGCGTGCGTGGCATCGCCCAAGCGGGTGTTGGGGCGAGCCTGGTCAAGAATGACATCGAAGTGGTTACGTGCTGGCATTTCGATGGGGGGCAGATACTGGGCACCCAGTGCGTTCAGCGCATCGGCAAAAGCCTGGCTCTGGCGCTTGAACTCCGAGGTTTCAATTTCTCCCCAGCTGATGATGGCGGGCGGAAAGCCTGTCAGATCAAGCAGTTGTGGGCTGATCGCTCGCGCACTTGCCACGTCCAGGGACAGTGCCTCATTGATACTGGTGCCAATCAGGGGTTGCAGGTCGTAAATGCCGGAAACCAGCACTGTCGCTGCGGGCACGTCTACCGGCAAATTGGCATCATCCTTCCACCCACGCAAGCAGCACATGGCCGCCAGATGCGCTCCGGCAGAGCTGCCGGAAACGACGATGCGTTGCGGGTCAAAGCCCAGTTCTTCACCGTGTTGATGCAGCCAGCGCAGTGCCTTGCGACACTCCAGCACCATGTCGTGGACAGAGGCTTGTGGCGCCAAGGTGTAATCAATGGCGGCAAAGGCGATGCCCGCGTTGGTGCAATCCGGGGCCGAGAACAAAGAGGACGCCTTGGAGAGCTCCTGCCAGTAGCCGCCGTGGATAAACAGCAGCAAGGGCGGAAGCGCCTCCGAATCGCGGGGCTCAGGCAGGAACAGGTCAAGCTTGTGCGCGGCAGCGCTGCCATAGGCATGCTCGGTATGCCGTGATTCGCTTGCCAACGCCGCTGCGCTAAGTGTGGCGTAGTCTTCGATGTAGGGCGCGTAGTTCCCGCCTATACAGGAACTGGGCGAATATTCGCGCTCGCGCTCCTGCGCGGAGAGGGAGTCGTGGGGAGCCTGCATTACAACGCGGTCCGAACAGTCCAGATCTCGGGGAACAACACAACATCCAGCATCTTGCGCAGGTAGCTGACGCCGCCTGTGCCACCAGTGCCGCGCTTGAAGCCGATAACGCGTTCCACCGTCGTGACATGACGGAAACGCCAAAGACGGAAGGCATCCTCAATGTCGGTCAGCTTCTCGCCCAGCTGGTACAGATCCCAGTGTGCATACGGGTCACGGTAAACCTGCAACCAGGCGGCTTCGACCTCGGGGCTGGCCACGTAGGGCTGTGTCCAGTCACGGTCCAGATACTCGGCGGGAATGTGGAAACCTTGGCGGGCCAACAGGCGCAGCGATTCGTCGTACAGCGAAGGCGCTCGGTAGGCCGCTTCCACCTGACGGAGCAGGTCAGGGCGGTGTGCATGTGGCTTGAGCATGGCGGCGTTCTTGTTGCCCAGAGCAAATTCAATGCAGCGATATTGCGCGCTTTGAAAGCCGCTGGAACTGGCCAGATAAGGCCGCATGGCGGTGTATTCCGGCGGGGTCATGGTCGACAGCACAGTCCAAGCGCTGACCAGTTGCTCCATGATGCGCGAGACACGCGCCAGCATCTTGAAGCTGTCGGCATAGCGGTCGGCGGCGACCGATGCGGTGGCCGCATTCAGTTCGTGCAGCATCAGTTTCATCCAGAGTTCGCTGGTCTGGTGCTGGATGATGAACAGCATTTCGTCGTGGGCAGGCGAGAGCGGGTGTTGAGCGCCCAGCACCTCGTCCAGGTGCAAGTAGTCGCCATAGCTCATGGATTGGCTGAAATCCAACTGCGCTTTTTCTTCCGAAACAATGCGCTCTGTCTCGCCGATTCCCTTGTCAGCCGATGCTTTGGAAGCATTCATTTGTTCTGTTCCCGGTACGTTAATAATGACCTGTGCGACGTGTGGAACAGGTCGCGTGAGTCGATAGAAAACCAAAGTCGCGTTGCGCGCCGAGGGGAGCTTGCAGTGCATCGTGCCCGAAGGTCTCCATCAGCGGCAGGATGCGGTCACCCGAGTAGGCGGGCATAGGGGTGAAGCTGAAATTTCTCTGTGGTTTCATGATTTCATCCCACTTAAATTTATGCGTTGATCTTATGGATTTAAGGGTCTTGCGCCAAGCTGTTTTTTATAGAAGCATAACTTTTTCTGAAAAACTTAAAAAACGGGTTTTTTTATGCAAATAGAACTGGATGAGGTGGATTGCAGTTTGCTGGCCGAGCTCCAAAGAAACGCCCGGCTCACAACGAGCGAGCTGGCGCAAAAAGTGGGCATATCGCAGTCGCCCTGCTGGCGCCGGATTCGACGCATGGAAGAAGCCGGGCTTATTTCAGGCTACCACGCCCGGCTGGATCGGCGCGGCCTGGGCTATGGCGTGGTGGCCTTCGTCAGCATCAGTGTGGACTTTCAAAATGAAGAGCGTTCGGTGCAGTTTGTGGAGGCCGTGCGCGATATTCCGGAGGTGGTGATGTGCCACGGTATTGCCGGTCCGGCCGACTTTTTGCTGATGGTGGTGGCCAAGGATCTGGACAGCTATTCGGAATTGTTGCAAAGAAAATTGCATCGTTTGCCGGGGGTTCGGCAAGCGCAGACTAGTTTTTCCTTGCAGGAATTCAAGGGTCTTCACGAGCTGCCTATCCCAGCAATGGCCAGCCCTACGGCCTGATTTACCGCGTTGCAAAACCGAATGCGCGGCTCGCTCGCAAGGCTTGCCGCGTCGTCCATGACGAATTAGGAGGCTAAGGGTTAGCTCTGATTTGTTGTCGGAGAAGTCCGTCCTTAGAATTGATCAAAAATCACAAATCTTTGCTCGAATTCACTTTGTGACGGAATTTAATGAAACATTCAGATGCTGCAAGCACCAGTGCTCCGCTCGAAGCTTTCCAACCTATCGTTCGGCAATCCGTTAACGAAGCGGTCTATCAAGCCCTGCGCAACAAGCTGATGCACGGTGAATACCGTGCCGGCCAAGTGCTTGGCATCCAGTACCTGGCCGATGCGCTGGGCACCAGCACCATGCCGGTGCGCGAAGCCCTGCGTCGTCTGGTGGCTCAGCAAGGGCTGGAGCCCTTGCCCAACGGCACCACGCGTGTCCCCCTGATCACCAAAGCCTGCCTGAGCGACATTCGCCGTGCTCGCGTTCTGATCGAAGGCACCGTCACCGAATGGGCTGGCCCCCTGCTGACATCTTCCGTGCTGGATCAGCTGGAACAGTTGGCGCAAGAAATTACACAAGAGCGCCGCACGCCCAAAGGCGTGGCCAGCAGCCTGGAAAAAAACCGGATCTTTCATTTCACGATCTATGCCGCCGCCCAGTCCCCCGTCATGCTCGCCATGATCGAGAGCCTGTGGTTGCAGTCGGGGGCCTATCTGCGTGAAACCCGCGAACTGCTCCATAACGAAGACTCCTCAGACCAGTTGCATGAGTCCACCGTCAACGCGCTGCGTGCCGGTAACTTCGCCCAGGCGCGCCAATACATTCAGGAAGATGTTTCCTGGATCTTTGATCGCTTGGACCTGACCGATTAACTCGATCTTTCAATTACTCATCACCACCAAAGACCATGCTAAAAAAACATAGATCAAAAGCAGTGACCGAGGGCGTGACCCGCACACCACACCGAGCCTTTCTGCGTGCCACGGGCCTGGACGATGATGATCTGGACCGCTCGATGGTCGCCATCATTGGAACCGCCGGAGACAACACACCCTGTTCCAAATCGCTGGGCCCGCAGGCAGACAGCGTGCGCCTGGGCGTAGCACAGGGTGGTGGCGTACCCGTCATGATGAACACGATTTCCGTGTCCGATGGCACCTCCATGAACCACGCTGGCATGCGCATGAGCCTGGTCTCGCGCGAGATGATTGCCGACAGCATGGAAATAGCTGTACGTGGCCATGCCTATGACGCTCTGGTCGGTCTGGGTGGTTGCGACAAGACCTTGCCTGGCACCCTGATGGCCATGGCGCGGCTCAACGTCCCCTCAGTCTTCATTTATGGTGGCTCCATGTTGCCGGGCTACTCACCCGATGGCACTGAAAACACGGTGCTTACCGCCATTGAGGGTGTGGGTCGCTACCAGACTGGGGCGATTTCCCTGGAGCAACTGCATGGCATCGAGCGTACCTGTGCCATGACCGTGGGCTCCTGTCCGGGCCAGTTCACCGCCAATACCATGGGTATGGTGGCAGAGGCCCTGGGCCTGTCTTTTCTGGGTTCCTCGACCACCCCGGCGGTCTACAGCCAACGACACGCGCTGGCTCGTCGCGCCGGTCGCCGTGTGATGGAGATTCTGGAACACGGTGGTCCTTTGCCGCGTGATCTCATCACCCGCAAGAGTCTGGAAAATGCCACTGCTGCTGTTGCTGCGACTGGCGGATCGACCAATGTGGCCTTGCATATTCCTGCCATTGCGCACGAAGTCGGTATTCGTTTCACCACGGACGATATGGCCGAGGTGTTCAACCGCACGCCATTGATTGCCGACTTGCAGCCCGGCGGCCGTTATCTGGCACGCGATCTGGACGTGATCGGCGGGGTGCCCGTCGTGCTCAAGGCTCTCTTGAAGAGCGGTCACCTGCACGGCGATGCCTTGACCATTACCGGCGAAACCTTGGCCGAGGCTCTGGAAAACTTCCCCGATGTGGATGGTCGTATCGTGCGCAGCAGCGATCAGCCGATTCACGCGTCGGGCGGCCTGGTCGTGCTCAAGGGCAATCTGTGCCCCGATGGCGCCTTACTGAAAATTGCTGGCTTGAAGTCTCTGGTATTTGACGGGCGCGCACGCGTTTTTGAAACCGAAGAAGACTGTATGGCGGTGGTATCCAAGCAGGCCTATGAGGCTGGCGACGTACTGATTATCCGTAACGAAGGCCCTAAAGGCGGCCCCGGTATGCGCGAGATGCTAAGTGTCACTGCCGCCATTTATGGTCATGGCAATGGCGAAAAAGTGGCACTGCTGACGGATGGCCGTTTCTCCGGTGCGACACGCGGCATGTGTATCGGCTATGCCAGCCCCGAAGCAGCAGCCGGTGGGAACATCGGTTTGGTAAAAGACGGCGACCGTATCACCATCGATGCTACCCAAAGCAGCATGCAGCTGCATGTGTCCGAGGAGGAACTGGCTGCACGCCGGGCGCAATGGAAACCTTACGTACGAGACCGCTTGGCTGGCGCGCTGGAGAAGTACGCACGCCTGGTTGGACCGACCAATGAAGGTGCAGTGACCCATTCGGGTGCTGCCGAGTGGCCGCAAGAACAGCTTGAGGACGTATAAGATGAAACTCGGTTTTTGCGGTTTGGGATTGATGGGGGCTGCCATGGTGCAGCGCCTGTTGAAAGCGGGTCACGAGGTCAAGGTCTGGAACCGTTCCAGAGAAAAGGCCGAGCCGCTGGCGGCGCTGGGTGCGCAGGTCGTAAGCACGCCACGCGAAGCGGCTGAAGGCGCCGATGGCGTGTTGTTATGCCTGTTTGATGCCAAGGCCGCCGAGGCCGTGGTGTTTGGCGCGGACGGGATTGCTCAGGCAGCGGGCCTTAAATGGCTGGTGGATCACTCCAGTATCGACCCTGAGGCCACACGCAAGCTGGCCGCTCGTTTGGCGGAGATCTGCGGCGCTGACTGGATTGATGCCCCGGTGTCCGGCGGTATTCCCGGCGTGGAGGCCGGTACGCTGGCCATCATGACGGGCGGTAGCGAAACCCATATGCCTGAAGCCGAGGCCGCCATGTGCGCCTACGCCGGCAATATCACGCATATGGGGCCTTCCGGGACCGGGCAGGCAACCAAGCTGTGCAATCAGGCCATCGTGGCAACTTCGATTGCGGCATTGGCTGAAGCCATTGGCTTTGCCCAGCGCAATAACATCAATGTGGACAAGCTGGCGCCCGCGCTGGCGGGTGGTTGGGCGGACTCCAAGCCCTTGCAGATCTTTGCCCCGCGCATGATAGAGGCCCAGGAAAAAAGTATTGGTGCGCTGTCCACCATGCTCAAGGATATCGACACCCTGATCGCCAATGCCCAACAAAGCGGCGCGCCTATGCCGGTTGCCGCCAGCGTGCAGCAAATGTTGCGCGTGGCAAGCGCCATGGGGCTGGGTCAGGCTGAGGTGTCTGCCTTGGTCAGCGTTGTGCTGCCCGAGCAGCGTGACGCTTTTCTTCGCCAGATAAGCACATAAGGCAGGCTGCCCCATGCAACTATCCGCTAATCTCAGCTGGTTGTATCGGCATCTGGACTGGAGCGAACGTTTTGAGGCTGCGGCAGCCGATGGGTTTCAGGGCGTCGAGATTTTGCTGCCTTACGACTACGCTCCGGCTTGGTACGCTCAGCAACTGCAAGCCGCACAGCTGGAGCTAACTCTGATCAACACGCCTATAGGCGAGGGGCAGGGCAGGTTGGGTTGGGCGGCCATTCCCGGCGCACAGGCCCAGTTCCAGGAAGCCTTTGATCGCGCCCGTGCTGTTGCACAGGCTACCGGGTGCCGCCGTATCCATGTGATGGCGGGCGATGTCAGCCCCTTCGATCAGGAAGATTGCCGGGCTGCACTGCTCAGTAATCTGGAACAGGCTTTGGCCTTGGCTGAAGCAGATGATCTGGTGCTGACGCTGGAAGCGCTCAACCGCAGCGATATGGCCGGGTATTTTTATTACTTGCCAGAGCAGGTGATTGAGGTGCTCCAGCACTTCAATTCCCCGCGCCTGCGTCTGCAGTTTGATTACTACCACTGCGTCAAAGAAAGCTTGGACGTCCCTTCCAGTGTGGAGGCCTGTGCTCCGTGGATCGGCTATGTGCAGATCGCGGGTGCCGATGGGCGCTACGAGCCGGATCTTGCACAGCACGATTTGCTGGCAGGCGTGGCGGCCTTGCCTGCCTTGGCTTACGACAGCTGGCTGGGCTGCGAGTATCAGCCTCGTGGATCATCTTCGGACGGTTTAGCCTGGTGCCAGCCCTTGTGTGATCGCGGTGTGCTGGCTGCGCCACGTCGTCGTGATGCGGCTTGCACGCAGGCTGCCGGGAGATAAGCCATGAAGCATGTCTTGATTACCGGCGCCAACGGCTACATCGGCCAAGCGCTTGCCCGTGCGGCGGCCAAACTGCTTGAAGCCAAAGAGATTCAAAGCCTGACGCTGACCGATCTGGCCTTTGAAGAGCAAAGCCATCACCACGTGCCTGGCCTGCGCTGCATTAGTGGCGACCTGGCCGATAAAACCGTGCTGGAAGCGGTGTTGTCGCCAGCACCCGACACGGTTTTCCATCTGGCATCGGTGACCAGTCGGCTGGCTGAAGAGAATTTCGCACTGGGTTTGCGCGTCAATATAGACAGCACCATAGGCTTGTTTGAGCACCTGCGACAGCAAGGCCAGTGCCCCGTTGTGGTGTATGCCAGCAGTATCGGTGTCTTTGGGACGCCACTGCCCCAGCAGGTGGATGACGACACGCCCGTCGCACCTACTTTAAGTTATGGAACGCAGAAGCGGATGGTGGAGCTGCTGCTGGCCGATTACAGCCGCCGGGGTTTTCTGGATGGCCGCTCGGTTCGCTTGCCTACCGTGGTCGCCAGACCCATGACCGCCGAAACTGCGCTGTCTTCCTTTGCCAGCTCCTTGATCCATGCCTTGGCTGCTGGCAGCACCTACGAGTGCCCCATTGGCCCGCAAGGGTGGATCTGGCTGCTTTCCTTGCCCGCCTGTGTGCGGCACCTTCTGACAACAGCGAGCCTGGAAGCCGCTCGCTTGCCTGCAGGTCGGGTGTGGAATCTTCCCGCCCAGCGTCTTCAGGTGGCAGAGCTGGTACAGGCTGCCAAAACCCGCTATGGCCGGGGGGCCGACGCGGGATTGAGCTTTCAGTCCAACCCTCAGTTTGACCAGCAGTTTGCCCAGTGGCCGCCTTTGACAACGGCAATCGCCACACAGTTGGGCATGCATCATGACGGCGATGCCGAAACCTTGATTGAGCAGGCCCTTTTCTCCTGACGGGCCTGGCTAACTATACCTATAACGATCTACCACCAAAAAAGGATTTCCCCATGAAGAACCGATGGATTTCTCGCCTGTTGGGTATGGCCTTAACCAGCCTGGCTGTGGCGGCTGGCCCCGCAAAAGCGGACAAGCCTGTGGAGCTGACTTTTTCTGCCTGGATCCCGCAAACACATGTTCTGGTGGCTAACTTCATGAAGCCCTGGGCCAAAGAGGTGGAGCAGGCCACAGAAGGGCGCGTCAAGATTAACTTCCTGACCAAGGCAGCCACTAATCCGGTTGGGCATCTGGATGCGGTGCGCAATGGCATTGTTGATCTGGCCTTTATTTCCTACTCCTATTACCCCGGCAATTTTGATTTGATGAAATTTGCCATGTTGCCGTTCTCGGGCAATAGCGCCGAGTCCACTTCGCTGGCGGCCTGGAACATCTACAGCAAGTACCTGCAAGATGCCAAAGAGCATCGCGGCATCAAATTGCTTGGGCTTTATGGTCATGGCCCGGGCAGTGTCTACACGACCGGCAAACAGGTGCAGACCATTGCAGACTTCGATGGCCTGAAGCTGCGTATTGGTGGTGGCATGCAGGCTGATCTGTCCAAGGCGCTGAACGTGAATGCGGTTGTAAAGCCTGCGTCCGAATCGTACGAATTGCTTAGCACCGGCGTGGTGGATGGGGTACTTTTCCCTCCGGAGTCCGTGGTTTCCTTCCGTCTGGACAGTGTGGTCAAACATGCGACGGTTTTCCCGGGCGGTCTCTATGCGGATCTGCACGGCATCATCATGAATCCGGGTGCGTTTGATCGCTTGTCTGAAAAGGACCGCGAGATCGTGATGAGTCTTTCCGGTGAGCATATTGCTCGCATGGGGGGCAAGGCCTGGGGGGATGCGGATGTCGCCGCCATGAAAACTCTGGAGGCCAACAATGTGCAGTTCCATCCCGCCAGTGAAGAGCTGATTGCCGCCGTCAAAGAGCGCACAGCATCCTTCGAGCAGGCCTGGCTGGATGCCGCCAAGGCCAAGGGTATAGACGGGCCTGCCGTGCTGGCCGAGTTCCGTGCCGACCTGAAGCAGCGGGAAAGTGCCAACTGATCAGTACACGCAGACTGTCTTGAATCTGCTGTGCGCCTCGTGCGCCAGCAGCCCCGGAGCTACAAAGCATGAACTCCATTCTCTCTTTATTAAGAGCGGGTCTTCGACGTCTGACCGAGTTATGCATGGTCTCGCTGGCCTTGCTGACTTTGGCCGATGTATTAGGGCGCTACATTTTCAACGTATCGGTGATGGGGGCGGTAGAACTCACTGAAATACTCATGGTGGGGGTGATCTTTTGCGGCATCGTGTTTGCCACCATGGAGCGCGAACACGTTGTGGTTGATCTGGTGCCCGTCCCCGGTGGGGAGAAGGGGGCGCGGATTGTCCATGTCTCCAGCCACTTGCTGGCCGCTGGGATCAGCGCGTTGTTGGCCATGGTCAGCTGGACACAGGCCGAATCGGCAGCCGAATACCTGGATCAGACCACCTTGCTGGGGTTGCCACTGGCCCCGGTTGTTTATTTCATGAGCATCATGCTGTTCGTCAACACTATCGTGGAGCTGGCGCAGCTTCGTCGAGATCTGAACGCAGACACGGCCCATCTGGAAGAAGAGGCACAGAATGACTGAAGCACTGATTGGCTTTGCCGCCATGCTTGTCTTGATCTTCCTGCGGGTGCCAGTGGCCTTTTCCATGGCACTGGTGGGCTTTATCGGCGTAGGACTCATGCGCAACTGGCCGTCCGCCTATGCCATGACCGGCGCAGTTGTGCGTGAAAGCGGTTTTCAGTATTTGTTGTCCGTACTGCCCTTGTTCATCTTGATGGGCAACTTCATTACTCAGGCCAAGCTGTCCAAAGAACTGTACGCCGCCGCCTATGCATTTCTGGGCCATAGAAAAGGTGGGCTGGCCATGTCTACGGTGGTGGCCTGTGGCGGCTTTGGGGCGGTGTGTGGTTCCAGTCTGGCAACGGCAGCCACCATGTCCAAGGTGGCTTATCCGGAAATGCGCAGACTGGGCTACAGCCGTGCGCTGGCTTCCGGTTCCATCGCTGCTGGTGGCACGCTGGGCATTTTGATTCCGCCCTCTATTGTCATGGTGGTCTATGCCATCCTGACTGAACAAAGCATAGGCAAGATGTTTGCCGCCGGTATTTTGCCGGGTCTGCTGGCTGTGGGTTTTTACCTTTTGGCAGTCAGGTGGACGATCTGGCGCGACCCCAATGCCGGGCCGCCCGGAGAGCGCATGAGCTGGAAAGAGCGCTTGCGTGCGCTGCGCGATGTCTGGGGGGTGCTGGTGCTGTTCGTCATCGTCATGGGCGGGATCTATGGCGGGGTTTTCAGCTCGACGGAAGCCGCCGGGATTGGTGCTTGCGGTGCCTTCCTGTTTGCTCTGCTACGTGGCCGTTTGACCTGGCAGATACTGTCCAACGTGCTGGTCGAGTCGGCTCGTACCACGGGCATGTTGTTCATGGTGCTGATCGGAGCCCTGCTGTTTTCCAGCTTCATCAATTTCACGTCCATGCCCAGCGATCTGCAGGACTGGGTGCAGCAGTTCGACATGAGCCCGATCGTGGTGATCCTGTTGATTTGCGCGATTTACATTGTGCTGGGCAGTGTGCTGGAGAGCATGTCCATGGTCTTGCTCACCGTGCCTATTTTCTACCCACTGGTACAGCACTTGGGCTTTGACCTGATCTGGTTCGGCATCATCGTGGTGGTGGTCACTGAAATCAGTTTCATCACCCCGCCTGTGGGCATGAACGTCATGGTTCTGAAAAGCCTGCTCCCAGACGTGAAGATGAGCACGCTGTATCGGGGTGTGATTCCCTTCGTGGTAGCCGATGTTTTCCGCCTGGCAGTGCTCTTGGCTTTCCCGGTCATTTCGCTGCTCTTGCCCAAATACCTTGGATAAAAACGGATTCACGACATGATTATCGACCAAAGAACCTATACCATCCCCACCGGCCTGCTGCGCGATTTCCTGTCCCTGTATGCGACGGAAGGGCGTGCCGTACAAATCGAGCATCTGGGCGCTTGCCACGGTTACTACACCACGGAAGTGGGTGAGCTGAATCAGGTGGTGCATCTGTGGGCATACGAGGATATGGCCGACCGGGAAGCCCGTCGCAATGCACTGGAAGCGGATCCGCGCTGGTTGGCCTATCGTCGCAAAGCCTCTGCTGCCGGCCATGTCATACGCCAGAGCAATGCACTGCTGAAACAAGTCGATTTCGACGTCTTTACGAGCGAAGCATGACCATGAACCAGAAGATTCTCCAAGCCTGCCCCTTGCCGCCACCGCTGGCGGGCAAGCTGCCTGCCTTGTGCCCGGTTGAGATCCTGAGTGATGCATCTGATCAAACGGCATTCTTGCGTGAGCACGGTGACGAGTTCACAGTGCTGATCACCACAGGAACGCATGGCGCAGACAAGGCGCTGATTGATGCACTGCCCAACTTGAAGGCTATTTGCAGCCTGGGCGTGGGCTACGATGCCATCGACCTGGATGCAGTCCGTGCGCGTGGGGTGATGCTAAGCAATACTCCGGACGTTCTGAACGACTGCGTGGCCGACTTGGCTATAGGCTTGCTGATCGATGCGGTACGCGGCATTTCTGCTTCCGACCGCCATGTTCGACGTGGCGACTGGCCTCGTGTCGGTCCTACCATGCCAAGCACGCGGGTCAGTGGCAAGCGCCTGGGCATGTTGGGTATGGGGCGAGTTGGTCAGGTCATTGCACGGCGCGCGGTTGGTTTCGATATGGATATCCGCTACCACACACGCAGTGCGAATCCCCAGTTGCCTTGGCATCACGAGCCTTCACTGCTGACCTTGGCGCAATGGTGCGATTTTCTTGTTGTGGCGTCTCCAGGCAGCCCGGAAACCTACCATCTGGTGTCTGCCGAGGTCTTGAAAGCCTTGGGCCCCAACGGCTACCTGGTCAACGTCGCCCGTGGCTCCGTAGTGGATGAAAAAGCATTGGTTGCGGCTCTGGAAAATGGTCAATTGGGCGGTGCCGGGCTGGATGTGTTCGAGAACGAACCCGAAGTGCCCGCTGAATTGCTCAGGAATGAGCGAGTCGTGGTGCTGCCCCATGTAGGGAGCGCAACTCGCGAAACCCGAGCGGCCATGTGTGAATTGGTGCTGAGGAATGTCGAGCGCTTCGTCACGGAAGGGGGGCTGGTGACGCCGGTGAACCTGTAAGGGTTGGCGTAGAACAACAGCGGTTTCAAGCTTCAGGTTTGAACCGCTGCTTTCTTATGAGCAATCGATCGTGTGTATCGCCTGATTCTGGCAAAACCTTCCCCTCTGACTGAACAGAGACAGGCGTGTTTTCTTCGCATAGCGCAGCGTTTTCAGTCATATACTTGATGCTTAAACAATTAAATTGAATCGGGTCTTGAACGCCCGGCATCAGGTGGGAGACAGCTGGCATCATGCGGCTCAACATTCAGGATTTTCAGTTAGCGGCTCAAAGCAGTCTGCCACGTTTTGTCTATGACTATGTAGCGGGTGGAGCAGAAGACGAGCTTTGTCTGGCTCGCAATCAGGCCGATTTGCAGGCTCTGACTCTAGCGCCACGCAGTCTGCGTGATACTTCAGCGCTTTCAACCGAGATAGAAGTCTTTGGACGGCGATGGTCAGCGCCTTTTGGCGTTGCTCCTGTTGGCCTGATTGATGTTGTACGTCCTCGTGGAGATCTGCACGCCGCACGTGCCGCAGGCAAGGCGGGCTTGCCATACATCCTGTCTACTGCCTCCAATAGTCCTTTGGAGCAAGTGCGCGAAGCCTGCGCAGGCCCATGCTGGATGCAACTGTATGTGATGCAGGACAGGGGCATGGCCAATTCCATTCTGGATCGCGCCCGCCAGACCGGCTTCGAGGCTCTGGTTTTGACCGTAGATGTGCCTGTAGGCGGCTACAGAGAAAAAGACATACGTCATGGCTTCAAATTGCCCTTCCGCCCTGGTCCGCGTTTGTTGCTGGACATGGCGTCGCAGCCTCGCTGGCTGTGGCGTCAGGCCTTGGCCGGCCAACCCCAGTTCGTCAACCTGATGCCGACAGAGGGGGCCAGCTCCGCCCAGGCGCAGGCGGCACTGCTGGCGCGGAGCATGGATCGCCGTTTGATTTGGGACGATGTCTCCTGGTTGCGTTCAAAATGGGATGGCCCCGTATTGATCAAGGGTGTTCTGCATCCCGAAGATGCACGTCAGGCGCTGCATTATGGCGTCGATGGGCTTATCGTCTCCAACCACGGTGGCCGACAACTGGACTGCGCACCTTCAACAATCAGTGTGCTCCCGCAGATCATGGATATCGTCAAAACGCAGATGCCGGTATTTATCGACAGCGGTTTTCGGCGGGGTTCGGATGTCGCCAAGGCCATCGCTTGTGGAGCGACGGGTGCATTCCTGGGGCGTGCCGTTGCTTATGGTTTAGCGCAAGGCGGCGAGCAGGGAGTGGCGCAGGTGCTGGGACTGGTAGCCCAGGAACTGGAGCGGACGATGGTTCTACTGGGGGCTTCATGCCCGGCAGATTTGGCCCAATGTCTTGTATCCTCTACTGAGTAGCCTGTTAGATAAGCGCTGCAATCAGCAGCGGGAAATTTACCTTGTGGGGGTGTGGCTTGTGAAAGGAGACGCTTTCGCCTGAGTAAAGGCCAAGATCCGGATCGTAGAAAAATAGAACGCCAAGCTTTTTGAAAGCTTGGCGTTCTATTTTATTCGTGGTGCCGGCTAAAGGAGTTGAACCCTCGACCTTCGCATTACAAGTGCGCTGCTCTACCAACTGAGCTAAGCCGGCGAATTGACAATTATAGCCGGGTTTTTTGCAAAGAAGCAATCACCAGAAAAATATCGTTGCGTCCCAAGACGCACACGCTCAGCCAATAGATAGGTTCTGGTTATAAGAGCATGATGAAAATGTCGTTTTAAATGCCTTTTCCCCTACCCATAATCTGATCTATCCAAGCTGTGCTTATATAGATAGCACGCGATTGAACATCAGTGACGGGCTCCGAAGGCCGCGTCCGGGAACTTTGGGGAACACCATGAAATTGAAGTCTGTTGTTGGCTCTGCCTTGTTGTTGGCGTCTTTGCTGGGTGGCACAGCCAGTGCCCAGGTTTCTTTGCTGAACGCCTCGTTTGACGTGGCACGCGAGACCTTTGCGGCGATCAACCCCAAGTTTGTCGAACACTGGAAAGCGACTACAGGCGAAGACATCAAGATTGACCAGTCGTTTGCCGGTACTTCCCGTCAGGCTCAGGACATTATTCAGGGCAAGAAAGTTGATACCGTGACCTTCAACCAGGTCACCGATATTGAGTTCCTGGCCGAGCGCGGTGCAGTTGCCAAGGATTGGGCCTCTAAATTCCCGAACAACAGCTCGCCTTACTACAGCACCATTGCTTTCCTGGTGCGCAAAGGCAATCCCAAGAACATCAAGTCCTGGGATGATCTGGTGCGTGACGACGTGAAGCTGGTGTTCCCGAACCCCAAGACCTCGGGCAATGCTCGCTACACCTACCTGGCTTCCTGGTTGTATGCCAACGAAGCATTCGGCGGTGACGAGGCCAAGATCAAGGAGTTTGTCGGCAAGGTGCTGGGTAATGTAGAGAGCTTCCCTACGGGTGGTCGTGGCGCGACGGTCGCTTTTGCCCAGAACGGTCAGGGCGATGTGTTGCTGACCTTTGAATCTGAAGTGATCAATATCGCTGCCAGCGACGAGTTCAAGGGCAGCGAGCTGGAAGTGGTGGTGCCACCTGTCAGCGTATTGGCCGAGTTCCCTGTCGCCGTGGTGGACCGTGTGGTTGACCAGAAGGGCACCCGCAAGGAAGCAACCGAATACCTGAAGTTCCAGTACACCCCCGAGATTCAGCGCCTGCTGGCTGGCTTCAACTACCGTGTGACGGACCCTGCCGTGGCCAAGGAATTCGAGTCCAAGTATGCGCCGGTCAAGCTGATCAATCCTACCGACGTTCTGGGTTCCTGGACTGACATTCAAAGCCGTCACTTTGCCGCAAACGGCGTGTTGGACCAGTTGCTGGCCAAGTAATTCATGAGTCGTACTCTTGTGGGCGGGGCGCAGGATTCCGGGGCGAAGACTGCGCTAAAGCCCATCTTCTTTCTGCGCCGCCCCGTCATGCCGGGTTTTGGATTGAGCTTTGGCTTTAGCGTCCTGTACCTGTCCATTATTGTGCTGCTGCCTTTGTCGGCCTTGTTCATGTACGTCAGTGACATGAGCCTGGCCGATTATTGGCGTGCGGTGACTGATAAGCGCGTTGTCAGCAGTTATCAGGTCACGATCAGTGCTGCTTTTTACTCCACCGTGATCGCCAGTGTGGTGGGGTTCATCATTGCCTGGATCATTACACGCTTTGAGTTTCCGGGGCGTCGTCTGATTGATGCCTTGGTGGATCTGCCGTTTGCCTTGCCAACTTCGGTGGCGGGTTTGACCCTGGCGACGCTGTTTGTGCCTGGCGGCTGGTTTGGCCAGTTTCTGCCGGAGGGCTGGAAGGTGGCTTATCAGTACCCCGGTATTGTGCTGGCCATGACGTTCACCAGCTTGCCCTTTGTGGTGCGTATTGTGCAGCCCGTGATTGAAGAGCTGGGGGCCGAGTACGAAGAGGTTGCCCACACACTGGGTGCCAATGGCTGGCAGACCTTCAGCAAAGTGGTGTTTCCTCCGTTGATTCCCGCTCTGGTGACCGGGGCTTCCCAAGCCTTTATTCGTAGTTTGGGTGAATTTGGCGCCGTCATCATGATTGCGGGCAATATCCCCTTCAAAACTGAAGTGTCGTCCCTGATGATTTTTGTGCGTCTGCAAGAGTTCAACTATCCGGCCGCGGCTGCGATTGCCTCGGTAATCTTGATCGCCTCCTTGCTGCTGCTGTTCACCTTGCAGCTGGTGCAGAACCGTTTGTTGGGCTGGCAGCGGAGGGCGCCATGAGAAAAACGCCTAAAAGCATGGCTGATCGTCTGATTCTGGCCTTGGGCATTGCCTTGGTGCTGGGTTTGCTGGTGGTCCCCCTGATACTGATTTTCTCCAAAGCTTTGGGCGACGGTTTGCCTGCCTTGTGGAGCAATCTGCAAGAGGATTACATGCTGCATGCCATTGGGCTTACCTTGTTTGTAGCGGTGCTGACGGTACCTCTGAACATGGTCTTTGGCATTCTGCTGGCCTGGTGTCTGACGCATTATGAGTTCCGTGGTCGTCGTCTGCTCAGTACCTTGGTGGATTTGCCTTACGCGGTATCGCCAGTGGTGGCGGGTCTGTGTTATCTGGTGGTCTACGGCGTGGAGTCGTCCCTAGGGCAATGGCTAAGCGCACGCGACATTCAGCTGATGTTTGCCTGGCCAGGGATTCTGATGGTCACGATCTTTGTGACCACGCCCTATGTGGCCCGTATCCTGATTCCTATCATGCAAGCGCAAGGCTCGGACGCGCAGGCAGCGGCTCTTAGTCTGGGAGCTAATGGTTGGCAGATCTTTTGGCACGTCACGTTGCCGGATATTAAATGGGCCCTGCTCTATGGCGTGGTGCTGACCAATGCTCGCGCGATTGGCGAGTTCGGCGCGGTGTCCGTGGTGTCTGGCACCATCATGAATCAGACCTTGACCTTGTCCTTGCTGGTGGATCAGCTGAACAACGATAACAAGGCCGCTGCAGCCTTTACAGCAGCGGCGCTGCTGGCAGTATTTGCCATTGTGTCCGTGATGCTCAAGAGCCTGCTGGAGTGGCGTGTGGCGGCTGGACGGCGCCGCAATCAGGAAGAAGCGGTACAAGGGTAAATGGCGGATTGGGTGTGGGGGCAATATCTCAGTGGCTTTAGAAGACTGACTACTCCCTGAGGAGCCTTTAGCAGTTGATACTGATCTGCCAAAGCCAGCGTTCGGATACTTGTTAACAAGTAGACCAAAAAATAGAGCCCCATGCGGGGCTCTATTTTTGTCTGCGTCGAACGCGCCTTATTTGACGATTTTCAGGTGCGAGACCTTGTCAGCGTCTTTCTTGGCAGCGGGCGTTTCCGGTGCCGCTTCAGGAGCTGCATCTTGCGCCTCGTCTTCAGCGTAAGGCTCGGATTCCACTACTTCAAAACCCATACCAGCACCTGTTTCGCGTGCGTAGATGGCCGACACGGCTGCCACGGGAACGAAAATGTCTTCCGTCACGCCGCCAAAGCGGGCCTGGAATTCAATGTAGTCGTTGCCCAGGATCAGGCCATTGGTGGCCAGATGCCCGATATTCAGGGTGATCTGTCCATCCTGAATATGGCCGCGTGGAACCACGGTGTTGGCGTCTACCGTCACCACGATATGAGGTGTGTAGCCGTGGTCGGAACACCATTCGTGCAGGGCGCGCAGCAGGTAAGGCTTGGTCGAGGTTTCTTGCATAATGGATTAGCGACGCATGACTTTTTCGGAAGGAGTCAGTGCTTCAATGTAAGCAGGACGCGAGAACACGCGCTCGGCGTACTTTTGCACAGGAGCGGCGCTCTTGGGCAGTTCGATACCGTAGTGGTCCAGGCGCCAGAGCAGGGGAGCGATCGCCACGTCCAGCATGGAGAACTCTTCGCCCAGCATGTACTTGTTCTTGAGCAGGATCGGAGCCAGCTGCGACAAGTGGTTGCGGATTTGCTGACGGGCCAGGTCCTGTGCCTTGGCATCCGCATTGCGGCGGTCTTCCAGGGCGGCCACGTGCACAAACAGTTCCTTTTCGAAGTTGTACAGGAACAGGCGTGTGCGAGCGCGCATCGTGGGGTCCGCAGGCATCAGCTGAGGATGCGGGAAACGCTCATCAATGTACTCATTGATGATGTTCGATTCGTACAAGATCAGGTCACGTTCTACCAGGATTGGCACCTGTCCGTAGGGGTTCATGACGGCGATATCTTCAGGCTTGTTGTACAAGTCGATGTCGCGGATCTCGAAATCCATGCCTTTTTCAAACAACACGAAACGGCAGCGCTGTGAGAATGGGCAAGTTGTTCCAGAGTAGAGCACCATCATGGTAGGAGATTCCAGTCGTAGAAATAAAAACAAGAGCCTCACGGCTCAGAATTTAAAACCCTGCAAGGGGTTTTAACAATAAAAAGCCGGGCAGGCTAGTTAGGCCTGCCCGTCTAGCATAGCGTTTTACTTGATGTCTTTCCAGAAAACGCTGTTCAGTCGCCATGCAACGGCAAAGAACAAGAGCAGGAACAGGATCACGCCTACACCGATCTTCTTGCGCTCCAGCTGCACAGGCTCTGCCATCCAGTCCATGAAGTTGGCCAGGTCGGCCACGTCGCTGTCGTACTTGGCAGCAGCCTTGGCGTTAACAGGCTCAAGCTTGACGGTGTCAGTAGCATGGCCGGTGTAATCGGCCAATACTTCTTTCTTGACGTCGGAGAAGCCGGCTGGATCGTAGGTGGCCACAGTCTTGACCCATTCCTTGCTGCCATCGTCCTTGGCTTCCTGGGCCACGGTCGTGCGGTGCAAGGTCACGCCACCTTGGCGCTCCCACATGGCGTGAGGCATACCCACGCTTGGGAAAACCAGGTTATCCCAGCCTGTAGGACGGGATGCGTCACGGTAGAACGTGCGCAGGTAGGTGTAGATGTAGTCTGCGCCGCTAGGACCCAGGTTGGTGGACTTGGCACGCGCAATCACGGACAGGTCCGGAGGAGCGGCACCAAACCACTTCTTGCCCATTTCCGGGGTCATGGCGATCTTCATCAGATCACCCACCTTGTCCGAGGAGAACAGCAAGTTTTTCTTGATGTCTTCTTCGGTCAGGCCGATGTCTGTCAGCTTGTTGTAGCGCATGGAGTTGGCGCTATGACAGTTCAGACAGTAGTTCACAAACAGTTTTGCGCCATTTTGCAAAGCCGCCATGTCATTCATGCGGTCGGGCGCGCGCTCCAGGGCATAGCCACCTTCGGCGGCCACAGCCACCGTGCAGGTAAGGGACAAGGCCAGAGCGCCAAGCAGTTTCTTAATCATGGTCATTCCGTTTCGTGTTGGGGGCCTAGTGAGGGCGGAAAGTCACGCGATCAGGTTCGGGTTTGAACGTACCCATGCGGCTCCATACTGGCATCAGCAGGAAGAAGGCCAGGTAGATCACCGTACCGATCTGGCTCAGCAGGTTGAACAAGTCGTTCGGGGCCTGCGTGCCCAGGTAACCCAAGATCAGGAAGTTGATGATGAAAATCGCGTACAGCACTTTGTGCCAGGTAGGACGGTAGCGAATCGACTTCACAGGCGATTTATCCAGCCAAGGCAGGAAGAACAGGATCACGACCGTACCACCCATGGCCACCACGCCCCAGAACTTGGCGTCGATAACACGCAGCAGCACAGCGACAGCGATCAGGACAGCGGGTACGACCAGGCGCCAGATACCGGGCAGCTTGCCTTTGACGAACAGCACCAGAGCACCCAGCACGGAAGCACCGGCCAGAACCCAGGTAAAGTCGGCAGTCGTGGCACGCAGCATGGAGTAGAAAGGCGTGAAGTACCAGACAGGAGCAATGTGCGGAGGAGTCTTCAGTGCATCGGCAGGGCTGAAGTTGTTGAACTCCAGGAAGTAGCCGCCCATTTCAGGGGCAAAGAACACAATCGCGGCAAACACAATCAGGAAGCCAGCCACACCCAGAATGTCGTGCACCGAGTAGTAGGGGTGAAAGGGGATGCCATCCAAAGGACGACCTTGAGCGTCTTTGGGGCCTTGCTTGATTTCGATACCGTCGGGGTTGTTGGAACCCACTTCGTGCAGAGCGATCAGGTGAGCCACAACCAGACCCAGCAGGACCAGAGGCACAGCAATCACGTGCAGAGCAAAGAAGCGGTTCAAGGTGGCGTCGGACACCACGTAGTCACCACGGATGAAAATAGCCAGGTCAGGACCAATGAAAGGAATGGCCGAGAACAGGTTAACAATCACCTGGGCGCCCCAGTAGGACATCTGGCCCCATGGCAGCAGGTAGCCCATGAAGGCTTCAGCCATCAGACAGAGGAAAATGGCAACGCCAAAGATCCAGACCAGTTCACGTGGCTTGCGGTAAGAACCGTAGAACAAGCCGCGCAGCATGTGCAGGTACACCACCACGAAGAACATGGAAGCGCCTGTGGAGTGCATGTAGCGGATGATCCAGCCACCGGGCACTTCACGCATGATGTATTCAACCGACTCAAAGGCCAGCTTGGCATCAGGCTTGTAGTTCATGACCAGGAAAATACCCGTCACGATCTGGATAACCAGCACTAGCAGTGCCAGGGAGCCAAAGAAATACCAGAAGTTGAAGTTCTTCGGCGCGTAATATTCTGACATGTGCTCTTTGTACATGGATGTCAGGGGGAAGCGCCTGTCAATCCATCCCAAGAGTCCTGTCGTTTCGACGGTTTTCTCGCCAGCCATGAAACGGCTCCTTTATCTTTTTAAATAGTACGTATTGGGTTACAGCCGCCTTAGGCCTTGTTGTTTTCGTCTACGCCGATGGTAACCATCGTGCCGTCAGCCGAGAACTCGTAGGGCGGGATTTCCAGATTGTCTGGAGCAGGCTTGTTGCTGTAGACGCGGCCGGCCAGGTCGAACGTGGAGCCGTGGCAGGGGCACAGAAAGCCGCCTTCCCAACCACCGGGCAGACCAGCGCCAGCGCCAGCAGCCAGATGCGGGGTCGGGGAGCAACCCAGGTGGGTGCAGATACCGATACAGATAAAGATTTCAGGGCGACGCGAACGGTATTCGTTCTTGGCGTACGCAGGGGTGTAACCGGGGCGATCCGAGTCAGGGTCGGCCAGCTGGCTGTCCAGCTTGGGCAGTGCGTCCAGCTGCTCTTTGGTGCGGTGCAGAATCCAGACGGGTTTCCCGCGCCATTCCACGGTGCGCATCTGACCGGGGGCGATACCAGAGATATCAACCTCTACGGGAGCGCCGGCCGCTTTTGCTTTCTCGGAAGGAGCAAAGGAGCTGACAAAGGGAACAGCTGTCGCCACACCAGCGACACCACCTAATGCACAGGCGGTGGCGACCCAGGTGCGGCGCGAAGGATCGGGCGGAAGATTGAAATCAACCGCGCCTATGGCATCGGGCTGTGTCGTATTCTGACTCATTCTAGTATCCTTATTCCTGCCCGACTCGGGCAATACCACAATTTACGGATTTGGGCCTGGGTATATTATTCAACCGCACATTATACGCGTTACCCAGCGCAGCATAACTTGATCAAAGGTGAACATATGAACAAGGCTCGAGGTTTCCTGAACGAATTCCGGGAGTTCGCAGTTAAGGGCAACATGATGGACCTTGCGGTCGGTGTCATTATTGGCGCTGCTTTCGGCAAGATTATCGACTCGCTGGTAAAAGACATCGTCATGCCCGTCATCAGTTTCATCCTTGGCGGCGAAGTGGATTTTACCAACCAGTTCACGGTCTTGCGTACACCTGAGGGCTTTACTGGCCCAGAAACCCTGGAAGCTCTGAATGCGGCCGGTGCTGTTGTTTTGTCGTGGGGTAACTTCCTGACCATCTTGATCAACTTCATCTTGCTGGCCTTCGTGGTGTTTTGCATGGTCAAGATGATTAACCGTATGCGTGCCACTGTGGCCAAGGCCGAGGCCGCGGAAGCCGTACCCGAACCAACCCCTGAAGACGTGCTGTTGCTGCGTGAGATCAGAGATTCGCTGAAAAAATAAAAGCCCAAACCAATCAAAGCTTTAAGGTGCCTTTCGGCACCTTTTTGTTTATGTAAACCCACCGGCAGGGTCAAGTTTGTCCGCGCCGGATGCCTGATTTTAGCCTTTCATGGCCTGGGCTTGTCTAGCCTGTGGCGCTTTAAAGCTTGTTCAAGGTCATATGTGCGGGTTTTTGATGAAATCAGATCGGGTTGTCCAGGTCGATGAACTCGACTTCGATACCAAACTGGCGCGCAATTTCTTCGCCCAGGGCCTTGGCACCATAGCGCTCGGTGGCGTGGTGACCGGCAGCCATGAAGGCAATATTGTTTTCCTGCGCGCTATGGAAGGTCTGCTCCGAGGCTTCCCCACTGATGTAAAGATCAGCCTGTGCCGCAACGGCACTATCAATAAAGCCCTGAGCCCCTCCTGTGCACCAGGCTATTCGGCGGATTTTCCGTTGTAAATCGCCAACAATCAGTGGTTTGCGTTGTAAGTTATTGCAAACTGTCAGGCCGAATGTTTCCAGTGAAACGGGGGCTGGTAGTTCGCCCAGCCAGACCAGGCCGTCCGGACCACAGGTTTGTGCCAAGCCGTTTGCGTCGCGAAGTACCTCGATGCCCAATTGCCGGGCCAATTGCGCGTTGTTGCCAAACTCGGGGTGCGCATCCAGCGGCAGGTGGTAGCCCAAGAGGTTAAGCTGATGCGACAGGACGCGTTCGATACGAGTTTTTCGGGTGCCAACAATGCATGGGTTCTCGTTTTTCCAGAACCAGCCGTGGTGTACCAAAATTGCGTCCGCCTGGCGGGCAATAGCCGCATCAATCAATGCCAGCGAGGCCGTCACACCGGTGACGAGTTTGCCAATGTATGGCTTGCCTTCGACCTGGAGCCCATTGGGACAGTAGTCCTTGAAACGGGCGATATCCAAGGTGCTATTGAGCCAGCTGGCCAGTTCGGCCGTTGAAACCTGAGTCATGGAAATCCTTATCTGAAAGAGTGCTATGAGTCGATTGTGGCTAGTGTTTGCTCAAGCGGTGACGATCTGTTTGGCAGGTTTTTTTATTGTGGTGACGTTGCGACCGCAGTGGATAGGGACACCTGAAGCGCCCGCCCGCTCTACCAATACGGTGGTCCTGCCTGCGCCCGTGCCTTCCACTATCCTGACGCCCGTCGTGCAAGAGGGGCCTGTCTCTTATGCCTTGGCCGTCACCCGTGCCGCGCCTGCTGTCGTTAATGTGTACACCAGCAAGCATTTGGAAGGCAATTCTCCCCTGTTGGAAGATCCCGATCTGCAGCGTCTGTTTCGCGAGCTGCCAGACCTGATGGGCCGCCGCTCCACGATCAACCTGGGTTCGGGCGTGATCGTACACGACCAGGGCTATATCCTGACCAATTACCACGTGATTGAAGCGGCTGATGCTATCGAGGTGGCCTTGGCGGACGGGCGTCAGGCCAAGGCGCGCTTGATTGGCTCGGACCCGGAAAGCGATCTGGCGGTGTTGAAGGTCGACCTGCCCAAGCTGGCCGTCATTCAGACTCAGGCGCAAGGCCAATTGCAGGTGGGTGATGTCGTCCTGGCGATCGGCAATCCGTTCGGGGTGGGGCAGACCACGACCATGGGCATTGTGTCCGGTTTGGGACGTAATCGCCTGGGTATCAATATTTACGAGAACTTTATCCAGACGGATGCCGCCATTAATCCGGGTAACTCTGGTGGTGCCCTGGTGGACGCCGTAGGGCGTCTGGTGGGCATCAATACGGCTATCTACTCCGAGACTGGCGGCTCTTTAGGGATTGGCTTTGCGATTCCTGCCTCTACCGCCTTGGCCATCATGGACGAGATTATCCGCAATGGGGAAGTGACGCGGGGCTGGCTGGGCCTGGAACCGCAAGACATCACTCCGGACCTGATCAAATCCTTCAAGCTAAAGAGTGATGCCGGCGTAATCATTGCCAGTGTGCAGCGCCATGGTCCGGCGGCCGAGGCGCATCTGCAGGTGGGGGATATTGTGCTGCGTTTGAATGGTCAGCAAGTGGCCGATTCAATTGGTCTGCTCAATCAGATTGGCCCCGTGCAACCCGGCCAGACCGTCACGCTGGGGGTACTGCGTGATGGCAAGGAACTGGATGTTCCCGTTAAGGTCGGTATGCGGCCTCAGGTGCGCAAGTAAGGGGCAAGCCCTCCTTCGGACCTGCAGGGAGTTTTTGAAGCGGCTAGGGCGGTGTTCATGACTGCCCTGGCAGTGCACGGTGGTACGGATGTGCTGGTAACTTGAGCGGTTTGCATTTGGCTACGCTGGCTTGCAGATCGTAGTGGCGCAAAGGGCTTGGCAAGGTACCAAAAAAATGGCTCTCTGGCTGCTCCGTTCGGAGCAAGGCAAGAGAGTCATTTTCGGGTCTGAGCGACCTGCGGCGGATGTGCCGTCTGTGCTTTTTACAAGTCCAGTTCGCGCCCTTCGCTGCTTTCCGCTTCTCGCTTCTTGAGCATGCTGGCGGCCAGAATGCCCAGTTCGTACAAGATGCATAGCGGAGCGGCCAACAGAATCTGGCTGACCACATCGGGCGGTGTCACGATGGCGGCAATGACGAAAGCGCCGACAATGACATACCCACGAATCTCGCGCAGCTTTGCAACGGTTACAACCCCGGTTTTCACCAGCAAGATGACGGCGATGGGCACTTCAAAGGTGATGCCAAAGGCCAGGAACATCGTCATGACAAAGCCAAGATAGGCTTCGATGTCTGGTGCGGGCGTAATCGATTGCGGAGCAAAAGACGCGATGAAATGAAAGACCGTGCGAAACACCACGAAATAACAAAAGGCCATCCCGGCAATGAACAGCAAGGTGCTGGTCATGATCAGGGGCAGGGCCAGTTTTTTCTCGTGGTTATACAGGCCGGGGGCAATAAAGGCCCAGGCCTGATACAGCACGACGGGCAAGGCCAGCACAAAGGCTGCCATTAGCGTCACTTTGACCGGCACCATGAACGGGGTAATCACCCCGGTGGCGATCATGCGTGTGCCCTCGGGCAGCGAACTCATCATGGGCTGGGCCAGCACATCATAAATGGCCGAAGCGCCCGGGTACGTAAACAGCACGATAAAAATCCCGACCACGGCAATGACCGCGCGCAGCAGGCGTGTGCGCAGCTCGACCAGGTGGGAGATGAAGGTATCTTCTTGAGGCGCGTCGGTGCTCATGCCGTGGGTCCTTTAGCGGGGTGGGCGGGAGCATCCGTAGGACGGGGAGCGTCGTCACTGGCCGGCGCGCTGGGCGCTGGCGGGGCGGCTGCATCCGTGCTCGGCTGGCTGGCAGCCGGTTCTGTAGTAGCGGCGTCGGGCGTTGCAGTGGCGCTATCGGGTTTGTCCGAGAAGGCCTTGCGCGCGGACTCCGACGCATTTTGCAGGGTGTCGCGAGCTTCAGTCAGAGGCTGGCTTATGCTTTTGCCCGTGTCTTCGACCGAACTGCGTACCGAGCGCGCAGCGTCCTCCATCTGGTCTTTGAGCTTGTTCACCTCATCCAGATTGATTTCGCGTTGGATATCGGTCTTGACCTCGTTGACGTAGCGCTGCGCGCGGCCAAGCAGGTGGCCGACAGTGCGCGCTACTTTAGGCAGACGTTCGGGACCGATGACGATCAGGGCGACTACTCCAATCAGGAGCAGTTCGCTAAAGCTGACATCAAACATTCAGACTCACACAAGAAGGGGATCAGGCGCGATCGGATTTTTCCTTGGCCTGCACGTCGATCGTTTGGGGATCGGCAGCGCGCTGGCTGACGCTTTCGGGTGTTTTTTCTTCTTCACCCACGTCTTTCATGCCTTCTTTAAAACCTTTGACTGCACCGCCCAGATCCGAGCCGATGTTACGCAGTTTCTTGGTGCCGAAAACCAGGGCAACGATGACCAGAACGATCAGCCAGTGCCAAATGCTAAAGCTACCCATAATGTATCTCCCTTAAGCAGCCATGGCTGCGCGTTGTTGCCATGGGCGCTCACCGCCCAAGATGTGCATGTGTAAATGGTTGATTTCCTGCCCGCCATCCAAACCGTTGTTGATGACAATGCGGAAACCGCCTTCTGGGCCGGGGCGACAACCAGCCTTTGCGGCCAGGGAAGGTGCCAAAGCCATCATTTTACCCAACCATTCGCTATCCTGGCCTGATACGTCCTGCATGGACACGACGTGTTTCTTGGGGATTACCAGGATATGGATAGGTGCAGCTGGGTTGATGTCGTGAAATGCCAGAAAGTCCTCGTCCTCGTACACTTTCTTGGACGGGATCTGATCGGCAGCAATTTTACAAAACAGACAGTTCTCGCTCATAACAACCTCGGTAGCGAGGCACTTGCTGGGCAAGTGCCAAAAATCTAGGTATCAGGACAGTGTAGCGCGTCTAAATGACAGAATTACACCTGATCCTTAGGGCGCGAAGCTTTTTCTTCCAGGCCTGATGTACCTTCGCGGCGCAGCAGTTCTGTCAGGACATCGCGGGGCTCCAGACCGTAGTAAGTGAGTGCCACCAGGCTATGAAACCACAGGTCTGCCGTTTCGTAGACGATGCGCTCGCGTTCTTCATCCTTGGCAGCCATGACCAGCTCGGTTGCTTCTTCCCCGATTTTCTTCAGGAATGCATCCGGTCCCTTGGCCAGCAGCTTGGCGGCGTAGGAGGAAGATGGGTCCCCGCCTTGTGCCGGCAAACGGGACTTCAAGGTACGGCCAAGATGATCGAGGATGGTCTCGACAGTAGGTTGTTCGCTCATCGGTAAATATGCTCCGGGTCTTTCAGGACGGGGTCAACCGCCACCCATTGTGCTTGATCGCTCTGGCCTTGCAGCTGGCGATAAAAGCAGCTTTCGCGACCCGTATGACAGGCAATCTGACCAATCTGTTCCACGCTGAGCAAAATAACATCGCCGTCGCAGTCCAGGCGCAAGTCGCTGACGTGCTGCACATGGCCGGATTCCTCGCCCTTGCGCCATAGGCGCTGGCGGGAACGCGACCAGTACACGGCACGGCCGGTGCTGACGGTTTCTTGCAGGGACTCCTGGTTCATCCAGGCGACCATCAAGATCTTGCCCGTGGCCTGGTCCTGCGCAATCGCCGGGATCAGACCTTGTTCATCAAAGCGGATTTCAGCCAGCCATGCCGGTAAGTCTGCCATTAGCGTCGCACCTGAATACCTTGCGCAGCCATGAAATCCTTGGCTTCGGCAATAGTGTGTTGACCGTAGTGGAAGATGCTGGCGGCCAGTACGGCGCTGGCGCCGCCCTTGATCACGCCGTCGGCCAGGTCTTGCAGGCCGCCCACACCGCCCGAGGCGATAACGGGAACGGAGACCGCCTCGGATACGGCGCGGGTCAGTTCCAGATCAAAGCCGGATTTGGTGCCGTCGCGGTCCATGCTGGTCAGCAGCAGTTCGCCTGCGCCGTATTCGGCCATGCGGGCTGCCCATTCCACCACGTCCAGGCCGGTTCCACGACGACCGCCGTGGGTAAAGACTTCCCAGCGCGGTGCTTCGTTTTCAGCACTGACGCGGCGAGCGTCAATGGCCACGACCATGCATTGCTTGCCATGGTGATCGCTGGCGGCACGCACCAGATCCGGGTTGCTGATGGCGGCGCTGTTAATGGAAACCTTGTCCGCACCAGCATTGAGCAGGCGCTGGATATCGGCCACTTCGCGCACACCGCCGCCCACTGTCAGGGGGATGAAGATCTGGCTGGCCACCTGTTCGATGATGGGCAGGATCAGATCACGGTTGTCCGAGGTGGCCGTAATGTCCAGAAAGGTCAGCTCGTCGGCGCCCTGGTCGTTGTACTTGCGGGCGATCTCGACCGGGTCACCGGCATCGACCAGATCCACAAAGTTGATCCCTTTGACCACGCGGCCAGCGGTCACGTCCAGACAAGGGATGATGCGGCAGGCTAATTCGTTGGCGACGTCCTGGCTCATGCCTGGTACTCGTCAGCGAAGGTTTGCGCCTCGGCAAAATTCAGGGTGCCTTCGTAAATGCTGCGACCCAAAATGACACCCTCAACGCCTTCGTGCTCAACCTCGCACAGGTCTTCGATGTCTTTCAGGTTGGTAACACCGCCCGAGGCGATGACAGGAATCTTCACGTGCTGGGACAGCTTGACGGTGGCTTCGATGTTCACGCCAGTGAGCATGCCGTCGCGGCCAATATCAGTGTAGATAATGGACTCGCAGCCGTAGTCTTCGAATTTCTTGGCCAGATCCAGTACGTCATGGCGGGTCAGCTTGCTCCAGCCGTCGGTGGCGATTTTGCCATCACGGGCGTCCAGGCCAACAATGATGTTGCCAGGAAAGGCGCTGCAGGCGTCTTGCAGGAAACCAGGGCTCTTGACGGCGGCGGTGCCAATAATGACATAGCTCATGCCAGCGTCCAGGTAGCGCTCGATGGTGTCCAGATCGCGAATACCACCGCCGATCTGCACGGGAATCTCACCGTCGATGGCAGCAATAATGGATTTGATGGCTTCGCTGTTCTTGGGCTTGCCGGCAAAAGCGCCGTTCAGGTCCACCAGATGCAGGCGCCGGGCCCCTTGTTCCAGCCATTGTGTTGCTATTTTGGCCGGATCATCCGAGAAAATAGTGGCATCGTCCAGGTCACCCTGGCGAAGGCGCACACAACGCCCGTCTTTAAGGTCGATGGCGGGAATCAAAAGCATGGTCTTTAGCCGTAAAAAACGTAAGAAATACTGGGTCGGAAAAAGTCAGAACAACGCCGGGAAGCTTGCTTGAAAAATCATGGCTTCCAGTTGGCGAAATTCCGGAACAGTTGCAGGCCGTTGTCTGCGCTTTTCTCAGGATGGCATTGCAACGCAAAAATATTAGCGTTTGCTATCGCCGAGGTAAAGCGTTGGCCATAGTGCGTCGAACCACAAGTTTGATCTATATGCAGCGGATCGACAAAGTAGCTATGTACAAAGTAAAAGAACGCGCCATCTTCAATACCAGCCCATAAGGGATGATCCTGAGTCTGGTGTACGCGGTTCCAGCCGATATGGGGCACTTTCAGCCCGGAGCCGGAGGCGTGGTCGCTGCTTTTGTAGTTCGGGCCCTCAAAACGGCGTACCTGGCCGGGAATCAGACCTAAACAGGGGACATTGCCTTCCTGACTGGAATCGAACAGCATTTGTTCGCCTACGCAAATGCCCAATAAGGGCTTGGTGCGGGCGGCTGTCAGCAAGGCATCGCGCAAACCGGATTGGTCCAGGTGGGCCATGCAATCGGGCATGGCGCCCTGGCCGGGTAAGACAACCCGGTCCGCATCCAGAATGGCTTGAGGGGTTTGAGCAAGAATGATGCGCGCGTCAGGTGCGGCGGCATGCAGTGCTCGGGCAACCGAGAAGATGTTGCCCGAACCGTAATCGACAATAGCGATAGTGGTCACGATGTGTGTCCGAAGGACGTTTACAGAACCCCTTTGGTCGAAGGCACCACGCCTTCGCTACGTGGGTCCAGCTCCAGAGCCATGCGCAATGCTCGGCCAAAGGCTTTGAACACGGTTTCGCACTGGTGGTGTGCGTTTTCGCCGCGCAGGTTATCGATGTGCATAGAAACCAGGGCGTGATTCACAAAACCCTGGAAAAACTCGCGTGCCAAGTCTACATCGAACTGGCCGATTCGTGCGCGGGTAAAGGGCACAAAATAAAACAGGCCGGGGCGACCGGAGAAGTCCACCACTACGCGCGACAGCGACTCGTCCAAGGGGACGTAGGCATGACCGTAACGGCGCAGACCGGCTTTGCTGCCTACGGCCTTGGCAAATGCCTGGCCCAGCGCAATGCCGATATCTTCGACGGTATGGTGATCGTCGATGTGGGTATCGCCCTCACAGTGCACGTCCAGGTCAATCAGACCGTGGCGGGCGATCTGGTCCAGCATGTGGTCCAGAAAGGGCACACCGCTGTTGAGCGAGTGACGGCCGGTGCCGTCCAGGTTAACGGCCACGCGGATGCGGGTTTCATTGGTATTGCGGGTAATCTCGGCGGTACGCATATCAGAGCCGGCGGCAAGGCCGGTATCAGGATTGGTTCAATCGGAATTGCGCGCTGGCAGCGTGGGCGTACAGCCCCTCGCCTTGAGCCAGCGTAGCGGCTATAGGTCCCAGTGTTTGGGCGCCTGATTCTGAAACCTGAATAATGCTGCTGCGTTTCTGGAAATCGTAGACGCCCAAGGGTGACGAGAAACGCGCAGTGCGTGCCGTCGGCAGGACATGGTTAGGCCCGGCACAGTAATCGCCCAGCGATTCAGAGCTGTAGGGGCCCAGGAAAATGGCGCCAGCATGGCGGATTTTGCCCAACAGGTCCTGGGCGTTCCGGGTAGAGACTTCCAGGTGTTCCGGCGCGATATGGTTGCTGATCCGACAGGCCTCGTCCAGATCACGGACGTGGATCAGAGCACCCCGGCCAGACAGGCTGCGACGGATGATGTCCGCGCGTGGCATGGTGGGCAACAGGCGTTCGATAGCGGCTTCAACCTGATCCAGGAAGTTCGCATCCGGGCACAGCAAGATGGCCTGGGCCAGCTCGTCGTGTTCGGCCTGGGAGAACAGGTCCATGGCCACCCAGTCGGCAGGAGCACTGCCGTCGCTGATGATCAGGATTTCGGAGGGGCCGGCAATCATGTCGATGCCAACCACGCCAAAGACGCGGCGCTTGGCAGCGGCCACATAGGCGTTGCCGGGACCGACAATCTTGTCTACCGCAGGAATGGTGTCCGTACCGTAAGCCAACGCGCCTACGGCTTGTGCGCCACCAATGGTGAACACGCGATCGACACCGCCCAGGGCGGCAGCGGCCAGTACGATGGGGTTGCGCACGCCATCGGGTGTAGGCGTGACCATGATCAGTTCAGGAACACCGGCCACTTTCGCGGGGATGGCGTTCATCAGAACCGAAGAGGGGTAAGCGGCCTTGCCACCGGGAACATACAGTCCCACACGGTCCAAGGGGGTGACTTGCTGGCCCAGCACGGTGCCGTCGGCTTCCGTGTAGGTCCAGGTTTCAGTGCGCTGGTGCTCGTGGTAACGGCGCACGCGCTCGGCGGCCTGTTCCAGTGCCTTGCGCTGATCGGCAGGCAGGCTGTCCAGAGCCGCAAACAGTTCTTCCTTGGAGATTTCCAGTGCCGAGGCCTGTTCAACAGCCAGGCGGTCAAAGCGCTGGGTGTAATCCAGCAAGGCCGTGTCTCCCTCATGCTGGATACGATGCAGAATCTCGGCACAAGCGTGCTCGATAGATGCGTCTTCAGACGCTTCGTAAGCCAGTAGCGTGCGCAGTTCGGCATCGAACTGGGCGGATTGGGAGGTCAGGCGATGGATCAGTGACATGTCGCTATAGGAAAAAGCTAAGGTTCAAGGGCCAGTGTATAACATTTCGCTTAGGCAAAAGGCGGTCTGCGCCTTTTGAACAAGCAGGATTGTCAGGCTGTTTGCCCCTTGCAGGAAGAAGGGGTGGGTTTACTCGTCCAGCGAAGCGCGCGAGAAAGCGTCGATCAGGGGTTGCAGCTGTGCGCCACGGTTTTTCATGGCGGCCTGATTGACGATCAAACGCGAGGAGATGGGGGTGATGTCTTCCACTTCCACCAGCTTGTTCGCACGCAGGGTGCCGCCGCTGGAGACCAGGTCCACAATGGCGTCGGCCAGACCGACCAGCGGGGCCAGCTCCATGGAGCCATACAGCTTGATCAGGTCCACATACACGCCCTTGCTGGCGAAGTGCTCGCGAGCCGCACGGGTGTATTTGGTGGCAATACGCAGGCGAGAACCTTGCTTGACAGCCGAATGGTAGTCAAAGCCTTCGGCCACGGCCACGCACAGGCGGCAACGGGCAATGTTCAGGTCCACAGGCTGGTACAGACCGCCGGGGTGCTGTTCCATGTGCTCGTACAGCACGTCCTTGCCGGCAATCCCGATATGGGCGGCACCGTATTGCACGTAGGTCGGCACGTCGGTGGCACGCACAATAATCAGGCGCAGGTCCGGATTATTGGTGGACAGGATCAGTTTGCGCGACGTTTCGGGGCTTTCCAGCACCTTGATGCCTGCCTCTTCCAGCAAAGGCAGGGTTTCGTCGAAAATCCGGCCTTTGGACAAGGCCAGCGTCAGAGGTTGATTTAAACCGGCGGGACTCATTAGGTTTCCTTGCTGCTGATTCGCTCGATGTTGGCGCCGACGGCCTGAAGCTTGGCTTCCATGCGGTCGTAGCCACGGTCCAGATGGTAGATGCGTTCGACGGTGGTGTCACCCCGAGCAGCCAGACCCGCAATGACCAGGCTGGCCGACGCACGCAGGTCGGTTGCCATGACAGTGGCGCCAGTCAGGTAGGGTACGCCGGTAACGACGGCCATATGGCCTTCGATATCAATCTGTGCACCCAGGCGGTTCAGTTCCTGTACGTGCATGTAGCGATTTTCAAAGATGGTTTCCACGACCGAGGCAGTGCCGTCGGCGATGGTGTTCAGTGCCATCAATTGAGCCTGCATGTCCGTAGGGAAACCGGGGTATTCGCTGGTGCGGAAGCTGACTGCCTTGGGGCGACCATTCATGCTGGCTTTGATCCAGTCCGGGCCGGCTTCAATCTGCAGACCGGCTTCGCGCAGCTTGTCCAGCGTGGCGCCCATGGCGTCAGCATCGGTATTGCGCAAGGTCAGTTCGCCACCCGTAGCGGCAACGGCGCACAGGAATGTACCGGCTTCGATACGGTCGGGGCAGATGGTGTGTTTGGCACCGTGCAGGCGCTCGACCCCGTCAATGACGATACGGTCGGTACCGTGGCCCTGGATCTTGGCACCCATTTTGATCAGCAGTTCGGCCAGATCAATAATTTCCGGTTCGCGGGCTGCGTTTTCCAGAATGGTTTGGCCTTCGGCCAACACAGCCGCCATCATCAGGTTTTCGGTGCCGGTAACCGTCACCATATCCGTGCGCACCACGGCACCACGCAAGCGTTTGGCGCGGGCATTCACAAAGCCGTGTTCGACATGGATTTCTGCTCCCATGGCGGCCAGGCCCTTGATGTGCTGATCCACAGGGCGTTGACCAATGGCGCAACCACCGGGCAGGCTGACGCGGGCCTCGCCAAAGCGGGCCAGCAGGGGGCCCAGCACCAGAATGGAGGCGCGCATGGTTTTCACCAGTTCGTAGGGCGCTTCCAGATTGGTGATGTTGCCTGCATTCAACTCCAGCGTGCCATTGCGTTCCTGGGTGACACCTAACTGACCCAGGAGCTTCAGGGTGGTGTCGATGTCACGCAGGCGCGGGACATTGTCCAGGTACACCGTGTCGGCAGTCAGCAGACTGGCGCACAGAATGGGCAGGGCAGCGTTTTTGGCGCCAGAGACGGTGATCTCGCCATTCAGGCGTTGTCCGCCCGTGATGCGTAATTTATCCATTCGGATTGGCCTTGTATTCGTCGGGGGTAAGCGTGCGCATGGACAGGGCGTGGATTTCGGCTTTCATCCGGTCGCCCAGGGCTTTGTAAACCAGTTGGTGACGCGCAATCAGGCGTTTGCCTTCAAAGGCGGTGCTGACGATCAGGGCCTCAAAGTGCGAACCGTCGCCTTGCACTTGCAAGTGTTCACAGGGCAGGTTGTCGGCAATGTATTGGTGAACTTGTTCGGGGGTCGGCAACATGAAATCAATTCCGTAATTTATAGCCTGAGGCAAGCAGGCGTAGCGAAATCAGACACAGCGCAACAAAGACGCTGGCGACAACGGTCAGGCTGAACCAGGGAGAAATATCCGAGGCGGCAAAAAAACCGTAGCGGAACCCGTCAATGGTATAGAGCAACGGATTCCAGTGTGAAACAGTTTGCCAAAACGGCGGCAGGCTATGAATCGAATAGAACACACCCGACAGGAATGTCGCGGGCATGATCAGGAAGTTCTGGAACGCGGCCAGTTGGTCAAACTTTTCAGACCACAGTCCGGCGATCAGACCCAAGGTGCCCATGATGCCGCAAGACATGACGGCAAACACCAATACCCATAAGGGCTTGGCCACGGGCAGGGACACGAAGAACAGGGATACCAGCCAGACACAGAGGCCTACACAGACGCCACGGGCGATGGACGCCAGCAGATAGGCGGCGAAGATTTCGCGGTGCGAAAGCGGCGGCAGCAGGATAAAGACCAGATTGCCCGTGATGCGGCTTTGAATCAGTGATGAGGAGGGGTTGGCAAAGGCGTTTTGCAACATGCTCATCATCATCAGGCCTGGAATCAGGAAGGCGGTGTAGGGCACGGAGTCGTATACCGTGACGCGACCTTCCAGCACGTGGGCGAAAATCAGCAAATACATCAGCGCCGTCAGTACGGGCGCTGCAATGGTCTGAAAGCCCACTTTCCAGAAACGCATCAGCTCCTTACGCAGCAGCGTGGGAAAGCCCGAACCCATCTTGGGCTGCGGGGGCAGGCTTAAGGTACCGATCTTGGTAGCGGGGGCGTCGGTGTTTTGGGGCACGCCCCAGTGTTTGGGAGAGTTGTTCTGGCTCACAGGGCGACTCCCATTTTTCCTTCGTTGTGCATGATGCGCACAAATGCATCCTCCAGATCGTGGCCGCCTGCACGCTCCATAATGGCTTGCGTGGTATCCAGGGCGACGATCTTGCCACTTTTAAGCATGGCCAGGCGACCACAGAGGGCCTGGGCTTCTTCCAGATAATGGGTAGTCAGCAAGATGGTGTGGCCTTGTTGATTCAGGCGAATGATGAACTCCCACAGCGTGCGGCGCAGGTCCACGTCCACACCGGCAGTGGGTTCATCCAGAATAATGACAGGGGGGCGGTGCACCAGTGCCTGGGCGACCAGAACGCGGCGCTTCATGCCGCCGGACAAGGCGCGCATGTTCACATCGGCCTTGTCGCTCAGGGCCAGATTGGCCAGAATTTCGTCGATCCAGTCGTCATTGTTTTTCAGGCCGAAGTAGCCCGATTGCAGACGCAAGGTTTCACGGACGGTGAAAAAGGGATCGTAAACAATTTCCTGTGGCACCACGCCCAGCGATTGGCGGGCTTTCTGGTACTGGGTGCGCACATCGTAACCACAGACACTGACCTGGCCGCTGGTGGGCCGGGTCAAGCCGGCCAACATGGAAATCAGGGTTGTTTTGCCGGCGCCGTTAGGGCCGAGCAAGCCAAAAAATTCACCATGTTCAATAGTCAGGCTGACCTGATCGACGGCCAGAAAACCGGCATCGGAACGGGGAGGGGAAAACAGGCTTTTGAGTCCCCGGCTTTGGGGAGCGAAGCGTTTGCTGACGTTATCGAGTTTGAAGGCGGACATGGCAATTTGGGTTGGCCTGACGCGGGTGTGGCGGTGGAAGTCGTCGCGGTAGCGTCTTTGTTAACTAAACAGGCCTACGCATGGGCGTAGACCTGTTTGGGGGTGATCAGGCTCTTTATTATAGAGTACGACTCTGGTCTGCTTAGGAAAGCCCGACCAAAGCGACCGTGCTTGCCACGGCCTGTCTTAGCTGTTTTGCTTGTTCAGCGCCTGAATCAGGCCATCAATGCCACCTTGCTCAATTTGCTGGGCAAACTGGTTGCGGTAGTTTTGAATCAGCCAGATGCCTTCCACGTTCAAGTCGTAGATTTTCCAGCCTTCCGGTGTTTTTTCCAGGCGGTAATCCACGCCAACCGGGCCGCCGTTGGGCTGGGTCAGCGAGGAGCGTACAACCACATCGTCCGCATTGGCATCGCCACGGAAAGGCAGAATGGTCAGCTGGGTCTTGTCATCCACACGGGACAAGGCACCGCTGTAGGTGCGAACCAAGGTGCCCTTGAACGCGTCCACCAGCTTCTGACGCTGTTCGGGGCTGGCTTGACGCCAGTAGCGGCCCGCGGACAGGCGCGTCGTCTTTTCCAGGTTCACGTAAGGCATGATGTTTTCGTTCACGGCAGCCAGGATGGCAGCGCGGTCACCCTTGCGGATGGCGTCGCTTTCCTTGACCACTTGTAATGCCTGATTACCGACCGATTCAACAAATTTGTTGGGTTCGCCTTTCGGGTCAGCGGCTTGGGCTTGCGCGGCCACCGCATGCAAACACAAGGCCAACACTGCACAGGCGGTCAGGATCCAGGAAATCAGGCGAGAGGGAGAGGACTGCAAAGCAGTCCCGCCCAAGGCGGGACGGGAAATCATAAAAAAACTCCAGATGAGTGTTCTGCGGGCAGGGCGTTTTATTCGTCTGCGTCCGAGTAGTCAGGCAAATCCTGGCTAGTGTCGCCACCGGTACGGCGGGCTTGCACCAACGCATGGCGTCGTTGCAGGTAAGCGTCGCGTATGAAGCTGTAGCGGTCAAGGGCGATGTCGTTAACAAGTTTTTCTGCGTCCAGCACGCCAGCGCGGGCATCCAGAGCCCACAGGCCCATGATGCTGTTGCGTACGGGTACATCCTTGATGGCCATGATCGGGCCAGTGGACGAGAAGCCTTCCAGGAAGCTGGTGCCGCGTGCCACACCGTCACGAACGGTGCTGGGGCCCAAGAAGGGCAGAACCACGTAAGGACCAGATTTGATGCCCCATACACCCAGCGTCACGCCAAAGTCGTTGGGGATGCGCTTGGAGCCGTTCATGGTGGCAACGTCGATACAACCGCCCAGACCCATGGTGGAGTTGAACAGGACGCGACCCAGGGTGTTGAAGAAGTCGACGTGCTCGCCTTGCAGGAAGCTGTTGACGGCCGACCAGGCATCACCCAGGTTGTTGAAAATGTTACTAATACATGTGCGCGCAGGCTGCGGGGTCAGCGCGTTATAGCCTTCTGCAATCGGTTTGATCAGCGCGCCGTCCACGGTTTCGTTAAAGGCGTAGATGCCACGGTTCATGCCTTCCCAGGGATCTTGGGGGTTGGGGTTGGGCACGCTGGCGCAACCAGCCACAAGCGCAGCACTGGCACCGATCAGGCTCAAACGGACTCCACGAGGCAGGGAGTAAGAGCGGCGAGTTGTTGTATTCATGATTGTGTCGTCTGTAATGAGCATGAGCTGGCGGTTTACTACTCCGATTTGGAGCCGCCGTCACTGGAGGCTGTGTTGTAGAGGAACTTGCTGATCAGTTCTTCCAGCACAACCGCGCTTTGTGTATAGGTAATGGTGCTACCGCCTTGCAGGTCCTTGTCGTCGCCACCGGCAGTCAGGCCAATATACTGTTCACCCAGCAGGCCGGACGTCAGGATGGAAGCGGAGGTATCGACAGGAAACTTGTAGTGCTCATCCATATCCAGGGTAACCACGGCCTTGAAGTCCTGATTGTCAAAACCAATGGAGCCGACCCGGCCAACGACCACACCACTGGCCTTGATAGGCGCACGTGGTTTCAGACCACCCAGATTATCGAACTTGGCCGATACCTGGTAGGTTTTGGCAAAGGAAAAAGAACTGAGGTTACCCGCACGCAGGGCCAGGAATGCCAGTGCGACCAGCCCCAGCAAAACAAACAGGCCAACCCAGAAATCGGTTTTCTCGCGATTCATAGCTGAGCAATTCCTAAATAGTTAACTGAACATAAGGGCGGTGAGCAGGAAGTCCGTGCCCAATACCGCCAAAGCGCCGCTGACGACCGTGCGTGTGGTCGCGCGAGAAACGCCTTCGGGCGTGGCCTTGGCATGCCAGCCCATATACAGCGCAATCAAGGTCACGATCAGGCCAAATACCAGGCTTTTGATCACGCCGTTGAGTACATCATCAATGACATCGACGCCGTTTTGCATTTGCGACCAGAAAGCGCCGGCATCAATGCCGATCATCTGTACGCCGACGATATAGCCACCCAGGATGCCGACCATGGAGAACACGGCGGCCAGAATGGGCATGGCGATAATGCCGCCCCAAAAGCGCGGCACCAGCAGGCGGCGCAAGGGATCTACCGCCATGACCTCCATGGCGGCAATCTGTTCACCAGCCTTCATCAGGCCGATTTCAGCGGTCAGCGACGTGCCGGCCCGGCCCGCAAACAGCAGGGCGGTGACGACTGGCCCCAGTTCACGCACCAGGGACAGGGCGACCAGCAGGCCCAGAGCTTCTTCGGACCCATAGCGGTTCAGTGTGTAATAACCTTGCAAGCCCAACACAAAACCCACGAACAGGCCGGAAACGGCAATGATCAGCAGCGAATAGTTGCCAATAAAGTGGATTTGCTGGGAAATCAGACGCGGGCGACGCCACAACAGCGAGGATCGGGCCAGCAAGGCCACAAACAGGCGGCTGAAGGCACCCAGGCCGTAAATGCTATTGCGGATGGCCGCGCCTAGCGCACTAATCGGGGCAGTAATGAAATTCATGAGCGCGTCGTCCGGTTCTGCAGCCAGGCTTCAAAAGCCGGGGTGACGGGGTAGTTAAAGGCGATAGGGCCGTCGGGTTCGCCACGCAGGAACTGCTGCACGTAGGGGTCCTGGGAAGCGCGCAGCTCGGTGGGCGTACCTTGAGTCAGCAAACGTCCTTGACCAACAATATAGACTTGGTCGGCAATGGCAAAAGACTCGGCTACATCGTGCGTAATCAGTACCGAGGCGCAGTTCAGGCGGTCTGTCAGGTCGCGAATCAGTTGTGCGGTAATGCCCATGGAAATAGGGTCCAGACCGGCAAAGGGTTCGTCGTACAGAATCAGCTCGGGCTCCAGCACAATGGCCCGAGCCAGGGCAACCCGGCGAGCCATACCGCCAGAAATTTCATTGATGCCCAAATGGGCCGCAGCGCGCAGGCCAACGGCGTCCAGCTTGTCCAGTACACGGTCCTGAATGGCGGCTTCGGAGTCGTTTGTCAGCTCTCGCAGGGGGAACGCCACGTTTTCAAATACGTTCAGGTCAGTAAACAGGGCGCCCTGCTGAAACAGCACCCCCATGCGTTGACGCGTCTGGCGTAGGGCCTCGCCGTCCAGCTTGGCCAAGTTCTGGCCAAAAACCGTAACAGTCCCTTTCTGAGCACGAATTTGTCCAGTAGCAGCACGCAGAAGTGTTGTTTTTCCGGAACCGGAACCCCCCATCATGGCGACGACCTGGCCTTTCTGGACGCTCATGGATACGTCCGCCAGCACGGTAAAGGCACCATAGCCCAGCGAGGCGGAGTCCAGATTTAGTACGGCTTGGTCAGTATTTACAGCCATGTCGCGGGCAAAAGGGGGTAAAAGGACCTGCTATTGTACCGCTTGCAGCTCTGGCGGCTCAATGTCTTGCGCTTTCTGGAGGCGGGATCCTGACGTTTTCATGGTCTTTTTTGTGACTCTTGATACAGCCCCTTACTTCCGGTCGAGTTCAAGCGTCAGGTGGGCCTTTTTATGTGTCAAATTTGTTTTAGATAACAGGTTGTATCAAGGCGAACAGCAATCCGCCTCCTGCCAGCAGCCATAGGGGGTTGATGCGGCTAAGCAGCAAAATGGCCGTACAGGCCAATGCCGTCCCCCAGGCCCACAGTCCACCTTGAGCTGCCTTCAGAATTGTGCCGCTGGCCGCCAGAATCATCCCGGCGGCTATGGGCAGCAGCCCGATTTCGATGGCGCGGATGAGGCGTGTGCCTTCATAGCGTTTCCAGATCGTCGCCAGGTAATAGATCAATAGTGCGGAGGGCAGAAAAATGGCGATGGATGCGGCCAGGGCCCCGGCCCAGCCTGCGGCTTTCCAGCCGACCAGGGTGACCAGCAGGGACTTCGGGCCAGGTGTCAGGCGTGACAGGGCGAACAGATCCAGAAACTCCTGATTGCTGAGCCAGCCATGGATTTCCACCGACTGCCGGTGAATTTCCGGAATGATGCTTTGCCCGCCACCAATGGTCAGAAAGGACAGGGGCGCGAACACGCGCATGAGCTGGAGCAGCACCGTGATCATGATTGCTCCACCGCTTTATCCCCAAGCTGCAGCCAGGCGTACCAGACGGACAGTGGCGCACAGATCAGAATAACGGGGATCAGGCTCCATTCCATGACGAAAATGCCAACAAAAACCGCCAACATGATCGCAATTGGCACGATTCCGGTGGCTGCGCTGCGTGCCGAGCGTACGCCCATTTCAAGCGACAGGCCGATGGCTGCGGCGGCAATCCCGGCCATGACCTGAGGCACCAGGGTAGAGCCCGTCAGTTGTTCCAGACCAATCAGCATGAAAATGGCCAGGAGCAGCGGGGGGAGCACCATGCCCAGTGTGGCAACCAAAGCCCCCGGTCCGGCCAGCAGTCGGTAACCAATCCAGATAGAGAGATTCACCACATTGATGCCGGGCAGTGCCTGGGACAGAGCCAGGCCGCTAAGAAAGTCTGCCTGACTCATCAGGCGTCGCTGGACGACAAACTCACGCATTAACCAGCCACTCAAGCCCCCGCCAAAGCTGGTCAGGCCAATGCGGGCAAAGATCAGAAATAGAGCGCTCAGGGATAAAGGGGCAGCTTCTTGAGACCGGGTCATAGAGCAATGAAGGCGGATAGGGCTCGTCAAAAGTGGAAGTTTGAACATTCTGGCATACAAATTAAGCCGTTTTTGCCCTCTTGTGCGCTCGGGTAGGGGGCTGATTCTTCTTGCTGGAGCTGCGGGGGGCCTTTATCGGCAAGAAAACGGCCGTCGGGCAGGGGTTGCTCAAATTTTTTTCTATCCCCAAGCGCTGCTTATTTGTTTGAAATATTTAAAGATAAAAATTAATTAAAGTGAGCGCAAAAATTAAATAAAAAATGAATTGAAATAAATAAGAAAAGAATAAAAAAAATAACTTGAAACCATGTGTGATGCCCGCTTTAGGGGGCGGGTGCTTTCGGCTGCTAATGAAGGGTGTAATGAGCTTTTTATGGGTTCAATCTGTTGAAATAAAAGAGATTGAAACGATCGTTTGAATTTATGATTGCTTGTTGGAGCGGCTGAACAGGCCGATCCGGATCCAAACATGGACAGTTTCATGAAGATGGATTTGATCTATGCCCATCTTTGATTGAAAATAAAAAAGACTTTATGGTCTTAAAACCGGTTGTGCGTGTACGATTATTCGATTGCCTCGCATCGTAGAGCGTCCGTTTGGGACCTTATGCTGCGTGGGGTTTCAGTTTCCTGGAGACAAACCTATGACATCTAGTTCAGCCAGTGCAGTGACGGGCAGTGCCCGTACCTTGCGTCGGGTCGCCGTGTGCGGCGCCGGCGTCATGGGCGCGCAAATTGCCGCCCATTGCGTGAACGCAGGCATACCAGTAGTTCTGTTTGATCTGCCCGCCCGCGAGGGGCCAAAAAATGGCATCGCTATCCGTGCCATTGCCAATCTGCGCAAAATGAATCCTGCTCCCTTGGGTACGCCAGACCTGGCAGACCTGATCGAGCCCGCCAACTACGACGACAATCTGGACCGTCTGGCCGATTGCGATCTGGTGATCGAAGCCATTGCCGAGCGTCTGGACTGGAAACAGGACCTGTACCGCAAGATCGGGCCAGCACTGAACCCGAACGCCATCATCGCCAGCAACACGTCTGGCCTGTCCATCACTTCCCTGGCAGACGTTTTGCCTGAAGCGCTGCGCCCACGTTTTTGCGGCGTGCACTTTTTCAACCCACCACGCTACATGAGCCTGGTGGAGCTGATCCCCACGAAGTACACCCAGCCCGAGCTGCTGGATGTTCTGGAAACTTTCCTGGTATCGCAGCTGGGCAAAGGCGTGGTTCGTGCCAAAGATACCCCCAATTTCATCGGTAACCGCATCGGTGTTTTTGGCATTCTGTCCGTGTTTGAGCAGGCTCGCCGTTTCTCCCTGACTTACGAGCAGGTTGATGAATTGACGGGCACTCGTCTGGGGCGCGCCAAATCGGGTACTTACCGTACTGCTGACGTGGTTGGTCTGGACACGTTGGCACACGTGATCCGCACCATGCAGGATCAACTGCCCGATGACAGCTTCAAAGCACACTTTGGCCTGCCCCCAGAAGTGCAGGGCCTGATTGATGCAGGCGCTTTGGGTCAGAAGACCGGCGCCGGTTTCTTCCGCAAGAAGGGCCGTGAAATCCAGCGTTTTGACGCTCAGCAGCGCGATTACGTGGCCGCTGACCAGAAAATCGATCCCGATGTCGCCGCCATTTTGGCCGTACGTGACCCGGCTGAGCGCCTGCGCCAGCTGCGTGAGTCCGACAAGCCTCAGGCTCAATTCGTGTGGGCGGTGCTGCGCGACACCTTCCACTACAGCGCCATTCATCTGCAAGACATTGCCGACAACGCCCGTCAGCTGGACCTGGCCTTGAAATGGGGTTTTGGTCACAAGCAAGGCCCGTTCGAGATCTGGCAGGCTGCCGGATGGCGTCAGGTGGCCGAGTGGATCAACCAGGATATTCAAGACGGCAAGACATTAAGCAGCCAGCCGCTGCCAGACTGGGCGACTCGTGGTCCTGTGTGGGAAGCGCAAGGCGTACATACCGCTGCCGGTTCCTGGAATCCGTCGCAAAGCCGCTTTGAAGGCCGTAGCGATCTGCCCGTTTACCTGCGTCACATTGGCACGCCGTTGCTGGTGGGCGAGGTTGATTCTCTGGAAACCACTACGGTTTTCGAGGATGAATCGGTACGCTGCTGGACGCTGCCCGCACCGCACCCACAAGATGTGCTGATCGTGTCTTTCAAGACCAAGATGCACACGCTGAGTCCCGGTGTGGTCAATGGCATGTTCAAGGCAATTGAACTGGCCGAAGCCTCGTACCAGGCTCTGGTGGTGGCTCAGGATGGTGATCCATTCTCCGCAGGCGCTGACCTGAAAGCCATTTTGCCCGTGTTCGAGAAAGAAGGCGTGGCCGGCGTTGAGCCTGTAGAGCGCGCCATGCAGGACATGGTTCTGCGTATCCGTTACGCCCAGGTGCCTGTAGTGGCTGCGGTTGCCGGTCTGGCTTTGGGTGGCGGTTGCGAACTGGCTGTGCATTGCGCGCACCGCGTTGCTCACTTCGAGTCCTACATTGGTCTGGTTGAAGTGGGTGTGGGTCTGGTTCCAGGCGCAGGTGGTCTGGCTTACTCGGCTCGTCGCTCGGCTGAACTGCAAGCCATGGGTGCACCTGATGCCCCGCTGCTGGCTTACCTGAAGCGCTTTGCACTGGCGATCGCCAGTGCTCAGGTGTCGCGCTCCGCTCTGGATGCCCGTCAGCTTGGCTTCCTGAAAGAGTCCGACACCATCGTCATGAACCGTCAGGAACTGGTTTACGTGGCCGTTCGTCAGGCACAGGCTCTGGCCAGCGCCGGTTGGCGTGCTCCATTGCCACGTCGCTTCCCGGTTGCCGGCCGCGATGGCATCGCCACGCTGAAAGCGCAACTGGTGAACATGAAAGAAGGTGGTTTCATCTCGGAATATGACTTCCATATTGCCGAGAAGGTCGTAACCGTGATCTGCGGGGGCGATGTGGATCCAGGCTCGCTGGTGGATGAAGCATGGATGATGGCGCAAGAGCGGCAGGCTTTCCTGGAGCTGCTCAATTCCCCCAAGACCCAGGAACGTATTACTGGGATGTTGACCACTGGCAAGCCAGTGCGTAACTAGAGCGGATCAAGGAGTAGACATGACTGTACAACAAGCTTATATCGTCGCTGCCAAGCGTACGCCCATCGGAAAAGCGCCTCGCGGTGTGTTTTCGTCCTACCGCCCTGACGAGCTCTTGGCGGAAGCCATTCGCGGCATGCTGGCCGATGTACCGAAACTGGACCCTGCCGCCATTGAAGAAGTGGTAGCCGGTTGCGCCCTTCCTGAAGGCCCGCAAGGTTTTAACGTTGCGCGTATTTCTGCCTTGCTGGCAGGCCTGCCGCACACCGTGGCCGGGATGACCGTCAACCGTTTCTGCGCCTCGGGTTTGAGCGCCATTGCGATTGCTGCCGACCGTATCCGTACGGGCCAGGCAGACATCATCGTGGCGTCGGGCGTGGAGTCCATGAGCCAGGTGCCGGTAATGGGCGTGAACACCACGTTCAGCCCCGAGATTTTCGCCTCGGACGAGAACTACGGTATTGCCTATGGCATGGGGCTGACCGCTGAAGAAGTGGCGCGTCAGTGGAAAGTGTCCCGTGAAGATCAGGATGCGTTTGCCCTGGCTTCGCACCAGAAAGCCGTCAAGGCCTGGGAATCGGGCGAGTTCACGGGCGAAGTTCTGCCTGTGACGGTGACACGTCGTCAACCGAACCTGAGCACTCAGGAAATCTCCGTCAAAACCCAAGTGGTTGATCGTGACGAAGGTCCACGTCCTGATACCAGCCTGGAAGTGCTGGGCAAGCTGCGTCCTGTGTTTGCTGCGCGTGGCTCGGTCACGGCCGGCAACAGCTCGCAGACGTCGGACGGGGCAGGTGCCTTGCTGGTTGTTTCCGAGCGTGCCTTGCGCGAGCACAATCTGACGCCGCTGGCCCGTTTTGTGACCTTCTCGGTTCGTGGCGTGCCTCCGCAGATCATGGGTATCGGTCCTAAAGAAGCCGTGCCTCATGCGCTGGCCTTGGCCGGTCTGAAGCAAGATCAGATGGACTGGATCGAGCTGAACGAAGCCTTTGCTGCTCAATCTCTGGCGGTGATCCGTGATCTGGGCCTGGACCCCGAGCGCGTCAACCCGCTGGGTGGCGCTATTGCCATGGGTCACCCGTTGGGTGCAACCGGTGCCATGCGTGCCGCCACTGTGGTTCATGCCTTGCAGCGTCGTCAGCTGAAATACGGCATGCTGACCATGTGTATCGGTACAGGCATGGGCGCTGCCGGGATTTTCGAGCGCACATAATTTCCGATCTGCTGCTGTTTCTATCGTTGCTGGACAAAGCCGCCTTCGGGCGGCTTTTTTATTGGCTCTCCCTTGTATCGGTGGGTAATAGCGCAATACGTGTAAGCAAATTTGGTTAAAACCCGCTAAATGTCAAAAAAGTAAAGTTTTGTTGTTGTCATAGAGTAGACATGGGCTCGCGCCATAGTCCTTTTCATTGTGTTGAACAGCTCACACGGAGGATGTATGGGATTGCCCTCGCGCATGGTGTCCAGCCTGCACGTTCCCCCCTTGTTCTGGCAAGGACAGGTCAAGGCCCGTCTGGAGTCGGGACAGCTTGAGGTCGACTGCGGCGAGCGCTGCTGGATTGTGCCGCAGGCCGTCAGTTGCCTGGTGCAGCCGCAAGTGGGCGACAAGGTCTGGGTAGGCGGTGCCGATGGCGAGCAGGCCTATGTGTTCGCCGTGCTGGAGCGGCCCCAGGGCGGGGCTTTGCATCTGATTGCTGAGCAAGGCTTGCATGTGCAGGCTGCACAGGGTGGCGTGCATATTCAGTCCGAGGCAGACCTGACTTTGCAGGCAGGCGGCCATTTGCGCCAATCCGGCCGGGAAATGAGCCTGACGGCGGGCACATTGCGGATCTTGTCGCGGGTTCAGGAAACCGTGGCGGATCGCTTGTCCCAAGTGTGCAATCACGTATTTCGTCTGACTGAAAAAGAGGAGCGTTGGCGTGGGGGCCGCATGGATGTGCAGGCCCAGCATCAAATGCGTTTGCATGCCCGCCATACCTTGATGACCGCTCGCGAGCTGGTCAAAGTCGACGCTGACCAAATCCATATGGGGTAAGCATGCTGACAGAACGTCTTGTACAAGTGCATAGCCCGTTGGGGCCGGAAGTCTTGCTGTTCCAGGCTCTGCAGGGTCGAGAAGCCTTGTCACAGCCCTTTGAATTGCAAGTGGACGTGGTCTGCAATACTCCCTTGCTGGATTTGCGCAGCTTGCTGGGCGAGTCCCTGAGCCTGGAAATCAAAACACCTTTTGCGGTGCCACGTTTTCTGGATGGCCGCATCAGTGCGTTTCGCTTGATGGGTAAAACTGGCCGCAGCGACCGCTTCTACACCTACAGGGCCACCTTGCGCCCCTGGCTCTGGTTCTTGAGCCAGAACATGGACAGCCGGATCTTTCAGGAAAAGACCGTGCCCGAGGTCTTGCAGGATGTGCTGGGCCGCTACCCCTTTGCCTGGGAGTCGCGCCTGACGCAGGACTACCCGCGCCAAACCTATTGCGTCCAGTATCAGGAAAGCGATTTTCAGTTCGTTAGCCGCTTGATGGAGCGCGAGGGGATTTACTACTGGTTCGAGCATCGCAATGGTGCCCATACCCTGGTGATGGCTGACGATGCCGGTCAACACGCGGCTGCACCCTGGTTGTCTGAGCTGCCCTTTGTTTCCCCCGACCGGGTGGCGCATCCTGATGTCGAGCACATTCACGCCTGGCACCCGTATGAGCAAGTCACTCCGGGTCGCTATGCGACAGCTGACTACGACTATTGCAAGCCGGGAGCCAGCCTGGACGCTACACGCAGCAACCCGGCTGAACACGCCTTGGGTGATCTGGAAGTCTACGAATGGGCCGGTGGTTATACCGAGCCTCAACACGGCGAGCATTACTCCCGCTTGCGGCTGGAAGCCTTGCAGGCGGTACGCAGTCAGGCACAGGCCCAGACCAATGCACGCGGTGTCGCGCCGGGCTATTTGCTGTCCGTGCGCAATCATCCACGTCCCGAGGACAACCGAGACTATCTGGTGACCCAGGTCGATTACGACTTTCTGGATGTAGGCCATACCGGCGAGAGCGGCATGGCCAGCCATTACTTCATTGATTTTCTGGTGATCCCGTCCAGCCAGCCCTATCGCCCTTTGCGACGCACACCTATTCCGCGTACCTACGGCCCGCAAACCGCCAAGGTGGTGGGCAAGAGCGGCGAGCAGCTGTGGACCGATCAATATGGCCGTATCAAGGTTCAGTTCCTGTGGGATCGTTACGGGCAGGCTAATGAAAACAGCTCCTGCTGGCTGCGCGTTTCCAGCCCGTGGGCAGGTGGCGGCTTTGGTGGCATTCAGCTGCCCCGAGTGGGCGACGAAGTGATTGTGGACTTTCTGGGGGGCGACCCGGACCGGCCCATTGCCGTTGGCCGCGTGTATAACGCCAGTAATATGCCGCCCTGGAACTTGCCGGACAATGCCACACAAAGCGGTTTTTTAAGCCGCTCCAAGGACGGCGATCCGAGCAATGCCAACGCCTTCATGTTCGAGGACAGAGCCGGGCAGGAGCGTATCTGGCTGCATGCTGAGCGCAATCTGGATACGGAAGTCGAGGGTGACGAAACCCATACCGTCGACGGTAACCGGACTACTGTGGTCACAGGCCACGATACCTTGAGCGTCATGGCAACCCGCACGACAACGGTGCAGGATCTGGAAACCGAGACCTTCAATAGCGGGGTCGTACGAACAGTCATCGGGGACCTGGTTGAAACCATAGAAGGTGAGCAGACCCGAACCCACACCGGCGATGTGACGCGCACCGTGACGGGCAATGTCACCGATACGCTGACGGGCGATCTGACCCGAACCATCACGGGTGATGTCACCCATACCGTCACCGGCGAGGTCACGGATTTAATTACCGGCACCCGCGACTCCACCCAAACCGGTGACTACGCCCGCACGATTACTGGCGCGGTGGACTACACCGTGACCGGGGATGTCAAAGAAACCGTTACGGGTGATGTGGATCTGACCACTACCGGCAATGTCACCGACACCCTGACCGGCAATCTGACCAAAAGCATTTCCGGGCCCGTGGACATCACCGCCTCAACAGGCGTGAATATCACCACGCCCAGTTGGAAGGTGAATGTCACGGGTATTGAAAAGTGGTGGATCCCGCATACCGAGAAGGTGACGGGCTTTCGCCTGAACGGCACGATTTCCTCTCTGGATGCCTGGGGTATCCGGGCACAGGGCTATCTGGTCAATTTTCAGGCTGCCGTCATGAAGATGGACCACTCGGCCTTCAAGGACGAGAAAGCCTACGCCGCCATCAAGACCAGTGCGGTGTACCTGGGCAAGCAGGCAGTGCGCGTCGGCAGTTCGGCGCTGCGTTTGGCCAAGTCCGGCTTGCACATCTTTTTTTAAGGACGTCCACGACGATGTTGGGACAGATTATGTGGATGGCTTTCAGCGCCTTGATGGGGGCCATCATGATTTCGATTGGTATTGCCCTGGAATGGCGAGATTGGCTGCCTTATCTGGTCATCTTGCCCATGCTGATCGCAGTGGGCGGTTTTGTGGCCGGATACAGAGGCTTTATTCGTTACTGGCGTGCCCGTCCTGAAGAGCTCTTGTATCAGCGTCTGCATCGTGCCGAAGTCGTCCCCCAACAGGCAATGATCGTCTCTCAGGATGAACTGCTGCCAGAAGTCTTCAAATCCGCTTATCCGCTGGTGCGTCTGGGCCTGGACGTGGATGGCCAGAAAACCCATGTGGATGTGCTTGTACAGCCCGAACTGAACAAGCGATTCAAGGCGGGTAATTGGGTCAGCGTACTGTGCGATCCGGCCAATGCTCAGCTGTGCGCTCTGAACCGCGAACAGGTGACCTTGCAGCTGAAACCCGCCGCCAACTCCTATGGGGATTGATTGATGGTGGCGCTGGTTTTGCAGTTGATCGGGGATGACCCACACGCTGGTCCGGTGCAGTCAGGCAGGACCCTTGCTCCAAGCCAGTCCTGCTCGTGCTTTCCCAAAGGACAAATTTCATGCGCATCGTAAAACCCTTGCGCTTGGGTATTCTGGCACGCCCTTGGAGCTGGCGCGGGCAACACGCGCTAAGCGTGTCGGTACAGGCCTGGTGCTCCATGGATGCCCCGCATGTCTTGAGCACCGATGCACGCATGTGGCAAAGCGTATCCGACCTGATGCAGGACGATGATGTGCTGGATCTGGCCTTGCCCAAACCTTGTGCAGAGTTTCTGGTGTCTGGCCATGCCTGCGCTCCGGGTGGTGAGCCGGTATCTCAACTGGCTGTACAAGCGCGTGTTGGCCCGATAGAAAAGCAGTTGGCTGTATTTGGGCAACGTCAGTGGCGGCAAGGCAGACCGGGCGAGGCAGAGCCTTTTACCCGCGTGCCTTTGGATGGCAGCCGTAGTTGGGGCGGGCCGCAGTATCCTGATAATCCTGCTGGCATGGGGATGGAAATAACCAGTCCTGACGAGCCGCTTTGCTTGCCACAGGTAGAGCCTTGGGAAGGGCGTTTGCACCGTTTTGGTCAGCAGGGCCGTCCAGCGGGCTTGGGGCCTGTATCGCCTTTGCGACCACGCCGCTTTCGTTTGGCGGGCCGTTATGACCCTGCCTGGCAGCAAGGCGATCCTGGCATGATGCTGGACAGTCTGGACCCACATTTTTTCAATGCTGCTGAACCGGACCAGTGGTGGCGTGAGCACAGTCATTGGCCCGCAGACAGTTCCTGGGAGCTGCACCATTTGCACGCCCAACGGCCACAGTGGAGCGGCAGCTTGCCGCAGTGGGAGGCGATCTGCTGGTATCAGGATCGTCGTCTACCCGGCCTGCAAAAGCTGGAGCTACGGCACACCACCGTCTGGTTCTTCCCTGACTTGGGCCACATGCTCTTGCTGTATCAAGGAAGCGTGCCGGTCCAGGACGCGCAGGCACAAGATGTGAATTTGCTGATGCCCGCCTTGGAGCCTTTGGGGATGCCGCGTGGTCAGGACCATTACGAGCAAGTGCTGCGCTTGCGTAGCGAAGGCGATCAGGCAGGATTATTTGCCTTGCGCGACCAGGATTTGCTACCCGCTGACTGCTGTGCGCCCTTGGATGATTTTCAGACTAGTTCAGACGACCCCTTGTCCTTGACCATGCGGATGCGCCTGGAGCGATGGGCGCAGGACGCGGCACACGAACACCCGGCTTGGCAGAACGAGTTGTTTTCCCTGGCGCAGGTCGGGCCTCCCAAGCCCATGGACGTGGACCGGACGGATTGGGTGCAGGAAGTGCGCCAAGCCAATCGCCAGCAATGGGAGGCGCGCCAGCAGATGGAGGAGGGCATGGCGAAAGTGCAGGATTTGCAGCGTGAATCTCCCTTTCAGGATCAGGCCAGCACCCGTGTGACGGTTCGTGATACGCAGCGCATGTTGTGCGAGCTGGATGCCACAGCCAGCGATCAAGCCCCTGTGTCGGGCTTGTTGTCCAAACCCATGGAGGAGGCCAGACGGGCGATGCAAACCTATGCCCCTGTGCCGCCTGCTGCGTCCGATCTGCGTCAGCAGCGGCTGCGCAGGCGCGTGGAGTTGATTCTGGCCGGAACTCGCAATTTATCTGGTCTGGATTTGAGCGGTCTGCATTTGCAGGACTTCGATTTCTCCGGGGTGCGCTGTGTCGGCACCAGTTTTAACGACGCGGTTCTACAACAAGGCACGTTTGCAGGAGCAGACTGCTCTGGAGCCACTTTTGTGCGGGCGCGACTGGAGCAGATTCAATTCGATCAGTCTCAATTGGACGATGTGGATTTCAGTGCGGCTGTGCTGCAATCCGTACAGTTTCGCCAGGTACAGGCAGCCCGATGGCAGCCGCGCGAGTCCAGTTGGCAGGATGTCTTGTTTCAGCAGTCCCATTTGCAGGAGCAGGAGTGGCTGGATGTGGACCTGCTGCGCTGCACCTTTGAGGCCTCACACTTGCAGGGTGTGCAGTATTTGATGCGCTCGCGCTTGTCTGAATTGTCTTATCTGGATTGCCAGTTGCAGCAATGCGCCTGGCTGGATTGTGATCTGCGGAGTTTGTCCTTGAAGGGCTCCAGCCTGGAGGACTCGTCCTGGCTGCTGGGCCTGTTGGACGGTGTCGTCGACTGCCGTGATAGCACCTGGCGTCAAAGTGTGGTGTCCGGTTTGGCCATGCCAGGGTCAAATTGGCGCGGTGCCCGCCTGGAAGAAAGCAATTTGCGTGGGCTGGATTTGTCGCAATCCTGCTTTGAACACGCCCAGCTGATTCGCTGTGATTTATCCGGTGCCAATCTTCAGGGTTCGCAGTGGACGCAGGCCCGCCTGAGCGATTGCATTCTGATTGAGACCGACTTTAGCCTGGCCACCTTGAACAAGGTGGACATGAGCAATAGCCTGGCCGGGGGCGCGAATGTTCAGGGCACGATGCTGGATACCGTGAACTTCTTCCGTGCTGACTTGATGGGTTTGCAAACGGATGCACGTACCCGCAGCCGCAATCTGTATTTGCGCACGGCACGTCGCGACCCGGCCGGGGGACAAGCCTGATGGACGCACATGCTTTGCGTTTGCGTATTCGGCAAGGTGAGCCTTTGCTGGGGCTGGATTTCAGTGATCTATACTTGCCACCGGGCGATTATTCAGGGGCCGTGTTCATCTCTTGCCGTCTGCCGCGTGTGCAAGCCTTGGGCGTCAATCTGGCGGGTAGCCGCTTCCATCAATGTGACTTGAGCGGGGCGGTGCTGGACGCCAGTGTGCTGGATGGCTGTGTCTTCATGGAATGCGTGCTTACCGACCTGTCCTGCAAGCATGTCCAGGCCAGTGAGGTCATGTGGCAAGACTGTGATTTGAAGGGAGCCATTTGGCAGGGTGGTGCATGGAGCGACACCCATTGGGCGCAATGCGTTTTGCAGGCGGGAAACTTCGACCAAGCCCTTTTGCAGCGCTGTACCTGGACGGGCTGCCGCGCAGGGGATTTGTCCTTGCAATCGACCCGGCTGGAGGACGTGGTGGTCACCGACATGGATTGGCGTGGCAGTATTTTGGCCGGCAGCCGCTGGAACAGAGTGACGGCCAAAGCCTGCAATTTCCACGGCATGAACCTGTCCGGGCTGGATTTCAGCGGCAGTGTCTTGATGGAGTCCGACTTTACTCAGGCGGACCTGAGCCACGCCCGTCTGTGCGGCACAAACTTCAAGTCTGCCACCCTGAATCAGGCTGTGCTCAACAAGGTGCAAGCCAGCCAGGCTTTGTTTGTCCAGACGCAGGCTCAAGGGACGCAGATTCGGGAGGCGAATCTGACCCAAAGCCTGTGGGCTCAAGCCCATGCCCCCGAGGCAGATTTTCGGACTTCCTTTTTACAGCAAGCCTACTTCGCGCAAGCGGTGCTGGAGCAGGCCCGTTTCGAGTATAGCCAGCTGCGTTATGCGGATTTCTCGTATGCAGATTGCCGCCGTGCCCGTTGGGATGGCGCGCATTTTGAACGCACCCAGTTTCATCGCTGTCTGCTGGACAAAGCCGGGCAAGAACAGGCCGCAGGCTGCCTGCCCAACGACCCAGCTTTGCACGAGTCTGAAAGCTGGACGGCGCGCCACATGAATCTTGAATAAGGAGCCCTGATGTTTGCCAATTGCCAGCGGGGCGGCATGGACATTGCCTTTCCCGATATCTGCAAGACACCACCGGCTCTGTTGCCGATCCCTTACCCGAATTTTGCGACGGGCCTGATGGGTATTCCCAATGCCTGGAACATCCTGTTGCAGGGTGGGCCTGCCCATAACTTGCTCACAACGATACCCTTCAGTAATGGTGACAATCCGGGTGTGGCTTTGGGCTTGATCTCGCAAACCGTGATGTCGCGTTCGCGCTCCATTACCTGTGTGCCTAATGTGCTGTGGAAGGGAATCCCGGCGACCCGTCTGACTAGTTTGAGCATGCAGAACACGGTGAATACGGTGGGCATGCGGGTAGTGCCCAGCCAGTTCAAAGTGCTGTTGCTAGGTGGCGGTGGTGCCGGGGGCGGCGCCGGTAAAGGCGGCAAGGGTGTGTCGGGCAGTGGGCCGGATGCGGCACGCAAGGCAGCGGCACGCGAAGCCAAGCGGGCACAGCTGAAACGCAACCGGCGTCGGGGTGCACAGCGCGAGCGTGAGGTTGAGGCCGAGCTGAAGCAGGAAGGCCACGAGGTCATGGGCACGCAGGTGTCTGCAAAAACCCCATTGACCCGCCGTGTGATCGATATACTGATCAAGGACAAGAACACGGGCAAAATCCGGGCGGTCGAAGTCAAGAGCGGGGGAGCGCGCCGCTCCGCAACCCAGAAGGCCAAGGACAAGGCGATGGAGAACAAGGGTGCAGAGTTGATTGGCAAGAATGCACCCAAGCAGCCACTCCCCAAGAACATACGCATACCTACGGAGGTTCGACATTGAAAACGCACACTGATCCCGTTAAATATGACGCTGTGGACTGGCATGTAGGCGGGGACTACCCCTCTGACCTGGGCCCGCAAGGCGGTCGTACACACATAGGCATGTATCTGGCCTGGCTGGTGGAAAAAGGTCTGCTGGCCAATGCGTTCATGGATCGCTACCCCAACGAGGTTCGCCAGTGCCGTGATCACATGCTCAAAGGTTCACAATTGCTGCAAGAGTGTTGCGACGATGTGCTGGTCAGCGAAGATATGTCCGAGCTGGGCAAGGCCTTCAGCGATTTTTATTACGACGAGCTGTATCTGGATGATTACGTGGATACGCTGGACGACGAGGTTCTGCCTTCCATTTATCACGTGCCTGACGATTGGGACAGCTACGAAACCTTGCGGCCGGTTCTGGAGCGACGCTACCAGCACTGGCGACAGGAGCAGGGCCTGGACGACTAGCCTCTGACCGATCTATTTTCTTCTTTTGAAAAGCGCTGCCTGTGGGCGGCGCTTTTGCATTATTTGCTTCAAAAAGAGCGTAAATACATCCATTTTGCAAAATAAGTAAGGAAAAATTTTCGTCAAAAAGGTGTCACCTTCGCTTCCTAGACTGGGTCCGTGATCAGTTATCCGAGACGACAGCTATGGTCGAAGGAATACAGGAGCAGTGGCAGCCAGCCTGGATTTTGGCTCCCGAAAATGCCCACTACGGCGAGAACCTGGAATATGAAGCCGACTTTCTGGCCTTGATGCAGGCTCTGCAAGTGCAAGGCGAGCAGCAGTTTGGCCAAACCATCATTCCGGCCCAGGTTCCGGACTGGACGCGCATCGTCCGCCTGGTGCAGGACTTGCTGGATCGCTCGGCGGATATTCGCTTGCTGGTGGTGCTGGCTCAGGCGCGATTGCAGACAGGTGGATTGCCCGCCTTGGTGGAGGTGTGCGACTGGCTGTTAAGTGCCTTGCAACAAGGCTGGGAGCACGTCCACCCGCGTCTGCATGAAGACGACGAGCTGGACCCATTACCGCGCGTCAATGCGTTGGCCGGGCTGTCGGCCATTGATGGTCTGGGCCGCCTGATGCGTGAAGCCCCCGTAGTCAGCCTGGGGCATCGTCAGCTGAATTTACGTGAAGTCGGCCACGTGCTGGATGGCAGTCAGAAAGATACTGGCCTGCCCGGTCGGGATCGACTGGTAGAAGAACTGCGCCGTGCCTTTGCGGCGGGCCAAAGTCAGACAGTGGCCTTGAGCCGTTTGCGCCAGTTCCGCCAGGAGCTGGAGGCTTTGGTGCATCACCATCTGGATGCCGAATGGTCCGTGCGTCTGGATGGGGCCTGGGACACCGTGGAAGCCGCCTGCGCAGTGCTGGACGCGGCAACCTCACTCTCTGCTCCTGCCGCTCCCGAGCCAGTGCAGGCAAGCCACCCCACTATTCCTGTGCCGCCGCAACCTGCTCATCAGGTCGCTCCGGTGATGGGCTTGGCGAGCTGGCAAAACCTGCATGTTTCATCCCGCGAAGAGGTGGTGCTGTTGCTGGACAAGCTGGTGGCGTATTTCGAGCAGCACGAACCCAGCCATCCCGCCCCTTTGCTGCTGCGTCGTGCCCAGCAACTGGTGCCCATGGGTTTTCACGAGCTGATTCGTGACCTGGCACCCGGCGCCTGGGATCAGATCCAGGTTTTCATGCCTCGATCCGAAGCGGCCTCTGCCGCTTCTTAATTCCATAAATCAACTGGAGAAGACCTGATGTCTGTGAAATCCAATTCTGGCAGCGGCCAGAAATTCCTTGGGCGCAATCGGGCTCCGCGTGTGCAAATTGAGTACGACGTTGAACTGTACGGCGCCGAGCATCGTGTGCAACTGCCTTTCGTGATGGGTGTGCTGGCTGATCTGGCCGGACACAACACGGAGAGCCAGCCGGAGCTGGGCGAGCGCAAGTTTATGGAAATCGACGTGGACAACTTCGATGACCGCATGAAGTCCATCGCACCCAAGCTGAACATGCAGGTTCCCAACAGCCTGAAGGGCGATGGCGTGCTGGGAGTGGAAGTATCTTTTGACTCCATGGACAGCTTCTCCCCGGCTGAACTGGCCCGTCAGATCGAACCTTTGGCCCGCTTGCTGGAAGCCCGGACTCAACTGGCGAATTTGCTGACCTATATGGACGGCAAGAGCGGGGCGGAGGAACTGCTGTCCCGTCTGCTCCAGCAGCCCGAACTCTTGCGTGCCCTGGCTGGCCGCCCGCCCCAGGCCCTGACGATGGACGAGTCCCAGCCCGATCAGGACAACGAGCCCAAAGCATAAGGAGCCTACCCCATGACTTCCACCCAGACATTGACCGCCACCCGCGACACGGCCCAGCTGGACGAACTGTCCAGCCTGTTGCAGCAGGAGTTTCGCCCCAAAACCGAGCAGGCTCAGCAGGCGGTTGAGTTCGCCGTCACCACGCTGGCCGAGCAGGCTTTGGACCAGTCCGTGACCTTGAGCGACGACGCCTATCAAACCATTCAGGCGGTGATTGCCCAGATCGATCAGAAGATGACCGAGCAGATCAATCACATTCTGCATCACCCCGAATTTCAGCGCCTGGAAGGGGCCTGGCGCGGCTTGCACCATCTGGTCAGCAATACGGAGACGGACGAACTGCTGCGTATCCGTGTGATGCCTGCCACCAAGAAAGAACTGGCACGTAACCTGAAGCGCTACAAAGGCGTGGCCTGGGATCAAAGCCCCTTGTTCAAGAAAGTCTACGAACAGGAATACGGCCAGTTTGGTGGCGAGCCTTTTGGTTGCCTGGTGGGAGATTATCACTTCGACCACAGTCCACCGGATGTGGAAATGCTGGGTGAGCTGGCGCGCATCGGCGCCGCTGCGCATAGCCCCTTTATCGCGGGTGCAGCGCCGTCCGTGATGCAGATGGAATCCTGGCAGGAGCTGGCCAATCCGCGTGATCTGACCAAGATTTTCTCCAATACCGAGTACGCCGCCTGGCAAAGCCTGCGCGAGTCGGATGATGCCCGCTATCTGGGCCTGGCCATGCCGCGTTTTCTGGCACGTTTGCCCTACGGCGCACGTACCAACCCCGTTGATGAGTTCGACTTCGAGGAAGACACCGACGGAGCCAGCCACGACCGCTACACCTGGGCCAACTCGGCCTATGCCATGGCGGTCAACATCAACCGATCCTTCAAGCATTTTGGCTGGTGCACGGCGATCCGTGGTGTGGAGTCGGGCGGTGCGGTTGAGAACCTGCCTTGCCATACTTTCCCCACGGACGATGGCGGTGTGGATATTAAATGCCCTACGGAAATCGCCATCAGCGACCGCCGCGAGGCCGAGCTGGCCAAGAACGGATTCATGCCTTTGGTCCACCGCAAGAACTCGGATTTTGCGGCCTTTATCGGTGCTCAGTCCTTGCAGAAGCCCCAGGAGTATTACGACGCAGACGCTACCGCCAATGCCCGTCTGGCCGCGCGTCTGCCCTATCTGTTTGCCTGCTGCCGTTTTGCGCATTACCTGAAATGCATTGTGCGCGACAAGATTGGTTCCTTTCGCGAACGCGACGATATGGAGCGTTGGCTGAACAGCTGGATCATGAATTACGTGGACGGCGACCCGACCAATTCCTCGCAGGAAACCAAGGCGCGCAAGCCGCTGGCCGCCGCCGAAGTCTCGGTACAGGAAGTGCCGGACAACCCCGGTTATTACGCCGCCAAGTTCTTCTTGCGCCCGCATTACCAGCTGGAAGGCCTGACGGTTTCTCTGCGCCTGGTGTCCCGCTTGCCGTCACTGAAAGGCGAGCAGAACTGATTCCCACCCTGGCCTTTTGATGGCCTTATTCGACCTCCAAGGAGAAAAGCGTGTCTGTTGATATGTTCATGAAGATTGAAGGCGCCAATGGCGAGTCCAAAGATTCCAACCACAAGGATTGGACCGATATCCAGTCCTTTTCATGGGGCGCTTCGCAACCTGGCAGCATGAGCTCGGGAGGCGGTGGTGGCCAGGGCAAGGCCAATTTCAACGACCTGCATGTGGTCGCTCGCATCGACAAGGCCGCCCCTGCGGTGATGAAGCATTGCGCCAGCGGCAAGCACCTGGGCAAGGTGGAACTGTCGGTGTGCAAGGCCGGTGGCGAGCAGGTGGAATACTCCAAAATCACCCTGGAAGAAGTGCTGGTGACTTCGGTTCAGCTCAATGCCGAGCGCGATGTGGAAAGCGTAATGGTCAATTACTCCTTCCAGGCCGCACGCGTCAAACAGCAGTACTGGGAACAGTCCGACCGTGGCAGCAAAGGTGCTGAAACGCTGGTGGCCTGGGATATCAAGCAAAACAAAGAAGCCTGATCGGGCTTGGGTTTTCAGGCAGGGCCGCTATGGACCGCTTTCGCTTACCGGGACGCCGCGGGGCCGCGCTGATGCGCGGTCAGGCGGATCGCTTGCAACCTTGTCTGCTGGACAGGTTGACCGACGAGCGGCCCGATCAGACCTGGGAACCACCCCAGCCTATGAGTCAGTACCAGATGCGTCAGGCGGTACTGCGCGATCTGGGCCATTTGCTCAACACGCCCAATCAGGGGGCCACCCCCTTGATGCAGGCCTTGGCCCATGTGCGTCGCTCCTGCCTGAACTATGGCATGAGCCCGCTGGCGGGCAAGACCATGAGCGAAGTGGAATGGCTGGATGTGGAAGAAGCACTACGTACCGCGATCTTGTATTTCGAGCCGCGCATCCTGCCCGATACCTTGCAGGTGCATTGTCTGGATCACAGCGCTCAGCGCGATTTGCATAACGTCTTGAGCCTGCGCATTCAGGGCCATGTCTGGTGCGAGCCGTATCCGCAGGAATTCTTGCTACGTACCAGTATTGATCTGGAAAGCGGGCAACTGGACCTTGAAGAGAGTTACGCGTCGGGATGAATCCGGAGCTGCTGCATTACTACAACCGCGAACTGGCTTACCTGCGCGAGCTGGGTGCCGAATTCGCGCAAGCCTACCCCAAAGTGGCAGCCCGTCTGGGCGTGCACGATACGGCGGTGGCTGACCCGTATGTCGAGCGTTTGCTGGAAGGCTTCAGCTTTCTGACGGCTCGTATTCAGATGAAGATGGACGCGGAATTTCCCCGGCTCAGCCAGCAATTGCTGGATGTGATTCAACCTTCCTGGTTGATGCCCACCCCCAGCATGGGGCTGGTGCAGTTTCGGCCCAGCATGAGCGAAGGTGCTCTGGCCAAAGGCTTTACCCTCCCGCGCCATACAGCCTTGCGCTCCCGTATTCCGGCGGGTGAACAAACTGCCTGCGAATTTTCTACCTGCCATGCGGTGGATTTGTGGCCTATGAGCTTGTCGCAAGTCCGTTTGGGGGATGTGGCGGCTGATCTGCCCTTGGCAGCATTGGGCAGCCGACAGGCCGCACAAGCCCGTTCAGCTTTGAAACTGGACTTCACGGTACAGGGCGGTTTGACACTGGAAGAATTGGCCCTGGATGAGCTTAGCCTGCATCTGGACGGCCCGGAATCTGACAGCAGCTTGTTGCTGGATGCCTTGCTGCGGCAAGCGCTGGGGGTGTTCATCCAAATGGAAGATGGAGCCCCACAGTTTCTGGCTACGTCTGATTGTCTGACGCACGATGGCCTGGAAGATGATCAAGCCATCTTGCCCATGGTGTCCCACGAGTTCTCCGGTCATCGATTGCTGCGGGAATATTTCGCCTTGCCGGGGCGCTTTGCCTTTGTGCGACTGCGTGGTTTGCAAGCCGCTATTGCCAGAGGGCGCGCGCAGGAGCGGAAAAGCCGCCGCTGGAGCCTGCACATTGTGCTTAAACAGGTTTGGCCGGATCTGGCGGCACGCGTAGGCCCCGGCCATGTGCGTTTGTATTGCACGCCTGTCGTGAATCTGTTTCGTCGTCGCAGTGAACGTATGGCCTTGCGCCCACAGGCAACAGATCATCATGTGGTCATGGACCGAACGCGCCCCATGGATTTCGAAGTCTGCTTGATGGAGCAGGTGCAAGGGCACAGCCGGCAGGGCTCCGATGATGTGCTGTTTCGTCCCTTGTATGCCAGCACGGCCCAGGATGCAGGGCGCTATGGCAGTTACTACACCTTGCGCCGCGAACCACGCGTGGTATCTGACACTCAGAAGCGCTGGGGTGGCCGCAGCAGTTACGGCGGTAGCGAAGTGTATTTATCATTGGTGAATCAGCATGAGCAGTCCGAGTTTTTCGGCATGAATCAGATTAGTGTCACCGCCTGGTGCAGCAACCGGGATTTGCCCTTGTTGCTGCCGCGCTCGCCCGAGTCTGACTTCAGCCTGCAAGTCTCGGCGCCTGTAGCCGGCGTCAGTTTATTGGGGGCTTTGACCCGTCCGCGAGCGGCATCAACAGGTGGTCGTCAGGCCTGGGATTTGATCTCGCAGATGAGTCTGGCCCAACTGGGGGTGGCCCAGTCAGACCCTACGCAGGCCGCCGGTCGCTGGCGTACCTTGTTGGCTCCGCATGTGGACAGCTCTGATGCCGGTGCCTTGCGTCAATTGGCGTCCATTGCGTCCGTGCAGGCGCGGCCTGTGCAGCGGGCCATGCCGGGGCCAGGCCCCTTGGTGATGGCGCGTGGCGTGCATTTTGAGGTCACGCTGGACCAAAGCGGTTTCCCCGGCGGTCGCCCTTTTGTGCTGGCTGCCGTGCTCAGTCGTTATCTGGCTCGCCATGTCAGCCTGAACAGTTTTGTGTCTACCCAGTTTCTTTCCGAGACAGGGGTGGAGCTAGGTGCCTGGGGACCGCAAGCAGGTACGCGGGCAGTGCTGTGAACCGGGCCGAGCAGGAGCAGTTAAAGCCACAAGCTTCTTTGGAAGAACTGGGCCGGATTATTCAGCAATGGCCTTTTGGTCATGATTTGTTCCGGGTCTTGCGGGCCATTGATGCCTTGCAGGCCGCCCAAGGTCAGCCCCGTTTGGGAACCGCGCCTACGCCTCGTCAGGAAGAAGTGCGGGTAGGCCAGCCGCCTAGTTTGGCTTTTGCCGCCTCCAGCGTGCAAACCGCTCGTTGGGAGGATGAACAGCTGCATCTGGATGTGCAGGGCTTTGGCTTGTGGGGGCCGAATGGCCCTTTGCCCCTGCACATGACTGAGTACTTTTTCCAACGTAGCCGCAACTTTGGAGACCGTGCTGGCGTAGCCTTTCTGGACCAGTTTCATCACCGTCTGTTTTTGTTGTTTTTCAGAGCCTGGGCACAAGCGCAGGCGGTCTGTGATCTGGAGCATGATCAGGACGGTTTTACGCGCTGGCTGGCCAGTCTGGCCGGCGTGGGGAGACAGAGCGAATCGGCTCCCATGAGCGACCATGCCGTGCATTTCCAGGCACCGGCGCTGGCGTCTCAAACCCGCAGTGCACCGGCCTTGCAAGCGCTTCTGGCCAGCTATTTTCAATTGCCCGTGAATATTCAGCAGAACGTGCCAGTGTGGGTGCCGCTGGATGATCAAACCCAGGTCTGTCTGGGCCGCAGCTGTTCGGGGCTTGGGAAAAGCACTGTGCTGGGTGCACGTATTCTGGACGTGCAGCAAACCATACGGATACGGATTGGCCCCTTGAGTCGGCAGGACTATGGGCGCTTCTTGCCGGGTCGTCCGGCCTGGCGGCAATTGCGCTATTGCCTGGCGCTGTATCTGGGGCTGGAGTGGTCGGTTCAGTTGCAACTGGTGCTGCAAGCCAACGAGCAGCCTGATCTGGGCTTGGGGACAGGCTTGGGTTTGGGTCAGGAAACCTGGCTGGGCCAGCCCGGCACGCAGGACAGAGCGGATCTGTGCCTGTTTCTGGACAGCCGCCCAGATTGGCAAGATCCGCGCAGCTAAGGCCTAGGCCTGACGCATTCCCTGCAAAAGATCGAACTCGTTTTCCTTGTCGGACAAGGTGCTGACCCACTCCGGTGCGCGCCCCAAGTCGGGCTGCCAACTGGCTGCCGGAATGGTGCTGTCGGTGCTGGGCGAGCTGGCCGGTTTAGCTGTTGTATCAAAGGGATGCTTGTCCGAAGGATCAGGCATGGGACCACCCACCGGGACCATGCCGGGAACATGCAGATCCGCAAAAGGATCGGCTGCCGGCGCAGTTGCCAAAGGCGTTTCATCCTGTGTGACAGGGCTGACTCCCGATTCCACCCGGTAGTGCATTTCCCCCAAAGTCAGACGATCTCCGTTCTGCAAAGTCTTGACCTGTGCCAGTGCCAACTCGATGCCATTCACGGCAACTTGACCGTCTGCGCTAGCTCGTTGAATTGTCAGCACATCTTGCTGACGACGCAGGTAAGACAGCACGGGCGGCGTCTGATTGTTATCGGGCAAAACCAGATCAGCCTGAGTCCAGGAACCGCAGACCAGACCGGGTTCAGGAACAGGGCGTGGGGCTCCGCCGGACTCTGCTTGCAAGCGCCAATCTACAGCGGTGCTCATGGCTGTGCTCCTGCCACTTTTTCATAAACCGGCCCCCAGGTGGGGTGACCGCGCTCGGCCTGGGCCAGGGTAAAGCCAGGGTCTACCGCCCGTGCCTGCTTGAAACGCTCCTCACACAAGAAGGTGTATTCGCGCACGCAAAAGCTGAAGGCCTGCAGTTTCAAGGCTTCGCTGTATTGATTGGGCGCGGCAGCGGGCAGGGTGCTGGAGCGGCCCACTTGCCGGATCACGGTGCTGTAGTCGCCTTCATTGAAGGCAGAGCGTATTTGCTCCAGTTCAGCTTCGGCAGCCGGGCTGAAAACAGCCACCGGCTTGTTCTGGGTTTGGGCGCAGGCTGTCAGTAAAACGGCCAGGGCCGGAATGATCAGGCGGGCAGGTAAATACATGGCAGGAAAAAGAAAAGTTGTACTTGCCCTCAAGACTAGGAAAGGAAAAAGACAGCCACATGACATGACGCGGAGGGTTTTGTAAGAGTTGTTGCGCAAGGGTAAGCACCGAAACACCCCGTGTCCTTAACAAAGTTGTCGCATTCATGCTTTTAGATGGGGCGCATTGCCATTCAAGGAGACATCGTGACCGCTTGCCGATTGCTTCGTGTGTGTTCGCTGCTGATGCTGGGTTTGCTGGCCTCATGCGCGTCCACCTCCAGTCGCATGGCCGTGCCCTACGAGATTGTTCTGACTGCTGATGAACAGCTCAACCCGGATGCCACGGGTCGGCCTTCCCCGGTACAGGTGTTTGTGTTCGAGCTGCGCTCGGGCAGCACCTTTGAATCCAGGGACTTCTTTGCCCTGCAGTCCGACCCGCAACAAGCCTTGCAGGCGGATCTGCTCAATGTGGAGCAGATCGTGCTGCGCCCCGGCCAAGCCCATACCTTCAAGCGGCCAGGCGATTTGCAGGCCACCGCTGTGGGCGTGGTCGTGGGGTATCGCGAGCTGGATGCCAGCGTGTGGCGCGTTCTGTTGCCGCTGCCCGAGTCGCGCACCACCAATATCTACAAGTTCTGGCAGTCGGCCCCGGATGCCGTCCAGGTCAGCCTGCAATTACGCAAAAACGCCATTCATGTTGTTGATTGAAAGGGCGTAGAACGGATTATCTCAATGGATAAAGTCATTTGGACCGAAGGGCTGTTTTTACGACCCCAGCATTTTCAGCAGATGGAGCGCTATCTGGAGCACTATGCCCACGCCGGACGGCGGGCTGCGCAGCCATTTTGCTGGGGCTTTGAAACCTTGAGTCTGGACGAGCAGGCCCTGAGCATGGGCAGTGTCGCCTTGCGCGAAGCGTGTGGCCTGCTGCCGGATGGCACGCCCTTTGATTGTCGGCCGGGTGCGATGCAGGTTGTGTCCTGGACAGCCCCCGAAGTGGTGCGTCCCGAGCGCCTGATGCTGGTGCTGCCCCGTCGTCAGGCTGGTCGGGCAGAGATTCAGTTTGAGGGGCACAGCTCGCGTCGTTCGCGCTATGTGGTCAGCGAACAGGATTTGTATGACAGCAGTGGTTTGTCGCCTGAACCTTGCCTGTCGCAACTAGGGCGTTTGCAGCCAGTTTTGCTGCCCGAATCCGAGGTGTATGAAGACAGCATTGCCATGCCCGTGGCTCGCATTCTGGAGCGCAGGCCTGACCGCTCGCTGGTGTTGGACCCGGATTTCATTCCCCCCATCCTGTCCATTCAGGCTCATGCACGCCTCAGTGTTTTAAGCGCGGATGTGCAGGCTTTATTGCAGGCCCGTGCACAAGCTTTGGCAGAACGCCTGGGGCCGGGAGGGCGCGGGCAGGGTGATGTGGCCGACTTCATGATGCTGGAGCTGGTCAATCGCTACCGGGCTGCCTTGTGGGCCATGGAGCAGCGCGTACACGTACATCCTGGCGAGCTGTATCAGACCTGGATGGAGCTGCATGGCGCCTTGGCCACCTACACCCAGGACGGACGTCAGCCGCTGGTCTGGCCCTCCTATCAGCATGACGATCTGGCCCAGTCCTTTTTGCCGCTGGTGCTGGAGTTGCGCCGCGCCTTGTCTGTGGTCCTGGAACAGCAGGCCGTGTCGATTGCTTTGGAGGACAAGGGGCAGGGTGTACGGCTGGCCCAGATTGCGGACCGCGCACTCTTGCGTCAGGCGGGTTTTGTGCTGGCCGTACAGGCCGATTTGCCCGCCCAAACCGTGCGGCAGCATTTTGCGGCACAGGTGAAATTGGGGCCGGTAGAGCGCATCCGCGATCTGGTTCATCTGCAATTGCCGGGTATCGGTTTGCAGCCCTTGTCTGTCGCGCCACGCGCCTTGCCGTATCACGCCGGCTTCACCTACTTCGAGCTGGAAAAAGGCGGCGAGCTGTGGCGTCAGCTGGAGCAGAACGGTGCATTGGCCCTGCATTTGGCCGGAGACTTTCCCGGCCTGCAACTTGAGTTTTGGGCAATACGCCGCTGACCCGGAGCATGGCTATGAACGAGACAGTTTCCTGGAATAACGGCCCGGTCCCGGACGAGCGCCGATCGCGGGCGGATGCGCCGCGTTTTGTTGCGCAAGGGGCCAATCCCTTGCTGGAGGCCGCCAACCCTTTGCTGGTGATGGTGTCCGATATACGCCGCAGTGCCCGACATGCAGACCCGGCGGGTCTGCGTGCCAAGCTGGTGGCTGAAATCCGTCAATTTGAATTGCGCGCCCAGGCCGTGCCCGTGGCCAATGAAACCATTTTGGCGGCGCGCTACTGCTTGTGTACGACCTTGGATGAGGCGGCTGCGCTCACCCCTTGGGGGCAGGCTGGAGTCTGGTCCTCGCACACTTTGCTGGTCACCTTTCACAACGAGACCTGGGGCGGGGAGAAGTTCTTTCAGCTTCTGGATAAATTGATGCAAAGTCCGGCGGCGCATTTGCAGTTGCTGGAGCTGATGTATTTCTGCCTGGCTTTGGGGTTTCAAGGCCGCTATCGCGTGCATGAGCAGGGTGCCAGCCAGCTGGAAACTGTGCGTCAACGTCTGTACATGAGCTTGCGCCAGTATGGGCAGACGGTGCCCGCCGCTCTGTCCCCGCACTGGCGCGACAATCCGGCGCAGAAAGTCGGCAAGCCTTTGCCTGTGCCTATCTGGGTGGCTGTGTGCGTGGCCTTGCTGCTGTGCTTGTTGATGTATCTGGGTGCCAGTCTGTTGCTGAACCGGCAGTCTGATCGGGCTTTCGAGGACATCGTGGCTTTGCGCCTGCCGGCCTTGCAGACACAGGGCCAGCCGCCGTCCAGTGGCGTCGCACCGCAGGCACCCTTGGCCTTGGCAGAGCTGTTGGCCCCCGAAGTGGCCGAGGGTCTGCTGACCGTGCGAGATCAGGCCGATCGCAGCGTCATTATCTTGCGAGGCGACGGTCTGTTCGACTCAGGAGCCGACCAGGTCCGTGCGCCGCTACTCCCTGTCATTGCTCGTATTGCGGATGCCGTTGAAGCTGCACCGGGCTTGGTACTGGTGGATGGCTATACCGATAACGTCCCCATACGCAGTGTGCGCTTTCCTTCCAATTTCCATCTCTCGCAGGCACGTGCCGATTCGGTTAAAGCCGTCTTGCAGGAGCGCTTGAGTCAACCGGAACGTGTACGCGCCCAAGGTCGGGCCGATGCCGCGCCAGTGGCTGATAACGGCACTGCTCAAGGTCGGGCACAGAACCGTCGGGTGGAGATCACGATTGTGCCCTTGAGCAAGGAGGCCGGGCAATGACACGTCTTTTGAGTCTGGTCTTCAGCCGCAGCGTCTGGACCTTTGTGGGTGTGCTGATCCTGCTGGTGCTGATCTGGTTGCTGGGACCCTTGTTGGCGATTGGTCAAACCCGGCCACTGGAAACCGAGCTGTCGCGCTGGATTGCGATGGCGGTTGTGGTGGTGTTCTGGTTGTTGCGCCTGTTGTGGCGCAGTTGGCGGGAAGGCCGCTTGAACGCGCAATTGCTGGGGCAATTAAGCCGCCCGGCACAGAAGACGGCAGCACCGGGCAATACGGCTACGCCTCATCCTTTGCAAAGCCAGTTTGATGAGGCCATCGAACTGCTCAAGCGGATTCGCTTTGGTTCGCATATGGGCGGCCGCCTGCGCTCCTTGCTGTCGCGTCAGTACGTGTATCAATTGCCCTGGTATGTCTTTATCGGCGCACCCGGAGCGGGCAAAACCACGGCGCTGGTCAATTCCGGCTTGCAGTTTCCCTTGTCGGAGCGCTACGGAAAAACGTCGTTGCGAGGCGTGGGTGGAACGCGCAATTGCGATTGGTGGTTTACCGACGAAGCCGTCTTGCTGGATACGGCAGGCCGCTACACCACACATGAAAGTGATCCGGTAGGCGATGAACAGGAATGGCGTGGTTTTCTGGGCTTGCTCAAACGCTATCGTCGTAGGCAGCCGATTAATGGCACCTTGTTGACCATCAGTGTGCCGGATTTATTGTCCAGCACGGCCGCGCAACGTCATGATCATGCGCAGGTCTTGCGCCAGCGTTTGGCCGAATTGCGTGAGCGTTTGGGGATTCAGTTTCCTATCTATGTGCTGGTAACCAAAATGGATTTGCTCCAGGGATTTCAGGAGTATTTCGACCATTGTGATCGTCAGGAGCTGGAGCAAGTCTGGGGCTTCACCTTGCCCTATGAAAGCTCGCGCGAAGCGGGATTCTCCTTGTCGCACACCTATGGGCGCGAGTACGAAGCCTTGCATCAACGTCTGGAACGTGGCCTGGCGGCCGTGATGGCCGAGCAGCCCAATGAAAGCGTGCGTGCCGAGGCCTATCTGCTGCCTCAACAGTTTGCTCGTCTGGGGCCGGTGCTGGAGGAGTTTCTGGAGCAGGTGTTTAGCCAGTCCCGCTTTGAGGCTCCGTTGTTGCTGCGTGGCGTGTACTTCACCAGTGGTCGGCAAGGGGGCGTGCGCCTGGATCAGGTGCGGGAATCCATGCGCGAGTATCTGGAAGTAGATGTACAGGCGGATCAAGCGCAGCCGGTGGCCGGTCAGGGCCGCAGCTATTTTCTGACGCAGCTGCTAAAAGAGCTGATTTTTCAGGAAGCTGGGGTGGCAGGCCGGGACGAGCGTTGGGAGCGTCGAGTACGTTTGCGCCATTTTCTGGTCTACGGTCTGGTGGCGGTGGGCGTGCTGCTACTGGGGCTGGCCTGGAGTCGCAGTTTCCTGTTGAACCGCAGCTATGTGGAGCAGGTTGAAGGACGTGTCCCCCAGGCTCAGCAACAGGCGGATCAGACACAGGTGCTGGATACCACTCCGGCAGTCGGCTTGCTGCCTTTGCTGGATATGTTGTCGCTGCTACCGCAAAGCGATCAGTTTCCCTTGGATGCGCCCGGTCTGGAGCGGCGCATGGGCCTGTATCAGGGCGACAAGATGAAGGCCGCTGCCGATACCGTCTATCAACGCGCCTTAGAAAAACTGCTGGCCCCCTTGCTGGCGCGTCGTATCGAAACCGTGTTGCGCAGTGAGCAGGCGCAGGATCTGGAATACGGCTACGAGGCGCTGCGCGCCTATCTGATGCTGTACGACACGCGACGCTATGACGCTGCCCATTTGCAGACCTGGCTGCTGGGCAGTTTGAAGCAGGACTTGCCGGCAGGATTTACCCAGTCGCAATACGACAGGCTGGAAAGCCATGTTCGTGCCGTGACACAGGCGGGCTTGCTGCTCAATCCCTTCCCGCGCAATGAAGCCCTGATTGAACAAAGCCGGGAGCGTCTGGCGCGTATCAGCCTGGAGCAACGCACATACAGCCGCATGCGCCGCATTCTGGCGGCCACACCTGGATTGATGTCCATGTCTGTTGCAGGCATGGCTGGGCCGTACGCGGCCTCTGTGTTCAAGCGTGAAAGCGGTAAACCGCTGACTGAAGGGGTAGAGGGTCTGTACACCTACGAGGGTTACTGGACCGTGGTTGAGCCACGCATCGACAGCGAGTTGCAGCAGATGCGTGAGGACGATCGCTGGATTCTGGGGCTGGATACGGGTGCCGGTCAGTCTGAGGCGGCGCGTCGTGCGGCCAGCCAGGAATTGCGCCGCCTGTATCTGCTGGATTATGTACGGGTCTGGGATGAGTATCTGGCTGACTTGCGCTTGCTGCAAGGCGGCAGCTTGCTGGAAAACATTCAGTTGGCGCGGACCTTGTCCATGGCCGATTCGCCCCTGAAGCAGTTGGTCCAGCAGGTGGCCTTGCAAACCCGTTTGTTGCGAGAGGATGCGCAGCAGGGTGCGTCCTTGGGAGCGCAAGCCAAAGTGCGGTTGGACGATACCCGGCAGGCGCTGGAGCAGATGTTCGGCCCGGTCGGTTTGGAGGGCAGCCGTCGTAATGAGCCTCAGGCCAAGCAGGTAGAGGCGATTGTGGATCAACACTTTGAGCCTTATCACCGCTTGGCTTCCAGCAGTGGCGGGGCACCCGCGCCTATTGATGGCACCCTGGAATTGCTGGATGAGTTCTATGCCTTTTTGACTTCCTCGGATGCGGCTTTGCGTAGCGCGGGCACTCCTCCACAGTCCAATGTGCTGACAAAGCTGCAAGCAGAGGCAGGCCGACTGCCCGGCCCCTTGCGTGATGCGCTGGATCAGTTCTCAGTGGGGGCTTCTGCCGAGATTGCGTCGCGGACTCAAGCCAGCCTGGGGCAGCTGGTGAATGCCACCATTGGCCAGTTTTGTCGTAGTGCGATTGCAGGGCGCTATCCCTTCGCCGCTCAGTCCAATCAGGATGTGGCCCCTAACGATTTTGCCCGCATGTTTGCGCCGGGTGGCTTGATGGATGCCTTCTTCCAAGAGCACCTGATGCATCAGGTGGATATGTCGGGTGGACGCTGGCGCTTCAAGCCGGGCATAGACGGACAGGCGGCGGCCAACTTCCGTTATCTGGATGCGTTTCAGCGTGCGGCTGTGATTCGGGATGTGTTCTTCCCGGCAGGCAGTAATCAACCGCGTATCGATATGGCGTTCACGCCTGTTCAGCTGGATGCAGAACTGTCGCAAGTGCTGCTGGATGTGGATGGCCAGGTGCTGCGTTATGCCCATGGCCCGCAGGTTGCCATGGGGGTACAGTGGCCGGGGCCGCGGGGGGGCCGTCAGGTCAGTCTGGAGGCACAGCCACAGTCCGAAGGCTCGGGGATGAGGGCGACCGGTGCCTGGGCGCTGCTGCGCTTGCTGGACAAGGCACAGCCTGTATCGGGCGCGTCTGCCGGGGCCCAGCGCTTGTCCTTTGCCTTGGGAGGTCGCCAGTTTGTGGTGGATGTGGTGGCCAATAGCTCCAAAAATCCGTGGCGTTTGGCGGAGATGAGAGGCTTTAGCTGCCCGGGGAGCCACTGAGATGCGCCAGGATGATTTCGATTCCAGCCCGGTGGTGATGTGGTACGGCAAGATTCCGGCCATGGGGGACTTTGTGCGCAGACGTATGCCCGAGCCGATTTTGTTGCCGTGGGAGCGCTGGTTCAGCAGTGGTGTCAGCCAGATTCGTTCGCCCAGCAAGACGGCTGGAGCCAATATGCCCAGCTCGCCCGTCCATGCCTGGGGATTTCTGATGTCCTTGCCGCAAGGGGGTGTGCAAGCAGGGGCGGTCATGCCCAGTCAGGACCGGGTTGGGCGCGAGTATCTGGTGTGCGCTTTGGTGCCACTGGATGCCGATCAGTCTCAGCGTGTCCGCCTGCCTGTGCTGGCCAGTATGGTTGAGCAATTGGGCCTGACCTTGCAGCAAGGTGTGCGTTTTTGCTGGGCGGCAACGCAGCTGGACCAGACCTTGTGCAGTGCCGTGCCCTATGCCGGTTTGCTGGCGGATAGTGTCGCCGCCAAGTCCCAGCAGCGCGATGCGGGGCAGGACATTCTGGATGTCTTGTACGGCTCTCAAGCGCCCTCTGTGTCACAAAACCCCTGGGCTGTCTTGCAGCCTTGTCTGGAGCCCGGTTCCCACCGCAGTTACTGGTGGTGTCTGGGCATGAATAATCCAAGCTGGCGCAGCGTGACGCACAGCGGCGAGTTAAGTCTGGCCCTGTTTCGGCGTCTGTTCGTGTCAGCCACAGCGGCAGATGCAGAAAGCCGCGCTTATCAACCATGGTGAGACCGCTCATGAAACGTACACACTCTGCCAAGGATGTTCAGGGCCGCCCTTTGGGGCAGATTCTGGACTCCCTGTCGCTGGACCAGCGGCTGGTGATTCTGGATCAATTGGCCTTGCAGTTGGCCGAGCTGCATGAGCATCAGGAATGGTATGGCGCGCTGGGGCTGGGTACGGTGGTCTTGAGTGATGAAGGTTTGGTTCAGCTATTGCCGCTGGAACAGAACCTGCACAAGCGCAGTCTGGCGCAGGCGCGTGCTCAGGGGGTGGCATTTGATGAACCTTGTGCGGCTCCAGAGCAATATGTGGACGATCCGGTGCGACCTGCCGGCCCCTGGACGGATGTCTACGGTTATGCGGCCTTGCGCTGGCAGTTGACGAGCGGCCTTCCCCTGATGGCCGCTCCCTGGCGGCAACTGAAAGATCCTGTGGTGATGGATGAGGACGCAGATGGTCCTACGCAGGCCATGTTGCAGGGTCTGGCCCTTGACTGGGTACAGCGGCCTCAATCCATGGCTTCTTACCGACGGCTGGAACGATTGGGGCAAGTGCCAGAGCCTTTGCCCGAACATGCTCCCGCTGCGCAAGCGGTGCGGCCGATTACGCCTGAGCGCCGATCTTCCTTGCCACTGTGGCTGGCGGGCTTGGCAATAGTCGTTCTGGCAGGGCTGGGGGCGGCGTATTGGAGCGGTGATAGTGACACTTCCGGGCCCGCTGTGGCATCGTCTGATGCCAATCGTCCGGCGGTGGTGGGCGCCACGCCTGAAGAGTCCACAACAAGGCCGGGACCAACTACGTCGGAGCCGCCAGGAGGGTTGGTGGTGGGTGGAGAGTCCAAGCCGAATGATGTGGCTGCTTTGGGTGTAGGGGGTGTGTCTGCACCTCAATCGGGGCAGTCTTTGGAGGCAGGAGCAGATCAGCTTGGGTCGCGGCTGACAGGTACGCAAAATGGCACGGAGGCAGGGCAGCAATTAGCCCAGGCTTCGGGCTCACAAGCCGCGACAACACCGGAGTTGAAACTGCTGTCCGAGTCGGGAGCTTTGCAGCCTGCTTTGCCAGTTCAAATACAAAACACATCGGATGATGCAGCTCGTCTGGCTTTGGCTGATCATGCTGCCGGAACAGTCGGAACAGTCGGAACAGTCGGAACAGTCGGAACAGTCGGAACAGCCGGAACAACTGGAGCCGTTGGAGTTACAGGAGTTACTGAAGGGGGGGCTGCAACAGCAGAGGCCTCCGGAGTTAAGGAAACTACCGGGGCTGCGGGAAGTGCCGGAGCAATGGGACTTACCGAGACTGCCTCGGCCACTGCATCAGGAGTGGCCGCAAGCACACAAACCGAATCTTCAGAGCCTACCGCGCAAGTCGATCATGTGGAACAACTGGAGCCCGTCGCCGCCAAGCCCGCGCCACCGGCTAAGGGCACGGTTGCCCTGGATGTACGCCCTTGGGGGGAGGTCTATGTGAATGGCCGCAAGCAAGGTGTCAGCCCGCCTTTGAAGTCCTTGTCCCTGGCTCCAGGCTCGCACCGCATCGTTATCAAAAATGCGGGCTTGCCGGAGTTCAGCACAACAATACGGGTACGCTCAGGAAAGACGGCCAGCGTCAGCCACGAGTTCAAATAGGCTGCGGGAACCGGGAACCGGGAACCGAGAACGAAGACGCAGAAGCCCGAAGGCGGCGTAGCTGACTTACGCCGCCTTGCGCTTGCCGATCAGTCCAGTGGCCAGCAAGGTCCCAAACAGCACGGTACTCATGCCGATCAGCATCTGTGCGGTCAGGGCCTCGTCCAGCAGCAAGGCGCCCCACAGCACCCCAAAAGGCGGCACCAGAAAGGTCACCGTAATGGTTTTGGAGGGGCCGACATTGGACAGCAGACGGTAAAAAATCAGATAGGCGACGGCCGTGCACAGCAGGGATAAGGACAGCGCAGCCCCCCAGGCATGCAGGCCAGGAAACTGTGCGGGCCACCAGTAAATGGCTGCTGGCAATAGAACCAATGTTGCGCTGACCATGCTGCCTGCCGCTACGGCTTGTGGCTGTACACCACGCAGATAGCGGGCGGTAAAGTTGGCGGCAATACCGTAAAACACCGTGGCCAGCAAAGACGCCAGCACGGCCCAGCCCTCGGCCCCTTTATTGAAGCTGAGCTTGTCGTATACCAGAATCAGAATGCCCAGGAAGCCCAAACACAGGCCCAGAATGCGGCTGGGTGTCAGGCGCTCTTTTAACCAGACGCGGGCAACCAGTGCACCGAACAAGGGAGCCATGGCATTCAGGACGGCCAGCAAGCCCGACTCCAGTCGCAAGGCTGCGAAGGCGTATAAGGAGAAGGGCACGGCGGCATTCAGAATGCCCAGGGCAAAGATGGGTTTCCAGTTCGCCAGAAAGATGGGTAAGCGTCCGGTGACGGTGATGTAGCTCATCAAGGCCAGAGCGCTTACACCGACCCGTATGGCGGTCAGGGGAAAGGGGCCAAAGTCGGGGACCGCTTGCAGCGTAAATAAAAACGAGCCGCCCCAGATGGCGGCCAGCAGGAATAAATCGCGTAAGTCTTTGGGGGACATGGGAATGGGATCGGTGGCGGCGGTCCGCATGGGCCGCATAACAGAGCCGATTGTAATCCTCTGGTCGCGACCAGGACACCGACGTGCGGCATTATGGTGGAAGGCCTGAAATTCCTTGATGCTTTAAACAGACAGCTCTTTGTTCAGAGCTCGTTTCAGGACACTAAAGACGCGTTTGTCACCGCATTGTGCGACGTTAAAGCGCAGAAACTGGGCTGCATCGGGAGCCTGGCTAAAAACCGGGCCGGGCGCCAGCACCACGCCATGGGGCAGGCAGGCGCGAGTCAGACTCAAGGCATCATGTCCGGTGGGTAGGCGGACCCAGAGAAACATGCCCTCGCGGGGGCGTAGCCACGGTGTCAGGCCAAGTTGTTCCAGCTGTGTCACGGTGTGATCCATGGCTTTGGAGAGCCGGCATCGCACTCGTTCCAGATGCTTGCGATAGCCGCTGTCGCCAAGCGCGCTGTTCAGGATATGCGAGGCCAGACGGTTACTGCTGAAGCTGGTGGCGGTACGCAAATCGACCAGGCTTTCTATCCACGGAGTCTGGGCAGCGATATAACCGCAGCGCAAGGCGGCCGACAGTGTTTTGGAAAAACTGCCTATCTGTACCACACGGGACAGGCCATCCAGCGCGGCCAGACGGGTGGCGGGTCGGGTTTCCAGATCCCCGAAAATATCGTCCTCAATAATGTAGAGGTCGGCACGTTGGGCCATGGCCAGCACGCTATGTGCGGTCATGGCCGAAAGACGCGCGCCGGTTGGGTTGTGTATGCCTGAATTGGTGATGTACAGGCGGGGCTTGTGTTCTTGCAGGGCTGCCTCGAAGGCGGCCAGATCAGGGCCTTGATGGGTGTAGGGCACGCTGGCGATCTTGGCCCGGTGTGCTCGCAGCAAGGCATGGAAATTGAAATAACAGGGGTCGTCCACCAGGACCGTATCGCCCGGCTCCAGAAAGAAGCGACAGAGCAGGTCAATGGCTTGAGTGCCCGAGTCGGTCAACATGATGTGATGCGGGGCGGCGTCTATCTCGGACTGTACGAGGCGGCGGGCCAGCATTTGTCGCAAGGGCTCCAGACCCAGAGGTGAGCCATAGTCCGTCAAATCTGCGCTGGGGCTACGAGCGGCCTTGCGCAAACCCCGGCGCACCCCGTGGTCATACATCCAGTCCGAGGGAAGCCAGCCGCAGCCGGGCATCAGGACATCGGCATCGGCTTCCAGAGATTGGCGGGAGATCCATAGAGGATCGATATCCTTTTCCAGAGCTGGTTCCAGGGCGGCCAAGCTGAGTGGAGCCAAAGGAGCCGTCACATAAAAGCCGGAACCTGCGCGAGCCTCGATCAGACCTTCAGCGGCCAGCCTGCCATAGGCTTCGACAATCGTGGATACCGACACGCCTGCCGACTTCGCTTGAGCGCGGACTGACGGCAGGCGGGTGCCGGGCGGGTAGGTCCGTGCCGCGATGCGTTCACGCACGGATTGCATGATGTGGTCGATACGGGTCAAGGCAGACATGGGGCAGGTTCGGGCACGGTGTGTGGGTCTTGTGAGCAGTACAGTTTTTTAAAACTGTACTGGACTGTGCCTGTGTATGCTGGCATAGCTGTGTTGTACTGACAAGCATCTTTGTTGGAGAGTGAAAGATGGATAGCAAGGCAGTCAGCTGGCTAAACGGCTTTATTGGTGTGGCAATTTTTGCCGGTTCTTTACCGGCTACACGTGTTGCTGTGCTGGGTATGGATCCTTTTTTTCTGACGGGCGCGCGAGCGGTGCTCGCTGCCTTGTTGGCGGCTATCTGGTTGCTGATCGGGCGCGTGGCACGGCCACAACGCTCGGACCTGTTGCCCCTGGCCGTGGTTGGTTTTGGTGTTGTGCTGGGATTCCCCTTGTTGACAGCACTGGCTCTGCAGTACATCACTTCGGCGCATTCCATTGTGTACGTCGCCTTATTGCCTTTGTGCACAGCGCTTTTTGGGGTGGTCTTGGCCGGTGAACGTCATAAGCCCGTGTTCTGGGTGTGCTCTGTTTTAGGTTGCTTGCTGGTGATGGCCTATGCCGCGCGAGAAGGTCTGGATGCGGCCTGGCAAGGGGATCTGTATATGCTGGCCGCCGTGGTGGTGTGTGGCCTGGGTTATGCCGAAGGCGGCCGTCTGTCACGTCGCCTGGGCGGCTGGCAAGTGATTTGCTGGGCCTTGGTGCTTTCCTTGCCTTTCATGTTCGTTTTGATGCTGTGGTTCTGGCCTCAGAGCTTCAGCAGCGTGAACACTGCCGCCTGGTTAGGTTTTGGCTATGTCTCAGTATTCAGTATGTTCCTGGGCTTTGTGTTCTGGTACCGGGGCCTGGCACACGGTGGGATTGCCGCGGTGGGGCAATTACAGTTGCTGCAACCTTTTATGGGCTTGGGGCTGGCTGCCGCTTTATTAGGTGAGTCCGTCAATGCCAGCATGATCTGGGTCACTTTAGGCGCTGCCTTGTGCGTGGCTGGTGCACGGCGCTTCGCTTCTTGATGTCAGAAAAGGGGAGCGGTCACACGCTGCGCCTTTGGTTTGATGTCCTGCAAGGAGGCGATCTTTCTCTTTGGACTGCCCAGCGAAAATTAACTTGTACGCTGTTTTCAGTTGGCAGTTCCTGAAGGGGGCGTTTTCGCTTGGTATATCGGATAATAAAAAACCGGCCTGTCATGGATTTGACAGGCCGGTTTCAATACAAGCTGGCAAGCGTCTTAGGCTTCAGCGTGCTTGGCGGCTTCTACCGCTGCGTGAGTATCTTCTTTAGCACCATTAAAGAACAAGTTCAGCAGAACGGCAGCCATCGAGGTCAGCAAGATGCCGGATTCGATCAGCGGGTGAATGGCGTGAGGCATCCACTGCATGTAGTTGGGCGCAACCAGAGGAATCATGCCCACGCCAATGGAGATGGCCACAATCATGGAGTTGTTGCGGTTGGTTTTGTAATCAACGCCGGACAGAATGCGGATACCGGTGGCGGTCACCATACCGAACATCACAATCCCGGCGCCGCCCAGAACCACGGTGGGCAGGGATTCAACCAGGGCCGCCATCTTGGGCAGCAGGCCCAGAATGATCAGAATCACACCACCGGCCACGCAGACAAAGCGGCTACGCACGCCAGTCACGGCAACCAGCCCCACGTTTTGCGAGAAGCTGGAGTAGGGGAAGGTATTGAAGATACCGCCCAGCAAGGTGCCCAGACCGTCGGTACGCAGGCCGCGAGCCAGATCTTTCTGATCGACTTTCTTGCCTGTCATATCGCTCAGCGCCAGGAACATGCCGGTAGATTCAATCAGCACCACAATCATGACCAGGGTCATGGTCGCAATGTGCAGGATATTGAACTTGGGCATGCCAAAGTGGAAGGGCAGAACCAGATCCACCCAGGCAGCGTTGGCCACTTTCTCGTAAGTCATGATGCCCATGGCCGACGCCACAACCGCGCCAATGACAATACCCAGCAATACGGCCACGTTAGCCAGAAAGCCTTTTGCAAATTTGGCAATCAGCAGGATCGAGGTCAGCACGATGGCGGCAATACCCAAACCAGTCAGGTTGGCGTAGCGCGGGTTCGGTACCGTTGCTTTCAAGGCCAGGCCTTCTGGAGGTGGGGGCAAGGCAGAGCCGGGCATGGCCGCGGCCGATTGTGCATGCTGAATCCAGGCCAGGTGGTCGGGGTTGATGACCGTGGGGGCGGTAGGGCCGACAGGGTTACCGAAAATCCAGTTGATCCCCACGCGCATCAGCGTAATACCGATCATGGCAATAATGGTGCCGGTGACCACAGGCGGGAAAAAACGCAGCATTCGGCTGACGGCAGGGGCGATGATCATGGTGATGATCCCCGCCCCGATCACGGTGCCAAAGAGCAGTTGGGCTCCTTCCTGGCCGGGGTTAGCCTGAGCCATGGAGACCATGGGGCCGACAGCGGCAAATGTCACGCCCATCATGACGGGCAGCTTGATACCAAAATACTGCGTAAAGCCCATCGATTGAATGATGGACACGATGCCGCAGACAAACAGGTCAGCAGCAATCAGGATCGATACTTCTTCAGACGTCAGGTTTAATGCCCGGCCCACGATTAGTGGAACCGCGACAGCACCGGCGTACATTACCAGAACGTGCTGCAAGCCCAGTGCAGCCAGCCTGCCGTTCGGTAATCGTTCGTCGACGGGTGCGGTGGTCGCGTTCGTACCCATGAAATGTCTCCAGAGTGGATTAATTATTAGATGAAGCCATTTCAATGTAACGGCGTGCGACAGTCATGCCATAAGACATTTCGTATAGAGCCTAGGTGGACCTGGCTATAGATGAGGGATAACCCCCAAAAAAACGCCCTGATTCGGGTGTTTTTGATGCAGCTAAGGGAAAACACTGCTTTGGTGGCACATGGTCAGGTCTGGGTGTGAGCTCGTTGTATATCGGCACCAATAACGGTTTTGCGCTCGTTGCGGGCCTGTCGTCTTTGTATCAAAAATGAGTTTTTGAATACGACCGGAGGGTCTTTTCTTCTCTGCAGCAAGGCCTGCAAGTGTCAGTTATGACTGGCTTGTAAGTTGCCTGATAGTCCCGAAGAAGCTTGTTTGGCGCCTTTAGCGCAGCATCGGATTGTTACAGTGAACCGCTGCTCCATTTCAATTCTTTATGGATTAGAACAACTGCGTAATGGTAACATTCCCAACTGCTAATCTTTTTGCGGTGCAGCCGCGTTCTGCCAAGCGAGAAGAGTTTTCTAGGTAGACAACGGTCTTTGTTCAAGATTGAATTAAAAGTTTCATTTTGCTCAAGGTGGCGGCGAAATGAAAATACCTTTGAACTTTTGCCTAGTAGCTTGATTAGACTGCCTTGGTAAATTATCCCAAGGCTTTGTTATTTTTCAAACACTCGTTTTTGTTGTTAACAATAAATAGAACAATATTGTCAGTGAATATTTAATTTGGAAGTTTTATTTTTTGCACAGATGCTTAAATAAAAACCGAAAATAAATATTATCAAATTGCATGAGGTTTATATAAATTCCATGTAATTATGGTTTGTAAATCATAGTAACTGGACGTAAATTTCGCCATTGTTTACTGGTGTGCTTCCTGCGACACGGCTATGTTAGAAGTCGTTGTCCGAAATAGCGTTTTATCAAATATGACTATTCCGTGCTCCGCGGTGACAGGGCAAGTCAGTAAAGATCGAAAGGGTAGGGTGCGTGTCTCAAAATACAGGCAAGGGTGCTAAGGAGTTAGAAGCATCCCGTACGGATATTAATAAAAGTAATACTGCGTCTGGAGCAATTGCCATTATTGGTATGGCATTTCGCTTCCCGGGCGATTTGTCGCAGCCCGACCAATTCTGGAATGCTCTAATTGAAAAGCGCGACCTGGTTACGGAAATCCCCGCGGATCGCTGGGCGACTACCGAGTTGCAGCACGATAAACGATCCGAACCTGGTCGTAGTATCACTTTTTCGGCCGGTGTCCTGTCGCGTATCGACGAGTTCGATGCGGATTTCTTTGGCATTTCCCCTCGTGAAGCTGCCTGGCTGGATCCTCAACAGCGTTTGTTGCTGGAACTGTCCTGGGAAGCCATGGAAAACGCGGGCGTTTTGCCCTCCAGCATGGCCGGTAGCGACTGTGCGGTATATGTCGGTATTTCCGGTCTGGATTACGGCATGCGCGGCCTGGATGATCTGTCCAGCCTGACTGCTCATATGATGACTGGCAATACCATGAGTATTGCGGCCAATCGTCTGTCTTATATCTACGATTTGCACGGACCATCCATGGCGGTGGATACGGCCTGCTCGTCCTCCTTGGTGGCCTTATCAAGCTTGCTCAAGTTTGCGCAATGGCGAGGCGTCCACCGCTTTGGTCGGTGGCGTCAATTTGTTGCTGCACCCTTATCCCTTTGTGGGCTTTACCAAAGCGTCGATGCTGTCGGCAGATGGCCGCTGCAAGGCGTTCGATGAAGCCGGTAATGGCTATGTCCGTTCCGAGGGCGGTGCTGTTCTGATGCTCAAGCCCTTGGAGCAAGCCCTGGCCGATGGTGATCAAGTACAGGCTGTCATTTTGGCAACCGGCGTGAATGCCGATGGTGCCCGCAAGACCGGCATCACCATTCCTAGTTGCCAGGGACAAATTGAGTTGATGCGCTCCGTGCTGGAGCGCAGTGGCTTGGCTGCGGGTGACGTGGACTTTGTAGAGGCTCACGGCACCGGTACGGCAGTAGGCGACCCTATTGAAACCACCGCAATCAGTGCGGTGTATGGAAAATCGCGCGAACAGCGTTTGCCTATCGGTTCGGTCAAAGCAAACCTGGGGCATATGGAGTCGGCCTCTGGGATGGCCGGTCTGGTCAAGACCGTTCTGGCTTTGCAGCATCAAGCCCTGCCGCCTGCTTTGCATTTGAACACCCCCAATCCTGCGATTGATTTTGATGGCCTGAATCTGGAATTGTTGCCCCAGGGCCGGGAGCTGCAACGCACCGACGGCAAACCTTTGGTGGCAGGCCTGAATTCTTTTGGCTTTGGTGGTGCCAACGCGCACGTCCTGCTGCAGGCTCCCGTAGCGATGGCGACTCAATCGGCTGTTGTGCCGAACTTGGATTTGCCGCCTTTGGTCTTGTCGGCCAAGACAGAAGGCGCTCTGCGCGAGCAGGCTGGTAATTACGCGGATTTGCTGGATAACAAGACCGCACAGGATTTTTACGATATCAGCTATGCGGTCGCTCATCGTCGTCAGGCTTTGTCCCGTGCTTTGATCATTCAGCCCGAAACGGTCGCAGAAGGCGTGGCACAACTGCGTGCTTACGCCCAGGGACAAAATCCGCAAGGTCTGCAAACCGTAGATGCCTTGGATAAAGAAGGTCAGCTGGCCTTTGTGTACGCTGGCAACGGAGCGCAGTGGTTGGGCATGGGTGTGACCTTGCTGCGCGAGTCCCCTCGTTTTGCCGCCTTGCTGTCCGAACTGGACAAGCTGATGCAGCCCTTGGCGGGTTTCTCGCTGCTGGAGCAATTGCAGGCGGAGCCAGCTGCCTCCCGCATGGACGACACGACAGTCGCCCAGCCTTTGCTGTTTGCGGTGCAAGTGATTGTGACGCGCATGCTGCGCGAAGAGGGTGTTCAGCCTGATGCCGTGACCGGTCACAGTGTGGGCGAAATTGCTGCAGCCTGGGCCGCCGGTGCCCTGAATCTGGAGCAAGCCATACGTGTGATTTGTGCTCGTAGCCAGGCCCAAGGTCTGACTCGTGGCCAAGGCCGGATGGCCGTTATTGGTTTGTCACTGGAAGCGGTGAATAGTTTGCTGGAAGGCCTAGGTGCGGACTTGGACGTGAATGTGGCGGGAGTGAACAGCCCCTCCAATATCACTTTGTCCGGTAGCCTGGAAGGCTTGCAGCGTATTCAGTCTGCGCTGGACGGCCAAAGCGTGTTCTTCCGCCTGCTGGATTTGGATTACGCTTTTCACAGCCCCTATATGGATGGCTTGTTGCCGCATCTGGAAAAGAGTCTGGGCGATTTGCAGCCCGGCCGGCAGGCATCACAAGCCCGTTTTATTTCGACTGTTACTGGTGAGGAACTGCCCCCGCAAGAGCTGGGCGTGGACTACTGGTGGCGCAATATTCGCGAACCCGTGCAGTTTGAGCAGGCCATTGCCTGCCTGGCCAAACAGGGTTGTCGCGTCTTTCTGGAAATTGGCCCGCACGCCATTTTGCAGCGCTATATGCGTGAAACCCTGACTCAGTGTGATGTACAGGGTGTTGTGCTGTCCAGCCTGCGCAAGCATGATGATGGCCCGCAGCGTCTGGCCGATACGGCTTTGCATGCCTTGGCCTTGTTGCCGACCCAATTGAAAGCCCGTTTCCCCGTGGCGGGTAATCCGGTGGATCTGCCTGTGTATCCGTGGCAGCGTGAGCGTCACTGGTACAAGAACAGCACGGAAGGAATGCGTTCCATCGAACGCCGCCGTGTGCATGACTTGCTGGGTTGGCGTCTGCCAGATAGCGACATCAGCTGGGAAAACGTACTGGACCCAGTGATTTTGCCTTGGCTGGCCGATCACAAAGTGGGCGGAGCCATGGTGTACCCGGGTGCCGCTTATCTGGAGATGGCTTTGGCCGCGGCCCGCGAGTGGCTGGGCGAAGCGCTGATCCTGGTGGACGAGCTGGATATTCTGGCGCCGCTGGTTTTTGACGGCGAACATGCCCGCAGCCTGCGTTTTGTGCTGAGCCCGCGCGATGGCAGCTTCCATATCAAGAGTCGTCAACGCCTGAGCCAGGACGAATGGGTGGTGCACGCCAGTGGCCGCATTCTGGCATCGGATGAACGCATGCCCAAGCCGGAGCTGGCAGCTCTGAGCTCGGCGGAACTGCAGATTGATCGTGAACGACACTATCGCCTGGCGCACTCCTTGGGCTTGGACTATGGTCCGGCTTTTCAGGGATTGAAGGCCTCGCAGGTTCAAGGTACTTGCCTGAATGCCGAACTGGAAATGCCCCTTGGCCTGGAGCAAGACGGCTATCTGTTGCACCCGGCCTTGATGGACGTGTGCTACCAGTCTCTGGTGGATTTTTTCGCACAAGATATTGAAGCAGGCCAAGGCGTGGCCTTGCTGCCTGTGAAAGTAGGCCGCTTTACCTTGTCCACCGAAGGACAGGTAACGCATTTCCGTGCACACCTGCGTCGTAGCAGTGCCCGTTCGGTACTGGCGGATTTTGAGCTGTATGGTGCTGATGGCCGTTTGTTGGCCAGCGCCCAGGCCTGCCGTTTCCGCGCTGCGTATTTCTTGCGCCAGGATCGCCACGCGGTGTCGAACTGGCAAATTACCCCGTATCTGCGCCCTCATCCTCGCGATGAGCGAGTTGCCGTTACGCTCTCGCCTGAGCAACTGGCCCAAAGCGGCTGGGCTGCTCTGGCTGATCAGCAGCAAGAACGCGAAACCTGGTTCCAGCAGACTTTGCCTTTGCTGGATGCCTTGAGCCTGTCCTTTATTTATGAAGCCTTCCAGGCTGTAAAACCTTCCGAGCTCAGCACCGATGTACTGAATAGCCCGTATGGCCGCTGGATGAGCGAGCTATTGCGCGGTGAAGAGCTGCTGCAAGAGGGGGAAGGCCACCCAGTGGTGGCGCAGGCCGACATGCCCCCCGCCCAGGACCTGTGGCGCACGATTTTGCAGGATTCGCCTAGCAGCTTGCCGCAACTGACTCAGATTGGTTCGGTCGGACGCCAATTGCCGGCCTTGCTGCGTGGCGATATTTCAGGCGAAAAACTGCTGGCCTCTTTGCGCCGTTCCCCTGTGGTTGAAGTGCTGTATGACGATGACCCCATGTATCTGGGCGTGCGTCTGGCACTGGAAGCCCAGCTGCGAGAATTGGCTGCGAACTTGCCCGCTTCTCAGCGACTGCGAGTCCTGGAAGTCGCTGTGGGCCCTAGCGATTTGCCCAAGACTCTGGCGGCTTGCCTGTCCGAAGATCAGTTTGAATATGTTCTGGCCTTGCCGGATGCTGATTTGCAGGCCCGTCAGGCGACACAACACCATGCTCTGGCCAATGTGCAGCTTGTCGGTTTTGACCTGCAGGAATGGCAACTGGAGCAGGTCGACAACACACAATTTGATGTCGTGATTCTGCGTCACAGCCTGCACCGTAGCGTGCATGTTCCACCTGCCCTGATGCGTAGCAAGCAATGGCTGGCTAAGGGTGGAGTCTTGTTGGTGGCCGAGTGTCACCCAGATTGGCATGCCGACTTCCTGTCTGGTCTGGACCAAAGCTGGTGGCATGCTGCTGGGGATACGCAATCCTCCTCCTTGTTGTCGCCTGAAGGCTGGCACAAGGCGTTGGAACAAGCGGGTTTTGAGCAGGTTCAAACCGCACAAGAGCCTGCCGCTCAGGAATTGAGCGAGGGCGCCTATTTGCTTTTGGCCAGCACCGCGACCACGCAGGCGAGTCAGAAACAGGAAGCCGTCGCTCCAGCGAAGTGGTTACTGTTGTTTGATGAGGCTTCCCAGGTTCAAGCCCATTCTTTGCAGGCTCGTCTGGAAGCCGCAGGCCAAACGGTCAGCGCTCAAACCTGGCCAGCCAGCGCCGATGTCCTGGCGGATGAAAGCTCTCTGAATGTGGTGCAGATGTTGGGCTGGGCGGACACGGTTGCTGCCGTCAGCCAGACCAGCGCGCAACTGCTGAGCCTGACGCAAAGCCTGTCTGCTCGCACTGCTGCAAGCCGCTTGTTTCTGGTGACGCAGGGCGGTGCCTTGCCTGCCATGGCAGAGGAATTGGATTGGGCGGTGAACCCGGCTCAGTCGGCCTTGTCGGGTTTTGGCCGTGTCGTGATGAACGAGCTGCCTGCCTTGTCCTGCACCTTGATCGATCTGGCTGGCGATGTGAATGCCAGCGATGTTGCCCAGCGTCTGGAGCTGGAGTTGCTGTGGCCTGATGGCGCGACAGAAATTGTCTTGTCCCAAGACGCACGTCATACCTTGGTGCTGGAAGAGGCTACTGCGGCAACGGCTGCTCAGTTGAGTCAGGATGCCCGTTTCAAGCTGGACTTCCAGGTGCCCGGACAACTGCGCAATCTGGAATGGCAAGCTGTTCAAACCCCCAAGCTGGCGGCGGGTCAGGTTGAAGTCCGTACCATGGCAGCGGGCCTGAACTTCCGTGATGTGATGTATTTGATGGGCCTGCTACCAGACGAAGCTGTAGAAAACGGTTTTGCCGGGGCCAGTCTGGGCCTGGAGTTCTCGGGTGTCGTCACCCGCGTTGGGGCTGATGTTACCAATGTGGCTGTAGGCCAGCCGGTGATGGGCTTTGGTTCCTCCTGCTTTGCCAGCCACGTGGTGACACGTGCGGATGCGATCGCTCCCATGCCTGAAGGTTGGGATTTTGAGGCTGCTGCCACCGTTCCCACTGTGTTCTTCACCGTGTACTACGCGCTGACGCATCTGGCTCATATCCAGCCTGGTGAAAAAGTATTGATCCACGGTGCTGCTGGCGGCGTCGGAATTGCAGCAATCCAGCTGGCCCGCCATTTGGGCGCAGAGATTTATGCCACTGCTGGTACGGACGAGAAACGCGTGTTCGCTTCCTTGCTGGGTGCCGACCATGTATTTGATTCGCGCAGCCTGAGCTTTGCCCAGGACGTGATGGATGCCACTGGCGGTGAAGGTGTGGACGTAGTGCTGAACTCGCTGGCAGGTGAAGCCATGCGCCGCAGCCTGGACGTATTGAGTCCATTTGGCCGTTTCCTGGAGCTGGGCAAGCGCGACTTCTTCGAGAACACGCCGATTGGCTTGCGCCCCTTCAAGAGCAATATCAGCTACTTCGGTATTGATGCCGACCAGTTGCTGACCGGCCGACCAGCCCTGGCAGGACGTTTGTTCAAGGAAGTCATGGAGCTGTTCCATGACGGCGCGCTGTTCCCACTGCCTTACCGTAGCTTCGGTGCCGAACATGTGGTTGATGCATTCCGCGCCATGCAACAGGCTCGTCACATCGGCAAGCTGGTGGTGTCCTTGAAGGATGCCCGGCCCAGCCTGCCCACTCAACAAGTGGCTGCCCCTGTCGACTTGTCCGCACAGGGCACGTGGCTGGTAACGGGCGGTTTGTCTGGTTTCGGTTTGGCTTCAGCCCAATGGCTGGTCAAGCGTGGCGTGCGTTCCCTGGTTCTGGCGGGTCGTCGTGGTGCTGATACTCCTGGTGCACAAGCGCTGCTGGAGCAGTTCCAGGCACAAGGCTGTCGTGTGCAAATTGTGGCGTGTGATGTCACGGATTTCGCAGCAGTACAAGCTGTCGTTGCGCAGATTCAGACGGGTGATAGCCCCCTGACAGGCGTGCTGCATGCTGCCGCTGTATTTGATGATCGCTTGATCGCCAATATGGATCAGGACAGTCTGGACAAGGTGCTGCAAACCAAGTTGGTGGGTGCATGGAATCTGCACCTGGCTACCCAGGATTTGAAGCTGTCTCACTTCGTGTTGTATTCCTCGGTGACGACTTCTATTGGTAACCCCGGACAGGCGAACTATGTAGCCGCCAACGCAGGCCTGGAAGGCCTGACGCGTTTGCGTCAGAACCTGGGTCTGGCGGCTTCTTGCATTGCCTGGGGGCCGATTGGTGACGCAGGCTATCTGACGCGCAATGAAACCGTGAAGGACAGCTTGGGCAAACGTCTGGGCAAAGCGCCTTTGCAGTCGGATCAGGCGCTGAATCAACTGGACCGAGTATTGGCCCTCAATGGTGAGGTGTCCATCGTCGCCAACTTCGATTGGAATGCCTTGGCCCGCTTGCTGGCTTCGGCTCAGAGCGAACGCTTTGCCATCTTGAACCGCGCTCGCAAGGATCATGATTCCAGCAGTGACGGCCAGGATATTCACGCCTTGATTGCTGGTAAAACGCCTGAGCAAATTCACGCTTTGGTGGCCGAGTGGGTGGCACAGGAAGTAGCCAACATTTTGCGCACCGAAGTAGACCGTATCGAAACCCAGCGCTCCTTGCATGATCTGGGCATGGATTCCTTGATGGCCGTTGAATTGGCCTTGGGCTTGGAGCAACGCTTTGGCGTGCAGTTGCCCGCCATGGTGCTGAATGATTCTCCCACTGTCTGGAACGTCGCGGCCCGCATTGTGGACAAGCTGACGGCCGGTGGCGAGGACTCGGCAGAGCAGGACGCTGGGCATTTGGTGGCCGATGTCGTACGTCAGCACGGGGATGATATGTCCGAGGCTGACTTGCAAGGCTTGGCAAAAGATGTACAGCGATTGGCAGAAACAGGAACATCACTGATCAATGAGTAAGAACGATCTAGCGCCAGGCAGTAAAGCACAACTGATCCAGCGCATTCTGGGACGTAAAACCGGGCAAGCGGCCAGCGATGGCCGCATGGCCGAGCAGTCCGCAACCCGTCAGGCTGCGGCCAGCCATATTCCGGAGTCCTTCACCCGCTTTGACCGCCATCCCGGTTACGAGAAAATGCTGGTGCCCAAGGCCATGGCAGATCGTATGGGCGTGCGTAACCCCTTTTTCCGCAGCCACGACGGTGTGGCCGCTGCGCACACGCGTATCGACGGGCGCGACTATCTGAACTTTGCCAATTACAACTATCTGGGTCTTTCTGCACACCCGGAAGTGAATGCGGCCGCCAAAGCCGCGATGGACCAGTACGGCACATCGGCTTCGGCCAGCCGTTTGGTAGCAGGCGAGCGCCGCGTCCAGCGTGAGCTGGAAGAAGAGCTGGCGCAGAACTATGAAGTGGATGATTGCGTGGTTTTTGTCAGTGGACATGCCACCAACGTCAGCACCATTGGTTACTTGTTCGGTCCCAAGGATCTGGTGATTCACGATAGCCTGATCCACAACAGTATTTTGCAAGGCATCCAGTTATCGGGTGCCGCCCGCCGTTCATTCCCTCACAACGACAGCGCCGCTCTGGAGCGCATTCTGGCTGATATTCGTGGCCAGTTCGAGCGTGTGCTGATTGTGATCGAAGGCTTGTACAGCATGGATGGCGACATCCCCAACCTGCCTGCATTTATTGACATAAAACGGCGGTATAAAGCGTTTTTGATGGTCGATGAAGCTCACGCCCTGGGCGTGCTGGGCAAGACGGGTCGCGGCTCGCACGAGCATTTTGGTGTGGCAGGCCGTGATGTCGATATCTGGATGGGCACCTTGAGCAAGACCCTGGCAAGTTGCGGCGGCTATATCGCTGGCGACCGCGCGCTGGTGGAGCTGCTCAAGTACGCTGCCTCCGGCTTTGTGTACAGCGTGGGGATTTCTCCCGTGCTGGCGGCTGCTTCACTCAAAGCCCTGCAGATCATGCGTCGGGAGCCCGAGCGTGTGCATACCCTGCAAGAGCGGGGCAGTCAGTTTCTGAATTCGATGCGCTCGATGGGAATCAATACCGGTTTTGCCGAAGGCTACGCCGTGATTCCCGCGATTACAGGCAGTTCTCTTAAAGCAGTCAAACTGTCCGGCCAGTTGTTTGATGCCGGTCTGAATGTGCAACCCATTATCCATCCTGCGGTGGAAGAAAAAGCAGCGCGTTTGCGCTTTTTCCTGTCCTCCACGCATAGCCAGGATGACATAGACCTGGCGAGTGAAACCGTTCACACGCTCATGAAGAAATAAGCATGGCTCAATTACTACACACAGCAGTAAGCAAGATTGCAGCAATGGGACGGCCAGTACTGGCCAGTACCCTGGTCGCCGTACTGGCCGGATGTGCCACGATGCCCGACTGGATGCCTGCAGACGGCCCCAGCCGCCAGCAAGTCCAGGAACGACGTGAAGGCCGTATCGAAGGCATCACCCTGGTCAACGTGACAGACGAGCTGACCAAGAAATTGGCCGCTAAAAAGCGCATGGGTGACTTTGCAGCCCAGTTTCCCAGCTCCGGCTCGAATAACTACCTGATTGGCCCTGGCGATGTGCTGGAGGTATCGGTTTGGGAAGCGCCGCCAGCTATGTTGTTTGGCACGATCTCTCTGGATCCTAAAGCAGCGGCAGCAACAACCAATGCAGTTGCGTTCCCCCAGCAAATGGTGACTCCAGACGGCATGATCAGTATGCCTTTCGCTGGCCGTATTGCTGTCAAAGGTCGCAACACCCAACAGATTGAAGAAAGCATTGCCAAGCGTTTGCAGGGCAAGGCGAATAATCCTCAAGTGCTGGTGAGAGTCATTCAGAACAACACCTCCAACGTGACCGTGGTGGGTGAGGTCAATCAAAGCGTCTTGATGCCGCTGACGCCTAAAGGTGAGCGTTTGCTGGATGCTCTGGCCGCAGGCGGTGGCGTAAAGCAAGCAGTCAACCGTATCGCCATTCAGCTCTCGCGAGAGCTGAACACATCCACGATGGCGCTGGATACGATCATCCGTAATCCAAACCAGAACATCATGCTGAAACCGGGCGATGTGATTACGGCGCTGTACCAGAACCAGAGCTTCTCCATTTTGGGTGCAACCGGCAAGAACGAAGAGATTCCTTTTGAAGCCAAAGGCATTTCCTTGGTGCAGGCTCTGGCCCGCTCCGGTGGCCTGGATACGTCACGCGCTGATGCTCGTGGTGTTTTTGTCTTCCGCTTTGAAGATGCTGCGCTGGTGGAAGGCGCCTCTGAGTCGACCCTGCTGGATAAGAAGGGTGTCGTACCTGTGGTGTACGAGATCGACCTGCGTGATCCGGCTTCTTTCTTCGTCACTCAGAACTTCCCTGTGCAGGATAAGGACGTGATTTATGTCTCCAATTCGCCAGCGGCTGAATTCCAGAAGTTCCTGCGTCTTGTGGTGTCGGTGGCTGTGCCTAGTACGACCTTGAACAACATGATGAAGTGATGAACCTCATGGTTGAACGCAAAATTTTTAGTAGAGGTCGAGATGAGTAATCAGGTGCGCAGCCCCATGGCCGTCACCTGGTCGGTTTGGCGGGCACTGGTTTTACGAGAGGCGCTGGACCGTCTGTTTGATATGCGGGCTGCCTGGTTCTGGTTGTTGATGGAGCCGGTGCTGCATATCAGTTTTGTCACCTTCATCTTTACTGTGATTCGCCTGCGTACCGTGGGCGGTATTGATGTCACCGTCTGGATTGTGGTGGGGATGCTGGCGTTTTTTATGTTTCGTCGTACGGCGATGCAGGTGATGTATGCGGCAGATAGCAATAAACCCTTGTTCGCGTATCGGCAAGTTCACCCGTTTGATACGGCTATTGCACGTGGATCATTAGAAGCATTTCTGATGGTCCTGGTCGCGGTTGTCATTCTGACGGGGGTGGCCTTGCTGGGGCATGACGTTCGACCTGATGACCCTTTGCGGGTTTTTATCGCCATGTTTGGTTTATGGCTGTTTGGCGTGGGCTACGGACTGGTCGCTTCGGTCTTGATGGCCTTGGTTCGTGAAACCGAGCATATTCTGAAGATTCTGATGATGCCCTTGTATCTGATTTCGGGTGTCATCATGCCAGTTTCTGCTGTGCCTCAGCCCTATCGGGATTGGTTGCTTCTTAATCCTTTAGTGCATGGCCTGGAGTTTGTGCGGCATGGTTTTTCAAGTTACTACCATATGGTGCCTGGGGTAAGCATGGCGTATCTGTATGTGTGGGGTATCACTAGTTTGTTTTTGGGTTTGCTGCTGTACCGACGTTTCTCCCAGCAGTTGGTGATGAAATGATCATCGTCAATGATATGTACAAACGCTACAAGACGGCACATGGCGTGGGTCGATGGGTCCTTGAGGGTGTGAATCTAACGATTCCCCCCAAGGTGAACGTGGGCTTGATTGGCTCTAATGGTGCCGGCAAATCAACGTTGTTACGCCTGATCGGTGGCGTGGATCACCCAAACAAGGGCTCCGTTCAACGTCTGTGTCGTGTTTCCTGGCCCATGGGTAATGGGGGATTAGAAGGCACATTGTCGGGGCGTCAGAATGCCAAATTTGTATGTCGTGTACATGGACACCAAGACGATTTAGCTGATCGCCTGGCGTTTATCAAAGACTTTTCGGAGTTGGGCCAGGCATTTGAAGAACCGGTGTACACCTATTCATCGGGCATGCGTTCTAGGTTGCAGTTTGCCCTTTCCTTCGCTTTCAACTTCGATGTGTATATCTCGGACGAGGTCACGGCTGCAGGCGATGCCGCCTTCCGAAAAAAGGCGGCGGATGCCTTCAAGACAATGACTGATCGTGCTGGCCTGATTATGGTTGCACACGACAATAAGACTTTAAGACAATTTTGCCAGGCTGGTGTCTGGCTGCATAAGGGAAAAGCGCACTGGTTTGACCAGATCGATGATGCGCTCAAGGCCTACAAGGATTCAATTCCAACATGACAGATACACCCCAAGCTCTTACGCATACCAACGGTGCGTCCTCGGACAAGACGGCAGTCAAGAAACCTTCGCTGATAGCGCGTGTGCGCTCCTGGTTTTCCTTGCGGCTGTTTGATCATGCGGTACGTGTAATTTTTATTCTGGCCGTTTTGACCTCGGCTTACTGGCTGTTCTTTGCATCCGATCGTTATGTCTCCGAGGCTAACGTCATTATTCGTAAGACGGACTCGGTTGGTGCACCTTCTTTTGACCTGGGGATGCTGGTATCAGGAGTCGCTTCCGCAGACCGGGCTAATCAATTGCTTTTACGTGATTATCTGCTTTCCGTAGACATGTTGAAGAAGCTGGATGAGGCGCTGGATTTACGGGCGCACTACAGTTCGTCGGAGCATGACTTGATTTCCCGCCTGTGGTTCCAGGATGAATCCATGGAGTGGTTCCACCAATATTATTTATCACGGGTCAGCGTCGAGTTTGACGAGTTTTCCGGTGTGCTGCGAATCCAGGTGCAGGCGTATGAGCCTGCGATGGCACAGGCTATCACGCAGCAACTGGTCCAGGAAGGCGAACGGTATATGAACGTACTTGGCCATGAGATGGCCCAGGTACAAGTAAATTTCCTGGTCACGCAGGTCGATCAAGCCCAGGAACGTTTCCAGAAAGCCAGCCAGGAATTGCTGAACTACCAAAACAAGGCTGGTTTGCTGTCGCCTCAAGCGACTGCGGAAAGCATCAACGCCATTATCGCGACGTTAGAAGGGCAGCGTGCTCAATTGCAGACCCAATTGGCGTCCCTGCCCAAAACCCTGGATCGGGATCATCCTAATATTCAGATGCTTAAGCAGTCCTTGAGGGCCGTGGATGCGCAAATCAAAGCGGAGAAACTCAAATTGGCGACGCCATCGGGTGGCACCTTGAATAAGTACGTAGAAGAGTTCTACCGCTTGGAGATGAATGTGCAGTTCACGCAAGAGCTCTACAAGTCGTCTTTGACTGCTTTGGAGAAAGGCAGGATTGACGCCACTCGCATGTTGGAGAAAGTGTCTGTGCTGCAGTCCGCCACCTTGCCCGAGTATCCGATGGAGCCACGCCGTCTGTACAACACCTTGGTGACCTTGCTGTTGGCGCTGATCCTGGCCGGGATTTTGAAGCTGCTCAAGAGCATTGTCCTGGACCATGTGGACTAACAAGAAAGATAGGAAATCCATTTAATGTCTATGTCACCTGTTGTGCCTTCTGACTTAGGTCATGAGAGTTTTGAATCCCAATATGTTCAACGTATTGAGGAGGAAAACGGTTTGTTGCTAGACCAACTGCAGGTCGTGCAGGAAGAGTTAGGGCGCTTGCACGATCATCCTCAAGGCGTTGGGAGTGACTTGAAGCCGACAGTCATTAATGTGGCACCTGTGGATGTGCGGCTTATCGAAGTTCAGGCGGAAAGTGTTCGCTTGGAGTGCCTGCTTAAAGTGCAAACCCAGCTACATGATTTAAAGACTCAATATGCTTTAGCTAAACAGCTTGGCGACATTTTGATTGAGGGTGTGCAGTCTACAGGCTCGTTGATCTCGGTGCCGGGGCGTTTGCGTCAGGCTTGGCGTCAAAGTCGTCGCACCCAGCCTCCTGCTGCATTGGGCGGGAAATCTTTCGACAAAGTTATTCAGGCGTATCAGCAAGGAGGGGACCAGCAGGTCGAGGCCTTGCTAAATCAGGCTTCAGTTTCAAAAAGCGTGCAAGCCAGTGCGTGGACAGCTGTGGCCCGGACGTATATGACGGCTGAGCCAACCTTGGTTGCGACGATGGCGCGCCGTGCCTTTGCGTTGGAGCCACGTGGGTTCCGCCAAAAATGGTTGGCGTTCCGATTGCATGAGTCTGGTGATTTGCTTGAGGCAGAAGCACTCCTGGCGCTCTTGCCCGAGGATGTGTCTTTTACTGACTCTGAGGCGCGTCAACGCGATCGTTTGCTGAAGCAGGCGAAAGAGTTTCGTTTAGATCAAGTCCGCTCTGTATCTGAGGTTGAGGCGCAGCATGCGGCGGTGCAGCGTCAGTGGGCGGAGTTGGCTGAATCACGCAACACGATGGTCAGTACTCTTAAACAGCAAGGAATACAGCTGTCTAGCGTGCGCGATGAGGTGCAGCGTCTGAATCACGAAAAACAAGAGCAACTTGTAGTAGTTGAAGCATTGCGAGCACAGATCCAGCGATTACAGCAGGATCATCAGAAAACCCTTCAAGAGCGAGGCCAGCAAGAAGATCAACAGCGACAGTTCATGCGTCAGGAGCAGGGCAATACGCAGGCTGCACTCAAACAAGTAGCGGATTTGAAGCGTGCGCTGGAGCAAGAAGAGCAGTTGAAGTTACAGACGCAACGGGAGTGCGTGGGTTTGCAAGCTGATCTGAAACGGATCAGGCAAGCTCTGCAGGACAAAGAGGCACAAGCAGGGCAGTGGTTTGAACAATGTGTCACTGTACAAGGTGGCTTGGCGGATATGGCCCAGCAATGTGAGCAGCTTAAGGGCGAGCTGCAGATGCATTATCGCGAGAAAGAGGAAGCCCTGTCGCAGCTTCAAATTTTGCGTATCGCTCATGATGAGTCACTTGCAATTGCAGAGCAACGTTTGGAGGAGGTTGAGTCCCTGCTGGTGCAGTTAGAGGAATCAGTTGCAGAGTGTGGGGAATTTCGGGTGCAACTGCGGGACACTCAGGAAGAAAAGGACTCTTTGCTTTTGCAAGTGCAGGAGTTGAGGCAGGCCCGTGATGGATTGGTTGTGCTTGCTGCCCAGCGCTTGGATGAAGTGCACGCGTTGCAATCTCAAGTTCAGACAATAACGCAGGAACGAGATGAGGCAAGGCAGCAAATCAATGTGGAGCGAACAGACCATAAGTCTTTGCAGGCTCAATTGAATCAAGCTTTTCAAATTCGTGATGAGTACATTGCTTTAGCCGCACAGCGTCAGGGAGAGTTGTTGCAGCAAGCTAAAGAGCAACTGAGCGTGGAAAAGAGTAAAGCCGCACTGGAGGCACGCCAACTTGAGTTACAGCAATCATTGTCGGCGCAGACTGCGCGTGAAACAGATCTGCTAAAGCGCTTGAGTGTCCAAGTGCAATCCTTGGCCGCTCGTGACGCGGCAGTTCCAGGGATACAAGAGGAATTGTTTAAAAAACAATCCGAAGAGCTGCTCCGTGTTCGTCGCCATATTGAAACAGCAGTTAAGAATAATAGTGCTAATGCGGTACGTCAGCTCCAGTCCTTTGTTGGGATGCAAGAGTATTTTGCCACTGGAGTGCTACCTGCATTTAACAGTGAGGCCCACAGTTGGCCAATCTCTGCAGACTTTGCATTATGTTTGATGCGGCAATTGGTGCTTAAGCCCTACGACCTTGTCATTGAGTTTGGGTCAGGCATGTCCACCGTTATTGTGGCTAAGACATTGGCGTTGATGGCGGAACGAGGTGATACCCGACAGACCCAGTTCGTGTCCTTCGAGCATTTGGATTCGTATTACGAGCAAACCTTAGCGCATCTTCAACAAGCAGGGTTGGAGCAGGCTGCACAGCTGACACTGGCACCACTTAAGGACTGGCAGTCTGCGGACGGCCAAGTTTATCCGTATTACAGCTGCCAAAGCACCTTGGCCAAACTGGCCAGACAAAAGCAAGTTACTCGAAAGCGCATTTTGGTGATTGTAGATGGTCCTCCGGCGGCTACGGGCCCTCAAGCCCGATACCCCGCAGGTCCTTTATTGGTGGAGCATTTCCCTAATGCCCATATTGATTTTTTGATGGATGACTATATCCGCGAAGATGAAAAGCAAGTGGTGCAACACTGGTTAGCAGATATAGACGCCCTGGGACTGGCTGGAAAATATACTGAATACAAGCTTGAAAAAGACGCCTGTTTATTAACTGTTTATCCTAAAGGCTCAACGTAAGTTTATGAAGATTTTGACTGTATTTGGCACACGACCGGAGGCCATCAAAATGGCTCCGGTGGTTAAGGCTTTGGCTGCAGACTCTGCATTTGAAGCGCGCGTGTGTGTTACGGGTCAGCACCGCCAGATGCTGGATCAGGTTCTGGATATTTTTTCCATCAAACCTGATTTTGACTTAAACCTGATGAAGCCAGGCCAGGACCTGTATGACATCACCAGCAATGTGTTGTTGGGTATGCGTGACGTGTACAAGCAATGGCAACCAGACATGATTTTGGTGCATGGTGATACGACCACCACGATGGCTGCAGCCTTGTCGGCTTATTACGCCAAGATCAAGGTCGGTCACGTAGAGGCCGGCCTGCGTACTCATAATAAGTACTCGCCTTGGCCAGAGGAAATGAACCGTCGCCAAGCGGGTGTGCTGGCTGATGTGCACTTTGCTCCGACCGAGCAATCGCAGTCTCATTTATTGCATGAAGGTGTGGATCCCAAGACGGTGCATATTACGGGCAACACTGTCATTGATGCGCTGCTGGATGTAGCCGCACGCGTACGCCAGGACTCGGAACTGCGTAGCCGTTTTGAGGCTCAGTTCTCTTTTATCAATCCAGCCAAACGCTTGGTTCTGGTGACGGGGCATCGTCGCGAGAATTTTGGTTCTGGCTTTGAAAACATCTGCCTGGCTTTGCGCCAGATTGCCTCCCGTGGCGATGTGCAGGTTGTGTATCCCGTGCACTTGAATCCGAATGTTCAGGAACCAGTACGTCGTATCTTATCCGACGTTTCCGATGTTCATTTGATCGAACCACTGGATTATTTGCCCTTTGTTTACCTAATGGATCGTTGTGACCTTTTGGTCACCGACTCCGGGGGCATTCAGGAAGAAGCGCCTTCTTTGGGCAAACCGGTATTGGTGATGCGTGACACGACCGAGCGCCCTGAAGCGGTGGATGCAGGAACTGTGCGTTTGGTGGGAACAGAAACACAAGCCATTGTCAGCGCTGCCACGCAGCTGCTGGATGACGCTGCTGAATATGAGCGTATGGCACGGGCGCACAACCCTTATGGGGACGGCAAGGCCGCCACCCGCATTAGTGAAATTTTAAAAACCTTGATCTCTTGATTCGGAAGACTAGCATGTTTGAAACTCTCTCCATGATCGGCTTGGGCTATATCGGCCTGCCTACTGCAACATTATTTGCCTCACGCCGCAAAAAGGTCATTGGCGTTGATGTGAACGCTTACGCGGTTGACACGATCAATCAAGGCCGTATTCATATTGTTGAACCTGAACTGGATATGCTGGTGCAGGCCGCCGTGCACGGTGGTTACTTGCGCGCTACTCTGACCCCAGAACCTGCTGACGCGTTTCTGATCGCCGTCCCGACCCCCTTCCTGGAAGGCAATAAGCCTGACTTGAGCTATATCGCCGACGCAGCCAAAGCCATTGCGCCAGTGCTGGCCAAAGGCAATCTGGTTATTCTGGAGTCGACGTCTCCTGTTGGTACGACCGAGCAATTGGCGCAGTGGCTGGCTGAAGCTCGTCCTGATCTGAGCTTTCCTCAGCAAGCAGGCGAGGAGGCTGATATTCAGGTGGCCTACTGCCCAGAGCGTGTTTTGCCCGGTCGCGTAGTGCATGAGCTGGTTAGCAATGACCGTGTTATTGGTGGCATGACTCAAAAAGCTACCGAGATGGCAATTGAGCTGTACCGAATTTTTGTGGAAGGTGCTTTGGTGCCAACCAATGCACGTACCGCTGAAATGTGCAAACTGACAGAGAACAGCTTCCGTGACGTCAACATCGCGTTTGCCAACGAGCTGTCTCTGATCTGCGATCGCTTGAATATTAATGTGTGGGAACTGATCAGCCTGGCTAACCGTCACCCACGCGTTAATATTTTGCAGCCTGGTGCCGGGGTGGGTGGTCACTGCATCGCCGTGGATCCTTGGTTCATCGTGGACAAGACGCCTGAAGAGGCTCGCATTGTGCGCTTGGCTCGTGAGATTAACGACTACAAACCTGAATGGGTTGTAGAGAAAGTTAAAGCCGCTATTGCAGGTGTTTTGTCGTTGCGTCCTGATGCGCGTATGGCTGACATCAAAGTGGCTTGCCTGGGCCTGGCGTTCAAACCCGATATCGATGACTTGCGTGAAAGCCCTGCTGTTGGTGTTTCCAAGAAGATTGCCAGTCTGGGTTGCAAGGTGCAAGCCGTAGAACCCAATATCAGCGAATTGCCAGCCAAGCTACAAGGTACGGGTATTGAGTTGGCTGCTTTGGGTAGCGCTATGGCTGATGCCGATGTTGTCTGCGTTCTTGTTAAACATCGTCCATTCATCGAGCAAGTTGCTGAGATTCGCAAGCATGCTCAGTGCATCGACGTTGTAGGTTTGTTTGCGGAATAAGCGCTAGGAAAGCAGAAAAGGCTGATATGTTGCAATCAAAAGTAAGTAGTGCTGCGCGGGCATTCCGTGATGAGGATTACGCGAAGGCGATGACCCTTTATAAAGAGCTGGGGGAGCAGTTGGGACACCAGTTCTTTGCTGCGAATTTGGCTTTATGTCAGTCACGTTTAGGTGCTTCGCTAGGTCAAGGAGAATTGGCCAGCCTGCCAGCTAAGCAGCTACGTGTGGCAGGGGTGATGGATGAGTTTACTTTTCACTCTTACGACCCGGAGTGTGATCTGTTGCAGTTGCATCCCGAGCACTGCATTGAGCAGCTAGAAAGGTTTAAGCCACATATACTTTTTATTGAGTCAGCCTGGCAGGGGTTCGAGCAGCTCTGGAAACTGAAGATTAGTACAAACGGCCCGGAAATTAACGCTTGCATTGATTGGTGCAAGCGTAATGGCGTGCCGACATTATTTTGGAACAAAGAGGATCCTGTCCATTTTGGTACTTTTATTCCGTTGGCCAAACAGGTGGATTATGTATTTACCACCGATATTGATTGCGTACCTAAGTATAAATTTCACGTCGGGCATGACCGCGTGTTCTTTTTACCGTTTGCTGCTCAACCAAAGACGCATAACCCTGTAGAAGTTTATGAGCGTAAAGATGCTTTTAATTTTGCAGGCTCTTATTACCTGCGGTATCCAGAGCGCCAACGTGATTTCGCATCATTAATTGATGCTGTTAAAGACTTACGTCCGGTTGATATTTATGACCGTAATGCAGATAACCCTCATCCGCACTATACATTCCCTGATCAATATAAACCGATGATACTGGGCAAGTTGCCATTCTCGGAAATTGATAAGGCATATAAGGGTTATCGCTATGGTATTAATATGAATACCATTAAGCAATCCCAGTCAATGTTCGCACGGCGAGTCTTTGAGTTGTTAGCGTCAAATACAGTTGTAGTATCAAATTTTTCTCGCGGTGTTAGGCTGCTATTTGGCGATCTTGTTGTTTCCTCTGATAATCAGTCGCAACTTGCCCAGCGCATGAATGCTATCGTGCAGGACGAGTTGAATTATCGGAAGTTACGTCTATTAGGGTTGCGTAAGGTGATGACTGAACACACCTACGCGCAGCGTTTGGCCTATATACAAGCAAAACTACTTGGTAGAGAGTTTTCAAATAAGCAAGTGCCTGTGTCGCTTATTGCTGAAGTTGACAATGAGGAGCAAGTGCACCAGGTTTTAGTCTCCTTTCAGCGCCAGTTATATAAAAATAAAACGCTTTTTTTGGTGGCGCCAAAACCAATTGAAAGCAAGCATAATCAGAATGTTATTTATTGTGCTGATCTGAATAATGTTTGGGAGAAGATTGGCTTAAGTTCTGATGATAGTTTAGTTGGGGTTCTTGATGCCAGTGATTATTATGGTGAAAACTACCTGACCGACTTGGTATTGGCCAGTACATATAGTGATGCACCTGCTTTTGGGAAATTCACTCGTTATAGCGTAAAAAATCAAAAAATGATACTGGTTAATGAATCGATGCAGTATTGTTCTGTCGATTCGTTTAGCGCTCGTGCGGCGTTAGTTCGGAAATCAGTTTGGCTGTCCCAAGATTTCGCAAAAAATTGGCAGCTGTTGAAGCTCGCCAATGTCGAGCTTTCGGGAATGCTCGCTATTGATGAGTTCAACTATGTCGAGGGTGGTGCCTCTTTATCCAGTGACGATTTGAGGGATGCATTAGATCTGGATTTGCTTGATCAAGGTGTGTCATTTAGTGGGCATCTAGCACCTGTAGCTGAAGCACTGCCAGCCTCTTTGAATCAAGAAGCCAGCGATACACTCAACCTTCCAAAGTTAAATGCACAGGAATTACGTGAGTGGATTCCAGCGAGATCAGGAGTTGCCTTATCCGTGATGGATGACAAGCTGCGAGTTCGCTCCACGTTAAAGCCTGGTCAGCATGAGTATTTGTATTGCCGATCAGCCAACACGCGCGACGAGATGAATTTAGTGCTGAATAGTCAGTTCCAACTGTTTGGCGAGGGTGCTATTAATCTTCGAACGGTCTTTGAGTTTCAGGATAAGAATGGGAAGAAGATAGCACATCAGATGAACGGGATTGGTGACAAGCATGCTTTAGCTATTCCTGTGCATTGTGCCAAGATTCGCTTCGGCTTGCGAGTTGAAGGGCCGGGTGAGGCTTGGATTGAGAAGCTAGTATTAGGGAGTACAGCGGAGCGGCCTGCGGCTGTTATTACTAAATCACCATACTTGGTGCTTGCCAAACAGTATCCTGCTTATGATGATCTCTATCGTTATGGGTTTTTGCATAGTCGCGTGCGAGCTTATAAAGCATCTGGCCAAATGGTGGATATGTTCCGTATCCAGAATGGGCCGGCTGAGTACCGGGAGTTCGAGAATATTGATGTAGCAACTGGCGATGCAGCCCTACTTGACGCGACACTCGCTACTGGTCAGATTAAGCATGTTATGGTTCACATACTAGATCAGCATATGTGGAGGGTGCTGGAGAAGTATTTGGATAGCATCAAGGTGACGGTATGGGCTCACGGCTCTGAGATTCAGGCTTGGTGGCAAAGAAAATTTGAGTTTAAGGGTTTGACCGAATCTGAAATAGAACGTAAGAAGAAGTTGGGTGAAAATAGAAATAAATTCTGGACGCAGATTTTTAAAAATCTCCATTCAAACGTAAATTTTGTTTTTGTTTCTAATCATTTTGCTGAAGAGGTGTTTTCTGACTTAAAAGTCAGTTTGTCTAAAGATAGGTATAAGATTATTCATAATCCAATAGATACTGATCTATTTAAGTTTACAAAAAAGAACCCGGAGCTAAGGAAAAAAATCCTGTCTATTCGACCATATTCTGCACATGCATATGCGAACGATTTGAGTGTTAAAGCAGTCTTGGAATTATCAAAAAAACCATTTTTTAAAGATCTGGAATTTTGCTTTTTAGGAAGTGGTGAGCTTTTTGATGAAATACTTGCGCCATTGCAAGGTTTTTCTAATGTCAAAATAGAGAAAAGATTTTTGACTCAGTCTGAAATATCAGATATGCATAAAAGATATGGGTTGTTTTTAGTTCCGACTCGTTGTGATTCTCAAGGTGTTTCGAGAGATGAGGCAATGTCATCGGGTTTGGTTCCAATTACTAATGCAGTATCCGCTGTGCCTGAATTTGTAGATGATACTTGTGGTGTTTTGGTTGCTGGAGAAGATTATATTGGGCTTTCAGAAGCAATTGAAAGAATTTATAATAAGCCGGAAATTTTTGTTGAGCTATCTAAAAAAGCTAGTAATAGAGTCTTTAATCAAAGTAATAAAAGGCAGGTTATTGATAATGAGATTAGTTTATTAAGATATGCTATCTGATTTTTAACTTTCTTTGTAAACAGGCTTAATCTATTAAGCCTGTTTTGGTTTTTGGTTCTATATCTTTTAGCTTATAAGTTGGGGTTGAGCATGAAATCACCTGTGATAGTTGTTAGGGCTGGGATTCAATATAAATCAGTTATTTATTATCCTAAGCTGGATGAGGAAACTATCCGAAAGGATGATGGGGGTAGCATTGTTTTTTCGATGTATGGGGCTGGTTGGGTCGATGGAGTGTTTGTATCTAAGCCTTCTGATTTGTTTGGTTTTTTTAAAAATAATAATAAATCATATCTAAGTAAGGTTTTTCAAAGTCAGCGTGGTAGCTTGACTTTGTATATTAAAGATGGGGATAAGTATTTTGTTGTTCCTGATCCTTTGTCTGGGTCAATGCTTTTCTATTATAAAGAAAATGAGAATTGGTTTATATCCAGTGATCTGGAAAGTTTGCTTCTAGTGCTTAAAGAGTCTGGTATTGAGCCAGAAAAACGATTTGACTATTTAACTGAGCTAATATCTACTGGAAATGGAGGTTTTGTTCCCTCAAGTTATGAAGGGGTTTGTGTTCTAGATCCATTTGAGTACATTTTAATAACGAGAGATAGTGTGGAGATACTGCTTTCTCCTGAGCACGATAAGTTATTATCCCCTGTAAGTGATATTGAGAAAAAAAATCTTTTCCATACGGTTAGGGAAGAGTTTGTCAATAATGTGAGGTCAGTTTCTCAGTCAAGTATAAAAAATAAAGTAGCTCATTTAACTGGGGGGTTTGACTCAAGGCTGGTTTTAGCGGCATTGCTTTCTTCAGGAATTGATCATGACCTATTTAATGTGATGTGCAGCGGTAATGAGGAGACTAATGATAAGGTTATCGCTAAAAAATTAGCATCTCATTATGATTTAATATTCACGAATTCTGATGGAAGAAATAGCGCTAATGCATTTGAGCCTGGTAAAGCATTATTTCCATCTATGGGGATGGTTCGAGCTAATATACCTAGTCGATTCTTAGAAGATTATGTGGTGATGTCTGGAGGTTATGGTGGGTTATTAAGATCGGTTTATGGTTCAAGAGCATCACTGTCGAATAATTCAATTGAGAACGTCCTAACTAGCCTTTTTGGGAAAAGATTCTCTTCTAATGAGAACAGTGGGATAATAAGTAAAAGATTTTATGATTTTTATTATGCTGAATTTGAGCGATATATAAATAAAATAAAAGCTTGTGGTTTGCCAGTAAATTCTATTTTGGATTATATTTTTGCTACAAAAAGAAATAGATATTATATTGGATCAATTTCGGCTTTATACTCAAAATATTCTCCTCGTGTGGATCCACTGTACTCTGTAAATGCTCTTAGATTGTCTTTGAGTTTGACAGAGCAAGAGCGTAAGTCTAATGTGTTAGGTCTAAATTTGCTAAGATCTTTTGATGAGACAATGATCTCGTTGCCATTTGATGTTAGTAAAATAGATGATTTTTATAGAAAGAATTATAATAAAGTTTATGAAAAAGACTTTATTAAGCGTGATTTACGTGTAAGAAATGTTGAAAGAGAGCGTGATTTTTCTGGGGTTGCTCCTACTAAGAGTCAGATAGAGTTATCTAAGTCGATGAATTCGTCATTGATGCAGATCTTGTATTTAGATGATGTGCAATATCGAGCGAGAGGGATTCTTAAAAAGAATAGAGATTTGATTGAGAAAAATTTAAATTGGAAAGTTGTCAATAGATTCTATAGAGGTGAGCTGAAGAATCGAATTCACATTCGTACGGCTTTTTCTATATATGATTCATTGAATTGGTATTCGTAATATTATGATGATTCGTAATTCTGACGTGTTAAAGTCATTGTTTCCAGATGCTTCTTCTTTAGATGATGTGAAAAGCAAGTCTATTGTTTACAACTCCATAATAGATACAAATAATTTTGGTTGTGTTGATATCAAGGATGGGGTGTGGTCAAGCGGCCCTCAAGATAATCGTTCATGGTTGTGGAGTCTTCATTCCTATTCCTTGTTTGATTGTTTAATTGCTTGTAAATACGAGGGTTATGTGAATGAGTTGGTTAGCTCATGGGCTGTATTATTTGAAAATAGGCCTGTTGATGATGATTTTCCATGGCATGACCATGCTACCGCATTGAGATTAGAGCGGTTAGCTAGAATGGCATTGGTTTTTGATAAGTTTAAATTTTATGATTTGGTGAAGTCTCATGCTGATCTATTGTTGAGAAAAGATTTTTATTCTGAAAATACTAATCATGGTTTTGATCAGGCAATGTCTTTGTTAGTGGCATCCTTAGTTTTTGAGGGTATGGAAGGGTATTTGCTTTGGCGTAAGACTGGCCTTCAAAGATTAAAGCAAGAAATTAATTTTGCTTTTACGGAAGAGGGTATTCATGTGGAAAATAGCCCTGCCTACCATGTTGGTATGACTAATAACTTGATTAGGGCTAGAAAAGTCCTTTCCTTATTAGGAGATGCTGGGGCATATCTTGATAGTATTTTTAAAGGAGCTCTTTGGTTTTTAGCTTGGATTACTCGGCCAGATCGATTTGTTGCTTTATTAGGTGATAGTGCTAGTTATCGTCCAAATGTTTCAAGTGCATTGTCAAGTTTTGAGCAGTTTGAGTTTATTAAATGGGTGTTGAGCGCTGGAAAGGAAGGTCGCCATCCAGATATGACATCTATTATCTTCGAGAAGTCAGGTTATGCTGTGTATAGATCTGATTGGAAAGATTGGGTTAATCATACACATATTGTGTTTAAAAGTGGGTTTTTGAGTAAATATCATCGTCAAGACGATGATTTGAATATTCTTGTCTACGCTTATGGTGAAGATTGGCTTATTGACTCTGGAATGTATAACCATAATCAGAGTGATCCTGTTCGTCTATATATGAGGTCAGCCTTGGCACATAATATTCCTTATGTGCCTGATTCAAGAGTTAATAGATCGAGCCCTAGCTCATCATTTTCTTATTTGCGCCCTTCATCTGCTCCTGGATATGCTTTTGCTGTAGATGGGTTTACTAAGATGTATTCAGGAGGAAGGATTAGGCGTAGGCTGTTAGTTAGAGATGCTGGTTATTTTAGAATTCATGATAAATTTTTAGGATATGATGGTCAGAGTAAATATTGTATTTTTCATTTTCCTAAGGATAAATCTATAGTTTCTTCTTTTGGGAAAGCGGTTGTTAAAGGTCGGAATGCAAATTTAATTATTCGCTGTTCTGATAAAAAGATATCATGTAATGTATTTTCCGGGAAATGTGATGTTTTTTCTAGTCTAACTAGTAAAATATTTAATGTGGTAGAGGATTCTCAAGCGGTTGTTTTTGGCCCTTCTTTTGATAGTGATTTGGTTTTTTCTTTCGATTTTAAAGAAAGGTTATAAATTCCTATGGAATTTTTTATTTATGGTGGCTGTGCCAGTCGGGATGCTTTTTCGCTTGCTGATTCCTTTCTCTCAGCTCCAGATAAGAAGATTTTAAAGTATTTTTCACGTACTGTTCCTGCATCTTTTTCTCAGACTGGTTTTTCTATTGATTTAAAATTTAATCATAATTTTCATAAAAGGTTGTTTGAGGAAGACTCGAAAAAAATTTTTTTTAATTTCTTATGTACTGATCTTGCGGATAATCAATTTCTAATTTTAGATTTTGCTTCGGCTGTCCGTTTAAATTTGTATAATGTTCTTGGGAAAATTGGTACATTAACTCCCCAAACTAAAGCGGCTTTTATTGATTGTTCTATTAAATATAAGACTATTCCATGTTGGTCGGATGAGTTCGTTTTTCATCATAATTTAGGTATGGTGCATTTTCAAAAATTTTTGAAAAGAAATTATCGTAGGGTAATTTTGAATAAGTTATATTTTTCTAATCATTGTAGTGATGGCTCTTTTTTGGATGTCGATGTTGCTGTTTATAATGATCGATTGAATTTTATTTACGATACTATTATTGATTTTTTTCCGCTCGAAAATGTTATTGATTTTGGTGCCGATTTATTGGTTTGTGATATTAATCATAAGTGGGGGGTAGATGTATTTCATTTTACGGAAGATTATTATCGATACTTTGATTATAGGTTGTCTAAGGTTTGTTCGTTTTAGTTAGTTTTTTTTGATCTTGCAACTGATATCCGGATTTTTTAGGGTTATTGATGGCGGGCTTAAAGCGTTATTGTCTTTTAACTGTTGATGTAGAGGCTTTAAAATCACGTGCTTCTGATCGTCATGTGCAACGCCTTGTCTGGGGGCGTCACTCTTTAGGTGTCGCGGGTATTCGTGAGTTTTGTACGATTGGTAATGAATTTGGTGCTAAGCATGTGTTCTTCACTGACCTTTGTGGTGCTTACTCTAATTTTTCTCAAATGCGCGAGGTTGTTATTTGGTTGAACTCACAAGGCCAAGACGTACAGCTGCATACGCATCCCGAGACGTTACCCAAATCCTTTTGGCAGCAACATGGGTGGTCCGCTTTACCTCGCTACATGAATGAGTACACTGAGCAGTCTCGTGCCGAATTTGTTCTACGCCATTTCAGTAAGCTCATCACCGATATAACAGGCAAGCCCATTCTTGCTCACCGCGCTGGTTCTTTCCGGTGGAACGCTTTAACTATTAAGGCGTTGCAAGAGCTTGGTATTCCTTTATCGTTCAACCAGTCCATGCGTGCCTTGGAAAGTGGCCGAGGTATATATGGCGAGCCAGGCTCTCTCCCTTACTCCTGGTCCAATGGCGTAATTGAAGTTCCCGTTACCGAGCGTTGGGTGCCAGGAGTTCCAGGTTTCCGCCCAGATCGTTGGGTCAGTCTGACCTATCCTGAGTCCCCTTACTTCAAATTTGGCTCTCGCCCCATCCCAACTTGGAAACATCCTTTTGCACCTAAGCCTGCACCGGTTACTGTGGTGCTCTTACACTCATGGTCTTTTCTTGAGCGTGATGAGGCAGGGCATGCGGTATATCGAGATGATCGATTGCTGGAGGGATATCGGAAATTTGTGCGCCGCCTTGTCAAGGATTGTGAGGTCATCACCACCGCAGAATTTTTAGAACTGCGCGCTCAGGGTAAAATCGACGTTTCGCGAACAGTTAACTTAGAGCAGGTAGGCAAACCAGTATGAGGGATCGCTACGCAATGATTACGGTCGATACAGAGGCGCTACCAAAGCGAGCTTCTGACGACCATGTTAATCGTCTGATCTGGGGGCGATTTCCAAAGGGTACGGCCGGTGTGGCCGAAATGTGCAAGATCGGTGACGAGTTTGGCGTCAAGCATGTGTTCTTTACGGACTTGTGTGGCGCCTACTCTCGGCTGGATGAGCTGAAAGAGGTTGTGCGCTGGCTGGACGAGCAAGGTCAGGATGTGCAGCTGCACACTCATCCTGAGTACTTGCCCGACAGCTTCTGGAAAGAGAATGGCTTGTCGAACCGCCCGCAGTACATGAACCAGTACACCGAGCAGGCCCGTGCGGAGTTCGTGTTCAAGCATTTTGCAGGTTTGATGTCCGAGGTAACCGGCAAGCCGGTTCTGGCGCATCGTGCCGGTTCGTTCCGCTGGAATGCAGATACGATTCGTGCTCTGAAGGCAGTGGGTATTCCTTTGTCCTTCAATAATTCTGTATGTGCTGTCCATAACAAGCAATGCATTTACAGCAAGCCCACGAACAATCCTTTTGTTTGGTCCAACGGCGTGATCGAAGTGCCCATGACCGAGAAACGGATTTTAGGTAAGGTAGGCAAGCCAGAGTGGTGGGCTCGCCTTACTTACCCAGAGTCCAGCTATTTCCGCTTCCGCCCCTGGTGGGGGCAGTTGTTGCTGAACACGCTTAGCGGCAATCCGTCATTTGCGGTTTTCTTGCTGCACTCCTGGTCCTTGCTGTTCTGGGACGAGAATGGCTTGGGTGAGTATCGTGACGATAGCCGCATGGAGGGCTATCGCAAGTTGCTAGCCCGTCTGACTAAAGACTATGACGTGATTACGACGGCAGAGTTTCTGGATTTGAAGGCTCGCGGAAAAATTGTTGTGCCTGATACGGTGGACTTGTCGCTGGCAGAGCTGCAAGCAGAACCGGACAATAAAATTCAGAAAAAGGCCTGAGAAAAATGCTCTTTAAGTTATGGCGTGGGCTGTTGCGTGAGCCTTGGATGGCTCTGAGCCGGCGGTTGACCTTGTTTATGGTGCGTCGGCAAACCCGACGCGGTCAGCGTCGCGAGACCCCTTACGAGCCTGTGCCAGGACGTTTACTGTATGTGCCGGCTAGTGCTTTGCCATATCACATCAGTGGCTACACCACCCGTACCCACGAGATTATTCGCGCCATGCAGGCGGCAGGTGGCGATATCTGCGTGCTGACACGCCCAGGTTATCCATGGGATCGTAAAGACAGATTGGTGGATGCCGATCAAGATGAAACCCTGGTGGATGGGGTGCGATATGCGCATGCTCGCAATCCTTCCAACAAGCGCCCCGTCATGCAGTTCGCCATAGAAGCCGCCACCTCCATCGCCCAGGAAGCCATCAAGCAACGCGTTGCCGTCATCCATGCCGCTTCCAACCACGTCAATGCCTTGCCGGCATTGATCGCCGCACGTCAGTTAGGCATTCCGTTCCAATATGAAATGCGCGGTCTGTGGGAGTTGAGCCGGGCCTCCCGCATGCCGGAGTTCCGTGATTCTCAAGGTTTCAAGCAGGGCCTGGAACTGGAAGGTCTGGTTGCCAGTCAGGCAGATCGCTTGTTTGTGATTTCCGAGCAGTTGGGTCAATACGCTCGCGAGCACTGGAATGTTGATCCTGCACGTATGGGCCTGATGCCCAATTGTGTCGACCCCTCGCGCTTTACTCCCGGCGCTGCTCAGGATGTGCAGCCCAACACGATTGTCTACGCTGGTTCTTTGATTGTTTATGAAGGGCTGGATGTCTTGATTGACGCTGTGGCGGATCTGGCAGGCCGTGGCAAGGATGTGACCCTGACCATTATTGGGGATGGGGAGGCGCGCGCTCAGTTGCAGGCTCAGGTGCAAAGTCTGGGTATGGAACAGCACGTGCTGTTTGCTGGTCGAGTCTCGCCTGAAGAGGCCCGCGCCTTGCAGGCCAAAGCCGCGCTGGTATGTATTCCTCGCCGCCCCTTTGAAGTGTGCCGTATCGTGCCTCCCATCAAACTGGTCGAGGCGATGGCGATGGGCAAACCCGTTCTGGTGCCGGATTTGCCGGTGTTTCAGGATGAAGTTGGTCCCTGTCGCTCGGTACGCTTTTTTAAAGCGGGTGATGTGCAGGATCTGGCTCGTGTGTTGGAGGAAACTTTTCAGGCTGGTCCGGAAGTGTTGGCACAGGATGGTGCCTTGGCACGTGAAGAAGCCACGCAGCGCCGCAGCTGGGCTGACTTTGTGGTGCATGCTTTGCCAGCCGGGGCTAACTCATGATCGGTCGTGCAATCCGGGCCCTGGGGGCGCGCGTCTACACGCACCCAACCGTCAGCGAAGACGGCAAGCCTGCAGGGCAGTTTGGGCAATTGAAAGTGGCCTTGGTCTCGGACTACTTCACGGCAGATTGCCTGTCAGCCGAATGCTCCATCCGTATCCTGAACCCGCGCAATTACGAGGAGGTCATCTCCTCCTGGAAGCCTGATCTGCTTTTTGTGGAGTCCGTGTTTCATGGGCTGGGTGGCGCGTGGCGTTACGAGCTGGCCAAACAGTCACGCCTTATCCGTTTGCGCACGCCTCGCACGATTTACAAGCTGGTGCAGTTCGCTAAGGATCAGGGTGTGCCCACGGTGTTCTGGAACAAGGATGACGGGGCGTACTTCGAGCACTTCATTGATGTGGCCAAGGCCTTTGATTATGTATTCACCACGGACAGCGATTGCCTGCCGCGTTATCGGGCCCGTTTGAGTCCTGATGTGCCTGTGAATACCTTGAGCATGCCGTATCAGCCTGCGTTTCATAGTTTCACGGGCTTTGATTTCACGCGCAAGGAAGGGTGTTTTACGGGCAGTTATTACCGCCGCATTCTCAGTGAGCGTCGGCGTTTTCTGGATATGATTTTCGGGGCCTGTGAAGATGCTCAAATGCATCTGAATGCCTACGACCGGAATCATGACAGATTGTCCCGTCATATTGAATTCCGTTTTCCTCGTTCGACCCATTTACAGGTGCACGGCCAGGTGCCGCACCGCGAGACGGGGCGTATCTACAAAGAGCACGTGATGTGCCTGAACGTGAATTCGGTCACGGACTCGGACACCATGTGCTCGCGCCGCTTGCTGGAAATTCTGGCCAGTGGGGGCATTGCGGTGACTAACCCCGGTCGTGCGGTGGATCGTTATTTTCGTGACTTTTGCCATGTGGTGCATTCCCGTGAGCAGGCCAGTGAATTGTTTGCCCGTCTGCTCCAAGGTCCCACCGCACAGGACTGCGAGCGTGCGGCGGCGGGGGCGGCTTATGTACGCCAGTTCCACACCTGGGAGCATCGCCTCCAGGAGTTGGCTGATGTGGTCGGCTTCTAGGGTGCGCTTGTTTCCATGATTGTGAACATTTTTGCGTACCTGATTCAGGCGCTGTTCTTGCTGGTTGTCGGGGCCTTTGCCCTGTACGTCATCCTGGAGTTGCGGGTACTGTTGATCTCGCGGCGCGTGGAGCGCCGCAAGTTAAGCGATCTGGTGCAGACGTCTGCCTCATTGCAGCAGGACTGGTATCCCAAGGTCAGTGTTCTGTTGCCGATTTATAACGAGGCGGCCGTTGTCGAGCGTCTGATTGATGCGGCTTGTCGCCTGGATTATCCGGTGTCCGCGCTGGAAATTCTTGTATTGGACGACTCAACAGACAAGACGGCGCTGTTGGCCCAGAACAAGGTGGATCAGTGTGCTCGGCAAGGTGTGCCTATTCGCCGCATTCAACGTGCCGATCGTGCGGGCTACAAGGCCGGGAATCTGGTGCATGGCATTCAGCATTCCCAGGGCGAGTTTTTTGCGATCTTTGATGCGGACTTTTTACCGCCAGCCGACTTTCTGCAGAGAACTATTCCGCCTTTCAAGGACGCGAAGCTGGGTTTTTTGCAGACGGGTATTGGCTATGAAAACCGTGACCACTCTTTCCTGACCCGCTTTCAGGCCATGGAAATGGGCCACCAGCAATATGTGACGGTGGGGCTGAGCGAAGACGGGGATATGGCCTCCTTAAGTGGCAGTTCCTGTGTCTGGCGACGCGCTTGCGTGGAAGCCCTGGGCGGTTGGAATGCCTCCACCATTACCGAGGACGTGGACCTGGGTTATCGGGCCCAGTTTGGTGACTGGAAGTACGCTTATTTGCGCGATGTGGTGTCCATGTCCACCTTGCCCGAGAACATCAGTGCGTTCCGTGTGCAGCGGGAGCGCTGGGGGCGAGGGCTGATTCATAGTGCCTTCAAGCACCTGGGGCAGATGTGGCAGCAGGACATGCCCTTGATGAAGCGCATGCATGCGTTTTCCATGATGTTTTCATCGGTCATGCTGGCCTCCATTTACGCCTTGATTTTGTTGAGCCTGCCGCTGAATTATTTGCTGGATTTCGACCATGTCGTCTTGCTTTGGGGCGCACCGCTGTTCTTCTTGCTGGTCGCTGTCTGGGCGTTGAATAATGCCTTTGGGGCACGCAAGGGCGCGCGTTTCGATGACAGGCCGGGTGTCTTGGGGACCGTGTGGCATACCTACTTGTATGTCGCCATGTTTCCGCCCATGGCTTGGTATTATTTTGTCGGCGGTGTACGAGCCGCCTTCAAGGTTTACGGGGAATTTAACCGCACGCCCAAAGGCGAGAAGGCGGCAAGACAGCCTCGCATCAATCTGTATTTGCTGATCGGAGAAGTGTTCACCTTCCTGTATTCGGCACTGGCCCTGTATGTGGCCATACGTATGGGCAACTACTTGTTGGTTCCCTTGAATGCGACGGTGTGTGTAGGCTTTGGCATGGTTTTGTACTGGTCCTTTCAAGAAAGGAGAGCGCGTGGGCGTAGCTGAACCAGCAGGGCAGGAGCGGATTCTGATCACCGGAGCTACCAGTGCCATTGGTGGCGAGCTGGCGCTTTACTACGCCAAGCCCGGTACAGAGCTGACTTTGCATGGTCGCAATGCTGCGATTCTGGAGCCTCTGGCCGAGCGCTGCCGTCAGGCGGGTGCGAAAGTGCATACCCATCAGCTGGATTTGCGTGATCTGGATGCCTTGCATGGCTGGTTGTCACAATGTGCCGCGTTTGATCTTGTCATCGTGAATGCGGGCATGAATATCCATGTAGGTCCCAATGGCGAGCCGGAGGCCTGGGAAGATACCGAGCTGTTGCTGGATATCAATGTGAAGGCTTCGCTGCGGGTCGTGCAATCTGTGCTGCCTGCCATGCGCGCGAGAGGGCGCGGTCAGATTGCCTTGATGAGTTCCTTGGCCGCTTACTTTGGTTTGCCTACCACGCCGTCCTATAGCGCCAGCAAGGCGGCTGTCAAAGCTTATGGTGAGGGGCTGCGTGGCTGGTTGGCCCCGGAAGGGATCAAGGTCAATGTGGTAATGCCAGGCTACGTTAGCTCGCCCATGTGCGATGCCATGCCGGGCCCCAAGCCGTTCTTGTGGACCCCGCAACGAGCAGCCAAGCGTATTGCCCGTGACCTGAAAGCCAATAAAGCGCGCATCAGCTTTCCGTTCCCTTTGAATCTTGGTTGCTGGTTTCTGGCCGTGCTGCCCGCCCGGGTGTCCGTTTTTATTCTGAGCAAGATCGGTTATGACGCTTGAGCCGGGATTCTGGGCTGCTATCCTGGCGGCCTTGTCGGGACTGGCCCTGACAGTTGGGCTGGAGCGGTTCTTGCAAACGGCCGCCAGCTTGCGTCGTCCCGCAGCGGCCTGGGCTTTGCATGTTGGCCTGTATGGTTTGGCGTATGTCGTGCTGGTTTTCGTGTTGGGACGGCCTATTTTTGCCACGGCCTTGCTGAGTGCCTTTTTTCTGCTGCTGGTCGTGGTCAGCAATGCCAAGTTCAAGGCGTTGCGTGAAGCTTTTGTGTTTCAGGACTATGAGTATTTTACGGATGCGATCCGTCATCCTCGGCTCTACATTCCTTTTCTCGGGTGGGGAAAGTTCTTTCTGGCCGCAGCGGGCTTTATTGCCGCTTTGACGATTGGTTTATGGCTAGAAGCCGTGCCCGTCTTGCGGGCTGCCTGGACCGGGCAATGGGGAGCCTTGGCTCTGCTTGCTATGTTGAGTCTGGGCTTGCTGCTTTGGGGTAATAGCGCGCGTTTGATGGTGCAGATTGCCCCGGAACAGGACGTGCAGGCCTTGGGGCTGTTAGCCAGCTTTTGGCGATACTGGCAACAAGGCCGAGAGCGTCCAAGTTTGTCCTCCCCTTTTGGAAGTGTTGCCCCAACGTCTGCGTCTGTTTTGTCTGGCGCGGGTTCCGTGGCTGATCTGCCTCATCTGGTTTCCGTGCAAAGCGAGTCCTTCTTTGATGCCCGGCGAATTTCTGATGGAATTCGGCCAGAGATTCTGGCGGAGTTTGACCGCTTCAAATCCGAAGCGGTTGCCAGCGGATATTTGCAGGTTCCCGCCTGGGGAGCCAATACGGTGCGCTCGGAGTTTTCCTTCTTGAGCGGTATTGAAAACAGCGCTTTGGGTGTGCATCGCTTCAACCCCTATCGCGCAGTATGCGCGGGATGGTCGGTGGCGACCTTGGCTTCCTGGTTGAAACAGCAGGGCTACCGCACGATCTGCATTCATCCTTATCCCGCCAGCTTTTACCAGCGTAATCGCGTATTCCCACTGTTTGGGTTTGACGAGTTTCTGGACATCAAGGCGTTTGCTGATGTGGAACGTACCGGCCCTTATATTGGTGATCTGGCGGTGGCAGATAAAGTCGCCAGCGTGCTGGAGCAGGCTACAGGGCCGGTATTCATTCACGTGATTACGATGGAGAATCACGGACCTTTGCATCTGGAAAAGGTCGCAGCAGGTGATATCGAGGCCTTGTACCATCAGCCTCCTCCGCAAGGCTGCGAGGATCTGACGATTTACTTGCGTCACATCCGCAATGCCGATGCCATGCTGACACGTTTGCGCGGAGCCTTGAGCTCTTCGGACAGGCCTGCCAGCCTGTGCTGGTATGGCGACCATGTACCCATCATGCCCTCGGTCTACGCAGCTCTGGGGACGCCGTGTGGGGATGTGGATTACTTTATTTGGAGCTCGACGGGCAATCAGACAAAAACGCCGCATCGGGATGCGGCGATTCATGATCTGGCGCGGGAGTGGATGTGCTTTAGTGGATTGATGGGTAAGTAGACATTTTCTCCGATTTCGGCACTGGTATCTATTATTAGTTTTAGTACCAATCGACAGCCTTGTCTGCCAGGGCGTTATGCATTCCCGCATCGCTGGATACCAAGATGGCTCCTATTGAATGGGCATGGGCTGCAATCAGCATGTCCATATACGACAGTGAGCGACCTTTGGCTTCTATTCCTACACGGAAAGCTGGATAAACATCAGAAACGGAGTCATCCCAATCCAGCACAGTCATCGTGCTTAGCAGGGCTTCTGTTGTTGCTTGCAAGGTAGGTCTGGACTTCTTGGCAAACCCATACATTAGTTCAGCAAGCACAATATTAGAGACAAAAATATTGCTGGGACTGTGTCCCAGCATGGTTTCTCTTACTTTGCCCCTGTTCATGGCAGCATTCGAAACTGCATTGGTATCTAGCATGTAGATCATTCTTCCCACCCTGCGAAGTGATCTTTTTCGGGAGCCGGCTCTTTGTCTCTGTTCAGATCTTCCAGGAAGCCTTCGAATTCAGCAGGGTCAGTATTAGCGGCAACATTAAGGAAGTGATCCCAGCCTCTTGGTTTTGAGGACAGAATGACATCGCCAGACTCTTGATCTCGTCGTATGAAGACTCTTTTCCCCTCGAAGCGAAAACCTTCTGGTAAACGCACAGCCTGACTATTTCCGCTCATGAATACGCTTGTTGTCTTGCTGGTAGGGTGAGCTTTCTTGGCGGGTAGTTTTATGTTTGTACGCATAGTTACCTCCATAGCCTGTATATACGAATAGTATACACGCAAAGGCTGACGAGAAAAATGGAACCGTATGACGTTGATATAAAAAGAAATTAGTTGGATGAAGCTCAGAAGATGACTTTAGTTCTTGAAAGTCTCTATCCAATGCCGAGTAGACGCATCATGCTCAGCAGACATTTCTTTTTCTCCCGACAGCTCCTGCAAAATCCCGTTCGCTAATACTTTCCCGTACTCCACACCCCATTGGTCAAAGGGGTTGATCCCCCAGATCAAAGCCTGCACAAAAATCTTGTGTTCATACAAGGCCAGCAGGGCGCCTAACGAGAAGGGGTTCAGGCGGGGCAATACGATCAGCGTGTTGGGGCGTCCGCCCGAGTGCACGCGGTGGTGGGCCAGCTCGGCAGCTTGCTCACCCAGACCTTGCTTTTCGCATTCGGCCAGGGCTTGCTCGTAGGTTTTGCCGCGCATAAGAGCTTCGCGTTGGGCCAGGCAGTTGGCCAGCAGCAGGTTATGGTGCTCGGCCTGATTGTGATCCGCCTGCTGGCACACAATAAAGTCCACTGGGGCGCCATCGCTGCCTTGGTGCAGCCATTGGTAGAAGGTGTGTTGTGCGTCTGTCCCAGCCAGTCCCCAGACGGCTGCGCCTGTGGCTAAGCCAACGGGTTCGCCGCTGGTGGTGACGGATTTGCCCAGGGACTCCATATCCAGTTGTTGAATGTAGGGCACCAGATTGCCCAGTCGGAAGTCGTAGGGCGAGATATTCAATGAGCCATAGCCCAGCACACTGCGGTTGACTACGCCGGCCAATGCCATTTGTACGGGCACGTTGGTGGCGATGGGCGCTTCCTGAAAGTGCTGGTCCATGGCGGCAGCGCCCGATAGCATGCCAGCGACAACATCACTGCTGACGGCCAGGGCAGTGGTCAAGCTGACGGCAGACCATAGTGAAAAGCGGCCACCGACCCAATCCCAGAACTGGAATATCTGTTTTTGTGGGACGCCCCAGCTGGAGGCGGTGTCAGGACGGGCCGTGACAGCAACGATTTGCTCGTAAGGGTTGGCAACGCCCGCGGCCTGCAGCCATTCCAGGGCGCGCTGACCGTTCTTGAGGGTTTCGGTCGTGGTGAAGGATTTGGAGGCGATCACGATCAAGGTGTCGTGAGGGTCCATCCCCGATAAGGCATGTTCCAGCGCGTGGCCGTCGATATTGGCCAGGAAACGCACGTTGCGCCAGCTGTGGCGATAACCAAAGGCTGCCAGTGACAGGCGCACGCCCCAGTCACTGCCACCAATACCGATATGAATGATGTTGCGCCAGCGGCGTTCGGAGTCGGCTACGCGTACGAATTCGTTCATGCGCTCGCGTTCTTTGGCGACTTCCGCCGTGGGGGCGGGCGCACGCAGGGCGCTGTGCCAGGCAGCGCGGTGCTCGGTACGGTTGACGATACCGCCGCTCAGCAGTTGTTGGCGTGCCGTGTCGAAATGGCGGGCCGCCAAGAGGGCTGCCCCGGCTGCCTGTAATTCCGGCGAGTGTCGCTGCCCGCTCAAGTCCACTTGCAAGCCTGCTGCCTTCAGGCAATGCAGGTCCAGCGCGTAGCGGTCGGACTGGCGTGCTGCCTCGCAAAACCCGGTCCATTCTGGCAGACCGGGCAAAGGGGCAGCAGAGGGAAGGGTTTGGGTATCGAGGGGCATGGGGGTTTGGCCTGCAGTAGACGAAACCGCCATTGTACGAGGCTTTATCGGGCTTGAGCGTCTGCCGGTAAGCGGGTTTGTCTTGGTGTTTACGAGTGCATGGGCACGAGCTGATCCCCATCGTGGGGCAATACCCATGCCCGCAAACCAGGATCGCTGGCCAGAACCCGCGTAATCTCTTGTGGCGACATCCAGGAGAAGGCCGTGGACAGGGCGTCGGCAATCGTGGCATTCCCAGCCACGACAGAGACACTGCGATACAAAGGCCGGGCCTGACCATTGGCGGGGTTGAACAGATGAGTCACAGAGCCATCGCGGCTAAGCGCCGTGCCTGACCCCGATGAGGTGCTGACTGCCTGATTGTGTACGTCCAGACTTAACAGGCTGACGGGTTCAGTTTGATCGCCTGCCAGACCGACGCGCCAGGGACGATTGCCCGGAGCCATGCCCAGGCCGCGTATCTCGCCCATATCGACCAGAGCGTGCTCCAGACCTGCCTGTTTCAGCTGCTCGGTGATGCGATCGGTGATGTAGCCTTGGGCAATTCCGTTCAGCGTCAGAGCCATGCCAGGACGTTGTAGTTGAACAGTGTCGTCTTGAATGTGGATGGCTTGGTGACCAACCTGCTGCAGCGTTTGCTTGATCTCGGCTGCATTGGGAATGGAAGTCGTGTCGCTGCGTTGAGCGGCCTGACTATACAGTTCCCATAGCACCTGCACGGTTGGATCAAAGGCCCCGTTCGTTAATTCACTCAGGCGCTGTGACTCCAGCAGCAAGCGCGTCAGATCACCGGGGGCTTGCTTCAGATAGCCGTCGCGGTTCAGGCGTCGCAAGGCGCTGTCTTCCTGATACAGGCTGAATATTCGCTCCAGTCGTCGCACTTCGGACAAGGCTTGATCGATCAAGGTCTGTGCGAAAACCGGGTCGGGGTGGTGGATATGCAGTTGTGCGTCCGCACCCAAAGCCACACCTTGCCAGGAGCTGAGTGGGGTAGGGACCGCTTGCATCGCTTTGACGGCCCAGGGCACGCAAGTCAGTGCGCTGGTCGCGGCCACGATACCGATAAAACGACGACGGGAAACAGGAGTAGAAGTCATGGCAAATACCTGGGATCAGGAAGATAAGCGTTTCAAGGCAGTGCGACCGCACCGAAGATGTAGTTCTCCGGCATGTCGGCAAAGCGAACCAATTGGCCGCCATGTTGTTGCTGGAAGTCCTTGGCGGCCTGCTCCTGGCTAAAGGGCAGGGCATCGATGGTGCCCATGCCGCCGGTATAGCGGCTGTAGATCAGATACCAGGCATCTTGTGCCGGTATCCAGGCTTGTTCGGGGAACTGACCGTCCTGATCGCGCTGGGCCATGTCTTGGACATAAGTAGCGGCGATGGCTTTGGATTCTTCAGGCAGCATGGTGTAGGCAAAGACCTCGCGTATGGTGGTGAACCAGAGCGGCGCTTCGCGTTCGCGCAGAAGAATCTGCCCTTTGGGGCCTTGGTGCTCGAACAGGTACATGCCGCAGTAGTGGCCCACGGCGGTTTGGGGGATCTGGACGACGGGCGGCGGTGGGGCCTGTATAGGCTCAGGCTGGCCACAAGCGGCCAGTATCAGTCCCAGGCACAGCAACAGAAGAGTGCGCAGTTTTTTCATAATGCTTTTCTTTTGAATACCAGGCTTGCCAGACCAAAAGGCACAGCGATCCATAGCAGCAGAACGCCCATCAGCACGCTGGCGGGCAGACGAGCCTGTTCACTTAAACCGGCCATGCCGGCAAACATGGCGACATTCTCATAGCCGGTCAGATTCAGCAGGCGGTACACGTCGGTGGGGTTGAACAGCAGAATGATGTTCAGCCAGGACGCGGTGATCATGGCGCCTTGATCGGCAACCAGAATGCCTAGCAGAGCCATGTCATAAATCACCACGAAGAACAGCCAGATACCGATGGCCAGACCTGCCGCCGTTGCCCGCTCTCTGACCAGGGTGCTGATGAAATAGCCCATGGACAGGAAACTGGCGCCGAGCAGAACGCTGGCCCCCATCATGGCCAGAAAGGGTGTCCAGACGCTGAAGTCCAGGCCGCCATGCGCCACTTGCAAGGTGATGCCTGCCAGGCCATAGCCCACCACCGTGGACAGGCTCAGGATCAGGGCATGGCCCAGGAATTTACCGACCAGAACCTGCCAGCGATGGACGGGGTAGCTCAGCAGCAAGGACATGGTGCCGCGCTCGATCTCGCCCACAATGGCGTCGTAGGACAGCAGCATGGCAATCAGCGGGATCAGGAAAATAGACAGGCTGGACAGGCTGACAACCGTGACTGTCAACGGATCTACCTTGACGCTGCCGGTGGGGGCGCTGCCTAGAAATCCCAGAGACAAAGCCAGGGCGGCCAGCAAGAGGGTGACCGCCAGTACCCAACGATTGCGCAATCCGTCGCGCACTTCCTTTTGGATGATGATCAGGACAGGGTTCATGGCTTAGTAATCCTCGCGCTTCAAAAAGTGCGCATACAACTCGTCCAGACCGGGGGATTCCAGCTCCAGGTCGGTCAACCCGGGGATGGCATGCGCTTCGCGCAGAATCTGGATTTTTTCGGCTTCGGTGCAATGACGTTCCAGACGATTGGTGCCGATGACATTCCAGTGCGGTGGAACAGAATCGGGGATCTGCTCCACGGTCAGGCGAATACGTACCGGCAAGCCAGCGTGTTGGCGCAGTTCGGACAAGGTGCCATCGGCAATCTTGCGTCCTTGTTGCATCACGATGATGCGGTCTGCCAGACGTTCCATCTCTGCCAGAGCGTGGGTGCTGAGCAGGATGGTGGCCCCGGCATCGCGCAGTTCTTGCACGATCTCGTAGAACAGCAGACGGGAGGCCGGGTCCAGTCCGGTTGTGGGTTCATCCAGCAAAAGCACACGAGGTTTGCCTAGCAGGGTTTGGGCCAGTGCCAGCCGTTGGCGCATGCCTTTGGAGTACGTGCCTACGCGTTTGTGAGCCGCTTGGGCAATGCCGACACGTGCCAGTAAAGCCTGGTTGTCACTGGTCGGCAGCCCTTTGAGGCGGGCGTAAAACGCCAGTGTTTCGGTGCCGGTCAAGGCAGGGTGCAAGGCGACGGTTTCAGGCAGGTAGCCGATATGGGCTCGCAGCCGGGCAGCCTGGGATGAACCCGCATCGTGGTCCAGCAAGGTGACCTTGCCTTCATCGGCACGGATCAGGCCCAGAATCAGTTTGATGACGGTACTTTTGCCTGCGCCATTGTGGCCAGCCAGCACCGTGCATTGGCCGGGGTAAAGCTCGAAGTTCACCGCGTTGGCGGCACGCTGCTGGCCATACAGCTTGCTGACATTGGCCAGCGCGACAGGGGCCGTACAGTTATTGGATGGAGTCATGATTGGCCTTGTAGCGCTCCCAGACGGGATTGTCGGGCGCACGCATCAGCGGTGCGCTATCGATGATGCCGCCGGGCAAAATGGCAGGAAATTGGGTTTGCGCCCAGCGCACAATGGAAACGGCGGGGCTGTTCAAGAGCACGCGCGCCGAAGGGGCTCGCCACACCAGTTGTTCAATCAGGCCATTGGGGCGATAAGCGGTGTCACCGATGCCGTCACCGTTCAGGTCAAAGGCGCTGTGATCGCTCCAGTAATTGCCCCGGTCCTTGCTGGACCACTCCAGGTAGCGGGTGCCCACATACTTCACCTGATTCTGGTTCTGGATGAAGGCGTTTTCCGTGATCTCATTACCTTCGGAACCGGCGGTGTAGTGCACCCCGATCTGGGTGTTTTGAATCAGGTTGCCGGAGATCTTGTTGAAGTTGGCGTTGTAGAGAAAAACGCCTTTTTCGGCCCCGTCCACGATATTGTCGGTAATGGTCGATTGTTGGGCGGCGTTGAGCATCAAGCCTTGATGTGTGCTGTTGATGCCGATGTTTTCACGTACCGTCAGGAACTGCGAAAACATCAGGGCATAAGCAATGTCATTGCCTATGGAGACATTGCTGCTGACCTCGCTGTTATTGGTGTACATGTAGTGCACCGCATAGCGTAGCTGGGTAAAGCGGTTGTGGCTGAACACATTGTCGCGGCTGGTATTGGAAAAAATCCCGTCGCGACCCCAGGAAATATCGTTGTACAAGATGCGTGAGCCGGGGGAGTTCCAGACGGTCACGCCATTGCCACGCTCATTCAGACGCAGCTCTTTATTGCCCACGATAGTGTTGTGCTGCACCAGCGCGTTGTGGGGCCCCCAGACATATACCCCCACCAGATTGTCGAGGATGTCGTTGTTTTCGATCAGGGCGTTATGGGCGGGCTTGTCCAGGAAGATGCCCGCATCCATATCCGGCAGGCTCAAGCCGGAATTGCGCACGGTGATCTGACGTATCTGCACATCTTCCGCCTGGACCCACACCGTGCGACCTTCACGTTCGCCCATCAACACGGCTTGCCGGTTGCTGGGGCCTTGAAGCGTCAAAGGTTTGTTCACGATGATATTGCCCTGATACGTGCCGGGAGCCAGCATCAGGATGTCGCCGGCTTGGGCGGCATCGATAACGGCTTGCAGCGCGGTATCGGCAGGCACCTCAATGGTGGCCGCTTGAGCAGCCAGACCACTGGCCGCAAGGGCCAGGATCGTAAGCGGCTTGAAGGCCAGCCTCAGCACCAGGGTTGGGCTGAGGCATCGTGCACGGGCGGGGAGCAGGCGGAAAGGCTTCATGTCACCGTCAGGCTTTGGGTTTCACATTCATCTGACCGGACATTTCCATGTGCAAGGCGTGGCAGAACCACTGGCAGTAGTACCAATGCACACCGGGGCGAGAGGCCGTGAAGGTGACCGAGCTGGTTTGCTGCGGTCCAATTTCCATGGCCACGCCATAGCCAGACAGGGTGAAGCCGTGGGTCAAGTCTTCGATCATTTCCATATTGGTGACTACGACGGTGACTTCATCGCCCTGATTGACCTCAAAGCTGGGCACGGAGAACACGGGTGCCACGGCAGTCATGTAGACCCGAACCTTGTTGCCATCCCGGATGACCTTGGAGGCACCTTCCAGGGTGACGCCATCTTTCTCGGCCATTTTCCGTGCGCCGTCCCACCATGGATCGTCGCGAGTCCAGACGCGCTTGGGTCGTACTTTTTCGGCGGCAACCAGCAGCATGTCGTGCGGTTCGGCAAAACTCGGGCCATCGTGGACCAGCTTCATCACATCGCCTGAAATGTCGATCAACTGATCGTTCTCGGGTTTGAGCGGGCCTACGTTCAGGAAGCGGTCTTTGGAGAACTTGTTCAGCGACACCAGCCATTTGCCATCGGCTTCTTTGGTCTCGCCCATGGTGGTGTGGTTGTGGCCAGGCTGGTAGTGCACATCCAGTTTCTGGATGATGGGGTCTACGTCCTTGCCCTGATACGCCTCGATGGCCTTGGCAATGTTCCACTTCACGATCTGGCTGTCGATAAACAGCGTGGTGTAGGCATTGCCGCGGCCGTCATAGGCGGTGTGCAGTGGGCCCAGACCCAGCTGAGGTTCTGCCACTACGCAGTCACGTGGTTTGATCTTGTCGGCAAACAAGTCATCCAGGCGGCGCACGTCGATCATGGTGACGGTGGGCGAGAGCTTGCCGTTAAAGACCACGTGGATGCCATCGGGGGAGGCATTGCAACCGTGGGGGGAGTTGGGTACGGGGATGTAGCGGGTGTAGCGCGAGCCTTTGCGGCCATCCAGCACTTTGACGCCCTGCATTTCTTTGAAGTCGCCTTTCTTGACGCCGTCTTCAATGGCTTTCAGGTTGAACACCACGGCCCAGTCCTGCTCGTTGGCGCTCATCTCGCCTACATCTATTCCCTTTTCGGAGTTGTAGCAGGTGGAGAACGCGTACTTGCCCTGGTAGTCGGCGTCGCAATTGTCCAGGTTGCCGTCCACGATCACCTGCCAGGCGATTTCCATGGTGTCGCCATCAATGGCGGTAAACACCGAGAAATAGTTTTCCTTGGGGTTGCCAAAGATTGTGCCGTTATTGGGCAGGGGGACGATGTGCTCGCCGTTGCAGAACACATAGCCGGTGCGTGGGTAGCGTTGCGGGCGCAGGCCGTGGATACCGTCGGCATTGGGAATCTCAATGATCTTGTCGCACTTCATGACATCGCAGCGCACGCGAGCCACGCGGTTATTGGCCTTGTCGTTGATGTAGATGAAGCGCCCGTCATAGGTCCCGTCGGTAAAGGACATATGGGGGTGGTGAGCATCGCCATTGGGCAAAATGCCGCCCAGGGAGTCTGCAAACGCCAGGGTTTCAGGCGTCAGATTGGCGCGCATGATCTGGCGGCTTTCGTTGGTAATCCCCCAGCCGGTGGCACTACAAATATTGAAGATCGGGATGCGCATCAGTTCGCGCATGGAGGGCAGACCCATGATGCGGATCTCGCCGGACTGACCACCGGAATTAAAGGCGTAGTACTGGTCCAGCTCGCCCGGCTCAATATGGGCGCTTTGCCCGTTCGGCGCCTTTTTGGTATCGGCCAAGGCATTGCCAATGTGGGTGGCGCTGACCACAGCAGCGCCGGATAAGGCGGCGGTGCCCAAAAAGGCGCGGCGGCTCAGACCCTGTTTATCCTGCTTGTTCTCGGACATGGTGTGATTTTCCTTGTGTGTGATGACGTGACCGACTTGGCGCTGGGGCGCGCCCAGGCGTCTCACGGCGTGGCGGGGGTGGAATCGGTACTGTCTACGCTGCGCGGACGCACGGTAGGGCGGGCGGCAGCATCGTCTTGCAGCGAGCTGGCAACGGCAACGGGGGCCGGTTTATCTCGCTTGCGTTTGGCGATCTTTTGAATCAGGTGCGGGCATTTTTTCTCGTGGTGATACAGCATCTGGCAATTCAGACACTGGATACATTCGTTGGGGTTGATGGGGCCTTCGGGCTCGATGGCTTGTACGGGACAGTCGGTCGCACAGCGCTGACAGGGGTTGCCACACATGGGGTAGCGACGCAGCCAGTCAAAAATGCGCAGGCGGGCGGGGATGGCCAGGGCAGCGCCCAGGGCACAGAGATAGCGGCAGTAAAAACGCTCGATGAACAGGCTGGCAATCAGCAGCAGTACGGCAAAGATCGTGAAGGGCCAGTCGCGGATGAATTTCAGGATGATGGCGGTCTTGAAGGGTTCGACTTCGGCCATCTTTTCGGCCACGGCCATGTCGTACAGGGCAAAGCCAAACAGCAGAATGAAGATCACGTACTTGATGGCTACCAGCCGTTTATGGGCGCTGTAGGCCACCTTGATCTGGGGAATGCGCAGGAAGCGGGCCAGCTTGTTGGCCAGCTCTTGCAGTGCTCCGAAAGGACAGAGCCAGCCACAGAAGGCGCCCCGGTTCCAGAAAATCAGGGAAATGGCGGTAGCAATCCACAGAATGAAGACCAGTGGATCCATCAGGAAGTATTCCCAGCGGAAATCGGTGCGCAGGGCGTGGGAGAACGTCAGTACATTCACCACGGACAATTGGGCCGAGGCGTACCAGCCAATCCAGACCAGGGAGAACAGCAGAAAGCCAATACGAAAGCGTCGGTAGAACACCTCGTGTTTTGTCAGCGTGTCCTGGAAGAAGAAGACTCCGCCCAAGGTCAGCAAAGACACCAGCAGCACGGCAATTTGTACCTTCTTGCCAGCCCAGATTTGCTTGTACAAAGGCTCGCTGGCGGTTTCCAGGTCATCGTGCTCTGCGGCTTCGGGGGCTGCTGCAGCGGCTGCTGGAGGGGGCGCCGTCAAATAGGAGTCAGGAAGCTGGTAATTCAGGTTCAGCGTGACAAAGGCTTTGTCTTTGACGCTAAGCACACGCTGTACCAACAGTTGCAGTCGCCAGGGCAAAACAGGATCAAAGGTGGCGGTAGCAGGGATCTTGAACAGGGCGGCTTCTTTGAAATCCGGAGCACCTGCGGCTTTCACGCCGGGCAGACGTTGGTGATCCAGGTCGGTGAAGTGAAAGCTGTCCAGGTCCTGGATGATTTCGATGCGGTCAAAAATCCCGCCTCGCACATAGCCCGATCCCTTGAAGGAATACAGCCCATTGCTCACGACCAGCATGGCCTGCTGGCCGGGTTTCAGTTCTTGTTGCAGGTAGTTGTAATCGGCCTCGCCTAACAGGCTTTGTCCAATGCTGGGCACGCTGACCAGGGCGGCGTACAGGTCGATAAACGTGTCTTGTGGATCGCCTTCCTGAGGATGGGCGGCGGCCTCTGTACGGCCATTATCAATAAAGGCCTGGTTGATGTCGGCCACGCTGACATGCAGGCGTTGGATGGCACCGCTTTGGAGCAGTTCGTCCCAGCTGGAAATGGTGTGGTTGCTGGTATCTATGCTGCGCTTGACGGCGACGGGTGCCGTGGCGGGGGCGGCAGGCTGGCCTATGCCTTCTTGCCGGGCCACCAACTGAGAAGAGCGCATGATGCTGTCGCCCACGACCATCAAGGTCACGGTGGCACCGCTGATGATATCTACGGGTGGCGGTGCGCCGGGTTTGGGGCGGTTCTTGATGTAGTTCTGGCCGATATAGCCTTGAATAAAGGCTTCGACGCGCGACTCCGGAATACCGATCAAGACAATGGGTTCATGGTGTTCCAGCAGCTTGGCGGCGACGATGCTGCCATCCATGCTCATGGCAACCAGAGTGTCGATGGGGAAACTGGAATAGCCGCGGGTGTTGACGATGTCGGTCGTCACATACACATACCCTAGCTGCTCCTGATCTTTAAATACCTTGGCGACAGGCAGCGAGCCTGCGGGCTCGCTGGTGTGGGTGGCGGTGGGGAAGATCTCGTTGAGGGCAATGTCCGGGAGGAAGTGGGCAATGCGCGACGTGGAGTGTGCGGAAGTGCTGCTTAAACAGGCTGCCAGCAGGAAAAGCAGGAGCCAGATAGTACGTAACTGGACATGCCGGGCCAAGCGATTGAGGGACGTCATTTCTTACCACCTGCAACAAGATTCTTGCGAGATGGTAGGGGTTATCCTTTGTTTGCTCTTTGTGTCAGAGCAAGGACAGATTCTGACAAGAGTGGGTGTGGGTCGGCGTCAGTCAGCTCTTGATCTGTGAGAAATGATGGCAGGCTTTGCTGGCCGGGCTTTAGATGGGGTTCAGCTTTGGTGACGCAAATAATTCAGGACCGCGTCGGCATCACCCTGAAAAATGACCCGATCTTTTTTTTGCTCGCGCTGATAGCTGTACATGGGGTCGTAGTATTGCGTCAGCAGGCCCCCAATCCAGTCGCGGTGGTCGTCCAGCGCGCCACTACGCTCTTGTTCCTGCAAGGCGGCGTCCATGATGGCTGATAGTTGCTGGTAGCGTTGATGACCCAGCCGTTTGGTGATGCGGGCCAGGCTTTGACGCAGTTGCTCGGCAAACAGCGCAAAGCCGGTTTGCGGGTCGTGCTGCTGTGTAAACTCCGCGTGCAGATTCTGAACGTAGTCGCGCACGATGCGCGTAATGCGGTTTTCCAGACTGTCTTCCAGCCAGATAATGGGCCACTGCTGCATGCCACGATACAGGCTCAGTGGCAGGCTGCAACGACCAATAGTCTGGCTTTCATCTTCCAGCACAAAGCCTTGATGCCCTTGTGCGGTTTTCTTGAGCATGGAAATGGACAGGCGGTGTTCAAAGTCGATCTGGCTGGGTTGGCCAGTGGCATGTTTGCCAAAGCTGGAACCGCGATGGTGGGCATAGCCCTCCAGATCCAGACTGTGATCAAGTTGCTGCAGCACATCAGTTTTGCCTGTACCTGTCATGCCCCCCAGAATCTGAAAGCGGGCACTGCTGATGGTTTGTTCCAGATTGTGCAGCAAAAAGCCACGCATGGCCTTGTAGCCGCCCACCACGCGTGGGTAGCGAATGCCCGCCTCTTCGCGTAGCCAGGTTTGTGTGATCTGGCTGCGCAGACCACCTCGGAAGCAATACAAATAGCCGTCGGGGTGCGCTTGCGTGAATTGCACCCAGGCTTGCAGCCGCTCTTTCTTGATCTGACCGCTGACCAGTTTATTGCCCAGCGCAATCGCGACGTCCTGACCATGCTGCTTGTAGCAGATACCCACTTGATGACGCTCTTCATCGTTCATCAATGGCAGGTTCAACGCGCCGGGAAAGGCACCTTTGTTGAACTCGATGGGAGCGCGAGCGTCCATCAAAGGCACGTCGTTCAGGAACAGCTCGCGGTAGTGGTGGGTGTCAGGGCGCATCGGTTGACTTCAGATTACTGGGTGGGTCGGTCTGCTCTTGAACTGCCGTATTGCGCAGGGTTTGAATCAAAGCCTGCACGCCACCACGAGGTATGCCATTTTTCAAGGTAACAATCGTCAGTGCTCCGAACAGTTGGCCTAGCTCAAACGACAGAATGCGTAGCAGTCCCTGCTTCTCCAGGCTTAGTGCAGTGGTGCGCGGCAAGATGGCCAAGCATTGCATTTCCTGAAGCAAGACCTGATTAAAAGATAATGATACTGAGTCGATGACGCGCTCAGGTGTTTGTTGGATATTTTTGATAAACAGGCTATCAAATACATGTCGGATGGGAGTGGTCCTTGGGGGCAATATCCATTGCTCAGCCACAAGTTCATGCGCCTGGACTTGAGACCGTTTTGCAAAAGGGTGGTGACAGTTGGCCACGACGACAAACGGTTCGGTGCTGAGAATCTCCACATTCAGCTCGTGGTGCGTTGATCCCGTGTTCAAACGTCCTACCAGCAAGTCCAGCTTGCCCGCTCTGAGGGCGTCCGCCAGCATGTGAGACTCACCCTCCTGAATGGAGATGTGCAGGCCTGGGTGCTGGCTGAGCAGGCGCGCGACGCTGCGCGGCAATATCTGGCTGGCAGAAGATTGCACTGCCCCCACTTTGATGCTGCCTGTCAGCCCGCCCTCCCGTTGTTGTAATTCGTGCTGTGCGGCCTGCAGATCGTTAATCATGCGTCGTGCATAGCGAATCATCAGTTCGCCTTCTGGATTGGGCCGCAGGCCATGTTTGCCACGTTTGAATAAAGGCATGCCCAGCAAGCTCTCAATGTGCTTGAGCATCCGGCTGGCTGCCGGCTGGGTCATATATGTGTGTTCCGCGGCCAGACGCAAGTTTTGCAACTCTCCGATGGCATCAAGGAGCACGAGATGACGAAGCTTGAAACGCGCAACCTGCTGCCAGCGTTGACGCGCTTGTTGCAAGGTGGGATCGAGATCTTCAGACATATCAATATTGGTATGGATAGGGGCCGGAATGTAAATAGTCAGGCAAGTCGTCCAATTCTAGACTGATCGTGCGTATTTCAATAACGATGATTCAGGAGACAAACATGACGCACTATCGGGACCAATTCTTTCCTAATACCGAGGAACTGGGAAAGGATGAAATGCGGATTACAGCATTGGGGACAGGACGTCCTTTTTTAAGACCCTCGCAAGCCAATGCAGGCTGGCTGGTTGAACTGGGCAATGGCGACAAGTTTCAGTTCGATTTTGGCTACGGCACCCAGACTAATTTTGGTGCCCTGCAGATCCCTTATCAAACAATGACGGCGTATTTTGCGACTCATTTGCACACTGATCATGTTGGTGATTTTGCGCAAATATGGATAGGCAGCTGGGCGGGGGGGCGTACAAGGCCGCTGGAGGTGTATGGCCCGTCCGGCCCCGTTGAAAAATACGGTATGAAGCATTTTGTGACCAAGCAGATGGAGTCTTATGCCTGGGATACGGACACGCGAGTGGGGCTGTTGCCGGCGGTGGGGGCAGAGGTCAATGTGCATGAGTTTGATTACTCCAGAGCCCATGTGATTTATGAGCGCAATGGAGTGAAGGTGAGCAGTTTCCCGGCTGTGCATATTTACGATGGTGCGGTTAGCCTTCGACTGGATTGGAATGGTTTGTCCTTTGTGTACTCCGGAGACACTACCCCCAGCTATTTCTTTGTGGAAAATGCGCGCGATGCTGACGTGGTGGTCCATGAGACTTTCAATACCCGTGAGCAATTGATGGAGCGGTCCGGCTACGACGAACGTACTGCCATTGGTGTTGGCAGCATGGCGCATTCGGATCCGGTCGAGGCGGGCAAGGTTTTTGAGCTCTGTGCTCCCAGATTGGCCGTGGCGTACCATTTTTTTAATGATTTCGATACGGCGCCACAGATGGAGCAGGCGATCCGTACGCACTATCAGGGGCCCTTGGTGTTGGCTAAGGACATGATGGTTTTTAACGTGACGGCGGAACGGATTGTGACGCGGATGGCTGTGACCAGTGCGGATGTATGGCCCAATAAAGAACATCACGAAGAGTTCAAGAAGGCGCCTCGCAAAGAGCGCATGAAGATGTCACCTTGGCTGTCTGAAAAACAGATTTTCCCCAAGTTTTAGGAACCGTCATGACCAACACTCTCGTAGCGCTGCACCGTGCGGGCCTGCGGTGTCGTGTCGTTTTACGCCGTCTTGTGGTGACGGCAATCCTGGCCCTGCCTGGCATGAGTTCGCAGGCCTCAGACTCTTATCCTGATCAACCCGTGCATATCGTTGTGCCCTACGGTGGCGGTGGTATTGCAGACCAAGTGCCTCGCTTGCTTGGAAACCAGCTGCAACGGCATTTTGGGCAGGCTTTCATTATTGAATCCAAGCCGGGTGCGGGGGGGCTGATTGGTGCGGATTATCTGCTGCGCCAACCCGCAGATGGATATACCGTGCTGTCGGCGGCGACCAACAATCTGGTGATCAATCAGTTTTTGTTTCCGGATCAGAAACTCGATCCTCTGGAGCAATTTACGCCAATTGCCAAACTGGTTTCTGTGCCTTTGTTAATCGTGGTGAATGCTGAATTGCCCATACGAAGTCTGGATGAGCTGATAGCCTATCTGCGCGTTCAAAAAGGCGATGCCAATTATGGTTCGCCCAGTGCAGGGACCTTGCCCCACCTGGCCGGAGCGCTGCTTTTGCAAGCCAGCAATACCAAAGCGGTGCATGTGCCTTACCGGGGCGGAGGTGCGATGGTGACGGGCCTGGGCGCGGGCGAAGTGCAGTTTGCTGTCATAGGCTATCTTTCTGTCCAGGCCATGCTGCAGTCGGGGCGTGTTCGTGCTTTGGCGGTAGTGGCACCACAGCGCCTGGCGGTTTTGCCTGAGGTGCCCACTGTACAGGAAGCTGGCTGGGGGAAGTTGCTTGCTGCTATTCCCGACAACTGGTGGATGCTGGTGGCTCGCAAGGATACGCCAGCGGAACGCAGGGAGGCGTTGTCCTCGGCCGTGCTATCGGTTTTGCAGACACCTGAACTGGTGCGCCAGTATGAGGATGCAGGATTGCAAATCAATGCACAGGCTGGTCCTGCCCTGGAACAGGAGTTGCGGCAGGAAGCTCAGGTTTGGCAGGAAAAGCTGCAAGGTCTGGAGCTGAACATGTAGCCCTTGCTGCCAAAGAGAGGAGTTGCAGGAAAAGAGCCGCCGCTTCAATGAGTTGGCGGCTCTGTCTTGCTATCAAGGGTTATACAGCCCTGATCGCCCGTGATGGCCCTGGGGACGAGCAGGGTGCCTATATTGATTTATACGACTTCGACAGCATGCTGTTGCTGCGCAATCATTTGTCCAATAGGTTCCAGCGTCAGGCCCAGCTCTGTTGCTACGGCCAGAAATTCGGCCGTGGCAGAGGGCTCAACGGCCACCAGCAAACCGCCGCTGGTTTGCGGGTCGCACAAGATATTGATTTGCTCCTGGCTGATAGGGGCGATGCGGTGGCCGTAACTGTCGAAGTTGCGTTGCGTGCCGCCAGGGACGCAGCCTTGTTCCAGGTAGTACTCAATGCCGGGCAGCAAGGGCACACGGTCCAGGTTCAGACGGGCAGTCAGGCCGCTGCCGTCCGCCATTTCGATCAGGTGGCCCAGCAGGCCAAAGCCGGTCACGTCCGTCATGGCTTTCACGCCGGGCAGTTGCGCAAAGCGGCTGCCGGGCTTGTTCAGCGTGCACATCCAGTCGCGTGCCAGGTTTTGATCTTCAGGACGAAGCTTGGCTTTTTTCTCAGCGGTGGTCAGCACGCCGATGCCTAAAGGTTTGGTCAGATAGAGCTGGCAACCTTCAGTAGCCGTGTCGTTGCGCTTTAACTGGCCTTTATCAACGACCCCGGTGACGGCCAGCCCAAAAATAGGTTCGGGTGCATCAATGGAATGGCCACCGGCCAGGGTGATGCCTGCAGCATCGCAAGCAGCCCGTCCGCCTCGCACCACTTCGCGGGCGACCTCAGGAGACAGCACATTGATAGGCCAGCCCAAAATGGCAATGGCCATGATGGGTTTGCCGCCCATGGCGTAGATATCGCTGATGGCGTTGGTCGCGGCAATGCGCCCAAAGTCATAGGGGTCGTCCACGATAGGCATGAAAAAATCGGTGGTCGAGACGACGCCCGTTTCCTCATTCAGGCCGTAGACAGCGGCGTCGTCGCGCGAGGTATTGCCTACCCACAGGTTCGGGTCCATGTTCTGGGCGCCACTACCGGCCAGGATAATGTCCAGTACCTTGGGGGATATCTTGCAGCCGCAACCGGCTCCATGACTGTATTGGGTCAGACGAATAGGAGTATCCATATTGCTCGGGGGTAGGTTGTGATCGGAAGCTGTCATGGTAAATCGATCAGAGCACTTAGGCGAGGTCTGGGCGTCATGGACAGGTGAACGGTTTGCCCGCTGAGCACGTTTGGGTATTTGAAAAGAGCGGGTTTCGTGCCTGAGTATTTACCTGTTGCTTATTAAATTGCATATTCAAAAATAATTAGTTCGCATTACAATAATGAGAACAATTCGCATTTAATATAAGGGGAAGGTATGAAAGCAGTGGTTTGGGCTGGCGGGTATTCCATGGTTTTGGGGCTTTTGATGGGTGTGGCACAAGCTCAGGAAACGCCTCAGGAGGTATCCACCCTGTCGTCCATCAAAGTGCGGGCTCAGAATGAGAAGTCTGAGGGCACAGGCAGCTATCAGCAACAGGCTGTGCCTCAGGTTTTGAAATTGCCCATGACGCTACAGGAGCTGCCCCAGTCTGCAACGGTCATTACGCGACAACGCATCGAAGATCAGGGCCTGGATACCTTGGGGCAGGTCATGGAGCAAAGTCCCGGGGTCAGTCGCCGGCAATACGGGGATGACGGCGCAGGCTATACCTCATTTCAGGCACGTGGTTTCAACATCACGAATTACGTTATTGATGGTGTCCCGACGACGGCTGCCGCCTTGCAAGGGTATGGCGGGGTCAGCGTCATGGATACCGCCATTTATGACAATGTCGCCATTGTGCGCGGTGCGACCGGCCTGCTCAGTGGGGTTGGAGAGCCGTCGGCATCCATCATGATGCAGCGCAAACGGCCAACGGCCGAGTTTCAAGGACAGGTTTTAGCAGGAGTGGGGAGCTGGGATCGGTACCGGGGCATGGCGGATATTTCGGGCCCGCTCAATGACAGCGGCTCTGTGCGGGGACGGCTGGTTGCTGCTTATGATCAGTCCCGCTCCTGGAAGGATGGCTACAAGGGCAAACGGGATGTTTTCTATGGCGTGATAGAAGCGGATCTGGGGGCGCGAACGGTAGCCAGACTGGGTCTTGAGCACATGGATAATCGTTACGATGGCTCCAGCATGCACGCATTCAGTGTCTCGGATACGGACGGAAATCTGGTGGAGTGGGATCGTAGCGATTCTGCGACGGCCGCCTGGGCCTACAGCAAGCAGCGCCGGACGATGGCATTTGCTCAACTTGAACACGAGTTCAATGATGACTGGTCCATTCAAATGGCGGTGGGGCGTTCTTGGCTGAATAACGAGCAGTTGTATGGAGTGGCCGCTCCGGAGCCGACCCCGCAGGGGCGAGGTTCCATGACGGCGGGCTTCAATGAAAAAACACCCACGCAGGATACGGCCGATATCACGATCAAAGGGCGCTTTCAGGCATGGGGGCAAGGGCATGACATTATGCTGGGGGCCAATTACTACGAGCTCTCCCGACATGACATGGCTTATGCGCGCCAGCGTATCCCCATTGCTCAGATCAAGGACTTTGACCGTAACCTGCCACGTCCGGACTTGAAGATTACCGGGCCGGATAATCAGCGGGCGCGCCAGTGGGGGGCGTATGCCGCAACACGTTTGCGTTTGACGGACAACTTGGCCTTGATTGCGGGCGGACGGGTCACGAACTGGAAGGACCATTCCAATACGACCTTGCGTAAAGAAAATGGCGTGTTTACCCCCTATGCAGGTCTGGTCTACGACTGGAATGAGCAGTGGGCGACGTATGCCAGCTATACGCAAATCTTCAATCCCCAGTCCAGCCAGGACAGAGATGGCAATTATCTGGACCCTGAAAAAGGCAATAACTATGAACTGGGGGTCAAATATTTGTTCCCTGGAGAGGCGGCTTCAGCCTCTTTGGCGGTGTTTCAGACTCGCAAGGACAATCTGGCTGTCGTTGATGGCAAGGAACTGACTCCTAGCGGAACCCAAGCGTACACCGCAGCCAGCAATACGCGTTCTGAAGGGATTGAGTTCGAGATCAATGGCGAGCTTGCCCCTGGCTGGCAAATGGGGGCGGGCTATACCCACTACCGCTTCCGGGGTGCTGACGGGGAGAAGATCAAGACGGATATTCCGGCTGACCAGGTCAAGCTGTTCACGACTTATCGCTTGCCGGGTGCATGGCATAAATTGACGGTAGGCGGCTCCGTGCAATGGCAAAGCAAGATTTTTGATAATCAGCTGACCGGCGTAGCTCGTGAAACCAATACACAGAAAGCCTATACGGTGGTGGATCTGATGGCTCGATATGCCATTACGCCTCGGGCGGATTTAACCGTGAATTTCAATAACATCTTCGACAAAACCTATCGTCTTGCGTACAGCAGTCATACCTACGGCGCACCCCGTAATGTGATGGCATCATTGCGCTATCAATTCTGAGCTGACTGGCACTTGTTGTGTGGCAAGCGCCGCTTATGGGAAGGGCAGGGGGCGTACAACCTGGGCAAGCTGGTCATCAGCGACCCATTGCGCAAACTGCTCGCCCAGGCGCTGGCTTTGTTCAACGGAGTGTTGCCAGGCCAGACGTCGCTCCGAATCAGACAGCCGTTTGTAGTCGGAGCGATCCGGGATTTTTTGGCCTTTCAGGCGCTGATAAAAGCGCGGAGTGGGGCACAGCAGAATCAAATTATCCAGGCAGTGGGGGCGGCGGGCTTTCTGCCAACGCGGCAGATATTTGTCGAACCAGCTGGCGCTGATTTTTTGCGTGAAATGGGGGAACAAGGTCAGGCCGGGACTATCCAGATCCAGCGCGCAGAAGTTGTAGTCAACCAGCCCTCCATCCCGGTAAAGCCCGGCGGGCCAGTTGTGGGCCGCATCCACACCATCGATGACCAATGGAATGGCCGTGCTGGCGGCCAAGGTCTCAAACAGATTGTGCTGATCCAGCGCCGCGTAACGGGCCCGGCCTTGATGCTTGCCATGAATGGGCAAGGGGCTGCGAGCGTCGTGCACGATGACCCGCTCAAAGAACCAGTGCGGGATGGCAGGGTGTACATAGTTGCCGACCATGCAGCTAAGCAGGGCCGCGCCAAGCTGCTTTTGATTTCGGGAACCCGCCCAGCCTTTGCTGCGCGCCACGGTAATGGCAAAGCGATAGCGCGGGTGGTTCAGGATCGCTGCCTGTGAGTCACCATCCCCCAGCAAGGTTTTCAGCATGGTCTGGGTCGACCGGGTAATGTCCGCTACCGTGGAGTTGGGCAGAAAGGGGCTGTGTATATAAAGCTGCGCAAAGTCCGCAAAGGCTTTGTGCGGATCGCTTTGCGCTGCGCAGGCGAAACGCCAGGAGGCAATGGAGCTGCCAAACAGCCACAGCGGTTCGTCATGTGTGTTGAGCCAGTCCCCAAACAGATACTGATCCAGCCCAGTCAGCGCCAAAGCCTTGGGCCCACCTGCGCTGCCAATCAGTGTGCTGATGTCCTTGGCATGTAAACCATGGCTTTGTATGTGGCGATAGGCACGAGGCCCGGCGTAGATCGCGAGATCAGGCTCGGTGGACGACAAGATCAGCTCCCGAATGTGGTGATTCTGTAGCCAGAAAGCTGGCCAACAAGGCTTTAGTCTAGCGCTGTTGGAGCGGGGTCGGGGAGGGAGGCCGTGGGTTAAAGCCGGGTACGACGTAGCCCCGGCTGCTCCAGACGGGGCAGGCAGGGGCGGGTAAAACGATCAATCCTCCGGACTCCTGCTGGAGTCCGGAGTAGAGCGTGGGACATTAGAAGCTGGCAGTCAATGTCGCGTAGTACTGACGACCAGGTTCGTTGTAGGTGTTGGCACCTTGGCCGCTACCCGAGTCTTCGCGGTACAAGCGCTTGTCGAACAGGTTGTTGACGCCCAGACGGATATTGGTGGACTTGGTCACCTGGTAAGCGCCGCTCAGACCGAAGATGGCATACGAGCCACGTTCACGCAGACCATCGCCTTTCACTTCCGAGTTGTTGGACAGGTTGTGCGAGCGTGGCTTTTGCTTGCCATACAGCGTGGCGGTAGCCAGCATGGACAGTCTGTCGTTCACGCGCCAATCCAGTGTGCTGTTCAATGTGTAGCGTGGAATGACGGTCAATGGCTGATTTGTTTCCTTGGACTTGTTGGTGATCATGTAAGTCAGGTTGTTGCTCAGGCTCAGTGTGTCGCCGTTCTCGCCCAGGATCGGGATAGTCAGGTTGCCTTCCAGACCGCGGATCACGGCCTTGCCGGAGTTGACCCACTGGAATGGGCGGACCAGGGAGCCGCCAATGTACACCGCATCCGGAATGGTCTGGTCGCCCATATCGGCCACAATCTTGTTGCTGTAGTCGTTCTGGAAGTAAGTCAGACCGGCTGCCCAGCCTGCGTTGTCGTAGGCCAGACCAATTTCCTTGTTGATGCTGCGCTCGGGCGACAGATTGTCGTTACCGAAGATGTAGCAAGGACCGCTGACACGTTGGCCAGTTACGGGGTCGTACGGGCAACCGTTACCGCGCGTCTGGTACAGGTAGTTGGGGTTGGACTGATACAGGTTGGGTGCCTTGAAGGCACGCGCAATACCGCCCTTCAGGGTGATGTTGTCGGTGATGAAGTAGGAGGCGTTCAGGCTGGGGCTCCAGTTGTCACCGAATTTGCTGTGATGGTCAAAACGGACACCGGGAGTGATGGTCAAGGCCTCGGTCAGCTCGATATTGCCTTCCACATAAGCGGCCGTCGTTTTTGCCTTGCTCTTGGAATCGCTATTGCCATTGATGGTCTGGCCAGAGCGGGTAGCGTAATCATCATCCAGGCTTTGATCCCGGTGCTCGAAACCTACTGTCATCAGAACGTGCTTGTTCGCAATCTGCAGGGGCGTGTTGTACTCGCCGGAGACATTCAGCGAACGCAGTTCGGAAACGGAACCGGTACCAGGGTTGGAAATGCTGCCTTCACCTGCCCCGGCCATCCCTTCATTCAGGCGCGAGTTGGTAGTGCCTTCATAGGCAAAGGTCAGGCGTGAGGTGCGTCCTTGGCCGTAGTCCCCATAGTGGCTTAGCGAGCCCGCTCGGCGATACATGATATTGGTTTCTGCGCCATCATCTGCCAGCGAGGCGATAGTGGCATTTCCGTTGGTGAACAGGCGCTCACCAGCAAAAATATTACCTTGGCGGCTGAAAGAGCCTTCCAGTTCCAGGCGATGGTCGCGGTTGATGTCCAGACGGACCAGACCGTTGATGTCCTTGTTTCGTACACCCTCACGGCCCGCGGGCGGAACGTTGGTTTCGCTCACATCAATGCCAGAGGATTTGGCGTTTAAGGCAGGCTTGTCCGCATCGGTTTTGGCGATATTGCCGTAAACACGGAAAGAGAGTTTGTCGGCGATGGGGCCAGACAGGTTAAAGCCGGTACGGCGGGTGGAGCCGTAGTTGCTGTCTTCAGGAATTAGACCGTAAGCGGTTACCGAGCCGGAGAAGGTGTCGGTAGGGGCCTTGGTGATGATGTTCACGACACCACCGGCAGCGCCAGAGCCGTAACGGGAGGCGGCTGGACCGCGCAACACTTCAATGCGTTCGATCGCGTTGACGGGCACCCAGTTACTGTCGCCGCGGGTATTGCGCTCACCGTCTCGCCCCATGCGGATGGAGTCGCGCGAGCTGACAGGCTTGCCGTCAATCAGGATCAAGGTGTTTTCCGGGCCCATGCCGCGCAAGTCGATCTGGCGACTATTGCCGTAGGAACCGGACGGACTGTTACCGGTCAGGTTCACACCAGGCATGGTGCGGATCAGTTCGGACAGGTCGTTGGCGGGAGGACGTTTTTCAATATCCTTGGCGGTAATGGTGGACACGCCGGGTGCCTGTTTGACAGCTTCTTCCGCCGAAGGCAGTACACGAATTTCTTCCAGCGAGGTCACCCCACCCCGGACGCTGGAGGTTTGCGCGTTAGCGCTGAAACTGGCTGCCAAAGCCGTGGCGAGCAAGCCCAATGCAAAGATCGGGCGGCGGGCCGGAGGCGCCGATAAATTCATAATACTTTCCTAGTAAACGATAAACAGAATGAGAATTGTTCGCGCTACGAATTGTGTTTAAAAATGTGACGGCTGTCGAGAAACCTGACGGTTTTGTGGTGCATGAAACACGCACAGAAAAGAGGGGTATTGATAAGCGCACAAGACACTAATTGTCTGAAAGGATATTTTGGTGTCTTTTTAGACAGATTTAGTTCTTGGAAAGCATTCTGAGTATTGCGAACTCATGTTTTTTTAATTTTTTTAATACGTTAAAAAAATCATCAAGGACATTTTTATTCTATTTGACACGATGGGTCATTTTTGATGAGAATGTGTCCTGAACAATTCAAACTTAAAAAGTTCAGGAGACATCCAATGAAAAAGATGCTTGGTTTGATGATGGCCGGCTGGGCGGCCTTGACGATGACGGCGGCTCCGGCACAAGCAACGACGTTCCCGGCACAGTCAGTACGTCTGATCGTGCCTTTTGGTGCAGGGGGGATCACCGACCTGGTGGCACGCCTCCTTGCCCAGCAGTTGGGCAAGGAGCTGGACCAGACCGTGATTGTTGAAAACAAGGCAGGAGCCGGGGGCATGATCGCCGCTCAGGCTGCACAAAATGCGAAAGCGGACGGTTACACCGTGTTCATGGGGACAGTAGGCACACAGGTGGTCAACCCGTTGATTCTTTCTAAAATCAACTACGACCCGCAGGCCTTTGTGCCCATCGGCATGGTGACGGGGTCTCCGTATGTTCTGGCAGTTCGTTCGGATTTGGGTACGGGGAGTTATTCCCAACTGGTTGCCCATGCCCGTCAGGAGCCTGGGGTCCTTAACTTCGGGTCAGCAGGGATAGGGAGTGCGCCGCACTTGGGGGTAGAGCTTTTCAAGTTGACCGAGAAACTTGATGTGCGGCATATCCCTTTCAAGAGTGGAGGGGAAGCGGTCAGTGCCGTTGTTGGCCGCCATGCTGACATGGTGATGGATGCTATTCCCGTGATCATGCCGCAGGTGAAGGCGGGCAAGCTTCAGGCCCTGGTGCTGGCTGATAGCCAACGTTCCCCAGCTGCTCCCGAAGTGCCCTCCAGCGCAGAGCTGGGCGCTCCTGAGCTACGTATCAGCTCCTGGAACGTGTTGCTGGCCCCGCCGGGTACGCCACAGGAGGTGGTTGCGGTGTTGGAGACGGCATTGCAAAAGACACTGGCCAACCCGGAATTTAAAGCCCATCTGGAGCAGCAGGGCAGCCAGGTCTACACCGGCACCCAGGATGAGTATCAAAGCTTCATCGCGGCTGAGCGCAGCAAGTGGCAGCGTATTGTTCAGACCGCAGAAATCAGTCTTGAGTGAGGTGAAAACAATGAAACACGCCGCTCTGGAGCTTATCGACACGGTGCATACCGGCAATGGCTGGAAGGTACGACTGTTGTGCGGTTATTTGGGGATAGCGCTACAGCGGCGCAGCCTGTCTATTGTGGAGGGGGATCTGGATACCGAGGTGTTTCGGCAAATCAACCCCTGGGGACAGGTACCGGTACTGCGAACCCGGGAAGGACCCTGGCTGGCAGAGTCGGCCGCTATTTTGTGGTACCTGGCGCAGGGCACAGACTTTCTGCCCGCGGACCCGCTTGCGCAGGCTCAGGTGCTGCAGTGGCTGTCTTTTGAGCAGACTCAGCATATGACCAACCTTGCACAGCCCAGACTGTGGGTGGCGTTGCGGGGGACGATGACGGTGGATGATCCTGCGGTGCTGGCGTGGCGCGAACAGGGCGATAAAGCTCTGGCTCAGATGGAGGCGTACTTGCAGTTGCATCGCTATTTCGTTGGAGGCAGGCCCAGCATCGCCGATGTGGCCTTGTTTCCCTATACCTGCATGGCAGAGCAGGGAGGGTACGACCTGCGCCCCTATCCATCGGTACGACATTGGCTCGAGCGTATGCAGGCCCTGGCGGGCTATGTCCCGCTGTTGTGAGCAGGATATTAATTTACAAAAGGAGTTGTTATGAGTGACACCATGAGCTTGTCCAAGTCCGTGCTGATTGAACAGGCGCAAAGCCAGATGCAGGCCCTCTTCGAAATCCCTGAGCGCAGTGTTCCCGAGAAGCTCGCACTGACTTGCCGTATTCTTTTTGATGGCGGCCATGACTCTGGTTTGGCTGGCCAGATCACAGCACGCGGCGAACAGGAGGGCACGTATTTTACGCAGCAGCTGGGGCTTGGGTTTGATGAAATTACGTCGACCAACGTCTTGCTGGTAGACGAAGACTTAACGGTTTTGAAGGGATATGGGATGCCTAATCCAGCAAACCGTTTTCACTCCTGGGTGTATCGTGCCCGGCCGGATGTGAACTGCATCATTCATACACATCCCTTGCATGTGGCCGCCCTGTCCATGCTGGAGGTGCCGTTGAATGTATCCCATATGGACAACTGCCCTTTGTATGAGGACTGCGCGTTCTTGAAGGATTGGCCGGGTGTCCCTGTGGGCAATGAAGAGGGACAGATCATTTCTGAGGCTTTGGGTGACAAGCGCGCTATTCTTTTATCGCACCATGGAATGTTGGTGGCGGCGGCCTCAGTAGAAGAAGCCTGCGTATTGGCGTTGCAATTTGAGCGCACAGCGCGCATGCAATTGTTGGCGATGTCAGCCGGAACGATCAAGCCTATTGCGCCGGAACTGGGCCGAGAGGCACATGACTGGATTCTGAGACCGCGCCGCTCCCAGATCGGCTTTGAGTACTATGCCCGCAAAGCGCTGAAACGCCATACGGATGTTTTTGAGTAGAATAAGAGGCCGCTTTTTTATATGCGCTCCGAGGCTGACCTCGGGCGCTACACCTCTTGTTTAACCCATGACCCATCTTCCCTTTCGCTTGCGCGCCCTGCGTCGCCAACATGGCTTGTCGCTGGAGCAGTTGGCCCAGCGCACCGGTCTGACTAAAAGTTATCTGTCCAAGCTGGAGCGGGCAGTCAGTGCGCCGTCCATCTCTACCGTAGTCAAGCTGGCCCAGGCTTATGGCATGGGGGTGTCGCAGTTGATTGGAGAGGGGGATCTGGATCAGGACGAAAGTGTGTGTGTCGTGCGTCGACACGAACGTATGCCCTTGCCCAGTGTGGCAGGTCATAGCGCCTACCGTTACGAAAGCATGGCCGGACGGCGGCGCTTTCGTTTGATGGACCCCTTTGTGATTTACCCTCCACACGAGCAAGAGCAGCCGGCGCCAACTTTCCCGCATGGGGGAGAAGAGTTTTTATTTGTGATCCACGGGCAAGTGCAAGTCACCATTGCAGAGCACAGCATGACCTTGGAGACGGGGGATTCCGTATATTTTGATTCGGAGCTACCCCACAGCGTGCTTAGCCTGGGGGATCAACAGGCGCAGGTACTGGCGGTGACGTGCTCTGACTCGGGACCAACAGCAGGTCGTCCAACGTCCGATACGCCGGCGTAGTCAATGGACACGTGTCCCTGGCATGTGGTGGGGATGAAGAATGCTCGGTCAACAAAGTGGCGGAAAGCAGCAGGAGTCGAACCTACCTGGGAACGTCTGACGCCCCCAACCGGGTTTGAAGCCCGGCCGTGCCACCGGGCACGGATGCTTTCCTTCAAGAGGCCCTATCATACGTTAGGGCTGATTACGCTTCAATGATCCGGGCGCTGCCTGCTCTGGCCCCCGCATGACGCTTCGGGTTCAGTCTGCTGCCGCCCAGGCTTCACCCCGTAATACATGGCGATCACGTACACGTCGTGTATAGCCGACGCGATCAAAGAACTCCAGAATCTGAATGGCCCGTTTGCGGCCCAGTCCCGTTGCGTCCCGGAACTGCGCGGCGCTGACGCCTTGGCCGCTGTGCAGCTCCTTGACGATATTGGCTAGCACCGCGATCTGGCGGCGGTGATAGAACAGATCGTGCACGATCTGAAACAGCTCGCCTTGGCGCACCAGTCGGCGCAGTACGTTGCGGGTCTGCTCTTCTGGGGCTTCGGTTTCTTTGGCCAGATCACGTGTCCATGGAGGATCAAAGCGGCCTGCCTCGATCAGGGGCAGCAGGGCGGTGGCCAGCGCTTCGTCTTCGGGGCTCAGGGTGACGCGGTGGCCTGGCGTATGCAGCCAGGCTCCTTGTCGGGCCAGCCGCTGTTCTGCCAGCAGATATTCGGTCAGGAGCTGCCAGATAGCGTCGGGCATGGTGGGGGCGGCCATGCGTCGCAAGCGGCTGATGGACAGGCCCGGCTCGTCCGGATTGCGCTCGTGGAACTGCAGCATCACGCTTTCTATGTGCTGACACAGTGCTTCCAGGCGTGCATCGCTCAACAAGATAGGCTGACTTTGTGGGCGAGATCCGGTGTGCCAGCGGGCATTGGCGGGGGCGCTCAAGCCTTGTTGAGATCCTCCCGACAGACGCAGCAGCGTTGCTTCGTCCAGACCGTAAGGTGCTTGGGCCAGCAGGCCTTCCAACGGTCCGCCGCGCGTCCATTGCGCCAAGGCGTCCAGCCAGGCCAGACGTGTCGTAGAGCGTCGTTTGCGGTCCGGCGCATTCGGGTCCAGCACAATCCCGCCGCCGATGGTCTCGCTGGCCTGGGCGTTGCGCAAGATAAAGCGCTCGCCCGTCATGGTGCAGATCGGGCGGTCAAAGACCAACTGGACCTTGCCGGTCTGCCCGGGCTGCAAGGACTCGCCATCCAATGGGACGGCATGGGCTGTCAGGTGCGCGGCTCCCATGTGGACATGCCAGGGAGACCAGGTGCGCAAGGCGGGGATGTCTTTGTCCAGCAGGCTCAGTTCCACATCGATACGACTGGAGGGGAGGAAGCAGCGGGCATCGGCCAGCCAGTCCCCACGCTCGATATCCTGTACATCAATTCCGCCCAGGTTCAGGGCGCAACGCTGGCCGGCACGAGCCTGGCGCGAGGACTGGTTCTGTGCATGAATACTGCGCACACGTACCGGCGTGCCACGTGGCATCAGGCGCAAGTCCATAGCCGGGCCATCCAGATCCAGCACGCCATCGTGCACAGTGCCGGTCACGACGGTGCCGTGGCCCTGCAAGGTGAAAACGCGGTCAATGGCCAGACGGAAATAGCCCTGGCCATCCTGTTTAGTGGACTGCATGGCCTGTGCGTGCAAATGCTCGCGTAACGCTTCCAGGCCGGGTTTGTCGTCGGACAGGGCATCGACCACGAAGATGGGGGCACTGTCCAGAAAGCTTCCTTGGACAAGTGCTTGCAGCTCGGCTTTGACGGATTCAATACGAGCCGCATCGGCGCGATCCGCCTTGCTCAGGACGATGGCGCCCGCCTGCAAACCCAGCAATTGCAGCACGGCCAGATGCTCGCGGGTTTGCGGCATGACACCGTCATCTGCAGCTACGATCAGCAAACCAAAATCAATGCCGGTTGCTCCTGCGACCATGGTATGTACCAGGCGTTCGTGGCCGGGCACATCAATAAGTCCCAGAATCTGGCCATCGGGCAAAGGCGTATAGGCATAGCCCAGCTGGATGGAGATACCGCGTTTTTTTTCTTCTTCCAGACGGTCGGTATCTACACCCGTCAAGGCGCGGATCAAGGTGGTTTTGCCGTGATCGATATGTCCTGCTGTACCAACAATCATGCTTGCTCGGGAATCAGTTGTGCGCTGAAGGCGGCCTCAAAGGGTTCTTCCAGACAGCGCAAGTCCAGCCAAAAGGCATCTTGCGCAATGCGCCCGATGACGGGCTGGGGCAAAGTGCGCAGGCGTTTTTCCAGTTGAGTCAGATGGCGGCCCGGACGGCCTGTGCCTTGGTAGGCAAAGCGCAGTCCAAAGCTGGGCAGCACGTCTTCGGGCAAAGCACCGCTGCCAATCTGGCTCAGCATGGCAGTGGGTTCGACTGCAAATTGTGTCCCCACCCATTGCTGCAGGACGGGTGCCAAACGCAGCGCCTGGGCGCGCATCTCTGCAGAAGGTCGGGTCAGCAGACGCAGGGTGGTCAGGTGTTCGGGTAAGCGCTCTGGCGAACGGTACAAGGCCAGCACAGGCTCCAGCGCTGCCAAGGTGATTTTGCCCACGCGCAGAGCGCGTTTGAGCGGGTTTTTCTTGATCTTGGCGATCAGGTCTGCCCGGCCTACGATCAGACCGGCCTGGGGGCCACCCAGCAGCTTGTCGCCGCTGAAAGTCACGATATCGGCACCGGCTTCGATGGTCTCGCGCACGGTGGGCTCGGGCGGCAGGCCCCACTGGCTCAGGTCCACCAAGGTGCCGCTGCCCAGATCCACGCTGGTGGGCAGGCCGTGCTTCCTGGCGATCTGTGCAACCTCTTCGACTGCAACGCTTTTGGTGAAACCTTTGACGGCGTAGTTGCTGCAATGCACCTTCATCAACATGGCGGTGCGCTCGTTGATGGCGTTTTCGTAGTCAGCCGCGTGGGTACGGTTGGTGGTGCCCACCTCATGCAGACGAGCACCGGCACGCTTCATGATGTCGGGGATACGGAAGGCGCCGCCAATTTCAACCAGTTCGCCGCGCGACACCACGGTCTCGCGGTGGGGGCTCAGGGTGCTGAGCATCAGCAGCACGGCGGCGGCATTATTGTTCACGACCGTGGCGGCTTCAGCGCCGGTCAGTTCGCAGAGCAAGGGGTTGATCAGGTCATCGCGGTCGCCTCGGCCGCCGGTTTCCAGATCAAATTCCAGATTGGCGGGCGAGCGCATGGCCTGGACGACAGCCTGTATGGCTTCGTCCGGCAGCATCGCACGTCCAAGATTGGTGTGCAGCACGGTGCCGGTCAGATTGAAGACTGGGCGCAGCTGCAACCGGGATTCTTCCTGCAACTGTGCTTGCAGTGCTTTGGCAAGCTGAGCGGGCTCCAGATCCTGAGGGCTTAGTGATCCCCTCAACACTGCCTCTCGCAGTGCCTGTAAATGGCCGCGCGCGCTTTGACTAAGGCGCGTATGGCCGAACTGGCTTAGCAAGGGCTGGAACTCTGGCGAGCGCAGCAAGCGGTCCAGGGAGGGAATGTGGGCGGGAGAGAGTTCAGGAGTAGGGCTCATCATTCAAAGGCAGGCATTTGAGTCTATGGGCAGGGTCCATCAGCTACGCCTTGTGCGTGAAGCAGCAAGGCGTAGGGGAATCTTAGCTTAAGACTGATGCCAAAGAAGCGGATTGCCGCTGGCGCGGGAATAGCCTTCTTCGCCCATCAGAACGTCCAGAGCCAGACTGGCCAGGTCGTCTGCAACTGGATCAAGGCCCAGTTGTTTTTCCTGGTAGAAGATTTTGCGGTAGGTGTGGCAGTTGTCGCAGGACTCGGCCTTGATCCCTTCCGGGCCATCTTCAATGGCATGGTAAGCCACGCTTTTGGTGCTCTCGCAGTGCGAGCAGGTCACGCGTACCAGATGCCATTCCACGCTGCAACGAGGGCAGCACATGTAGCGGCAACCATCTTCACGACCACCGACACGTACCACGCTGGATACGGGCAGGCTGCCGCAGGAGGGGCACACGCCAAAGGGGCTGGTCACAGACAGTTGGCCTTCGGTCAGCGAGCAGGCCAGATGTGTCCAGTAGACCTGCAAGGCGGCCATGACAAAAGGTGCGGCGGCACCATCTTGTTCTGGCAACTGCTCGGCCAGAATCGCGTCAGCCAGATCTTCCAGCTTTTGTGGGTCAGACTCGGCTTTCTGGAGCAGATCCTGGCAAACCTCTTGGGCGGCGGCAGGCACGTCCGAGGTATTGATCATGTGATTGAGCAGGCTGTTCAAGATGCTGAGCCACTGCGGATCGCGTTTCCAGCCCGAGGCCAGCAAGGGCGGCATACCGTGCCTTTGTGCCGTTTCCAGCACATCAGCGGGCAGTTCGGCCGGGGCAAGTGCAGTAAGCTGCCTGTGCTGCCCGTCCACCAGATGTGCCAGCAAGAGCAGGTAGGCGCCGACGGGGTTGCCATCAGCCAATTGGCGCAGACGTGCTGCCCGGTCTGCAAAGACGCTGGCTCGCACAGGCAGGCGCAGTCGGGGGATGGAGGTGTGGTCCAGACTTTCGATTTCGCCGCGCGGAAGGATGCGTTGCAAGACAGACTCCTGAAAACAAGGCTGCCATGCCCGAAATGGTGCATGGCAGCCGGGTTGCTTATGTACCAAAGCCCCGCTTATTCGGCAGGACGGCTGGGACCTTTTTCCATTTCTTCACGGAACCAGGCGCGGTGGTGTTTCCAAGCCCAGGCACGGGTGACCGTGCCACGGGTCATGGCTTTGACCGAACCCTTTACCCAGATACCGGCGTAAATGTGCACGATAATCGCGCAAATCATCAGCAGGGCGCAAACCGCGTGCAGCACGGAGGCCAGGCGGATAGCCCAGATGGGGAAGAAGGCGGAAAAGTATTCGCGCCACATCACCACACCGGTTGCCAGCAGGCCGATCATGAAGATCACCAAAGCAAAAAACAGGATTTTTTGCCCGGCGTTATAGCGGCCTACTTCGGGAATGCGCTCGTCCTTGGCATTGAGCACGTCCTTGAAGTGACGCAGCCAGGCCGCGTCACCCTTGGAGAACATATTGTGCCGTACCATGCGAGCCGCAAACAGGAAAAAGCACACAAACATTACCACGCCAATAAACGGGTGAAGAATGCGTGTCCACGGACCGCCGCCAAACAGATTGGTCAGCCAGAACATTGACGGATGAAACAGCGCCAGCCCGGACAAGGCCAGCAGCACAAAGCTCATGGCAATGATCCAGTGATTAATGCGCTGACTGGTGGTGTAGCGCTGAATCATGCCCTTGCGGTTGTGATCAGTCATGGTGAGCCTCCTGGATCTTGCGTGCGTCCTCGTCGGCGCGGCGCTCGTCTTCCTCGTCAGTCTCGTTAGGACCGGTTCGGATGTAGTGGAAGAAACCAATCAGGGCGGTCAGTGCCATGGCAGCAACGCCCAGTGGTTTGGCCACTCCCTTCCAGAGCGAGACCATCGGACTGATCTGCGGGTCTTTGGGCAGATCGCTGTACAGCTCGGGCTTGTCGGCGTGGTGCAGCACGTACATGACGTGGGTGCCGCCCACTCCGGCCGGGTCGTACAGACCGGCGTTCTCAAAGCCACGCGATTTCAGGTCTTCGATACGCTCTTCAGCGTGGTGCTGCATGTCTTCTTTCGTACCGAACACAATCGCGCCGGTAGGACAGGTCTTGGCACAGGCCGGTTCCTGTCCGACCGCGACACGGTCTGAACACAAGGTGCACTTGTAGGCTTTCTTGTCCTTTTCCGAGATGCGGGGCACATCGAAAGGACAGCCGGTCACGCAGTAGCCGCAGCCAATGCAGTTTTCCTCGTGGAAATCCACAATGCCGTTGGTGTACTGCACGATGGCGCCCGGCGAGGGACAGGCCTTCAGGCAGCCTGGGTCCTCGCAGTGCATACAGCCGTCTTTGCGAATCAGCCATTCCAGATCGCCAGCGGGGTTTTCATACTCCGCAAAACGCATGATGGTCCAGGACTTGTCGGTCAGGTCAGCCGGATTGTCATACACCCCGACGTTGTGGCCGACTTCGTCGCGCGTATCGTTCCATTCCATGCAGGCGACCTGACAGGCCTTACAGCCAATGCACTTACTGGTGTCGATCAGCTTGGCGACCTCCCCGCCCACGGGCTCGCGCACGCTGGGCATGGGGGTGGTGGTTGCGGAGCGCCGTTTGATATCAAGTGATTGCAAGGCCATGGCTTACTCCTTAATTTTTTCAAGTTGAACCAGGAAGGCCTTGGTCTCTGGCGTTTGCGAGTTGCCATCACCCACGGGCGGTGTCAATGCATTGATCAGGAAACCAGGTCGTGCCAGACCCACAAATCCCCAGTGCAGCGGGATACCCACCTGGTGGACAACCTTGCCATCCACGTTCAGGGCCTTGATGCGCTTGGTCACCACCGCCACGGCCTTGATGTAGCCACGGTTGGAGGACACCTTGACGCGGTCGCCTTGCACAATGCCCACTTCCTTGGCCAGTTCCTCGCCAATTTCCACAAACTGTTCCGGCTGCACGATGGCGTTCAGCTTCACGTGCTTGGTCCAGTAGTGGAAGTGCTCGGTCAGGCGGTAGGTCGTGCCCACATAGGGGAACTTGTCTACCGTACCCATGGCCGCCAGGTCGTCCTTGAAGATACGCGCTGCCGGGTTGGTCATGGCACGTGGCTCGTCAGGACTGAGCGGGTTGTAGCTGAGCGGGCTTTCAAAGGGCTCGTAGTGCTCGGGGAAGGGGCCTTCTGCCATGCCCTTACGGGCAAAGAAGCGGGCGACACCTTCGGGGTTCATGATGAACGGACCCATGCCATCAGCCGGATTTTCATCGGCCTTGTAGTCGGGGACGTCCGCACCACCCCAGCGCTTGCCATCCCAGTGAACCAGGCTGCGGCGTGGGTCAAAGGGCTTGCCGGTCAGGTCACAGGAAGCACGGTTGTAGAGCACGCGGCGGTTTGCTGGCCAGGCCCAGGCCCAGTTCAGCGTCTGGCCGATGCCGGTGGGGTCGCTATTGTCGCGGCGAGCCATCATATTGCCTTGCTGCGTCCAGGCACCGGCATAGATCCAGCAACCGCTAAGCGTGGTGCCGTCGTCGCGCAATTCGGCAAAGCCATCCAGCTGCTCGCCTGCTTTACGCGTGATCTTGGTCGGATCCTTGGGATCATGCAGATCCACCAGTGCGCGGCCCGAATATTCCTTGGCCAGTTCAGCGGCGGTTGGATCATCCGGGTTGGAGTAGGGCCAGGACAGGTTCAGGATCGGATCAGGGAAGGCACCGCCTTCTTTCTGGTACAGCGAGCGAATGCGCGTGAACAGCGTACTCATGATCTCAATGTCGCTCTTGGCCTCGCCCGGAGGGTTGGCGGCCTTCCAGTGCCATTGCAACCAGCGGCCCGAGTTCACCAGTGCGCCTTCTTCCTCGGCGAAACAGGTGGTGGGCAGACGGAAGACTTCGGTCTGGATGGAAGCGGAATCGACATCATTGTGCTCGCCATAGTTCTTCCAGAACTCTGACGTTTCCGTGACCAGCGGGTCCATGATGACCATGTACTTGAGCTTGGAGAAACCACGTAGCAGCTTGGCCTTGTACGGTGCCGCCGCCAGGGGGTTGAAGCCCTGACAGATGTAGCCCGTCATCTTGCCTTCGTCCATCAGCTCGAACACTTGCAGCATGTCGTAGAGCTTGTCCAGCTTGGGCAGGTAGTCGTAGGCCCAGTTATTGTCGGCCTGGGCGGCATCACCAAACCAGGCCTTCATCAGGCTGACGTGGAACTTCTTGTAGTTGCGCCAGTAGCTTAGCTGGTTGGGGCGGAGCGGCTGTTGGGCACGCGCGCCAATGTAGCCGTCAAACTCTTTCTCGGCCTGGTTGGGCAAAGTCAGATAGCCGGGCAGCAGGTTGGACATCAAGCCCAGGTCAGTCAGACCCTGAATGTTGGAGTGTCCGCGCAGCGCGTTCATGCCACCGCCGGCAATACCAATATTGCCCAGCAGCAGCTGGACCATGGCGCCAGTACGGATGATCTGCGAACCAATACTGTGTTGCGTCCAGCCCAGTGCATACAGAATGGTGCCCGCGCGACCCGGTTCAGCGGTCGAGGCCAGCATTTCACAGACTTTCAGGAACTTGTCCTTGGGCGTGCCACAGACGCGTTCCACCATCTCGGGCGTGTAGCGCTCGTAGTGCTTGCGCAGCAGTTGGTAGACCGAGCGTGGGTGTTGCAAGGTGGGGTCGGTTTTGACGTAACCGTCCTCGCCCAGCTCGTAGTCCCAGGAGGACTTGTCGTAGCTGCGTTTTTCTTCGTTGTAGCCCGAATACAGCCCCTGCTCGAAGTCAAAGTCTTCGCGCACGATAAAGGGCATATCGGTGTAGTTGCGCACGTATTCGTGCTGGATCTTGTCGTTATCCAGCAGGTATTTGATGACGCCACCCAGGAAGGTGATGTCACTACCGGTGCGTATAGGCGCGTAATAGTCCGCCACGGATGCCGAACGCGTAAAGCGTGGATCCACAACGATCAGTTTTGCATTGTTGTGTGCTTTGGCCTCGGTCACCCATTTGAAACCACAGGGGTGCGCCTCGGCTGCGTTGCCGCCCATAATCAGCACAATATCCGCGTTCTTGATGTCGACCCAATGGTTCGTCATCGCTCCACGGCCAAACGTCGGGGCAAGACCTGCCACCGTCGGGCCGTGTCAGACACGTGCTTGGTTATCGAACGCCAGTACACCCATGCTGCGGATGACTTTATGGGTGACATAGCCCACTTCGTTACTGCTTGCCGAAGCAGCCAGCATGCCCGTGGTCAGCCAACGGTTGACGACGGTGCCATCTTCAGCCGTGGTCTGGAAGTTGGCGTCGCGGTCTTCTTTCATCAGCTTGGCAATACGCGTGAAAGCGTCTTCCCAGGAGATGCGTTCCCATTTGTCCGAGCCAGCGGCGCGGTATTCGGGGTATTTGAGTCGGTTGGGGCTCTTGATGAAATCCACCAAGCCTGCGCCCTTGGGACAGAGTGTGCCGCGATTGACCGGGTGGTCCGCGTCGCCTTCGATGTGAACCACGCTGGGCTCGGCATTCATGGCACCGTCACCACGGGAGTACAGCAGCACTCCACAGGCTACAGAACAGTAAGGACAGGTATTTCGCGTCTCTGTCATGCGGGTCAGTTTGTACTGCCTGACTTCCGCCATGGCGGGGGTGGGCGCAGCGCCCAGCAAAACCATGCTGGAACTGGCCAGCGAGGCCCCCGTCACTTTGAAGAACTGACGCCGATTCATGTTCACCATGCGGCTCTCCAATAGGATTGTGTTTTCGTGTTTGAAATCGTGAGGGGAATCGCCTTGTGAGCTCTGCCCCTGTTTTATAGTTGAACAGTATAAGCGTTGAACTTATGGGTTACTGCCCGAAGGGCGTGACTAATTGATCAAGGACAATCTTGATTCTATTGAGGTTTTCACGCCAGAGCCGCAAGTGTAGTCGGTGATGCGGGTATTCACCTACTGTTTGCAAGGGATTTTTTCAATTTAGCGGGCTTGTTTGAAGAATTCGATCTGAAAGCTGCCGGGCAGCTCGAACTCCACGTGGTGCAGAATCTGGGGCTCGATGACCACGCATTGGCCGGCTGTCAGGACTACTTCGGTAAAGGGCTCCTGGTCCAGCGCAAAGCGCAGTACGCCGGTTTGAACCCGCAGTAGGCCCCAGGTGCCGGCCTTGGTGTTGTGGGCACGGCGCAGGGCCTCGGGCAAATTGTCCGGCGTGAAAACGGGGGATTGGCTGTAGCGTTCCAGCCCTTCGGGCAGGGTGTCGGGCAGGCGCGTTTGATTGCTTTGCGCCTGATAGGTTTGCCAGAGTTTGGCGGCAATTCGGTCTGCCATGGCGTCTGCCTTTTCTTGCAGGGCGGGTTTGCCCAGATTGGCCGTGGTTTGGTGGAAAATTTCCAGCCAGCGTTCAAACAAGGGCCAGGATAACTCGGGCAGGGCCGCATGGCGCGCAATCGGGGCGCCCTTGAAGCGGCGTGTGCCCAGCAAAATGGCCGACCAGAAATCACACAGCATATCCAGATGCTCGTCCCAGTCCTGCACATGGTGTTCAAAAATCGGGCCTAGTTGTACATCTTGCCGTACCTGGGCGTAGAACTGGGTCACCAGTTGGCGGATGTCGGCTTCGGTGTAATCGGCCTGCGGCGGCGAGTGTGTCATGGGTATCAAGCCAGAGAAGCTAAAAGTCGGCATTCTCGGTCTGCTTGAAAGGGTCTCCAATGACAAAAGTCATGAGTGCGTCGATCGCTTAAAAAGAGCGTTGGGCTGGACTGGCCAAACGGCGCAGGTGGGCCTGGTCATGTACCTGCCAGTCGCTGCGCTTGCCGCTGACATAACCACGCGCCTGCCAGTCGGTAAACAAACGGCTCAAGGTTTCTGCCCGTATGCCCAAATGGGCGGCCAGTTGCCGTTGGTTCAAAGGCAATTGGATATGTTCCCCTTGGCGGGCCTGCAGATTCAGCAAGTAGTTGGCCAGGCGCTCGGCGGCCGAGCTGGCGGAAATCCAATCCACTTTGTTGACCTGTGCATACAAGGCGCTGCTCAGGCCAGCCATCATGTTCATGGCCAGTTCGGGCCAGCGGCGGCAGGCTTCTTGCAGACTGCTGCGCGAGAGCTTGTAGACGCGTACTGTCCCTTTGGCGCGGGCGCACATGGGGTAGCGACCATGCGGCATGAACATGGCGGCTTCCGCTACCAGTTGGCCGGGCTCGAATACGTTGAAAACACGTTCGTCGCCATTTTGGCTGTAGCGCAGGATTTCTACCTGGCCGCTATCGACCAGCAAGCAATAGCGGGCCTCGTCACCTTCATTGAACAGAATCTGGCCGGCGCTGGCGTGCTGAGCCAGGGCGTCATGGCACAAATGCTGGATGACCTCGATGGGCAGACCTTGCAGGAGGCGGTGGCGGGCCAGCAATTCAAACAAAGCTGGACACGGGCCGGGCATGTTGACTTTTGTCATTGGGACGCTGGGATGAAGATGGGAGAATTCCCATTTGATAATAGTTCTCATTATACGAATCTTCATGCCATATATCTATCAAGGGTTTCATTGCTGGGCTGCATCTCAGGGAAAAATTGCCCGTTCAGAGAGAGGGCGGCAGGCTCTCGCCAGCCATGTGAGTGGGCTTCCCTTAAACCAAGCTGCTCCCAAGGCAATCGATGCTGGCTTATCGGGTAAGCATGCTGCCATGCTCCGTCTGGATGAACCTGATCTAAAAAACGGGGCACAGGTTCACGTTTTGGGTGGAGTTAAGGAGCGGGTTCTTGCTCGGTTTGCCTCTAAGGCGCTGGGTAACTCCAAAAGAGATGGCCGTGGGATGTTCGTTCGCAAAGTCTTGAACCGTGTTTTGCCTGGCTTGCTCTTGGCCTCGCTGGCAGTAGGTGCTCAGGCCGCTCCCCGTTATGAGTCCCTGACTCTGGCTGGTCCAGGCGCGGTGGTGTCCTATCCCTTGATGCATATGGCGCAGACCCAGGCCTTGAGCCAATACACGGACAAGCTGGAGTTTCGTCTGTGGCAAAACCCGGATCAGTTGCGTGTCCTGCTGGCAAAGAAAGAAGTGGATTACAGCGCTGCACCCAGCAATTTGTCCGCCTTGATGTTCAACAAGGGACAGGCCGTCAAACAGCTGAATATCTCGGTCTGGGGGATTTTGTGGCTGGTCAGCCGTGATCCTGCCGTCAAGAGCTTTAGCGATCTGGCCGGTCAAGAACTGCTGGTGCCATTCCAGCGCGATCTGCCTGCTGTCCTGCTGGACACCTTGCTGGCCAAGCAAGCCGAACCGGGCAAGGAAGCCGTGCGCTTGCGCCGTACCCGTGATGCTCAGGATGCGATTGCCTTGATGCTGACCGGGCAGGGCGATCAGGCCCTGCTGGTTGAACCTACTGCCTCCTTGCTCTTGTGGCAGGCCGAGCAGAAAAAGGTGGAACTGCATCGTGGCCAAAGTCTGGAGCAAGCCTGGGCGGAAGTGTTCCCTTCGCAACAGGCGCTGCCTCAAGCCGGTGTCATGGCTAACGTCACCGTTGCCCACGATACCGAGCTGAATCAGGCCGTGGAACGGGCTTATGCCGAGTCGGCCCGTTGGTGCAGTCAGCAGCCGCAAGAGTGCGCCCAAATGGTTCATGGCTATTTACCCCAGTTCCCGGTTCCGGCAATTCAAACCGCGATTGAAAAGACTCGTCTGGATAGTCGTCCAGCCAGTGAAATCCGCCCTCAACTGGAAGCGCTGTATCAATTGCTGGCGGATCAGCATCCCCAAGCCTTGGGTGGTGGTCTGCCTGCTGCCGGGTTTTATGGACCATGAAAACCAGGTCTCATTTAACGGCCCGTAGCTCTCGTGCATGGGGCGTAGCGGGGGTGCTGCTGATCTTGCTGTGCTGGCAGATCAGCGCCATGTTTCTGGGGCCTTTGCTGATGGCCTCCCCCATAGAAACCGCCCGTGCGATTCCGCGTTTGATGATGTCCGGCCATTTTCTGAATGTCGCCGGAGCCAGTTTGCTGCGCGTGGCCATTGGCGTCAGCGTGGGGTGTTCCATTGGTTTCACGCTAGGCATTTTGGCGGCGCACAGTCCGCGGCTGCGCGGCTTGCTGGAACCTTTACGTTGGTTGTTGATGGCGATTCCGCCTGTGGTGGTGGTTGTGCTGGCCATGCTCTGGTTTGGTCTGGGTTCGGGCATGGTGATTTTCATGACGGTGCTGATGATGGTGCCGGGCATGTACGTGAACACGGTCAAAGGCATGTTGCAGGTAGACCGCGATCTGATCGAAATGAGCCACGTTTACCGCTTTGGCTGGTGGCGTCGTCTGCGTCACCTGTATCTGCCTTCCCTGACGGCCCCCTTGACGGCTGCTTTGCTGATCGCTTGCTGCGGTGGTGTGCGTCTGGTGGTGATGGCCGAAGTGCTGGGTGCGGAAAGTGGTGCGGGCTATGCCCTGGCCAATGCGCGCAGCACCTTTGACAGTGCCGAGCTGTATGCCTGGGTGGTGCTGATTCTGGGCTTGGTCGCCGCGATTGAATTTGTCCTGCTGCAACCCTTGCAGCGTCGTCTGGGACAGTGGCGGGAGGACAGCCATGCTTGAGCTAAGCCATGTGCAAGTCCTGTTCGGGCAAAAACCGGTTTTGCAGGATTTAAGTTTCACCTTGAAAGCCGGGCAGCGCCTGGGCGTTCTTGGCCCTAGCGGTGAAGGCAAAAGCACCTTGCTGCGTTTGGTGGCCGGGCTGATCAAGCCCGATAACGGCCAGATCTGGAACGAGTTCCGTCACCCTGTGCTGGTGTTTCAGCAGCCTCGTTTGCTGCCTTGGCGCAGCGTGCTGGACAACGTGCAGATTCCGCTACGTGCGCAAGGTTTGTCCGCTACGCAAGCCAAAGAGCGTGCCATGTATTGGCTGGGGCAGGTGGAACTGGCCGATGTCGCCCAGTCCTGGCCCGGCGAGTTGTCCGGTGGCATGGCGCAACGGGTAGCACTGGCCCGCGCCTTTGCCTTGCAGCCGGATCTTTTGCTGCTGGACGAACCTTTCAGCGCTCTGGACCCGGCCCTGCGTAACAGCCTGGCCCAAGCCTGCCTGCGTTGTCTGGAAGAAACTGGAGCGGCGCTGCTGTACGTCAGCCATCAACCCCGTGAGTTGATGCGGGTTGCTGATTCCTGCCTGCTGCTGCAAAAGGGACAAGGCCAGCTGTTTGAGCCTGTGGCCCCGGCGGATACCGCTGCCCGTGAGTGTCTGGCCGATTCCTTGTACGCCCAACTTTTGTCTCAGGAGGCTTTGACGCCATGACTGCCTATCCCGTGATCCTCTTGTTCCACCTGTTTGCTGCTTTGTTTTTCATCGGCACGGTGTTCTTTGAAGTCCTGATGCTGGAAGGCATACGCAAGCACGTTCCGCGAGAGGCCATGCGCACCTTGGAGATTGCTATTGGTGACCGTGCCCGGCGCATCATGCCCTGGGTTCTGCTGGTTCTGTACAGCGCCGGGATAGGTTTGGCCTGGCATCACCGCGCTGCGCTGGCCCATCCTTTTGACAACACCCTGGGCCTGTTTCTGACGATCAAGATTCTGTTGGCGCTCAGCGTTTTTGGCCATTTTCTGACGGCCATGACCTTGCGGCGCACCGGACGCATGAAGTCCATCCATTTCAAGCGCATTCACCTAAGCGTGTTCTGTCACATGGTCGGGATCGTGATCCTGGCCAAGACCATGTTTTATCTGCACTGGTAATTTCACTTTCCTATCGAGAATACGATGTCACACGTTCCTGTATTGCGTCGGCTGACGGTCAGCCTGGCGCTGGGAGGGCTGTGGTCGGGCGCCGCCTGGGCCGATCCGTCTACCTCCACCCTGTCTCCCATTGTCATCAAGGCGCCTGTCGGGCAAAGCGTGCTGCAGGCTGACCTACGACAAGAGAAAGCCCGCCTGGACGCCGTGCCCGGTGGCACCAACTTGATTCAGCCGCAGGAAGAAGTGCGTCTGGTGACCTTGCGCGATGCCCTGGATTATCAACCCGGTCTGGTGGTGCAGGATTTCTTTGGCGGGATTGATCAGCCACGGCTCAATATTCGCGGTTCGGGGATTCAAAGCAATCCGGTTAATCGAGGTGTCTTGTTGCTACAGGATGGCCTGCCTTTGAACGAGGCGGACGGCTCTTTTGTGATTGGTTTTCTGGAACCGCGCAACAGTTCCTTGATCAGCGTGCGGCGTGGTGCCAATGCCTTGTCCCCCAGTGCAACCACCTTGGGTGGCGAGCTGGATTTCCGTTCCATGAATGGCACACAGGGCGATGCCATCAGCGTGGAAGGCGGCAGCTTCGGGCGTTTGGGCTTGTATGCGGCCAAGGGTTTTCAGACGGACGAGTTTGATGGGCGATTGGCCGTCAGCCACGACAAGGCCGATGGCTATCGCCATCACTCGGATTCCGAGCGCACGAATGTGCAGGGCAATATCGGTTTCAGGCGCGGGCAGTTCGAGAACCGCACCTACCTGTCCTATGTGGATTTGAAGTTTGATATTCCCAATGTGGTCCCGCGTGAGCGTCTTTACAGCGATCCGCGCAGTGTGATGGGGGACTATGGCACGCCGCAGGATATGGCGGCCAATGTCTATAACCGCGACCCGAATCGCAAGGCCACTCAATTCCGTCTGGCTAACCGTAGTTATTGGGGTACCGAGGATTTCAACCAGACCGTGGGCCTGTACTGGCAGACGGTGGACGATACTTTTACGAATCCGCAGGTGTCTTCGCCCACCAAGGGGAATACCTATGGCGCACAGTGGCAGTTGGCCGGTCGTGAAGGCAGCCTGGATTATCGCCTTGCCCTGGACTGGGCGCGCAGTGATATGGATCGTGAGTTGTATGCGGTCAATCCTGCCAATGGCAGCCGTGCCTTGTTCTTTGGGGACTATCGCCTGCGGGCTGAAAACCGCAATGCGCTGTTGGGTTTGAGCTGGAAGGTTGCGCCCCAGTGGACGGTGGTGGGGGATGTGAAGTACAGCCAGGCGATTCGTGATGCGCGCAATCGTTTGGGGGGCGATACCCTGAACCAGAAATGGTCTTACGCCAGCCCGAAACTGGGTGTGGTCTGGCAGCCGTCCGAGGATTTGCGGGTGTTTGCCAATGTCAGCCGCAGTCATGAAGCGCCTACGTATTGGGAGATCATCAGTGCGGAAGTGCCGCAGCCCATGAATGTGCGCTCGGCCGTGACGGGGCTGACAGAATTGAATGTGCAAAAGGCCACGACTTTTGAGTTGGGCGGGGCCGGGCGTTTGGGTAGGGGCGAGTCGGCGGTGGACTGGTCTTTGGCCGTGTATCGCAGCAATGTGAAAGATGAGCTGATGGCTGTCAGTGATGCGACGGGGGCGTCGTCAGTGACGTTCAACTATGGTGATCGTACGCGGCATCAGGGTGTGGAAGCGGGTTTGAGCGGTTCTTTGACTGCGCCGGCGGCAGGGCGTTGGGACTATCGTCTGTCCTATACCTACAGTGATTTCCGTTTCCGTGGCGGCGAGTATGAAGGCAATCGTATTGCCGGGGTGCCCAAGCATTTGCTGGGTGCAGAGCTGATGTATCGCCGCGGTGGCTGGCGTTTTGGGCCGAATGTGCGCTGGCTGGCTTCGGATACGCCAACCAATCATCAGAATGTGGAAGGCACGCATCAAAATGCCTATGCCATTTGGGGCTTCAAGGTCGCTTATCAGCATGACAAGCATTGGAGTGCTTATCTGATGGCGGATAACATTTTTGATAAGACTTACGCCAGCAGCTATGTGATTCGTCGCTCGGCTTCGGAGGCGATGCCGACTTATCTGGCGGGCAATGGCAGGAGTTTCTTTGGTGGGGTGAAATATAACTTCTGATTGTTTTGATGCCTGCAGGTTGTAGTTGGGGGGCGGAATAAGGACTCAGGCAGGAATTGTCTCAGTGAAGACGCCCCTCTGGCCTGCGCCGGGGCCTTGGGGCTTGAGCTCTTGCCGGTGCTGCGCACCGGTCCCCTTGTCGAGAGATCAGGCAGGGCGCACCCAGAACTCGCCCGGTACTTGGTCCCCCGGACCAAGTACAAGCGTCGGGCTCAAACAGCTGGGTGCTTGAACCCCTGCCTGCTCTCTCGCCTGCGGCAAGCGCTCTGAATCGCCCCAAGGCCCCGGCGCAGGCCAGAGGGGCTCACAGGGGATTCACGCCTTAGGGGGTTCTGACTCTGGGCTTTGGATTTGGGCTGTATTGCGCAATGCCTTGGATAGGCCGCGACTTTAGATGCTGTGCTTGGGCGGGTTCAGGGTTTCTTGTGTCTAAACTTGGTGTTGCTGGTTTGCTGGTTGTAGTTGTAGTTGTAGTTGTAGTTGTGCGTAGTACTGTGTTCTGAAAGAGTGCCTCTGACGTGTTCAGGGGCATTTTTTATGGCCTGTCTGGATGTGTGTCTTGATCAGGATCAGCCGATAGGGTGGGTTGGGCGCACTTTCAGAATTATCTGGCAGACCGGGCTGGAGCGGGTCGGTAAGTTCTGGGTATACCGTCCTCTTACATCCTTAGGTTTGTCAGCCATGATGAATACATACTTGTTGACCACAGAAGATATTGATCCTCGCACATTGCCCGAGCAGGCTGTGCTGTATGCCCATCTGTTGACACGCGACTCCCTGAAAGATGAGTGTGTGCGCAAGCTGGTGGCCGCACCGCGTTTTGTGCGCTCGGACAAGGGTATTCCGTATGCGGTGCTCAAGGATATGCGCACGCATCGCTGGACCTTGATTCGAGCCTGGCGCGAGTATCTGGAGATCAAGCGCGAACGCCTGGCTGGCCGGCTGGGGATCAGCGTGGCGGAATATAACGTGATCGAGAAAGGGCTTGTTCCGTTGAGCCAGACGATGCTGGCTCTTCTGGCGCAGGGAATGGGTCTGGACGAGACGCAGTTGCAGGTGTCTACGTATCAGCCCGTGCTGGATCCCTTGGCTTTGAGCTAGAGCCAAAGGGTTAAAAAAGAAAGCTGTCACAGGAAAGAGCAGGTACAGAGAGCAAGCTGTCCCTGGCTCTGAAGCAGGTCCGGCCCCATCACGTCAAAAGCGCGATGGGGCCGGTTTTTTTTAAGGTGCAGGATGGAGCGGTTTTATTCGCCCGAGTCTTCGGTTTGCAGCTTCACAACCTGTTTGGCTCGGGTGTCTACATGCAGGGAGAAGATGTCGGGGCGCGAGTAGTGGCCGTAGACGTCAAAGTCCAGATTGGCCTGTTTGAGCAGGTCCATGTCCAGCTCGGCATACAGCTCGGTTTCTTCGTCGAACACCGGGCCGGCCAGCACTTCGCCGGTAGGGCTGACGATCATGCTGCCGCCGTGCATCACGTAGCTGTCCGGAGCAAATTCGCCGGGCAGGGCAAACTCTTTCTGGAAGGACTCGGGATAGTTGTTCAGGCGGATGGCCTGGCAGGCGGACAGTACAAACACTCGGCCTTCAACAGCGATGTGAATCATGGACGAGGCCCAGGTGGGGCGGTCGTCTGCCGTGGGGGCGCAGTACAGCTCGGTGCCTTGGGCGTACATGGTCTGACGCAGGGTGGGCATGTAGTTTTCCCAGCAGATCACGTTGCCGATACGGCCCATGGGAGTATCGACGGTGCCCATGGTGGAACCATCGCCAAAGCCCCAGACCAGACGTTCCTGACCAGTAGGCATCAGTTTGCGGTGGATGCCCACCACACCTTTGCCCGGAGCCAGTGTCAGCGCGGTGCAATACAGGGTGCGGCCCATTTTTTCGATCACACCCATCACGGTGTAGACCCCGGTTTGAGTAACGGCATCGGCCAGTGCTTCCAGTTCGGGACCTCCCAGAGTGACGGCACCTTCCACATACATCTGGTACAGGGCACGGCCTTCGGGACGGCGGTTGCCGATCACGCTGCCAAAGCTGATACCTTTGGGATAACCACCCAGAAAGGCTTCAGGAAAGACCGCCAGGGTGGCCCCGTTGGCGGCCACGCGCTGCAAAATGGCGGCGGCTTTTTCTACACTGCTGGCAGAGTCAAACGGGATGGACGCCGCTTGGATAACAGCAACTTTGCTCATAACTAGGTCTCCTTTAAAGGTCAGCCTGCGGACAAGTCCACGTTTTTGGTTTCAGGCAGGCGGGTATACAGGATCAGGAAGCACAGCAGGGATACGGCAGCCAGGTACCAGGCCGGTACGTTGGGGTTGCCTGTGTACTGGATCAGCGCAGCCGCAATGAAGGGGCCGGGGCCAGCCAGCAGTGCCGACGATACGTTGTGGCCCAGTGCGGCGCCAGTCGAGCGGATCGAGGCGGGGAACACTTCCACCAGCAGCACCACGTTCATGACGGCAGAGATGGCGACCAGGAAAGCCATGATGATCAGGCCCAGCAGGATCAGCGCAGGTTTGCCGGAGTTCATCATGATGAAGATCGGATAGGCCATGATCGTCAGGCCCGCAGCGGCAAACAAGGCCAGTTTGCGGCGACCATAGTGGTCCGAGAAGCGGCCAACCAGTGGGTGCAAAATGCAATACACCACCAGCGAGGCGCTGCACAACCACAGGGCAGAAGTCTTGCTCATGCCCAGAATGGAAACCAGGTGGTTATTGGCGTAGGTGATGAAGTAGTACAGCGACACCAGGAACAGCGCAGAGAAGGCAAAGGACAGAATAAAGGCATTGAGCTTGTCCTTGGAGGAAACACGTTCCAGGGTGTTGTTGGCCTTCTTTTCCTGCAGCTCGTGGTAGACGGGAGTGTCGTTCAGCTTGCGGCGGATAAAGACCGCGATAAAGGTCATCACGATGGACAGGACGAAAGGCACACGCCAGCCCCAGCTGTAGACCTGGGCTTCGGTCAAGGTTGCGTTGATGGCTGCGGCGGTCGCGGTACCCAGCAAGAAGGCGATGCCGGCGGTAAAGGTCACCACGCTGGCTGCCGTTGCACGACGGTTGGCGGGGGCGCTTTCCACCAGGAAAATACCGGCAGCGGACCACTCGCCGCCGACCATCATGCCTTGCAGGAAACGCAGCACAACCAGCAGGATGGGCGCCGTAATGCCGATGGTGTTGTAGCCGGGTAGCAGGCCGATCAGGGTCGTGAATACGCCCATGCCAAAGACCGTAATCATCAGCACGGTCTTGCGGCCAAAGCGGTCGCCAATGGGGCCCAGGATCAGGGCGCCAAAGGGGCGCGACACAAAGCCCACGGCAAATACGGCCAGGGACGACAGCAGGGAAACGCCAGTGGCGTCGGAGGGGAAGTAGATGCTGCCGATAATGGCTGCAAAGTAGCCATAGATAGCGAAGTCAAACCATTCCATAAAGTTGCCGATACCGACGGCAACAACTTGTTTTCTACTCAGGCCAGGCTGGCCTGGGGGTGCCGAATTGGCATGCGAAGGGGCGACGGTAGCAGTGCCCATAGATATCTCCTCGAGCAGGGCAGGTGAATACCTGCCCTTATTGTGGTTGTGGCTGATTTTTAGTCTAATCAAGCCAAATAATTATTCAAACTAATTAGAAAAATGGCTTCCATTAATATCGCTAATATCAGGCGGATGGACTTGAACTTGCTGCTGGTGTTCCAGTGCTTGATGAACGAGCGCAGCGTGACCAAGGCCGCCAACGCCTTGTTTCTGACCCAGGGCGCGGTCAGTGCGTCCTTGCGCAAGTTGCGGGTGGTGTTCAATGACGAGCTTTTTACGCGCGGTTCGCACGGGATGACACCTACGCATCGGGCCTTGGAGATCGCCCCGCAGATCTCCGAAGCCTTGAAAAGCATCTCCGCGCTGGTCACGTCCGATCAGGAGTTCGATCCCAGCCGCTCCAGCCGGGTTTTTCGCATCGCTTTGTCCGATGATCTGGAAAATATGCTGGCCAAACGCATGATTCGCATGGCGGACGAGCAGGGCTGGACGATCAGCTTCTCCTTCTATCAAACCAATAGCTATTTATGGCCGCAAAGCATGGTTGAGCATGGGGCGGATCTGGCGATCTGTTCCAGCCCCAAATTCCTGAGCACCATGCACAAGTCCCAAGTGCTGTTTTCCGCTTCGTATATTTGTGTCTACGACAAGGAAGCGACCCAGTTCTCTACGCCCATGAGCAAGCAGGAGTATCTGCATGCGCGTCATGGCCGGGTGTCCTTTGATGGTCTGCGCGGTTTTGTGGATGAGCTCTTCGATGCTGAACGCCTGCAACGCAAGGTCAAGGCTTCATTCACGCATTTTTCCGGGGCAATCAATGCGATTATTGGCAGCCCTTTGGTGCTGACCATGCCCGACTACGCTGCCCGCTCTTTTGCCGAGTGCAATAGCCGCCTGGCTGTATCCCCGGTGCCCTTGCGTGTGCCTTCCTTTGTGGTGTCCATGATCTGGGATATCAACAAGGAGCATGATGAGGAAAATCGCTGGTTACGTCGTTTTGTGCTGGAGCTGACCGAGCCGGTTAGCGCGTAAAGCGCTGCCAATACGATCTGGCGGCGTACTATTGCCCCCTGTTCTGCTTTCTTTTCTACTATCCGCCATGCGAATTTTATTGATTGAAGACGAGCCTGATTTGGCCCTTTGGCTGACCCGCAGCTTGCAAAAGAAAGGGTTTACGGTTGAATGGTCCAACGATGGAGTGGTGGCCTACCACCGTCTGCTGATCGAGGAGTTTGATGCTCTGGTTCTGGACCTGGGCTTGCCGGGTATGGATGGTCGTGCCTTGCTGGCCCGTTTGCGCTCGGAGGATAACCGCACGCCAGTGTTGATTTTGACGGCGCGTGACTCCTTGCAGGAGCGGGTGGAGGCGCTGGAGTGCGGGGCAGATGATTTCCTGCCCAAGCCGTTTCGTATTGAAGAACTGGTGGCCCGCGTCAATGCCCTGATTCGTCGTAGCCGTGGCAAGGACAAGCCTCGCATGGCATGTGCCAGCCTGGTTTATGACCTGTCCACGCAGCGTTTTACGCTGGACGGTGCGCTGTTGTCCGTGTCGCCGCGTGAGGCCGAGGTATTGCGTATTCTGGTGCAGCGTAGTGGCGAACCCGTGAACAAGCAGTTCATTCTGGATCGCCTTAACGAGAAGGATGAAGACGAAATCAATATTGAGGCCATCGAGGTGCTGGTGCATCGTTTGCGCAAGAAGTTGCAGGCCTCGGATGTCCACATCGTGACCTTGCGCGGCGTAGGCTACTGCCTGGAGCCGGTCAGCGACGATGAACCGTAACCTTATGCTCTTGCAGGAGGCCCTATGGCCATGAGCAGTCTGCGCCGCACCCTGTTGGTCATGCTGATTCCGGCGGCCTTGCTGACCTCGGGCGTGTCCCTGTTCATTTCCAGCATGACGCTGAAAGATCAGGTGAATGCAGCATTTGATCGCGCCTTGGCGGGGGCGTTGAAATCCATGTCGGCCAATGTGCTGACCATCAGCGGCGGGCTGGCCATGGAGCAGTCCTACTACATGATGGAGTTCATGGAATACACCATTAGCAGCCAGGTGTATTTCCGGGTGGCCACCGAAGATGGTTTGTCGGAAATCGGCTTTACGGGCATGCCTTTGCCATCGGCCAGGCTGGTAAATAATCAGCCGGTTTTCTATGACGCGCAGTATTTGGGAGAGCCTTTACGTATCGCAGCGGTGGCGTTGGAGTCGGATGGGCGGCTGCAAACCTACCAGGACAGCCGGGTTCTGATTCAGGCGGGCGAAAACCTGGGCGAACGCGACGAGTTCATCCGCAAAGTGATTATTCAAAACCTGATTCAGGACGTGGCAGTTCTCAGCCTGTTTACCGTGCTGATTCTGGTCGGGACCTTGCTGGCTTTGCGACCCTTGCGCAAGCTGAGCGCAGAGGTGCGGCATCGTTCGCCCGATAATCTGGAGCCTATCAGTGATGCCAGCTTGCCCCGAGAAGTGCGCCCCTTGGTGCAGACCATTAATTTGCAAATGGAGCGGTATGCGCGCAAATCACGCGAGCAGCAGCAGTTTCTGGATGATGCGTCACACCAGCTGAAAACCCCCTTGGCCGTCTTGCTGACCCAGGTGGACTTTGCCTTGACGCTGGCCAGGACAGATGAAATGAAAGAGGTGCTGGAGGCGATTCAGTCGCGCTTGAATAATACCGCCCAGATGACGCATCAAATGGTTGCCTTGTCACGTGTGCGCGATGCGGCTGATCAGTTGCGAAGCCGCGCTGCCTTGGGAACGGTAGATCTGTGTCAGCAGGCCGGTCAGGTGGTTGACGAGTTGTGGAGCCTGGCTAGGTCGCGTCGTCAGGACCTGGGGCTGGATGTACCTTCAACACCGGTTTGGGTGGCGGGAGAAGCCTGGCTCTTGCAGCAGGCCGTGAGCAATATTGTCAGCAATGCCATCAAGTACTGCCCACGGGCGGCTCGCATCACCGTTTCAGTCAGGGAAGAGGGGGGAGTGTGCTGCCTGCAAGTGGAGGACGACGGCCCCGGCATGAGCGCGGACGATCTGGCCAAGGCGGGCCATCGCTTCCGACGGGGAGAAGCAGGCAAGGCTTTGCAAGGCTCGGGTCTGGGCTTGGCGATTGTGCAGGCTATCGCGCAAATTCATGGTGCTCGCATGAGCTTGCAGCCAGGACCGCAGCAGCGTGGCCTGATTGTGCGTTTGGAGTTCGAGGCGCTTGAACATTGAACTTTTAATCTAGGGTATACCCTTGAGATTGGCGGTTTTCGGCGGAATTGAAAGGTAGGCGAAAGCTTCGCTCCGGTAAGGTCGCAACCATTACAACTACGACGATCCTCCAGGAGGCGATCCAATGGCTATTCACACGACACTGCGGGTGCTGCTGGCCAGCAGCATTCTGGGCCTGAGCAGCTTGAGCGGCGTACAGGCCCAGCAACCTTCCAAACCTGAATGTATTGCCCCGGCGCAGCCAGGCGGCGGCTTTGATTTGACCTGCCGTGTGGCCGTCAATGGTTTTCTGGAAACCAAGCTGCTGGAAAATGCCATGCGTACCATTTACATGCCCGGTGGCGTGGGTGCGGTGGCCTACAACCACATCGTTGCGCAGCGCCCTGGTGATGGCAATGCCATTGCGGCCTTCTCCGGTGGCTCCTTGCTGAATCTGGCCCAGGGCAAGTTCGGCAAATACTCGGTAGAAGATGTGCGCTGGCTGGCATCCATAGGCAGTGATTACGGTGTGGCTATCGTACGTAACGACTCTCCCTACCAGGACCTGAAGTCGCTGATGGAAGCATTCAAGGCTGACCCCAGCAAGATTGTGTTGGGAGCGGGCGGATCCGTTGGCGGTCAGGACTGGATGAAAGCGGCCCTGACGGCGCGGGCAGCCGATGTGGATTTCCGCAAAATGCGTTTCGTGGCGTTTGAAGGCGGTGGCGAAGCCATGACGGCTTTGCGTGGTGGTCACATCCAGGCGTATATGGGTGATGCTGCCGAAGCTCACACCATGCTGGAAGGGGGGGCGCCCATCCGCGTATTGGCCGTGTTCAATGACAAGCGACTGGATGGTGCCCTGGCTGATATTCCTACGGCCAAAGAGCAAGGCTTTGATATCGAATGGCCGATTATTCGCGGTTTTTATGTCGGCCCCAAAGTCTCTGACGAGCAGTATCAATGGTGGGTTCAGGCTTTTGATCGCCTGATGAAAACTCCTGAATTTGCCCGCTTGCAAACACAGCAAGGTCTGTTTCCGTTCAACATGAGCGGCCCCGAACTGGACACCTACGTAAAACAACAAGTGCTTCAGTATCGTGAGCTGGCTGATTCTTTCGGCTTGATCAAGAAGTAAATCTGTACGGTGTTCCCGAGGTTTTGAATCGGGAACACCGCCTTTTTGCCCCGCCGTTCATGGCGGGTGAATCCGGAGATTCCATCATGACGCTAAATGATCGCGTGCTAGGCGTGGGCGCGCTGGTGCTTGCCGCCTTGATCACCGCCTTTGGCTACGACCTAGAGCCCCCCTTTTCCTATGAACCTGTCGGGCCCAAAGCCTTTCCCTTGCTGCTGGCGCTGATTATTGCCCTGTGCGGTGTGCGCTTGATCATCAAGGGCGGCGGGCAAGTGGCTCCCAATCCCTCTGGCGCCAACGGCCGCATCCTGATGATGGTGGCGTATTTGGCAGCCTATGCCTGGCTCTTTCAATGGTTGGGCTTCATTGTCGCCACCACGATCATGGCGACACTGGTCGGGCGCTTGTTTGGTGGTTCCTGGAAGCAGGCTCTGATAGGCGGGCTGGCGATGGGCGTAGGCCTGTTCTTGTTGTTTGACCTGGGCCTGGATGTGGTTCTGCCATACGGCATCCTGGGAGAGTGGCTATGAGCTCTATTCTTGAATATTTAAGTGTCGGTTTTGGCGTGGCATTTTCCGCCCAGAACCTGCTGGTGGCTGCGATTGGTGCGTTTATTGGCACCATTGTGGGAGTTCTGCCGGGGCTTGGGCCGATCAATGGCGTAGCCATGCTGGTACCCATTGCATTTGCGATGAAGCTGCCGCCCGAGTCGGCCTTGATTCTGCTGGCTGCCGTGTATGTGGGCGCCGAGTATGGTGGACGCATTACATCCATCCTGATCAATGTGCCCGGCGAAGCAGCCGCTGTCATGACGACACTGGACGGTTATCCGCTGGCACGTAAAGGCCTGGCCAGCGTGGCCTTGTCCTTGTCGGCTTTTTCTTCCTTTATTGGTTCTACGATTGCCATTTGCGGCATTGTGCTGCTGGCCCCCATGCTGGCAGGCTGGGCGGTGGCGTTCGGTCCTGCCGAGTACTTTGTGCTGATGGTATTTGCCTTCTGTGCCTTGACCAGCCTGCTGGGCGATGAGCCGGTGAAAGGCATTCTGGCAGCCATGCTCGGCCTGTTCATTTCCACGGTTGGGGTGGACGCGAACTCGGGGGTGTACCGATACAGTTTTGATATTCCGAATCTGGCCGATGGCATCGATTTTGTTGTCGTGGTGATTGGTTTGTTTGCCGTGGCCGAGATGTTGCAGATGCTGGAGAACTTGCTGGGCGGCGTGTCGATTGAAGTGCCTAAAAGCAAGCGCAAGCTCTTTAATCTGAAAGAACTGGGCATGACCTGGTGGAGTACGGTGCGCGGTGGCGTGATGGGCTTTTTTATTGGTATCTTGCCTGGAGCTGGGGCCAGTGTGGCCTCCGCTGTAGCCTATGCCAACGAGAAAAAATATATCGAAGGCAAAGACCCCAATGCCATGTTTGGCCAGGGTGACATGCGCGGTCTGGCTGCACCAGAAGCGGCCAATAACAGTGCCGCAACCGGCTCTTTCATTCCCATGCTGACATTGGGTGTGCCTGGCTCGGGGACGACGGCGGTCATGATGGGTGCTCTGACGCTGTACAACATCACGCCCGGCCCGGTGCTGTTCGAGTCGCAACCACAGATTGTGTGGGGCCTGATTGCCTCCTTGATGGTCGCCAACGTCATGCTGTTCCTGATGAACGTGCCCATGGTGCGGGTCTTTGCCTCCATGCTGGCTATTCCTCCGCGCCTGCTGGTGCCTGGTATTTTGGCGATCAGCTATATCGGGGTCTATGCCATCAATGGCACGACGTTTGATCTGCTGCTGGTCGTTGGCATCGGTGTCCTGGGCTACTTCTTGCGCAAGATGAATGTGCCTATGGCCCCCATGGTGCTGGGCGTGGTGCTGGGCAATATGATGGAGCAGAATTTACGTCGTGCGCTGTCCATCACGAATGGTGAAATCGGCATTCTGTTCGAGAGCAAGGTGTCAATTGCCTTGTGGATCGCCGCTGTTTTAGTTAGTGTAGGTCCGATCTTGCTGCGCCGTATTGCCGCTCGCAAGCAAGTACACGACAAGACATAAATAGGGGGACCCCACCTGCTGGGTGGGGCTTTTATCGGGAGAAAGCGCCAGGCTGCGGCCTGGCCTTGTTGTTTCTGTTATGGCTATCTGGTTTCGAATTGCCCTTGGTTTCGGGGTGGCTCTGGTCGGCGCTCTGGTCGCGAGCTGGCTGAGCATGCCTTTGCCCTGGATGCTGGGTGCCCTGATCTTGACAGCGGCCACCAAAATGGCCGGCAGCCCCGGTGCTTGCATGCCGCTGGCGCGTAATGCAGGGCAGTGGGTTATTGGGGCATCCCTGGGGCTGTACTTCACCCCTGCCATGGTGCATCTGATTGGCAGCAATGCCGTGTTCATTGTGATGGGCATGGTGTTTGCGCTGGTCTTGTGCTGTATCGGTACTTTCATGCTGACCCGCTTTGCCGGTACGGATCTGCGTACGGCCTGGTTTGCCAGCGCGGTAGGCGGTGCCAGCGAGATGACCGGGCTGGCGGAACGCTATGGCGCACGGCCGGATCTGGTCGCCTCTGCACATGGCCTGCGCGTATTGATGGTGGTGGTGATTATTCCCTTCGCATTCGAGGCTTTGGGCTTTTCGGGTGAACAGCTTGGGGCCGTGGTCAGACCCGACTTTTTGAACCTGTCCGGTCTGGCTCTTCTGGTGTTATTGAGCAGTGCCGCAGGGGTTGCCTTTCAAGTGTTCCGTCTGCCCAATCCCTGGGTATTGGGGCCTTTGCTGGTGGTGGCCATCCTGACGTACAACGACATTATTCTGTCGGGCTTGCCGGTAGAGATTTCCAACCTGGGGCAGCTGTGTATTGGCTGGGCCTTGGGCGACAAGTTCGGCCCGGATTTCTTCCGTCGAGCGCCCCGTTATCTAGGGGTTGCCGCTGTCAGCAATGTGATCAATCTGGCCTTGGCATTTGGCTTTGCCTACGGCTTGTATCGATTGTCTGATATTCCTTACCCCACGCTGGTGCTGGGTGTCAGTCCCGGTGGTATTGCAGAGATGGCCATCACCGCCAAGGTCCTGCAGTTGGGCGCGCCCATGGTGACCTCTTTCCAGGTTGCCCGCATGGTGTGTGTACTGGTGCTGACCGGGCCTTTGTACACGCGCATCGCCCGGTTTTTGAAAGCACGTTGATCAAGGCGGCACGCCTGCGTAACAGGGCGCCAGCAAACGCCCGGCGCGAGGCCGGGCGTCGGGTTTCAGGCAAGCAGCAGGCTACATTCAGCGATCTGGTTTGGAGGCAGGGCTGATTTTGCCGTGCTCCCCCAGTTCTGTCAGTTGCTCGCCCATCAGGGTGGCTTTGAGCATCTTGCCTGCCTGAGCCAGCTTGCCTTCGCGCACGCTCCAGTACTCGGCACTGTCTATCTGTACGCAGACCAGAGCAACATCGGGATCGGTAATGCCTTCTTCAAACCAGGCCTCGACCAGCGTGTTCCAGAAGCGCTCCTTTTGATTCATGGACTCCACAACGCTAGCCAGGCCCGAAACTGATACATAGGTGTCTGTTTTGGGGTCGGCATAGCTGATATTGACGTGCGGGTTGACCACCAGGTTGTGGACCACCTGGCTGGACCTGGCCATGAAGAACCAGAGCTTGTCGTGCTCAAAGTCCTCCTGTTCCGAACTCATCTTGGCCTGTTGCGTGGTCATGGGCCAGGCATGAAGCTGGCCGCCCTGCGCGTGGGTGACGAACATCGCATAGCGAATGTCCTTGATCATCTCTTGCAGTTGTTCAAAGGAAGATTCAATCGTTTCGTTCATGGTATCTCCTTGAAAAAGTTAAAGGGATGAAGGCGCTTACTTGATCACTCCGCAAGCAAAACGTCCGGCACCGCCGCCCAGTGGTGCAGGGTGATCGGAGTGGTTGTCACCGCCTTCGTGGATCATCAGGGCTCGGCCCTTGATCTGATCCAGTGACTTCAGGCGCGGAGCCAGAACGGGGGTGGTGGCACTGCCGTCGGCCTGGACATACAAGGCGGGCAAATCACCCAGGTGGCCATTACCCCATGGGAAACCGTGCTTGCCGGTCTTGTTGGGGTCCAGATGGCCGCCGGCTGCCCCGGCAGGCGTTACCTTGCCGTCTTTCTCGCTGGGGGCGCAGCTGGCGTTCTCATGTATATGGAAACCATGTACACCGGGTTTGAGATTTTTCAGATCTGGCGTGAAGACCAGACCGTGTTCAGTCTGCCGAACGCTGACCTGGCCGATTTGCTCGCCAGCACCGCTTTCGGTAGCCAAATTCATGGGAATAATGACGTCCGCCAGTGAAGGGGCCGACAAGGCAAGGGTGGCGCTGACGGTGGCCAAGGCCATTGCGCATCGCGCTTTGAAGGAAGAAAAACGCATAAGGCTGTTTCCTTTGCTGAATAAACAGAGGGTTAGATCAGCCTAGCATTGCGAGCACGAGATGCCGTTAAGAGACGTTTCTCTTTGTCAGTAAGACGCGGATTTCACACCGCAGGGACTTTTCTATATCTAAATGAGAATTATTGTTAATATTCTCGCTTCATTCGACATTCGTCTCTTGTATTTGCCATGTCCCGCCGACCTTCGCCCAAGAAAGGCTGGCTCGCTCACTACAGCGGGCTGATCGGCTCGTGGGCGAAGCGCAGTTCCTTGCCGCAGGACGCGGAGGATGCCGCGCAGGACTCCATTGAAGGCTTGCTGCGCGGTGAACATGCTGCGGCACTGAATCAAAAAGCCTATCTGTATCGCAGTGCGCAAAATCAGCTGATCAGTGAAATCCGCCGCCAGTCGCGCCATGACGTGGTGCCCTTGCATGATTTGCGCGAGGAGGAGCACCCGGTAGACCCTGGCCCGGAAAGTGATCTGCGCATGGAGCAGCTTAGCCAGGCGTTGCGGGAGGCTTTGCAGGAGCTGCCCTTGAAGTGCCAGCAGGTGTTTTTGTGGAACAAAATAGAGGGCTACACGCAAAAGGAAATTGCAGAGAAGCTGGATCTGACACCCAGCTCGGTGGAAAAATACATGAAGCGGGCATTACGGCATCTTCAGAAGAAGTTACAAAACTATGCCCCTCATTGATTCCGGATTTCCTTATGCATAAACGTCTTATCAGTGAAGGGCACGGTTTTTTGCCCTGTGTCCCTGGCGACGCGAGCCATGCCTAAAAACGACAAGTACACCCCCTCTCATCTGCCGCAAGAGCAAGCGCTGGACTGGTTTTCCAGAGAGCAGCTCGGTGAGCTGACGCTGCAGGAGCAGCGTGAGCGGGATGCGTGGTTGGCGCAGGATCCGGCCAATGAGCGGGAGTACCGTTCCTTGCAGCAGGTCTGGCAGGTGGCGGACCATCTGCCCATGGACGAGATGCGGGAGATCATGAATCGTCCGGCGCAAGAGGAGCCCAACTTCGCGCGTCGACGCTGGGTGTTGGGTACAGGGGCGACGTTTGCCACGGTGGCTGCCGGGGCCTGGTTCAGTCGTTCGATGTGGGCCGAGACACCTGTGTTTACCCAGCGCGTGCTGACGGCACGCGGTGAGCGTAAGCAACTTGAATTGCCGGACGGTTCGCGTCTGGATTTGAATACGGACACGGAAGTGAACATCTCGTTTTATGCGTCGCGCCGTAGCGTGGAGTTGCTGCGGGGCGAGGCCTTGTTTGCGGTGCAGTCCGACAAGAATCGACCCTTCTCCGTAGACGCGGGCCAGGCGCAGGTGCTGGTTACCGGCACGCAGTTCAATGTGCGTCGAGAGGTTGAAGGTGTCACCGTGGCGGTGCGTGAAGGTTCGGTGCAGCTTTCTACGGGTCCGTGGTGGCGTAGGGATCGGGTGATGCTATCGGCCGGGCAGGTATCCGGCGCGGTAAACAACAAGGTGACGCCTTTGGGGCAGGAGCGTGTGGAAGCGATTATGGCCTGGCAAGAGGGGCGCATCGTGTTCCGTGATGTGCCTTTGACGACGGTGGCACAGGAGCTGAGCCGCTATCTGGATCACCCTTTGCGGGTGGCAGACTCACAGATCGCCAAGCTGCGCATTTCGGGCACTTTGAGTATTGAGGAGCCAGCAGCGGCGCTGGACATCCTGCCGGACATTGCGCCAGTCCTGGTGACGCGACAGGCGGATGGCAGCGCTTTGCTGATGGCGCGTTAAGGTTTCGGCTCGTTTTACGCTTGACTGCAAGCAGCAAGCAGCAAGCAACGAACCGTGAAGTGCGGACGGTGAATAGCGACTCGAAGTCGAACCATGTTGTGCTGTCGAGTCCCGTCGCCAAGCAAGTCATGCATCACTGACGATACATTTTGTATCAAAAAGAGCAGTGAGAATCATTCCGGAAAATTTTTCGCTACGGCGTCTTACTTATGGGGACCTGCTTTCCAGACCGGAAGCAGACTGGCCCATAGCCTTGGCCAAGGGCGTCTGCGCACCGTGCGCGTACTTATTTTTTGGAACTCTGTTCATGCTGGACACGCAAGCTATACTCTCCGCCGCCGCGCGTCGGGGTACGACATCACTTGGTCTTAACGCCCTCGCATTTTCTCTTTTTCTGGCCCTTGGTCTGCACGCGCCCCACGCTTGGGCGCAGGAAACGCCGGTGGCGATCAGCATTGCCGCGCAACCCTTGGAGGCCGCGCTGGAAAAACTGGGAGCACAGGCCGGCTTGCAGATTTTCTATCTGCCTGAGGCGGTTAAGGGGATGACGGCTCCCTCTGTGTCCGGCAGTTTGACGGCGGATCAAGCCTTAAGCCGCTTGCTGGCAGGTACGGGCCTGGAGTTCCGACGTAAGGGCAAGAACGTATCCCTGACCCGCCCGGTTCAAGGCGAGGCGACTCAGCTGGCTCCGGTTCGTGTGGTGGGGCGTGATCTATCTACTGAAGGCTCGGGCTCCTATGCCGTGCAGGCGACTACGGCAGCAACAGGTTTGCGTCTGTCACCACGTGAGACCCCGCAGTCCGTCAGTGTGATCACACGCCAGCAGATGGAAGACATGAATCTGACCACACTGGGTGAGAGCTTCAAGTCCGTGACGGGGATTGCGACTTCCATGTCGGATATTGATCGTACCGACATCCATTCGCGTGGTTTCTATGTCGACACTTACCAATACGATGGGGTGTCCATTGCCACGCAGAATGATTTTTTCGGGACGTCCAACTTTGATCCCATTCTGTACGACCGCATCGAGATTGTGCGTGGTGCGACTGGTTTGATGACGGGGGCGGGTAATCCAGGCGCCTCGGTGAATATCGTGCGCAAACGCGCGACCAGTGATGTGTTTACCGGCACCGCTTCTGTTGGCATAGGGTCCTGGGACCAGCATCGAGGCACGATTGATCTGTCCACGCCCTTGAACAAGGACGGTACAGTGCGTGCCCGCGTGGCAGGGATGATGGAGGAGCGCGACTCGTATATCGACCGCTATCACACGCGCAATCGTGCCTGGTTGGCAACCGCGGAAGCGGATCTGACGGCCGACACCACTGTGCGGGTTGGGGTGGAGCATCAGGCCAAGCGTCCGACAGGGGTGACCTGGGGCGGTCTGCCTACCTTGGATAACAAGGGCGGGGATCTGGATTGGCGTCGCTCGTTCAGTGTTGGAGCAGATTGGACACGCTGGGATACGACCAGCAATACCTTCTACGCGGGTATCGACCATCGCTTTTCCAATGGCTGGTCCTTGAAAGCCAATGTCAGCCGTCTGGAAAGCGAGTACGACTCCAAGCTGGTGTATTTGATGGGCCACCCTGATCCTGTCACCGGCCTGGGCATGACTTCCTTGCTGAATAACTCGCATCAGGAGTTCGATCAGAACAGCGCGTCGCTGGAACTGAGCGGGCCATTTGAGGCCTTTGGGCAGGAGCACGAGGCATTTGTGGGGGTAATGGGCAGCAAGTCCAACTACCGCTACGGCAATCATGCTCCACAAGGCAATACGCCAGTAGGCAATGTCTTTGAATGGGACGGCTCCTATCCCGAGCCGGTATGGGGAAATTTCCAGCTGCTGGGCGAGCAGGAAACGCGCCAGAATGCGGTCTATGGTGCTCTGCGCTTGTCCTTGAGCGATTCCCTGAAGCTGATTGTGGGTGGCCGACAAACCAACTGGAAGCGCGAGTCCGGCGATGACACCATGAACCATCACGTGTTCACGCCTTACGCTGGTCTGCTGTACGACTTCACCGAGAACTTCACGGCCTATCTCAGCTACACCGATATCTTCCAGCCACAGACCTATCGTGACGCCAGTGGTGGCTATCTGGACCCGGTACAAGGCAAGAGCTACGAGCTGGGCCTGAAGTCCGAACACTTTGACGGCAAGCTCAACACTTCGCTGGCACTGTTTCGCATCGAGCAAGACAATGTGGCTGAAAAAGATGGCGACAGGACTGTACCCGGTTCTAGCGATTTTGCTTATCGCGGGGCCAAGGGCGTGACCAGCGAGGGCTTCGAGCTGCAGGCATCAGGTGAAATCCAGCCAGGCTGGCAGGTGTCCGCAGGTTTTTCCCGTAATCTGGTGCGTAATGCCGAAGGTGGTCCCTTCAAAACCTCTGAACCGCAGAATCTGGCTAATCTGCAGACCTCCTATCTTGTGCCGGGCACTGAAGGCAAGCTGACGGTAGGTGGCGGTGTGCAATGGCGCAGTCATGTTTATGTGGATAGAACCGTGGCGCCAAACCTTAGCGCCCGACGCGAGCAAGGCTCCGTGTTGCTGGCCAACGTGATGGCGCATTACCGTTTCTCGCCCAGCTTGTCGGCGCAGTTGAACGTGAACAATCTGTTCGACAAGAAGTATGTGGATCTGACGGAAGATTCCCAAGGCTTTTATGGCGCACCCCAGAAAATCATGCTGATGATGAAATACCAGTTCTAAAACAAAAGCCCTGCTTGGGTGCCAGGGCTTGATATTGGTATCGGTGTTGCGAAGCAGGGGCCTGCGGGATCAGGCCTCTTCGTCCACCTCTTCTACGGACAGCAGTTCCTGATGGTCGAAGTACAGGTTGGAGCTGATGACGGGGGAGGCCGCATCGGCCTGTGCGCTTAGTTCCAGACAATCGCCGGACAGGTACAGGTCAGTCAGCAGGGCGGGCTTGCCGTTCATCCAGATTTTTCCGCTGACATCCTGATAACGCTGCTTGAGCTGCAAGCGGTAGTCTGTTCCGTCCAGACCTTCCCACTCCCATTCGCCTGCCACCTGCGCCGGCACAATCCATTTGTAGATTTTGATGCCGCCCACATGCAGGATCTCGTCGGCTTCCCAATCGCCCATATCAAAGGCGTGCGACACAATGCGCGCACCGGGTCGCAGCTCCTGCAACAGGCGCGGGCGCAGGATGGCATTGATGGTGTCCATCAAGTACAAGGTCACGATAGTGGCCTGGCTGAAGTCTGCGGTAAACAGATCTTCTTCCACAAAGTCCACCAGATACTCCACGCCTGCATGGCCCGCTTGCTCCATGGCGTCGGCAACGCGCAGCGGGTCCAGCTCTACGCCTATGCTGGTGCAGCGGTATTTTTTGGCGGCGGCGATGACAATGCGTCCATCGCCACAACCCAGGTCATACAGGATGTCCTTGCGCCCGGTCTGGGCCAACTGCAGCATGGTGTCGATGACGCGGTCGTCACTGGGGACGAAGGGTACATCCAGAAAGATGTCAGGTTCCACGATGGAATGGTCGTTGAGGTCGTTAATCAGGTCTTTGAACAATAGCGGTCCTTATCAGCGGTATTAAGCGGAAATTTGTTTAAATTCTGCTATCTGTAGTTTAAACCACAGCAAAATAAGCCAAAATTCGCTTTTTGTGTGGATATGGACGATCATCAGTCTATGTCAGACTTATATGGCTCGACCTCATCCACGCCCGCCAAGTTAAAAACCCGTCTCCAGCATATACGAATCTCGCCCACAGAATCGTTACGTATTCGTTCCTTGGCCGATCACATGCAATATGCCGACCCGTTGGGACACGCCCAGTCTCTGGGTATAGGCCCGGCTGTCTGGCCTTTGTTTGGTCTTGTGTGGCCATCCAGCATTCAACTGGCGCGCAAACTGAAAAACCGCCCCATTCGGGCGGATGAAAGCATTCTGGAGTTGGGCTGTGGCTTGGGCCTGACCAGTCTGGTGATGCATAAACGGGGTGCGCAAATTCATGCCAGCGATTGTCACCCCATGGTGCCGCATTTTCTGAAGCTGAATCAGGCTTTGAATGGCTTGTCTGATCTGCCCTATGTTCATGCGCAGTGGGGGGAGGAGTCCTGCCCTGATTTGCTGGCGTCCCTGGGCCTGAAACCTGCCCGTCAGCGTTACGACCTGATCGTGGGCAGTGACTTGCTGTATGAAGGTAATACGCCTGCCCAATTGGCCCAGTTGGTAGACCAGCGAGCGAAGAAGCAGGCCGAGGTCTGGGTGGTAGACCCGGATCGGGGGCATCGCAATAAATTTACCCAGGAAATGTCGCGCTACGGTTTTGAACTGGTGCGACAGGTTTGCTTGCGTGACCGCCCCATCTTGCTGCCCGAAGGCAAGGAGTTGTCTTACAAGGGGCGCTGTTTGCAGTATCAGCGCAGCTAGACAACAAAAATCACCTCAGGTTTTTTACCTTGGGGGCAGGAGCGAGAAAGCGATAGCAACCGCCCTGCACAAATCGGCTTCGTGGCTGATGTATGCAGGGCTTTTTATATGCAAGCAGATTTGTTGACGGCGGGTTGCTTTCTTAGGGATTGGGCGGCGCAAAAGGCGAGGGCGCTGAAGGCCGTGGCGGGCGTTGCGGATAAGCCGAAGTCCCGAAGTTGGAGCCCATGCGATTGCTGGTCGTTGCCGGATTGACCAAACCCATCGCATTCGGGCCTTTCTGAATGATAGTTTCAGACCCCATCCCGGGCGTCCCGGGTGCTTTCGCCTTGGGTTGCATTTGCTGGCTCAAGCAATCGTAGGACAGGGCCGCTTGTCCATCTACCACCACACTGACACAGCCGGGAGGCGTACCGGACGGGGGCGTTTTTGCGCCTTCAGCTTGTGCAGTTTCCTGGGCCATGCTGCTTGCCTGGGCCAAAAACAATAAGAAGAAAAGAATGGGGCGCATAGGGCAGTGCCATTAAGAAGACATCACACCACTGTGGTGCTTGGGTTCTCCACACCCTAGCGCAAGCCTTTCCTTTTCTGTGTGAGGTTTTCATGACAAAGGCGGCGTATTTTGCCGCTGGCAGGCCCTCACGCAAACCCTGCCCTTGGGGGGCGAATCCGCCTGTTTTGCCCCTGCCTTCCAGAAAGAAATATGAAGTTTTTGTTACAAACGAAAGTTTTTGATTTCTGCTGCGTCTAGATGTCAACGAGTCGCGCGGCGTGCCTTCCCAGCAGGGATACACAAGCACACCGCTCATCAGATTGAGGATCGTAAGCATCGTGATGCCAGCAGAAACTACAGGGCGCAAGGTCCGTTTGTCCGGGTGGAGAGGCCACCCTCTTTGTGCTGCGCCAGTCATGGCGCTGGCCTTGTTGCTGCCTCATATCGCCTCCGCGCAGGCTCAGGGCAAGGTCAATATCAATGAATACATTGTGCGTGGCAATACCGTGCTGGATGCCCGCAGCATTGAAAAAGCGGTCTACCCCTTTCTGGGCCCCGAGCGCAGCTTGAGCGATATTGAAAAAGCGCGCGACGCCTTGCAGGAAGTCTATAACGCTCAGGGCTATCAGTCCGTGTACGTGGACCTGCCCGAGCAGGCCGTAGCCGATGGTGTGGTGTTTTTTCAGGTAACGGAAACCAAGGTAGGCCGCGTACGCGTGGTCGGTGCCGAACACTATTCGCCGCTGGCCATTCGTGATGGCGTACCGTCCTTGCAAGAAGGGCAGGTGCCCGACTTCAGCAAGGCGCAGACCGAACTGGCCGAGCTCAATCGCGGTGCCAGCCGTCAGGTCATGCCTATGGTGAAAGAAGGGCGCGTGCCCGGCACCATGGATGTGGATCTGCGCGTTGACGATAAAAGCCCCTGGAGTGCCAGCGTGGGCTTGAATAACGATTACAGCGCCGACACCAGCAAGCTGCGCGGCATGGTCACCCTTGGCCACGACAATCTTTGGCAAAGCGGCCATACCTTCTCCCTGACCTACTTCACGGCTCCGCGTGACATGCAGGATGCCAAGGTCTGGTCGGCCGCCTACACCATGCCCCTGTCGCCACGCTGGAGCCTGGCGTTCTCCGGCTACAAATCCGATAGCGATGTCTCTACCGTGGGCGGCACCAATGTGCTGGGTAAAGGTCAGTCCTACGGCATTCATGCCACCTACACCTTCCCGCAGTCCGGTACGTGGTACCACACCGCTTCGATCGGTATGGACTACAAGGATTTTGAAGAACAAACCCGCTTTGGCGAGACAAGCGACCGTGTACCGCTGACGTATCTGCCGTTCACGCTGGCCTATAACGGCTACCGCTACACCGAAGATTCGCAAACCAGTGTCGGCCTGACCTTGACCGGTGCCAGTCGTAGCCTGTTTGGCCTGAACAGCGAGTGGGAGGAGTTCGACTACAAGCGCTGGATGGCCAGCCCCAGTTTCATGGTGTTCAAGGGCGATCTGAACCACACCGAAACCTTTGCCAAGGACTGGCAGGCCTATGGCCGCGTGGGCTTTCAGATTGGTTCGGGCGCTCTGGTTTCCAACGAACAGTTTTCGGCCGGTGGCGCGACCAGCGTGCGTGGTTATCTGGCCGCCGAGCGCAGTGCGGACGATGGCTGGATGGCCAGTGTCGAGCTGCGCACCCCCTCATTGGCTCGCTGGATTGGCCCCTCGGTGAACGAGTGGCGCTTCTACGCCTTTAGTGATGTTGCGCGTTTGCGTTTGCGCGATCCCTTGCCCGAACAGGAGTCCAGTTTTCATCTGGCCAGTGTGGGCATAGGCACGCGTCTGCAAATGTTTGACTGGCTGTCTCTGCACGCCGACTGGGCGTATCCCCTGACGCAAGGCGTCAACACCGAACGACACGATCCGCGTGTGCACTTCAGCCTGCGCGCCTCCTTCTGACCCCTTTAGCCAGAACAATCTGCCTGATTTTGTTCCCGGAGTAATTCGATCATGAAACGCCTTCTTCTCTTGATGCTCGCCATGATGGTGGGCTGGCTACACCCCGCAACGCCGTGTTTATGACTTGTTTGGCAACGTGGCGCTGTCGCCATCCACACCGAATACCGGCGCGCGTATTGCCACGCTGAATCCTGTTCCTGAAGTTCCACCAGGCTATATCGATTTGATTGCGCCGCTGGGAACTGTGGATGCGGGTGAAGCCGGGATTCGCGTGTCGGGCGACATTAATATCGCCGCCTTGCGTGTGGTCAATGCCGACAATATTCAGGTACAGGGCGAGTCCAAAGGTATTCCGGTCATGGCGACGGTCAACACCGGAGCGCTGACCAACGCCAGCGCAACGGCATCCTCGGCCGCTTCGGCGGCGCAGGATACCGTGAACCGCACTCGTGCTCAGGCTCGTCAGAATCTGCCTTCGGTCATTACCGTTCAGATTCTGGGATTTGGGGATGCAGGGCAGTCAGGGGGCGGGGCCACATCGTCAGGAGCAGGCCCAGCGACTTCCAGGATAGATGCCTCTGCGTATCGCCAAGACAGTACGGTGCAGGTCCTGGGACTGGGCGCCAATCCGCAATCCGCTCTGGATCGATTGACGCCCGAGGAGCGGCGGCGGATGACACTGTAGCCTGAGCCTGGGAGATCTGATCATGTTGTCGACATGCCTGCCCTTGCCGACCCGCAAGTGGAACGAGGACTGCGTGACGCCGCAGTATTCACTGTGCTTGTACTTGAAGGTGCACTACGAAGAACTGCTGCGGCAGTTGACCATCCGTCTGCGCTGTCGTGACCGCGCAGCGGATGCCCTGCACGATACCTGGCTGCGTCTGCATGGCAGCCGGGAGATCGGGCCGGTAGCCAATCCGCGCCTGTATCTGCTGCGTATGGCCAGTAACCTGGCGATTGATGAATGGCGTGCCGAATCAGGCAGGGGCACACTGGTGTCTTTAGACGAACTGGAGGAGCACCAGCAGGTGTCCCCTATGCCGGGGCCAGAGTCCAGCCTGATCGGCCGGTCCCTGCTGTCAGTCCTGATCTACGCGATTGAACTGCTGCCCCGCCAACGCCGCGCCATCTTTCTGGCGGCCCGCCTGGAAGAGCAAAGCCTGAGCGTGGTGGCCGAACGCTTCGGCGTCACGACCAGCAAGGCACGCAATGAACTGCGCCGGGCAGAGGCACATTGCGAACAGGCGCTGTTGGGGAATTGGGCGGAATTGCGGCAGGGGCGCAATACTTGTGTGAAGCCACCACCGACCATGAGCGCCGGATTTGGCTGGATGGCGGAGCCGGTGGGGTTTTGAGGGAGGCCCCTTGTTCAGGGCCTCTTTTGATGAATATCGATATCCTCGATATTTTTGATTTATCGGTATTGTCGATATGAGGGGGCAGTGGATTGCCTTCCCGTGCCTGCGAATACGGTTTTGTGCTTTGTTGGCAGGTTTTGGCAGACAGAAAAACAAAAAGCCCAGTCGTTTGACTGGGCTTTTTGTTTGAATTCTTGGTGGCCTGGGGCGGAATCGAACCACCGACACAAGGATTTTCAATCCTCTGCTCTACCGACTGAGCTACCAGGCCAACGTGTACTGCTCGGTAAAAATAGAACTATACCACGTTTTTTAATTTGTGCGCATAGTACAACAAAAAATTTATGCATCTTTTCGACTTCAAATTTGCCGTACCCCTAGGGAGAGGCCCTTTTCAGCGAAAAGAGGGCTGCATAAAGGAGTGCAATTGTAATCACAAAAAGGCAATTCAAGTAACATTTTTGGCAAAACTCCTGCTTGCGGCGTAAAATCACTTAAATTTCATGCGTTTTGCGTCTGCGAAATTGCCTGTCTTGGTCTTTTCAGGGCTATAGCCTGTACTGCTCATGTCTGTAGATGTTCTAACCTTTGGTCTGAATCATGTGTCCGCGCCGGTTGCCGTGCGCGAGCGCGTTGCGTTTCCGATCGATGTGTTAAAGCCTGCGCTTGATACCTTGCGTGCCACTTTTGGTACCGGTGTACGTGAAGCAGCCATCCTGTCTACCTGTAACCGTACCGAGATCTACTGTGCGGCCGAGCCCCATGTGGCCGAACGTCTGCCCGAATGGATGGCAGACTTCAACAGCCTGCGCTCTGCCGAGCTGACCCCACATTTGTATCGCTACAACCAGAACGAGGCCGTGCGCCATGCGTTCCGAGTTGCCAGCGGTCTGGACTCCATGGTCTTGGGCGAGCCCCAGATTCTGGGTCAGATGAAAGATGCCGTGCGTGCCGCCAACGAGGCCGGCTCGCTGGGCACTTTGCTGCATCAATTGTTCCAGCGCACCTTCTCGGTGGCCAAGGAAGTCCGTACGCAAACCGCTATTGGCGCCCATTCGGTGTCCATGGCGGCGGCGGCTGTCCGTTTGGCCGAGCGTGTGTTTGGTGACCTTAGCCAGGCCAAAGTGCTGTTTATTGGTGCTGGCGAAATGATCGAGCTGTGCGCCACGCACTTTGCCGCGGTGAACCCCTGTAGCATCGTGGTTGCCAATCGTACTCAGGAGCGCGCAGAAAGCCTGGCGTCCCGCTTTATGGGCAGCACCATGAAGCTGGCGGATGTGCCCGAGCGTCTGGCAGATTTTGATGTGGTGGTGTCCTGTACGGCCAGCACTTTGCCCATTCTGGGTCTGGGCATGGTGGAACGAGCCGTGCGCTCGCGTCGTCACCGCCCTGTGGTCATGGTCGATCTGGCCGTGCCACGCGATATAGAAACTGAAGTAGGCCGGCTGGATGACGTGTACCTGTACACCGTCGACGATCTGGGCCACTTTGTACAACGGGGTGCCGATGCCCGTCAGGCTGCTGTGGTTCAGGCTGAAGCCATTATCGACACCCAGGTGCAGCACTATATGCACTGGCTTAGCACCCGTGCAATTGTGCCTGCCATTCTGGATGTGCAGCAGTCGGTCGAAAAGGTACGTCAGCACGAGCTGGAACGTGCCCGTCGCATGTTGGCCCGCGGTGATGATCCGGCAGAAGTCATTGAAATGCTGGCGCATGGCCTGACTCAAAAGTACATGCACGGTCCCATGGCCGAATTGACGCGCAGCGAAGGTGCAGAGCGCGAGCAGCTGCTGGATCTCTTGCCTCGCCTGTTGCCCTCGACCACCCGTCGACGTTAGCGTCTGGGCTGCTGTCTGTTCACCGACCTCCTGCGGTGCAGCCTGATTGCTTTGAACTGCGCCCAGACCCTCTGATTTTCCCTTTAGGCTGTTCCCTATGAAAGACTCTATGCGCAGTCGGCTTGAGCAATTGTCTCGCCGTCTGCATGAAGTTGATGCCATGCTTGCCGAGCCCGAAATTGCCGGCAATATGGATGAATTTCGCAAACTGTCGCGCGAGCGTGCCGAGCTGGACCCTGTCGTTACGGCTTTCAAGAGCTATGAAGCGGCCGAGGGCGATTTGCAGGCGGCCCAGGACATGATGTCCGACCCTGAATTGAAGGAAATGGGCGAGGAAGAATACAAGTTGGGCAAGGAACGTATCGCTCAACTGGAAGATGAACTGCAAATCCTGCTCCTGCCGCGGGATCCGGACGACACCCGTAACGTGTTCATTGAAATTCGCGCCGGTGCTGGTGGTGATGAAAGTGCCCTGTTCGCCGGGGATTTGTTGCGCATGTACATGCGCTATGCCGAAAACTGCGGCTGGCGTACGGAGATCATGTCTGCCAGCGATTCGGAAGTGGGTGGTTACAAGGAAGTGATCGTCCGAATTGAAGGCCAGGATGTGTACGGACGTCTGAAGTTCGAATCTGGTGCGCACCGTGTGCAGCGCGTGCCCGAAACCGAAGCCCAGGGCCGCATTCATACCTCTACGTGTACGGTAGCGGTCTTGCCTGAAGCTGAAGGCCTGGCTGAAATCACCATCAACCCCGCTGATTTGCGTGTGGACACCTTCCGCGCCAGTGGTGCCGGTGGTCAGCACGTGAACAAGACGGACTCGGCTGTGCGTTTGACCCACTTGCCTACGGGTCTGGTGGTGGAGTGTCAGGATGACCGTTCCCAACACCGCAACCGTGAAAAAGCCTTGCAGGTGCTGGCCGCGCGTTTGAAAGACAAGCAGCAGCGTGAGCAATCCGACAAAGAAGCCGCCGAGCGTAAAAGCCTGGTCGGTACGGGTGACCGCTCCGAACGCATCCGCACCTACAACTTCCCGCAAGGCCGCATGACGGATCACCGCATCAACCTGACCTTGTACAAGCTGGGTTACATCATGGATGGCGATCTGGACGAGCTGATCAAGGCCTTGCTGTCCGAGCATCAGGCCGGTTTGCTGGCTGATCTGGCGCAGGCGTGAGCATGAGCCTATCCGGTGAGCAGGCTGCGCCCCAAACGGCCACGCCTGCCTATTCTCCCCGTACCTTGCGAGCCTTGCAGCCGCTAAGCCCTTTGCCGCGCCTGGAGCGTGACATGCTGTGGATGCAGGTACTGGGCGTCGGTCGTTCCTGGCTGATTGCGCACGACACGGACGAGTTGCCGCTGGACAAGATCCAAGCCTATCAAGCCCTGGAGGCCCGCCGCGTAGCGGGTGAGCCCATGGCTTATATCGTGGGCGTACGTGAATTTATGGGCCATGAGTTTCTGGTGTCGCCCTCGGTGCTGATTCCGCGCCCCGATACGGAAACCCTGGTTGAACGTGCGCTGGAGCGCGTGCAGAACATTCCCTCTCCCCGCATTCTGGATATGGGCTGTGGCAGTGGCGCCATTGCGGTTTCACTGGCGCTGGCACGTCCTGATGCCCATGTGGTCGCCAGCGATATCAGCACGCTGGTATTGGCGCAGGCGGGCTTAAATGCTCAGCGTTTGTGTGGGAAAGTCGAGTTTTGCCTGGGGAGTTGGTACGATGCCGTGGCAGGCCAGGAACCTTTTGACCTGATCGTGTCCAACCCACCATACATTGCAGTGGATGACGAACATCTGGGCCAGGGCGATGTGCGCTTTGAGCCGCGTCAGGCGCTGACAGATGGTTCTGACGGCTTGACGGATTTGCGTACAATAGTTCAGGGAGCCGGGCCGTATCTACGTCCTGGTGCGAGTCTTCTCATGGAGCACGGCTGGGATCAGGCCGACCATGTGCAAAATATGCTGCGGCAGGCAGGGTTCAAACAGGTCATCAGTTACGAGGATCTGGCAGGAATCCGGCGGGTCACAGGTGGACAGTGTTAATTCTTTTCTTAAGAGAACATCATGAGTGAAGTTCAAGATTTCATCCGCGAAACCGTAACGGAAAACCCAGTTGTGCTGTTTATGAAGGGCACAGCTCAAGCTCCTCAGTGCGGTTTCTCCGCACGCACCGTGCAGATCCTGCGCGCTGTTGGCCTGAGCCAAGTGGTTGTGGTCAACGTGCTGGACGACGCCGAAGTGCGTCAGGGCATCAAGGACTTCTCCAACTGGCCCACCATCCCTCAGCTGTACATCAAGGGCGAATTCGTCGGCGGTTCGGACATCGTGTCCGAAATGTACGAAAACGGCGAACTGGAAACCATGCTGCGCGAGGCTGGGGCTCTGGAGTGAGCACCAAGCGACGCCTGGTCATAGGTATGACCGGGGCCACAGGTGCGGTCTACACCGTGCGTCTGCTGCAAGTGCTGCAGTCCTGTCCGGATGTGGAAACCCATTTGGTGATCTCGCCTTCCGGGGTGCTGAACATCAAATATGAGCTGGATATCGGCAGGCACGAGATCCAGGCTTTGGCCGATCAGGTGCACAGCTTCCGCGATGTGGGCGCAACCTTGGCCAGTGGCAGTTTTCCTACCGCCGGCATGGTGATTGTGCCCTGTTCGATGCGCACCCTGGCCGCTGTGGCGCATGGCTTGTCCGACAACCTGATTACCCGGGCGGCCGACGTTACCTTGAAGGAGCGTCGCCGTCTGGTGATGATGGTGCGTGAAACGCCATTCAATCTGGCGCATTTGCGTAATATGACGGCCGTGACGGAAATGGGCGGGATTATCTTCCCGCCTATGCCCGCGTTTTACCTGCGTCCCAACAGCATCGACGATATTGTCGATCATACGGTGATGCGGGTGCTGGAACTGTTTGATATTCAGGTGCCCGGTGAGCGCTGGGATGGTTCGCAAAAGCCGAACTAAGACCTGATAGCCATTCGGTGGGTGCAAAAAAGCCCCGATATACATCTCCAAAACCTGGGTCTTATTCCAGATGATGGTGATTTATATCGGGGCTTTTTATTGTCTGTCGCTGGTGTACTTGCTGACGACAAGCGCTACGCTAAGTTGCAGACCAATCGCTTTATTGGCCGGAGCGCCTTTTGCTCATGAACACAATCTGCTGTTCACCAGAAGCGGCAGGCTGAGCTGGCGTGAAGGCATCCTGACGCACGCCCGGAGTAGCTTCGTCGTGATCTTCCTCAAAGCCTGCGGCCAGCAAGCTCTCGGGCAGGTGATCATCAAAATAATCCTGATCAAAGCCTTTATCACCTTCCGGGTCCGCCTGTCCTGTCACCTTCAGATCTGCAAAGTTATGCAGCTTGGGGTCCATCAGGTGCGAAGGCACGACGCGGGTCAGGGCGCCAAACACGTTCCAGGAACGGTGCGGGAATTTCTTGTCCCAGTCCGCAATCATGCGGTTGATTTCCTGGCGCTTCAGGTTTTCCTGCGAGCCGCACAGGTTACAGGGGATGATGGGGAATTCTTTCAGCTTGGCGTAGGCGATCAGGTCCTTCTCGGGCACGTAGGCCAGAGGGCGGATCACAATATGTTCGCCGTTATCCGACATCAGCTTGGGCGGCATGCCTTTCATGCGGCCACCGTAAAACAGATTCAGGAAGAAGGTCGCCAGAATGTCGTCACGGTGGTGGCCCAGGGCGATCTTGGTGGCACCCAGCTCCTTGGCGACACGGTACAGGATCCCGCGACGCAGGCGCGAGCACAGAGAGCACATGGTCTTGCCTTCGGCAATCACGCGCGTCACTACCGAGTACGTGTCCTGAGTTTCGATGTGATAGGGCACGCCCAGCTTTTCCAGATACTCGGGCAGGATGTGGTCAGGGAAACCGGGCTGCTTTTGGTCCAGGTTCACGGCCACAATGTCGAACTTGATTGGCGCGCGCTTTTGCAAGGTCATCAGCACGTCCAGCAGGCCGTAGGAATCCTTGCCGCCGGACAGGCAGACCATGATCTTGTCGCCTTCCTCGATCATGTTGAAGTCCCCGATAGCGCGGCCCACTTCACGCATGATGCGTTTGCTCAGCTTGTTGTCGTTGACGCGCTGCTTGCGTTCAGCCTTGCTGGCAAACACGGGAGTATCGGTTTCGGAGGTGGGTAGAGTGCTGGTGTCTTGGGACATAAGGAAAAGCGGATAGAAGTGTCATCGTGGCCCCGGCAGGAAGCGGGGCGGGGCTTTAGCGGCTGCGTTCGATCTCGATGCCGACGGCATCACAGTCGGCAAAGGCCTCGGGTTTGCTGGCCCGGATTTTAACGCGTTCCACGGTCGGGAAATCATTCTGGATGCGATCAGCCAGGCGTTCCACCAGCGTTTCCAGCAGATTGGTGTGCTCGATGGTGCTGGCTTCAATCAGCGCCTCGCGCAGCTGACGGTAGTCCAGCACGGTCCCGATGTCCTCGTCCTGAACATCCTGCGTAATGGTGGTGTCGAATTCGGCATCAATATGCAGGGGCTGGCGGTGAACCAGCTCGTGGTCCAGCATACCGATAGAGGCTTGCACCACCAGATTGTTGATAAATATACGGCGTGTCGTCATGGCAAAAACAAAGTAGCAGACCCGCCGGGTGGGGCGGGTCTGTGAAGTCAATCAGGGCTGGCGGCTCAGGAGGCATTCGTCCAGGGCAGGGCGGGCCAGTTGCAGCGTGAAGCAGTGTAGTTCATCGCGGCGGAAGGCGTGGACCTGAACGGTCTGGCCGGGCTCGTACGCAGCCAGCAGGCGCTCCAGGCTGGCGGTGTCGCTGACACGCAAGCCGTCAATCGCGACCAGAGCGTCACCCGCAGACAGGCCTGCTTGATGCGCTGCACCATCGGTGAACACGGTGGCCAGATGACATTGGCCTGCGCTTTGGCGCAAGCGGGCGTTCAGGCTGGGCAGCTTGGAGGAGGCTTGCCATTCCAGCTTCAAGCCTTGTTCGGCCAGCCAGGGTTTCAAGGGCAGGTCCTCGCAGCCTTCAACGTAGCGAGCAATGAAATCCGTGGCGTCGTAGCCGGTGGCTTCCAGAATCAGGGCAGGCATGGCATTTTCAGGAATGCCTTCTGGCTTGCCTTGATAGAAGTCACGACCATAGCGCTCCCACATCAGCAGCATCACATCGTCCAGACTCTTGGCTTGCTGGGTGTGGCTGCGAATGCGAAGGTCCAGGCCCAGGGCGATCAGTGCGCCCTTGCTGTAATAGCTGACCAGTGCGTTGGGGGAGTTCTCGTCCTGCTTGTAATAGCGCGTCCAGGCGTCAAAAGAGCTTTGTGCGGCGGACTGCTTGAAGCGCCCGGGGCCACGTTCAACGGCATTGATGTTCTTGGCCAGCAGCTTCAGGTAGTCGGCTTCGCTCAGCACGCCCGAGCGCAGCAGCATCAAATCGTCGTAGTACGAGGTGAAGCCTTCAAACACCCATAGCAAGCGGGTGTGGTTTTCACGGCTCAGGTCGTAGGGTGCGAAGACGGCGGGTTTGATCCGTTTGACGTTCCAGGTATGGAAGTACTCATGGCTGACCAGGCCCAAAAAGGTCTGGTAGCCCGCGCTTTTCACCGATTTGTCCTGACCTTGGGTGGGCAGGTCGCGGCGCGACGCCATCAGGGCGGTCGAGGCACGATGTTCCAGACCGCCGTAACCGTCATCGGTCACCATGGTCATGAATACATAGCGCGAACTGCCATCCAGGAAGGGGGCACGGCAGGTTTCAGGCTCAAAAAAGGCGATTTGTTCGGCGCAGATTTTCTCTACATCACGGGCGATGCGCGGCAAGTCCAGATTGGGGATGACGCCAGTAAAGACCAGTTCGTGCTCAGCGCCGTGAGCAAAGAAGCTGATGACCTGGGGAGTGCCCATCTCAATAGGGTGGTCGATCAGCTCGTCGTAATTGCTGGCGCGGTACAGGCCAAAACCATAGCGTTCTGCCGCGCCTGGCATGCCGCTGGCCTCGGGCAGGCTGGTGTAGACCTGCCAATCTTCCATGTCCTCGTTGGACACCAGTTCCAGCAGGCACGGCTGTTCAGTCTGGCCCTCAACGGCCAGCAGGGCGCTGGTGCCATTAAAGAAAGCGTGGGTCTGATCAATATGTGCGCCTCGTACGGACAGGTCCCAGGCGTAGACCTGGTATTGCACGCTCAAGGGGCCCTCGCAGGGTTCGCACTGCCAGCGATGATTGTCCAGCTTGCGGATGGAAACCGGCTTTTCGCCAGAGAAGGCCGCTATGCTTTCGATCTGACGCGAGAAGTCGCGGATCAGGTAGCTGCCAGGGATCCAGGCCGGAAGGCTCAAGATCTGGCCATCTGTTTGGGGGGAAGTGATCTGTATCTGGACAGTCAGACGGTGGCCGGCGAGATCTGTCGGCTCGGCACGGTAAAGTACGGGTGTAGGTTCCATTCCCCTATTCTATTTAATTTTTCTGGGAGTCAGCATGAACGAACCCTTAGTCAAAGCAGAGGTGCATGGTCGTGTTGCTTTATTGACATTAAATCGGCCCAAGGCTTTGAATGCGCTCAATAACGAGCTGATCGCCGAGTTGTATGCCCTGTTAAAGAAATACGATGCCGACAACGAAATCGGTTGTATCGTGCTGACCGGTAATGAAAAAGCCTTTGCGGCCGGTGCCGACATTGGCGCCATGAAAGACTGGACTTACCACGATGTCAGCTCCCAGGACTATCTGGGTGGCCAGTGGGAAGAACTGCGCCGTTTCCGCAAGCCCATCATTGCCGCCGTCGCTGGCTACGCCTTGGGTGGAGGCTGCGAACTGGCCATGTTGTGTGACTTCATCATTGCCGCAGACTCCGCTCGTTTTGGTCAGCCAGAAATCAAGCTGGGCGTGATTCCCGGTTTTGGTGGTACGCAGCGTCTGCCCCGTGCCGTGGGCAAGGCCAAGGCCATGGATCTGATCCTGACTTCGCGCATGATGAATGCCGAAGAGGCCGAGCGCTCCGGTCTGGTGTCGCGTGTGGTGCCTGCCGACAAGCTGATTGAAGAGGCGCTGGAAGCCGCAACGGTTATTTCCAGCATGTCCTTGCCCTCGGTCCTGATGGCCAAAGAGTGTGTGAACCGTGCTTTTGAATCGTCGCTGGAAGAAGGTTTGCTGTTCGAGCGTCGTAACTTCCATGGCTTGTTTGCCACTGACGATCAGAAGGAAGGCATGCGTGCTTTTGTCGAGAAGCGCAAGCCCGAGTTCAAGCACCGCTAAGTTTCTCAATCGCTGATAAAACAGGGGGTGTGTTGTAAAATTGCTGCACTGCAATGTTACAAAATAAGCTTACCCCTTGATGCCATTGAGATTGCGTATATCAGCCTTGCATTAAGTATCAAACAAGCAAGGCTGAGTTTGCTTACAACAAAAAAAAGACGCTATACTTTATGGGTTTGACGACACCGGCTTTTGAAAGGGGCCGATAATATTGCGCGGATGGATTGGCTCAGGCCTTTGCAGTACATCCACCCACACAACGTTATCTGATTGTTTCCTACTATGAATCAGCCGATTTATCAGCAGACAGGCACCACAGTCAAGGTGCAGGCAGCAGGGGACAAAGCACCATTTCCTGAACCCGTAGTACTTACGCCCGAGCAACGTAGCCGCATGGCTCGCCGGGCAGGGCAAGGAATTGTGCGCGCACTTGTTGCCCAGGCTTTTATGGGTCTGTTGGCGATTGGCCTGTCGGCATGGATTTCCGGCGCATATGCAGCAGCCTCGGCACTTATTGGTGCGGCTGCTTATTTTGTGCCTAACGCATTGTTCGCATTGCGTCTTTTGCTGGGTTTGATGGGCGGCGGCAACGCCGGAGCGCTTTCCTTCTTCTGGGGGGAAGCATTCAAGCTCGGTTTTGCAGTATTGACACTGGCAACGGCTGCCATGGCAAACACAGGCTGGTTAGTTTGGCCTGCCTTGCTCTTTGGCCTGCTATGTGTCTTGAAGGGATATGTGCTGCTGCTGTTTTTCCGCAAGCTGCCATAACGAATTTTTGTTTCACGGGCTTGTCCCATAACGTATACATCACAGGGTAAATACAGATGGCTGCTGCTAGTGATATTTCGCCTCAGTCAGGGTACATCCAGCATCACTTGGTTCACTTGAACAACTTGGGTGAAAAACAGGATGTTCTGGCCAACTTCGGTGTCATTAACTACGACTCCATGTTCTGGTCCCTGCTGATGGGTCTGGTTGTGGTTTTCTTTCTGTGGCGCGCCGCCTCGGCCGCAACAGCCGGTGTACCAGGCCGCTTGCAGTCTTTTGTAGAAATGCTGGTCGATTGGGTTGAAGACCAGGCCAAATCCATTGTTCCTAATGCCGAGTCCCGGAAATTTGTCTCGCCCCTGGCGCTGACCGTGTTCCTGTGGATCATCATGATGAACGTGCTGGACTTGCTGCCCGTTGATGGTTTGGGCTGGATTTTCATTCAGACCGGTCTGGCCTCCGAGCATGGCGACCCTCTGTACTACCACCGTATTTTGCCTACCGCTGACTTGAACGTGCCAATGGGCATGTCCATGGGCGTGCTGCTGCTGATGTTCTACTACGGCATCAAGATCAAGCACCCCGGCGGCTTTGTCAAAGAGCTGTTTACTGCACCGTTCACCGCGACCGGCCTGATGGCTGTTGTGCTCGCACCTTTCAACTTTTTGCTGAACTGCATCGAATATGCGGCCAAGTCTGTGTCTTTGGGCATGCGGTTGTTCGGCAATATGTTTGCCGGTGAACTGGTTTTCATGTTGATCGCTCTGCTGGGTGGCGCATGGACAGGGTTTAATGGCGCCAGCCTGGGACTGGGTATCGGTCACATTCTGGCCGGTTCTGTGTGGGCAATCTTCCACATTCTGATTGTGTTGCTCCAGGCGTTCATCTTCATGATGCTCACCCTTGTCTATATCGGACAAGCACACGAAGGCCATTAATCCGATTCCGACTGGACAATGGTGTCTGGTTGGGGGGAGCAGGCTTAGCTTGCTAACGCTTTGATTTTTTTGAATTACACCTGATTTTTAACCAAGGAGTTGTCATGACCAACGTAGCTTTCGTTGCTCTTGCTTGCGGTATCATCATCGGTCTGGGCGCATTTGGCGCTTGCATTGGTATCGCCCTGATGGGTGGTAAATATCTGGAAGCATCCGCTCGTCAGCCAGAACTGATGAACGCTCTGCAAACCAAGATGTTCCTGTTGGCCGGTCTGATCGATGCTGCTTTCCTGATCGGTGTCGGTATCGCCATGTTGTTTGCATTCGCCAACCCATTCGTTGGGTAAGAAGGCGAGTCCGTTGCCGCTTTTGGCAGACGGGCAGGCAGTCGTCGTTAGCGGTGTGTTGCTCGGTTTGATCATGCACCGCTTGTCGACTTGAACATACATGTGTCAGGACGCATACCGCATCCTACACACGTGGTATTGAAGGGATACGACCGTGAATTTAAACGCGACTCTCTTTTTTCAGATGATCGTGTTTTTCGTTTTGGCCTGGTTTACGATGAAATTCGTATGGCCGCCACTGACGAAAGCAATCGATGATCGTCGTCAGAAAATCGCTGATGGTTTGGCTGCTGCCGATAAAGGCAAGGCCGATCTGGCACAGGCCCAAGCGCGTATCAGCTTGATGGACGCTTCGGCCAAGTCCGAAAACCATCAACGCATTGTCGACGCTGAAAAACAAGCGACTGCTCTTTTGGAGCAAGCTCGTCGTGAAGCCGAAGCCGAAAAAGCCCGCATTATTGCGCAGGCCCAGCAAGACGCTAACCAGGAAGTGCAACGCGTACGTGAAGGTCTGCGTAGCGAAGTGGCTGCCTTGGCTGTCAAGGGTGCCGAGCAAATCTTGCGACGCGAAGTTGACGCGAATGCGCACGCCCAGCTGCTCGAGCAGCTCAAGGCAGAACTTTAACATCAAGGCAGGCCATGGCTGAACTATCGACTATTGCCAGACCTTACGCCGAAGCCCTGTTCGCCGCCGTGCGCGACGACAGCCAGGGCCTCGAATCGTGGTCGGCCCTGTTGTCCGAAATGGCTCAGGTGGCCGGTCTCCACGATGTGCGCGAGGCACTGAACGATCCGCGCCTGAATAACGGGCAGCGACTCGAACTCTTTACGGGCCTGGTTAAGTCACAGGTCACCGAAAAGGCTCGCAACTTTCTTCAATTGTTGGTGGATAACCAGCGCATCTTGCTGTTGCCACAGATTGCAGAACAGTTTGATCTATTGAAACACCAACTCGAAGGCACGGCGCAGGCACAAATTATCAGTGCTTTCCCGATGGCTGAGGCTCAGGTTGCTGAGCTGACCGCTGGGCTGGAGAAAAAGTTTGGCCTGAAGCTAAAACCGACTGTGACCGTCGACGCTGACCTTATCGGCGGTATTCGGGTGATTGTTGGTGACCAGGTGCTCGACACTTCCGTGCAGGCCCGGCTGGCCAGCATGCGCGATACGCTGACCGCATAGCGCGAGTCAGTAAACAGGATTTCAGGAGTCTGAACATGCAACTTAATCCGTCCGAGATCAGCGAACTGCTCAAGAGCCGCATCGAAGGCCTGGGTGCGTCGACTGACGTTCGTACACAAGGTACGGTCGTATCCGTGACCGACGGTATTACGCGCATCCACGGTTTGTCCGATGTGATGCAGGGCGAAATGCTCGAATTTCCGAACAACACGTTCGGTCTGGCCCTTAACCTCGAGCGCGACTCTGTCGGCGCCGTGATTCTGGGTGAATACACAGGTGTTTCCGAAGGCGACGCAGTTAAAACAACTGGCCGCATTCTGGAAGTGCCCGTTGGCCCCGAACTGCTGGGTCGTGTGGTTGATACTCTGGGTATGCCTATCGACGGCAAGGGCCCGATCAACGCCAAGATGACTGACGTCATCGAGAAAGTGGCTCCTGGCGTTATCGCCCGTGAGTCCGTCTCCCAGCCCATGCAGACCGGCACGAAAGCCGTGGACTCCATGGTGCCAATCGGCCGTGGTCAGCGCGAACTGATCATTGGTGACCGTCAGACCGGTAAAACTGCCGTGGCTGTGGACACCATCATTGCTCAAAAAGGCAATGGCGTTAAATGTATCTACGTTGCCGTGGGCCAAAAGGCCTCCACGATCAACAACGTGGTGCGCAAGCTCGAAGAGCACGGTGCTCTGGAGTACACGATTGTTGTGGCCGCCTCGGCTTCCGAGTCCGCCGCCATGCAATACCTGGCTCCTTACTCCGGTTGCACCATGGGTGAATACTTCCGTGATCGTGGCGAAGACGCCCTGATCATTTATGACGACTTGACCAAGCAAGCTTGGGCCTACCGTCAAGTATCCCTGTTGCTGCGTCGCCCACCAGGCCGTGAAGCCTACCCTGGTGACGTGTTCTACCTGCACTCTCGTCTGCTCGAGCGCGCTGCTCGTGTGAACGCCGAGTACGTGGAAAAATTCACTAACGGTGAAGTGAAGGGCAAGACCGGTTCGTTGACCGCACTGCCTATCATTGAAACGCAAGCCGGTGACGTTTCCGCTTTCGTTCCAACCAACGTGATTTCGATTACTGACGGTCAGATCTTCCTGGAGTCCGACCTGTTCAACGCTGGTGTTCGTCCCGCTATTAACGCCGGTATTTCGGTGTCCCGCGTGGGTGGCGCTGCTCAAACCAAGGTCATCAAGAAGCTGTCCGGCGGTATTCGTACCGACTTGGCTCAGTACCGTGAATTGGCCGCGTTTGCTCAGTTCGCTTCCGACCTGGATGACGCAACCCGTCGCCAGCTGGAACGTGGTAAGCGCGTGGTCGAACTGCTCAAGCAGCCCCAGTATCAGCCTCTGGCTGTGTGGGAACTGGCCGTGAGCCTGTACGCTGTGAACAACGGTTACTTCGACGATCTGGAAGTCGCTCAGGTTCTGCCTTTCGAGAAAGGCCTGAAAGATCACCTGCGCAGCAAGTTCGCTGCTCTGGTTGAGCGTATCGAAAGCAAGAAGGAACTGGTTAAAGAAGACGAGGCTGAGTTGGTTGCAGCCATCCAGGACTTCAAAAAGCACGGCGCTTTCTAATCATTGTTGGCAGGCGCCGGAAACCCCGGCGTCATGATTAGCGGGAGTCGACAGCCTAGTCAGGCTCCCGATAATGCCCTTACAGGAAAGTGTGATGGCCGGAATCAAGGAAATTCGTACTAAGATCAAGAGCGTGCAAAACACGTCCAAGATCACCAAAGCCATGGAGATGGTGGCGGCATCCAAGATGCGCAAGGCGCAAGAGCGGATGCGTGCTGGCCGTCCCTATGCAGACAAGGTGCGCGAGATTGCTTCGCATCTGATGCAGGCGCACCCCGACTACACTCACCCCTACATGGTTGAGCCCGCCGAAGTCAAATCGGTAGGTATCGTGGTTGTCAGCACGGACAAAGGTCTGTGTGGCGGCCTGAACACCAATATTCTGCGTCTGGTGCTTGCGCGTGTTCGCGAGTTTGAAGACAAAGGTATTAAAGTTCAGACAACGGCTCTGGGTGGTAAGGCTGCTGGAACCTTGGCGCGTGTTGGTGCCAATCTGGTTTCTCAGGAAGTGGGTTTGGGCGATGCGCCTAACCTGGAACGTCTGATTGGCGCCATCAAGGTGCAGATCGACGACTTCGTGGAAGGCCGCATTGATGCTGTTTATCTGGCGACCAGCCGCTTTGTCAATACGATGAAGCAGGACCCAACATTTATTCGCTTGCTGCCTCTGCCTTCCGGTCTGAAAGATCCTTTCCAGGCTGGTGATCAGGTAGTCGCTCAAGAAAGCGCTAACTCTTCCGAATACGGTTGGGATTACATCTACGAACCCGATGCCAAGTCGGTTATTGACGATTTGTTGCTGCGTTACGTAGAGGGTCTGGTGTATCAGGCCGTTGCCGAGAACATGGCCTCTGAGCAGTCTGCCCGTATGGTGGCCATGAAAGCCGCTTCGGACAACGCCAAGACCGTTATCGGTGATCTTCAGCTGGTCTATAACAAGACCCGCCAGGCAGCGATTACGAAAGAAATCTCTGAAATCGTGGGGGGTGCCGCCGCTGTGTAATCACGGCAAGGCACACCATCAAAGTTATATTGCAAGGACTCAACATGAGCAACGGTACCATCGTTCAGTGCATCGGCGCCGTGGTGGATATTCAGTTCCCCCGCGACAGCATCCCTAAAGTCTACGAAGCATTGACTCTCGTTGACGAAAGTTCGGCTTTCGCAGAAAAAGGCCTGACTTTTGAAGTACAGCAACAATTGGGTGACGGTGTAGTTCGCACCATCGCCATGGGTTCCAGCGACGGCCTGCGCCGCGGTATGGAAGTGGCCGGTTCGGGCGCTCCTATCTCCGTGCCAGTCGGTGTTGGCACCCTGGGCCGCATTATGGACGTTCTGGGTCGCCCGATCGACGAAGTCGGTCCTATCCAGTCCGACGAGCGTCGCGCCATTCACCAGGCTGCTCCTACTTTCGACGAACTGTCGCCTTCCGTAGAGCTGCTGGAAACCGGTATTAAAGTGATTGACCTGGTTTGCCCGTTCGCCAAGGGTGGTAAGGTTGGTCTGTTCGGTGGTGCCGGTGTGGGCAAGACCGTGAACATGCTGGAGCTGATCAACAACATCGCCAAGGCACACAGCGGTCTGTCCGTGTTTGCCGGTGTGGGTGAGCGTACCCGTGAAGGTAACGACTTCTACCACGAAATGGCCGATGCTGGCGTTATCCAGATGGACAACCTGAGCGAGTCCAAAGTGGCCATGGTGTTCGGTCAGATGAACGAACCTCCAGGCAACCGTCTGCGTGTGGCACTGTCCGGCCTGACCATGGCCGAGAAGTTCCGTGACGAAGGCCGTGACATCCTGTTCTTTGTGGACAACATCTACCGCTACACGCTGGCCGGTACTGAAGTGTCCGCTCTGCTGGGTCGTATGCCTTCCGCAGTGGGTTACCAGCCTACGCTGGCCGAGGAAATGGGTAAGCTGCAAGAGCGTATTACCTCCACCAAGACCGGTTCGATTACGTCCATCCAGGCCGTTTACGTTCCAGCCGATGACTTGACTGACCCATCGCCTGCTACGACCTTCCTGCACTTGGACTCCACCGTTGTGTTGTCGCGTGACATTGCTGCTCTGGGTATTTACCCCGCTGTGGATCCTCTGGACTCCACCAGCCGTCAGCTGGATCCACAAGTTGTGGGTGAAGAGCACTACGCAGTGGCTCGCGGTGTTCAGCAAACGCTGCAGCGCTACAAGGAACTGCGCGATATTATCGCCATTCTGGGTATGGACGAGCTGTCTCCAGAAGACAAGCAGGCTGTTGCCCGCGCTCGTAAGATCCAGCGCTTCCTGTCCCAGCCTTTCCACGTGGCAGAAGTGTTTACCGGCTCGCCTGGCAAGTACGTTCCACTGGCTGAAACCCTGCGCGGCTTCAAGATGATCGTCGACGGCGAGTGTGATGCTCTGCCAGAACAGGCTTTCTACATGGTCGGTTCCATCGACGAGGCTTTCGAAAAAGCCAAGACTATTCAGTAATAAGGATTACTCATGGCTAAGCTTCATGTTGACGTGGTCAGTGCCGAAGAATCGATCTTTTCCGGTGAGGCAAAGTTCGTGGCGCTGCCCGGCGAGGCTGGGGAGCTGGGTATTTTGCCCGGTCACACTCCACTGATCTCGCGGATTCGTCCCGGCACGCTGAAGATCGTTATGGACGATGGCAGCGAAGAGCATATCTTTGTCGCTGGCGGCATACTCGAGGTTCAGCCTGGGAAAGTCACTGTATTGTCGGATACCGCGATTCGCGCACAAGACCTGGATGAAGCAAAGGCGCTGGAAGCCCGCAAGCATGCGGAAGAAGCCCTGCGTAACACCAAGGACAAGGCCGATATCGCTGTTGTGGAAGCCGAGCTGGCCATGCTGGCCGCTCAAGCTGCCGCAGCACGTCGCTTGAGCAACGCGCGCAAGCACTAAGCTCAAGTCGGTAGCATCCGTGAAAAAGCCACCCTTAGGGGTGGCTTTTTTGCGTTGAGATTGTCCAAACGGCAATGAAATACCATATTGCTGCCAACGCCAACGCCAACGCCAACGCCAACGCCACAACGATTGACAGCATGGCACAGCTCAGCACACGGTAAAGGGCTGAAGGGGTAAGTCGATACATCGTTATCGGCTAAGGCCAGTAGCACACGGTAGTGTCGTCTTCTGTTACTTCGACGCTATTGGGTACTGATTCTTGGCGCGATGGAACAAACCTCAGCGTGAGCCTTTCAGCGATAGCAGGCTTTTTTCTATGCCAAGGTGCCAGTCCCGTTCTATGTTTGCCGAGCCGAATAAAGCATCCAGTTTGGTCTGCGACAGTCCCGACTGCGCCGGCCTTCTGGCTGGCGTGGAGTATTGGCTGGCGGGGATAGCTGTCAGGCTTGGTATTTGGGCTAACAGCCCTAGTCTAAGTGCCCGGGCAAAAATCTCGTGAGCAAAGCCATACCAGCTAACATCAGGCTGTCCGGCAAAATGGTAAATCCCACAAGGGGCTACTGGCTCATTTGCTTTCTGCTGTGATTCAACCAGCTTCTCGGCTAGTGCCAACAAAACCTGAGCAATATGTGGCGCATAGCTTGGGCCACCGATTTGATCTCTCGCAATGTTTAATTCAGAGCGTTCTTGACCAAGACGCAGCATGGTTTTCAGGAAGTTGTTCCCGAACTGGCTGAACACCCGGCTGGTGCGCAGAATGACGGCCGAGGGCAGGGCGGCAAGAGCTGCCTGCTCTCCTGCCAGCTTGCTTTGCCCATAGACGCTAAGGGGATGGGTAGGGGCGTCCTCAAGGTAAGGCTGCTCGGCTGAGCCATCAAAGACATAGTCTGTAGAGACATGTACCAGCCCTATGCCACGTTCGGCGCAGGCAGCGGCCAGTAGGCCTGGGGCTTTACCGTTAATCAGATGCGCTGTCTCTGGTTCGGACTCGGCTTTATCGACTGCTGTGTAGGCCGCTGCATTGATGACTACATCGGCTTGATAGTGATCCAAGGCACGGGCAATCGAGGTGTCATGCGTAATATCAAGCTCCTGGTGACTGAGTGGAATCAGTTGCAGCGCTTGCGTTGAGGCGGTCAGTGGGGACTGGGAAGCTAATTGATCAAGGTCAGTTGTGTGCTTGTCGCGTGTAGCAGGTTTGAGACGCTTGTGGCAGCTAGCGAGTGCCTGGCCTAATTGTCCGTACCCTCCGGCTATCAAGATGCGTGTCATGGCAGCAGGAACTGCTCCAGTCCCGGGTGTGACCTGTCTTTGGCGGAGAGTACAGGGTTTTGAATTGGCCAGTTGATGGCCAAGCGTGGACAATCCCAAGCGAGTCCACCTTCATCGTCCGGCTGATAGTAGTCCGTGCATTTATAGCTGATGTCGGCCTCGTCGCTTAGAACACAAAAACCGTGCGCGTATCCCGGGGCGACCCAAAGCTGTCTGTGATTGTCCTGGCTAAGCTCCAGCCCTACATACTGACCGAAGGTGGTGGAACGAGGGTCTATGTCTACGACAACGTCAAAGATGGCTCCCCGCGTGACACTGATCAGCTTGCCTTGAGGTCTGGTTTTTTGAAAGTGCAGGCCTCGCAGCACAGAGCCTTTGGAGTAGGACTGATTGTCTTGGATAAAGGCGCTTTCTATCCCGGCTACCGCTTGATAGCGTGCCGCATTAAAGCTTTCTTTAAAAAAGCCCCGCTCATCGTTGAATACGCGAGGCTCAATGATCAGAACGCCAGGTAAGTGGGTGGTGTGCGTGCGCATATTACAGTTGCAGCAAGCGGGCCAAATATTGTCCGTAGCCTGTTTTTTCCAAGGCCAGGGCCTGTGTTTCCAGGGTTTGTCGGGATAGCCAGCCTTGGTTAAATGCGATTTCTTCCAGGCAGGCAACTTTCAAACCCTGACGATGTTCAATGGTGCGAATAAAAGAGCCCGCTTCCATCAGGCTCTCGTGAGTGCCGGAGTCCAGCCAGGCAAAGCCTCGCCCGAGGATGGACACATGCAGATCATCCAAGTGCAGGTAGGCATTGTTGATGTCGGTAATTTCCAGTTCACCACGAGCAGAAGGGGTGACTTGGCGGGCGATATCCACAACGCGATTATCGTAAAAATATAGCCCTGTCACTGCAAGGTTCGATTTGGGTTTAGCTGGCTTTTCTTCAATGGATACTGGTTTGCCCGCGGCATCCATTTCGACTACGCCAAAGCTTTCGGGATTATTGACGGGGTAGCCAAAAATCGTGGCGCCATGAGGGCGGGTACGAGCCGAGCGCAGCATCTGGCTAAAACCATAGCCGTAGAAAATATTGTCACCCAGAATCAGACAGACAGAATCCGAGCCGATAAAGTCAGCACCAATCAGAAAAGCTTGGGCCAGGCCGTCAGGCGAAGCTTGCTCAGCGTAGGATAGCTTAATACCAAACCGTGAGCCGTCCCCCAGTAAATTGCGGAAATTGGGCAGATCTTCCGGGGTACAGATGATCAGAATCTCCCTGATATCCGCAAGCATCAGCACGGATAAGGGGTAGTAGATCATGGGCTTGTCGTAGACAGGGAGCAAGTGCTTGGACACACCCATGGTGATAGGGTGCAGGCGCGTGCCCGAGCCACCTGCCAATACAATTCCTTTCAAGCTTGTTTTCCCAGGCGATCCAGACGGTAGGCACCGTTCAAGATGCGTTCCCACCAGGATGTGTTTTCAAGGTACCAAAGTACAGTCTTGCGCAGACCCGTCTCAAAACTTTCTTGAGGGTGCCAGCCAAGTTCCGCCCTTATTTTACTGGCATCAATCGCGTAGCGCTGGTCATGGCCTGGGCGATCTTCTACCAGGGTTATCAGGTCCGAGTAGCGAGCCAGTCCGGCTGGTTTGTCAGGGCGTTGCTCCTCAAGAATAGAGCAGATGGCCTGGACAACCTCTAAGTTTTTCATCTCCTGTTTGCCGCCAATATTGTAGGTGTCGCCTATTTTTCCTTGGGTTGCGACGGCAACGAGAGCACGGACGTGGTCATCAACATAGAGCCAGTCGCGTATCTGATCCCCTGTTCCGTAAACGGGCAGGGGCTGGCCTTTTAGAGCGCTGAGCACCATATGCGGGACGAGTTTTTCCGGAAACTGGTATGGACCGTAGTTGTTCGAGCAATTGCTGATGACGATGGGTAGACCATAACTGCGGTACCAAGCTCGCACCAGATGATCAGAGCTGGCCTTGCTCGCTGAATATGGGGAGCTGGGGTTGTAGGGAGTCGACTCGGTAAAGAGTGCATCGGTTCTACCTAAGTCACCGTAGACCTCATCGGTAGACACATGATGGAAGCGAAAGGCTTGCTTGCGTTGTGGCTCCAGCCCTTCCCAATATTGGCGACATTGCTCAAGCAATGTGTATGTGCCAACGATATTAGTCTGGATGAACGAGGCGGGGCCATCGATGGAGCGGTCAACGTGTGACTCTGCTGCCAGGTGTATGATGGTGTCCGGCTGGAATTCTTGTAGTTGTGCGGTGAGTTGTGCGGCATTGCAAATATTGGTCCGGCTAAACGAGTAGCGCGGATGCCCCTGCTCCTGGGTCAGTGAATCCAGGTTTCCAGCATAGCTCAACACGTCAACATTCAAGATGTGATGCTCGCTAGTTTGTAGTAGATGACGGATAAGAGCGGAGCCAATAAAACCGGCCCCGCCTGTCACAAGGATACGCATAGTTGTGTTGTGAGCGCGGATTGAGCTAAAGAGTGACAAAGGTGATGTTGTGGTAACCCCTCAGGGGTAGGATAGAACTAAGGATTTATCTCGCAAGATAGCAGACATTCCGATCGGTGGAGTATGTCTGCATTTTTAGGCTCTTGGGTATGGCTTGCTTGCCTAGGGTGCGCGTACTTTGATTTTCGCCAGCCAGTTACCCGTTTAGTTGCTACCTTTGAACGCTGCATTCTGTGTTGTGGTGATTATAATTTGTTACGTGGCTTTTATTTGCTTGGCTGGACAGCCTGTCTTGAGGGTTCAGGGCATTGGCGAGCTGTCATCGTGCTGGCTAGTACGAGTAGCGTGTACTGTTGCTTAGGTTTTTTTTGGCTCGTCGCATATGGTTCTTCCCACTCTTTTAACAAGCCCAGGCAACCGTTTGACATCGGCGCTGGTGTTCCTATTCTATGCCACCTTGCTATCCACTAAGGACATGTATTCGTACGTGATAGGTGCGCTTACGCTTTTCTCTTTGTGGAAACTGCCCAGCCTGTCTGGAGTTTCATTGGATAAGCAAGAGAAATCTATAATGATGTGGATGCTGCTTTTTGCGGGCATCAGTATTGGGGCAACGTTCTGGCATGGCGCTTATGGTCGCAGCTTTGAGGTCCCCGTTAAATTCGGGTTTGGGGTGCTGTTGGCCCTATGCCTGATAAAGTTTCCTCCTAAATCAGCAGCTTTGTGGTCGGGGCTGATGGTGGGAGCTGCAAGCGGTTTGGCGGTAGCCTCATGGAAAATGTGGCAAGCTGGTGAATTCAAAGCCTTTGGCTTTACCGGGGCGATTCAATTTGGGAATCTGGCACTGAGTATGGCCGTTCTGTTGATGGTAGCGTTGTGTTGGTTGATGGCCAATCAGAATGCTCATCGGCGCCTTTGGTTTGCGCTTTTGGCATTAGGCGCGGTATGCGGTTTGTTGGGGTCCTACTATTCCGGAACCCGTGGTGGTTGGGTCGCCATTCCTTTGTTCGTTGCCTTTTTTTTGCTGGCCTACGTGCGTCGCAGCAATCTGCTTGTTTGTGGCATTGCTTTGGCATTATTGGTGAGCGTTTCTGGCTTACTGACGTATCAATCATCCTTGATCCAAACCCGTGTTCAGGAGGTGTATACAGATCTGTCAGAGTATCAGGAGCACGGCTCCAGTAGCTCCAGCTCCCTGGGGGCCCGGTTTGCTATTTGGGCGGCGACGTGGGAGATTCTCAAAGATCAGCCAGTGCTAGGTGTTGGCGAGGTTCAGTTTCGTCAGGCTTTAAAAGCAAAAAGCCAGGCGGGCTTGATTGGGGCGGTACCTGCTGGTTTGGCTAATACGCATAATACCTTTCTGGAGGTATGGGTTTGGTATGGCGGGTTGGCCTTGTTGTCTTTATTGCTCGCCATGCTGAGTGCAGCACGGTATTTCTTGTCTTTTATTCGACATTCTGATTCTGTTTTACGCAGTTATGCATTAGGCGGTTTATGCTTGATAGGTGGTTACGTTATTTATGGGCAAACGCAAATAATGTTGATTCGCAATAATACTTTGTTGTTCTTTCTGCTGTCGTTGGCTGTTTTAGTGGCGTTGGTGCATCAACGCCGTCGTGTTGTGCTTGTCGCTGAAAATGTTTGAGTGTTAATCATAGGCTTTGCTTGAGTATTGTTAATGCTGCGTAAGTGGTTTGGGTGAGGATCAGGTTTTTTGAAAATGCAGTATTTAAGCAGTTCTATTTTTTGCAGACATATTTTTAAACATAATTTAAAAAAATATTAGAAATATTTCGGTAAGGTGTAGGGTTGCCTGTATTCAGCTAGAGTCAAGAAATCAGCTTTTAAATTTTTAAAGAAATACTAGGAAATATGAAGAAATTTGCTCTTATTGGTGCAAGTGGATACATCGCACCTCGTCACATGCAGGCTATCAAGGCAACTGGTAATGTGCTGGTTGCAGCTGTGGATCCGAATGACTCGGTAGGCATTATTGACAGCCATTTTCCTGATGCTCATTTTTTTACCGAGTTTGAGCGTTTTGATCGCCATATCGATAAGCTCAGCCGCGCAAAAACGGGTGAGGCAGTAGACTATATGTCTATCTGCTCGCCTAATTACCTGCATGATTCGCATATGCGATTCGCACTACGCTCTGGTGCTGATGCCATTTGTGAAAAGCCGCTAGTACTAAATTCCTGGAACATTGATGGTTTGCTGGATATCGAGCGTGATACAGGAAGAAAAGTAAATACAATTTTGCAGTTGCGTGTTCACCCAGCTATTATTGCACTGCGGGAAAAGGTCTTAAATAATAAAGACAAAAAGAGCAAATACGATGTGGATTTAACCTACATCACCTCTCGGGGTAATTGGTATCACCAGTCCTGGAAAGGCGATGTGAAAAAGTCTGGTGGTATTGCCACTAATATTGGCGTGCACTTTTTTGACATGCTGCATTTTATTTTTGGTGATTTGCAGCAAAGCGTGGTGCATACACGTACAGACAGCAAAGCTGCCGGTTTTCTGGAGTATGAAAATGCTCGGGTGCGCTGGTTCCTGTCGATTGACGTGGAGGATGTTCCTCAGTCTGCTCAGGACAAAGGTATGCGTACCTTCCGTTCTATCACCGTTGATGGCGAGGAAATCGAGTTTTCGGGTGGTTTTACCGATCTGCATACACGTAGCTATGAAGAAATCCTGGCAGGTCGTGGTTTTGGTCTGGAAGAGAACCGTACTGCCATTTCGACCGTTCAGTTTATTCGGACAGCTGATCTCACCCCTTTGCAGGGCGACTACCATCCTTTTCTGAAAAAATGAGCTATTACAAACACGAATCCGCCATTGTGGATGAAGGGGCTCAGATCGGGTCAGGATCCCGCGTCTGGCATTTTGTCCATGTTTGTGCAGGAGCAAAAATCGGCTCGGGTGTATCGTTGGGGCAAAATGTCTTTGTCGGCAACAAGGTGTTGATCGGGGACAACTGCAAGATCCAGAACAATGTCTCGGTTTATGACAATGTCACCCTTGAAGAAGGTGTGTTCTGCGGCCCGAGCATGGTGTTTACCAACGTCTATAATCCACGCTCCCTAATTGAGCGCAAAGATCAGTATCGTGACACTTTGGTACGTACCGGAGCGACATTGGGTGCGAATTGCACTATTGTCTGTGGCGTCACAATAGGCAAATTTGCCTTTGTAGGTGCCGGGGCAGTGATCAATAGGGACGTCCCGGATTACGCCTTGATGCTGGGCGTGCCTGCGCGTCAGAAAGGCTGGATGAGTGAGTTTGGAGAGCAACTGGATTTACCTTTGAAAGGGTCTGGACAGTGTGTCTGCCCGCATTCAGGGGCTATTTACGAGTTGCACGATGATCGTTTGATTAAACGGGAAGTCCAACAGCAATGATTGAGTTTACGGATCTACACGCGCAGCAAGCGCGTATCAAATCGGAAATTGATGCGGGTATCGCGCGGGTTCTGCAGCATGGTCGTTATATTCTTGGCCCTGAAGTGACAGAGCTGGAAGAGAAGCTGGCCGATTACGTTCAGGCCAAGTATTGCATCAGCTGCGCCAATGGTACGGATGCTTTGCAGATTGCCTTGATGGCGTTGGGAGTGGGGCCAGGCGATGAAGTGATCACCCCGGGCTTTACCTATGTAGCAACCGCTGAAACGGTCGCTGTGCTGGGTGCCAAGCCAATATATGTAGATGTAGAGCCGCGCACCTACAACCTGGATCCGGCTTTGCTGGAGGCTGCCATTACGCCTCGTACCAAAGCGATTATTCCGGTTTCCATGTATGGTCAATGCCCTGACTTCGACACTATCAATGCCATCGCCTCCAAGCATGGCCTGGCTGTTATCGAGGATGCGGCTCAAAGCTTTGGCGCTACCTATAAAGGGCGTTATTCCTGCAACCTGAGCACCATCGCCTGTACCAGTTTTTTCCCCAGCAAACCTTTAGGCGGCTACGGGGATGGTGGTGCAATCTTTACCAATGATGAAGGTCTGGCAACCGTGCTCCGACAAATTGCGCGTCATGGGCAGGATCGTCGTTATCACCACATACGTATTGGTATCAATAGTCGCCTGGATACCTTGCAAGCGGCTATTTTGCTGCCCAAGCTGGCGATTCTGACAGAAGAGCTGGCAATGCGCGACCGTGTTGCGCAGCGCTATCAAAGCAGTCTGAACGCTATTGGCATCGAAAGCACCCCGTTTGTTGAAGCACATAACCGGCATGTGTATGCCCAGTACACCATTCGTGTTCAACAACGTGATCAGGTGCAGGCCAGCTTGCAAAAAGCCGGTGTTCCTACTGCTGTGCACTATCCCATCCCTTTGAACCGGCAGCCTGCTGTTCAGGATCTGGATGCGGTATTGCCGGTGGGAGATTTGATCGCCACAGAGGTCTTGAGTTTGCCAATGGGACCTTATCTGAAAGATGACGATATGGATCACATCGTCCAAGCGCTACAGGCATGCGTACCGCTTTAATCTTGATAAAGGCTGCGGCTTAATTCCGCAGCCATTTTTATGCAAAATAGTTACTGGAAAACCGTACTCTCCGTATTCACTGGATCGGCGATTGCTCAGGTAATTCCTGTGCTGGGCGCTTTGTTGATTGCTCGGCAGTTTGGACCTGGTCAGTTCGGCCTGTTTTCAGCGTGGTTGGGTATCGTCATCATCTTGTCGACGGCCTTGACGGCCCGTCTGGAGGTGTCGCTGGCTCTGGAGAAGGACGGACGTTTCCGCAATGCTGCTGCCTTTGCCGTGCTGACCATGACCTTGCTTATAGCTGCCGTCGTGTTACTGGTCCTGGGTTTGCTGCACTTACTGACCGGCTACAACTACTTTGACACGGTAATGTTGCTGGTAGTGCTGGTGCCTTGTGCAACTTTGTTCGCCTTGAATCAGGTTTGGCAGTCCTGGGCGGCAGCAGAAGGACGCTTTCGTCAGTTGAATATGATGCGGGTGGCACAATCTATCTTTGTTGTGGTTCTTCAGATTGTGTCTGGTGTGTTCTGGCCTGATGCGACTGCGCTCGCCTTGTCCTATGCACTGGGTTTGTTGCTGGCACAGGCCTATTGTATGTGGCTGTTACCAGTGTCTCTGCGTTGGATGCGACGTTGGCGGCCCTTGATGCTTGCTTATGCCCGTCGACATCGGAAATTCCTGGCGTATTCCTTACCAGCTGACTTTATCAATGCGTTGGCGATTCAGCTGCCTGTCATGATTGTGGCCCATCGTTTTGGTGCTGAGAGTGCCGGTTATCTGGCGCTTGTCATACGAGTGTTAGGTTTGCCTTTGTCTTTCCTGGGTAAGGCTGTTCTGGATGTGTTCAAGCGTCAGGCGTCGATGGCGTTTCGCGAGCGGGGCGAGTGCCGTGATGAGTACGTGCGCACGTTCTGGGTATTGGGGGCCGGGTCTGCGCTATTTGCAGTGGGTGCCTACTTTCTGTCAGAACCTGTTTTTGCTATTGCCTTTGGCGAAGAGTGGCGTCCTGCGGGAGTCATGAGCGTGTTGCTGGTACCGATGTTTACCTTGCGTTTCATCGCCAGCCCGCTAAGTTACGTAATATATATTTTTAACAAGCAACAAGTCGATCTGCTATGGCAAACCTGCCTGTTGGCCATGACCTACGGTGTGCTGAGCTATGTAGATACAGAGGTAGCCGCTATCTTCATCTACTCTGTGTCCTATGCCTTGCTGTACGTGGTGTATCTGGCCATTTCGTATCGATATAGTTGTGGTGAATCGCACAAACAGCGAGCAAGTTTATGATCGGCATCCTGGACTACGGTTGTGGCAACATTAATTCGGTTATTCGAATGATTCAAAAGCTTGGAGGGGACGCCTCCAAGGTGTCGACTGCGCAGGAGATTGCGGCGGTAGACAGGCTGATTATTCCGGGAGTCGGTGCCTTTGATCACGGTATGCAGCAATTGCATGACCGGGGGCTGTTGCCTGTGCTGGAGCAATACGCCTTGCAGAATAAAAAGCCGGTATTGGGCATATGTCTGGGCATGCAATTAATGTGCCGTGCCAGCGAGGAAGGCAGTTTGCCTGGCCTGGGGTGGATTGATGCCCAAGTGCGGCGCTTTCAAAGTACACCCGAAAGACCTCTGAAGATTCCGCATATGGGATGGTCGGAAGTGGATATCGCCAAGGCGAACCCCTTGTTGCAGGAAGGTGGGCGCCGTCATCGCTTTTACTTTGTGCACGCTTACAAGGTCGAGGCCGCCTGCCCTGAGGATATTTTAGCGACGGCAGATTATGGTGGCACTTTTGTGGCTGCATTTCAGCGCGAGAATGTGATGGGGGTGCAGTTTCATCCAGAGAAAAGCCATCAGTTTGGTTTCGGATTGATGAAGAATTTTATGGCTGAGGCCGTATGAAGCCACGCGTTATCCCTGTTTTGTCCTTGAAAAATGGTGGCCTGGTTAAAACCCGCCGCTATCAGGACCCCAAGTATGTGGGTGATCCCACCAACGCGATTCGCATCTTCAACGAGAAAGAAGTGGATGAGCTGGTTGTACTGGATATTGGGGCATCCAGTGCCGGCACTGCGCCCGATTTTGAAGTCGTGCGTTTGTTTGCCGAAGAGTGCTTTATGCCCTTGACCTACGGGGGCGGTATTCAGAATATGCAGCAAGTAGAACGCATCTTTGACCTAGGTATTGAAAAGGTCAGTTTGCAGTCTGCTGTGATGCACGATACGCGCCTGATACAGGATATTGCTCGTGTCTATGGTCAGCAAAGTGTCGTGTTGGGTGTGGATATCAAAAAGAATTGGCTCAAGCAGCCCAAGCTGTATATCTCGCAGTCGGGTAAATTACTGAATCGCCCTATTTATGATTATCTGGCTGAGCGGGTTGATGCAGGAGTAGGGGAAGTCCTCTTGAGTGCCGTGGACCATGACGGCATGATGGATGGCTATGATCTCGATTTGATCCATTCGGTGGCCAGCCGCTTGCCTGTTCCTGTCGTTGCCTTGGGCGGAGCCCGCTCGATGGATGATTTCAACCTGGCTCTGAAGGCGGGTGCTTCGGCTGTTGCGGCCGGTGCCATGTTTGTATTCAAAGGCCCACACCGTGCGGTACTGATTAACTACCCGAAGCGGGCCGAGTTTGACTCTTTGGATGATATTGAATGAATCAACATTACCAGGTGTGTTCGCGCTGTGTTATGGACACCAGCGCACGCGACATTGTTTTCAACAGTGACGGTGTTTGCAACTATTGCACGGACCTGGAGGCCAGCACCAAGAATACCTTGGGCTTGGCGCCGGAAGAAAAAGAGCGCCGTTTGCAGGCCCTTGTGGCCGAGGTCAAAGCGCAGGGCAAGGGTAAACCTTACGACTGTATTGTGGGTGTTTCAGGCGGCGTAGATAGCTCCTGGGTGCTGGTTAAGGCGGTCGAACTGGGCCTGCGCCCTTTGGCTGTGCACATGGACAACGGGTGGAACTCCGAGCTGGCCCAGAACAATATCGAAAACCTGATCAATGGTCTGGGCGTGGATTTGTATACCCATGTTATTGATTGGCATGAATACCGCAAGTTGATGCAGGCATTTTTCGATGCCAATGTGGTTGATATTGAGTTGTTGTATGACAACGCCATGACGGCTGTGAATTATCAACAGGCGGCCAAGTATGGCCTGAAGCATTTGCTGGCAGGTACCAACGAGGCGACCGAAGGGATGCAGATCCCCGAGAGCTGGAATTGGTTTAAGTTTGACAAGAAAAATATCCGTAGCATTGCCAAGCGCTTTAGCGATGTAAAGATCGAGACTTTCCCTTTGTTTGGCATCGGTGAATACATACGCTATGCCGTGCTGCAGAAAATACGCTGGGTCTCGATTCTGGACTTGATGGAGTTCAACAAGTTCTCTGCCATGCAGCAATTGCAGGAACGCTACTCTTATAAACCGTATCCCTATAAGCACTACGAGTCGATCTTCACCCGTTTTTATCAGGGCTATATCTTGCCTGAGAAGTTTGGGGTTGATAAGCGTCGTGTCCACATGAGCACCCTCATTGTAACGGGCCAGATGAGTCGGGACGAAGCCCTGGCCGATCTGGAAAAAATTCCCTATCACAGCCAGCGTGAGCTCGACGAGGATAAGCAGTACTTCCTGAAGAAAATGGGATGGGCGCCTGCTCAGTTGGAAGCTTATATAAAGGCACCCGCAGTGTCACATGACTATTATCCAAGTGATTTGGCACGTTGGAAGTGGATGGCCAAATTGTATAAACGTGTGCTTGGTCGGTCCTGATTCATGGCTGTGTCAGCGCAAAGCTTGAGATAAAGGTTGGGATATGCGGTTTTTACACTCTGCGATGCTGTTGCGTCCGGTCAATGGCATTGTGGCTCAGATGAGTTGGGAACAGCAGGCAGCAGACCAATTGGGCTTGTCTTGGCGGACGCGTGCTTTTGCTGCGCCTGATGCCAAGATTCCCGATGCGATCCGAGTGGACTCAGGAGTGCAGGTTGATGGACGTAACAAGTTGAGGTTGGCCTGGGCGTGGGTGGCATTCCGCTTCAGCTACATTCGTTGGCTACGGGCGCAGAAGGATGTAGATGTATTTATCTTGCGCCATAGTGTCCATGACCCCTTCCAGTACATTTTTATCCGCAGCTGTTCGAAGCCTGTCTATCTGGTACACCACACCAAAGAGCTTGCTGAGCTGGCAGGGGGCGGTGCGCTTGGCAAGCTGCGCTCGTATGCTGAGGCGGTGTTGGGGCGTTGGTCAATTCGACGTGCGGCTGGTGTGATTGGTGTCACCCCAGAGCTCAGCGCCTATGAGTCTGATCGAGCCTGTCAGCCAGGTAAATACACATTGAACTACCCTAACGGGGTTATGTATAGCGGCCAAATCATGGCTGATCGTCGCCAAGAGCGACCTGAATTCCTGTTTGTAGCCAGCCATTTCTATGACTGGCATGGTTTGGACTTGATGCTGGATGCCGTCGAGCGTAGCCAGGCTGACTTTTGCTTGCATATTGTTGGGAATATCTTTGACGCTGATCTGGATCGGTGCCAGAGGGATTCGCGTATTGTTGTGCATGGCACTTTGAACGCCGATGAGATTTCTGCTTTGGCAGAACGTTGTTGGTTAGGACTCACCTCTTTTGCCTTGGGGCGAAAAGGTATGAAGCAAGCCTGTACTTTGAAGGTACGCGAATATCTCATGTTGGGTCTGCCTGTTTATTCGGGGCATGAGGATGTCTTTGATAATGCTTTCCCTTTTTATCGTCAGGGTCCCGTGGATATGGTTTCTATTCTGAATTATGCGCAGACAGTGCGCGCTGCAGACAGGGCAGAAGTTAGCCAGAAGGCACATCCTTATATTGCCAAGACTAGTTTGATCGCGGACTTGGCGCGAGCATTGACTGAACAAGAAGAGGCCAAGCGTTTATGACCTCGGAGCCAGTGCGCATAGAAGTTGATGCTCTTTACCGTTTGGTAGCGCAAGTTTCTTTTTTTGCCTTCTTTGCGTTTGGACCCGTGTGGAAGTTTCTGGAAACCATGTTTGGTTTTCCCAGAATTAATGTCAGTGTTCTTTATCTGCTTTGTGTTGCCTTATTGCTATCACTGATTGCTTGTAAAGCAGCTTTTCGAACTCGAGATCTCAAGGGAAAGCCGCTGTTTATCGCGGTCTTGATTTTGTTGATGTGGGTTTTACTTATCCAGATAGTTCAGTTCTCTAGCTTGTTGCAGCATGTAGATGTGTGGACGCTCTCCAAGTATTTTTCCAATACTGGTGTGGCACCTGTGCTTTTGGTGATGTTAGGAAAATGGTATGCCGACCAGTCTTCGGGGGTGGCCGCTACAGTTAGAGCGAGCTGGGTGTTTTCGACCACGATTTATGTGTTCAGCTATGTGTATATTGGACAGGATTTTCACAAAAATATTGTTGAAGCAAGTATTTACCTAAGGAATCTCTGAACAATTCCCCCGCGCAACGGTAAACTTCGTCTGTCACACCCTCACGAGTCTGTTCATCATGAGCCAACTGAGTTTTTCTGAAGCGGAATTTGCCGGTAAGCGCAAGCAGACACGCCGTGAGAAGTTCTTGAACGAGATGGATCGCACGGTGCCGTGGGATTACCTGGCCGGTGAGATTGCCAAGCACTACCCGCAAGAAGGCAAGGTGGGTCGCCAGCCGTATCCCATTGAGGCGATGCTGCGGATTCACTTCATGCAGCAATGGTTCAACCTGAGCGACCCGGCGATGGAAGAGGCGTTGTACGACAGTTTTTCGATGCGCCAGTTCGCCAAGCTGCCCGGTGGTCGTGCGCCGGACGAGACGACGATTCTGAACTTTCGTCACCTGCTTGAGAAGCACAACATTGCCGAAGAAATGTTCGAAGGCGTGAACCTGCTGCTGCAAGACTATGGGCTGATGGTGCGCCGGGGAACGATTGTGGACGCGACGATCATCGATGCGCCCAGCTCGACGAAGAACGCCCAGGGCGCGCGGGACCCCGAGATGCACCAGACCAAGAAAGGCAATAACTATTTCTTCGGCATGAAGGCGCACATTGGGGTCGATCTGCATACGGGCCTGGTGCATTCGATGGTAGGTACCGCGGCCAACGTGGCGGATGTGACGCAGGTCGATGGGCTGCTGCACGGTGAGGAAGAACTGGTCTTGGGTGATGCGGGCTATCAAGGTGTGGGCAAGCGCGAAGAGCACCAGGGGCGCGATGTGCAGTGGCATATTGCGTTGCGCCCGAGCCTGCGCAAGAGATTGAGCAAGACGGTGCAATCGTTGCAAGACGCCTATGAATACACCAAGGCCAGCCTGCGGGCCAAGGTGGAGCATCCGTTTCGGGTGATCAAACGGCAGTTCGGCTACACGAAGGTGAGGTATAGGGGGCTGGCGAAAAACACCGCGCAGTTGCTGACGCTGTTCACGTTGAGCAATCTGTGGATGGCGCGACGACATTTGATGGCAGAGGTGCGCCCATAGGACATCAAAAGGCCCGGAAAAGGGCTATTCTGAGCGAAAACACAACGGAAAATCGGGATTTTGGACGTTTTTTTCTGATTTTCTGAAATCAGGCGACAACCAGTGGGGAATTTGGGTCGGCTGGCTGATTGATCAGACCGTCCCTAACTCTGTCAGACTGCTACGCCATTGTTGCGTTGTTGGCTTTGGTATCAGTCAGGCGACGGGCTCATTTTGTTGCTTTATTTGTGATCAGCTTTTGGGTGCTGTTTTTTCTAAACTCCAGGTTTTCATTTCTTGCTTTTGTGCTGGCTTGTGTGGCCGTTATGTTTGTTCGCAACAAAGTAGCTGCAGTATGTGTTTTCTTGTTGTCGACGATGTTGTTGTTAATCTTAGGCCCATGGTTGGTCGATTTGCTGGGGTCGGATCATCGCATGGTCAGGCTGTTTCTTTTTGAAAATGACTCTTCCTTGTCGGGGCGCATGGAGTTATTGCAACAGGAATGGGAATTTTTGAGCGGAAATTGGGCCTTGGGGCGATATATGTATGATGTCGTAGCAACCGGTGTGACCGGTAATTACGCTCACAATTACCTTTCGTTTCTGAGCGCTTATGGTGTGGGCCCAGCTCTGGGGCTGATTGGTATTATCGTGGCAGGACTGATGAGTGGGGTGTTCGGTGCCATACGGCAGCATCATGTCCAAACTGTGTTGGCCGTATCGTTTTTCTGCCTGTTTGGCATTGTGGCTGCGCGCAGCTATTTGTACCCCTATATTTGGTTTGCTTTGGCGGCATTGGCCTCGTTGCCTTTGCCTGCTACTCATTCTAAGGCTTTCTAATGCAGTTTTCTTTGCTTCTTTCCTTGTACAACGGTGAAAAGGCCTCCAATTTCGAGCAGGCTATGGATAGTGTTGTGAGGTCCAGTCGTCAGCCAGATGAGGTGGTATTGGTTCTGGATGGTCCAGTTAGACCGGAGCTGAGTGAGTTGGTCGAGCGTTACCGCAGCAGCTTGCCAATGGTTGTCGTGCCATTGGAGAAGAATGTAGGTTTGGGTAAGGCTTTGAATATAGGTTTGCAACAGTGCCGCTATCCGTGGGTGGCCCGTTTTGATACGGATGATATTAACGAGCCAGAGCGGTTTGCGCTGCAACTAGCACAGTTGGAGCGTGACCCGCAGCTAGACATTATCGGCTCATCAATTGCAGAGTTTGCTGAAGACCCGCAGCATATTCGTAGTTACCGTGCTGCTCCAGAGAGCCATGAGGAGATCATGAAATATGGTCAGCGTCGAAACCCCTTCAATCACATGACGGTGATGTACCGTAAAGAAGCTGTGCTGCGTTGTGGTAGTTATGGGAATGAGTACTTTTATGAGGATTATGCCTTGTGGGTGCGCCTCTTGCTTTCGGGGGCAAAAGGTATGAATCTTCAGCAACCCTTGGTACGTGCACGAACGGATTTATCGATGTATCGCCGGCGTGGTGGCTGGCGATACGCGCGACAAGAGATTGCCGCGCAATACACGTTTTATTCTTTAGGCTTTATCGGTTTGGGGCGTTTTGTTCTCAATTGCATACAACGTACCCCAGCCCGTTTGTTACCGCCCTTTGTGCGTGAGCGGATTTATTTGCGATTACTGCGTTGAGTTGGCTTAGCGCGCGCCAAAGCCGGTGAGCATGGTTTTAATAGTAAGAAAAACAATGTGCAAGTCCAGATAGGTCGAGCAGTTCTTGATGTAATAAAAGTCATGCTCGATCTTGATGCGGGTGGCGTCTGCATCATCGGTGTAGCCTTGGCGGACTTGTGTCCATCCTGTAATGCCTGGCTTGACGACATGCCGATAATTATAGAAAGGGATTTTTTCGTCGAATTCCTGTACAAAATTTGGCTGTTCGGGTCGAGGGCCGATTAGGCTCATATCCCCTTTGATGATATTAAGGAATTGGGGGAGTTCGTCAATGCGTAGCTTGCGGATGATGCGGCCAATGCGTGTGATGCGTGGATCATCTTCTCCGGCAAATTGTTGGGTTTGCTCGCGATCAAAACGCATGCTACGGAATTTGTAGATGGTGAACTCTTTATTACCCAAACCAATACGTTGCTGTGTATAGATAATCGGCCCAGGGCTCTCTAGCTTGATCAGTAAAGCCGTGATCAGACCGATGGGCAGGACGATGGGCAAAGAGAGCAACACAATACTCAGATCCATGAGCAGTTTCGTGGCCTCGTAAACTTTGGTAGGCAGCAAGGCCCCCAGATTATTCTCTGACATGCGGTTGATGCGAACTCGGCCAGACAGGGATTCGTAAACTAGGCTGGCGTCATAAACCGGGATGCGATTTAACGCACATTGGGTTAGGAAGCGCTCGTCTTCTTTATGAAGATCGTTGAAATCCGCAACGACAGCATCATAGCGAACACCTTGCAAATCAAGCGTTTCTAAAGCGCGCGCATCAATATTATCCAGCTCAAACAGATGTTCACTCATTCCTCCTTTAATAATGGCAAGCTTCAGGCGGCGGTATTTCAGTGTGCTGAAGTGAGCCAGGTAAAACCAAAGCAGAGCGAACGCACCACTACTTAGCAAAATAAAGCGGGAAATGTTGGGGGTCAGAAAAAAGGAAAGCAGTGCGATAAGTACGTAAACAGTGATCACTTGGGGGGCAATGAACATGCTCGATTGTCCGCCCGGGTATGAGGTATTGATTTTGCGTACAAAAATATGAGAGATCAGGAAGGCGATCGAAGTAACGATCAAGGCTGTTTTTTGGCCCAGGTCAGGCGTGAGTAAGCCTTTCCATCCCCAGTGCAGGGCTGTGGGCAGAACGACAGAAACCAGCCAGCCTACAAGTAGCAGGAATGGCGATGAGAGCAGAATTTGCTCGTGTTTTTTCTGAAAGCGGCGGCTAGGTAAGGTGTTCATATCCTACGGTCGTATATGGTAGTGAAGGGCCACGTGCAAGCTTGATATAGATAGTAGCCTTCAATAATTTCTGATTGCATTAGCAATCAGTACAACAAATATTCCCAAGAATAGACCGAAAATAATTCCCATCAATAAAATTAAAGGCTTGATGGGTTTGATAGGTTCGAAAGGGGGATGCGCAGGCATATCGATGCGAGCGACCGAGAACGCTGGGGTGTTGTTGAGTGTTTCCAGCAGGGCTTGTTGAGTCAAGAGTTTGGGCAAACCGGCAATATAGGCATCTTGATCTTTACGATTGCTCAGGACGTCGATCTCGGCCTGTAGCGAACGGGTACCACGCATAAAGCTACCCTCATTGGCGGGACTATTGTCTAAAGTGATAACCGTTGTGCCGGGCATGGGAGCTTCCAGTCCCATAGCTTTGGCAACGACTAAGGCGTCTTGGAGGCGACCAATCCTCAGGTTTTGCAGATCCTGTTCCAGTTTGCGTAAAGTGGCGATCTGACTCTGCGTACTTTGTTTTTTGGCTGTGATTTCACTTTGCAGGTTTTGCAGGAGCTCGGTATGTGTTGCTGTGATAGCCAGGTTTATATAGTCATTCACCCATTGGGCAGCCAGCTTTGGGTCTTTTGCTTCGATAGAGACATTAATCGTCCCGTTATCTGATCCAGAACCACTGATCCTTAAGGATTTTTCCAAGCGTTTGGCCACCAGCTCCGTTTCATCCTCATTTTGAGGAGCAAAATGGGGTAGGTAGTGTTCTTTCAGGAACTTATTTTTTATTGATGCCGAGCTAAGATTTGTATAAAGAATTTCATAAGTACGTTCAGGGTTCAACCGGCGTGAAATTTCTTTTTCCGATATGCCTGAGTCGATCATGCTCAATGTTTCGGAGTACTCCGCTAAATCGCTTTCTTTAGGGGGCAATATTTTTGCAGTGGCCTGATAGGTGGGTGCTACTGCAATCAGATAGGCAATTGAAATACAGGTGCACAGGAGGGTAATGCCTAGAATTATTTTTTTTGACCCCCAAAACAGCCGCATTAGATCGTTCAGGCTAATGCTTTGCTTATCGGCTCTATGTTTCTGGCTGGCTGTGTTCACGCAATCTCCGGATGATTGTCAACGTTTTGCTGAGCTGGGGTTCTTAACCGTTAATTCTAAACTCAATAAGTTTAAAACGTTTATTTTCTAAGTTTTTTATCGATTGTTTTCTAAGGTTGGTACCCTGATAAAACAGTAATACTTAATTTTTGCTTAAGTATGTCAAATAAAGGCCGCAGTATGTTACAAATTGGCGGGAAGCGTCAGGGGCACGCTGGCATGGGCTCGAGGCGAAGTGCACGGAGTCAAGTCGCTTGAGCAATAATACCCTCCAGCCTGTGCGGGATTGGCGTTCCGCGGTAACTTACCAGAGAAACTTAGCAAGTAAGAACGAACAGCAATGATAGTATTTGTTGCTGCTTGTAAGCGTGCGTCTGCGTGGCTTGTCTGGTCCTGATTGTTGTATTGAAGTGACAGTCCAGGTAACAGTTGAAGCCCGTTCTAGACAAGCGAGGTGTGCTGGTTTATCGCGTGCAGGAATTCGTTGGGGCGTTTGCTAGAAAGGTAGCCAGGGGCTTTAGATGAGGCGGATGCGGTCTAGGTCGCAAAAAAATAAGATGATGAAATATAGAAGTGACATAGACGGGCTACGTGCTTTGGCGGTACTTTCCGTTCTGATCTTTCATTTGGACTCCAATTGGCTGCCTGGTGGGTTTGTCGGGGTTGATGTGTTTTTTGTGATTTCTGGTTTCTTGATCAGCCAGATCATAAAGAATGAAGTAATGGTTGGTGATTTTTTCTTCGCTGAATTCTATAAAAGAAGGATCCGAAGAATTCTTCCTCCTCTTTATATTATTCTGTTTTTTTCATTGTTATTTGGGTTTGTTTTTTTTATCCCAGAAGACTTTGATCAGCTGTTCCTATCTTTTTTTTATTCTTCTTTTTTTTTGGCTAACAGGTTTTTTTCAAAAGATGGTGGGTATTTTGATATTTCATCAGATGAAAAACCCTTGTTGCATATCTGGTCATTGTCAATAGAAGAGCAGTTTTATTTTATTTGGCCTGTTGTTTTTATTATTTTCTTCAAGCTTTTTTCTAAATATAAAAAAGAAAACCAGGATGCGGTGCTTGCCAGCGTTGTGGCCTGTGTCGTAGCGCTTGGCTTTGCGTATAGTCAGTTTTATCTTTTGTCTTCCAAGGCCGGAGACTCTGTCTACTTTCTGCTGCGCTTGCGCTTTAGCGAACTGCTGGTGGGAGCTCTGTTCGCTTTTTTGCCTACGTATGCTCATCGGTTGGGATGTCATTTACTTCAGTTGACAGGTGTGGTGCTGATTGTCAGTGGCTTGCTGGTGTTGGATAAGCACTCCCTGTTCCCAGGCTTGAATGCTCTCTTGCCATGTTTTGGGGCAGGCTTGTTCATTTACGGTGGCCGGTCAGAGCAGGCGCTTGGTGGCCTGGTCATGCGGTTTTTTCAGATGCCTTGGATGGTTGCTATAGGGCTGATTTCCTATTCCCTGTACCTTTGGCATTGGCCTGTGTTGGCCTACTTACGATACGTCTATGGGGCTTATGGTCTGCCCACTAGTTGGATGCTGGTTGCTGTTCCCTCTATATTTGCCTTGGCCTATTTGACTTACCGATTTGTGGAGTTGCCTTGCAAGCGTCTGAGTATCAATTTTACAAAAGCTTTTCTGCTCTTGTTTCTAGCCCCGGCTTTACTGCTAATCATGCTGGGGGCTGGTCTGAAGGCAGTCAAGCCTTCTTTGGATTTTGATCCTGCTCTTTTGAATTATGGGACAGATGTCTGTCATGGGAATTTTGATAAGCGGTGTTTGCGGGGGAGTCCGGATAGTTCGCGCCGAGTCTTGGTGACAGGGGATTCTCATGCAGCGGCTTTGAATTCGTTTATAGATGAGGTTGGGCGTCATGAGGGCTGGCAGGCTTATGTGGTAACAGCTAGCTCTTGCTCTCCGGTTTTTGGCTTCAGTGAAAATGTGTTGCCTGAGTCTTCGCGCGAACCCTGCAAGAATCTCAAGGAGTATGTGGTAAATGCTTATCAGCAGTATGACGCTGTCGTGTTTACCTCGTTTTGGTCTTATCAATTAGGTGATGAGCCAGAGCTTGCTGACCCCGCTTATTTGTCCAAACTGGAGCAGACCTTGCGCAGCATGGCTCAAACGACTCCCATTTATGTCTTGTCGGATGTACCGGAGTTGCCTGTGTCCCCTATTCGTTTGGAGCTTTTTGATCGCTTAGGGTTGCATATCGAAAGGGAATCGGGAGGAAAGGCCGATTTCGCCAATGTCAGGATCAAGCAGATTGTTGATCGAATCCCGAATGTACATTGGGTTGAGTTAGGACCTGTAGCGAAAAAGCTCTCCGAACAAGGTCGTTATGCGGGACGCATGGCGTATTTCGACAATAACCATCTCAATGTCTACGGTTCGATGTCTTTGGGACAGTTGTTTGTGCAGGAAGGGCACCGCTTGCTGTCTCGTTGAGGCTCTTGTCATGATGGGGGGCAGCCTCTTTCGGATAGGTAGGGAAAGAGATTGCGTAAAGAATTGAGTTTTTATTGTTTCTGGTTATAAGCAAATAAAGATGCGTCTCCCCAACAGGTTTAAGCTTCAGTTTTCGCCTGTTTCACGAGATCGTTATGTTTTCCCGTTATTTAGCCCCTGGCCTTCTTGCTCTATCCGTCTCCTTCTCCGCACAGGCTGCCGAGCAAGCGCTGGAGATCGGCTATTTGCCCATCATGCCTGCCGCTCAATTGTTCGTGGGCTTAGGGTCTGGTGACTTATTGCCAGAGGGACAAGCGGAACCCAAGCTGGTTCAGTTTCAAAGCGGTCCGGCGCTGACTCAGGCCTTGATCGCCGGTCAGCTGGATGTTGCCTATGTCGGTATTGGCCCCGCCTTGGTGGCCAAGGCTAAAGAGGCCGACGTCAAAGTTGTCGCCTCCAATATTGTGGAACAGGTCAGTGTGGTCGCTATTGGTGATCTGGCTGCTTATCTTGATGCCGACAAGCCTGATTTCGCAGCGGCTGTCGCCAAGTTCACCCAAGAGAAGGGTCACAAGCCCAAGGTTGCCAGCTACCCCAAAGGCGCTGTGCCAGAGGCTGCCTTGCAGTACTGGCTGCGCAATATGCTGAAAGTAGACCCGAATGTGGTCGAGGTGATCTACCAGGGCGAGGCCCAGATTCAACAGGCCTTGAGCAACCATGCTGTTGATGCCGCCGCCATTCTGGAACCTACGGTTAGCCAAATTCTGCAGCGCCAGCCCGATGCCAAGATTGTGGCTCACGGTGGGGAGTTGTTCCCCAATGAGCCCGGCTCGGTACTGCTGGTGCGTGAAGGCTTGATCAAATCCAATCCTGATCTGGTTCAGCATTTGGTGAATGCTCACCTGCGTGCCACTGCCATGTTGCGCGACGAGCCAGCCAAGGCAACGCCTTATGTGCAGAAGTATGTAGGCGGTGGTCGCTTGCCTAAAGAGATTGTGCAAGCCGCTATCGAGCGCTCGCGTGATCAGTTCCAGCCTGATCCTCACAAGATTATTGATGGCACGGTTCAGCTGCAGGATTTCCAGGTTTCTTTAGGCACGCTGGCTACCAAGCTGGATGATGTTCAAAGCCTGTTTGACGTTCGCTTTTATGAAAAGGCAGCACCGTAATGAGCGTTGCGAAACAAGCAAGTTTGCCCGCCGCAGCAGCCCCAACTGCGGGTGCTCTGGTTGATGCCTTGTGGCGTCGCGGTCTGGAGCGGATTGTTTACGGCGTAGCCGGTCTGGCCTTGTTTATCCTGGTGTGGCGCCTGGCTTATGTCTATGGCTGGGCTCCGCGCGGTACGCTGCCTGATCCATTGAGCTTGCCCTCGGCTTTGTTCCAGGAGATTGAAGCCGGTCGTCTTTGGCCGGCTGCTCAGTCCAGTCTGGTGCATTATTTCTGGGGCTTGGGCATCGGCACTTTCCTGGGTATTGCTTTTGGTCTGGCGGCGGCAACGATCCATCGCTTTGATTTGCTGCAAGCTTACTTGGTTCGCTTGCTGCGTCCTATCCCGCCCTTGGCGTGGGTGGTGTTTGCGATTGCCTGGTTCAAGGTCAGCCATACTGGCGCAGCCTTTGTGATTGCAATCGGTGTGTTCTGGCTGAATTACTTTGCTACTTACAGTGCGGTGCGCTCGGTAGACCCTCGCTATTACGAGCTGGCTGCGGCTTTCGGACATAACTCCTATTTCGCTCGCGCCTGGACGGTGGTTTTGCCAGCGATCAGCCCCGGCTTGTTGAGCGGTGTGCGTGCCGGTATCGGTCAAGCCTGGATGACGCTGATTGCAGCCGAGTTGCTGGGTGTGCCTGGCATGGGTCAGGAAATGAATGCCGCTGCGGGTGTGGGTGCTTACGATGCGGTGGTGGTCTATATGTTGATCATCTCGGTGGTCTACACCTTGTGCGACATGCTTTTTCTGGCTTTCAACAAATGGGTACTTCAGTGGCAGCCTTGATTCAGTTCCAGGGGTTTGGTTTTCAGTACCCCGGTGCGCCTGCACCTGTGATCCGCGATGTGAATCTGGAAGTTCAGGCAGGGCATTTTGTGGCGATTGTAGGTGGTTCGGGTGTAGGCAAGAGCACCTTGTTGCGTGCGGCAGCCGGTTTGAGCCAGCCTAGCTTCGGACATCTGCGTTCCAACCTGCAAGATAGTCCTGGCCGTCGTGCCAATGCCTTCGTGTTTCAGGACAGTCGTCTGTTGCCTTGGCGACGTATTGCTTCCAACGTGGCTTATGGTCTGGAAGGGTTGGGCTTATCGCGTGAAGAGCGTGATCAGCGTGTGGATGCCGCCTTGAATCAGGTGGGTTTGGCGCATCTGAAAGACCGCTGGCCGCATCAACTGTCGGGTGGTCAGGTACAGCGTGTTGGCATTGCCCGCGCCTTGGCTGTGCAGCCGGATTTGTTGTTGATGGATGAACCTTTTTCTGCCGTGGATGCCTTGACTCGTCAGGCCTTGCAGGATGAGCTGGTTCAAGTGTGGCAGCGTAGTTCGGCAGCGGTTCTGTTTGTGACGCACGACATTGACGAAGCGGTCTTTTTGGCCGATACCATTATCGTTCTGGGTGGCAGCCCGGCTGGTGTCAGCGCCCGGATAGAGGTAGACCTGCCACGTCCGCGAGATCGCACTACACCCCGCTTTGGGGAGTTGGTGAAAGAGGTTGGTCAGGCCTTGTAATTACGTCTGCCATTGCATCAAGAAGAACGGCCCATTGAGTGGGCCGTTTCTGTTGCCTACTCTTGTCTGCTGGTTCTGCATGGGTATGCTCAGAGACAAAACAATCAGGCCCTGTGCTCACTTCTACCTTGTGCGCTTTACACTACTTGTTTGACGCCTAAGCACATGACAAGGAGAGGACATGAAGCACCCGGTAAATGCATTCAAGCAGGCTTTGCGGCAGGGCAAGTCCCAGATTGGTTTGTGGCATGGCTTGGCCAGCCCGTATGTGGCGGATCTCTGTGCAGGCCTGGGCTATGACTGGATCTTGCTGGATGGCGAGCATGTTCCCAATACGGTACAGACTTTGTTGGCGCAGTTGCAGGCCGTATCGGCCCATCCTATTGCGCCGATTGTGCGTCCCAGCTGGAATGACCCTGTGCAGATCAAGCTGCTGCTGGATATGGGGGCTCAGAACCTTTTAATTCCCATGGTGCAAAACGCGGAGCAGGCCAAAGCGGCTGTTGCCGCGACACGGTATCCTCCGCATGGCATTCGAGGGGTGGGTGCAGCCTTGGCACGTGCTGCTCGCTGGGGGGCGACCACGGACTATGTGGCGCGGGCCAATCAGGAAATGTGCGTGATTTGTCAGGTGGAAACTCGCGAGGCACTGGATCATCTGGACGAGATTCTGGCGGTGGAGGGCGTGGACGGTATTTTCATCGGCCCGGCGGATTTGGCGGCCAGTATGGGGTATTTGACCGAACCAGGGCATCCAGACGTTTTGTCAGCGATTGAGGATGCGATTGTGCGTATCAGCAAGGCGGGTAAGGCTCCCGGAATCTTGCAGGCCAATGTCGAGGCAGCGCATCACTATTTGTCCTTGGGGGCCTTGTTTGTGGCCGTAGGCGTGGACGCGGTGTTATTGCGGCAGGCGGCAACGGCTTTGTTGGGTCAATTCAAGGACGAGGTTGAGGTGCCCGTTGCTCAGCCCGGCGCAGCTTACTAACGCTGGTTTGATCGCCAGGCGTCTTGCGGATAGCTGCTCCGCCTCAGTTATGTTGTAAAGGCCGGGCCTGCTTATTAGACGATATGACCTTGGCCGTAGCACCGGCTAAGGTCGGCTTTCTTAAGCGCCGCTCTCGAGCAGGAAGCTCAGCAAGCTTTCTGCGCTCGGTTGCAGGTCACTGCGGCGGCGCACACCGATCAGAATTTCTCGCTGGCTCCATTCTTCGTCCAGCTCAATCATACGGGTATTGGGGATCTGATAAATGCTGGCGCTCTTGCGCGGCAAGATGCCTATACCCATGCCTGCATTGATCAATAAGCACATGGCGTCGTAGCCAGAAACCTCGGTGCGGATACGCACCGAGCGGTTGGCTTCCATGGCGATTTTGGTGATCTGGTAATGCAGCTGCGTGCCCGTTAGCAGCGTGATCTGCTCATGCTCCAGCGTTTGCTCGAAACGGACTTTGTCATGCTGAGCCAAGGGGTGATTGATAGGCACCAGCACGACCAGCTTGTCACTGCGAAATGGGTAAGCTTCGATATCGGCTGCGTAAGGCAGGCGGGTAAAGACACCCAGGTCGGCTTTGCCCTCTGCCAGAGCCCGAATAATGTCCAGGCTGGTCTGTTCTTCCAGTTGCAGGGGAATAGCGGGGTGCAGACGTCCAAATTCGCCCAGTGGCTCGGCCAGAAACTGAGAGATGGCCGATGTATTGGCCAGGATATGTACCAGCCCTTGTTGGCCTTGCGAAAACGCTTGAAGGCGCGTCTCGATCTCTTGCGCACTGTTGAGCAAGGCACGTGAGCGGTACAGCAGCTCCAGGCCCGCCGCAGTTGGGCTGACACCTTTGTTCGTACGCAGCAGCAAGGTGGTGTTCAGAGACTGTTCCAGATCCGCAATCCGGCGGCTGACCGCGGCGGCAGCAATATGCTCACGCTCTGCCGCTTGGCTGATCGTGCCTTCTTCCAGGATGCGGACAAACAGTTTGAGGGTTAGAAGGTCCAGTTTCATGCAGGCATCATATCGCTTTTTTTTGATTATCTGCATCTGGGCTGACGGTGGCAGCGGAGAGAGTCATCGCTCTAAGCTCTATGGCTATTTCGTGTCGTGTCTACGCCATAGATCCATACGGATGTAGTAGTAGAGGGTGTTATCAGCCTGTATCGAGGGCGAACGACCGTCCATGGCTTGGCGTTTGTTTATGAGCCGCTACAACTGCGGTTTTTACGGCGCGCATTGAGGACGTCTAAGCATAAAAAAAGCCCCGCCGACTGTATGTCGGCAGGGCTTTGTACAGCTAAACCTGTTCGATCAGGCTTGTGGTTTGGCGCCAGACAGGATGTGGCCAGCGTTAGGAACGCGGGTTTCCAGACCCAGGGTCTTGAGCATTTGGTACACGGTGCAAACAGCGGCGGACAGAACGGGTTTGCCGATCTGGTCTTGGGCGCGCTGGATAGCAGGCAGGGAAGGCATCTGCACGCAAGCGGACAGAATAACTGCGTCCACGCCGTCGTGGTTCAGGCGTTTGACGTGCTCCAGCAGGTTTTCCGGGTTCAGCAGGCCCACTTCCAGGTTGTCCGACACTTCCAGGCTGATGGAGTCTTGAACTTCGATGCCTTCAGCTTCGATGTAGTCAGCCACGCGCTTGGTCAGCGGTTTCATGTAAGGGGTGATGATGGAGACTTTCTTGTAGCCGAATTCTTTCAGCGTATCGACCAGGGCACCGGCCGAGCTCAGCACAGGAATTTCCACGCCGTTTTCTTTAACGGTGTTTTGCAGACGGGCTTGCGAGACGCGGTGGTAGCCGTCGCCTTGGGCCATGATGGCAACCAGGCAAGCGTAGGCCATCACGCTCATACGGGCGTCGCTCAGTTCAACTGCGCAGCGGTCGCTGGCGATATCCATGGCTTTCAGCTCTTCGGGGTTCACGTGCATCATGCGCATGCGCGAGGAGTGGAAGGTGAAGCGCTCCTCAGGGAACTCGGCGTAACGAGCCTGCAACATGGCAGGAATCTCGGTTTCCATGGTGGTGTTGGAGCTGGGGACGATCTGACCGATGCGGTAGGTTTTCATAGGGATCTGTCTCTGAAGGTGGTTTTTAGATTGACGCCTTCATTCTAGGACCCGTTTTCTTCCTTGCAAATCAATCATCTGTCAACGTGCCATCGCCAACGGCGATGGCAGGAGGGAAGAGATCAGGACTGGCCGGATTGCCAGCGCCAGGCGTCGTCGCACATTTCCTGGATGCCTTTTTTGGCTTCCCAACCCAGTGTTTCGCGGGCTTTCTGGGTATCGGCCCAGCAAGCAGCGATGTCGCCGGGACGGCGAGGGACGAGCGAGTAGGGGATAGAGTGTCCACAGCTGTGGGCGAAGGCTGCAATCATCTCGAGAACGGAATAGCCCTGGCCTGTCCCCAAGTTGACAGTCAGCAGCTCGCTATCCTTGGTTTCCAGGTATTCCAAGGCGGCAACATGGCCTTCAGCCAGATCAGTGACATGGATGTAGTCCCGCACGCCAGTGCCGTCTGCTGTGTCATAGTCGTGGCCGAAAACCTGTACTTGTTCACGTTGTCCAGTCGCAACTTGCGCGATATAGGGCATCAGATTATTAGGAATGCCTTGGGGGGCTTCACCAATCAGTCCGGACTCGTGAGCGCCTACTGGATTGAAGTAACGTAGCAGGCCAATGCGCCAGCCCGATTCGCTTTGGTAGAGGTTACCCATTGCTTGTTCCAGCACCAGCTTGGTGTGGCCATAGGTATTGGTTGCGGACAGTGGGTGTGTCTCTGGAATGGGAAGCTGTTGGGGATCGCCATAGACGGTAGCAGAAGACGAGAACACCAGGGTGCGCACATTGGCCTGCTGCATGGCTTGCAACAGAGTCAGCGTACCAGTGATGTTGTTGTCGTAGTACTTGAGTGGTTGGGCGACCGACTCGCCCACCGCTTTCAAACCCGCAAAATGAATGACTGCCGCAATTGTGTGTTGCTGAAAAATCGTGTCGAGCAAGGCTCGATCCCGGATATCGCCTTCGATGAAACCGGTTTGAGTACCCGTAATTTTCTCGATGGCATCCAAGACACTTTTTTGGCTATTGCTCAAGTTGTCCAGGATCAGAACCTGATAACCGTGTGCAATCAACTCCACACAGGTGTGAGAGCCGATAAAGCCGGTACCGCCAGTGACAAGAATGGTTTTGGCCATAGGTCTTTCCAGTTAAATGCAAGTTGAAAAGAAGTGCTTAGTCTATGCGTTTCAAAGCCGTTTTGTAGTGGCCACCGCGTTCGGCGTAAACACTGGCGTTTTGGCGTAGCTTGGCAATGTCTTCATCGCTCAGGGTACGCACGGCTTTGGCAGGCGATCCGATGATCAGGCTGCGTTCCGGGAAGACTTTGCCTTCCGTGACCAATGCGCCAGCACCAACCAGGCTATCGCGACCGATGACGGCACCGTTCAGCACGACCGCCTGGATACCGATCAACGCGCCTTCACCGATGGTACAGCCGTGCAGCATGGCTTGGTGGCCGATGGTGACATGGTCGCCAATATCCAGCGGGTAGCCTGGATCGGTGTGCAGTACTGCGCCTTCTTGCACGTTGGAGCCTACACCCACGGTAATGGTTTCGTTGTCGCCACGGATAACGGCACCGGGCCAGACACTGCTTTTCTCTTTCAATACGACCTTGCCAATCAGGGTGGCCTCTGCGGCAACAAAGCTGCTGTCGTCGATTTGTGGGGCGTGTTGATCTAATTGGTAGACAGGCATGAAAGATCCTTGGGTAATGTGCCGGGCCGCCTATGCCTGAATGAGAAGGGATAGGCAGCAGAGCAGGTGAGCAGGGAAGTTAATGAGGGGCTTGCGTATAAAAGCCAGTGTGGTCATTGTGACCCCACTGGCTTGATCAGGCTATCAGGACTAGCCAGTGCTTAGATCTGTTCTCCAAACAAGTCATATTCACTGGAATCTGTAATACGCACGCGCACCATTTGACCGGGTTCCAGTTTTTGTTCGCTGGTGATGAAGACGTTGCCGTCAATTTCCGGGGCGTCGGCGCTGGAGCGGCCAACGGCATCGCCGTCTTCGTCGATCTCATCAATCAGCACGTCCATTTCGCGGCCCACTTTGGCAGCCAGGCGAGCGGTGGAGATGGCTTGCTGATGTTCCATGAAGCGTTCCCAGCGCTCTTGCTTGACTTCGTCAGGGACGATGCCGTCGAGTTTGTTGGCGGGGGCGCCTTCCACGGGGGAATACTGGAAACAGCCAACGCGATCCAGTTGGGCCTCGGTCATCCAGTCCAGCAGGTATTGGAAGTCTTCCTCGGTTTCACCGGGGAAGCCCACGATGAAGGTGGAGCGGATGGTCAGATCCGGGCAGTCCTGACGCCATTGCTTGATACGTGACAGGGTGCGATCTTCAAACGCAGGGCGCTTCATGGAACGTAGCACCGAAGGGCTGGCGTGCTGGAAGGGGATATCCAGGTACGGCAGCACTTTGCCCTCGGCCATCAGGGGAATGATGTTGTCCACATGCGGGTAGGGGTAGACGTAGTGCAGACGCACCCAGGCACCCAGCTCGGACAGGGCGGCGCTTAAGTCCAGCATGCTGGACTTGACGGGGCGGCCATTCCAGAAGCCCGTACGCTGGCGGATGTCTACGCCGTAGGCGCTGGTGTCCTGCGAGATCACCAACAGCTCTTTGACGCCAGCCTTGACTAGACGCTCGGCTTCGCCCAGCACGTCGCCGACAGGGCGGCTGACGAGCTTGCCGCGCATGGACGGGATAATACAGAAGCTGCAGCTGTGGTTACAGCCTTCGGAAATCTTCAGGTAGGCGTAGTGACGCGGGGTCAGCTTGATGCCTTGTGGCGGTACCAGATCAATGTAGGGATTGTGGTCCAGCGAGGGCGGGGCGGCTTCACGCACGGCGCGCAGTACCTGCTCGTATTGCTGGGGGCCGCTGACGGACAGCACCGAGGGGTGTACGTCGCGAATCAATCCTTCGTCCACACCCATACAACCGGTGACAATGACACGGCCGTTCTCAGCCAGTGCCTCGCCGATCGCTTCCAGCGATTCAGCCTTGGCGCTGTCGATAAAGCCACAGGTATTGACCACCACCACATCCGCATTGTCGTAGCTGGGGGTGATCTGATAGCCGTCGGTACGCAGCTGGGTAAGAATTCGTTCGGAATCGACCAGGGCCTTGGGACAACCCAGGCTCACGAATCCGACTTTGGGGGCGCTCATAGAGGGTCCTTCTGGAGCTTGAGGGCTCGAAATTGGGAAATAGGCTTGATTTTACCGTCCCATGCCCGGATGCGTGCGTATCTTGTGCGTTTGAGCCCGGTTTATGCGGCAAATAGTGCTACAGTCGCAGTCATATTTTTCTTTTCTAGCGGTTGTTCTGTGTCCGACGCCCATCTTTCTCCCTCTTTGCCCCTGTCTGAAGTCATGTTGCTGAGTGCGCGCAATATTGAAGGCGTACTGGCAGGCAAGTCCCTGACTGAAAGCCTGGCTGCAACGCCAGCGCCAGCCCGTGCGGCGGTGCAGTCTGTCAGCTTCCATGTTTTGCGCCGCCTGGGCCATGCCCGTCAGATTCGTATCACGCTGGTGCCACGCCAGCCCAGCAATACCTGGCTGGATGCCTTGCTGATGGTGTCGCTGGCCTTGCTGGATACAGCCATGCGTGTGCAAGAGGATGCCAAGGCTTTTGAGGATCGCCCGGATGTGCCGGTCTATGCCGTGCATACGGTGGTGGATCAGGCTGTGCGTGCGGCTGATAGCCAGGCTGCGCTGCGTCTGTCCAAGGGCTTGGTGAACGGGGTGCTGCGTCGCTTTACACGCGAGCGCAAGATGATCCTGTCTCAGGTGGAGAGCCGCCCTGAAGCACGCTGGAATCACCCCGGCTGGTGGGTCAAGGAGTTGCGCCGTGCTTACCCGCGTGATTGGGAAGCGCTGTTGCAAGCGGCCAATCGCCCCGGTCCTTTGACCTTGCGCGTGAATCAGCGTCGTTGCTCGGTGGAGCGCTTGCAGGCGGTGCTGACGGAAGCCGGTATTGCGTCCAGCAGCCCCGGCACGGGTGCCGTTACCTTGGACAAGGCCATGCCGGTTCAGGCGATTCCTGGGTTTGATCTGGGCTGGTGGTCGGTGCAGGACTGGTCGGCTCAGCAAGCCGGTCTGCTTTTGCCGGTCAAGGATGGCATGCGCGTGCTGGATGCGTGCGCGGCCCCAGGTGGCAAGACCGCTCATTTGCTGGAGCAGGCGGATGTTTCCTTGTTGGCCCTGGATTCGGACGGCGAGCGTCTGGAGCGCGTAGGTCATAACCTGCGTCGTCTGGGCCTAGCCAGCGACAAAGTTCAATTGAAACGGGGCGATGCGGCTCGTCCTGCTCAGTGGTGGGATGGTCAGCCCTTTGACGCCATCCTGGCGGATGTGCCTTGTACCGCCTCGGGTATTGTGCGTCGTCACCCCGATATTCGCTGGTTGCGCCGCGAGTCGGACATTGCTGATACCGCGCGTTTGCAAAGCTCTATACTGGATGCCTTGTGGTCCACATTGCGGCCCGGCGGGCATTTCCTGTATTCGACCTGCTCGATTTTCCCAGCTGAAGGGGAACAACAGGTTGAGGCGTTTTTGGCCCGTCACCCCGAGGCGCAGCTTTTGGACTCTCCTGGCCAGATTTTGCCCGGCGTTGCGGGACGATCGCTGGCAGATGGCGACGGTTTTTTCTACGCCTTATTTACGCGCCCGGTTTGACTTGTCACAATTAGGGCTCTGACTTTGTCCTTTTTGCGGTTAATCACGATGTGGCGCGTTTTTCTGTCTTTTCTGCTGATTTTCAACTGCGCGCTAAGCTCGGCCAATACCATTGTGCCGGTCGCTACGTCGGGAGAGCGGGTCGTCAAGGTCGAGCCCCATATTCGGGACGAAAAACTGTATATCGATGCGGATGTCGAGTTCGAGTTAAGTCCGGAATTGCGCACTGCTGCCGAGAAAGGGGTACCGCTGTATTTCACGGTTGAAGTGGAGTTGGCGCAGCCCCGCTGGTATTGGTTTGATAAAAACGTTGTTAAAGAACAACAAACCTGGCGGGTTGTGTACAACGCCCTGACCCGTCAGTGGCGCGTGGGCACGGGTGACCTGTCTTTACCCGAATCCTCCATGAATGACGCACTGGCCATGCTGCGGCATATCCGCGGCTGGGCCGTGGCGTATGTGGCTGATCTGGACCGCGACCAGGAATACCAGGGTCGTGTGCGTCTGCGCCTGGATACCTCTTTGCTGGCCCGTCCGTTTCAAGTGGACGCCATCAATAGTTCTGCCTGGACACTGGCTACTCCATGGAAAACCTTTTCCTTTTCCGTCTCCGTCGACGAGCCCCAACCTTGATACGTTGGATCTTGCGCACCGCTCTGTTTGGAGCGGGTGTCAGCGCGTTGGCGCTGTTTTCGCTTCTTGTCTGGTCTACGGGCAACGCCTCGCGCTACGCGCAGCAGTATGACTTGCTGCTGGTGCTCAACGGTGTACTGGCCGCCACGCTGATTTCCTGGGTGCTGTTGCTGACGATTCGTCTGTTCAGGCAAATACGTCGGCGTCAGTTTGGTGCCCGCATGACGGCGCGCTTTGCCTTTTACTTCACTTTGATTGGCATTATTCCGGGGGCGCTGATTTATCTGCTTTCAGTGCAGTTCATGTCGCGCTCGATCGAGTCCTGGTTCAACGTGCGGGTGGATACGGCACTGGAATCGGGCTTGAGCCTGGGCCGCGCCGCCCTGGATTCGCAGCTCAATGAGCTGGAAGGTCGTGCCAATGAAATGGTGTCGGCGCTGAACAAGGCGGACAGCGCGCAGTACAGCAGCTTGCTGATCTCCTTGCGTGAAAACAGCGGGGTGACGGAGGCAATGGTGTTTTCGGGCAATGGTCGTCTGATTGCCTTTTCCTCGGGCCGCTACGACACGCTGCTGCCTGATATGCCGCCGTCCAGCGTGATGAATCAGCTGCGTATTGCAGGCCGCTATTCGGCTGCCGAGGTGGATGATGATGCGCCTGTTCACGACAACGGCCTGGACGAAGGCGGGGTTCCCGCAGAGTCCACAGGTTTGCGTCTGCGCACGGTTCTACCATTGGCCGATCCCAATCGCTTTGCAGCAACCTTGAGTGGTACGGCAGACTCGCGCTGGCTGCAGGTCATTCAGCCTGTGCCGGACAAGATTGCACGCAATGCCAACCAGGTGCAGCAAGGTTTCCGGGACTATCAGGAGCTGGCCTTGTCTCGTCAGGGCTTGCGCAAGCTCTACGGTATTACGCTGACGCTGGCCTTGATTCTGGCGGTGTTTACGGCTGTGGCGGCTGCCCTGGCTTTGTCTCGTCGCCTGACGCGTCCTTTGCTGACATTGGCTGCGGGGACGCAGGCGGTAGGGGTGGGGGACTATCGGGCTTTGCCTGAGCCGCCCGCCAAGGATGAAGTTGGCCAGTTGACGCGCTCTTTCAATGCCATGACCCGACAGCTGGATGAAGCGCGCCGCATGGTCGAGAAAAATCGTCTGCAGCTGGAGCGCTCCAATATGTACCTGGAGTCGGTGCTCAGCAACCTGTCCAGTGGTGTGCTGGCTTTTGATGAGATGTTCCGCGTCACCATGTTCAACCAAGGGGCGCAGCGTATCTTGCAGGTGGATCTGCGTTCGATTAAAGGTCGCCCGTTGGAAACGCTGGAAGGGGCCATGACCTTTGCCTCGGTGATACGTGAAGCCTTTTCCACGCATCAGGCTATGGGCTCGGACCATCCTTATTGGCAGCAGCAGTTTGAATTGGAAATGCAAGAAGGTAATGAAGCGCGTGATACTATCGTCACCGTTTTGGCCCGTGGTACCTTGTTGCGTGTAGATGGTCAGCCAACCGGCTATCTGGTGGTGTTTGACGATATTACCGACGTGATTTCCGCCAGCCGTCTGGTGGCCTGGAGCGAGGTGGCCCGACGCCTGGCACACGAGATCAAGAACCCATTAACGCCTATTCAGTTGTCCGCCGAACGTCTGGCCATGAAACTGGAGTCGCAGCTGGATGAAGTCCATGCTGCCATGTTGCTGCGCTATACCAATACCATCGTCAATCAGGTGAGTTCGCTGAAAAAGATGGTGGAAGATTTCCGGGAGTATGCCCGTAAACCTGCTACTCAGATGCAAGCGCTGAATCTGAATGAGCTGATTACCGAAGTACTGACTTTATATGGTTGGGACCCGGAAGAAGGCATGGTCCGGGACGATGGCTATAGTGTGGCGATTGATGTGGAGCTGGACCCTGATCTGCCCATGGTGCAAGGGGATCCGACGCAGCTGCGTCAGGTTATCCATAATCTGCTGGCCAATGCTCGTGAAGCGGCGGCCCAGGATCAATCACTTGACCAGGCGCATGTATTTGTTAAAACCATGATTGCGGGCGTAGAAGGTTCCGATTCTTCTGATGCGGTCAGTTTTGTGGTCTCGGATAACGGGCCTGGTTTTGATCCCCAGATGCTGGTGCGCGTTTTTGAACCTTACGTAACCACCAAGCCCACCGGCACGGGTCTGGGACTTGCTATAGTTAAGAAAATCATCGAGGAGCACGGCGGCAGAATCGATGTTTCCAATCGTCGTGAGGGGGGGGCTCGCATTTCCATCCTCTTTACCCGGCTTGCTGGCCAGCATATTCGTCTGGACTCTGGGCGGCGAGCAAACGATAATGCGTAAAAATCACGTAGGTGACGTTTTATGGCCAGAATTCTGGTAGTTGATGACGAAATCGGCATTCGGGAACTTTTGTCGGAAATTCTTTACGACGAAGGGCACACCGTGCAATTGGCAGAGAATGCCGCCCAGGCTCGCGAGGCACGCTTGCGGGGCCGCCCCGATCTGGTCTTGCTGGATATCTGGATGCCAGACACTGACGGTGTCAGCCTGCTCAAGGAGTGGGCCTCCCAAGGCTTGCTGGATATGCCAGTGGTCATGATGAGTGGCCACGCCACGGTGGATACCGCGGTGGAAGCAACCCGTATTGGTGCGGTGGACTTCCTGGAAAAACCCATCACCATGCAGCGCCTGCTCAAGACCGTCGCCTCCGGTCTGGAGCGTACCGTTGCGCCCAAGGCGCTGGCAGCCGCTGCCCGCCCAGTGGTTCAGGGTGGTGATCGCCGCCCCGAAACAGCCAGCATGGTTCCCGGCATGGCGCCAGCCATGGCCGTGCCTGAAGTGGAGCAGGATGAGTCCCAGCTAGGCAGTATCTCGTTGGATCTGCCATTGCGTGAAGCCCGTGACGAGTTCGAGCGCATTTATTTTGAATATCATCTGCGTCGCGAAAATCACAGCATGACACGCGTGTCGGAGCGTACTGGTCTGGAGCGCACCCACTTGTACCGCAAGCTCAAACAGCTGGGTATAGACTCGTCGCGCAAGCGTAACCAGTCTTGATACAGTAGTTACCAGATGCATGGCCGAAGAACCTCGGCCAGTGTTGGCGTTACGAGTTAACGCAGCCCGAAGGATCGGGATTGAAGGCGGCCTTTTCAGGCCGCCTTGCCGTTTAGAGAGCGGCGACAGATGTCGCAGGCAGCGCCTGCAACTTGCTCACGGTATCCAGGCACGTACGGGCCGCTTCCTGGCCCTTGAGCACAAAGTGACGATGGAAGTAATCGTGGTGCTCTTTGCCATCATGGAAATGGTGTGGAGTCAGCACGACCGAAAACACGGGCACGTTGGTGCTGAGCTGGACTTGCATCAAACCTTGAATCACTGCGGTAGCCACAAAGTCGTGGCGATAGATGCCGCCATCAACCACCAGACCCGCAGCGACTACAGCAGCGTACTGTCCCGATTGGGCCAGACGTTGTGCATGCAGCGGAATTTCAAAGGCGCCGCCCACTTCAAAGAAGTCGATCAGGCTGCTGTCATGGCCCATGGCTTTGACTTCGTCGATAAAACCCAGACGGGCCTGATCCACAATGTCCTTGTGCCAGCAAGCTTGAATAAAGGCGATACGGGGAGCCAGAAGATTGGCTGGGGTAATACTGTTCATGTTGATTTCCTGTTTTATGACAACAAAAACAGGGCATGCAGGAAGCAGGATAGCTCAAGCCCATAGCAGGATGACTCCTGTACAGGTGGTTGAGGATATCCCGTTCTCTCTTTATCCGGACTATACCGTCGGCCCCGGAATCACACCGGGTCTGCTGTCCCTGACCAATGCCAGGCGCTCGCGGGCTAGGCTAGTGCCATTACCGCCGGTGGGGACTTGCACCCCGCCCTGAGAACGTAGTTGGCCGGGGAGGCCAACTGGACGAGTGTAACGCTAAACGCCTGGTTTGTCAGAGGCCACCTGGGCCTGCGTATCCAGCGGAAGCAGCAAGCGCAGGGTGCAGCGGGAGCCGGGCAGGAAAAAGGCTTGCCCGCCATGGCGCAACAGGATTTGGCGCACAATGGTCAGTCCTAATCCCGCTCCTTGGCTGCCGCTGTCCTGTTTGTGGAAACGTTCAAAGACCAAGCTTGCCGTTCCCTCATCCAGGGCGGGGCCCTGGTCAATGATATCGATGGCGCACAAGCCAGGCTGTGGCTGGTGCAGATGCAAGGTGACCGTGCCGGAGCCATGGGTCAGGGCATTGTCCAGCGCATTGGCAATGGCTTCGGCCAGATCCATTTCGGAGGCCTGCACGATGTCCTGCTGGCTATCATCCTGAAACTGCAGCTCGCGGCCTGCCTGCTCGAAAAGCGGCCAGAGCTCGCCCATGGCGCGACGACAGAGTGGAGCCAGGGCTGTCTGGTCTGGCAGTGCCATGGTTTGCTCCTGCTTGCGCGCCAGGCTCAACCACTGGCTAAGCAGACGTTGGAGGTGGGTGATGTCCCCGCGTAACAGATCCCAGTCTTTTTGTTGTGCTTGAGCCGTTGTTTGCAAACGCAAGGACATGACCGCTAAGGGCGTGCGTAGCTGATGGGCTGCATCAGCGACCAAGTGCTGTTCGTGCTCATAAGCCTGCATCAGCCGGTCCAGACTCTGGTTCACTGCGTGTGCCAGTGGACGAATTTCAGTGGGCAATTCGCTGACGGGCAGGCGCAGCTCGGGTTGTGCCGGCCCCAGGGTAGCGGCCAGCTCGGCGGCTTGCCGAACAGGACGCAATGTCCAGTGAACAAGCCAGGTAATCAAGAGCAGGCCCAGGGCACAGAAGGGCAGCCAAAGCATCAGGGAGCGCCACATCCGCGCCTGTAGCAAGGCACCGATCAACTCGCGTTCGCGTTCATCCCGTTTGGCGACCATCAGAATGTCACCATTGGACAGGGTGACGGAGACAGAAACGATGTTGCCACTACGCTGTGGCAGCTTGAACAAGGCCAGTTCGTCTTCGGGCCGGGAAGGACGAAGACGCCGGGGACTATCCAGGTTGTCTGATATCTGCAGCAGCCCGCCTTGCGCGTTGTAGAGCGAATAGGACATTTCACCGTCAGCGTAGTAGCGCGGCAATTTGTCCAGAAAATCATGGGTTTGGAAATCGTGGGCGATTTCCTCGGCCTGCAAAGACAAGCTGATACGGCGCAATTCGTCGCGGGTATCGTACAAGGACAGCGCCAAGGCCAGAAATCCCAGCGCTAGCATGGGAAAGAGGATGATAAGCAACCGTCGCCGCAGGCTGAAGGCGCGCTTTTTCATAGCGGGCGCAAACGGTAGCCGACACCTCGAACCGTGTCTATGCATACTTGTGCATGATGCTCGCGCAATTTACGGCGCAACTTGGAAACCAGGGCTTCGATGGCATTCAGACTGATGTCGGTCTGGCTTTTGTACAGCTGCTCCAGCAAATAATCTTTCACGAGCAGGCGGGGGCTGGCCTGCATCAACTCCTGCAGCAGCAGGCTTTCGCGCCGGGGCAGCATCAAGGCGTGTTCATTGACCCAGGCTTGGCGTACTTCGGGCTCAAAGCGCAGGTTGGCGACCATCAGCTGTTGATAGCGATGGGGGACCGCCCTGCGCAAAATTGCGCTCAGACGCGCCTCCAGTTCCACCAGATCAAAGGGCTTGAGCAGATAGTCATCTGCGCCGCCACGCAGCCCTTGAATGCGATTGTGGACAGCATCGCGGGCACTCAGAATCAGGCAGGGCAGGCGCTGGCTGCGATCCGGATGATGCAGCTGCGCCAGAATCTCCATGCCGTCCATATCGGGCAGGCCCAGATCCAGGATCAGGGCGTCAAAGCTATGTTCCTGGAGCAAGGCCAAACCGATCCGGCCCGTGGTGGCGGTGCGGATGGAGTAGCCCTGACCTTGCAGATGGCTTGCCAGCAGGCTCAATAAAGGCCGATGGTCTTCAATAATCAGAATGTTTTTCATCAGACTACGGTCAGAAACCGGGCTCATGATAGTGGCAAATAGAAATGAGTTTGGTTCGTATTATAAATAAGGGAAGAAGCCGTGATGAAAATGAAAACGGGGCTGCGCTGGCCCTTGGCCGCCTTGTCCTTGGCGTGCATGTCTGCTTGGGCTCAGGAGCGTAATGAAGTTGAACAGCTGGGTGCTATCTCGGTGACGGCATCGGGCTTTGCTCAGGAGGTGGTAAGTGCACCCGCGTCCATCACAGTGATTCCGCGTGAGGAGCTGGAGGGGAAACGCTTCGAGTCCTTGGCCGATGCCTTGCGGCAAGTGCCGGGTGTCAGTGTTCTGGGAGGTGACAAGGGGGCGATTTCGATCCGTGGCATGGAGTCCGAGCACGTGCTGGTTCTGATTGATGGTCGTCGTCAGGACATGCGTCAGATCACCATGAAGGGGGGCGTGTCTGAGGCTCTGGACATGAACTGGATTCCCCCGCTGGAAGCTATCGAGCGTATCGAGGTGGTGCGAGGCCCCATGTCGACCTTGTACGGCTCCGAGGCTTTGGGTGGGGTCATCAATATCGTGACACGCAAAGTGGCCGATAAATGGCACGGCTCACTGACAGGGGGCTATACCTTGCAAGACAGTGGTTCGGCAGGAAATAGCGGCTCAGCCGATCTGTACCTGTCTGGCCCCCTTGTGCCGGGGCGTCTGGGCTTGCAGTTCTGGGGCTATCACAAGCAGCGTCAGGAAGATCTGGTTCTGAATGGCTTTGCGCGCGCCAAACGCCAAAACGGCACGGTACGCTTGTGGGCGACTCCCAATGACAATCATGAGTTCATGTTTGAAGCAGGCCGCACGACTCAGCACTTCTGGACTACACCGGGCAAGTCCCTGGCATTGACGGGCAAGGCTAATGAAAACGAGTACGTGCGCGATAGCTATACGCTGGCGCATACCGGCCGCTGGGGTAGCTTTGATACCGAATTGAGCCTTAACCGCGAGCAGGCTTATCGCGATGGCCCAACGCAAACCGCTCGCCCTGATATTCGCAATACCGTGATCGATGGCAAGCTGACTTTGCCTTTGGCTGATCACATGCTGGTAGGCGGTTTTCAGTGGCGCAAGAGCGAACTGCAGGCCGACGGCTACTATGCCAATCCCAATGGTGCGGGCGTGGATACTTCCGTGCGTGAGTACTCTTTGTTCCTGGAAGATGAATGGAGCCTGAGCCCATCCTTCGCCCTGACCGGCGGCGTGCGTATGGACGACAACGAGTTCTATGGCCGTCACTGGACTCCCCGTTTGTACGGTGTCTGGAGTGCGACGGATGCCTGGACGCTGAAAGGCGGGATCGCCAAGGGTTTCAAGTCCCCGACCATCATGCAAAGCAATCCGCAAATCGGTTTGCCACAGCGTGGTGGTGCCTACACCTGGGGTAATCCGGATCTGGAACCTGAGGTCAGCACCAACGTAGAGCTGGGCCTGTATTTTGACGATGGCGGCCCTTTGAGCGCCAACGCCACCTTGTTCCACACGCGCTACAAGAACAAGATTGCCAATACTGGCTCGCGTCAGCTGTACTACCCCGATGGTCGCCCTGTGCCACCGGATCCGTATACCAACAGCATGTACAGCACTTACTTCAATATCACTGAAGCACGGGTGCAGGGTCTGGAGTTGGGCTTGGCTTACCGCTTTAACGAGCAGTGGAAAGTGCGCGGCAGCTATACCTTCACGGACTCCAAGGTTCGTAATGGCAGCGCCACGATTCTGGGCTTTGGCTACCCGCAGTCCGAAGGTCAACCTTTGGTGGCAACCCCACGCAATATGGGTAGTCTGACGGTGGATTGGACGCCAAATGAAGCGGTGTCGGCCTTCTCGACCTTGAGCGTACGGGGCCGGGAAACCAATATTTCCTGGGGGCAGGGCGGTGCCGTCAGCGAAAGCATGGGGACGATTGCCACGGTGGATCTGGGAGCCAGCTGGCGTGCCAGAAAAGACCTGAGCTTGAGTGCCGCCGTCTATAACCTGACCGATCGCCGCCGCGACTCGGGTACCAGCGGGGCCTATTCCTACGCGGAAGATGGCCGCCGCTTCTGGTTGCAGGCCGAGTACCGCTTCTAAGCGCGGTTTATTCCTGGGGTTTGGGGCGGCGGCTGATCGTGGAGATCGGTACGCTGACCTCGCCCTGGGTACTGCGACGGCTACGGGCGCGCCAGGCGTGCCCGTAGGCAATTTCCAGGCTCAGATGCAAAGTGCCATCCATATGGCGCTGTTTTTCCAGCGCATTGAGCAGGCGCTGACGCCAGGGCAGGGTGCTCAGGCTGGCCTTGCGTTGAGGGTGCGGATTGCCGCCCAGCAGACGTAAATCATCCAGCAGTTTTTCAGCACTGCGATACGTCAGCGTCACGACTTCCTGATCCATCACGGGATCAGCAAAACCGTTCTCCAGCAGCAGATCACCAAAGTCGTGCATGTCCACGAACTCCAGCGTTCTGGTGCCCAGGTCCGCTTGCTCCATGGCACTGCGCAGTTCGGCAAAAGAGCCGGGGCCCAGGCAGGAGAACATGACCAGCGTTTCGGGTTTCAACAGGCGGTTCCATTCAGCCAGGACCCGATGCGGTTCAGGGTGCCAGTGCAGGGCCATGTTCGACCAGACCAGTTCCTGGCTTTCTGCGGGCAGACCGCTATTGGCCATATCGGCCTGAATCCAGTTGGCCGCTGGCGTAGGCTGATTGCGCAGTTTTTGCCACAGGCTGGGTTTGGACTGGTAACGCTCGCGGGCGATGTCCAGCAGCTTGGCGCTGCGATCCAGACCGGTGTAGTTCATGTCCGGGTAGCGGGAACGCAAAGGTTCCAGCGCATGGCTGGCCCCACAGCCAGCATCCAGAATATGAGTGGGTTGCAGGCGTACCAAAGCCAGCCGGGACAACATCCGTTGCGCGACTTCACCATAAAGAAACTGAGCGTGATCCAGGGGAGCGCGGCGATTGAATTGCTGCTCGACGTGGGCGGAGTTGATTGGCAAAGAAGGTAACTGGGACATAGTTGCGCGGACGTTACTGGCGTGGATCAGTGGCATGTGCTGTGATCGGATCAGCCTGACTCTGAAAGGTAATGATCTATTATGGCGCATCCCCTGTTTCGGCGCGAGCCGAGCCATCGTCTTGTAGGGATTCCACTGCTGACACGACCTTGTGTGCTGTGTGGTTTACGTTCGCCAAGCGGCGCGCTGTGCCGCTTTTGCCGACACGCGCTGGCAACACCAGCAGAAGATTTGCGCTGTCCACGTTGCGCTCTGGCATTGCCCCCCTTGGCCTTGCTGGCCTGCCCGGATTGCGGAGCAGGGCAATTGTCCGTGCAAGCGACGGTTGCCGGATTTGACTATGAACATCCTGGCGATATGTTGATACATACGTTTAAAATTTCCCGGCGGCTGGAAATGGCCGCGGTGCTGGCTGAGCTGATGGTGCAGCAATGGCGTCGCCATGGGCCTGTGCTGAACGCAGCTTGCCGGGTCATACCCGTGCCTTCGCAGCGTAGCGCCTTGCACCGTCGGGGCTTCAATCCGGCCGCGGTACTGGCCAGGCGCGTGGCGCATTCATTGGGTTTGTCAGCTCGCCTGCATATCGTTGTGGCCCAGCCACGGCCTGAACAGGCTCAGAAAACCTTGGGGCGGCAGGCTCGCAGGCAGGCCATGCGGGGTGCTTTTAGCGTGCGGGAGTCCTTGCAGGGGCATGATGTGTTGCTGGTCGATGATGTGTTGACCACCGGAGCCACCTTGGATGCCCTGGCGCGGGCGTGCCGGTCGGTTGGTGCACAGTCTGTTTATGCCTTGGTTGCTGCTCGTGCTCCCTGGCGATTGAAGGTCTTCTAGCCCTGTATACTTCGTCGCTTGTTCGCGGCTTTTTCTGCACTTTTCAGGTTTTTCATGTTTCATATCGTCCTGGTTTCACCCGAGATCCCTCCCAACACAGGTAACGTCATTCGACTGGCGGCCAATACGGGCTGTGTCCTGCACTTGGTGCGGCCTTTGGGCTTTGAGCTGGAAGACAGCAAGCTGCGTCGTGCCGGGCTGGATTATCACGAATGGGCGCAGGTGAAGGTACATGACAGCCTGGAAGAAGCCTTGCAGGCGACGGGCTCTGCGCCTGATCGCGCGTTTGCCCTGACCACACGTGGCAGTCATTTGCTGGCTGAGCAAAGTTTTCAGCCGGGTGATGTGTTCGTGTTCGGCCGCGAAACCGCCGGTTTGTCTGCCGAACAGCTGGCGCTGTTTCCTAACGAGCAGCGGATTCGCTTGCCCATGCTGACGGGACAACGCAGCTTGAACCTGTCTAACGCTGTGGCGATTTGTGTGTTTGATGCTTGGCGACAAGCGGGTTACGAAGGTGGTGTTTAAGCAAACGGCCTTGCAAACGATAAATTTGCAGGGCCGTTTTGATGGAATCTAGTTTTCGGTTTTATTCCAGCGACAGATTCAGACGTTCAATCACCTCATCCCAACGAGCTTTGTCGGCAATGATCTTGTCCGTCATTTCTTGCGGCGTTGATGGCTCGGACGAGAAATAAAAGGCATTGAGCTTGGCCTTGATATCGTCGCGTTGCAGGATGGTGGTGATTTCCTGATTCAGGCGTTTGACCACATCATCCGAGGTGTTGTGGGGCACAAAGAAGGCGTCCCAGGAAATTGCCTCGAAGTTTTCCAGTCCGGCTTGTGCCATGGTGTCCAGACCGGGCAGCAATTCGCTGGGCTGCAGGGACGTCACGGCCAGGGCTTTCACCTTGCCTGCTTCAACCTGGGGCATGGCAATACCGGGCACCATGAAGGCAGCGTCAATGTCACCACCAATAATGGCGGTCAGGATTTGTGGGAAGCCCGAGTAGGGGATTTGCTCCAGCTTGATATCAACCGCATGTTCCAGCATGGCCATGGCCAGGTGGGCCGAGCTGCCGGGGCCAACCGTGCCGTAGTTCAATTCGCCGGGGCGGGATTTGGCCAGGGCAATGAACTCTTCCACCGTGTTGGCGGGCGAGTTGGCCGGAACGACCAGCACATTGGGGCTGGTGCCAATCATGGAAATAGCCTGCAAGTCTTTCAGCGGGTCGTATCCCAGCGAGGTCTTGTACAGGGTGGGGGCGGTCACCATGGGACCATTGATGGTCAGCAGCAAGGTGTAGCCGTCGGGTTTGGCGTGCGCCACAAAACGCGTGCCAATATTGCCGCCAGCACCGGGACGGTTATCAACAATGACGGTCTGCCCCAAGGCTTGGGACAGGGGCTCGGAAATGGCACGGGCCAGGGCGTCAGGCGAGGAGCCTGCCGGGAAAGGCACGACCATTTGAATGGGACGCTCGGGCCAGCTGGATTGGGCCAGGGCCGATTGAGCCAGCAAACCAGTGCAGGCCAGCCCCAGGACGGAGCGGATCAGAAGATCACGAGAACGAGCAAGCAATGACATTGTTTTGATTCTGAGTAAAAGACGGTTGACCGCAGATCCGGCAGCGTGGAGAAGGTGCCAGAACGGCAGACGGAAGGTATTAGTGGCCTTCTTGCTTGGCCTCGCGGGTGAGCAAGGCGTGGACAGCTTCGCGCGGGGCCAGCTGTTCAAACAGGATCTGGCAGACCGCTGCAGTAATCGGTAATTCAATCTGGTGCGCCCGGCCCATTTCCAGAACCGAACGGGCACAGCGTACCCCTTCAGCGGTAATGCCGGTGGCCAGGATGCTCTCCAGGCTTTCACCTGCACCCAGCGCCAGGCCCACTTGGCGGTTACGGGACAATTCGCCCGTGGCCGTCAGGACTAGATCGCCCAGCCCCGCCAGACCAGAGAAGGTTTCGGCCTGACCACCCAGCGCAACACCCAGGCGCTGCATTTCAGCCAGGCCTCGGGTGATCAGGGCGGCACGGGCGTTGTGGCCCAGGCCCAGTGCATCGGCAATGCCACAGGCAATGGCCATGATGTTCTTGACAGCGCCGCCCACTTCCACGCCGATCATGTCGGTGCTGGTGTAAAGGCGCGCTTGCTTGCCATGCAAGGCCTCAAGGGCAATGCCGGCCATATCAGCAGGTTCGCAAGCCAGTGTCAGCGCAACGGGCAGGCCTTTGGCGACCTCCAGGGCGAACGAGGGACCAGAGAGCACGGCACGGCCTAACCAGGGATGGTCGGGCAGGTTTTCACGCACAATCTGATGGGGTAACAAGCCGCTTTCCTGATGGAAGCCTTTACAGGTCCAGACCAGCAGGACGGGATGGCGGCGTGTGGCAGGCAGGTACTGCGCCAGATCCACACAGGTTTGCGCCAGGCCACGCACAGGCACGCCCAGAATCAGCAGGGCAGGGCCGGTGTCATCAGCCAGGGCAAATTCCATGACTTGCTGCAGGCTGTCGCTGGCTTGTAGCGAGTCGGGCAGCACGACATCGGGCAGGTAGGCAGGGTTGTGATGATCCTGCCCGATAGCCTGTGCTGTTGATGCCTTGCGCGCCCACACCATCGTGGGAGCCTGGGTGCTGGCCAGGGCGGCCAGCGCCGTTCCCCAGCTGCCTGCGCCCAGGACTGCGACACGAACAGGAGTGTGCGCGTTTGACATCATCAGGCCTGCAAAGGCTGGCCGTCAGCTTGGTCGGCACCTTGTTGCTGAGCCAGGCGCTGCTCGTACAGGGACTGGAAGTTCACTTCAGTCAGGTGCAGGGCAGGCAGGGAAGTGCGGTTGATGGCGTCAGCCACGGCAGCGCGCAAGTAGGGGTACAGCATGGTGGGGCACACGATGCCCAGCAGGGGCTCGAGCTGTTCTTCAGGGATGTTGGCAGCCTCGAAGATACCGGCTTGAGTGGCTTCCACCAGGTACATGACCTTGTCGCCAATGCGCGTGGTTACCGTGGCGGTGACGGTGCTTTCGTAGACCGTGTCAGCCAGGCGTTGGCCGCCCACATTGATGGACACTTCCACAGAAGGGGCCTCTTGCTCCAGAAAGATCTGGGGAGCGTTGGGCATTTCAATGGACAGGTCTTTGATGTAGGTGCGCTGCAGGCTGAAGCTGGGTTGTTGAGCTTCTTGTTCAGCGGCTGGGGTGTTCTGGTCGGCCATGGGTGATCCTATGGGATAAAAAAATTGTTAGAAAAAAAATCAGGCAGCCAGCAGAGGCAGCAGGCCACCTTCGCGGTCCAAAGCGGCCAGATCATCGTAGCCACCTACATGGGTGTCGCCAATGTAGATTTGGGGAACGGTACGCCGACCGGTGCGCTCCATCATGAGAGCGCGCTGTTCGGGTTCGCGATCAATCATGATTTTATTGATTTCAGTTACGCCGCGTTGCTTGAGCAGCATTTCAGCGCGCACACAATAAGGGCACACCATTGTGGAGTACATCGTGACTTTTGCCATGAGAGCCTCGTAGAAGGGGGAGCTTACGATTTTTTGACAGGCAGGCTCGATTGCAGCCAGCCCTGAATACCGCCTTGCAGTGTGTAGGCTTCGGTGATGCCGTGCTTGCGCAGGACGGCGACGCTGCGCGGGGCGCTGCGACCGGTATCGCACACCAGAATGACGGGCTTGTCTTTGGGCAGCGTGCCGGCCTTGGCGTCAAGGTCGGCAGCAGGAATGTTGCGAGATTGTGCAATTGCCCCGGCCTTGAACTGATCGGCGCTGCGCAGATCAATCAAAATGGCGTCTTTCTGGTTTACCATCTGTACCGCTTCCGAGCTTGAAACTGCGCGTCCCGCACGGCCTTTGAAAAAGCTGGGTATTAACAGCATAATGCCGGCAAGCACCGCAATTGCTAAAATTAGAAGGTTATTCTGACTTAAGATGAAGTCCACGTTAAATCCTGTTGATTACCAAGAAAAGCAAGAAAAAAGGGCAAGATCACACGATTATAGAGTGGCGCCAATTTTTCAACCTCGAGGCTGTTTTTACCATGTATAAACTTGTACTGATGCGGCACGGCGAAAGCCAGTGGAACCTGGAAAACCGGTTTACTGGCTGGACCGATGTCGATCTTACCGAAACCGGGCGTCAACAGGCAAAGCAGGCCGGTGATCTGCTTAAAGAAAACGGTTTTGAGTTCGACCTGGCTTTCGCTTCGGTCCTCAAGCGCGCTATCCGTACCCTGTGGATCGCCCTGGATTCGATGGACGCCATGCACACCCCCATCGGTTTGAGCTGGCGCCTGAACGAACGCCATTATGGTGCTTTACAAGGCTTAAATAAAGCCGAAACCGCACAAAAGTACGGTGAGGATCAAGTCCTGGTCTGGCGTCGTGCTTACGCGATCGCTCCCGATCCTGTCGCTGAAGACGATCCACGCAACCCGCGTTTTGATGCCCGCTACGCCCGTGTGCCCGCCGATCAGCTGCCTCGTACCGAGTGTCTGCAAGACACCGTGGCCCGCGTGGTTCCTTTCTGGGACGAATCCATTGCCCCTGCCATCCGCTCCGGCCGTCGCGTGCTGGTGACCGCTCACGGCAACAGCCTGCGCGCGTTGATCAAGCACCTGGATGGTATTTCCGACGAGGACATCGTTCACCTGAACATTCCTACCGGCCAGCCTCTGGTGTACGAGCTGGACGAAAACCTGCGTCCTATCCGTCATTACTACCTGGGCGACCAGGAAGCAATTGCGGCTCAGATGCAAGCCGTGGCCAATCAGGGCAAGGCGCAGTAAATAATGTGGCGCTACAGCGTTTGCCTGTTGCTGGCAGCCTGGACCTTACCGGCCCTGGCTGCTGATCCGGACTTGGCTGCACGCCAGGCCCAGGCTCAAAAGCAGCAGGCAGAGCTGCGCCAGAAGATCGAATCGCTGCGCAAAACCATCGACACCAGCGAAAGCTCGCGTCGTGATGCCGCCAATGCCTTGCGCGAATCCGAGCAGGCTATTTCCGATATCGATCGCACGCTGGCTCAGATCGAGCAGCGGCAAGAACAACTGCACCAGCAACTCGGTGCGCTGGGCAAACAGATCAGCGAGCAGCAAGTGATCAAAGAGCAACGTCAGCAGGAGCTGGCCGAGCAATTGCGCGCGCAATACGCCAATGGCGTCTCGCCCTGGTCCGCCCTGTTGTCGGGTGATGACCCCAACGCCATTAACCGTGAATTGCATTACCTGGGTTATGTCTCGCGTCAGCAGACCGAGCAGGTTCATAAGGTGCGTCGCACCGTAGAGCGACTGGACCGTTTGCAGACTCAGGTTGCCGCGCGTGAGAAAGAGCAGGAGCAACTGGCCAAGGATGCTGCGGCTCAGAAAGAAGCTCTGCAAGAACAAAAAGAAAAACGAGCCAAGGTAGTGGCTGACATCAGCGCCGAATTGGAGCGCCAGCGCGGACAGGCTGCGAACCTGCAAAGTAATGACAAGCGATTGGGGGATTTGATCTCCGGCCTGGAAACCGAAATTGCGCGACAGGCCGAGCTGGCCCGTCGCGCCGAAGAACAACGCCGACGTGAGGCCGCGCGCCGTGCTGAAGAAGCGCGCAAGGCTGAGCTGGCTCGTCAGCAAGAATTGCAGCGCAAAGCCAAGCAGGAACAGGCTGCTCGTGAGCAGGCGCGTCTTGAACGTGAGCGGGAGTTGCTGGAGCGGGCTCGTGCTACGCAACCACCGCTGCCTCCAGCCTTGCCACGCAGCAAACCGGAGCCTGCCGAGCCACAACAGCCAGAACCCATGATTCCGCGGCCTCCGCTGACCTACACGCCGCCGACTGCGAACGAGCGCTTATTGTCCGATAGCTTGGAGGCTTCGTCGGAGCCTAGCGAACCGATCAGCAAACCAGCCGCTCCCAAAGTGCGCGAGGTGCAGGTTGTTGAGGAGCCTGTGGAGCAGGCATCTGCTCCTGCTTTGGAACCAGAAGGGGGTTTCCAGGGTCTGAAACGTGGCTTGCCTTATCCGGTACGCGGCGAAATGCAGGGCAAGTTCGGGGCGGAACGTCCGGATGGCGGTATTTGGCGCGGTATCGTGTTGCGCGCTCAGGCAGGCACCACGGTTCGTGCGGTGGCTCCGGGCCGAGTGGTTTTCGCCAGCTGGATGACCGGCTTTGGCAATTTGCTGATTATTGATCATGGTCGCGACTACTTGAGTGTCTATGCCTATAACCAGAGCACGCTTAAGCAAGTAGGCGATATTGTGGGACGTGGAGATGCGGTTGCGCGGGTGGGGGCCACCGGCGGGCAGGTTGAACCCGGCCTGTACTTTGAGCTGCGCCATCAAGGCAAGCCCATTAATCCGCAGGTTTGGCTGGGTTCCTGAGCCGCTTTTGCCCCTGGCGTTTACTTTTGCTCGCATTTGTTGCGCCGGGTAGCGACTCCAACCCAGTTCACGCTGGTCGACGCTTTACGCTACTCTTATAATGCATGGTCGGGTCAGCTCCGGGAGGTGGCCCCGTCTTGAATCTGAAAATAATGGGAATGTGCATGAGCACTCGAAGGATTGGCAGCATTGGTCTAGTGGCAGCAGGTGCTGTAGGCGGTATTTTGATCAGCCTGGGCATTACTGCGGTCGCTCAACGCGGCGAGCCATTGCCTTTGCGCGAACTGCAGCAGTTCGCCAATGTGTTCGCTGCCATCAAGAACACGTATGTGGAGCCCCTGACGGATCAGGCCCTGGTCAATAATGCGATCAAGGGGTTGTTTACCGATCTGGATCCGCACTCGGCCTATCTGGATGCCGACGCTTTCAAGGAAATGGAAGCCATGACTCAAGGCGGCTTTGGCGGCCTGGGCATAGAGATCGGCAGCGAGGACGGGATGCCCAAAGTCATCTCGCCCATTGAAGATACGCCTGCTGCGCGCGCCGGTATTCTGGCGGGCGACATCATTACGCACATCAATGGCAAACCCACCAAGGATTTGAGCCTGAACGATGCCGTCAAGCAAATGCGTGGCGAGCCTAGAACCTCCATCAAGCTGACTATACGTCGTGCTGGCCGCGACAAGCCACTGGAATTCAACTTGGTACGCGATGTCATCAAGGTGCGCAGCGTGCGCTCCAAGATGCTGGCTGACGACGTGGCCTACGTACGCATTGCCCAGTTCCAGGAACGCACGGCTGCGGATCTGGTCAAGCAATTGTCCGAAGTTCATAAAGGCCCAGGCGCCCCGAAAGGCTTGGTAATTGACCTGCGCAATGACCCCGGTGGCTTGCTGGAAAGCGCCATTGGCGTGTCTTCCGCCTTCCTGGATTCGGGTTCGCTGGTGGTTTCCACCAAGGGCCGCATTCCTTCCTCCAACCGCGAGTACTACGTCAAATCCATGCAGTCCGTACTGGGCGAGCTGGATACGGATGCGGATGTTCTGAAGAAACTGAATTGGCTCAAGAACGTGCCTATCGTGGTGCTGGTGAACGTGGGTTCGGCCTCGGCGTCGGAAATTGTCGCCGGTGCTTTGCAAGATCACAAACGCGCCACCATTATCGGTAACCGCACCTTCGGCAAGGGCTCGGTGCAAAGCGTGGTTCCTCTGTCCGAGGAATCGGGCCTGAAACTGACGACGGCCTTGTACTACACACCGAACGGTACTTCCATTCAGGTAACGGGCGTACAGCCGGACGTGGTGGTGGATGACACCGCCCAGGGCAATCTGTTCCGCCTGCCGCGCGAAGTGGACTTGAAGCGTCACCTGGTCAACAGCAAAGTGGACGAAACTACCGAAGAAGAACAGCCTGATCTGGGCATGAGCCCGGAATTCAAGATGTTTGAATTCGGTGGTGACGACGACTTCCAGTTGCAGCAAGCGCTGAATCATTTGGCTGGCCGTCCTGTGATCAAGAATGATCCAGCCAAAGTGGCGGCCGCCAAGGAAGCGGCTGCCAAGCGCGAAAAGGAAGTAGAGTCCGAGTCGCCAGAAAAAAAAAGTCCCCTGAATCAACAACCCAGCGTTGAGCGGTTCCGAATCACCCCCAAGGGGCTCGAACCGGTAAACCCGTAAACACAGGTTCTTGACGTGGAAGATCAGCAATTACTGCGCTATGCGCGGCATATTCTGCTCGATGAATTCGGGGTAGAAGCGCAGGAGCGGATTCTGGCTTCCCGCATTCTGGTTGTTGGAGCCGGAGGCCTGGGCTCCCCCGTGGTGGCTTATCTGGCTGCCTCGGGTGTGGGCTCCATCATTCTGGTGGATGATGACCAGGTGGAACTGAGCAATCTGCAGCGTCAGATTGCTCACACCACAGATCGCCTGGGCTGGGACAAGGTTGAATCTGCCAAGCTGCATATCGAGCAGCTCAATCCGGAAGTGAAGGTCACGCCTGTCGTTCAACGTCTGGACGAGGCGGGCTTGATGCATTGGGTTCAGCAAGTGGATCTGGTGCTGGATTGCTGCGACAACTTCGCCACTCGCCATGCCATCAACCGTGCCTGCGTGGCATTGCGCAAACCTTTGGTGTCCGGTGCGGCGATTCGTTTTTCGGGCCAGGTCAGTACCTATGACTTGCGTCAGCCCGAGGCCCCTTGCTACCACTGCCTGTTCCCTGAAGCGGATGATGTCGAGGAACTGCGCTGCGCCACTACAGGCGTTCTGTCGCCTTTATTGGGTATGGTGGGAAGCGCACAGGCGGTTGAGGCCTTGAAGCTGTTAGGCGGCTTCGGAGAGCCCTTGGTGGGCCGTTTGCTAAGCGTGGATGCTTTCAACATGAATTGGCATACCGTGCGTTTTCGCAAAGACCCGGCTTGCCCGGTATGCAGTTCAGCAGCGGCTGAACACGCCGATCACACTTGATCTGTTCTTGATTGCGGCTTCATGACTCCAGGCCATGCCCATAAAAATGGCCTGGTGTGATGCCAAAGCGCCGTCGAAACTGGCGGTGAAAGTAGGACAGATCCGAAAACCCCACTGAATACGCGACTTGCGCCACCGTGTTGGACGGTGTCTGGCGTAGTAGCTGTGCGGCCGCGTCCAGCCGTAGCTGCATCAACTGAGCAGTGAAGGTGGTTCCCTGCGTTTTGAACAGTTCCTGAACGGTGCGGGGTGCCATGCCCAGATGCTCGGACAGGGTTGCTATAGTCAAGGCAGGATCGCCCAGTCGATCAGACAGATAGCCCAGCGCGTCCTCGTAGCGTGCGGTGCTTGGTGCCAGCGGGGCAGAGCGCCGCTCGTTAATGCTCATGGCCAGCAAGTCGCGCAGGCAACGCCAGGCCTGATCGTGCTGATCCGCCCGCAAGCCATCGGCCGATAGCAGCAAGCCTTGCAGATAGTGCTCCAGCAAATGCAGGCTGGCGCCAGGGGACAAGGGCTGCGCGACCACATCATTTAACGGGCCGGTATAGGGCAGCAGCCCATCCAGCGGCAAGCGCAGCGTGGTCATGGTGACCTCGTCTACAAAATCCAGCGTGAAGGGGCTGGTGCCCACGTTCAGGCTCAAGCTGCCAGCTGGCAACCACTGTTCACGCCCGTTCTGAATCAGGCGGCAGTGGCCTTGCTGATGCACATTCAAGAACAACCAGGGCTGGTCCGTTTGCGGCCTGCTTGTGCTGACCCGATAGGGCTGCGCGGTCAGCCGGTTGATCGCCACTTCCCCCAGGCGTTGCGAGCGCAAGGTGCCATGGAAGTTTTGTCCGTAGCACTGCGTTTGCACGTGTTGAAAGGACTGTGAAATGGCTTGGGTCCAGAGCTTGGCGCCTTGTCCGGGCGGCAAAGCCTGCGTGTCCCAGTGATAGTTCGTGCTCATGCGGTTTTTTCCGTCTTCTGCGTCATTGTCCAGATTGGGCTGCGCCCCAGTCCACGACACAGAGAGGCAATCGGCTCAAGAATAGTATCTAAGACAGTACTGCATGGTGAGCTATGGCGCACCTCGGTGGCTATCGGGTTTAACCATGAAGGGTGCCCAAAGCGCACCTGGAGACAATACAGGAAAGGAGCAGTCATGACAGAGCAGCTAAAGCAGATCTACCCCTACATCAACGGACAGGCCTGGAAGTCGGAAGGCCAATCGCATAAGGATCTGGTCAATCCTTACACGGGCAAAGCGCTGGCACGTGTTTTCCTTGGGACCAAGCAGGATATTGAGGAAGCGCTGGCCAGTGCAGAACGTGCACAGCGTGTCTGGGGCAAGATGCTGGCCCGTGAACGTGAAGCCATCTTGTGCCGTGCGGCCGACATTGTGGAACGCCGCCGTGACGACATCGTGCGTGTGCTGGTTGAAGAGGGCGGTAATGTCTTTGGCAAGGCCATGTTCGAGTGCGATTACATCGTCAGCACCTTCCGTATTGCCGCAGGTCAGACCCGCGATATTCGGGGTGAAACCATGCCTTCGGATCTGCCTGGCCGTATTTCCATGAGCATTCGTCGCCCCTTGGGGGTGGTAGCCGGGATTGGTCCTTTCAATGCGCCCCTGTTGCTCAATGGCAAGAAACTGGCGCCTGCGCTGGCTGCGGGTAACAGCTTCATCCTGAAGCCTTCGCCGCACACGCCCATGGCCGCGCTGATGTTTGCCGAGATTCTGGAAGAAGCGGGCCTGCCCCCCGGTGTGTTGACGGTGCTGCTGACGACGGACGAAGCCCTGGGCGATACCTTGTTCTCCGATCTGCGCGTCAAGCTGGTGACCTTCACGGGTTCGGCTCGAGTGGGCCGTATCCTGGCCGATCTGGCGGGTCGTCATCAAAAGCGCATTGTGTTGGAGCTGGGCGGTAAAAGCCCGGTCGTGGTGCTGGATGATGCCACGCTGGATTACGCCGTGCGCTCTGCTGCTTTCGGCATCTATTTCAACCAGGGCCAGGTGTGCATGGCCAATTCGCGCATCATCGTGGAGCAGGGTATTTACGATGCGTTCTGCGAAGCCTTTGCCAAGCAGGTTGCCCGCATTCCTACTGGTGATCCCGCTTTGCCGCAAACGGCCGTGGGCCCCTTGATCAGCTCCGAACAGGCTGATTTTGTGCAGGCCCATATTCAGGATGCCGTCTCCAAGGGGGCAACCTTGCTGGCAGGTGGTGGCCGTGAGGGCAATGTGATTCAGCCGACCGCCTTGTGCGATGTGACCCCGGACATGCACCTGTACCACGAAGAAACCTTTGGCCCTGTGGCAGCCATCTACAAGGCACGCGATTACGAGCATGCCCTGGAAATGGCCAATGACACCTCTTACGGCTTGTCCTCTGCCATCCTGACCAATGATCTGCAAAAGGCCATGGATTTTGCCGAGCGCATTGAGGCAGGTTCGGTTCACATCAACGACAACTCGTTTGATGATGATCCGAACGCGCCTTTCGGTGGTTTCAAGGACAGTGGCTACGGCAAGGAAAATGGCCGCTATTCGATTGCGGACATGACCGAATTGAAGTGGGTCACCATCCAGCAAGGGGAGCGCCAGCTGGCGTTCTAAGCAGGCTTAGGGACGTGGCCAGTTTTTGACCAGTTGCGCGATGCGGTTGATGCGATGGTCAACATACGGGCTGCGTCCATGATACAGAGCGCTGAACGGGGTGCCTGCGTTATAGATATGGATGGTTTGCATCCCTAGCTGGCGGGCGCTTTTCAGATTGCGCAGGGTATCTTCGACCAGCACAATGTCGCGGGCCTGAGACTTCAACACGGCCAGAGCCTGCTTCATCAATGCCTGAGAGGGCTTGGGGCGATAACGGCCTTGCAGCTGCATGTGCTCGATGGCCCAGAGCCCGTCAAAAACAGGCAATAGATTCAAGGCTTTCAGGACACGCTGTGCGTACTCCAGCGGTGCATTGGTCAGCAGCAGTTTGTAGCCGGGCAGACGGCGTAACTGGTAGGCCAGACCTGGTTCGGCGCTGATCAGGGAGGGCACGTCAAAGTCGTGAGCGTGCTTCAGGAAGGTGGCCGGATCTGCTCCGTGGTGGCGTTGCAGGCCGATCATGGTGGCGCCGTAACGCTTCCAGTATTCCAGACGCAGCCGGTCGGCCTCGTCCATATCCACACCCAGCGTTTGCGCCACGCCGATGCGCATGCGCCCGTCAATCGCCTGGAAAATGCCTTTGGAGGCATTGTGCAGGGTGTTATCCAGATCAAACAGCCAGATGGTTTCATCTGTCTGACAGGCTGACAAAGGCCGTGCCCAGGCATGGGCACGGATAGGAGCGCGCACGGATTAATGCGAGCTGATCATGGTGCCAACACCACGGTCAGTCAGGATTTCCAGCAGCAGGCAGTGGGGGACACGGCCGTCAATGACATGTACGGAGTTGACGCCATTACGTGCGGCATCCAGGGCCGAAGAGATCTTGGGCAGCATGCCGCCGGAGATCGTGCCATCGGCAAACAGCTCATCAATAGTCTGGGCCGACAGACGGCGCAACAACTGGCCTGCCTTGTCCAGCACACCGGGGGTGTTGGTCAGCATGACCAGTTTTTCAGCGCTAAGCACTTCGGCCATCTTGCCGGCAACCACGTCGGCATTGATGTTGTAGGCCTGACCGTCCTCGCCGTAACCGATTGAAGAGATCACGGGGATGAACTGATCGTCCTGCAGGGCTTTGACCACTTCAGGCTGGATGCTTTCAATATCACCCACAAAGCCAATATCCAGCAGCTCGCCAGGATGCTCGGCATCGGGCAGCATTTTCTTGGTGACGCGAATCATGCCGCCATCTTTTCCGGTCAGACCCACCGCCTTGCCGCCGGCTTCATTAATCATCATCACGATGTCTTGCTGCACCTGCCCGCCCAGCACCCACTCCACCACTTCCATGGTTTCTGCATCGGTGACGCGCATGCCCTGAATGAAGGTGCCTTCTTTGCCTACCCGTTTCAGAGCGTCATTGATCTGGGGGCCACCACCGTGCACCACAACGGGGTTCAGGCCAACCAGCTTGAGCAAGACGACGTCATGGGCAAAGCTGCGCTGCAAGGCTTCTTCGGTCATGGCGTTGCCACCGTATTTGATGACAACGGTCTTGCCGTGGAAACGACGAATATAAGGCAGGGCCTCGGACAAAACGTCTGCTTTGACGGTCGAGGAGTAATTCTGCGAATCTGTGGTGCTCATTGATGCGCTCACTTGAAGAAAACCCGGGTCCACTGCTGGTACCCGGGGTTATGTGGCTGGGGGCAGAAACAGGCTTTTAGCTGCTGGCCAGGGCTTTTTCGACAGTGGCAATGAATTCCTGCTTGTCGTAGTTACCCAGGTAGCGCTTGATGATGTGGCCCTGTTTGTCGAGTAAAAAGGCAGTGGGCGTCAAACGGACGTCCCCAAAAGCCTTGGCGATTTCGCCCTTGTCGTCATGGACAACCGTGAACGGCAGTTGGCGGGATTGGGTGAAGTTGCGCACGTAATTGATGGGGTCGTGCTTCATGGCCACGGCCACGATATCAAAGCCTTTTCCGGACAAGGCATTGAAATTCTCGATGTTGTCGGGCATTTGCGCCACGCAGGTGGTGCAGTCCGTAGCCCAGAACTTCACCAGGACGACCTTGCCCTGCAAGTCTTTGGTTTCAAAGTGCTTGCCATTCAGATCGGTAAAGGCGACATCGGGAGCGCTGGCCTTGGAGCTGCCACCGGACATGGTCCAGACGCCCAGACCGACGGCGATGGCAACAACAAAGGCAATGATGACTACTTTTTTCATTGGACGGGCATAACTTCTACAGAGGAGGCGGGCGTAGGCTCAGTTGCAGGGGCCGCTGTGCCAGAGGTATTGCTTGGCTGGTTATTGGTGCTCAAAGGCTGTGCCAGGCTTTCGGCACTGACGTACTCAAAGAGTTTGGCCACCTTGTTCACGCCAGGGACGCTGGAGGCAGCAATCGCGGCGCGTTCACCTTCTTCGTGGGTGACGCGGCCCAGCAGGTAGACTACGCCACGCTCGGTGGTGGTGGAGATCGTGCGGCTGGGAACGTCCTTGGCGTTCAGCAAGGCGGTGCTGACGCGGGTGGTGATCCAGGAATCGTTCGAACGTACGCTCAAGGGGGTCGGTTCGCCCACACGCAATTCGTTAACCACGCGGGTTACCTTATCAACCTTGGAAACCAGGCGCGCGGCTTCTTCCTTGTCGGCCTGGGTAGGCACATCGCCCGTCAGCAGGGCAACCCCGGCGTAAGACGTGGTGTTGATGCGGCCTTCCTTGTTTTCCAGCAGGCGGCGTGTTTCCGCGCCGGCTTTCATGACAATGGTTTTGTCCTCGACCTGTTCGCCTGTGGTACGGCGGTCGGTAGCGACAACGGCAGTCGTGGCAGCAGCGCCGCCAACTACCAGCAGACCGCAACCGGTCAGAGTAGTGCTGGCCAGCAGGGCGGCCAGAATCAAACGGTGTTTCATAGTGGATCTCCGAGCAACAGCGCATCAATGCCATCGCACATGGCATGCAACAGAACAATGTGTACTTCCTGAATACGCATGGTTCGATCGTGCGGTACGCACAGATGGATGTCGGTATCCGAGAGCAGGTCGGCGATTTGTCCGCCGCCTTTGCCGGTCAGGGCAATGATGACCATATCGCGCTCGCGAGCCGCTTCAATGGCGCGGATCACGTTTGGCGAATTGCCGCTGGTGGAGATGGCCACCAGAATATCGCCAGTCTGGCCCAAGGCGCTGACCTGGCGTTCAAAGATGCTGTCAAAGCCATAGTCATTCCCCACCGCCGTCATGATGGAAGTGTCGGTATTCAAGGCAATGCCAGCCAGGGGCAAACGGTCGCGCTCAAAGCGGCCCACCAGCTCAGCAATAAAGTGCTGGGCGTCGGCTGCTGATCCGCCGTTTCCGCAGGCCAGAATCTTGCCGTCGTTGGCCAAGGTGGCAAACAACAGCTCGACAGCGGCGGCCAAAGGTTCGGCCAGTTCGCGTGTGCTGGCTTTGAGAGTATCGACGGAATCGTCGAAATGCGAAGTCATTAAGGCGATAAGGTCCATAGCGCGCATTATCGCACGGAGAATTTCCCCGTGGGGCAGGCAGATCGTGTCATGTTGAAAAAAACGCCACGGTATTGAAACGAGATGCTGTAACAGGGCCGAAATACGGGGTGGCGGCGGGGATTTTTGTATAAGACAGCGCTTTTGTCTGAAAATTCCCAGGGTGGCTTTGCTACTGCTTATTGTTCAACGCTGCTCGAAGGCGTTCTGGATCCAGCGCAGAGTCTCGCCTTCAATGGCGATCACGTCAAAACGGCAGGCGGGCAGCTTGCCCTGGAAATAGCGCTGGCATAGCGTTGGCAGCCATTGTTGTGCGGTCAGGATCAAGCGCCGTTGCTTGTCCCGGTTTACACTGGCAAGCGCTCCGCCGTAGCCCTTGTGATTGCGCTGGCGCACTTCCAGAAAGACAAGATGTTCCTGGTGCCATAGAACCAGGTCAATTTCCCCAAAGCGAGTACCCAGTTGACGCGCCAGAACGCGGGCGCCGTGAGCGGTGACATGATCGCAGGCCCGTTGTTCGGCTTGATCGCCGCTTTCCTGGCTGGGCGAACGCAGGGGTTTTTCCTTTCTGGCGGCAGGATGACTACGCCGCCTGCGCCGCAATTGCCGGTTTTGAGCCTGGCGAGCGTATTCAAAGGGATTCATAGGAATGCATGAAGATGAACAAGCAGGATCGAGCATGAGCGATACCGAAAACCGAACAGGGAATGCCGGCGTCTGGCAAAGCATGATGGACAAGGTGCAAGGCCAGGTCTGGCCGCAGTCTTGCCTGTATGTAGTGGCCACGCCCATTGGCAATATGGGAGACCTTAGCCTGCGCGGCTGGCAGGCGCTGGAACTGTGCGACATTATTGCGGCAGAGGATACGCGGGCTACGCGTCCTTTTTTGCAGGCCTGGGGCATACAAACGCCCTTGATGGCTGCCCATCGGCATAACGAGGCGCAAGCGGCTCAAGCCATTATCGAACGGCTGGAGCAAGGGCAACGAGTGGCTTTGGTGTCGGATGCAGGCGCGCCCGCTGTCAGCGATCCTGGTGCTCGTGTAGTGCGCTCGGTGCGGGAAGCAGGTTTTCAGGTCGTCCCTCTGCCCGGAGCATCGGCTGTTATTACGGCTTTGATGGGCAGTGGCGCAACCAGTGACGAGAACCCCGCTTTTGCCTTTGCCGGTTTCATGCCGCCCAAAACCGTGGCACGCCGCAAGTGGCTACAGCACTGGTCCAGCCTGGGGATGCCGGTATTGATGTTCGAGTCCCCTCACCGTTTGCGAGCCGCCTTGCGTGATATGGAAGAGGTGTGTGGGCCGGAGCGTGAACTGACTTTTGCGCGAGAATTAAGCAAGCGTTTCGAGCAGATTCATACCGTGCCTTTGGGGCAGGCGCTGGCTTGGCTGGACGAGGACAGCCATCGGGAGCAGGGTGAGTTTGTCCTGATTCTGCATGACGCTCTTCGCGAAGTGGACGAGGATGCGCCTGCGTTGGATGCCACGACAGAGCGTTGGATGAAAGCCTTGCTGGAACAGGTCTCGCTGCGTGATGCCGCCCGGATCGCCAGTCAGGCGACCGGGATTCCTCGTGATGTTCTGTATGCCTGGGGTTTGGCAAATTCGCCCAAGGACTAGGATGTCCGGGCTTCAGACATGGTGTCGCAGGCCGGAGCGTAGAATACAAACAGCCCCGTGAAGGGGCTGTTTTGTTTGGTGGGCCGGGTGTGACTTAGCGTACGGCAACCGAGGGGCTCAAGCCGGTTTTCTGCTGGATGCGGTAAGCCGCATTGATTGCTTCGGTCCGGTTCTGATAAGGGCCAATTTGCACACGGTACAAATCGTTGTGCATCTGAACCTGGGCATCCCGGTATTCCACTTGTGAAATCTGACGGTTCAACTGCTGAGCCAGTGCGGCGGCATTTTCGCGTGCGGAGAAAGCACCAAATTGCAGGTAGACCCGATTCTGGCCTGATGGGGCCTGGGGTTTGCTGCTTGCCGTGGACGACGACTGTACGATCAACTGCTGATCGTTGGCATCGCTGCTCCAGCTGGGCGTATCGTCCAGCTCAACCGTCAGTTCTTCGGGAGGCAGAGCGGCCAGGGCGTCAGGGGTAGGCTCCAGTTTTTCCGTGATGGTCAGACTGGATTTGGGTGCGGCAGGGGCCGGTGCCGTGCGGGCAGCGGGTGCTTCAACCACATTGACCTCTTCACGACTAAAACTGCCGCTACGAATCTCTTCCTGAGTGATCGTTTCAACCACCACTGTACCGCTGCCAGGCGCAATCAAATCCAGCTTGGCTGCCGCGACATAGGACAGGTCGATGATGCGCGAGCTGTGGAACGGCCCGCGATCGTTAATGCGCACAATTACAGATTTGCCGGTTTTGGGCCGGGTGACGCGGGCGTAGCTGGGAATGGGCAAGGTGGGGTGTGCCGCCGTCATGGCGTACATATCGTAGGTCTCGCCATTGGCGGTTTTCTTGCCGTGAAACTTGCGTCCATACCAGGATGCGGTGCCGGTCTGGGTAAAGGCTTTGTGCGAGGTGTGTGGAACAAAGCTTTTGCCGAGCACGGTATAGGGGCGGGTATTGCTGCGGGCGATGGGTTCTATTCGGGGAACTGCGTCGGGGGTGGCGTGAAGATTGACGGGTATTCGGTCGTCGGGGCCATCATCTTTGTAATAACCTCCTCCGCGTGGTGCCGAAACGGTAGCCCCTGGTTTGGCTTTGGATTTGGCGCGCTTGGGGCTGGACGCGCACCCGGCCAATATGGCCAGAATGCCCAAGGCGGCGCCCAGTTTGAGTAAAGTCGGATGGCTCATGGCACGGGATTGATGGGCGGTTGATTGCGATGGCGCACCAGCAAGGGGGCGTAATCGGCAAAGCGCAGCGCCAGTTGTTCGGTAACGTACACGGAACGGTGTTGTCCGCCTGTGCAGCCAATGGCGACCGTCAGGTAATTGCGAGTGTCCTGCATATATAAAGGCAGCCAGCGACGTACAAAGCCCGCAATATCATCCACCATGGTTTCTACAGAGCCGAACTGGGCCAGCCATTTGGCAACCGGCTCGTCGCGACCCGTCATGGGGCGCAGCTCCGGGTCGTAATGGGGGTTGGGCAGGCAGCGCACGTCAAAAACCAGGTCCGCATCGCCCGGTACGCCACGCTTGTAGGCAAAGGACTCGAAGGTCAGTACCACGCTGGCGCGATCGGCTTGTACCAGGTCGCGAATCCAGGCACGTAGTTGGCCGGGGGTAAGGTCGGTGGTGTCGATAATGTGGCCCAGCTCGCGCAAGGGGGCCGTCATTTCACGTTCGACCTCAATACATTCCTGCAAGGAAGGCGAGCGGCCATCCTGACGCAAACGGTCTGTCAGCGGATGTCGGCGGCGCGATTCCGAGTAACGCTGCATCAGGGTGTGATCGCTGGCGTTCAAAAACAGGACACGCAGGGCGTAGCCTTCTTCATTCAGTTTGCTGATGACACCGGGAAGAATGTCCAGATCACCGGCGCCGCGCACATCAATCGCAACGGCAAGCCGCTCCAGCCCTTGTTCGGCAGAGCGTTCGACAAATTCGGCCAGAAATCGGGGTGGCAAGTTGTCGATGCACAGATAGCCGGTATCTTCCAGCAAGCGCAAGGCAACTGATTTTCCCGAACCGGATATGCCGGTAATCAATACAACTTTCAGCATCGTGGCAAAGGGCTCCGAGTCACTGCCCGTTGGACAGCGGTTAGGTGAAACAGGACAAAGCCGTCAGGGCCGTTTAATGCTAACAGACCCTTAGGTGCCTAGTCTTCGCGACTATTCATGATAGCCAATGCCTGGCGTTCGATGAAGTCGCCCATGGTATCAATGCCGCGGAAGGCGAGAATGGTGTTGCGCACGGCGGCCTCTACCAGCACGGCCAGGTTTCGGCCTGCGGCCACTTGGAGCATGACGCGTTTGATGTCGACCCCCAGCACTTCCTGGGTCTGGTCCTGGGTAGGCAGACGCTCGAAGCTGTCGGGGTTGGAGCGAACCAGGTGCACAATTAATTTAAGCTTCATTCTACGGCGAACCGAGGTTTCACCGAAAATGGTGCGGATGTCCAGCAAGCCCAGCCCGCGTACCTCCAGCAGGTTTTGCAGCAAGGGTGGGCATTGGCCATCAATCATATTGGGTGCCGTGCGGGACAGTTCCACCGCGTCGTCTGCAACCAGCCCATGCCCACGGGAGATCAGTTCCAGTGCCAGTTCGCTTTTGCCCAGACCGGATTCGCCGGTAATCAGTACCCCCAGGCCCAATACGTCCATGAAGACGCCATGCATGGTGGTTTTCGGCGCCAGACGCTTGCCCAGATAGATGCGCAGCAAGTCAATCAGCTGGGCGGCATCGATAGGGGTATAGAGCAGTGGTACGCCTTGCTCTTCGCAAAACTGGATCAGGTCATCGGGTGCAACAGCGTCGTTGGCGATGAACAGGGCAGGAACACCGCCTTGCCTGAGATCATCCAGATGATGCAGGCGACGTTTGACGTCAAAGCGGTTGTAGAAAGAGAGCTCTTCAGGACCGAAAACCTGGATGCGGCCAGGGTGAATCAGGTTCAGGTGGCCGACCAGATCCGCGGCAGAGGCGCCAAGATCGGGGATGGGACGTTGAGCAGCGTGTTTACCGGCCGCCCAGCTTACCTCGAGCTTGTCACTATTATCATTGACCAGTTCTTGAACTGTCAGCATCGGGGTCGTCCGCGTTGAGATCAGGGGTCTGGGTCAGGATCTGGTGGATTTGAACAGGGTCCGTTTCCTGGGCCAGTGCCTGGCGAATGTCCTGATCGGCCATCAAACGGGCGATCTCGGCCAGCAGGTCCAGGTGGATTTGAGTAGCCGTTTCGGGAACCAGCAAAAAGAACAGCAGGCTGGCAGTGCGACCGTCGCTGGCATCAAAACGCACCGGCTCGGCCAGACGCATGAAAACGGCACAAGGCTCTTTCAAGTCCTTGATGCGGCCATGCGGGACGGCAACGTCGTGCCCAAGGGCGGTGGAGCCCAGACGCTCGCGAGCGATCAGGCTATGGAAAACGGCTGTCCGGGCAATGCCGTGATGGTTCTCGAAAATCAGTCCGGCTTGTTCAAAAGCGCGCTTCTTGCTGGTAACAGCAAGATCCAGAACCACGTTGGACAAAGGCAAAATACGCGACAAGAGATTCATGACGGCCATTATAGGGGGGAATGTTTTTTAGCTAAACATTTTTTGGATGGCTAACAACAGGCGGACACTGTGCCAAGAAACACAAAACCCCGAACTTCTGAAAGAACGGGGTTTGTCGGCAGGCTATGCCCGCTGTAACAGTTCGGCGTGATCAGGCTGCCGGAACTTCGAGCCGCTTGGCGGGCTCATGCGCATGGCTGTTTGCCTTTTCCTTGTATTTCAGAATCTGGCGGTCGATTTTATCGGCCAGCAGATCGATGGCGGCATACAAGTTCTCGTCTGAAGAGGCGCAGTGTATATCTTTGCCGGGGACACGGACGGTCACTTCGGCATTGTGCTTCAGGCGTTCAATGGAAAGCATAACCTGCGAGTCAACCACGTTGTCGAAGTGCTTTTCAATTCGACCAATTTTGCTTTTGACGTAGTCGCGAATGGCAGGAGTTATGTCAAGATTACGGCCAGTGATATTAAGGCTCATATAGGCTCTCCGTAGTAGTCAAACAACTTGTTCAAGAAGGGGAAGGTTGATCGTCTTTAGCCTCCTTACTACTGATCCTGGATATTCCAGTATACCTATATGTTGGTCAGATAACATGACCTGGATCAATCTGCGATGTGCAGGATAACCCTTGCTCCGACTGGCCCCGTTACAGGGCCAGAAATCGGCTTACATTCGGAAGTTCGAGCCCAGGTAAACCTTGCGCACGGCTTCGTTATCGATGATCTCGGACGGGTGCCCGCTGGTCAGTACCGTGCCTTCGCTGATGATGTAGGCGCGGTCACAGATGCCCAGCGTTTCGCGCACGTTGTGGTCGGTAATCAGCACACCAATATTGCGGCCTTTCAGAAACTGTACGATGCGCTGAATTTCAATCACGGCGATCGGGTCCACCCCGGCAAAGGGTTCGTCCAGCAAAATAAAACGGGGGTTGCTGGCGAGCGCGCGGGCAATCTCTACGCGGCGGCGCTCGCCACCAGACAGGGACAGGGCGGTGTTTTGTCGGATGTGCGCAATTTGCAGCTCGCTGATCAGGGTTTCCAGGCGCTCGTTGATATCGTTCTTGCTGATGCTGCGACCGTTATCGTCCAGTTGCAGCTCCAGCACGGCGCGGATGTTTTCTTCGACCGTCAGGCGGCGAAAGACGGAGGCATCCTGGGGCAGATAGGACAGGCCCAGGCGCGCCCGCTTGTGCATGGGCATGGCAGTAATGGGCGTGCCATCAATTTCAATACGGCCTGCATCGGCGGGCACAATGCCCACAATCATATAGAAGCTGGTGGTTTTGCCAGCCCCGTTCGGGCCTAGCAGGCCTACCACTTCGCCGCTTTCCACAGTCAGGGAAACATCCTGCACGACGGTACGTTTGCCATAGGTCTTGCGCAGTCCTTGCGCAATCAGGCTGCCTTTGGTCGAGTGGCTGGCGCGGGTAGGGGTAGACGGGTTGTTAGGAGCAACCATGATTCAAAGGGGTCCGGGCTATTTGCGTGGGGAGGACTTGCGTTGGCATTCGGCCAGAGCAGCATCGGCATTGGCGCGTGGGCGGGCGACAGAACGGACTCGGCCATCACGTGTGGCGGAGTCCGAGCCGCCAAAGGCTTGGTACGTGCCATCTTTTTGGCGATAGATAATGCGCTGGCCCTGGACCGAGTCCTGCAGCTTGCCGCAAACATAGCGATTGACGACAGCCTTGCCAATCAGCTCGACCTCTTCGGTTTTACCGTTGTAGATAGCTCGGACACCTTCAGCGACCATCAGTTCAAATTTGGCTGGATCTTCCTGGCGAATCGTCACGCGGGCGCGCTCGCTGACCGTGGCCGTGCCGTGCTGGAAACCTTCCGCATCTTGCTCGATCGCCAACTGGTCTGCCATCAAGGTCATGGCGCCGCGAGTCAGGATGATGTTGCCCTTGTAGATCGTCTGCTTGGCAATATCGTCGTAAGTCAGGGTGTCGGACAGCACGGAGGTGTCCGGTTCGGCGGCAGCAGAGGCAGCCGCTTGGGCCAGAGCCGGGGCCGTAGGCAGCAAAGCCAGGGTTGCAGTGCTCAGGCACAGGGCCAGGGCACCACGCAAAAGGCTAAAAGAGAGCATGGGCTTGTGGCCCAGGCGGGCGCTGTCAGGCGTGGTCATGGAGGGGAATCCTTAGAACTATTGGAAGAACGCGCTTTTTGTGTTTGTTGGCCCGAGATTTTAACGTCGGATTCCGACATGACGTTCAATTGGCGAACGCGATTATCGTAACGCATCCCGGTACCGCGCATGGTGGACTGGCCATTGACGACCAATGCCGGTTCGTTGGTGTACACCACGTCCTCTTCGGGCAGGATGATCAGCACTTCGCTGCGCACATCCATGGCTTCATCCTCGGGGGTGGCCTGGCGGTGAATATGGGCGTTGCCTGTCATGGTGATCATGTCCCCGCCTGCATTCATATGCGCGGTATCGGAGGTGGCAATCGTCAAGGGCGAGTCCGCCCGGTTGCTGACCGCGCGCGGGGAGGTGATGTCGTGCGAGTCGTCATCCGGGTAGTGGTAGGCAATCTTGCCATCCAGGCGGCTGATGGCCATCCCGGTTTGGTCAGAGCTGATCATGGTGAAGTCGCGCGCCCAGGAGTCGGGCTCGTGGGTAACACGGCGCGGGGGATCAATGGCAACCGAGCTCTGGGTGTAATCGACCGCCCACAGCGTTGCCAGCACCAGCATGGTCAGCAACAGCAGTGAAATGACGGTGGGTAGACGGTCACGCATGATTACTGGATGACTCCTGTGGTCTTCAAGGGACCACCTGTAATAAAGGCGGCAAGGCGACCCTGGGAGGCCAGGATGGCATCACAGCATTCTCGCACTGCGCCGTGGCCGGCGGGCTGCGTCGCCACCCAGCTGGCAATTTGACTGATATAGAAGGGAGCTTCAGGCACGCTGGCGGAAAACCCCACGCGCTGCATGGCGGGCAAATCGATCAGATCGTCGCCCATATAACCCACTTCGCTTAAAGACAGGCCGTTTTCCTGAGCCAGTTGAGTCAGGATTGCAATCTTGTCGCGGACACCCTGGTGGACAAAAGGAATCCCCAGCTCGGCAGCGCGACGCGACACGATGCCGCTTTCGCGCCCGGTAATCAGGGCAACATGAATGCCGCTTTCGCCCAGCATGCGCAAGCCATGGCCATCCAGAGCGTGAAAGCTCTTGAATTCCTCGCCGTTTGCGCTGTACCACAGGCGTCCGTCGGTCAGCACGCCGTCCACGTCAAACACCATCAGGCGCAACTGGCGTAACTGGTTGCGCACGTTCTCGGGCAGCTTGGCCAGAATTTGTGCTTCAGCGGGGTGGAGCGGGATGGTGGGCGTATTCATCATGATCAGATTACCTTTGCAGCCAACAGGTCGTGCATGTGCAGAGCTCCCAATAGTAGCCCGTTTGTGTCCAATACCAGCATTTGACTGATACGCAGGGCATCCATTTGCTCGGCCGCTTCAATGGCCAGGGCTTCGGCCGCAATGCTGCGCGGTTCGCGTGACATGCCTTCGGACACGGGCAGCTTGCGTATGTCGCCCGCGCGAGCAATCAGGCGGCGCAGGTCGCCATCAGTGAACATCCCAACGGGATGGCCTTGCGAGTCAGTGACAATGGTCATGCCCATGCCTTTGCTGGACATTTCTATCAGGGCATCGGGAACCAGGGTCTCGGGGGAAACAATGGGCAACTGTTCGCCACTGCGCATGATGTCGCGCACAAACGTCAGTAATTGACGACCCAGCGCGCCGCCAGGGTGGGAGCGGGCGAAATCTTCGCGGCTGAAGCCTCGTGCTTCCAGGCAGGCAACGGCCAGTGCATCACCTAATACTAATGCGGCGGTAGTGCTGGCCGTGGGGGCCAGGTTCAACGGGCAGGCTTCATGCTCCACATGCGCATCCAGATGCAGGTCGGCATTTTGGGCCAGTTCGGACTGGGCATTGCCGGTGATGGCAATCAGCTTGGCACCCATGCGGCGCAGCACGGTCAGCACGGTCACCAGCTCCTGGGCCTGGCCGGAGTAGGAAATGGCAATGACCACGTCCTGCTTGGTAATCATGCCCAGGTCGCCGTGCAGGGCTTCGGCAGCGTGCATGAAAAAAGCGGGGGTGCCCGTTGACGCCAGGGTAGCCGCAATCTTGCGTGCCACATGGCCGGACTTGCCGATGCCGGTCACCACCACGCGCCCCTGACAGTGCACGAGCAGTTGGGTGGCTTCTACAAAACTTTGGTCCAGACGCCCGCCCAGCGCTTGTAACGCGTCAACTTCAATGGCGAAGGTGCGTTGAGCTGAGGACAGGATATGGGCGGGATCTAAAAGTGCCGGTGTATTCATGGCGAAATTGTAAACGTGAAGTGTCTGCTTGGCATGCAGATTTGCAGGAGGCAAATTGTAAGGTCAGATGCTCTTGGACCAGTGGCAAGCAGAATAGTTTAGGGTTAAGATACGTCTTGTTTTGTAATTTCAGTAATTACTGAAAATTCAGGAAGCCATGAATCTAGGACCACAGGCAGAGCGTTTCATTCTGCACTTTGGGGAGATGGGCGGGCGCTGGGGGGTCAACCGGACGGTGGGCCAGATCTATGCGTTGCTGTTCATTGCGCCCGAAGCCCTCCACGCCGACGAGATTGCCGAAACGCTAGGTATCTCCCGCTCCAATGTCAGCATGAGCTTGCGCGAGTTGCAGTCCTGGCGACTGGTCAACATGACGCACAAGATCGGCGAGCGCCGCGAATACTTTGAATCCCCCAAGGATGTATGGGATATTTTCCGTACCTTGGTGGAGGAAAAGCGCAAGCGCGAGATTGATCCCACATTGACCTTATTGCGAAGTATCCTTATGGAGGCGCCCGTAAATGAGGAAGAGGAATATGGGCAGCAGCGCATTAACGAAATGCTGGAATTGATCGAGTTGGCTTGTGGTTGGTTTGACGAGGTTCATCACTTACCGCCCGAGACCCTGCAAAATCTGATGCGTTTAGGTAGCAAAGTTCAGAAAGTGCTGGGGTTCGCCGGGAAGATTCGCAAAGCTGATCAAACTGGGGGTCGTCATGATTGATCTGGATGTCGTTACCTTGTCGCGGTTGCAATTTGCTTCCACCGCGATGTTCCACTTTTTATTTGTTCCCTTGACGCTGGGCCTGTCTTTTTTGCTGGCCATTATGGAAAGCGTCTATGTCATGACGGGCAAGGCCATCTGGCGTCGCATGACCAAGTTCTGGGGCGTGCTCTTTGGCATTAACTTTGCCCTGGGTGTGGCCACCGGGATTGTGATGGAATTTCAGTTCGGCATGAACTGGGCCTATTACAGCCACTATGTTGGCGATATTTTCGGAGCGCCGCTAGCCATCGAAGGTTTGATGGCGTTTTTTCTGGAAGCCACCTTTGTCGGCCTGTTCTTTTTCGGCTGGGATCGCCTCTCCAAGCTGGGACACCTGATTGTTACCTGGCTGGTTGCCATCGGTACCAACCTGTCGGCCTTGTGGATTCTGGTCGCTAACGGCTGGATGCAAAACCCGGTCGGTGCCATCTTCAACCCCCACACCATGCGTATGGAAATGACCGACTTTGCCGAGGTCATTCTCAATCCCGTTGCGCAAGCCAAAGTTGTTCATACCGTCAGTGCCGGTTATGTCCTGGGTGCCATGTTCGTGATGGGCATCAGTGCCTGGTACTTGCTGCGTGGTCGCCATATTGATCTGGCCAAGCGCTCGATGACGGTAGCGGCCAGTTTCGGCTTGGCAGCGTCCCTGTCCGTGGTGGTGCTGGGTGACGAAAGTGGTTACCTGACGACAGAACACCAGCAAATGAAGATTGCGGCCATGGAGTCCATGTGGGAAACCGAGGAAGCGCCTGCCAGCTTCAATCTTCTGGCCTGGCCGGATCAGGAAGCCCGTGAAAATCGCTTCGCTATCGAGATACCTTGGGTGATGGGCTTGATCGGGACGCGCTCGGTCAGTACCCCCATGCTGGGTATCAATGAGCTGGTCGAGCATGCCAAGATCCGTATTGCCAATGGCTTGCGCGCTTACGAGGCACTTCAGTTAGTCCGTGCCGATGCGGGTAATGTCGAGGCACGCCGCGTCTTTGACAATAACTGGAAGGACCTGGGTTACGCCTTGCTGCTCAAGCGTTATACAGATGACATCACCAAAGCGGATACTGACACCATCGCCCAGGCTGCCTGGGACACGGTGCCACAGGTTGCGCCCTTGTTCTGGAGCTTCCGCATCATGGTGGCTTTGGGGCTGTACTTCATCCTGTTCTTTGGTGTGGCCTTCTTCCTGGCCTCGCGTGACCGTCTGCAACGTCATCCGCGCTTGCTCAAAGCGGCGGTCTGGAGCATTCCCCTGCCTTGGGTCGCGATCGAATGTGGCTGGTTTGTGGCCGAATTCGGACGTCAGCCCTGGGCGATTGAAGGCGTCTTGCCGACTTACTATGCCGCTTCCGGCCTGTCCTTTGTGGACTTGATGATCAGTATGACCATCTTCCTCTTGCTCTACAGCACCCTGGCGGTGATTGGCATCAAGGTCATGCTGCATTCGATTCGTAAAGGTCCGGACGAGGCTGGCGAGACCGTCACACCTTCCGCTTTGTCTTATGGTTCGCGCAACGCTCCGTTGCTGCGCGGTTAAGGAGGGGGAACCATCATGGAAAATTTGATTCTTCTCGATTACGACACCTTGCGCATCGTCTGGTGGTTGCTGCTGGGCGTGCTGCTGGCTGCCTTTGCCATCATGGACGGGGCTGACCTGGGTGTGGCCATGGTGTTGCCACTGGTTGCCCGCAGCGATGACGAACGACGCACGCTGTACAACGTGATCGGCCCGGTCTGGGAAGGTAACCAGGTCTGGCTGATCGTGGCCGGTGGGGTCGCTTTTGCGGCCTGGCCCCTGTTGTATGCCATGGCTTTCTCGGGCTTTTACCTGGCCATGATGCTGCTGTTGGTGGCCTTGATCGTGCGCCCGGTTGCCATCAAGTACCGCAGCAAGCTCAGTTCGTCACGCTGGCGTCGCAACTGGGACGCGATCTGGACTGCTTCCGGTCTGGTTTGTGCCCTGGTATTCGGGGTGGCTATTGGCAACGTCATGCTGGGCGTTCCATTCGGCTTTGACGAAACTACGCTGCGTCCGATGTACCAAGGCAATTTCTTTGGTCTGTTCCAGCCCTTTGCCATTCTGTGCGGGTTGCTGAGTGTCTTGATGCTGGCATTCCAGGGCGCGGTGGTAGTGGCCTGGAAAGGTAGTGATCATGTAGCTCGTCGTGCGCGTGCCTGGGCCATGCCTTTGGGGCTGCTGTCCATCGTGGCTTTTGCTGCCGGTGGCTGGTGGATTAGCGCCATGAATGGCTACAGCATGCCCTGGCCTGAGGTGGCTCATGCCATGTCCAACCCCATTGGCAAGACGGTCGAGATGGTGGAAGGCGCCTGGCTGGCCAACTACCGGACCTGGCCTGCATTGTGGGCGGCGCCCATTGTCGGTTTCGCAGGTCTGCTGCTGGGTGCATTGCTGGCTGGCCGTGGCCGTGGTCTGCTGGCCCTGCTGTTCTCTTCCCTGGCGCTGGCCGGCATCATTCTGACCTTTGGCTTTGCGGTCTTCCCCTTCCTCTTGCCTTCGTCCTTGAACCCAGGCTCCAGCCTGACCTTGTTTGATGCCTCGGCCAGTCATCTGACCTTGTGGATCATGCTGCTGGTGACACTGGTGTTCTTGCCCATCATCGTGCTCTATACCTCCTGGGTGTACAGCGTAATGCGTGGCAAGGTATCGGTTGCCAGCATGAAAGATTCTTCTCATTCTTACTAAGGAGGCCAGCGCATATGTGGTACTTCTCTTGGGTTTTAGGTTTGGGTCTTGCCTGCGCATTCTCCATCCTGAATGCGATGTGGTTCGAGCTGCGTGAGAGCACGGCTTTGCAGAACGCGGCCTCTTCCAAAGCCAATGCCGATATCGAGGTCTGATTGACACCGCAAAGTCCAACGGCGCAACAATGGCTGGGGCAGTTCTCCAGCCGCGCCCGCACGGCTTTGCGGGCCTCCATGCTGGCACCGGTGCTGGCGGGCGCTTTACTGATTCCCCAGGCCTGGTTGCTGGCAAAGATTGTGCAGGCAATTGTGGTCGATGGCCTGCCCTGGACAGGGCAGCTTTTCTCTATCTTGATGGTGGCTGCACTCTTGCTGCTGCGCGCCGCCATTTCCGCGTTGGGTGAGCGGCGTGCGCAGAAGGTGTCGGAACAGCTGAAACAAGGACAGCGCTCCGAGTTGTTTGCCCGCTTGTTCCGCAGCACCGTACCCCGTTTGCGGGCCAGCAATAGCGGTGAGCTTTCTACCAGTTTGATCACGCAAGTCGAAGCTCTGGACGGCTTTGTGACGCGATACATCCCTTGCATGGCGGCTGCGGCTCTGGTGCCTTTGGCACTGGTGCTGGCGGTGTTGCCCGTGGACGGCATTGTGTCCTTGATTCTGTTGTTGAGCACGCCTTTGATTCCTTTGTTCATGGCCCTGGTGGGGTGGGGCGCGGAGGCTGCCAGCCGTGAGCAACAACAAACAACCTTGCGCCTGTCTGGTTTTTTTGCGGACCGTTTGCGCGGGATTTTTACCCTAAGTCTGATGGGGCGCGGGCAGGATGAGTTGCACCGTGTGGAACTGGCCAGCCAGGAGTTGCGCACACGCACCATGAAGGTGCTGCGTATCGCATTCCTGTCATCGGCTGTACTGGAGTTTTTTGCGGCCTTGGGTGTGGCCGGGATCGCTGTATATATTGGTTTGGGTTACCTGGGCTATCTGGGCGAGTCCTTTTCGGGCATCAGCTTGCAACAAGGCTTGTTCTGTTTGCTCCTGGCCCCGGAGGCCTACCAGCCCTTGCGCCAATTGGCCGCTAATTATCATGATCGGGCAGCGGCGCGTGCGGCTGCGGTAGAAGTCGACAGGCTGTGGGCAAACTTGGGCCAGGATTTGATTCCTGCGGCTCCCACCAGTGCCGACAATGAAGCGGTGTTTCCCAACTTGCCGGTAGTGGTATTGCGTCACCTGCATTTGCCGCAGTTAGGCGGGCAGGGGACTTTGCTGGAAGTGCCCGGCCTGCAACTCTATATAGATCAGTCCTATGCGGTGCTGGGAGCCAGTGGCTCCGGCAAGACCAGCCTGCTGGAAAGCCTGATTGGTTTGCGCCCCTTGTCACAAGGTGAAATTCTGTTGCGCAACAGCGATACTGCCGGGCGCTTGCTGACGCGTCATGATGGAGTCGTACTGATTTCCCAGCAGGCCTTTTTAGCCATGGGGACAATTGCAGATGGTTTGCGTCTGGCAGCCCCACAAGTCAGTGATGAACAGCTGTGGCAAGCTTTGGAACAAGCCTGTGCAGCCGAATTTGTACGGGCCTTGCCCGATGGTTTGCAAACGGCGCTGGGCGAGGGTGGTTTTGGTCTTTCCGGTGGCCAGATTCAGCGTTTGGCACTGGCCCGCCTGTTTTTGACAGACCCGCATGTGGTCTTGCTGGACGAACCCAGCTCCCGCCTGGATGCGGCGACACGGGATCGTGTCATGCGCAATATTCTGCGCTTTTGTCAGGGACGCTGTCTGGTCGTGGCCACGCATGACCAGGAGCTGGCGGCCATGTGCTCGAACCAACTGCACATCGCCCAAGGAGTTCTGACGGCATGAAAGCGTGGTTTCGTCTCTTAGGTTCCAGCCTGCGCGCACGACGTGGGACGGTGTTGTTTACGGTTCTGCTGGCGATCAGCACGGTGGCCGCCGGTGTCGGCCTTTTGGGTGTGGCTGGTTGGTTTCTAAGCAGCGCTTTTCTGGCTACGTTGGGCATCGTATTCAATCTGTTTGGCCCTTCGGCCATGATTCGTGGCCTGTCTTTTTGGCGTATCGCCTCCCGGTATCTGGAACGCGTAGTCGGCCATGCCCTGACGCTGGATTTGCAAGTACGCATTCGCAGTCTGGTTTTTGGACGTTTGAGCCGATTCAGTCAGTCTCGCTTGGCCCAGTTTCGGGATGGGGAACTGGCTTCCAGCCTGACCTCTGACGTGGCTGTGCTGGATCTGGTGCTCTTGCTGATTTTGGTGCCGCTGACTACGGCTGTCGTGGCTGGTCTGGTGTTTAGCGCTGTGCTGCAAACCTGGCTGTCTTGGTGGGCCTGGCTGATTCTGGCTTGTTTGCTGATTGCCGCTTGTCTAATTCCCTACATTTGCGCCCGTGGCGCCAGCCGTGCGGCTCAGCAGGTTCATCAGTTGGAAAACCGCCAGCGTGTTCTGGTGCATCAGGCCATCCGCGCCTATGCCGATATTCAGGTGTTTGCCGCCGCGGATGCCGTGCAGGAACAAGTGGACAAGCTTAGCCAGGAACTGGGACAAGCCCGTTTGCGCAGCAATGGCTGGGGCATTGTTGGGCAGTTTTCCCAGCAGGTTTTGATGGGCGTAGCCTTGATGACCTGCCTGCTGGTTGGGGCGCAACAGGTCAATCTGCAAGCCATGAGTGGCCCCTTGTGGGTGGGGCTGGTGTTGGCTTTGCTGGGTTTGTTCGAGATCATGGCACCCATGATGCGCGGCGCGTCCCGTTTGGGAGAGGTTCAGGCAGCCAGCAGTCGTTTGCTGACGATTCTGGACGAGCCCGAGGAAACCGATCAGGCGCAAGGGCAGGCGATTGCGTTGGACAAGCCGGCCTGCCTGGAAATCACAGGTCTGAATTTTTCCTACGGTTCACAGCCCGTATTGGAGCAGTTGTCGCTGCAAGTCCAAGCTGGCGAGCACATTGCTATTTTTGGCCCCAGTGGTTCCGGCAAGTCCACCTTGCTGGGCGTACTGATGCGCTTATTGCCTGTTTCGGGAAAGCAGTATCTGGTTGAGGGTGACGCAGCCCAGCATTGGAGCCGCGCCAGCTGGTTTGATCATTGCGCCTTGCTGGCGCAGGACTCACCGCTGTTTCTGGGTTCGGTACGAGATAATCTTTTGCTGGCAGAACCGACGGCATCAGAGCAACAAATCTGGCAGGTTCTTCACGATGCCCAGCTGGACAGTGTGGTACGTGATTTGCCCCAAGGGTTGGATACCTGGCTGGGCGAGGGTGGGCAACAATTGTCCCTGGGGCAGCAGCGCCGCCTGTGTCTGGCACGTGTGCTGTTGTCGCCTGCTCATATCTGGTTTCTGGACGAGCCTACGGCCAGCCTGGATGGCCCGACCAGTCAGGCCTTGATGCAGGATATTCTGACCGCAGCGCGTGGGAAAACCGTAATTATGGCGACCCACGATACCCGTTTGCTGCCTTTGGTCGATAGCGTTTATCAGTTTGAGGCGGGTCGTTTGCAATGTAGATCCGACATGTCAGTAAATACTTTAGGGCCAAACTAAAAGGACGCTTCGGGTCAAGTCTGTGGCGATTTTTACCCAATCGCGTCGTATTAGTACAACTTACGAGCACAAGCCGGGCGAGCCCTTGTTGCTGCTGCCCAATTGTGTACACTTGCAACGTATCCAAGTGCGCCCTTCGCGCCCGGATTTTTTGTTGTAGAAGCTTTGACATGCAAATTGATCCCACCCAGTACATCCGTCAAATCATTCGCAATGTGCCGGACTGGCCCAAGCCAGGGGTGACTTTCCGCGATATCACCCCGGTCCTGCAAGACCCGCGTTCCTTCCGGGTGTTGATTGACCTGTTTGTCTACCGTTACATGGGACAAAAGCTGGATCTGGTGGCGGGTGTGGATGCACGCGGCTTTATCGTGGGTTCGGTTCTGGCCTATGAATTGAACCTGGGTTTTGTGCCAGTGCGTAAAAAAGGCAAGCTGCCTTTCAATACCGTCGCTGAAGAGTATTCCCTGGAATATGGCAATGCTAGCGTCGAGATGCACACTGACTCCGTGCGTCCTGGTCAGCGTGTTTTGCTGATTGACGACCTGATCGCTACCGGCGGCACTTTGCTCGCTGCGGCCCGTTTGCTGCAGCGCCTGGGTGCCAACGTGGTGGAGGCTGCCGCGATTATTGATCTGCCTGAACTGGGTGGCTCCAAAGCGGTGACCGATTCGGGCCTGTCGGTTTACACCGTCTGTAGCTTTAACGAATCTGACCGCTAATTGCCAGGACCGGCGCATTGCCGGTTTGGTTTTGTAGCCTGAATCCCTGCCATGCCTGGAGCATCGCAGGGATTTTTCATGCCTGTTTGTTTTGTAGAGCGGGGCTGAGCCAAGACTAGCCCCGCTTTTGCTCGTTCAGATTAGAAGCGCACTTTCATGAACATTGAACCCGCGTGGTCCTGGTTGCGGCCAAACTGTCCCTGGTAGTTCAGACCAAAGGACGTGCTCTTGCCTGCCTTCAGTTCTGCGCCCAACTCGGCAACAGCGGCATTCTTGGCAATTGGAGCACCGCTGATGCGGAAGTTGCTGCCGGGCAGGGCGGCAAAGGCTAGTTCACGTTCGGGTGTGGTGTCACCCAGCGCATGACGCCAGCCCAAACCAGCGCTTAGGGACAAGGTGGTTTTGGACAGGTCCACCTCGGTTGTGCCGCGTAGACCCAGCGTCACCGTGCTCAGGTTCTGGCGCTGCGAATCCCCGCGCAAGGCCGCTTGACCGCCTGATTCACTAAAAGAGCCGTGACGCAGTTGGTGCCAGTTCACGCTGGCATACGGTTCTACGTTGGAGCGTGGGCTTACGGGCATGCGGTAACCCAGTTGGGCAAAGGCCTGAATGCTGTGCGCTTTGTAGTCCGCTTTCAGTGTCTCGTTCTGGTGAACAGAGATAGAACGTTCGCTGTCCAAGCTATGGCGGGTGTAAGCACCGCCAGCCAGCAGGTTCAGACTACCCGAACCCATCTCCCAAGCTTGCGTTCCGTACAGGGCGGCGCTGTAGCTGTTGCTGTGCGAGCTTTGGCGGCGATCATCCAGCTTGATGCGGTTTTCCAAATAGCCCAAGGAGGCACCCATGCGCCAGCCTTGTTCACCAACAGCGGTATCGCCCCCCAGGAACAGACCACCGATTTTATGGCGTACATCCTGGCTGTTGTCGTCACCGTCCAGATCGCGTTGTTGATGGATGACCTCTGCCCACAAGACGGTGTCTTTGCCGGTTGTATTGCGGGCACCCGATGCCTGTTTGCCTAACGTACGGGGCAACAGATCTCCGTTGCTTAGCAGCGCTGAGGTGGTGCCTGCATAAATCTGGCCTTGCAACTGCTCCATATAGCCCGCGACCTGACTGGATTGGGCATTAAGCACCGTGTCATACAAATCAGTCATGGCGGCAGGAGGCTGTGTGGAGCCGTTATCCAATGCCTGGGCGACAGACTTCTGATTGCCGGTATAGGCAAAGGAGGCAAAGGGTGTGTCGTTGCGCTCGACCGTCAAGGACAGGTTGGGGCCATAGGCTAAGGTCGGTGACAAGAAGGCCATGTCATAAGCGATTTGGCTGTATTGCCCGGTCACACCGTTAGTCGCATTCAGGAATGAATAGCTGACGTTCTGGCGGAAGGGGCCGCCAGCTAGTTTGAGGGTGCCGTCGATATGGGCCGCACCACCCACCACCAAGCGATCACTTGCGCCGCTTGAGTCAACTTCCAGCTCATGCACTGAGCCTGCATGGGCGGTGTAATCTCCACTGACGGTCAGCGTACCAACCGAGTTGCCTGGGGCCAGGGTGCCGTAGTTGTCTACTTGGGTAACCGTACCAGAGCCACCCAAAGTGCCTTCGCGCTCTACGGTGATAGCGGATACCAGCGTGCCATTGACAGCCAGGCGGCCACCGCTGACCGTCGTGTCACCGGTATAGCTGTTGTTACCGGCCAGCTCCAGAGAACCGGAACCGCGCTTATGCAGGCCGCCTATGCCGCTGATGTCATTGGCGAAGGTCGAGTGGTATCCCAGCGTGTCTACATCGAACAGACGAGTAAATTGTGCGGGGCCTTGTACGGCCTTGCCCACATTCAGCAGGCCCCAGCCGTAAAGGCTTGGGTCGCCCAGAGGCGTTGCGGTGGTCAGCAAGGTTTGCTGCAGGTGATAGGCGGTGAAGTAGGGAAAGGCCTCTTTTACCAGAGCAGCACCGCCCGCGACGTGCGGGGAGGCCATGGAGGTGCCGCTAAGGGCCACATAGCCGCCCGAGGGCCGGACTGAATTAATCCCTGGGTTGTAGTCACCACCGGGTGCGGCCAGACACCACTCGGCTGCTACGCTGCACTTGTTCGCATAGGAGGCTAAAGATCCATCTTCGCCCAAGGCGGTAACCGCCAACCAGTTGTCTTTTAGCTCGGGAAACCAGTGGGGAGAGCCAGCCAGCAGGTCAGGGTGGTCCTGAGACTCATTACCGGTGGCAAATACCATCAAGGTACCTGCTTGTACGCTGCTCTTGAAGGCGTCGATAATCAGTGGCTGCCATTCGAGTGCGTCTTGAGCTGAGCTGTAGTCCAATACATGGCAGGGTGGGCCAAACGAGCCATCGCACTTATTGACTCCAGAGCTGTTATTGATAATAGGCAGGTTAAACGGTGCTAGATAATTCAAGCCTTGGGACAGGGTCTGATCGAGCGTGGCCGCTATTTGTCGACGGTCATCATCGTCATCGTCATCGTCATCGTCATCGTCGCCCTCGTCGTAAGCAACGACAAAAAGCTGGCTGTTGAAGGCGACGCCGTGCATGCCGACGCCATCACGGCGGGCTCCGATGATGCCGGCCACGTGGGAGCCGTGACCAGTGTCCTCGTCCGAGTCTACTCCCTGACCATTAACGTAGGGAGTATTGGTGTTGAAATCAAAACCTCCCGCAATGGCACCGGCAAATTCCGGATGATCGCCCGCAATGCCGGTGTCCAGAATACCGACAGTCACGCCCTTGCCTGTAAAGCCCAGTGAGTAGGCTTGGGCGGCGTTGATCATGTCCAGGCCGGGCTGACGTTTGTATTCTTTGGTGCGCCATTGTTCCAATGTGTTGTCGGGTTCTGTATGGGCAATACCCGGCAGGGCAAGGCTTAGCAAGGCCATCTGCACCAGCAGATAAGTGTTGCGTTTCTTGTTCGACATCTGTTCCTCTTTCCGGCTTTTTATGTATGGCGGCAATTCGTTGCGAAAGCTTGCCGTTGATAACCTTAAGACATATTTAACGGCATAACCGTTTAATCTTTTCGTTACGGGCTTATATGCCGTCGAGCTTGTGCTCTATTAAGCGTCCCGCCCTTGTATGTGCATCACCGATGCCCTTCATACTTGTTTATTTTTGTTGCGAAGGTGGTGGCTGTGCGGAGCAGGCACCACTTTGCAAGTTCTTTGATTAGAAGCGCACTTTCATGAACATCGAACCCGCGTGGTCCTGGTTGCGGCCAAACTGCCCTTGGTAGTTCAGCCCGAAGGAGGTGCTCTTGCCTGCTTTCAGTTCTGCGCCCAACTCGGCAACAGCGGCATTTTTGGCAATTGGTGCACCGCTGATGCGGAAGTTGCTGCCGGGCAGGGCGGCAAAGGCCAGTTCACGTTCGGGTGTAGTGTCACCCAGAGCATGACGCCAGCCTAAACCGGCACTCAAGGACAGAGTTGTTTTGGACAAGTCCAGTTCCGTGGTGCCACGCAGACCCAACGTGACGGTGCTCAGGTTCTGGCGTTGCGAGTCGCCACGCAAGGCGGCTTGGCCGCCCGATTCGCTAAAGGGGCCGTGACGCAGCTGGTGCCAATTCACGCTGGCATAAGGCTCTACGCTGGAACGCGGGCTGACCGGCATGCGGTAACCCAGTTGGGCAAAGGCTTGAATGCTGTGCGCCTTGTAGTCTGCTTTCAGTGTTTCGTTCTGATGAATCGAAATCGATCGCTCGCTGTCCAGACTGTGGCGGGTGTAGGCACCACCAGCCAACAGATTCAGACTGCCAGAACTCATTTCCCAGGCTTGCGTCCCGTACAGGGCCGCGCTGTAGCTATTGCTGCGCGAGCTCTGGCGACGATCATCCAGCTTGATGCGGTTTTCCAGATAGCCCAGAGAGGCGCCCATGCGCCAGCCTTGTTCGCCGATAGCCGTATCGCCACCCAGGAACAGACCGCCGACTTTATGACGAACATCCTGGCTGTTGTCGTCACCGTCCAAATCGCGTTGTTGGTGGATCACCTCTGCCCATAACACCGCCTCTTTGCCTACGGTATTACGCGCGCTTGAGGCCTGTTTGCCCAGGCTGCGGGGCAACAGATCTCCGTTGCTCAGCAGGGCGGAGGTCGTACCCGCATGGATCTGGCCTTGTAGCTGTTCCATGTAGCCTGCGACCTGTCCGGACTGAGCGTTGAGGACCGTGTCGTACAGATCGGCCATGGCGACCGGCGGTTGATCCGAGCCGGTATCTAAAGCCTTGGCGACGGCTTTCTGGTTGCCGGTATTGGCAAACGTGGCAAACGGCGTGTCATTGCGTTTGATCAGCAAGGACAGGCTGGGGCAGTAGAGCAGGGTGGGCGATAGAAACGCCATCTCGTAAGTGATGTGACTGTACTGACCTGTCACGCCATTGGCTGCATCCAGGAAGGAATAGGCGACGTTTTTGACGGAAAGGGCCACCGGCCAGTTTCAGTGTGCCGTCGATATGGGCGGCACCACCTACTACTAAACGATCGGTGGCACCGGCAGGTCCAACTTCCAGCTCATGCACCGAACCGGCATGGGCGGTGTAGTCGCCGCTGGCGGTCAGAGTGCCAACCGAGTTGCCTGGAGCTAGGGTGCCGTAGTTATCGACTTGAGCGACTGTACCGGAACCACCCAAGGTGCCTTCGCGTTCCACTGTGACCGCAGAAGCCAGGGTGCCATTGACGGCCAGACGACCGCCGCTGATGGTGGTGTCGCCGGTATAGCTGTTATTGCCTGTCAGCTCCAGGGAGCCAGAGCCGCGCTTGTGCAAGCCGCCTGTGCCACTGATGTCATTGGCGAAGGTGGAGTTGTAGCCCAGCGTGTCTACATCGAACAGGCGGGTAAATTGTGCGGGTCCTTGTACGGCCTTGCCTACGTTCATCAGGCCCCAGCCAAAAACGCTGGGGTCACCCAGGTCAGTGGCGGTGGTCAGCAAGGTCTGCTGCAGGTGATACGCCGTGAAGTAGGGGAATGCTTCCTTCACCAGCGCAGCACCACCCGCGACGTGCGGGGAGGCCATAGAGGTGCCGCTAAAGGCGACATAGCTGCCCGAGGACTGGACCGAATTAATCCCCGGATTGTAGTCACCACCGGGGGCGGCCAGACACCACTCGGCTGCTACGCCGCACTTGTTTGCATAGGAGGCTAAAGATCCATCCTCGCCCAGGGCCGTCACAGCCAGCCAGTTATCTTTTAGTTCAGGAAACCAGTAGGGGGAGCCTGCCAGCAGGTCAGGGTGGTCCTGCGCGTCATTGCCCGTCGCAAAGACCATCAAGGAGCCTGCTTGTGCGCTGTTCTTGAAGGACTCGATAATCAGAGGGTTCTGATCTAGTGCGTTTCGAGCTGAACCATAATCTAAGACATGGCAAGGTGGGTCATATGAGTTGCTGCAGTCATTGAGCCCCAGACTGCTATTAATAATGGGCAGTTTGAATTGGGCGAGATAATTCCAGCCCTTAGCGAGCATTAGATCCTTGAGGGCCCTTATCTCTTCAGGGGTAGCAGAGGAGTCATTATCATCATCATCATCATCATCTTCTTCTTCTTCTTCTTCTTCTTCGTTTATGCCGTAAGCAACGGCAAAAAGCTGACTGTCGAAGGCAACACCGTGCATGCCTGCACCGTCGCGGCGTGCGCCAATAATGCCCGCAACGTGGCTGCCATGACCTGCTGGAGGATCGGCGTCTATGCCTTGGCCGTTCGCATAGGGGGTATCCGTGTTGAAGTCAAAGCCGCCCGCAATGGCACCCGCAAACTCTGGGTGTTTGGCCTCAATTCCCGAGTCCAGATAGCCGACCGTCACGCCCTTGCCCGTAAAGCCCAGCGAGTAGGCTTGGGCCGCATTGATCATGTCCAGGCCTGGTTGGCGTTTGTATTCTTTAGTGCGCCATTGCTCCAATGAGCTATCTGGTTCCGCCTGGGCAAGGCCATCTGCACCAGCACATAGGTGCTGCGTTTCGTGTTCGACATCTCTTCCTCTCCTAGGTGTTTTTCTATGTGTGGCGGCAACTCGTTGTGAGGGCGTGTTGTCGAATCCTTGCGTGCCATTTAACGTCATAGCAGTTGAATCTTATAGCGGCCTAATTTACGTTTTGTCATGCCTGGCGTTTGAAACAGGTGAAAACGAACGACTGCATCTAGAGAGTAGGGAAGGGGAATACCGATTTCTCTGGTGAGAAAGGCGTTTAATTAGTGATCTGATTTCCTTGTCTGGAAATCAGTTAGTGACGACTTTGTTGCAAGGCCCGCAACATTTGGGTTGCAGACCGGAGCCTGCAAGAGGCGAAGTCTCCCCAGTTTGTTGCTGTTTTAAGGTGCTTTAACGTGGTGATGGCTGGAGGGCGGCCCAGCGCTTCCCAAGTTTGTTGCGATAGCAGGCTCTGGGGCCTCAATTGTCCACAGGCTCTGCCAGCAAGGCGCGTACCAGTTCAGGCTTCAAGGTCCGTGCCGCCGCAAAGCCGGCAATATGGCGCACCCTGACCAGATCCAGGGCAAAGAAATGAAAGTCGCTAAAGCTGCTCAGAAATTCCATATCGGGAAAGCGGGCGGTATAGGCCTGCTTGACCTGTTCCCAGTCGGGCTGCTCGCGCTCCAGTTTGCGGGCCAGCATCTGAAAGGTGACGCGGGGCAGGTCATGGACGGCATCCTGACCGTGCTCGCTTTGGCTGATCATCAGGCTGGCATCCGGGCGTTGTAGCAAGTAACGGGTGTGAGCTGCCATCTCGCTGATGTGGATGATGATGCTGGCTTGTTCGGGGCAGATCGCGAAGGGGACGCGAGAGACCACCGGCAAGCCTTGATTGCTGAGGGTTCCTAGCGAGGCGGTGCGTTCGCTGCGGAGCAGGGCTTGCAGGCTGATTAGCAATGGATCATCAACAGACATAAACACCTCTATTCTGAAAAAATTCCCATACTGCGCTTTGGGTAAAAGTGCCCTATGCCGTGCCTGCGACCCGCTACCCGTTAAGGAGCCCCTTACAAAACAGGCCGACATAAAGCCGGCCTGTTCAGGGAGAGCGATGCGTGTGATTTACACCAGAACGCGCTCGATACCACCATCATTGGCACGGCGTACGTAGTCCGCCATCCAGTTCTCGCCCAGCATGTGCTTGGCCATTTCCACCACGATGTAATCTGCATCCATCTTGGTTTCGTCCTCGTAGCGGGCCAAACCTTGCAGGCAGGACGGACAGGAGGTCAGTACTTTGACTTCGCCCTGGAAGCCATCGGCACGGACGGCGTCCTGGTTCTTTTGCAGTTCTTCGTGCTTGCGGAAACGGATTTGCGTGGAGATGTCTGGACGCGACACAGCCAGTGTGCCTGACTCACCACAGCAACGGTCTGCCTTGATGGTGCTGTCGCCCACCAGGGATTTGACCGTTTTCATGGGGTCTTGCAGCTTCATGGGGCTGTGGCAAGGGTCGTGGTACATGTAGCGCACGCCTTGCACATCTTCCAGCTTCAAGCCTTTTTCCAGCAGGTATTCGTGGATGTCGATCAGGCGGCAACCGGGGAAGATCTTGTCGAACTCATAGCCTGCCAACTGGTCGTAACAGGTACCACAGCTGACTACCACGGTTTTGATGTCCAGGTAGTTCAAGGTGGTGGCCATGCGGTGGAACAGCACACGGTTGTCGGTGATGATCTTCTCGGCCTTGTCGCTTTGACCGCTGCCGCGCTGCGGGTAGCCACAGCACAGGTAGCCAGGAGGCAGAACCGTCTGTACGCCTACATGCCAGAGCATGGCCTGGGTTGCCAGACCCACTTGCGAGAACAAGCGCTCCGAACCACAGCCGGGGAAGTAGAACACGGCTTCTGAATCCACCGAGGTGGCTTCCGGGTTGCGGATGATAGGTACGTAATCCGAGTTCTCGATATCCAGCAATTTACGGGCAGTCTGCTTGGGCAGGCCGCCGGGCATCTTGCGGTTGATGAAGTGGATGACCTGTTCACGGATCGGAGCCTTGCCAATCGTGGCAGGCGGGGCGCTGACCTGTTTACGGGCAGGGGCCGCCAACAGATTGTGCACAGCACGCTGGGCTTTGTAGCCCACTTCGATCATGGCGGTACGAGTGGCCTTGATAACGCGTGGGTCCTTGGCGTTCAGGAAGAACATGGCTGCGGCCGAGCCCGGATTAAAGGACTTCTTGCCCATGCGGTTCAGCAAGGAACGCATTTCCATGGACACATCGCCAAAGTCGATATCCACCGGACAGGGGTTGTAGCACTTGTGGCACAGGGTGCAGTGGTCGCCCACGTCTTCAAACTCTTCCCAGTGCTTCAGGCTGATCCCGCGACGGGTTTGCTCTTCGTACAGGAAGGCTTCGATCAGCAGGGAAGTGGCTAGAATCTTGTTGCGGGGCGAGTACAGCAGGTTGGCGCGTGGCACGTGGGTGGCACAGACCGGTTTGCACTTGCCGCAACGCAAGCAATCCTTGATGGCGTGGGAGATGGAGCCGATTTCGCTGCGCTGCATGATCAGCGATTCGTGGCCCAGCAGGTTGAAGCTGGGGGTCCAGGCGCGGCTCAAATCCGCACCGGGCATCAGCTTGCCGGCGTTGAAGTGGTTGTTCGGGTCCACTTCGCGTTTGTAGTTCTGGAAGGGATCCAGCTCTTCTTGCGTCAGGAACTCGTATTTGGTCAAACCAATACCGTGCTCACCGGAAATCACCCCGTCCAGACCGCGTGCAATTTGCATGATGCGGGCCACGGTGACGTTGGCCTGCTGCAGCATGCCGTAGTCGTCCGAGTTCACGGGAATATTGGTGTGTACGTTACCGTCACCGGCGTGCATGTGCAGAGCCACAAATACACGGCTTTTCAGCACGCGGTCGTGAATGGCTTGCAGTTCGGTCAGTACGGCCGCGCAGTCGGCACCCGGGAAAATATGTTCCAGGTTTTCACGAATCTCGCTCTTCCAGGAGGTGCGAATCGTGTGATCCTGCAACAGCTGGAAAATCGAGGTAGTAGGGTCTTCTTGCAGACGGGCCTCGATTGCGGCGCTGTCTAGCGGAACGCCAATCTCGGCCAGATCAGCCTGCGAGTCTTTCAGCGGCTTGTCCAGATTGTCCTGCAGCCACTGCCAGCGCTGGCGTACCGAGCGCACGATTTGCAGAGCGTCGTGACGGCGCTCGTCCAGGATCTCTTCGCGAGTGTGCTCGGCGTCGCTGTGGTCTTCAATCTTGCCGACGGGCAGATCGCCTTGCAGGAAGTCTTCCAGTTCACGGGTCAAGCGCAGCTTGTTGTCCGTGGACAGTTCGATATTGATGCGTTCAATTTCTTCGGTGTACTCACCCATGCGGCGCAGGGGAATCACCACGTCTTCGTTGATCTTGAAGGCGTTGGTGTGGCGGGCAATGGCGGCAGTACGGGAACGGTCGGCCCAGAACTTTTTGCGGGCTTCGGCGCTGACGGCCACAAAGCCTTCACCAGAGCGGCCATTGGCCAGACGCACCACTTCCGAAGCGGCTGTTGCCACGGCATCGGGATCGTCGCCCACGATGTCGCCAATCAGGACCATCTTGGGCAGGCCGTCGCGCTTGCTCTTGGTGGCATAGCCCACGGCGCGCAGATAGCGTTCGTCCAAATGCTCCAGACCCGCCAGAATCGCGCCGATGCGCTTGCCTTCGCCGTTCAGGTAGTCAATGACTTCCACAATGGAGGGCACGGCCTGTTTGGCCTGGCCGAAAAACTCCATACAGACGGTGCGCGTATGCGCCGGCATGCGGTGCAGCACCCAGCGGGCCTGCGTGATCAGGCCGTCACAGCCTTCTTTCTGGATACCGGGCAGGCCAGCCAGGAACTTGTCGGTAACGTCTTTACCCAGGCCTTCCTTGCGAAAGCGCCGGCCCTCAATGTGCAGGGTCTCGCTGCGCAGCAGCTGGGCCCCGGGTGCATAACGGCCATCAAACCATTTGACTTCAAAGTGGGCCATTTCCACGTCGTGGATCTTGCCCATATTGTGTTCAAGACGGGTCACTTCCAGCCAGTTGCCCTGGGCATCCACCATGCGCCACCAGGCGAGGTTGTCCAGTGCGGTGCCCCACAGAACGGCTTTCTTGCCGCCTGCGTTCATGGCGATATTGCCGCCCACACAGGAGGCGTCCGCCGAGGTCGGGTCTACCGCAAAAACAGCACCGGCTGCTTCAGCGGCATCGGCCACACGACGGGTTACCACGCCAGCACCGGTCAGGATGGTGGTGACGGGCTCGCTCATGCCGGGCAGCGTGCTTTGTTCGGGTTTGCCAATGGCGTCCAGCTTTTCGGTATTGATTACTACCGAGCGCCAGCTAAGCGGAATCGCACCCCCGGTATAGCCGGTACCACCTCCACGCGGGATGATGGTCAGCTTCAGTTCGATACAGGCACGGACCAGCGCGGCCATCTCGTTTTCGTGATCGGGGGTGAGCACGACAAAGGGATATTCCACACGCCAGTCGGTGGCGTCAGTCACGTGCGAGACGCGCGACAGACCATCAAACTTGATGTTGTCCTTGGCCGTCAGGCGCGACAGGGAGCGCACGATTTTCTGGCGCAGTTCGCGGGTATCGGTAAATTCTTGCTCAAACGCAGCCACAGCGCCACGGGCTGCGTGCAACAGACGCAGAACCTTGGCATCGCGCTCGGGCACAGCGCTGTCACGGCGCTGGTCGATTTCATTCAGGCGATGGTTCAAGGCTTCGATCAGTTGATGCTGACGCTTGGGATTGTCCAGCAGATCGTCCTGCAAATAAGGGTTGCGTTTGACGACCCAGATATCACCCAGCACTTCAAACAGCATGCGTGCAGAGCGGCCGGTGCGGCGTTCGGAGCGTAGCTCGGACAGCTTTTCCCAGGCTTCTTCACCCAGCAGTCGCAGGATGATTTCCCGGTCTGAGTAAGAGGTGTAGTTGTAGGGGATTTCACGCAGGCGCGGCGTGTCGTTGTTGCGTGCCTGGGCGGCCAGGTGCTTACTTGCAATGGGGGCGTTCATGGCGATAGTTGGCAAGGCCCGTCAAGGGCGGCTCAGCGAGGAGCAGATAGGCAAAAGACAAGTGTATACGAATCGTAGCCGGGCTGCCCCCTTACTACAGGGGCAAGTCAGGGATAAGGGGGCGTTTGCAGCCAGTTTGCTGCAAATTACCAACCCAATTTGGGGAAAATCCACAGCAGACCCGCGGTCATGGTGATGTAGCGCGCCAGTTTCCCCACCGCCATGTAAAACAGGCTGGGCCAAAATGGCAGGCGTAGCCAACCGGCGACGGCACACAGGGGATCACCTACAACCGGCAGCCAGGACAAGAGCAGAGCGGGTGGCCCCATGCGGGTCAGCCAGCGTTGTCCCAGCTCGTGCCAGCGGCCAGCGGCCTTGTTCTTGGGGCGTGCCCCATCTTCTGTCTGTTGCGGGTGCTTTTCGCGCCAGGCTTCGTAGGCTTTTTCGGCTGCCAGACCGGTGGCATAGCTGATAGCGCCGCCCGCTGTATTGCCCACGGTGGCTACCAGTACAGCAGGCCAGAACATGTCCGGGGCCAGGTTGATATAGGCGAATACTGCCGGTTCCGACCCCAAGGGCAGGAGAGTAGCCGAGACCAGACTGACGATGAAAATGGCGCTTAAACCGATTTCGGGCAGAGACAGAGTGGTCAAGAGCCACGAAATAAGATCGGAGATCCAGGCTTGCATAAGTAAAGTGGGCGGGTTTTGTAGGGAATAATGGACGCCAGTTAGGGCATCCGCCTATGGTATTCTGTTTTTCTTTCCCGGTGAGCGGTCTCAGGCAGGGGCCTGCGACTGGCCTTGGTGGCAAAACCGGTTGTTGATTAAAGCTGAGTCATGTCGAACGATTACCTAAAGCGCATTCTGACCTCGAAAGTGTACGATGTAGCCATCGAAACACCACTTGAACCCGCTCCCCAGGTATCGGCACGAATTAGTAACACGGTCCTGCTCAAGCGCGAAGACTATCAACCTGTTTTTAGCTTCAAGCTGCGCGGTGCCTATAACAAGATGGCCAATCTGTCGGCCGCAGAATTAAAACGGGGTGTACTGGCGGCTTCGGCTGGCAACCACGCGCAAGGCGTGGCCATGGCAGCACGCAAGCTGGGTTGCCGTGCCGTTATCGTGATGCCAACCACCACTCCTCAAGTGAAAATTGACGGTGTCCGCAATCTGGGCGGCGAAGTGGTCTTGGTGGGCGAGAGCTATTCGGACTCCTACCAGCACGCTCTGGAATTGCAAAAGAACGAAGGCCTGACCTTTGTGCATCCCTTTGACGATCCTGATGTGATCGCCGGGCAGGGCACGGTGGCCATGGAGATTCTGCAGCAGCACCCCGGCCCGATTGAAGCGGTCTTTGTCGCGATTGGCGGTGGTGGTCTGGCAGCGGGCGTGGCCACATACATCAAGTCCTTGCGTCCTGAAATCAAAGTGATCGGCGTACAGACCGAGGATTCCTGTGCCATGGTGCGCAGTATCAAGGCCGGTCGTCGTGTGAATTTGTCGGATGTGGGCCTGTTCTCCGACGGTACTGCCGTCAAGCAGGTGGGCTCTGAAACTTTCCGTCTGGTGCGTCAGTATGTGGATGATTTTGTCATCGTGGATACGGACGCGATTTGTGCGGCTATCAAAGATGTGTTCCAGGACTCGCGTAGCGTGCTGGAACCGGCAGGTGCCCTGGCTTTGGCCGGTGCCAAGCGCTACGCTGCTCAAAACAAGCTCAAGAACAAGACGCTGATCGCGGTCACGTCTGGCGCAAACATGAACTTTGACCGTATGCGCATGGTGGCAGACCGTGCGGATGTGGGGCAGGCTCGTGAAGCCTTGTTTGCCTTGACGATCCCCGAGGCGAAAGGCAGCTTCCGCCGCCTGTGCGATGCCCTGGGCACCCGCTCGGTGACGGAGTTCAATTACCGCATGTCCAACCCTGAAAAGGCGCACGTCTTTGTGGGTATGTCGATTTCCTCGGAAGCGGAGATCGAAAAGCTGGAAGAGCGTTTCGTGAAGAAAGGTTTTGGCACCTTGAATCTGACGGGCAACGAGCTGGCCAAGACTCATGTGCGTCATATGGTGGGTGGGGTGTCCAGCCAGGCCACGGACGAAGTTCTGCTGCGTTTCGAGTTTCCAGAGCGCCCCGGCGCCTTGCGTAAATTCCTGTCCAGCATGAACCAGGATTGGAATATCAGCTTGTTCCACTACCGTAATCAGGGCGATGACTACGGTCGCATCCTGATCGGTATCCAGGTGCCACCTTCGGACAAGAAAGAGTTCAAGGCTTTCCTGGGCAATCTGGGCTACCCGCATTGGGACGAGACAGACAACCCGGCTTACAAGCTGTTCCTGTAAGTCAGACGGTGGTGCAAGGCATTCGCTGCCTTGCGCCAGACCAAATGAAAACACCTCGCCTGTAAGGGCGAGGTGTTTTTTATTGGGCTTGAATGTGATGGCTGTCATTGGAGCCGTATTGAGCCTGGGAGCAAAGAGCGGTGGGGTCTGTTCCTGGGTTCGTCAGGGGGATTGGCCCAAGCCGCCTATCTCTGTGCGATCGGATGGCTAGTTAGGGCATGCGAATGTGGGACAGCGTCAGAAGCTCTGCCTGTACGGGTACTGCCTGAATAGACTTTATGCCACACACTGTTTTAAAGCCTGCCGCAACGGCTCCAGACTGTCATTCAGGCGCACAAAGGCTTGTTCCTGACGAGCGGACAGCGCATGAGCCTGCTCTGCGCTCACCACTTCAAAGCCCAGGCTCTGACCTGGCAGGCGTTGTGCCACTTGGGCCAGATCCACGCTGGCGACTTGTCCAATGCGCGGATAGCCTCCGGTGGTTTGTCGATCCGCCATCAGCACAATGGGCTGACCATCGTTGGGAACTTGAATCGTTCCAAAACAGGTGGGGGCGGACAGCAGTTCTTTTGGCGTCTTGCGCTGCAAGGGCTGGCCTTCCAGGCGATAACCCATTCGTTCTGAGGCCGGGCTGATGCGATAGCTTTGGCTTTGAAACAGTTCCAGTGATTCGTCGGTAAACAAATCGGCTTGATCCAGCATGACACGCAAGCGATCCCGTGGAGCCAGGGCCAGTGCCGCCGGCATGTAAATCCGTAGCTCATCCAGCACGTCTTGCAGCTTGTCTAGCGCCGCCTCCTGATTGGGGAGGGGTTGGGCCAGTTGAATCTGATCGCCCTTTTTCAGGGCGCGGCCTTCGAAACCACCCAGGCCAACGCGCATATGAGTGCTTTGGCTACCCAGCAAGGGTTCGAGCTGAAAACCGCCGTAGACAGACAGGTAGCTGCGGGCACCTTGGCCGGGTTTGGCGGACTGCATGGTCAGTGTCTGTCCGGCACGCGCCAGAGTAGGGCGCAAAACTGCCACGGGCAGACCGTCCAGGCTGGCATTCATATCCGCGCCCGTCAGGACAAACAGGTTGGGTTCGTCAAAACGCAGGCTTGGGCCTTGTACAGTAATTTCCAGGCTGGCCAGATCTCGCTCGGGGGTATTGCCCGCCAGCAAATGGGCCAGTCGGTGGGCACGTTCATCCATGGCACCGCTGGGTGAAACCCCCAGGTGCTGGTGTCCATAACGGCCTCGATCTTGCAGGCTGCTCATCATGCCTGGCTTGAGGATATGTACCGTCATGCGGGAGTCCAGTGATCAAACTGCTCGTGGGACAGGGGCACAAAGCGCACCTGGTCGCCAGGGGCGAGCAGGGCCGCGGGCGAGCGCCGGGCGTCGAACAAATTAACTGGCGAGCGGCCAATCAAATGCCAACCGCCGGGAGATTCGTTGGGGTAAATAATGGTTTGCTGGTTGGCAATGGCCACCGAGCCTTTGGGCAAGACGGTGCGAGGAGTGGCTCGACGCGGCACATTCAACTGCTCGGGCAAGATGCCCACATAGGGGGCGCCGGGCGCAAAGCCCACCATGAATACCAGCTGCACCTGGCTGCTGTGCAGTTCAATGACTTGTTCCTGGCTTAGCCTTAGTTGCTCCGCAATGGCGGGCAGGTCGGGGCCGAAGGGGCCGCCATAGCAGACGGGAATATCCACCAGAGCACCAGGGGCAGCCTGATCCTGGCTGGCATCCAGTTCGGCCAGTGCTTGGTGAACATAGTCGTGCAAACGGGCGAGCTGGTCGCTGCTGCCATCCGGGTAGAAGTGGATGGCGACTGCGGTAAAGCTGGGGACCAGATCACGGACACAGGCGGGTGCGTGGTCGCGCAGCAAGCGTGCGGCGCGGGTACAGCGCAAGCCGGTGTCCAGAGAAAGCTCACCGCTGAACTGCACTAGCAGACAGCGGTCGCCTTGCTCGGTAAGTAGCCAGGTTTTGTGCATCTTTATTTGGCGAAAAGGGAATCCAGGCTGTTGAAGGCTTTGAATTCCAGGGCATTGCCCGAAGGGTCCATGAAGAACATGGTGGCCTGTTCGCCAGGCTCGCCCTTGAAACGGATGTAGGGTTCGATGACGAATTTGGTGCCAGCGGCAACCAGCTTGTCAGCCAGTGTTTGCCAGGTGGGCATGTCCAGCACGACGCCAAAGTGGCGCACGGGCACGTTATGGGCATCCACCGCACTGGTGGCATTGCTGCCGCATTCCGAAGGGGCCAGGTGGGCCACGATCTGGTGGCCGTAGAAGTTGAAGTCAATCCATTGGTCAGAGGATCGGCCTTCGGGACAGCCCAGTGTCTGTCCGTAGAACTGGCGTGCAACGGCCAGATCATGGACCGGAAAAGCCAGGTGGAAAGGGCGCAGCTCGTTGGTATGGGACATGCTTGGCTCCTGTGCGGCATAAGGCCGCCAACGTGGTCTTCAGAGCCGTTTATTGTAGGGCCAATATGGCCCCACATGTTCTAGCTGTCCTGGAGTCGAACCCGGCTCTTGGGGAAACGCAACATAAACACGCTGCCCACGCCCAGACGGCTCTGGATCTGCAGGTCGGCGTTATGTCGCACGATAATGTGTTTGGTGATGGCCAAGCCCAGGCCGGTGCCGCCCGTGGAGCGGGAGCGTCCCTTGTCCACGCGATAAAAGCGTTCGGTCAGACGGGGAATATCCTGGGCGGCAATACCGATGCCCGTGTCCTGAACGGAGTAGCAGGCCTCGCCATTGTCATTCAGGTACCAGCGCACGGTGATGGTGCCGTCCTTGGGGGTGTAGCGCACGGCATTGGTAATCAGATTGGAGACAGCCGAGCTCAGTTCGGTTTCCATGCCCTGAATGGCAATGCGCGGGTCCAGATCCGTGACAAAGCTGTGCTGGCCGCCGGAAATGGCCTCGCCTTGTTTCAGCGCGCTTTCGATCAATTGGCTGACCTGCACGGTTTCCCCCTCTACTGTGGGCGAAGATTCCAGCGTGGACAGGGTCAGCAAGTCGGCCACAATCGACTGCATGTGGCGGGTCTGCTCCAACATCATTTGCTCGTAGCGCTGACGCTGTTCCAAAGGCAGGCTTTCGGGAGGCATGTCTTGCAGGGTTTCCAGAAAACCCAGCAATACGGTCAAGGGAGTGCGCAGTTCATGAGACACATTGGCCACAAAGTCCTTGCGGGTGGTCTCCAGCATTTCAACCTGGGTGACATCACGTGTCACGATCAGGAACTGGCCTAGGCCATAGGGGGTTAACTGCAGCAACAAGGAGCGTTCACGTCCATCTTTGCTCAGGTGCAGCAGCAAAGGGCCGTCCCATTGGGGCTGGCGGGCGTAACGGGAAAACTCGGGTTCGCGCAGGATATTGAAGATGCTGTGATGGCGGTCCGTCGCCAGATTCAAGCCTATGTGTTCACAGGCGGTCTGGTTGCACCATTGCAGCTCCATGTCCCCATTCAGGGTGATGGCACCGTCGGGCAGGGCCTCGGCGGCCATCATGATGCCGTCTACGTAACGATTCAGGTCCTGAATTTCCTGCCGGTCGCGGCGCAATTGGCGATAGATGGGAGCCAGGATGGCGTCCCAGGGGCCGACAGCGGGCGGTGGGGGATCGTTCAGGTTGAGGGTCCAGCGCTCAACGCGGGACAACTGCAAGGTGCTGATGACAACCAGCATCAACAGGCCGCCACAAAACAAGGCCAGGCCGATGAATGGCCCGAGCCACCAGCCAATCAGGCTGCCCAACAGGGCCCAGATAACAATAGACGTGAATATGCTGAACATGGGATCAGGCGCTTGGAGCCTTTTCCAGTGGGGAAAGGGCAAAACGATAGCCCGAGCCACGAATCGTTTCAATATGTTTGTCGTGTCCGCTAGGCTCCAGCGCCTTGCGCAAGCGACGAATATGGACGTCTACCGTGCGTTCTTCCACAAAAACGTGATCACCCCAGACCTGATCCAGCAATTGGGAGCGGGTAAATACGCGCTCGGTGTGTGTCATGAAGAAATGCAGCAGGCGGAACTCGGTAGGCCCAATGGTCAGCGCCATGCCCTGGCTGGACAGGCGGTGCGTGCTGGGGTCCAGCTGAAGGTTGCCAATAGAGATCACGTCATCGGTCAGTTGGGGGGCGCGGCGACGCAGTACAGCCTTGATGCGGGCAATCAGTTCTTTGGGCGAGAAAGGCTTGGTGATGTAATCGTCCGCGCCAGCTTCCAGGCCATCGACCTTGTCCTGCTCCGAGCCTTTGGCGGTCAGCATGATGACCGGGATATGGCGGGTACGTTCGTCCGAGCGCAACTTGCGGGCCAGATTGATGCCCGAGGAGCCAGGCAGCATCCAGTCCACCAGAATCAAATCAGGCAGTTCCGCGCGAATGAGGATCTGGGCTTGTTCGGCATCGAAGGCGCGCAGCACTTTATGGCCGGCAAAAGACAGATTGACAGAGATCAGTTCCTGGATCGCAGGCTCATCTTCCACGACTAATATGCTTGTACTCATTGTTAGCTTCAGACTGGTCCGATAAAAAATAAAAGATGGTCAGGCAGGCTGTCTGCATGGTGCCTGGGCGCCAGGCCCGCTGATGTCAGCAGGCGGCTCAAGGGCATGGCAGGAGGCGCTGATTCATCCCTGACTGCACGTAATAGCGCCATCATATGGCGTTAATGTTTCAGGTTTGTGAATGTGCAAAAAAGGGCAGCGCTTAGCCAGCGGGATTTTCGTTTCTGTACCGGGAAATCTGCGTTACGATTATGCCATTATGGAAAAACAGCGTCCCCAACACTCCTCCGCCCAGAACGCCGATACGCACTTTGGCTTTCAAACTGTCGCCGAAAGCGAAAAAGCGGGCAAAGTTGCCCAGGTTTTTCATTCGGTGGCTAACAACTACGACATTATGAATGATCTGATGTCGGGCGGCCTGCACCGTATCTGGAAAGCCTTCACCATCGGTCGAGCGGCTGTGCGTCCTGGCATGAAAGTGCTGGATATTGCGGCGGGAACGGGCGATTTGACCAAGACCTTTGCCCGTCAGGCCGGTGCGGACGGCGAAGTCTGGCATACCGATATCAATAGCTCCATGCTGCGCGTGGGGCGTGATCGTTTGCAGGACAAGGGCATCATCACGCCCGTTGCGGTCTGTGATGCCGAGCACCTGCCATTTCCTGACGGCTATTTTGATCGCGTCTCGGTGGCCTTTGGTTTGCGCAACATGACGCACAAGGACCGTGCGCTGGCTGAAATGAAGCGGGTGTTGCGTCCGGGCGGCAAATTGCTGGTGCTGGAGTTTTCCCGCGTGGCCAAGCCTCTGCAGGCCCCTTATGACTGGTATTCCTTCAATATCCTGCCCCGTATTGGCAAGTTTGTTGCCAAGGACGAGGAAAGCTACCGCTATCTGGCTGAATCCATTCGCATGCACCCCGATCAGGAAACCCTGGCCGACATGATGCGTGAAGTGGGCCTGGAGCGCGTGCAGTATTTCAATCTGACAGCTGGCGTAGCTGCGCTGCATGAAGGCATCCGCCTGGATTGATGCCGGGCGTTCCCTCTCTATATACAGCGGCACCTTCAGGTGCCGTTCGTTTTTGGTCTGTAATTAACGGTAAAAAAAACATGGTGCATGAGAACTTGTCATGTTAATGTTCAGCTTATCGTAAGTTTTCTTGAATAATCGACTGGGATGGCATGGCCGGGGGCTTCAAAACCCTGTGTGTTAACCGCTTGTTCTGGTCAGGAGTTTGTGACTATGTCTGGACGGCTTTCTCGTTATTTCATGGCCGCTGTATTGGCTTTTAGCACCGGCGCCTTGCTGACCGTTTCTTATGATGCGGAAGCACGACGCATGGGTGGTGGCTCCAGTTTTGGCCGCCAATCCTCCAACATCACCAGCAATCGCTCGGCAGCGACGCCTCCTGCTGCAGCGAATAACGCCACTCGTTCGGCTGCTCCTGCTGCGGGTGCCGCTGCTGCCGGTACTGCCGCTGCGGGTACTGCTGCCAAGTCGGGCATGTCCCGCTTCCTGGGCCCGATCGCCGGTATTGCCGCCGGTCTGGGTATTGCCGCCTTGCTGTCCAGCATGGGTCTGGGCGGTGCTTTCCTGGAAATGATGTCCAGCCTCTTGTTGATCGGTCTGGTTATCTTCGCTGTTCTGTTTATCGTGCGTCGTTTCCGTGGTTCGGCTGCTCGCCCAGCCATGCAACAGGCCGGTGGTCAGTCCATGATGCGCAATGCCGATCCGGCTCCTAGCCCATGGCAACAGCCTCAGGCCGCGCCAGCACCTATGCCTGCTGCCGCTCCTGCTGCTCAGCCCGCTGCTGCTGCCGCTGTTCCAGCGCCGCCAGTCGACGAAAGCTGGTTCATTCCTGGTGATTTCGATACACCTACTTTCCTGGCCAATGCCAAGACCCAGTTCGTGGAAATCCAGAAGCTTTGGGACAAGGGCGACGTGGAACAACTGCGTACCTTCCTGACCGACGACCTGCTCAAGGAAGCCGCTCCTCAAATCGCTCAGCGCCAAGGCGAGAACGTGACTCAAGTGGTACTGCTCAATGCAGAGCTGCTGGGTATCGAGAAGGTAGCCGACGGTCACCTGGCCAGCGTGCGCTACTCCGGCATGCTGCGTGAAGAAGTGGGTGCAGAGGCCTTCCGCTTTGAAGAAGTCTGGAATCTGTTCAAGGCTGACGGCGCTGGCTGGTTGCTGGCTGGCATTCAGCAGATCCCGGTTGACCCCAACGCTTAATGCGTATCTAGACAGACAGCCGCCTCTTTAACAAGGCGGCTGTCTGTTATGAGCACCTCTCGTTTCTCTGTGATCCCATCTGCCCGTGTTCCTTTAGCCCCGTGCATCCGGCCATGTCTGTGTCGGGTTAAACTGGCTGTTTTAATTGGACTGGTTTACTCGCCCCGGCAGTAGACTTGCATGGACATGCTTGGTATCCCTTCATTCCTAGAACCTGGCGCCGTAGGCGTGCGTTTGCTCAATGCCTTGCTTGATCGTGAGGATTGGGCGCGTGAGCGTTTGCGCAGTTATGCGGGTAAAACCGTCTCGCTGATTGTGGGCCGTTTGCAACTGGTCTACACCATCAGTTCTCAGGGAAAACTGGAACAGGGCCATCCTGCCGTGGTGCCGGATGTCACGCTGACGCTGCCCCAGGACAAGCTGCCCGAGTTGCCACAAATCCTGCAAGACGGCGATTTCAGCCGTGTAGCGCAATTAATGCATGTACAAGGCGAGGCGGGTCTGGCCAATCTGGTATCGGATCTGGCGGCCAATCTGCGTTGGGATGCCGAGCATGATCTGGCCAAGATCGTCGGTGATGTCATGGCAGTGCGCCTGTTCAGCGGTGCGCGTCGGGCTTTTTCCGGCCTGCGTGACCTGGGACAGCGTCTGGCAGGCAATGCCAGCGAATACCTGACTGAAGAAAGTGCCTTGCTGGTGACGCGGCCCGAGCTTGAGCGGCTGCGCGAGCAATCGACAATTCTGGCTCAACGCCTGGACGAACTGGACCAGCGCTTGAATCGTCTTGATGCGCGTCGGCGGGAGTCCTGAGCATGTTCTCCTTGTGCCGTTTGCTGACTATTTTGCTGGTTGTATTCCGTTATCGCCTGGACGAGCTGGTGCTATCGAGCATCCGCCATCCCTGGGCGTCCCGCATGTTGCGCGTCGTGCGCCTGGGCCGCAAACCCAAGTTGCCACGCGGTGTGCGTTTGCGTTTGGCCCTGGAAAGTCTGGGCCCTATTTTCGTCAAGTTCGGCCAGGTACTCTCCACGCGCCGGGATCTGATTCCGCTGGATATCGCCGAACAACTGGCCTTGTTGCAGGATCGTGTGCCCCCATTCCCTTCCGAGGTGGCAGAAGCGACGATTCTGAAGGCTTTGGGTGCATCGCCGTACGAACTGTTCAAGCAGTTCGATCGCGAACCTATTGCTTCGGCTTCGATTGCCCAGGTTCACTTTGCCGAGCTGCATAATGGCCGCGAAGTAGCCGTGAAGGTGTTGCGCCCTGGCATGCGCGAGGTCATCCATAAAGACCTGCGCCTGATGCGTGTTCTGGCTGCGTTCATGGAACGCCTGGGTCCCGATGCCCGCCGCCTGAAACCGCGCGAGGTGGTGGCCGAGTTCGACAAGTACCTGAACGACGAGCTGGACCTGATACGCGAAGCCTCCAATTGCAGCCAGTTGCGCCGCAACTTCACCAAAGATGTAGAGCGTACGCAACTGCTGATCGTACCCGAAGTGCATTGGGACTATTGCGCCTCGACCGTGTTCACCATGGATCGCATGAAGGGCATTCCGGTCAACCAGATTGACCGTTTGCGTGCTGCCAATGTGGATTTGAAGGATCTTGCCCGCAAAGGGGTGGAGATTTTCTTTACCCAGGTATTTACCGACGGTTTTTTTCACGCCGACATGCACCCCGGCAATATTTATGTCTCGGACGCACCCGAAACCTTGGGCCGCTACATCGCCCTGGACTTTGGCATTGTGGGTTCGCTGTCCGAGTTCGACAAAAATTATCTGGCACAGAACTTTCTGGCTTTCTTCCGGCGCGATTACCGCCGGGTGGCTCAATTGCATATTGAGTCTGGCTGGGTGCCACCTGAAACCCGCGAAGAGGAGCTGGAAGGCTCGGTACGCGCGGTATGTGAACCGTATTTTGACCGGCCCTTGTCCGAGATCTCCCTGGGGCAAGTGCTGTTGCGCCTGTTCCAGACTTCGCGCCGGTTCAATGTAGAAATTCAGCCGCAGCTGGTGCTGCTGCAGAAAACCCTTCTGAATGTGGAAGGGATGGGGCGGGACCTGGATCCGGAGCTGGATCTGTGGGATACCGCCAAACCGTATCTGGAAAAGTGGATGTACCAGCGTATTGGTCCATCGGGCTTTTACTCGCGTTTGAAACAGGAAGCCGGGCAGTGGGCCCAGATCATGCCGCAGCTTCCGCGTCTGGTTTATTCCAGCTTGAATAGACCGGAGACAGGGCAGGCGTTGAACCAGGAACTTAAGCTGTTGCGCCAGTCGCAGCAGCAGACCAACCGATTGCTGACGGCCTTGTGCGCGGTATTGGCGGTTGCGGTCGGTGTGGCCATCTGGGCTTTGGTGGGGCGATAAGTGTGATCTCTCCGCAACGCGTCAGTTTTTTTGTGGCTGACATATTTCTGATAACTGCAGGTTCTACGATAGACGCAGGTCCGCCAGCTGATTGCTAAGCTGGCGCTTTCCGGCGCCTTCCGGACGGTAAATGGCCGCCCTCAAGGAACCGCTTGATTCTTTTTAGGAATCGTTATGCTTTACCATGACTTATTTAAATCCATGGAAGCGGTGCGCTGGAATTTCGCGCATGACATACCGTGGGATGACTTTGATGGCAGCAAGCTCACTGACGAGCAAGCCTACACCATCAAGATGAACGCCATTACCGAGTGGGCTGCCTTGCCTGCTACCGAAATGTTCCTGCGTGACAATAAAGATGACAGCGATTTTTGCGCCTTTATGTCCGTATGGTTCTTTGAAGAACAAAAGCACTCGCTGGTTCTGATCGAATACCTGCGCCGTTTCCGCCCCGAGCTGATGCCTACCGAAGAAGAACTGCACAAAGTGCGCTTTGACTTCGATCCGGCCCCGGCCATGGAAACGCTGATGCTGCACTTTTGCGGCGAAGTGCGTCTGAACCACTGGTACCGCCGTGCTGCCGACTGGCATACCGAGCCGGTGATCAAGGCCATCTACAAGATCGTGGCTCAGGACGAGGCCCGTCATGCTGGCGCTTACCTGCGCTACATGAAGCGCGCTCTGGTGCACAAGGGCCAGGAATTTGGCCTGCAAGCTCGTCTGGCTTTCTCCAAGATTGGTGTTCTGATGGCTTCGGCTCACCGCACCGCTCAGGCGCTGCACCCCACCAACTTGCACGTGAACAAAGCCATGTTCCCGGAAGATACCGTGCAGTCCAAGCTGCCCTCGCCCGGCTGGCTGGAAAACTGGCTGGATACGCAGATTCGCTTCGACAAGGAATGGGAGCACAAGGTCAGCTCGCGCATCTTGCACAATATGTCGCTGCTGATGGGCAGCTCCTTTGAAACCGTGCAGGAATTGAACCGCTACCGCAAGGATCTGGCCCGTCAGGTCGGCTCCGATTCGACTCTGGTACAGGCTTGATATGAGCGCACGTTTCGAGGCCAAGGTGCTGGGTCTGGATGCCTTGCGTGAAGCGGTGGAGCAGGGGCGCCTGGCGCGCCCGCTGGTCTTTACCAACGGTGTGTTTGATATCTTGCACCGTGGGCATGTCAGCTACCTGGACGAGGCCGCCCAGCTGGGTGCCTCGCTGATTGTCGGTGTGAACACCGATGCCTCGGTTCGACGCCTGAACAAGGGGCCGGAGCGCCCCATCAATCCCGAGCAGGATCGCGCCGCCTTGTTGGCTGCACTGGCTTGCGTGGATGCGGTGGTCCTGTTTGACGAGGACACGCCTGAAGCCTTGATCGCAGCACTGCGCCCGGACCTGATCGTGAAGGGTGGCGACTACGATATGGAAGCCTTGCCTGAAACGGCCTTGGTGCGTAGCTGGGGTGGTGACGCTGTCGCAATTCCCTTCGAGTTCCAGCGTTCTACAACCGCGCTGGTCAAGAAGCTGCGTGACTGATCAAGTTGTATGGAAGTTTTGAATCCCGGCAATGGTCCGGGATTTTTTTTGCCTGTTTGACTCAGGCATCGTGTCTTGTACATATAGACAGGAACATGTGCACCGAAGCTGCTGTGAGCTGCTGATTGTCTGACATTGCTACTGTGAGCAAAGAGCGCTACGTATATATCTCGGGTTTTCAGAATCTCGAGGATTCAATGGGAGAGCTTTGTTGTAGCTTTGCCTGAGCCGCCTCAGGATGCGGGTTGAAGCAGATCGTTCACGGCGCGCAGGTCGTTTTCGTTCAGTGTGCCGCTGGCTGCTTTCAAGCGCAGGCTGTTCATCAGAACCTCATAACGGGCTTGAGCCAAGCTACGTTGTGCTTCGTAAAGCTGCTGCTGGGCATTGAGCACGTCGATATTTACACGCACACCGACTTCGTAGGCCAGCTTGTTGGCCTCCAGAGCATCCTGGCTGGACTTGGTGGCTGCTTCCAGTGCTTGCACACGGACCAGGCCCGTAGTGACGCCAGAGAAGTACTGGCGCGTCTGCTGGATGGATTGCTGAATGGCGAACTGGTGATCGTAGCGGGCTTGTTGCAGGCGCGAGCTTTGTTCACGAACTTGTGAGCTGGTTTCACCGCCACGGAAAATCGGGATGCTTAGTTCCAGACCCAACGCACTGTTCAGCGAACGCGGGCCACCGCCCGCCTGGCCAAACAGAGTCTGGTCGCTACCGCTGCCGGTCTGAGCCTTCAAGGCCAAGGTTGGCTCGTGCAGGGCCTGGGTGCTTTTCAGCTGTTCTTCGGCGGCACGAGCCTTGATATCGGCCAGCGCGACGCTCAAGCCGGATTGGCTGGACTGATCCAGCCAGTCCTGCAGGTTCGCAGGCTGCGGGGCGGGCAGACGCAACGGTTCGCGCAGGCGAGCCAGTGTTTCATAGCGCTCCAGCGTTAGCGCAGCCAGCTTGTCCTGAGCCACTTGCAGGGCATTTTCTGCCTGCAAGACGCTCGCCCGAGTCAGATCCAGGCGTGATTTTGCTTCGTAGGTATCGGTAATTGTGGTGCCGCCCAACTGAAAGTTCTGATCAGCCGCGCGCAATTGCTCGTCAATGGCGGCTTGCTGGGCTTTCAGGGTAGAGAGCGTATCTTGCGCCGCCAGCACATCAAAATAGCTTTGGCTGACGCGCAGCATCAAATCCTGCCGGTCCAGCGTCAGCTGAATATCCGCACCCTGCGCCAATAGCTGAGCGCGTTCGTAACGGGCCCAGGCATTGCGGTTGTATACGGGTTGGCTCAGTGTTAGGGTCCAGGCGGCTCGGTCGCTGGAGTGCTGATTGGACAGCTTGCTGGTTTGACGACGCTCTTGCAGTTCGGCCGTGCCGATGGCGCTGATCTGTGGCAACAATTGCGCCCGGCTTTGGGGCACCTGTTCCTGATCGGCTTGATGTACAGCCTGGGCAGCGCCAAATTGCGGTTCATGTGCCAGGGCCTGGTTCCAGGCCTGCAGCAGATCTTGCGACTGGGCGGTGGTACTGAAGGCAAACAGCGAAAGCAATACCAGGCGCAAGGGAGTCATGAACCGCATAGGTACTTAAAAGCGAAATTGCGAAACGGCGGTGCCGCGCAAAGGTTTGATCCAGGTGTCGAACAGGGGCGTGGTCTCGAAGCTGGCGGCGCTGGTGCGAGTAATGCGCACCGCCGTCATGACCGGGTTTTGACCGACCACCACAACCAGACGGCCCCCGATACAGAGCTGGTACTTCAAGGCATCAGGAATGGTGGGCACGGAGCCGGTGACCAGAATGGCGTCGTACTCGGTGGTGCCCCAGCCTGCGTGTGCATCACCCACTTCAACCTTGACGTTGCGCACATTGTTGCGCTGCAGGTTTTCCTGGGCGAAAGCGGCCAGTTTGCTGTCAATTTCGATGGAGGTAACTTGTTGGGACAGGTGAGCCAGCAAGGCGGCCTGATAGCCCGAGCCGGTGCCAATTTCCAGTACGCCGTCGCTAGGCTGCAACAGCAGCTCTTGAGCCAGACGGGCTTCGACTTTGGGCGAGAGCATGGTCTCGTGCGTGTCCACGGCATTGATGATCAGTGGCAGCTCGGTGTCCGAAAAGGCCGACGAGCGCAAAGACGAGGGAACAAAGCGTTCGCGCTGGACCTCGACCAATGCTTGCAGCACTTTTTCGTCGGATACGTTCCAGGGACGGATCTGTTGTTCCACCATGTAGTAACGGGCACGTTCGAGTTCAGACAGCGCAATATGGTTCATAGCTTCCAGAAAACTAAAGGCTTGGGGTAGGGTAGGAACGATCCATTGCTGGATCATCCCCCCCTAAGAACCGGACTTGCGACTTTCACCGCATCCGGCTCAAGCACAACACGTCCAGCAGAAAAAGGATTTTCAGATTATATCTCTGATCACCTTTTCCGTCTGGATTCGAAGCCCTTATCGGGCCGGTTTCGCTACCTGCAAACCAAGGGTATGCACCCGTATGTGACAGACCGGATGCAGAAGCACTCGGTTCGAGAGGGCGTCTGACCCACCATCCATCCGATAAACCAGGTGGTGGTCATGCCATCCGCTCTCGTAGTCCAGAGGTTCCCCGCACAAGGCGCAGCGCCCTGCTTGGGACACATATAGTTTTGCAGTCTCGGTTCGATAGGCGATGCGTTTAAGCAGTCGCTTCGTCCTTAACTGTTCACCATAGACCTCCCACGATGAATCAAACGGGTTGTACTCTCCCTTGATCTTCTCGTGCCTCACGATCTCTGTATCAGCGAGCCTCAACAGGGTGATCGGGAAGGAGCCTTCTTCTGTCCATATCGTTGCAGCAAACTCGTTCCGACCTGCGATGCTTTGCCAGTAACGGCGGTGGCACCAGGGTCGAGACTTATTCGGATGTCGTCGTCTCGTCCAGCGCACGAGGCGCCAGTAGATCAGATTATCCATCCGACTAAAGGTTTCTTTCGCCACCACCGGTTGGTGGTACTGAGCCCATCCCCGTAAAACAGGGTTGAGCTTGGCAATGAGAACCTCCTGCTTCACCATCAAGTGCGTTTTTACGATCTCTCTGACCTTGCGGTAGAACGCTTGCACGTTCTTTTTGCTAGGCTTGATGAGCAACTTTCCGTTGTACTTGCGAAAGTTCCATCCCAGAAAGTCAAAGCCTTCGTCTATATGTACGACTTTCGTCTTTTCCGGCGATAGTCGCAGTCCTCGTTGTGCAAGGAAGGCTTCTACCCACGGCCTGATTTCAGTCTCCAACAAGTCTTTCGAATTGCTGGTAATCACGAAATCGTCGGCGTACCGGACCACATTGACTTTCAGCTTCGTGGCTTTCGTCTTTCCGTGTTGCGCACCGAGGTACGCTTTCAGGTCTGATTCGAGCCCGTTTAAACACACATTTGCCAACGTGGGCGAGATGATTCCGCCTTGCGGCGTCCCTTCTTCGGTCGGCGAGAGGCGGCCCTTGTGGACCACCCCGGCTTTCAACCACTTACGCAGGACAACCTTGTTCATGGGAACGTGGTCAACCAGCCATTGGTGGTTAATGTGATCAAAACAGCCTTGAATATCCGCCTCCAATACCCAATGGGCCGAAGCCTTTTTGGATGTGCAGACAAATATTTGCCCCATTGCGTCCGCCGTTGAGCGTTGTTTCCGAAAGCCGTAGCTGTTCGGGTCGCTCGTGGTTTCTGCCACGGGTTCAAGCCCCAGCAAATGCAAAGCCTGCATCGCCCGGTCGAACAGCGTGGGAATGCCCAAGGGGCGTTCTTTACCGTTCGCTTTGGGGATGTAAACCCGCCGCAAGGGAAGAGGCTTGTAACCTCTTTGCTGCCTTAACCTGCCTATCGCCGCCCGTTTCAGGGCAGGAGTTTCCCAAAGCTGACGATCGACACCGGCCGTTCGCTTGCCTTGGTTTTCAGTAACCCGTCTTACCGCCAAGGCTCTGGCGGAAAACGAGTGGGTTAAAGATCGTTGCAGGGCCTTGACCCTGCGCCAATCATTATCCCGCGTCGCCTTCGCGATACGTTGCTGCGTTGTTCGCACGAATTGCTCGACTCGTCGCCAGTCAATGGCGTGCCAGTCTTGCGGCTCATGTGAGGACGCAGAACCACGGGGAGTGGTCTTTCTCATGCTTTCCTCTTTCCGGTTATCCCGTTAAAAGGACGCACAACGTCCCCGAAGGGATGGTGTACATCCCCTCGGGGTGGTTTGAACGTTTGCAGTCGTCTTGCGACGGTTGCACCTAGTGGAAGTGGGCGTGCTTTCGCACCGGAGCAGAGCCCTATGCCACCCATTACAGGCGGCCATTCGCTTTTTCCACTCTCCCATACCCCCTCATCCAACAGCTCTCCTTGCGGTTTGCCTGCCAAAGGTGTTTACACACCTTGGCGGATAGTGGGGCTTACCACGTTCCCTGATCTACCGACTGATTACGATTTACATCGCAGTCGGACTCTCCGTTTAGGGCTCATCTCTCCTGGGACTGCTTTATTGACGACGTGTGGGAATCTTTGACTTCCACAGCCAGCAGCACACCTTTTGGTTATGGCTTGTCAGCAGATTTAGCCATTCAATCGTTACCCAGGTTCCAACGATGATTCACATTACGTTGCCCATGCGGAACTAGCCTAGCCCCTTAACCGCCTTTCTGCTGGCAGTGTCCACCCTGACCCTCACAGGTCAGAAGTGCCGCTTACGCGGGGGTACGTTGTCTGGTGAGCTTCGCACCCGCCCATTGCTGGTCGAGCACGTCACCGTAGGCTACATGTGGTCGTACACACGGTTATGGCACTTCCTTTCAGAAGGCATAACAAGGCAGATCAGAGCTTGCGCTCTGCGGTTTCACGTTATCCAAGTCAGCTAGTTTTACGCACACAAAGAATTCCATTCGGTATCGCAAGGATGCCGTATGGATTACTCGGGTTTGGAGTGTCTAGTTACCCTGTTGGGCAGTCTAGGGGGCGTAAGAATACGGACGAGCGTTTTGTAAACGTCGCCGTTAGGCAGAGTCTCTTCCGTAGAAGTGTCTCTGTCGTTTGAGACGCCAGCCAAGGCTGGGTCTTTTGACTTGTGTCAGGCACCGTAGTGCGCTGATTGATAACTGTGATTAGTGCCCTGAACCTGCTCCTTGGGGGAGTAGGTCGTTCGGTTCTCAAGGGTTGAACCGACGCAGAAGCGACATCTACGTGTCGCACCAAAGAGCCGATTATAAGCCAGCGCATCGATAAAGATGCGCAGTTGGGCTTAGCAGGACGGCACCATCGCGTGGAGCAAGGTGCTGGCGTTATTGACGGCGATGGGCAAAAAGGTATCAAAATCCATGTGTGCTTCGTTATTGGCATTGTCTGAAATACTGCGAATGCAGACAAAAGGCACGGTATTCAGATAGCACACCTGGGCAATGGCGCCACTTTCCATTTCGCAGGCTAAGGCATTAAAGGTGGCGCTTAACCACTGTATTTTATCGTTACATGCGATAAATTGGTCGCCGGTAACAATTCGGCCCGTATGGACCTGATGGCCTTCGATTTGCTGGGCGGCGGTTTGGGCAATCGTCAGCAGGGCGGGGTCAGCTGGAAAATCAAAGGTATCCAGACGGAAAACCTGTCCCGGTGCCAGCCCCAGGGCTTGCAGTTCCACATCGTGCTGGACCAGCGTATCGGCAATGACGATATCGCCTGGCCGGATGCTGGGCTCAACTGCACCGGCAATGCCGATATTGATGATGCTGCCCACGGCAAATTCCGAGATCAGCATCTGGGTGCAGGCCGCCGCATTGACCTTGCCCACGCCGCAGACCACGGCCACGACGGGCTTGCCCAGATAGCTGCCGCGATGAAAGTCCATGCCGGCGCGCTGGATGGTCTGGGGCTCTTGCAAGCGCTCCAGCACAATCTCCAGCTCCTCGCGCATGGCGACAATAATTCCAAGTGTAGACATAAGACAGGGGCCTTCAAGCGGCCCGATCAAACGGCACGTATCAGGACGATGGCCACAGTTTATGGAAGTGATGCACCGGACCGTGTCCGCTGCCCACTGTCAGTTCCCCCGAACGGGCAATGGCTTCGTACAAGTACTTTTTGGCAGCCAGGGCGGCGTCAGGCACGTTGCTGTACTGGGGCAGCAGGGCGGCCAGTGCAGCCGACAAGGTGCAGCCAGTGCCGTGCGTATTGGCAGTATCAATACGCTTGGCGGGCATTTCGATCATCTTGTCGCCATCGTGCAGCAAGTCTATGCAGTCCGAACCGGGCAGGTGGCCTCCTTTCAGGAAGACCCAGCGCTGATCGCTGTGATTCATCAGGCGACGCAGGCGCTCGGCGGCCTGGCGCATTTCCTTGACGGTTTCTACCGGGCGGGCGTCCAGCAGGACACCGGCTTCGGGCAGATTGGGCGTGATCATGGTGCACTGGGGCACCAGTTGCTCGCGCAAGGCATGAACGGCCGACTTTTCCAGCAGATGGTCGCCACTTTTGGCGATCATTACCGGGTCCAGCACCAGATGCTTGGGTTTGAAGTGAGCCATGCGTTCGGCCACCACAGTGGTGACGGCTTCCTGGCCCAACATGCCGATCTTGACGCCATCAATGCGCACATCGGCAAACAGCGTATCAATCTGCTGGCGCACAAAGTCGGCAGGAACCGGGCTGATGCCGGTGACCCCTTGGGTATTTTGTGCCGTCAAAGCGGCAATCACAGCGGTGGCATAAGCACCCAGAGCGCTCATGGCTTTGACATCAGCCAGAATACCGGCGCCGCCGGAGGGGTCAACTCCGGCAATGGTCAGCGTATTGGGAATCATGTCTCGATCAGGTACGGGAGTGAATCAGCCCTTCGGTAGGGGAGCTGGGGTCGGCATCGTAGTATTTGCGGGGTACGCGGCCAGCCAGATAAGCCTGGCGACCGGCTTGTACCGCCAGATTCATGGCGCTGGCCATCATCACAGGCTGGCGGGCACCGGCAATGGCGGTGTTCATCAGGACACCATCACAGCCCAGTTCCATGGCAATGGCCGCATCCGAGGCCGTCCCCACACCGGCATCCACCAGCACAGGCACCTTGCTCTGATCGATGATCAGGCGCAGGTTCCAGGGGTTGATGATGCCCATGCCCGAACCGATCAGCGAGGCCAAAGGCATGATGGCCACACAGCCAATATCTTCCAGCATGCGGGCCTGGATAGGATCGTCGGCGCAATACACCATGACATCAAAGCCTTCATCCACCAGAGTTTTGGCGGCTTTCAGGGTTTCGGGCATATTGGGGAACAGATTGCCGGAGTCGCCCAGCACTTCCAGTTTGACCAGCTTGTGACCGTCCAGCAGTTCGCGAGCCAGACGCAAGGTACGCACGGCGTCGTCAGCGGTATAGCAACCCGCAGTGTTGGGCAGCAGGGTGTATTTGGAAGGGGGCAGGTAATCGAGCAGATTGGGCTCGTTGGCGTTCTGGCCGATATTGGTGCGGCGAATGGCCACAGTCACAATTTCAGCGCCGCTGGCTTCAATAGCCAGACGAGTTTCATCAAAATCTTTGTATTTACCGGTGCCTACCAACAGCCGGGATTGGTAGCTGGTTCCGGCCAGGATAAAGGGGTCGTTGTTCACTGTTTGGGTCATGGTGGTGCTTTGTTGCGCATCCGTCTTCGTTGACGGATAAAGAATTGGTTTTTTGCTGGGCAAACACTGCAAGAATAATCCATTTGGCCGGTGCCCGCAGGAAAACCCGTACAGCGACTTGGCCATGTTGGTTGGGTATTTGGCCTGGGCACAGAGCAGGCCAAGGATGCGGGCCGGATTGGCGTGCGGACGAAGCAAATATATACCTTGGCATATTCGCCTTATGTTTAAGGCCATGCATCAGGCCCCAATGCAGGCTGGCCCTGCCAGGGTGGCGATGCGAAAATTCTGTTGTTCCTCAAGAACGGGAGTTTTCTTGAGGGATCCGTAGATTCCATGTGCTCTTTCTGTTTTATCGCTCGGACCCAAGCCTCAGGTGTTTATGTGCCTGGGGCTTGAGTCCGATTGGACAAGGTCAGATGCCTTGTCGCCCTGAAACAGACAGTGCGTGTATGGCTGATGCCCATGCAGGACACCCAGGCAGGCAGCCGATATTTTTTGATTGTTAAAGGAGCACGTTCTTGGGCCCTGACCCTGAATCTGAAAGACGCAGCCCCGCGTTCTGCCCAGCGTTTCATGCCCGCATGAAACCTCATTGCGAATTGAGCACCGGCTCCAGGTTCCTCACGGTCTAAGACGTGTGGGGTACCTCTGTGGCCGTGTGCCCAGGAGAATCCCATGCTGTTTTCCCGCCCCCACGATAGCTTGCAGCGCGCTTTGCGCATGGCTGTCGCCACTTGCCGCCCCGCTGCCGTGTGTGACTTGCTGGCCTCGCACGGCACCCTGGCTTTTGCACGGGCTCTGCCCAAGCTCTCGGCTCGTGTCCGTGCCGATGTTCTGGCCATGCTTCCCGAATTTGATCGCAACCAGGTTCACAGTGCCATGCACACTGGCGTTCGGGTGGGGAATCTGGGCCGCCGCCGGACTCATGGCCCCTCGCCCAGCCTGTTCACCCTGTTTCCGCACCGTTACGGCACGCAGGACTGGCTGCGTGAGTATCGCCAGCCCCAGCGCTCTTGAGCACTGAACGCTACCCATTTCTATTTAACCCACCACAGCAGACTGGCCCATGCGGGGATCGCATCGCCATGGACGACTGCTGTGGCTTTCATCAAACCAAAAGAGTGCTATGCCGCAAACCATTCCCTCTTCCTTGAGCAGCAAACCGTATCAGGACAACTCGCTTGCCGCTCAGGTCTGGACCCGCTCGGCGCGTCGCCCCAGTGCCGCGCCGTTTAAGGGCCGCAAGCGTTGGTCGCGCTACGAACGTCTGTCTTTTTCCATGCTGCTTTCTTCGTGGGGCATTTTGATTGTGGTGGTGAGCTGGCTGTTTTTCAGCAACTCGCACCTGGAAACCCGGACCAGTTCCACCTCCGGCTCGCATTCCAGCTTTTACATGGGGACCTCGACGCAATCGCCTGATGCGTCCACCTCCCCAGAGCCCCGTTCTGATGGAGATCAACAATGACGGACCAAGATAAAACGCCGCGGCTCTTTGGCAACGACGGCCAGCCCAATAACTGGATGCGCATCAGTATCCATGCCACCGAGCAGATCGGTGGCCTGCGTAAAAAGCTGGGCGTGGAGATTCCACAGAACTTGCAGAACAGTCCCACTCAGGAAGGCCCTTTCAGCTTTGTGCCCGTGACGTTTCTGAACGTGGACAAGGGGTTGAAGAAAGCCAGCCGTGTGGTGTTCATCCTGAGTCGTGAAACCCTGGTCTCCATTGAACCTGATCCCAGCCCCAAGCCGCTGGCCCAGGCACTGCAGCGCTTGCAGCGCGATGGCCGCGAAAACGATGCTTTTGAAAGCTTTGCCGTGATCTTGCAGTCCATTAATGATGCTGCCGATGAACTGCTGGACGCGCTGAGCCACGATCTGGGTAAGGTGCTGACCCAGACCAATGCCGTGCTCAACAGCCTGGAAACCAAGGACCGCGACTTTGGCGTCAGTGATGTGGTCTCCACCCAGATGGATTTGAGCGAAGTGGAAGAACTCTTGTCCGACTGTCTGGAAAGCCAATTGCAGCTGGCCATGGCTGCCCGCCATGCCCTGGCGCGTTTGCCCGCAGACCAGGAAAAACTGAAGCCCGTTTTCCATACCTTGATCGACGACATTGAGGCTGTGGAAAAGCAGGTGAACTTTGTGCACGATCGCGTCCGCCTTTTGCAGACCACCAACAATATGGCGCTGAACGTGAAGCAGAACCAGATTGTGAAAGTGTTCTCGGTAGTGACTGCCGTGTTCCTGCCCGCCATGCTGATCTCGACCTACTACAGCATGAACTTTGCCTATATGCCGATTTTGCAATGGGAGCACGCCGAAATGGTGGGGATTATTTCCACCGCCTTGTTCTCCATGTTGCCGCTGATCTATGTGAAACACCGGGGCTGGCTGCGCTAGAGCGCGCCGGGTGAGCCCTGGGCTCGCTGCCTTTGACAATTAAATGAATGGGAAGGATTTCATATGTTGAACACACAGAAAATCAGCGCCGAGATGGCAACAGCAGGCTCGGATAAGTTGCGTGGTCTGGTCTGGAATGAAGATTTGAGTTTGCAGTCGGACTCCAACGCGGCTGTCCAGCAGCGCCGTCAGGCTATTGATCGGGCGCGTGCCAGTCGCCCACGCACTGCGCATATCGAGCGCGAAATCATGATTGCGGTGGTGGTGCTGTACATCCTGATTCTGGGCAGCTTTGCTGGTCTGCATTTGTATGGTCACTACATGGTTTCCCCGGAAGCCGAACAGGTACAAAGCGAGGACTAAGCCATGACTGATAAAAAACAGGGGGGCGCGGTGGTGTCCAGCCTGAGCGACAAGCGCGGGCAAAAAACGGCCTGGTTGCAGTTGTCGGCCAGCCGTCACGATGAGCTTGCCGCGGCACAGGCCAAGCTGGGCCTGGATCTGAGCGTCAAACGGGGCCGAGCAGCGGCGGAAGAAGCAGGCTTTATTCTGATTCCCGTGGAGATGGTGATACGCCAGGGCCAGCAATACCGCGAAACCAGCCTGCTGTTCGCCTTGAGCAAGGACCGCCTGATCAGCGTGGAGCAGGACGTCCGGGTTCATACGCTGGAGCGAGTCAGCCAGCAGTTGAACGCCATGGCAGAGGCCGGACAAGCTGCGCCCAGCCCCGCGTCAATTCTGTTCATGATCCTGCAGGCTCTGAACGACCAGGCTCGTGCCACGATTTCCGATATTGCCGAACGTCTGGATGAGCGCAGCGATACGGTGGCGGCAGCCAGTGGCGGCTTTGATACCTCCGGCCGTCAGGCCGGGGTAGCGGATATTGCCAGTACCGCTATCGGTCTGGGTGAGGCCGAGGAGCTGGTCGCCAAAACCGTGGAAGGGCAATTGATGCTGGCTCGCGCAGGCCGTTGGCTACGTCGTACTCCCGGTGGTGAAAGCGCAGAGAACCTGTCCATGTTGCTCTCGGATATTCAAAGCTTGCGTCGCTATGCCCGCTTTCAGCACGACAAGATCCGCAACTTGCAGCAGTCCTTGATGACCACGCTGGATTTGAAGCAGAACCAGGTGATCAAGGTCTTTACAGTGGTTACCGCGGTGTTCTTGCCGCCTACGCTGATCGCGGCGTTCTATGGTCAGAACTTTGCCAATATGCCCGAGCTGGAAATCATCGGCGGTGAGTGGCTAGTCATGGGCATGACCGCTGTATTTGCCTTGGCTCCTCTGGCGTATGTGAAACGTAAAGGGTGGATGCGATGACGGCCCGCTTCAAGGATATGGCTTCCTGGCGGCGCTTGCAGGCCCCCGACCGTCAGGCGCTGGAAGATCTGGGCAAGCTGTATCGCGTGGATCTGCTGCCGCAAGCCCAGGCCAGCCTCGGGATGGCGACACGCATACGCTGCGTGCGCCTGAACGACGAGCAGATGCAGGTGTCCGATCTGATCTGGTGTCTGGGCGAGGACGACCAGCCCCTGTATACCGTGGAAACCGGCCATCGCCTGTTGCGTCCGGGTCAGGCGCTGGAGCGCTTGAGTGCCCAGGAAATGTCCCTGTCCAGCTCCCACGCCTTGGCGTTGACCCTGCTTTATCAATTGCTGGCGCAGACCTCGCAAGTGCTGGACCGCATGGACCAGGGCCTGAGTGTCTCGACCCTGTCCTTGCGCGGCTTTCTGTCCAATGTAGGTACGGACTATTCCCGTGGTGCCGAGGACATGATTGATCTGGACAGCCACATGGCAACCCTGCACAAGCCGCTGTCCCACGTGATGCATTCCATTGATGATCTGGAGCAGGCTGCGCAGCGCTTGCGTCGTTGGGTCTATCAGGAAAAAAGCATGAATCTGGGTCGCGTGGACGAGCTGATTGCCGCCATTGAGGGCATGCAGCGCCGTGCGCATTTCGCCATTGAACGCCAGCGTTTTCATTGGCGCGCTGCCGGTGAGTCCGTAGCCATGAGCGATCTGAACGTGACCAAAGTCTTTACGGTGCTGTGGGCCTTGCTGGTGCCCGGTACAGCCCTGATCAACTGGTATGGCCAGAACTTCCATGTCATGCCCGAGTTGTCTTGGGAAGGCACCATGTGGGTGCAGTTGGTCACCGTCTTGCTGTTAACGGCAGTACCGATCTGGACAATCAAAAAATCGGGTGCATTGCGTTGATGGGAGCGCTGTGTGCCGGCCCGCTGGTGCGGCACGCAGGCTGTTTACTGAAGAACTCATTGAACGAAACAGAGGTGTCGATGGCCGATGACCACGAGATAGTGCCCGCTGGTTCTGAATGCAAGCCAGCGGGCGGCAACTCCTACCCGAATCAATTCGCGATTTTTGTCTTTCCACTGCGACGGTAAACACATCCTTAGCCTTTTAGAGCGGGGTGGCCGTCCCTGCACCAATGTGTAGAGGTCCCCATGAATGCAAGCCAGTTTTACCATCCCGATCACAGCGCCGTCGTACACCAGAGCCCGGTGCGTCTGGTACGCCGCGCCCACTGTGCGCTGAGCTACTACGCCACCCGCAGCGTGCCACAAGTGTTGCAAGCCTTGAATACCCAGCGCCACGGTCTGGCCTTTGATGAAGTCTTGCGCCGTCTGATACAGAACGGCCCCAATCAAATACGGGTGCTGCGTTCCAGCCCCGCTGATCTGGTCCAGGTGGTCCAGACCATGAAAAAACAAACCTGTCAGGTGCGCCGTGATTTGACCATGTACGATCTGGCGCGGGATCACCAGTCACGCGTGCCGGCTCGTATGCTGGTGACTGGCGATATCGTGCTGTTGTCTGCCGGTGATTACGTGCCGGCGGATCTGCGCTTGATCCATCAGGATCACCTGATTCTGAACCGCGCCATTTTGCAGGCTGCACCCGATACGTGCGCCATGGGCGACCGGGTTGTGGCCGGGACCGCACACGGTGTGGTGGTGGCGACGGGTAGTCAAACCTTGTTAGGCGTTCTGATGCGTGAGTCTGTTCCTGTCGCTTCCGGCTGGCGTCGTGTGCTGGAGCGCAGCCCTTTTCAATTGAGCAAAGCCGCTGCTTTAGCGGCAGGGGTGGCCCTGTTTGGTCTGGCAGGGGCGCTGATGCCTGGCCACAGCCATGCTGAAACCTCGGTGCAGCTCTATGGCACTTTGGATGCCGGTTTGGGCTGGACGCGCGTGAGCGGCGAAGGCTCGCAGCGTGACCTGCTAAGTGGCGGGCAGACGGACTCCCTGTGGGGGATTCGCGGCCATGAGGATTTGGGCGATGGGCTTCGTGCCACCTTCAATCTGGAAAGCGGCATTGATCTGGCTGCAGGCCGGGCCGAGGAATCCGATCGACTGTTCAACTATCAGGCCTGGCTGGGTCTGGGCAGTAACAACTGGGGCGAATTGCGTTTTGGACGCCAGTACACCGTGGGCCAGGAATTTGTCTCTGCCATTGAAGTGGGCTCCTGGAAAGACTTTGGCATGGGCGCCCTGATGCGTGCCTCGGACAACTACCAGATCTCCAATCAGTTCAGCTGGCGCAGCCCGCAATGGGCTGGCATGCAGTTAGGAGCCAGCTACAGCGCGGACGTGGGCGAGCAAGGCATGGGAGGCTCTCGCAGCAAACTCTATAGCGTGGCCTTGCGCTACGAGGAGGGGGCCTGGTTGCTGGGGGCCAGCTACGAGAGCTTGAGTCGTGTCGAATCCAATCGTCCTACGGCCTGGCAATTGGGTGCCAGCTATGACTTCGAGGTAGCCCGCCTTGCAGCAGGCTGGAGCCGTCAGAGCAATGGCTTTGTGGGCCTGAATGGTGATGATGGCCCTGCCCATCTGGAAGACAAGGGTTTGGAAGGCTTGGGCCCGGCGGAGTTCATTAACGGTGGCCGTTTGGATACCTGGTATGTAGGTACGGCGATTCCTGTGGGTAAGGGCGAGTTTCAGCTGCAATGGTCCCTGGGTCGTCCGAACTGGAGCTGGGAGGATACCGATGAGCGCGCACGTCGCATTCAGGTGATGTCTGTGGGCTATGTGCATGCCTTGTCGCCCCGTACCAGCGTCTATGCCTTTGCGGCTCAAGGACGTCGCTTTGATATGGAAACGGCAGCCAGTGCCAGCGAACCGCGTAGCAGCCGTGTGGCTTTGGGTGTGACGCATCACTTCTAAATAAAGCACTGCATTCCTGCGCTTGGGCTGATCCTGTATCAGGCCAGGGGGTCCGCAAAGCTGGCAGGTGTCTGGGGATAAGGGAGCAAATCACTTATCCCTAAGTATATTTTTGATGGCTTCAGGGTGATGGAAAGTGTGCCAATGCCAGGCAGACAAGCCCACACACAGATGCGAAAATACTGTTGGTGCAAAAACCCTTGCGCCTTCTTTTTTAACTACTCACGTTTAAAAGTAAATGGACCCTGATCCTTCTTTATGGCTTTGTTCCTGTAAAGGGCAAGCCTCCTTAATGACCAGTCAATTGGACGCTGGACCACAAAGCGGGCCCCTCTGATGAGGTAAGCACTCTTTCTGGGCCCCCGTGTCCGAAGGAGAATGCTATGTTCCACCTCAACCTGTTCCGTTCCGCTCCACACAACAACGCTCTACAAGACGCTCTGCGCCTGGCTGCATCCCGCCAGCGCCAAGGCTACCTGCTGGAGCTGCTGCAAACCCACGGTGCCCGCAAGTTTGCTTACGCCCTCAACGACCTGTCCGGTCGCACCATTGAAAATGCACTGTCCACACTGCCTACCGTGGAGCGCAGCCAGGTCCTCAAGCATCTGTCCCGTCGTGCCAAAGCCCGTCTGAACGATGTAGAAGGCTTCCGCTGCCAGCCCACTCACGCTGTGCTGACCCTGCCTTCCTTTGTGATGTAAGGGTTTGGCAGATGCCCCGGAAACTCGGGGCTTAATCTCGCGTTGTTGGAGTGATCTGTGCATGGATCGTTGGGCGGGCATGGCTTGATAGCGATGCCCGCCTTCTTGTTTCCAGTCCGCACGCCTTTCCCCTTTGTTTTTGACAGCCCTTGCAGGGCGATTAGCTGCTTTTCGGCGATGATCTGTCGTGGCCAGACGACGCTTGCAGCCCTTGCCATCAGAATCCTTGTCTTTTCATGTCATAATTTTGGAATGAGAATGATTATTGATTAGTGCGTTCAGGGTCTATGGACTATCCGTCAACGCCCATCGGGATGGGAGATTTCTATCAGGATCACCGTGGCTGGTTGTTGCGGTGGTTGCGCGCGCGTCTGCATTGCAGCTTTACGGCGGAAGATCTGGTTCAGGACACTTTTGTGCGTCTGCTGCTGGCCCCCTGCGCCGTTCATCATTTACGTCATCCTCGTGCGTTTCTGGCTACCACGGCCAGAAGGCTGTTAATTGATCGCAGCCGACGCATGGCTGTCGAGCAAGCATATCTGGAAGCCTTGGAGGCGACCTTGGCCGAAGGGGCACAAGCACCCTCGGCAGAGCAGTGCGCCCAAACCCTGGAAGCGCTGGCCTTGTTGGCCCAGGCTCTGGACGAGCTGCCCGCGCGAGCTCGCATGGTGTTTCTGAGCTGCTATTTGGATGGGGAAACGCAATCCACCGTGGCCAAGCGCCTGGGTGTCAGCGAACGCACCGTGCGCAATGATCTGGTGCAGGCCTTGCTCCATGTTCAGACCTTGATCCCAGCTTGAGCCCCATGTCCAGCGAGGAAATAGAGCGACAGGCGGCCCAATGGGTTGTGCTCTTGTCTGATCCCGAACAGTTCACCGAACAGGCTCAGGCCGAGTTCATGGCCTGGCGCGCGCAGGATCCGCGTCATGAAGCTGCAGCCGTAGGCATGGAAGCGGTCTTGGGCAGAGTCAGAAAACTGGCTGTACAAGCCAATACCCCCCCTGGCCGCAGTGCGCTGGATGCAGGATTGTCGGCGCGTCCCAAGCTGTTGCGTGATTGGCGTCAGGGCATGATGCTGCTGCTCTGGGCCGTGGTGTTTATCTTGCCGATTCTGGCCTTTGTGTTGCCTTGGTCTCATCAGTCCGTACACACCGCTGCCGGAGAATGGCGCAGCGTGGTGCTGGAGGATGGCACTCGCCTGGAGCTGGCCGGGGCCTCGCAAGTCAAGATTTTGTATAGCAAGCAGTATCGGGATATTGAGCTGCTGGAAGGGCAGGTCCGAGTGGTGGTGGCCAAGCAGCCGGATCGGCCTTTGCGGGTCTTGAGCAGCGAGGCCGTCTCGCAAGCCTTGGGTACTGAGTTTATTGTGCAGGAACAGCCGCAAGGCACACTGCTGACGGTGCTGTCTTCTCGGGTGCTGGCTTATCCGCGCAACCGGGGTCCGGAAGCGGCTCGCGAACTGGAGCCGGGCGATCAGGTGCAGATTAATGCGCAAGGTCTCGGGGCGAATCTTCAGACCGATGTGAACCGCGTCATACGGACTTGGGATCAGCGACAGCTGCTTCTGGAGCATGTGCCTCTGGCACAGGCTCTGGAGCAGATCACCCGCCAGTATTCCGGCAAAACACAGATCAATCCGCAAGGCATGGAGGGGCTGACGGTCAGCGCGGTCTTGCCTGCTGACAAACCCTTGTCGGCTCTGGCTTTGCTGAAAGATTTGTATCCCCGCTTGCAGGTGCAGAACACGCCAGATGAAGGATTGATGATTAATTTCAGGCCTTGATTGCCGCTTTTTTGGGCTCGTGCGTCTTTAACGGATAGACCTTGCCAAAGAAGGAGAGATTTCATGGTCCCGAAGAGTGCGCCGCCTTTGGCGCTTGTGAAGACGACGTTCATGCCCAATACCTGCCGCCGCCTGCTGGGCTTGGCCTTTGTGGGGGCCTTGATGCTGAATGTGGCACCGGCCTCGGCCCAGACGACCCAAGCCTATGCGCTGGAAGCCGGGGATCTGGCCAACCGCTTGAGCCAGTTCGCTCAACAGGCCGGGGTAGCGCTGGTGATGGATTCCTCCCGATTGCAAGGCCTGCGCGCTCCGCGCTTGCAGGGTCAGTATTCCGTGCAGGAGGGCTTTGCCGCCTTGTTGGCCGGGCAGCCGTTTCAGGTTCAAAGCCGGGATCAGGGCTATGTCTTGATTGCCGTGCCCGATAGCGGTGCTTTGGCTGATGACGCTGGTGTGCAGTCGTTGGCCAGTATTGAAGTACGCCGTAATGCGCTGGGCGATATCACCGAAGGTTCAGGCACGTATGCGGCGGGCACGATTGCCACGGCAACCCGTTTGCGCCTGACGCCACGTCAGACACCGCAGGCCATCAGCGTGACCACCCGCAAGAAGATGGACGACTTCAATCTGACCAGTATTGATGATGTGGTGCGCCATACGCCGGGCGTCAGCATCATTACTTACGACAGCGAACGTACCGCCTACGAGGCTCGTGGCTTCGATATCAAGAACTTCCAGTACGACGGTATCCCCACCTTGCGGGATTCGCCTTACTCCGCCGGTAATACGCTCAGCGATATGGCAATTTACGACCGCGTTGAAGTCTTGAAAGGGGCCTCCGGTCTGTTGACCGGCAGTGGCAACCCTGGCGCCACAATCAATATGATTCGTAAAAAGCCAACGCCAGAGTTTCAAGGACACGCCAGTGCGGGCGCAGGTACCTGGGATAACTATCGTGGTGAGGTGGATTTCTCCGGCCCCTTGAACGAGACAGGCTCCATACGTGGCCGTATGGTCGGCGCTTATCAGGACAAGAAAAGCCAGCTGGACCATTACCAGCGTCAGACTTTGGTGCTGTACGGCATTGTGGAAGCCGACCTGACACCGGATACCCGCCTGACCCTGGGGGCGGACTTGCAGGACAACGACCCCAAAGGCTCGACCTGGGGCGGCATCCCGATTTATGACGCGCAAGGCAACTTCAACGATATGGACCGCTCCTTTAATAACGGTACGCGCTGGAGTCGCTGGAATCAGTACACCCGCTCGGCTTTTGCCACTTTGGAGCATGAGTTCGACAGCGGCTGGATGGCCAAGGTGCAGCTCAATCATCTGATCAATGGTTATGACTCCGAGTTGGCGGCGGTAGCTGCCGGTAATCCCGATCCTTTGACGGGCAAAGGCACCTCCTTATGGTCCGGGCGCTACGTGGGCAAGACGGTCTCCAATACGGCGGACTTCTATGCGACCGGCCCCTTTGAGTTGTTCGGGCGCGAGCATGAGCTGGTTGTCGGGGGCGGCGTATCGCGTCGTCGCTGGACCAATGCGTCTTATGGTGAAAACAGCAATACCGATGTCGCGAATTACTACGATTGGGATGGCCGTTGGCCGCGCATGAACTGGCAGCATCTGGGCGATGATCGTGAAGTAACACGAGAAAATGGCTTGTACGTCAGTACGCGCCTGAACCTGCGTGACGATTTGAAGCTGCTGCTGGGTACCCGCTACGCCAACTACAACAAGATGGATATGCGTGAGACGGGCGTATGGGTGCCTTACGTTGGAGCCGTGTACGACCTGAACGACAACTTCTCGGTCTATGCCAGCTACACCAATATCTTCCAGCCTCAAGACCTGCAAGACGAGGGCGGCCGTACTCTGGACCCCTTGCGCGGCGATAACTACGAGGTGGGTGTCAAAGGTGAATTCATGGGTGGCCGCTTGACGTCCAGCCTGGCTTATTTTGAGCTGCGTCAGGATAACTTTGGCAAGGAAACAGGTGGTCGTACTCCATCGGGTGGTATCGCTTACGAGGCGACTCAAGGTGTGCGCACGCATGGCGTAGAACTGGAAGTGGCTGGTCAGCTGACACCGCAATGGCAGATGCACGCAGGCTATGCCTACAAGCTGTCGCGCCGCGATGGTGAAAAGGTGTCGACCTTATCGCCCGAGCATCAGTTCAATATCTACACCACCTACGATTTCGAGGGTGATCTGAATGGTCTGACTCTGGGTGGCGGTGCACGTTGGCAAAGCAAGACCTGGGGGGACGTCAGCCGCCCCGGATCGCCGGGTAAGGTGCAGCATACGGTCTCGGGCTACTGGCTGGTGGATGCGATGGCGCGTTATCGCTTCAACAAGAATTTGTCGGCCACCTTCACCGTCAATAACCTGTTCGACAAGCGCTATTACTCCATGTTCTCCTGGTACAGCACCTATACCTGGGGCGAACCGCGCAACATGATGCTGGCGGTGAAGTATCAGTTCTAAGCCGAAGTAGAAAACCGCTCAGGATACCTGGGCTCGATAGCGATCCAGTTGCTCGCATAGTTCGCGAGTAGCCTCTATCAGCCTGGGGCCGGGGCGGTACAGCGCATCCGGGTTCAGGTTCAGCAAGGCGTGGGGACTTAGCCCCAGATGCTTTTCCCAGAACAGATGGCGTGCGCGCAGTTGGGCCGGGTCACGGTAGGCCATGATGACCACTTGCGGGCGCTTGTGCAGCACGTCTTCCAGGCTGATGGTGGGGGCGACGGCAGCATGGCGAGCATAAATGTTCTGCGCCTTGCAGGTGTTCAGCACATCTTGAATCAGAGGATCGCGCGCCAAGGTGTACAAAGGCTCAGAGCCGATTTCCAGAAACACGCTGACAGTCTCGCCCAAGCGGCTGTTCTGGCGCAGGGCGGCAATCTGATTGTCCAGCAAAGCAGCCATCGGCACGGCGACCTCAGCCGTATCCAGGCTGTCTCCTGCCAGACGGACAAAGGCGGGAATATCGTCCAGTTTTTCAGGAGCGGCAAAGATCAGGCTGATATGGGTTTGCTGTAGCTGGCGCTGTAATTCAGGACCGATCTGGTTGGCTTGCCAGGCCCAGACCTGATCAGGCTTTAGCTCCAGAAGCCGTTCCGGGTTCACGCGCAAGGCGTCCCCAATGCGGGGCAGCTCCTTGGCAGCTGAAGGGTAGTCGCTGGAACTGTCCACGGCGATCAAGTGATCTTGAGCACCGGCGGCAAACAGGATCTCAGTGATGTGAGGGGCAAGACTAATCGCGCGTGCTGGAGCAATGGTTTGTGGGGATTGGACTGCTTGCTCTGTCGCGGCTTTTTGTATTGTTTTATCTTGCTGCTTGCTCTGTACTTCTTGAGTGCTTTGCTCTGTGCTTGTCTGTGTCTGTGTCTGTGTCTGTGTCTGTGTCTGTGTCTCGGGCTGTGCTTGAGTCTGCGCCTGTGACAGCAGCGGGTCTTGCTCCTGCGCTTGCGTCAGGATAGGAAATCCCCAAAGCAGGACGCACAGGGAATGCAAACCCCATAGCCCCAATCCGCTCCAGACAGAGCGCGTCGGGTGCTGAAGACGATAAGTCGCAGGCAAAGAGGGCATCATGCGCCATTTAAGTAAATGGCGCGGCTCTTGTGCAGATCCGCGCCAGAATCAAGCAAAGCTGATTTTACTGATTACATGCGCCAGGCAAAGTTCAGGAACACGCTGGAGCCGGCGTTGTTATAGCCACGAGCCAAGGTGTAATCCTTGTTGAGCACATTGTTCCAACGCAGTTGGGCCTCCAGACTGGAGGTCAGAGGGTAGCTGGCGGTCAGGTTCAACAGGCCGTAGCTGCCCAGACGCTGTTCGTTCTTCGCATCTTCATAGCGATGGGAGGCGAACAGGTACTCTGCGCCGGTTTTCAGCTCACCAAACTTGTGCTCCACAGCCACTTTGTAGTTTTGCTTGGCACGGCGCACCAATTGCTTGTCGGTGTTTCTATCTTTTGGGTCGGTGAAGTCAGCACTGGCGCTCAAAGTGGTGTCGCCCAGTTGCTTCATGGCCGTCAAAGTCAAGCCGGTGATACGCGCTTTTTCGGTGTTGCTGGTCGTGCACTCGAAGTTGGCGTCACACACATAAGGGTTGATCATGTCGCGGATGCGGTTCTGGTAGACCACCAAGCCCAGCTCAGTCGTATCGTCCGTGTAGCGGATATGGCCTTCGACGTTGCGGGATTTTTCCGGTTTCAGATCCGGGTTGCCTTGGAAGCCCCAGTTGTATGGCGAGTACAAGTCCGCGAACGTAGGTGCACGAAAGCCCGTGTTGGCGGCGACGCCTACTGTCCAGTTGCTGGTGATATCCAGGTCATAGCCCAAGCCACCCGTTACCTTGTTGCCATAGCCACTGATATTGTCGTTACGCACGCTGGCTTGCAGGTGATGTTGATTGATATCGCCACGGTAAATCAGGGCAAAGGCATTGGTGTTGCGCTTGTCGTCCTTGTGTACGGTGCTGTGGGTCATGCGCTCTTCCAGACGCTCGGCCAGCAAGGAGACGGTATGACCTTTCGCCACAGTCAGGTCGTTTTGCCAGCTGTATTGGCGTTGCAGTGTGGAATAGCGAGAGCCAAAGGCACGGTTTTCTACTGTTTCTTTGCTTAGCGAGGCATTCAGGCGGCTGGTCCACAACTCAGACAGCTTGTTGGTGCTGGTCAGGCCGTAGGCTTGCTGACGTGTTTGCGTGCTGGGGGTGCGGCGTTCGGACAGGCCGTTGTCGAATTGACCATCCATAAAGCTGTTGATGGCAGTCAGGCCCAGGTGTTGGCCTTGTGCCCATTCATATCCCAGAGAACCGTTCAGTCCGTGTTGGGTGTAGCCATTTTTGTCCGGGTTGTAGCTGAAGGACAGCGGGTTGGTTGCGTTGAAACCATCGCTGGTGCCGTAGCTGGAAGCCAGGCTGTAGTCCCAGCCTTGGCCCGCACCTGAAAAACCGGCGCTGGCTTTGAAGGTGTCTTGCGAACCCAGGCCTACATTCCCCCATGCGCTCAAGGCACGGTCGCCGCCGCCTTTCTTGGTGATGATGTTCACCACACCACCAATGGCATCCGAGCCATAGAGGCTGCTGCCTGCGCCACGCACAATTTCAATGCGTTCGATCAGGGCGGGGTCAATCGCTTGCCAGTTCACCGAACCACTGGTGGAGCTGTTGATGCGCATCCCGTCGATCATGACGCGGGTATGTTGTGGATTGGTACCGCGCAGGTAAATGCCCGTTGTAGTCTGCGGGCCCCCACTGCTGTAAATCTCCACCCCAGGCTGACGCTGCAAAATTTCGGCCACACTGCTTTGACCTGCTTTCTGCAAGGTTTCCTGATCAATCACCGTCACGTCACCCACCACGTTTTTCAGTGGCTGAGCCATGCGGCTAGGGGTAACAACAATTTGATCCAGTTTGGCGACAGGGGCAGTTTGGGCCGTGGCGATCAAAGGCAGGGCGCCCGCCAGGGCGACCATCAAAGGTCTGATGGACAGTAGTGTCATGGAGATTCCTGTGAGATGTGCGTCCCCGCACATCAGTAAGCGAAGCCGCCCACCGTGGGACGGCCATGAATTCAGGGTCGAGAAGCAGGCTGGTATCGGGCTTTGCGCGTAGCAGGTACCGTTGCGGGGGCAGCACGTTTGGCAGTTCCAGGGCGGAACCGCTCACGTTTCCCATTTGACTTTCCCAGGCCCAGGGCTGCATGGGCCGGAAAGCACCTCTTTCCGAGCGGAAAATGTTACATGCCGCTGGGGCAAAGGTTAAGTGTTTAGGGTGGATTCGCTGTACAAAGCGCTACAATTGTGGCGCCAATCCACCATTCTCGCGGCTCTTGCTGTCAGATGCCGTCAATGTCCCGTTTCGTGTTACGGAGCTTTTAGTGTCTTATCCTGCCTTGCCTTATCCGATCTCTGCCTATACGCGTGGTGCCGAGTTTGCGCGCCGTTTGGGGCAGCAAATTCTGATTCTGGACGGTGCGATGGGCACCATGATTCAGCGTTACAAATTGGGCGAGGCCGATTTCCGGGGCGAGCGCTTTGCGGATCATCACAAGGATGTGAAGGGCAATAATGAATTGCTGTCGCTGGTACGCCCTGACATCATCCGCGAAATTCACGAGAAATATCTGTCCGCCGGCGCCGACGTCATCAGCACCAATACCTTTGGTGCAACGGATATTGCCCAGGGTGACTACGATTTGCAGGGCATCAGCTATGACCTGAACCTGGCTTCTGCCCAACTGGCCTGTCAGGCGCGCGATGCCTTCAGTACACCTGAATGGCCGCGTTTTGTGGCTGGTGCCTTGGGCCCGCAGCCCAAGACGGCTTCTATTTCGCCGGATGTGAATGACCCGGCCGCCCGTAACGTCACCTTTGAGCAACTGCGTGTAGCGTATACGGAGCAGGTTCGAGCCTTGCTGGATGGTGGCGTCGATATTCTGTTGATTGAAACCGTTTTTGACACGCTGAATGCCAAGGCGGCTGTTTTTGCTCTGGAAACGGTCTTTGATGAACGCGGTGAACGCGTTCCGGTGATGGTGTCGGGCACGGTCACGGATGCCTCGGGCCGTATCTTGTCTGGTCAGACCGTGGAGGCCTTCTGGAACTCCATGCGTCATGCCCGTCCTATTACGATTGGCCTGAACTGTGCCTTGGGCGCTGCCTTGATGCGTCCCTACGTGGCCGAGCTGTCCAAGATTTGTGACACCTATGTGTGTGTCTACCCTAACGCAGGCCTGCCCAACCCCATGGCGGAGACCGGCTTTGATGAAACACCTGCCGATACGTCCAGCCTGCTGCAAGAGTTCACGCAAGCCGGTTTGGTGAATATGGTGGGTGGCTGCTGTGGCACGACGCCAGAGCACATTGCCGCCATTGCCGAGCTGTGCCGCAAGCTGCCTCCCCGCATTGTTCCTGAAGTTCCTGTCAAAACCCGTTTGTCGGGTCTGGAGCCACTGAATATTGACGAAGAAACCCTGTTTGTGAACGTGGGTGAACGTACCAACGTCACGGGCAGTAAGGCTTTCTTGCGCCTGATTCAGCAAGAGAACTACGAAGAAGCCTTGTCGGTGGCCCGTCAGCAGGTGGAAAACGGTGCACAGATTATTGACATCAATATGGACGAAGGCATGCTGGACTCGGCAGCCTGTATGCATCGTTTCCTGAACATGATTGCCTCCGAGCCGGATATTGCCCGTGTGCCCATCATGATCGACAGCTCCAAGTGGGATGTGATCGAAACCGGTTTGCGTTGCGTTCAAGGCAAGGCCATCGTGAACTCCATTTCCATGAAAGAGGGCATTGAGCCTTTCCTGGAACATGCCCGTCTGTGCCGTAAATACGGTGCCGCCATTGTTGTGATGGCGTTTGACGAGCAAGGTCAGGCCGATAGCTACGAGCGTCGGGTAGAAATTTGCGAACGCGCCTACCGCTTGCTGGTTGATGAGGTTGGCTTCCCGCCAGAGGACATTATTTTTGACCCTAACGTCTTTGCTGTTGCAACCGGCATGGACGAACATGCGACTTACGGTCTGGACTTTATTCGCGGTGTGGGCTGGATTCACAAGAATCTGCCGCACGCACGCTTGTCGGGCGGTATTTCCAACGTCAGTTTCTCCTTCCGTGGCAACGAAGCCATGCGCGAGGCCATTCACACCGTCTTCCTGTACTACGCCATTCAGGAAGGTCTGACCATGGGTATTGTGAATGCCGGTCAGCTGGGCGTGTACGCCGATATCGAGCCGCATCTGCGCGATCTGATTGAAGACGTGATCCTGAACCGGGCCGAACCCAAAGGCAAAACCGATCCGGCGGACGAACGCACCCCCACTGAACGCCTGGTGGAAATGGCCGAGAGCGTCAAAGGCTCCGGCGCCAAGAAAGAGGAAGACCTGAGCTGGCGTGAAACCACCGTCGAACAGCGTCTGATCCACTCTTTGGTGCATGGCATTACCAGCTTCATCGTGGAAGATACGGAAGAAGTTCGTCAGAAGATCGATGCCCAGGGTGGTCGCCCTATCAGCGTGATTGAAGGCCCCTTGATGGACGGCATGAACGTGGTGGGCGACCTGTTCGGTCAGGGCAAGATGTTCCTGCCGCAGGTGGTGAAATCCGCGCGTGTGATGAAGCAGGCTGTGGCCCACCTGATTCCTTTCATCGAAGAAGAAAAGCGTCAGATTGAAGCCGCGGGTGGTGACGTGCGCTCCAAAGGCCGCATGGTGATTGCCACAGTGAAAGGCGATGTACACGACATCGGCAAGAACATTGTGTCCGTGGTGATGCAGTGCAATAACTTTGAAGTGGTGAATATGGGCGTGATGGTGCCTTGTGCCGAGATCCTCGCCAAGGCCAAGGAAGTGGAGGCCGATATTGTGGGCCTGTCCGGCTTGATCACCCCCAGCCTGGAAGAAATGGCCTACGTTGCGTCCGAGATGCAGCGTGACCCCTACTTCCGCGAGCGCAATATTCCCTTGATGATTGGTGGCGCAACCACCAGCCGTGTGCACACGGCGGTGAAGATTGCCCCGCATTACGACGGCCCGGTTATCTACACCCCTGACGCCAGCCGCTGCGTGGGTGTGGCTACTCAACTGGTGTCGGACAATGTGGACGAGTTTTTGGCCGAGGTGCGCGAGGAGTACGAACAAGTGCGCCAGCGCCATGCCAATCGCAAAGCCACTCCGCTGATCTCTCTGGAAAAAGCGCGCGCAGACAAGCCTGCCATCGACTGGTCCACCTACGTGCCGCCACGCCCCAAATTCATTGGTCGTCGTACCTTCAAGAATTACGACTTGGCCGATATTGCCCAGTTCATCGACTGGACACCGTTCTTCCAGACCTGGAGCCTGTTCGGCAAGTACCCGGCCATTCTGGAAGACAAGGTGGTGGGCGAGCAGGCCAAGACCCTGTTTGCCGAAGGCCAGGCCATGTTGAAGAAAGTCATTGAAGGTCGCTGGTTGACGGCAAACGGCGTGATTGCGTTCTACCCTGCCAACACCGTCAATGGTGAAGATATCGAGGTCTACTCGGACGAATCGCGCAGCGAAGTTCTGTTCACCTGGCGCAACCTGCGTCAGCAAGGCGTCAAGCGTGAAGGTGTCGATAGCAAGTGTCTGGCTGACTACATCGCTCCTAAAGAAAGCGGCGTGGCTGATTACATCGGCATGTTTGCGGTTACCGGCGGGATTGGCGTGGATAAATTGTCCGAGCGCTTCCAGGCTGCTGGCGACGATTACTCCGACTTGATGATCAAGGCGCTGGGCGACCGTTTTGCCGAAGGCTTTGCGGAATGTCTGCATGCTCGTGTCCGCACGGATTTGTGGGGCTATGTGACAGACGAGCGCCTGTCCAACGAAGAGCTGATCGACGAGAAATACCAGGGCATTCGTCCTGCACCCGGCTACCCGGCTTGCCCGGAACACGTGGTCAAGCACGATATGTTCCGCGTCTTGCAGTGTGAGGACATCGAGATGTTCATCACCGACAGCTACGCCATGATTCCGGCTTCCAGCGTGTCGGGTTTCTATTTCAGTCACCCGCAGTCCAAGTACTTCAACGTGGGCAATATTGGCCAGGACCAATTGCAAGACTACATCCAGCGCAGTGGCCGCACGGAAGAAGACGTACGCCGTACTCTGTCGGGCGTGTTGGGCTGATATGGGAACGACGGGGCCAACAGGGGCTAATCCGGGAGGCGCCGAGAGCGCGTCCCAAACCCGGCGTCAGGCGTTGGGGCGTTTCTTGCGTCATGCGCGGGAACGCATCCGGCCTGTCGACCTGGGCCTGGCCCCCGGCGTGCGCCGTCGCACTCCCGGTTTACGTCGCGAAGAGGTGGCTCAGCTGTGCGATATCAGCACCACCTGGTATACCTGGATCGAGCAGGGCCGCGACGTTACTGTATCTCCCACCGTCTGCGCCCGCCTGGCAACTGTTCTGAAACTGGCCCGAGCCGAGCGCCACTACCTGTTTGAACTGGCTGATTGCGCTGACCCTGAACATTGGCAGGGTGATATTCAACCCTTGCCGCAAGGCTTGAGCGCATGTGTCGATAGCGTCTCCGCTCCGGCCTACATTCTGGACCGCAGCTGGAACGTACTGGCCCGCAACGAAGCCTTGTTGGGTTTGTTCGATGGCTGGCCCGACCGTAGCGAGCAGCCCAATCTGCTGCGTTATATCTTCCTGGACCCCGCAGCGCGGGAGCTGGTGGTGGACTGGGAGCAGCGCGCCAGCCGCGTCGTGGCCGAGTTCCGTGCTGACGTAGGCGCCCATGCGGACGAGGCCGATATACAGGCTTTGATCCAGGAGTTGGCGCAGCAAAGCCAGGTATTCGCTTTCTGGTGGGGACGCCAGACCGTGGTGGAGCGGGAGGGCGGCTTGCGGGATTTCCGGCACCCCAGCCAGGGAGTGCGCCGCTTTCAGCAATTTACCTTTCGCCTGGCGATACGGCCGGATTGCAAGCTGGTGATGTTGCTGGAGGATGAGGATAAGCCGGTTTAAATTGGCTTCCTTATTATTTATTTTTCAAGATTGATTTTATTGCCAATCAAATTTTTTTCAATAAAATAAATTATCAAAATTATTGATTCTTGATTTGTCGTCTTGAATTAATTATCGGATTTCTCTCAATTACTTGAGCGCCGAAAAAGACTGCATTTTGCGAGATTGAGAGAGGGAGCCGGGCGTCAGGCCATAACTTGAGACGAAATGGCGGGTTAAGTGGCTTTGATCTGCAAAACCCGATAAAAGAGACGCTTGCAGTAAGGTGTGTCCTTGCATGATCAGGCGGCGTGCCATTTGCAGCTGACGCTGTAGTCGATACGCATGAGGCGGCAATTGCGTCACCGCCTTGAACGCCCTTAGAAATTGGAATCGGCTTAAACCGGCCTCCGTTGCCAGTTCATTAAGTGAGACCGGGATTTCTGGGTGAGCATCAAGACGAGCTTTGGCTCTGGCTAACTCGGCAGATAGAATCTCTGCTTCCGTGGGCTGATTATTTCCAAGCAGTGGCACCAGAATTTGAAAAAGCTCCTGCTCCGCAATTTCATCTATCAGTCCTTGCTTGGGCTCGCGCTTTGGATCGGTTAATGCCACGTACAGGCGCTTGAATGCCATGACCGCCGAGGTGTCGCCAAGAACAGGGTGGATAAACTCCACCCCGGCGCTATGCCCCATGGACTGGGCAAACTGGGCGATCAGCTCTGGGTCCAGATACAGCATGCGCCAGGTTCTTGCCTTGCCGTCTACGGGTCTTCCATCGTGAACTTCATTCGGGTTGACGGTAATCATGTTGCCGTTGGTCGCTCGTACCTGTCCGCGACCACTGGCTGAGTCCTGAGCTCCGCTGACCAGCACCCCTATCCCAAACTGATCGTGAGTATGCCGACCAAACGATTGGCTGGACATCGCTTCAACAGCGACGATATCTGTCTGCCCGCATACCTTCGCTTTGAATTGCTTACTGACCTTCATTTGGGATATTTCCTTTCATTTTCTAAGAGCGCACTTCGTGTTCCTGGATGAGTGGGGAAATGATTATTCTAGTCGTTTTCTATTTTTGTTTTTATCAAAAAAATAGTGCTCCCTCTTGATGCCTGCGGATTTTCTGTCTCCTTGCAATATCGTTCAAGATTTTTCTTGATCAATACTATTAAATACCAAGTTATTACGTGAATTGATTTGCGTCCTAGAGGAAAAGATGTCAAGTCGCAAACTTGGATATGTATTGCTGTCCTTGGCCATGATGACGGTTGGATCGACTGTCATTGCCTCCAAGCTGATCGCTGGCAACATGCCTGCTTTTTTGGCAACGGCACTTCGTTTTGCGCTTGCCTTGCCGGTTTTGCTTGCCCTGATGTTCTGGCAGCGAGAGCGGTGGCCCAAGCTGTTGTTCCGGGACTGGGTACTGTTGCTGCTTCAGGCCGGGGCGGGCAGTGTTGGCTATACGACCTTACTGATAGCAGGCTTGTCCCATTTGTCGGCGGCTGATGCGGGCGTAATCATCGGCACATTGCCCGCTGTGTCTGCGCTCTTCTCCGTGATCGTCCTGGGCGAGCGGCCAGGGCTAAGGCTGCTGATCAGCGTCGTGCTGGCGACCTTGGGTGTCATGGCAGTGGTCTGGAAGGGCTCAGGTCCAAGTTCGTCCATTGGCATGTTTTATATCCTGGGAGCCGTGGTTTGTGAGAGCGCATTCATTTTGCTTAACAAGCGCATCCCTGTGCCGCTGCGGCCTTTGTTGCAAGCCACCACGATGACCGGTCTGGGCCTGCTGGTGTCCTTGCCCTTTGCTTTGCTTGAGTTACCGCTTTCCATGCCAGATACCGCAGCGATAGGTGCTGTGGCTTGGTATGCGCTTGTCCCTACCGTTGCAGGGTTTTTGCTGTGGTATGGCGGGGCAGCGCGGGTCAGTGGCAGCGAAGCGTCTGTATTTACGGCGGTGGCTCCTTTGACAGCCGTCACCCTGGCAGCGCTGGTTTTAGGGGAGCAGATTGGGTGGGTACAGATTGTGGGTGTTGCCACGGTCATTCTTGCCATTTTTGTGTTGACCTTCCCGGAGCGAACCCGAGCACGAACCGTACTGACGCAATAGGCAGTGTGCTTGCCTGTATTTCACATTTTCAATTGGCGAAAGGTGCCCTGCATACCATGTACTTCAATCATTCTGACACTGTGTGGAACCGCTTTCCGAGGCTGACGGCATTGGTCCTGGTTTTACAAGGGGTGAGGGTAGCTAAACTCCAAAACGATGCCCTGAACAGCACATTTACGAGGGTTGGCCAGTTGCTGGAGCAGGGGCCGGAGAGCGAACTCCCGTCTATTCAGGCCTGGCGTCAGGCGTATTCCCAGATGGGCATGAAGCCGACCCAATACCGCTGTGCGGTTGAGGCATTGCTGCGTCGCTTTCGTAAAGACGGACACCTGCCTGGCTTTCATCCCTTGATCGATACTTTGAACGCAGAGTCTATGCAGGCAGCCATTCCGATTGCGGCATTTGACTGCGCCCATATTTCTGGAGGCATCACAGTTCGGCCTGCCGATGGTACGGAGATTTACCGAACCTTTCAGGGTGAGGTCGAACATCCAACAGAAGACGAGATTGTGTTTGCCGATGAGGCCAACCATGCGCACTCACGTCGCTGGGTTTTCCGGCAGGGGGCTCAGTCCGTGGTCTCTAAAGAGTCAGATACGGTACTGGTCGTCGCGGAGGCATTACATGAGCGGGCTTATGAAGATCTGGAGGCCTTGCACGAACGCATCACGATACGTGCGGCTGAGTTGGAGATAGAGGTTCTGAAGGAGGGAATGCTGACTCAGCACAGTCGATGTTTTGAGTTTGTGCCTGAACTCTGTAAGTAGGGCATGGCGTTGGCGTCTTTCAGGTCTGTCAGCACAACAATCAGAGATAACAATGACTATTTTCCCCCCAGTAACTGTTGATCGTTATGCACCACTTTTTGAGCCTTTGAGTATTGGTCCGGTAATCGCTAAAAACCGTTTCTATCAGGTGCCCCATTGCAATGGTATGAATCGGGTGCACCCAAGTGCAATGGCTCGAATGCGGGGGATCAAGGCTGAGGGCGGATGGGGTGTTATTTGCACTGAGCAGTGCGACATTCATTACTCCAGTTGTCATCCGAGAGAGCTTAGGCTTTGGGATACCAGGGATATACCTGTTTTATCCAAAGCTTGTGAGGAGATAGCGCGATACGGTGCTTTGGCAGGCATAGAGCTTGCTCACAATGGTTTTCACGTAACTAATTTGGAGACGCGTGCTATCCCTTTTGCCCCTTCCTTGGCTCCGACAAGAGGAGTGGCTCCCGTTACTGCCAGGGAAATGGACAAAAGTGATATTCGAGACTTTTTGCGTTGGCACAGGAATGCTGCGCTTAATGCTAAGAGAGCTGGGTTCGATATTGTGTACATCTATGCAGGCCACGACATGACGCTTCCAGCTCATTTCTTGTCGCGGCGTCATAACCAGAGAACAGACGAGTATGGGGGCAGCCTGGAAAATCGAGTGCGTTTATTAAAAGAGTTGCTCTTGGATACTAAGGAGGCCGTGGGGGATCGATGTGCAGTCGCTTTGCGATTCAGTGTAGATGAGCTGGCTGGACCTTTTGGTCTTTCTGCTAAGGGGGAGGGCCGTGATGTTGTTGAAATGTTGGCCGACTTGCCGGATCTTTGGGATGTAAATCTCAGTCCATTTGGGAATGATGGACAGACATCGCGTTTTAGTGATGAAGGTTTTCAGGACAGTTACATCAGCTTTGTGAAACAGGTCACTGGAAAGCCGGTTGTAGGTGTAGGTCGGTATACATCCCCGGATCATATGCTGTCATTAATCTCGACTGGGAAGTTGGATTTGATTGGGGCGGCGCGGCCCTCTATTGCAGACCCCTATCTTCCGGAGAAGATCAGAACAGGGGCATTTGAGGATATTCGAGAGTGTATCGGTTGCAATATTTGTGTGGCATCAGACAAGCTCAGTGTCCCCTTGCGATGCACTCAGAACCCCACCATGGGTGAAGAGTGGCGTAGAGAATGGCATCCAGAAATCATCCAGCCCAAAAATACAGATCATACAGTTTTGGTGGTAGGGGCCGGGCCTGCTGGTTTGGAGGCCGCATTGTGGTTGGGAAGACGTGGCTATGAAACGATCTTGGCTGATAAGGAGCGCAATCTAGGTGGACGTGCTCTGACGGAGGCTAGTTTGCCTGGCTTATCAGCATGGCGTCGGGTTGCCGATTGGCGAGTGGGGCAGTTGCGCAAGAATCCGAATGTCCTTGTTCTACCGGAGAATCCTGTTTCCGCCAGCATGGTTCTGGAGACAGATTGCGATTTGATTGCCGTGGCAACTGGCGCTCGATGGCGGGCAGATGGTGTGGGGCGTACCTACTCGGCACCCGTTGAAGGTTTGAACCGGTTACCGGTTTTTACTCCTGACGATGTAATGGCTGGGAGTTCGCTTGGCGGCCGGGTACTCATATTTGATGACGATCACTACTACATGGCAGGGGTGATTGGAGAGCGGCTTGCCGCCCAAGGTTGTTCCGTGAGTTTTGTGACGCCAGAGAGCTTGGTCTCGGCATTCACGCTCAATACGGCTGAGCAGCCAAAAATTCAGAAAAGATTGATCGAGCTGTGTGAGGGTGTACATGTATCCCACAAGCTAGAGAAGATTTTATCGGATGGCGTTGTGATTGCTTGTGTGTTTACCGGGCGCAAGCGATTTCTCCTTGCGGATGCGGTGGTATTGGTGACCTCACAGGTACCGAATGATTCCTTGTATCGGGAGCTTGATGCGCAGCTTGCTGTTCTCAATGAAGGGGATGGCCCCCAGCGACGAGTAGTGAGGATTGGTGATTGTTATGCACCGGGTACGATAGCTGCCGCAGTTTATGCCGGTCATTTGTTCGCTAGGACATTGGACAACCGTTTATATGACATACCTCCATTTCGTCGAGAGAATGTGACATTGGATTGGAACCAGACTCTCCCGGAGGATTTGGATGTATTCAATGCATTTCAGTCAGAGCGCATGGATATGTGTTCATAGCCGCTGAGGTTTTCATGCAGACCCCCATAACAATGCAAACCGACGCGTTTGATATCAAATCGGCTATTCAAGACCTTGTCTCGTACAGGTCGTTGAGTCGTAACGGTATGGCTGCTTTGATGGACAGTATCGTTTCTGGGAAAGCTAGCCAGGCACAAGTTGGGGCAGTGCTGACTGCATTACGCATGCGTGGTGAGACTATCGATGAGATAGTCGGTGCCGCTCTTGCAATGCGAGCACGTATGGTGACTATACAGGCTCCACCAGGAACGATGGATATCCTGGGAACGGGGGGGCGATAACTCGGGGACATACAACGTTTCTACATGTGCTGCTTTTATTGTGGCAGGTGCTGGAGTTCGCGTAGCCAAGCAAGGGAATAGAGCATTTTCCTCAAGGTCTGGTGCTGCTGATGTCTTGCGAGCGCTTGGGGTAAATCTGGACGTACAGCCTCACACGATTGAACGCTGCATTGATGAGGTTGGAATTGGGTTCATTTTTGCTCCTGCTCATCATCCAGCTCTTGCGAAAGCGATGCCGGTGCGCGTAGAGCTTGGAACCAGAACACTTTTTAATATTCTTGGTCCGTTACTCAATCCAGCTGGGGTTAAGCATCATTTGGTTGGTGTTTACGCCAGAAGCTTAGTTCGCCCTTTAGCTGCTGCTTTGGCTGAGCTTGGATCTGAACGGGTTCTTGTTGTTCATGGTTCTGATGGACTAGATGAAATTACTACCACAGGTCCGACTTTTGCAACGTTGGCTATCAGTGGTCATTTGACTGATCTCGAGATACGGCCAGAGGACCTTGGCTTGTCTATAGCTGCGCCTGACGTCTTAAAAGGAGGAGATCCGCAGACGAATGCACATGCACTGCGTTCAGTCCTCGAAGGGGAGGCTGGGCCTTATAGGGATATCGCATTGATCAATGCGGCTGGAGCATTAATTGCATCCGGGAAAACAGAGGGCTGGTTAGATGCCATACGAATTGCGCGTGCTTCCATTGATGAGGGCCAGGCATTGCGATGTTTGCAGCGTTTGATCTCTGTTTCTTGTCAGGGGGATGCTCCCCAACTGTTTTCCTCTGAGCTTTCTGGTGACCTATGAGTATTTTGAACACGATCAAGGCTTATAAGCTTGAGGAAATCGAACGAGCTCGTAGCGAGATGTCTCTATCTAGGTTTGAGTCTCTTATATCCCGGTTGCCACCACCTCGATGTTTCGTTTCCGCCATGGAAAAACGCGTGGTGCGAGACCAGATTGCACTGATTGCAGAGATCAAGCGAGCGAGTCCATCAAAAGGATTGCTTAGAGAAGGCTTTGATGTTGTTGAGATTGCCCAAGCATATAAAAAGGGCGGTGCAGCATGTTTGTCGGTTTTGACTGATGCCCATTTTTTTCAAGGGAAGGCAGGGGATCTGCAGCTTGCAAAATCTGCGTCTGACTTGCCGGTACTGCGTAAGGATTTCATTGTGGATATGTATCAGGTCTATGAGTCCAGAGCGATGAACGCCGACTGCATTTTATTGATTATGTCGATGCTAGGTGATGACTCCTTACTGAAAGAGCTGATGGAGCGGGCTCAAAGTCTTGGAATGGAAGCGCTGGTTGAGGTTCATGATGAGGCCGAGGCAGAACGCGCCTTGTCTATGAATGTACGAATGGTCGGGATAAATAACCGTAACTTGAGTGACTTCTCGGTTGATCTTGGCGTGTCAGAGCGATTGTTCAAGATGTTGGGGCCGCATTGTTTGGCAGTTAGTGAAAGTGGAATATCCAGTCCAGCAGAAGTGCTTCGTCTTAAAGCTAGCGGAATAAAGGGTTTTTTGATTGGTGAGCAGTTGATGCGAGTGTCTGATATTGAACATGCGACGCGCTCTATCACCTGTTTGTAGTGGGTGTTTGCAACCCACCTTTCTTTGTTGTGACTTTGTTTTAAGAGGAACACTATGTCGATATATGAGGCCGCAGAGCAAGACGTGCCGTGTTTGGATGTTCGTTATTTAGAGAGTCATTGGGTTTCAACAGCTAACCTAGCTAATATTTGCTCTAAATCCGGCACCCCTGTCTTTGTTTACAGCGAAAGCCAGGTTCTGAAGAACTTTCAGCGCATTACATCAGCCTATCGTGCTGCAGGCTTGGAGGGGCGTGTCTCCCTGTACATTCCGTTTTTCCCCAATGCAAACCCTCATGTCATGAAACCTCTTCATGATGCAGGGGCTGGTATCTTGTTACAGATGCCTAATGAGTACGAGCTACTCACACAGTATGGGTTTGACAGATTCATTATTTCTCCAGGGCATGTTTCGAACAAGGAACTCAGCTATTGGAATGCCAAAAAGCATTTGGTGTTTCTGGCTAGCCTTGATGAAATCGCATTTGCTATTGAGCAGAATGCGCCGACGATCAGTGCTCGTATAGATAGTCTTCGTTCGGATAAACCTGGGGTGAAGGTCGAGCAACTGGGACAATTAGCCCAAATGTTGAAAGATAGTGGGCGGACTCTGGAGTGCTTTGAGGTGTATTGCGGAAGTGGCAATTCACTTCAGGATATGGTTGATATCGTGCGTGAAATCTTCCACATGTTTGTTAAACACTTTCCATCAGCGAAATCAATTAATTTTGCGGGTGGGCATGGTTTTAACTATGAATTATGGGATGAAGAGGAAAAGCATTTTGACTGGAATACCTATTTCCTTGCGATCCGTGACCTAGCGGTCGAAATGAAAATACCTGAGACGGTTAAATTCTTATTTGAACCGGCCCGTGATGTGTTGGCTGACTCCGGTGTTTTGGTGTCAAGCGTCAAACGAGATGTAGTGCGTCATTCCAATGGGCATATCGTTGTTACAGATAGTTCTCGCATGTTGATGCCCTCTGCCCAGCTACGTAATCGGCCTCACAATACTGTCTTTCTGGACGACCACTTTCAGGAAATTACAGACTACAAGGACGCGGGTAGAGCCAAAATTCGAGGCCGCACGCTGCTACGGAATGACTATCCTATACCAGGTGAAGTGACTGTCCCTGCCTCGGTAAAGGCAGGTGATTATTTGCTGGTTCTTGATGTGGGAGCGTATTGCGCGACGCAGCATATGGAGTTTTTGAATGTGCCGCCTGCTGGTGAGGTGATCGTTGGCAAGGATGGCCAGGCTCGTATGATCAGCAAGCCGGGTGATGACGCTGATAAATGGCGCAATCTGCTGGCGGCGCCCCAACTACTTTCTTTCGCTTAGGTGTTTCGAAGATGACTCAAGTGACGCACGATGTGAGTGAGGCTTTTAACGATGAGACAAATACAGTTGTAGGCAATGACCCAATTGTTTTGTTTGGGGAATGGCTCGAGTTAGCTCATCGGAGTGAGGTGAACGATGCAAATGCGATGGCGCTTGCTACGTCTGATGCCTCTGGAATGCCCAATGTCCGTATGGTCTTATTGAAGAAATTTGATCAAGAAGGACTGGTCTTTTATTCCAATACACAGTCTCAAAAAGGAGGAGAGCTGCTTAGCAATATGCAGGCTGCCGGGGTGTTGCATTGGAAGTCTTTGCACCGACAGATTCGTTTTCGTGGACAGGTTCAGCAAGTTTCGGACGCCGAGGCTGATGCACATTTTGCGTCTAGAGATCGTGCAAGCCGGATAGGGGCGTGGGCAAGTCAACAATCCCGCCCTTTGCTCAAACGAGGGGACCTGGCCAAAGCGGTTGCGGTCCAGGCGGCTCGCTTTGGCATTGGTGAAGTTCCAAGGCCCTCGTATTGGACTGGGTTTCGTATCGTTCCTCTGTCGATGGAGTTTTGGATCGATAAACCTTTTCGGCTTCATGATCGGTTGGTGTTCAAACGCAGTTCTATAGAGATGCCTTGGGCCTCTAGCCGCATGTATCCATGATTACCGCTGAGGGTGTGGCCCCTTAATCGCGTTTGTTTTACCCGGGGTCAGTTTGGCATGTAGATCTACTTCTTCTGCAAAGACTCACCATCACTGGCTGAAAGTCGGGCAAAAGACAGGCTGGATATGGCGGTAATCGCACCCAGGATCAGAAAGGCCCAGATCGTATCCTGGGTCTCCACGCTGCTGGCTCCGCGCAATGCCATGCTGACATTCAGCGTTACCGCCGCACATGCCACACCCAGGCTGATGGCCAATTGCTGCGCCATGGCAGCGAAACTGCTGGCCTGGCTCATGGCTTCGGATTCCAGATCGGCGTAGGTCAGGGTGTTGACTGCAGTGAACTGCAGGGAGCGGAAGAAACCGCCTGCAGTCAGGACGGCAATCATGAGCCACATGGGCGTCGTAGCCTGGAACATGGCGCACAGGGCGATGAATACGCCCGTCAGCCAGGCATTCACGATCAGTACCTTGCGAAAGCCGTAGCGCCGGATGATAGGTGGGGCCACCAGTTTCATGCCCAAGGCGCCAATGGCACCAGTAAAGGTGATCAGACCCGCCGATAATGCGCTCATGCCAAAGTTGGTTTGCAGCATGATGGCCAACAGAAATGGTGCAGCGCCTAGCGAGAAACGGCACAGATTGCCGCCCAGCACAGAAATGGCAAAGGTTTTGGTGCGCAGCAAGGACAAATCAATAATTGGATAGGCTACTTGCCGCGAGTGCCAGATGTACCATGCCCCCGCGACCAGACCGGCCAGGGTCAGCCAGCCCAGCGTGGTCCAGCTGATGGTGCCGTGACCTACGTTCTCGAAACTGGTCACCAGCGTGGCCAGACAGATAGCGCTCAAGATAAAGCCCAGCCAGTCCAGAGGGGGGCGCTCGGTGGGATAGTCCTCACGTATATAGCGCAATACCAGAGCGATACCCAGCGCACCCACGGGGATGTTGATCAGGAAGATCCAGTGCCAACTGGCATAGGTGACTAAAAAACCACCCACAGGCGGGCCGATGATGGGGCCCAGCAAGGCAGGCAAGGTCAGCACCGCCATGGCGCTTAAAAGCTCATCTTTAGGGACGCGTCGCAGTAAGATAATGCGTCCCACCGGCACCATCATGGCCCCCGCCATGCCTTGTATCACGCGGGAAATGACTAATTGGGGCAGGGTCTGGGACAGGGCACATGCAACAGAACTGGCGGTAAAGAGTAGAATGGCGGCCAGGAACACCTTGCGTGCACCAAAGCGGTCTGCAGCCCATCCACTGATCGGAACGAATACGGCCACGGCCAGCAGGTAGCTGGTAATGATGGTATTCATCCGGATGACGCTGGTATCCAGTGACAAGGCCATCGTGGGCAGGGCAGTGGCTACAACCGTAGAGTCCAGCATTTGCATGAACAATGCACATCCCACAATGTAGGGAATAATGCGTATGGCTCGACGTTCTTGGGGGGACATGGTCGCCGCTTGGACGGCTTCGGTCTGTTCAGATGCCATGCAGCGAACTCTCTGGTGTGCGGTGCAGTAAACTCAAACTTTTCTGTTATCCAATTTATTTTAGGCGTACAGGTATTATGGCAAAGAATTTCGAATCCGAAATTACCCAGTTTCTTAAACAGTATAAAGATCAGAATGCGGATACCGAAGCACGGCAGCGTGAAGGCCGCTATCGTCTGTGGGACAAGCAGATTGATCAGGAGCTGCAAGACGGTTACAAGGCTGCTCGCACGCCTCAGAAACCTTACGTGTACTACGAAAACAACTAAATCTGTACACCTGCGCCTGTGACTGAGATTGCACAGCAGCCTGTTGTGGATACGCCAGCTCCTCAGACCGAGGATGTGCTGGCGCGTCTTTATGGCGAACCGCTGTTTGCGATCCCCCAGGATCTGTACATTCCGCCCGATGCGCTGGAAGTGTTTCTGGACGCCTTTGAAGGCCCGCTGGATCTGTTGCTGTATCTGATCCGTAAGCAGAACTTCAATGTGCTGGATATTCCGATGGCCCAGGTCACCGGGCAGTATCTGGCTTATGTCGAGCAGATTCGCGCCACGAATCTGGAGCTGGCGGGCGAGTATCTCTTGATGGCTGCGCTGCTGATCGAGATTAAATCGCGCATGTTGCTGCCGGTACGCCGAGCTGACACGGGTGAAGAGGTGGATGACCCGCGTGCGGAGCTGGTGCGCCGTTTGCTGGAGTACGAGCGCATGAAGGAAGGGGCACGTCGTCTGGACGAACTGCCCTTGATGGGGCGCGACTATCTGCTGGCCAATGCGCAGGCCGAGCTGGTTGTGGAAGCGATCCCGCCCGAAGTGAATGCGGATGATTTGCGCGAGGCCTGGCTGGGTATCCTGAAGCGTGCCAAACTCAATGCCAGCCACAAGATTACGCGTGAGCAGTTGTCGGTGCGCGATCACATGAGCCAGATTCTGCGACGTTTGCAGCATGTGCGCTTCATGGAGTTTACAGAGCTGTTTAATGAACGCCTGGATCAGGGTGATCCGGCGGCGGTGCTTGTCGTGCATTTTCTGGCGATGCTGGAATTGGCACGAGAGTCACTGCTTGAAATTACGCAGGCCGAGCCCTACGCTCCTATTTATTTGCGCCTGACCTATATTCGAGCGCAGGCCGATGGGCCTGATCTTATTCCGTAGCGGAGAATTTTTTGAAAGTCGTCCATAACATCCAAGAACTGCGCGATCAGCTCCAGGGCCAGACACGCGTGGCATTTGTTCCAACCATGGGGAATTTGCATCGAGCCCACCTGGACTTGATGAAGATGGCTCGCCAGCATGGTGATCCGGTGGTGGCCAGTATTTTTGTGAATCGTCTGCAATTTGGCCCGAACGAGGATTTCGACCGTTATCCGCGTACGTTGCAAGATGATGCGGCCAAGATGGAGCAGGAGCGTGATGTCTATGTCCTGTTCGCCCCCTCGGAGCGCGAGATGTACCCGGAGCCACAGAGTTTCCGTGTCAGCCCGCCTGATCATTTGGGCCGAATTTTGGAAGGCCACTTCCGTCCGGACTTCTTTGAAGGCGTCTGTACTGTTGTGCTGAAGCTGTTTTCCTGTGTGCAGCCACGTGTGGCGGTGTTCGGGAAGAAGGATTATCAGCAACTGATGGTGGTGCGTCAGATGGTGCGTCAGTTCCAGTTGCCGGTGAAGATTCTGGCTCACGAGACGGTACGTGAAGAAGATGGGTTGGCCATGTCTTCACGCAATCGCTATTTGAGCCCCGAGGAACGCGCTCAGGCTCCGCAGATTTATTACGCGCTGCAGGAAATGAATGAGCGTTTGCAGCAAGGTCAAAGCCGCGAGGAGATTGAGGCTTATGCGACCAAGAAAATGACGGATCTGGGCTGGAAGGTGGACTATATGGCCTTGCGTCGTCAGTCGGATTTGCTGGAACCGACTCAAGAGCAAATCGCAGCCGGTGAGCCCTTGGTGGCATTGGCCGCGGCCAAGCTGGGCGCGACACGCTTGATCGACAACCTGGAAATGGTTAAAGCCTGATTTTTTGTGTTCTTTGGTGAGAAAAGCACAGTTTTTACTGTGCTTTTTTTATACCTGCGCCACCCCAGCGCAGTGAAATCTTCGTCTCTATATTAGTCCTGTGACAAAAACATCCCGTATAAGTTAACAGTCGTGTAGTCCCTGCCTAAAATGACAAACTCTGTCTATGGTTAATTCTTCACATCGCAGGCGGCCTGTTCGCCTGGTACAGATATACGAGACTGACATGGTATTGAATAGTCATTTGCCCGCCTCTGTGCTGTTTGAAAGCCTGACTCCGCGCGAGCGCGACGTGCTGTCCTATATCGCCAGTGGCAAGGCGAATAAGGTGATTGCGGCTGAATTGGAGATTTCCCAGCGTACGGTGGAGGCGCATCGGGCACGCGTTTTTCAGAAGTTACGCGTGCGCAATGCGGTTGAATTGACTCGCTTTGTGTTCAGCGAGCCGGGCCTGCGGGATGTGTTGCCGCCCAGCCTGGTGGGCGGCCTGTCTGTGCCTTAGCTTAGCGGCAGGCTGGGGTGGCCTGACCGTCCAGTTCGCTGACCGGGTCCAGGTCGGCCTGGCGAGTCAGGTGGCTTTCCAGCGTAGGACGCTGCTGGTTGAAGGTATTGATACGCAAGACGTTATTGTTCACAAAGCTCAGGTCTGCCAGCGTCGAGTCGTTATTGGCCAGCAGGGCGATACGGGTGGGCTGTGTACCGATTGGAACCCAGCAACCGCTCTTGTGATGTTCCTGGCCAGCGCCTACCGGGGTGGCACGCATGCGCCATTGGCCAGCGGGAGCCAGGGTCACGCTGATTTTGTAGGGCTCGCAAGCGCCGCTTTGTGGCGGGCAGGACAGGGTACCCAAAAAGGTCTTGGGTTCGGCCAGTTCGGGAACGCTGCGATCGGCCTGGGCGGTGGGCTGTTCGGCGCGGGCCGGTGTAATGGCGTGCAGTCCTTCCTGGTTGCCAAAACCCAAATTGATTTGCGAGGGAGCACGCGCGGTGCCGCTGCCTTGCGCCTGGCGCAGGGCGTCTTTCTGGGTGGAGTCACGGCCCTCGTTGGGGGCTGGCTGGACGGGCGCCTGGGCACATGCTGCCAGCAACACGACCGAAAGCAAGGTAAGGGAACGCAGGGGGGAAATCTTGGTGAAAGACATGGCGGGCTTCCGTGGACTGGTTGATAGCTGAATTCTACGCTAGACCAGGGGCGGCGGGACAGTATCAGGTCTATTCAGGGTAGGAGGATTGGCGTGGGTACGTTACAGTTTTGTTTTTTATCCGTGGATTGCGCATGCTGACGATTGGGCTGACCGGTGGAATTGGATCGGGCAAAAGCCAGGTGGCCAATTTTTTTGCCTCCTGGGGGGCGGCCGTCGTGGATACGGATGTAATCGCGCATGAGTTGACTGCGCCTGGTGGCCTGGCCATTGAACCGATTCGCGCCGCCTTTGGTGCAGATGCTTTGGCAGCAGATGGTTCCATGGATCGGGATTGGATGCGGGCCTGTGTGTTTGCCGATCCCAATGCTCGTCATCGCCTGGAGGCGATCATTCATCCTCTGATTTGGAACGTAACAAAAGCACAGACCTTGAAAGCGCAAGGATGTTATCTTGTTGTGGTTGTACCCTTGCTGGTGGAGTCAGGACGATGGCGCGACCGTGTGGACCGGATTTGCGTTGTGGATTGTGATGAAGCGACCCAGATCGAGCGCGTACAAAAGCGCAACGGGCTGGCAGTGGCCACAATTGAACGTATCATGGCAGCACAGGCGCAACGTCAGCAGCGGCTGGACGTGGCCGATGATGTGGTTCTGAACGATGGACAGACGACGCTGTCCCTGTTGGAAGAGCGGGCACGGGCGGTGCACCAACGATGGTGTGCCTTGACTGCCTGACAACACGACGTGTCTGACTCTCCAGTCGACAAAAAAAGGTTTTTAAACGCGTGACTCTATACGAATACCCCTGCAATGAGCGTGTCCGGGCTTTACTGAGAGTCGAATACTTGTTCGATAGGCTGTTTCATTTTTCGGCCAACCAGGATGCGTACTCGCATCAGATCGCTGTAGCGACTTTGTTTGATTTGCTGGACATCGCGGATCGGACCGATTTGCGTTCTGCCGTTCTTCAAGACCTGGAGCGTCAGCGCGTGGCGCTGGCTGCGCTGCGCGAACACCCCGGTGTTCAGCTGCAGGCGCTGGATAAGATGATTGAACAAATTGTGCGTGCTGCCGCTGATCTGTCGGCCCAGGGTAGGGTGGGGCAGGGCCTGCGCGACAATGAATGGCTGGCCAGCTTGCGGGGCCGGGTGGCCGTGCCCGGCGGTACGTCCCAGGTGGACATGCCTTCTTATTACTCCTGGCAGCAGCGTTCCGATACGGATCGCGTTCAGGATTTGCGCCGCTGGTCGGAGTCTTTCCTGCCGCTGTATCAAGGGCTGGCCCTGATTTTGCGCTTGCTGCGCCAGTCGGGCGACTCGGCCGATCAGGTGGCCCGTGACGGTTCCTATCAAGAAATGCTGGCAGGCAAGACCTTCCAGCTGCTGCGGGTGTGGGTGGACGCGGGTGCGTGCATCTATCCGGAAATGAGTGCTAACCGCTATGTCATCTGGATACGCTTCGTGCAGCAGGATAATCAATTGAAACCGCAGGCCGTGACTGTAGATATCCCCTTTAGGCTGGCCCGTTGCAACTTCGGCTGAATACGCTGTTCATATAAGGTTCAGACAGCCGCTTTTATACTTGCTGTGCCAGCGTGGTCTAGCAAGGATGCTGTTTTGTCAGCGCTTGTATCTCTTGATCGTTTCAGACTAATTGCTATCGTGTTTTGGCGGCATAATGCGTGTCGCCGTCACGATAGGTAGTGCTTAAACGCTTATTTAGACCGTGCATAGAGACAATCAAGTTTTAGCCGGGGAGTATTCATGTCGGAGTTGAACACAGGCAGAGGACGGCGGTCCCGATCCTTCTATGTCTGGGTGTCGGTAGGACTGCTGGTAACAGCAGGCCTCGTTTATTACGCCCTGTCTTCCCCCTCAAGTACGCCCACTCCCCTGCGCGGGCCTCGCGGCATGATGGGGGCTACTAAAGTCCCGGTTCAGGTTGCCACGGTCAAGCAGGGCTTGATCGATCAAACGGTCAATGCCATTGCCACGGTCAAGCCTTTGCAGACCGTTGCGGTCCGCGGTGAGGTCGATGGCGTGCTGGAGCGCATCCACTTCAAGGATGGCCAGCGTGTGAAGGCGGGCGACTTGCTGGCTGAAATCGACCCCCGTACATATCAGGTGCAGCTGGATCAGGCCCGTGGGCAATTGGCGCAGAATCAGGCCCAATTGAAAGGAGCGCAGCAGGAGCTGGCCCGTCACCGCATCCTGTTCCAACAAAATTCGATTGCTCGCCAGGCCTTGGAAACCAAGGAAACGGCGGTTCAGCAGCTGCAGGCACAGATCAAGTCCAATCAGGCAGAAGTCGCTCGTGCTCAGGTCCAGCTGGATCGCACTCGTATCACAGCGCCTTTGGATGGTCGTCTGGGTTTGCGCAAGCTGGACCAGGGCAATCTGGTGTCTGCCGGTAGTACCGATGGGATTGTCGTGATTACCCAGACGGATCCCATCGGCGTGGAGTTCTCCTTGCCGCAGAACCAGTTGAGCAGCCTGCTGGAGGCCATGAAGCAAAGCGAGTCGCCTTTGCGCGTCTCCCTGATCGACAGCAAAGGCCAGCTCTTGTCGGACAAAGGCCGTCTGCAGGCCCTGGATAACCAGATCGACATCAATACCGGCACGCTGAAAGTAAAGGCCGAGTTTGATAATGCCGATGAGACCCTGTTTGCCAATCAGTTTGTGAATTCCCGCGTATTCCTGGGACAGGAACAGGGGCTGCTGATTCCTTCGCATGCCGTACAGCGGGGTTCGGTAGGCACGTATGTCTACACTCTGGATGAGGAGGACAAGGTCCATATTCAAGTGGTGGAACTGGGCACCGCTACCCTGGAATCGACACTGATCAAAACCGGCCTGAAAGAGGGCGATCGTGTAGTGGTTGAAGGCACTGACCGTTTGCGTGAAGGCTCGGAGGTCGAGGTGATGCAACAAGATGGCCAGGCCAAGGAAAAGCCTGCTCCAGCCGATGCAGCCGCCAAGCCGGAGCAGGGCAAACGTCCGGGTGAGGGTCGCCGTCCACGTCCTGCAAGCGAGTAAGCCGTGAGCATGTCGCGTATCTTTATCCTGCGCCCGGTGGCTACCACCTTGGCGATGGTGGCCTTGCTGGTGTCTGGCTTGCTGGCCTATCGCATGCTGCCTGTGGCTGCTTTGCCGCAGGTGGATTACCCCACGATTCAGGTGGTTACGCTCTATCCGGGTGCCAGCCCGGATGTGGTCGCGGCCTTGATTACTTCACCGCTGGAGCGGCGCTTTGGCAGCATGTCCGGCCTGTCGCAGATGATCTCGTCCAGCTCGGGCGGGGCATCGCGCATTACCTTGCAGTTTGATCTGGGCTTGCCTTTGGATGTGGCCGAGCAAGAGGTGCAGGCGGCGATCAATGCCGCCTCCAATATGCTGCCCAATGATTTGCCCGCTCCACCTATCTACAACAAGGTCAATCCGGCCGATACCCCGGTGATCTCCCTGGCGGTGACCTCCCCCAATATGCCCTTGCACGAGGTACGTGACCTGATTGATGTGCGGGTGGCACAAAAGCTCTCGCAGGTGACGGGTGTGGGCCTGGTCAGTATTGCGGGTGGCCAGGAGCCGGCCATGCGTATTCAGGCCGACCCCAATGCTCTGGCGGTACGCAATCTAACCTTGAGCCATCTGCGCCAGGCCGTGGTCGCGGCGAACGTAAACCAGCCTAAAGGGAATCTGGACGGGCCACAGCGCTCCACCAGTATCAGCGCCAACGAGCAGCTCAAAACAGTACAGGATTACGAAAACCTGATCGTCAGCTATAAGGACGGTGCCGCCGTGCGTCTGGGCGAACTGGCCAAGGTGGTACGGGATGCACAGGATGTGCGTCAGGCCGCCTGGATGGGCACCGTGCCCGCGATCTTGCTGAATATTCAGCGCCAGCCTGGGGCCAACGTTATTGATGTGGTGGACCAGATTCAAAGTTTGCTGCCGGAAATACGCCGTTCCTTGCCGGTAGGCGTGGATGTGGAAGTGGCCACGGACCGTACCCAGACCATTCGGGATTCGGTTGACCATGTGCAAAAGGAAATGATGCTGGCCATTGTGCTGGTGGTGCTGGTGACGTTTGTGTTCCTGCGCACCTGGACAGCTACGCTGATTCCCAGTGTTGTTGTGCCCATTTCCCTGATCGCCACCTTTGCCATCATGCTGATGTGGGGCTTCAGTATCAATAACCTGACCCTGATGGCCCTGACGGTCGCCACCGGCTTTGTGGTTGATGATGCGATCGTGATGATCGAGAACATTGCCCGCTATATCGAAAAGGGCGAAACCGCCTTGCAGGCGGCCTTGAAGGGGGCGGCGCAGATTGGCTTCACGCTGCTGTCCCTGACGATCTCCCTGATCGCCGTGCTGATTCCGCTGCTGTTCATGAGCGATGTCATTGGACGTCTGTTCCGTGAGTTTGCCATTACCCTGGCCGTGGCAATCCTGCTTTCTCTGTTCATTTCGCTCACGCTCACGCCCATGATGTGCGCGCGCATGCTCAAGCCCGAGGACGAGCGCCAGTATGGCCGCTTCACCACTTGGTTGGGCAATCAGATGGATCGCATCATTGCGGCCTACGATCGTGGTCTGATTGTGGTCCTGCGTCATCAGACCTTGACCCTTTGGGTTGCCGTAGGCACCGTGATCCTGACGGGCCTGCTGTACGTGATTGTCCCCAAAGGCTTCTTTCCCCAGCAAGATACCGGCCTGATTCAGGCGATTACCCAAGGGCCACAAACCGCGTCGTTCCGCGCAATGGGTAATTTGCAGCAGCAAGCCGTGGCGATTGTGCTGGAAGACCCGGATGTGGAGGCCGTCACCTCCTTTATCGGGGTAGATGGTACCAATGCCACGCTGAATAATGGCCGCCTGCAAATTGCCTTGAAGCCCATCGGCTCGGGCAGGGCTGGTGCAAATGAAATCATGAGCAGGCTGGATGAACGTCTGAAAGACATCCCCGGCCTGTCGGTGTACCAGCAGTCCATCCAGGAGCTGACGGTCGACGATCAGATCAGCCGCAATGTGTACCAGATGGCCTTGTCGGATCCGGAAACCGAGGTGCTGACCACCTGGATGCCGCGCTGGCTGGATGCCGTCAATGCCTTGCCGCAGATTAAAGATGCGTCCATGAGCCTGCAAAACGATGGCTTGCAAGTGCTGCTGGATATAGACCGGGATGCGGCGGCTCGTGTGGGCGTGACCAAAGCCAATATTGATGATGCACTGTACGACGCCTTCGGACAGCGCTTGATCTCCACAATCTACACGCAGTCTGCCCAATACCGCGTCGTGCTGGAGGTCAAGGATCAATACCGTCAAGGTCCGCAGGATCTAGAAAATATTCATGTGATGACGGCAGCAGGCACACCCGTGCCAATTACGTCCCTGGCGCGTATTCAGCTGGTGCCAACCACGCTATCGGTGGAGCGTTTGGGGCAGTTCCCGTCCGTGAATGTGTCCTTTGACCTGGCTGAGGGCTATTCCTTGTCCGACGCGATCGAAGCCATTGAAACGGTGCCTGATCAGATCGGCATGCCGTCCTCGGTCGATACCCGCTATTTGGGCGCGGCCAAGGCCTTCCATGCTTCTTTGTCCAGCACACTGTGGTTGATGTTGGCCGCCGTGCTGACCATGTACATCGTGCTGGGTGTTTTGTACGAGAGCTACATCCACCCTGTGACCATTCTGTCGACCTTGCCCTCTGCCGCCATTGGGGCGCTGCTGGCCCTGCTATTGGCCGGACGGGACCTGGATATGGTGGGGGTAATCGGGATCATCCTGCTGATTGGTATCGTGAAAAAGAACGCCATCATGATGATCGACTTTGCGCTGGAGGCGCAGCGCGAGCAGGGCGTAAGCCCCCAGGAAGCCATTCATCAGGCTGCCTTGCTGCGCTTCCGTCCTATCCTGATGACGACCCTGGCGGCTTTGTTCAGTGCGATTCCACTGATGCTGGCGACGGGTTCGGGAGCAGAGCTGCGTCAACCTTTGGGTCTGGTCATGGTTGGCGGGCTGCTGGCCAGTCAGGTACTGACCTTGTTCACGACTCCCGTGATCTATCTGTTTTTTGACCGCTTTACCCGTCGTGGTGCCAAGTCGGTACGCGAGTCGACATGAAGCGCTTGTTAGGGCTGTTTATCTTCCGGCCAGTGGGCTCCAGCCTGCTGGCACTGGCGATGGTCCTGGTGGGCGCACTGGCCTTGCGGCTCCTGCCTGTGGCGTCTTTGCCGGAAATGGATTTTCCGGTGATTGCGATCTCGGCCAATTTGCCCGGTGCCAGCCCTGAAACCATGGCTTCCAGCGTGGCGACCCCGCTGGAACAGGCTTTAGGTTCCATTGCCGGTGTCTCTGAGATGAGCTCTCGCAGCAGCGAAGGCTCCACCCAGATCATGTTGGTGTTTGAGCTGGATCGGGATATTGAAGGGGCCGCGCGCGATGTGCAGGCCGCTATCAATCAGGCTCGGCCCATGTTGCCTTCGGGCATGTCCAGTGTGCCTACCTACGAGAAGGTCAACCCTTCCTCCATGCCTATCATGGTGCTGGCGTTGACTTCGCAAACCGCGAACAAGGCACAGCTGTTTGATATGGCCAGCGGTATTGTGCAGCAGAAGCTGGCCCAGATTCCGGGTGTGGGCTCGGTTGATGTGGGTGGCGGTTCTTTGCCTGCCGTCCGGGTGGGACTGAACCCCAAGGCTCTGGCCTCGGCCGGTATCGCGCTGGATGATGTGCGTTCAGTGATCAATAACGCCAACAGCTTGCGTCCCAACGGCTATCTGGAAGGCGAGCAGGGTCAATGGCAGATCAATTCGGGCAAGCAATATAACCAGGCACGCTTCTTTGAACCCTTGGTGCTGAAGAATCAGGACGGGCAGGTTATCCGTTTGGGCGATGTGGCCAAGGTCGAGGACTCTGTCGAGAACATTCACAGTCTGGGGTACTGGAATAACCAGGAAGCGGTTCTATTGATTGTGCGCCGTCAGGCGGGTGCCAATATTATCGAGACCGTGAATACCATTCGTGAGCGTTTGCCCGGGATCGAGGAAATGCTGCCCAGCCAGGCGCAATTGACGGTGGCGCAGGATCGCACCCCCAGTATCCGTGCCACGCTGGAAGAGGCACAGCTGACCTTGATCATTGCGGTGGCTCTGGTGGTGCTGGTGGTCTTGCTGTTCCTGCGAAACTGGCGCGCTGCCCTGATTCCGGCCATTGCCGTGCCGGCATCCTTGATCAGCACCTTTGCCTTCATGCATTTGTTCGGCTTCACGTTGAACACCATTTCCTTGATGGCCCTGATTGTGGCCACGGGCTTTGTGGTGGATGACGCGATTGTGGTGCTGGAAAGCATTATGCGTTACCTGGAAAAAGGCTTGTCTCCCATGCGGGCGGCCTTGCGCGGGACGCGTGAGGTGGGCTTTACGGTAACCGCCATGAGCTTGTCGCTGGTAGCCGTGTTCATTCCCTTGTGGCTGATCGGGGGGCTGGCCGGACGCCTGTTCATGGAGTTTGCCGTCACCCTGTGTACCGCTGTGTTGGTGTCCTTGGTCATCTCCTTGATGCTGACCCCCATGATGACTGCCCGTTTGCTGCGCCCCGGGCCGCAAGAGCATGAATCCACTAATCCGGTCAGCCGCTTTCTGGGCTGGATAGGCAGTGTCAGTTGGCATGGTTACCGTCGCTCTCTGGATTGGGCGCTCAAGCATCATCGTTTGATGCTGTTCTCCTTGTTTGCCACTATTGGCCTGAATGTGTATCTCTACACCGTGGTACCCAAGGGCTTGTTTCCGCAGCAGGATACCGGTCAGTTGATGGGTTTCTTCCGGGTCGACAGGGGCACGTCGTTCCAGTCCATGGTGCCCAAGCTGGAGTATTTCCGTTCCATTTTGAATCAGGACCCGGATATCCGTTCGGTGGCTGTATTCGCCGGTGGTCGCAGTGGCAGCACTTCGTCCTTCATTCTGGTTGAGCTCAAGCCCATGGATGAGCGTAAAGCCAGTACGACGGATATTGTGAATCGCTTGCGTGATCCTTTATCCACCACGCCGGGAGCACGCATGTTTATGGTGCCGCAGCAAGATATTCCAGTTGGCAGCGGGGGCGGCGGGCGCAGTGGCTCCTATGACTACTCCTTGCTGGGCAGCGATCTGGAGTTGCTGAAAACCTGGTTGCCCAAGGTCCAGCAGGCCATGTCCGAGCTGCCTGAGCTGGTGGACGTGGATACCGGCACCGACGACAAGGCCGGTCTGGTTCAACTGGAAATTGACCGTGATATGGCAACGCGCCTGGGTATTGATATGTCCATGGTGGCTGGTACCTTGAACAACTCCTTCTCCCAGCGCCAGGTTTCCACTATTTTTGGTCGTTTGAACCAGTATTACGTGGTCATGGAAGTGGAGCCCCGGTTTGCCCAGGATCTGGAGTCCCTGAAGGAAATCGAGGTGGTGGCCAAGGACGGCACCCGCGTCCCCCTGTCAGCCTTTACTCGCTTTAGCACGGGCACCGCGCCGCGCAGCATTAACCATATGGGTCTGCTGGTGGCCGAGTCTGTGTCGTTCGGATTGGCCGAAGGCGTCACCCTCAGTCAGGCAACGGCGGCCATTGAACAGGCCATGGCCCGCATTCAGCTGCCTACACGCGAGATTCAGGCGGGCTTTGAAGGCAATACGGCGCAGATGCTCGATGCCCTGGCCAAGCAGCCCATGATGTTCCTGGCTGCTCTGGTTGCTTTGTACATCGTGCTGGGGATGCTGTACGAGAGCTACATGCACCCGCTTACCATTCTGTCCACCTTGCCTTCTGCCGGGATCGGAGCCTTGCTGGCCCTGATGATGACCAGTGGCGAATTCAACCTGATTGCCATGATCGGGGTGTTCTTGCTGATCGGTATCGTCAAGAAAAACGCCATCATGATGGTGGACTACGCCTTGCAAATGGAGCGTGAGCGCGGCATGGGTTCGCGTGAAGCCATTTATGAAGCCTGCCTGGTGCGTTTTCGTCCCATCATGATGACGACCTTGTCTGCCATCTTTGGTGCTATTCCCTTGATTTTGGCGTCCGGCCCAGGTGTGGAAATGCGCCAGCCTCTGGGCGTCACCATTGTGGGAGGTTTGGTGCTCAGTCAAATCCTGACCTTGTACACCACGCCGGTGGTTTATCTTTATCTGGATCGTTGGCGCCATCGCTTCATGCGCCGCAAGAACCAGACAACTTTGAATATATAAGCTGATATGCCTACTTCTAACGCCATGATTTTTCCGCGCTTCGCACTGGCTGGGATGGTGCTGCTCCTGGCCGCATGTGCTGTTGGCCCCGATTATCAGCGGCCTGAAGCACCAGTGGGCGAGCACTTTCGCGAAGAGGTACGTTCCACAGCCTGGAAGCAGGCTGAACCGGCTGATTTGAAGGATCGCGGCCCTTGGTGGGAAAGCTTTAACGACGGCGTACTCAATGCCTTGATGCAAAGCCTGAACGAGCAGAACTTCACCTTGCAGCAAGCACAGGCGCGCGTCCGTCAGGCGCAAGCCACCTTGTCCAATACGCGCTCGACCCAGTTCCCGCAAGTGGGCAGCTCGGTCGGCACGACGCGACGGGGCAGTGGGTCGGGTGATACTAGCCAAAGCAGCAGTGCTTACGACGCCAGCATCACGGTGAATTGGGAAGTGGACTTGTGGGGGCGGATTCGCCGTCAGGTAGAGGCCGGTGATGCGGGCCTGCAAGCCAGTGCAGCGGACATGGCCGCCACGCGCTTGAGCCTGCAGTCTCAATTGGCGCAGGCCTATTTGCAGTACCGCAGTGTGGAATCCAGCGAACGAGTGCTGGATGAAACGGTGGCCGCGTACGAGCGCTCTTTGCAAATCAATCAGAACCGCCTGGACGCCGGCTTTTCGGCGCCGGGGGATGTGGCGGCAGCCTTGAGCCAGCTTGAAGGTGCACGTACCCAGCGTTTGGCCTTGAACCGCGAGAAAGCGACGTATCAGCATGCCATGGCTGTGCTGGTCGGCCGTGCACCGTCCCAGTTTGAAGTCGTGCCCCATGCTCCGTGGCCTGTTGCTCCGGATATTCCGGTGGGCCTGCCATCCAGCTTGCTGGAGCGGCGCCCCGATGTGGCTCGTGCCGAGCGTCGCATGGCGCAGGCCAATGCCCAGATCGGTGTGGCCAAGGCGGCCTGGTTTCCCAGTTTGAGTTTGAAAGCCAGCGGGGGTTTCAGTAGCAGTGATTTAAGCGAATGGCTGACGGCTCCGGCGCGAGTCTGGTCCTTGGGGCCGGCCTTTGCCCTGACCTTGCTGGATTTTGGAGCGCGTCGCGCGCAAGTCGAGCAGGCTGAAGCCAGCTATGACGAACAATTGGCAGCTTACCGCCAGACGGTTCTGGACGCGTTGAAAGAGGTGGAAGATGCCTTGTCTGAGCGTAATGGCCTGGAGCTGGAGCAAGCCAGCCAGGCGCGTTCTCTGGCTGCGGCCCGCGAGTCCCTGCGGCTGACGCGCAATCAGTTTGATGCCGGTCTGGTGGATTTTCTGAGTCTGGCCCAAACCCAGGCCACGGCTTTGTCAGCCGAGCGGCAGGCTTTGGACCTGGAGTCTCAACGCCTGCGGGCGGCGGTCAAGCTGATGGTGGCCTTGGGCGGTGGCTGGGATGTAGCGACAGGCCTGAATCCTGAAGAGCCGAACGCGGTGGAAGCTGATCCAGCTGCGAAAGCAGAATAGGTTTGGCCTGACCTCCACTAATCTGACCTGATCTGACCCGATCCGATCCAGTCTGGTCTTAATCAAGTTTGGTTTAGTTTGGTTTGATCTGGTTCGGCGTTGGCTGAACTTCTTGGCGCTTGGTTGGGTTTGGCCGTTTCACCGTGCTCTCCGGCCTGGCTGGGCCGGAGCTTCAACGCCCGGTTTACCTCGTATGGACCAAGCAAGGATTGGACTACCTCTCAAGCTTGGGGCTGCAGTTTGCTTGCTTGCAGTTCAACAGCGGCTCATTCCTTGCTTGATAGTGCGTGGAAACCGCCTCAGTCCTGATCCATCCAGGCATACAGCCCGTCAACCCATTCCTCGCCGTCGGCCAAGCCCAGGGTGGCGTGGATTTCTTCGGCCCGCTGGTACAAATCATCAAAATCAATTTGCGGCGGGTCAGCAAAGGCCAGGGCAACCAGATTGCCATCGTGCGTTTCAGGCAACCAGACCACAGCCGGGAAACTCTCTTGCAGCGCATGCAGATTGCGCGCATGTACCATTTCCGACCCCAGCAGGTTCACCGTCAATAGTCCTTGCGGCCCCAGAGCTTTGCGACAGGCCTGATAAAAGGCTTCGCTTTCCAGGGCAGGGTGCTCGGCCTGGTCTGAATACACATCAATTTGCAGCACATCCAGCTCGCCGTAGACCGCGTCCAGATAATCCAGCGCGTCTACCGTGTGCACGTTCAGGCGCTCATCGTCGGGCGGTAGATTGAATAGCAGGCGGCTGGCCTGTACCACTTCCGGGTTGATTTCTACGGCGTCGATGCGCGCCTGGGGGAAATGCTGGTAGCAAAAGCGCGTCAGGCTGCCGGCGCCCAGGCCCAGTTGGGCAATACGGCGCGGATCGGTCTGGAACAAGGTCCAGATCATCATCTGACGGATGTAGTGCAACTCCAGTTGATCGGGCGCATCCAGGCGCATCGCACCCTGCACCCAGGCAGAGCCCAGATGCAGGTAGCGTACGCCTTCGTGTTCCGAAATCTTGACGTGTGGCGTCATGCCGGGTCGTTGTCCAGCATGTGGCGGATACCGGCAATACCGTGTGCGCCGTGATTGCGGGCGTCAGCCAGGGTCTTGGCCGATTGCCCGCCTATGGCAAACACTGGCAGGCCAGCTTGTTCCGCCAGACTGGCAAAACGGGCCCAGCCCATGCCGGGATCGCCGGGATGGGAGGAGGTTTCCAGGACATGGCCCAGAACCAGAAAGTCCGCCTGGATCTTGCGGGCTATTTCAATATCACTTTCATTGTGCGTGGACATGCCGATCAAGCCTTTGCTGATCGCAGGAAATGTCGTCAGCGTGTCGTGGCATTTCGCGGACAGGGCTTGGGCGTCGCTGGCGCGCAAATGCACACCATCAGCGTGGTCCCACCAGCTCTCGGGGTGCAGGCTATTGACCAGGCAGCGCGCTTGGTAGCGCTGGCACAGGTTCACAACTTGCAGGAACGCCTGGTGCAAATGGAATTCGGCATCGGGCCGGGCAGCCCAGGCTGGCTCACGAAACTGGACCAAGGCCGGGCCTTGTTGCAGGGCTTGTTCCAGTTGTTCCAGATAGGCGGGTAAGCGGGCCGGCTCGTCGATGTGGGTAATCAGGTAGCGTTCGGGCAGTTGCAGCCATTTCAGCGGCGGTTCGGTAGCAGGCAGTACAGGGCCGACTTCCAATGGACCTTTAGGGCTGACCCAGGCAAGCTCTTGGCCTTCCAGGCACTGGGGTTCGCCTTCCCATTCCCGCACCAGGCAGAAAGAGAGTTTGACAAAGTTCTTGGGGTATTCGTGTGTATAGGTGACCCAGGGGTGTGCATGGGTGGTTTCAATGCCGAGTTCTTCGCGCAGTTCCCGTACCAGCGCCTGTATGACGCTCTCGCCCGCTTCAATCTTGCCGCCTGGCAGTTCCCACCAGCCTGGCCAGGGTTTATCGGCTGGGCGTTTTCCCAGTAGCACTTGGCCGTGTTGGTTCAGTAAAACGCCAACGGCCACTTCCAACGTGGGTTTAGACATGTCTAGCGGTCCAATCTCTAGCAAATTGACGTGCTACCCGGCCGGAGCGCGAGCCACGTTCCAGAGCCCATTGCAAGGCTTCCGTACGCGAGCTTTCGATGTGTTCTGCAGGGCAACCCAATGCGCTCAGCCAGTAATACACAATGTCCAGATAGTCGTCTTGTTTAAAGGGGTAAAACGACAACCATAGTCCAAAGCGCTCGGACAGGGATACCTTTTCTTCAACCGCCTCACCGGGGTGGATCTCGCCGTCGGCGGACGTGGAGGCACTCAGGTTTTCTTTCATGTACTCGGGCATCAGGTGACGTCGGTTGGACGTGGCGTAGATCAGTACATTGTCGCCAGGGGAGGCCAGCGAGCCGTCCAGCACGGATTTGAGCGCCTTGTAACCGGCTTCGCCTTCTTCAAAGGACAGGTCGTCGCTGAAGATGATGAAGTGTTCGGGGCGGGTGCTGATCAGGTCGATGATGTAGCCCAGATCGCCCAGGTCGGACTTGTCCACTTCGATCAGGCGCAGGCCCTGGTCGGCAAATTTGGCCAGCATGGCTTTGACCAGCGAGCTTTTGCCCGTACCGCGAGCTCCTGTCATCAAGACGTTATTGGCCGGTTTGCCTGCCAGGAAATGATGGGTGTTGCGCTCAATAATGCCTTTTTGGCGTTCGATATGGTGCAGGTCGTCGGTCTGGATGGTGGCTACGTGCTGGACACCTTCCAGCCAGCCGCGCGAACCATTGGTACGCCAGCGAAAAGCAATGGAATCCCAGTTGATGGGAGGTGGAGCAGGGGGCAGCCAGGCTTCCAATTGAGCTAGAACCCGCTCGGCCCGGCTGATCAGGGTACTCAGGTCTTGCGAACTCAAGACGGTCTCCGTTTCAGGTTGAAATGCTTATTATCGCTAATTTGGCACCTTTTTCTGCGATCACTGTGGTGCATCACGCGTAACAATAGGCCCAAAGCGATTCAAAATCGTATAATCACCAAGTTACGGTTGGCCGCTATCGGCCCCCTCCCTTACTCGCCCGGAATTCTGTTTTGAACCTGTCCACCCTGATTGAACCTATTGCCGACGACATGAAGGCTCTTGATGTCGTCATTCGTGAGCGCTTGAATTCGGATGTGGTGCTGATACGCACAATCGGCGAATACATCGTTAGTGCAGGTGGCAAGCGCATGCGTCCCGCGCTGCTGTTGCTGGTAGCCCGTGCACTGGCGTATCAGGGGAACACGCATCATTTGCTGGCTGGCGTGGTGGAGTTTATCCACACAGCTACCTTGCTGCACGACGACGTGGTCGATGAGTCCGATATGCGTCGCGGTCGCCACACGGCCAATGCCGTCTACGGCAATGCGGCCAGCGTCCTGGTTGGCGACTACCTGTATTCGCGCTCCTTCGAGATGATGGTGCAATCGAACTCCATGCCTGCCATGGCCGTGCTGTCGGCCGCCACTACGGTGATCGCCGAAGGCGAAGTTCTGCAACTGCTGAACGTTCACGATCCGGACGTTTCACTGGATCGTTACCTGCAAGTCGTACGCTACAAGACTGCCAAGCTGTTTGAGGCAGCGGCCCAAGTAGGCGCGATTGTGGCCGGTGCTTCGCCCGAGATGGAAGAAGCGATGGCTGCTTACGGTCGCCACCTGGGTACTGCGTTCCAGCTGGTTGACGATGTGCTCGATTACACCGGCGACGCCCAGGCTCTGGGCAAGAACGTGGGCGACGATCTGCGCGAAGGCAAGCCCACCATGCCCCTGATTCGTGTGATGGAAGTGGGTACGCCCGAACAGGTTCAGCTGATCAAATCGGCCATTGAGACTGGTGATGCGGATTTTGCCGCTGTTGCCCAGGCTATCGAACAGACCGATGCATTGGCCTACACTCGCGAAGCGGCCAAGGCAGAGGCACAACTGGCTGTTCAGGCCCTGGCTGATGTTCCTGAGAGCGAATTCAAGCAGGTATTGCTTAGCTTGTGCGCGTTTTCCATCGAACGCGACCGCTAAGCATCACGCTTTCTCCAACCCGCCCATCGGCGGGTTTTTTTGTAATAAAGCGGACCGATTCAGGGAAATTGGCGTCATTAGGCGCCTGTTCATGTTATTTTTCTCGGTTTTACAACGCTGTTGGTGGTCAAGCCTTTATCCCACAAGGACGAAGTAGCGACGATAAACATGCCTATTTGAACAAATTGGTTTGAAGCCTCTGTCAGACACACAGGTGCAGGCCCCTTATTCCAAAGATGTAAGGAACGGATAGATGAACATTCAGCTCGATATCGCGCAAACGGTAGGTTTGGCGGCTGTCTTTCTCGTGCTGGGAGAATATATAAAGAATCGCGTTGCTGTATTGGCCCGCTATTTCATTCCCAGCCCCATTATTGGCGGTTTGATTTTTGCCTTGATTGCCTTGGTAGGACATCAGACCGGCTCGTTCAACTTTTCGTTCAACGACGATATACGCAATTTCTTGCTGATGGCCTTTTTCACGACCATCGGTTTTTCAGCCAGTTTCGAGCTGCTGAAAAAAGGCGGCCTGGCGGTTGCTCTGTTTCTGGGCTGTGCGGTTGTCCTGATTATTCTGCAAAACGTGATGGGCGTGACCTTGGCGACCCTGATGGACGCCAATCCCTTGCTGGGTCTGGCCGCCGGTTCGATCTCCATGACGGGGGGCCACGGTACCTCTGCTGCCTTCGGTCCGATGCTGGAAAATGCCGGTGCTGTCGGGGCTTTGCCTGCTGCCATTGCTGCTTCGACATGGGGGCTGGTGATGGGTTGCGTCATCGGCGGGCCCTTGGGTAAGCGCCTGATGAAAAAATACAATATTGATGGCCCTGCTCCACACCGTCGTCATCGTCGCCAGCACGAAGGTGCAGATGCGCCTCATGCGGTGCAAACCACGGTCAAGGAAACCGTTCAGGTTGACGATGGCGGCTTTGAAATGCCGGTATACGCCGTAGTGCTGCTGTCCATCGCGATTGGTGTGGGCAGTGTCATCATTGAATGGCTGGGCGAGCGTGGCATTGTCTTGCCCGCTTACCTGGGCTCCATGCTGGTGGCGGCCGTCATCCGTAACGTGATCGACTGGCGTCGTTACCGTTTGCCGGAAAAAGAGTTTGAAACCATGGGCAATGTGTCCCTGGCTTTCTTCCTGGTCATGGCGTTGATGGTAATGAAGCTGTGGGAGTTGGCTGACGTAGCGGGTCCGCTGTTGATTATCCTGATCGCCCAGACGGTGCTGATGTTCTTCTTTGCCAGCTACGTGACTTTCAAGGTCATGGGCAAGGATTACGATGCTGTGGTGATGTCGGCTGGCCATTGTGGTTTTGGCATGGGCGCAACGCCTAACGCCATGGCCAATATGCAGGCTTTTACAGAAGACAACGGTCCATCCCGCAAAGCCTTCTTTGTGATACCTCTAGTGGGTTCCTTGTTCATTGACTTCTTCAATGCCGTGATTATTACGGGCTTTGTGAATTTTCTGACCTAAGCCTGTGTAGACCAGCGCATCAATTTGCCTTGGCGCAAGGACGGTTTGCGGCGGCTGGGCTTCAATTGTGTTTGTCTCTAGGGAGTGCACAATGCGAAGCCATGTAGTGGGATCCGTGCTGGTAGTGGCCATATTGGCCGGATGTTCGGCTGGCGAGTCCAGCAATCCGTCCGCTTTGCCCGAGCTGGTGGAAGTGGCCGGTCCGGCCCGCGAGGTCATGCAGGCGGGTGAGTATTTGTTGGATGGCCGTCTGATCGCCTCCGATACCGTGATGTACGCGCCTGTTCCCACCTTGAAAGCCATGAAGTATCAGGTCAGCCAGTTCGAGTACGACCAATGTGTTCGTGCGGAACGCTGCAAGGCCGCTGACGCGGTGGGCCAAGGGCAGGCCAAGAATTTGCCAGTGGTAGGTGTCAGCTGGCAGGACGGGCAGGATTATGCAGCTTGGCTAAGCGAGCGCACGGGCAAGAAATTCCGTCTGCCGGATTACCTGGAGTGGAGCTATTTCGCAGACCAGAAAGTGCCTGAGTCGGCGCAAGGCGGGCTGGATGAAAACGAGCAGGCTGCCCTGTGGCTGCAGGAGTATCAGGACAGCTACAAGCGCAAGCAGGACCAGGAGGTTCCTCTGGCACCGTTGGGGCAGGGCGTTGCCAATGCTTATGGGGTGTTTGATGCGGGTGGGCAGGTGGCCGAGTGGACCAATACCTGTCACGTACGGGTACACCGTATCAGCATGCCGCGCGCGGAGTCGCGTCTGGAAAACTGTGGTGTACGCACCTTGGGTGGCGAGCACATTGCAGTGATGCCTGACTTTATCCGCGACCCTAAAACCGGAGCGTGTTCGGTTGGCGTGCCCCCGCGTTACCTGGGGCTGCGCCTGGTCACCGAAGACTAAGCGCTCGCTTAGCCTCGTTCCAGCACGGTTTGTGCAAATTTATCCAGGTCCGCAATCGTGATTTGTTTGCGGCCTGCCAGGATCAAGCCCTGATGATCCCAACTGCTGACTACGCGGCTGGCCGTATACAAAGTGGTTCCGGCCAGATCCGCCAGATCTTGCCGGGTCACCGGAATACTTAAGGACGTCCCTTCCGTGCCGCTTTGGCCCACCTGGCGAATCAAGCGCAGCAGGCTGTGAGCCAGCCGCTGCTCGACTTCCAGACTGTGAATTTCCAGCAAGCGATCATCGGCATCGCTAAGACGTCGGGCGACCGTGTCTTGGGCGGCGCTGAGCAGGCACGGAAAGCGTTGGGTCAGGCTTTCCCAGGACTTTTCTGGCCAGGCCAGTGTAGCGCTGGTGGTGACGCTGATGGCGGTAGCCGGGTAATTGCGACGGCGCAAGGCAGGGGCAATGCCGATCACATCGCCGGGCAAGGCAAAACGTACCAGCAGTTGTGAGCCATTGGGCATGGTGCGTACGACCTTGATCAGACCCTGCAGCAGGACAAAAAAATGGTCGCTGCTTTGTTCCTGACGGAAAACCTGGCTGTCTTTGTCGTAGTGGATCAGGCGTCCCTCTTGCCACAGGTCGTTGATGCTGGCTGAGTCCAGCAGGGAGAAAACGGGCAGGCTGGCTAACAAGGAGGGGTAGGATATGTCAGTCATCACTTAAGCTTTCTGAGCGGGTTTTAAGCCCTAGTTTGCTGGCCAGCTTGTGCAGATTGCTGGGGTCCATGCCTAGCTGTCGGGCAGCCTGGCTCCAGTTACGGTCTGTCTCTTCCAGAGCCTGTCGTATCAGCTGGCTTTGTAGCTGTTCAACGGACTGACGCAAGGATTGGCGGGGTGCACCAATTTCCATACTGGTCGCGGCGACAGGTTGCTGGGTAGAAGGTAACAAATTGAGATTATCGGCGCTAAGCGTAAATATTTGGTTACGGTCTGGCGTATCGACCAGCAGGCGGATGGTCGCCCGGCTGATTAAATGTTCCAATTCGCGAACATTACCTGGCCAATGATAAGCCAGTAAAGCGGCTTCTGCGTCGGGCGACAAGCGAATTCCGCGCAATCCCAAGCGAGAACGGTTGGTTTCCAGAAAGTGGCCTGCCAGCAGCAAGATGTCTTGATGGCGCTCGCGCAGTGCAGGGATGGTGAGTGGAAAAACCGACAGGCGGTGAAACAGGTCAGCGCGGAAACCGCCTTGGGCTATCTGCTGACTCAGATCACGGTTGGTGGCTGCCACCAACCGTACATTCAGCTTGATGGGATGGTCCGCCCCCAAGCGCTGAATCTCGCCATTTTGCAAGGTACGCAGCAGCTTGGCCTGAATCGTCAAAGACAGCTCACCGATTTCATCCAGAAACAGGGTACCGCCCTGGGCGGCTTCAAATCGCCCGGCCCGGTTCTCATGCGCGCCGGAAAAAGCCCCCTTTACGTGCCCGAACAATTCGCTTTCTGCCAGAGACTCGGGCAGGGCGGCACAGTTCACGTAGATCAAGGGCCGGCTGTGGCGTGGAGAGCGTTGATGCAGGCGTTGTGCAAACAGTTCCTTACCCACACCTGTTTCGCCCAGCAACAACACGGGCAGCTCGGAGGTCGCTACCGTATCCAGCAACTGAATCACTTCCAGCAAGGGTTTGCTGTTGCCAATAATGGCAGCCGAGTTGCTGCGCGATAAATAGTCGGGTGGCAAGGTGGAGAGCAGGCGCAGGCTGCGGTTTTCTTCCTCCAGTTCGCTGATGCGGATTGCACTTTCCAGCACCAGACACCAGTGCTTCAACTCCACCAGTGTGGAGGCGGAAAAAGTGCCGGGCCGCAAGGCATCCAGCGTCAGGATGCCCCAAGGCGTGCCCTGCACTTGCAAGGTAATTCCCACGCAGTCGTGCACGGGCAAGGGTTGCCCCAGCTTGTCATCAAGCAGGCCATCGTAAGGGTCCGGCAAGCCGCAGTTGGGCTCAAAGCGGGTCAGGTTGGGCGTGCTCAGAATTCGAGCCAGACGGGGATGATCCGCAATCACAAAATGGCGTCCCAGTGTGTCATGGCCCAGGCCGCTGGCCGCCACAATGCGCAGCACCGTGTCGTCCAGCTTCAGCAAACCGGCCGCATCACAGCCAAAGTGCCGCGCCAGCAGATGCACCATGCGCTGCAGGCGTAGTGGCCCCGGAATCTCGGTGGCAAGGTCGGCAATCAAAAGATCTAGCATGGGTGAAAAATACCCTTATGGTGAAAATTACCCAGTTTTGTCGAGGTAGTTTATACCCATGCTGGCGGCAAACCTTTGATCTATATCGTCCAGGACTTGGCACGGTCTTTGCTTTAGATGTTTTGTCATACATTTTTAAGGACTATGACATGACCCCCGACTTAGCAGAACATCGCTACAAGGCGTGTACTTCGGTCCGTCCCCCGTTCCGGGGCCGTACCCAAACAGGTTTTGACCAGGTAACTGGGTCCTGCCAGGACCTGTTTGGATTGGGTCGTTTGATTCATCAGCGAGACGGAGAAGAAAATGCGTAGCTATAAAAAACTATGGTGGTCCCTGGTGGCAGTCACCATGGTGACCTTTGCCATCCTGGGATGGACAGGCGTGGAGGTGTATCGTCAGGCACCCCCTATGCCCGTCAAGGTAGTCACACCGGATGGCCGTGAATTTACCTCACAGGAACAGATACATCGTGGCCAGTCCGCCTGGCAAAGTACCGGCGGCATGCAGCTGGGTTCGATCTGGGGGCATGGGGCCTACCAGGCTCCGGACTGGAGCGCCGACTGGTTGCACCGCGAGGCTCTGGCCTGGCTGGATCTGGCTGCCCAGCAAACCTACTCGCTGAACTACGATCAGCTGACAACCAGTCAGCAGGCCACTTTGCGGCAGGAACTGCAGGACGAGTACCGTCCCAACCGCATTGATGAAGCGACGGGCGTATTGCAGATCAGCGAGCGCCGCGCCAAGGCCATCGATACCACCGCCCAGTATTACATCGACCTGTTTGGCGACGCGCCCGAGCTGAAGTCCAGCCGCGAAAGCTTCGCCATGAAGGACAACACCTTGCCAGAGCTGCAGCGTCGTCAGGACATGACCCGCTTTTTCTTCTGGCTGTCCTGGGCTACGGTAACTGAGCGTCCCGGCACTACTGTCAGCTATACCAACAACTGGCCACACGAGCCCCTGGTGGATAACCATCCATCCACGGCCAATATCGTCTGGTCCATTGTCAGTATCGTGCTCTTGTTGGCCGGTATTGGCCTGCTAGTCTGGATCTGGGCCTTTACGCACAAAGAAGAGGAAGCGCCTGTTGCACCGGCAACCGACCCGGTTCTGGCTTTCCGCCTGACACCTTCGCAGCGTGCCCTGAAAAAATATGCCTTCCTGACGGTTGCCCTGTTTGTCATCCAGGTCTTCCTGGGCGGCTTTACCGCGCACTACACAGTTGAAGGCCAGATGTTCTATGGCATAGACGTGTCGCAGTGGTTCCCTTACTCGCTGACCCGTACCTGGCATATTCAGGCAGCTCTCTTGTGGATTGCCAGTGGTTTCCTGACCGCCGGTTTGTTTCTGGTGCCTTTGATTAACGGGGGTGAAGATCCCAAGTTCCAGCGTCTGGGTGTGGATGTTCTGTTCGGTGCTCTGGTTGTGCTCTTTATTGGTTCTTTTGCCGGCAACTTCCTGGCCATCAAGAACATCCTGCCACCCGAGCTGAACTTCTGGTTCGGTCACCAGGGCTATGAGTACCTGGATCTGGGCCGTTTCTGGCAGATCATCAAGTTTGTTGGCCTGGCTTTCTGGCTGTTGCTGATGCTGCGTGGCATGTGGCCTGCTCTGCGTCGTGACAAGGGCGACAACCACCTGCTGGTTCTGCTGACCATCTCGACCGTGGCCATTGGCCTGTTCTACGGTACCGGCTTGTTCTACGGCGAACACACCAATATCACCATCATGGAGTACTGGCGCTGGTGGGTGGTTCACCTGTGGGTTGAGGGCTTCTTCGAGGTCTTTGCCACGGTTGCCATGGGCTTTATCTTCCTGACCCTGGGTCTGGTTTCCAAGCGCAGTGCCACCATTGCTGGTCTGGCTGCCGCCTCGCTGTTCCTGGTTGGCGGTGTGCCTGGTACCTTGCATCACCTGTACTTCTCGGGCACGACTACACCGATCATGGCCATTGGCGCTTCCTTCAGTGCCTTGGAAGTGGTGCCCTTGATCATGCTGGGTTACGAAGCCTTCCATAACTGGAAGATGCAGAAACAAGCCAGCTGGATGAGCGATCTGCGTTGGCCTGTCATGTTCTTCGTGGCCGTGGCTTTCTGGAACATGCTCGGCGCCGGTGTGTTTGGTTTCCTGATCAATCCACCTATCTCGCTGTACTACATCCAGGGCTTGAACACCACGCCACTGCATGCACACGCAGCCTTGTTCGGTGTGTATGGCTTCCTGTCTCTGGGCTTTGTCTTGCTGGTGGTGCGTTATATCTCGCCAGAGGTTCGCTACAACGACCGCTTGATGAGCTGGGGTTTCTGGACGCTGAACCTGGGTCTGGTTCTGATGATGTTCGTCAGCCTGCTGCCAGCCGGGATTATTCAGGCCTGGGCCAGCATCTCGGAAGGCATGTGGTATGCACGCAGCGAAGAGTTCATGCAGCAGCCTATTCTGCAATCCCTGCGCTGGTGGCGTACCTTGGGTGACGTTGTGTTTATTGCCGGTGCCCTGCTCGTATTCCAGCAAGTTCTGGTACGTATCATGGCTGGCCGTCGCGGTGCCGCAGCGCATGCTGCAGGCGCAGTAAAAGCATCCTGATCCCTTGCCAGGACGGTCTCTTTGCTTCTGTGAGATTCCGTCTATGAAAAAAACCGCCTTCGGGCGGTTTTTTTTGTTGCTTCTACGAGATGCTTGCGCTGCAGCAAAGAGTGCGAAGTCTGATTGCGGTCCAATACATTCAGTAACTGTTAGATCTGAAAAACATTTAATCAGCAGGCATCACGCCTGGATCAAACCGGAGGTAGTATGGAACGTCGTCATTTCTTGAAAAGTGCTGGCCTAGGTGTCGCCGCAGGAACGACTTTGCTGGCGGCTCAAGTACAAGCCCGCGAGACGGCTGCACCAAAAAAGAACGCGCCCTGGCTGGCCGCGCGTACAGAAGCCCAGATCGCCAAGCTGGAGCGGGTCAAGGTGGATCTGGTTGCGCCTCCTATGGTCCACAAGCACGAGCAGAAAGTGGGTCCCGAGCCTCGCGTGGTGGAATTCCGCATGAGCATCGTGGAAAAAGAGATCGTGGTCGACCGTGACGGCACAACCATGCACGCCATGATGTTTGACGGCTCCATGCCCGGCCCCACCATGGTTGTGCATGAAGGCGACTACCTGGAGCTGACCCTGGTCAACCCGGCCAGCAACACCATGCCGCACAACATCGACTTTCACGCCTCCACAGGCGCGCTGGGCGGTGCCAAGCTAACCAATGTCAACCCTGGTGAGCAAGCCACACTGCGCTTCAAGGCCGACCGTACTGGTACCTTCATTTACCACTGCGCACCCGAAGGTTCGGTAGCCTGGCACGTGGTTCAGGGTATGCACGGTACCGTCATGGTGCTGCCACGCGACGGCCTGAAGGACTCGGCTGGCAACTCGCTGCATTACGACCGTGTCTACACCATTGGTGAATTTGACCTCTACATTCCTCGTGATGAAAAGGGCAATTTCAAGAAGTATGGCTCGTCGGCTGAAAGCTACGGCGACACCCTGGAAGCCATGCGTGGTCTGATCCCCAGCCACGTGGTGTTCAACGGCAAGGTCGGTGCCTTGATGGGCGATGGTGCCATGAAGGCCAATGTGGGCGAAACCGTGCTGTTCATTCACTCGCAGGCCAACCGCGACACCCGTCCTCACCTGATCGGTGGTCACGGTGACTGGGTTTGGGAACTGGGCAAGTTTGATGACCCACCCGCCAAGAACCTGGAAACCTGGTTCATTCGCGGTGGTTCGGCCGGTGTGGCGCTCTACACCTTCAAGCAGCCTGGTGTGTACGCCTATGTGAACCACAACCTGATCGAAGCCATGGAACTGGGCGCCGCAGGTCACGTCCTGGTCGAAGGCGAATGGAATGACGACTTGATGAAGCAAGTCAGCCCTCCCGGCCCGATCAAGGCTTAAGGCAGGAGCCAGCCCCGGTAGGCGGAATTGAGGAAAAGGTGTACGAATCAATTCCGCCCGGGCTTTCAGGCAGTACTCGGATAGTAATTAGTCAGTGAACAAGCAGGGGGCGCGGATTTTGAAAACCAGGCCTCTTGTTCAGAAAACGAAGTATCAGCCGGGCATGCGTTCATGCCGACTGTTTAAAGGGTAAAACCATGAGAACCTATCGCCCCGCCACCATGATGTCATCCGCAATGGCCGCTTTGCTCTTGTTGGCTGCTATACCTGCAGCACATGCCGATTCCGAAGAAGCTCTGAAGCTGTACAAATCTTCGTGTATGGTCTGTCACGCATCCGGTATGGCCAATGCTCCCCGTCTGGGCGACAAGGCTCGTTGGGCTCCCTTGATTGCTCAAGGCGAGGATGCCTTGATGGAAGTGGTCATCAATGGCAAGGGCGCCATGCCACCGCGTGGCGCTGCGCCCAAAGCCACTGATGAACAATTGCGCAGCGTGGTGCGCTACATGGTTGAGAAGGGCAGCTAAGGCGCTGACCCGCTCGGGCTGGACTTACAAGTTCCAGTCGTAATCAACCGTCAAAGGCGCGTGGTCGCTGAAACGCTCTTCTTTATAGACCGTGGCACTACGCGCTTTGGCAGCAATACCTGGGGTGGCAATTTGATAATCAATGCGCCACCCCACATTTTTGGCCCACGCCTGGCCGCGGTTGCTCCACCAGGTGTAGCACTCTTCGGTGGTATCGGGATGCAGGCTGCGATACACATCTACCCAGGACAGCTCGCCCAGCACTTTAGTCATCCAGGCGCGTTCTTCTGGCAGAAAACCGCTGTTTTTCAGATTGCCTTTCCAGTTCTTCAAGTCGGCTTCGTGGTGCGCAATATTCCAGTCACCACAAATAATGAACTCGCGGCCAGTATCGCGGTGTTCCTGCATCAAGCCATTAATCCACTGCTCAAAATGATCCAGAAAGCGGTACTTGGCGGTTTGACGCTCGTCGCCTGATGAACCCGAGGGCAGGTAGGCGCTGATAACGCTAAGGTCGTTCCAGTCGGCGCGGATGATGCGGCCTTCAGCATCGAATTCTTCACAGGCCATGCCTTCGGCCACACTTTCTGCCTTGTGGTTCAAGTACAGGCCGACGCCGCTATAGCCTTTTTTCTGAGCATGGTGAAAATGCCCGTGATACTGACCGGGGTTGGTCAGGTCAGGGGTCAGATCAGGCTCGCTGATCTTGATTTCCTGCATGCAGACAATATGAGGTTTCTGGGCTTCCAGCCAGTCGGGCAGGCCTTTACGAAAAGCAGCCCGAATACCGTTGACGTTTAACGAGGTGACGCGTAACACGTGGCAATTCTCCTTATAGCGTCAGCACTGTAACCCGTAATCTGCTTCGATGTCAGTGGCCGTCAGAGCTTGTTACGTGGCCGAGCCAAAACGGTAGCTGGACACGGTCAAGCCACCAAAGGCCTGGATTTCATGGTGGAAGCGATGCGCCGCATCTCCACGCGCAGCACCAGCGGCAACCATGACAGGGACCAGGTGATCCTCGCGGGGATGGGCAATACGTGCTGCCGGTGCCTGTTCCCAATTCATCAGGGCCTGACGACGTGCGGCAGGATCCTCCAGGCTCAGGCTTTGATGCAGCCAGGCATCAAACTGGGCAGAGGGCTCCACACCGCCGGGGCCCATATTGCGCAGGTTGTGATAGCTCAGGCCGCTGCCAATAATCAGTACGTCCTCATCTCGCAACGGTGCCAGCGCTTCACCCATGGCGTAGTGCAGGGCCGGGTCGTAATTGGCGTGTATGGACAACTGCACCATAGGGACTTTGGCTTGCGGGTAAATCACATAAGCCGGGACGAAGGCACCGTGGTCAAAGCCCCGCTGCGAATCCAGATGGGTGGGCAGGCCAGCGCCTTCCAGCAAATTACAGGCCTGTCGGGCCAGGGCAGGGTCGCCTGGTGCGGGGTAATGAATCTCGTAGGTATGGGACGGAAAACCGTAGTAGTCGTACACCATGCTGGGTTGTGCAGCGGCTGCGACCAGCAAATTGGCCTGTTGAGCTTCCCAGTGAGCGGAGACCATCAAGATCGCTTTGGGCGTGCGGCCCAATTGGCGTGGAATATCCTGCAAGGCAGCACGCAGCGGGGCGTACATGGTTTGCGCTTCAGGCATCCAGGGCCAGGGTCCGCCACCATGCGAGATGAAGTAGGTGGGCATTGTCATGATGATCTCCTGCCCCTGCCCTGATAGGGGCAGGGGATAAGGGGTTGGTTAAGGCGTCAGGCTTTGCCGCGGCCTGCGTCAATACTCCATGGGCCTGGGCCGGCAAAGGCCAGGTACAGGAAGGCAAAGCAGAACAGAACTGCCGCTTCACCACCATTGAGGATAGGGGTTGCGAAGGTGCTGCCGCTGGCGTGGCCAATAAAGTAGGCGAAAGCGCACAGGCCTGAAGCAATAAAGGCTGCAAAACGAGAGAACAGGCCAATTACCAGCAGGACACCCAGAATCAGTTCCAGAATGCCCGCAATACCGTAAATGGAGCCGATTTGCAGGTTGGCAAACATGTCTACTTTGGGGAAACCCAGGATCTTGGCAGTACCGTGTGTCAGCAGGAGATAGCCAGTAACGATGCGTAGCAGGCTAAGGATGCGAGGAGTCCAGCTAGAGGTAAGGGCGCTCATGTATTTTCCTTTGGAAAGTTGACAGTATCGGTAAAAGAAGCGGTTGGCCCGGTGTGGTGAAAGAAGCTCTGTGTCAGGCACGACGTGATGTCGGCCTGGTACTGGTCCCGCCCATTCAAGGTCCAGACGAGCACCGGGTTAGCGCTCGTTCAAGATTAATCAATTACTATCAGGAAATAAACAGGCCTATTTTCATTAGTTACTTTCTTATTAGGAAAGCATGGATACGATTCAGAGTTTGCGGGTGTTCCGGGAGATTGTGGCGGCAGGCAGTTTTGCAGCCGCGGCGCAACGTCTGGATATGTCAGCGCCTATGGTCAGCAAGCATCTGGCCAACCTGGAAAAACAGCTGGGCGCCCGCTTGCTCCATCGCAGCAGTCGTCGTTTGAGCCTGACGGAGTTGGGGCAAACCTACTTTGATTATTGTTTGCAGGCTCTCGATACCCTGGAGCGCGGTCAGCAGGCTTTGTCGGGTTCTGAGCATCAGCCCCAAGGGGTATTGCGGGTGACAGCACCCGTATGGTTTGCAAACCGCAAAGTGGCGCAACTGTTGCAGGATTACCAAACGCGCTTCCCGGAAGTGACCCTGGACATGAGCCTGAGCAATCACAAAGTGGATTTGGTGGCGGAAGGTTTTGACTTGGCCTTGCGGGTGATGCGTGAGCCTGCGCCGCATCAGATTGCGCGTCTTATTTGCCCCACGCCGTTTCATCTGGTGGCTAGCCCGGAGTTTGTGGCCCGGCACGGCATGCCACGTAACTGCGCGGAGGTGATGCGCCTGCCCGCTATCAGCCCCAGCTATTTGCAGCAGCCCAGTTTCGAGTTTATAGGACCGGATGGGCCGGAGTCCTTGCGTCTGAATCCATTCATGCGCTCGGACAATACAAATCTGACCTACTACAGCGCCCTGGGCGGAGCAGGGCTGGCCTATTTGCCCGAATGGCTGGTGATGGATGATCTGGACAGTGGTCGACTGGTTCGCCTCTTGCCCGATTACACCGAAGAGCTGCAACAACTGCACGCCGTCTATGCCAGCCGTCGCTATTTGACACCTAAAGTGCGCAGTTTTATCGACTTCTTGCTAGAAGAACTGGCTGAACCTGCCAAGTGATGGCTCACAACACGCTAAAATGCCTTTCGTCTCTATCTTTTTCATACTCTGTCATGTCGGCTAATAACGATAATCGTCGCAATTTTGTGCGCTTTTCCCTGGAACAGGGAGTGCTGCGCTTTGGGGAATTCAAGGTCAAGTCCGGCCGTTTGAGCCCTTACTTCTTCAATGCCGGCCTGTTCAATACGGGACGTAGCGTGGGTCAGCTGGCCCGTTTCTATGCCCAGGCTTTGCTGGATTCGGGCGTGTCTTTTGACATGCTGTTCGGCCCCGCCTACAAAGGCATTCCTCTGGCCGCCGCGACCTCGATTGCTCTGGCTGAACACCCGCAAATCGGTGATCGTGATGTGCCCTTTGCCTTCAACCGCAAAGAAGCCAAAGACCACGGCGAAGGCGGCACCCTGGTGGGCGCACCCTTGCAAGGCAAGGTCGTGATTATTGATGACGTGATCACCGCGGGTACGTCCGTGCGTGAATCCATGCAGATCATCAAGGCCGCAGGTGCGGAACCTGCAGCGGTGTTGATTGCTCTGGATCGCATGGAGCGCGCCGGTAATGATCAGGAACTGTCTGCGCATTCTGCTGTGCAGGAAGTGGAACAGACTTACGGTATTCCTGTGATCAGCATTGCCTCGCTGGCGGACATCATGGCGGTGCTGGCGGACGATACGACCCTGGCGGCTCACGCTCCCCAGGTGAAAGCCTACCGCGATCGCTACGGCGTCTGATCTCCCGCGTTTGTTAAGCAGGATTCAGTAGTAAAAAAAACACCAGGCCAAGGCCTGGTGTTTTTGTATCCGCGTAGCGCAGCGTCCGGACTTAGGCGTCCAGCTTTTGCTTGAGCATTTCGTTGATCTGCTGCGGATTGGCCTTGCCCTTGGCAACCTTCATCACCTGGCCGACCAAAGCGTTGAAGGCCTTTGGCTTGCCGGCACGGTGCTGCTCAACGATGCTGGGGTTGGCGGCCAGTACTTCGTCCACCATGGCCTCAATGGCACCCACGTCGTTGATCTGCTTCAAGCCACGGGCGTCGATGATGGCATCCACATCGCCATTGAGCTCGCCGTCCCACTGCGCCGCGAACACGTCACGGGCAATCTTGTTGGAGATGGTACCGTCAGCAATACGGGCAATCAGCTGAGCCAATTGCGCGGGGCTGACTTTGGACTGCTCAATGCTCAGCTCTTCACGGTTCAAGGCAGCCGAGAGCTCGCCCAGAATCCAGTTGGCGGCCAGTTTCGCGTTCGCCTTGGAGCCCGCTTGCAAGATGGCTTCGAAGAAGTCGGCCGTTGCACGGTCTACCGTCAGTTGCGAGGCGTCGTAACGGCTCAGTTCAAACTCCTGCTCGAAGCGAGCCAGTTTCTGGGCGGGCAGTTCAGGCATGTCCTGACGAACCTGCTCGATCCACTCTTCGCTGATAAACAGAGGTGGCAGATCAGGATCGGGGAAGTAGCGGTAATCGTGTGCATCTTCCTTGCTGCGCATGCTGCGGGTTTCGTCGCGGTCCGAGTCGTACAGGCGCGTTTCCTGAATGACTTTGCCACCGTCCTCGATCAGCTCGATCTGGCGGCGTGCTTCGTATTGAATGGCACGTTCCAGGAAGCGGAAGGAGTTGATGTTCTTCAGTTCGCAACGGGTGCCAAATTCCTTCTGGCCTTTGGGGCGTACCGATACGTTGGCATCCACGCGGAAAGAGCCTTCCTGCATATTGCCGTCGCAAATGCCCAGCCAGACTACCAGGCTATGCAGGGCGCGTGCATAGCCCACGGCTTCAGCAGCCGAACGCATTTCAGGTTCGGATACGATTTCCAGCAGCGGAGTGCCCGCGCGGTTCAAGTCGATCCCGGTGCTGGACTCGCCGTAAGGACCACGGAAGTTTTCGTGCAGGGATTTACCGGCATCTTCTTCCAGGTGGGCGCGTGTCAGATTGATGGTTTTTTCTTCACCGTTCAGCATGAAGCTGACTGTGCCGCCGCTGACAACGGGAATTTCCATCTGGCTGATCTGGTAGTTCTTGGGCAGATCCGGGTAGAAGTAGTTCTTGCGCTCGAACACGGAGCGCGGCGCAATGTGGCCACCGACGGCCAGACCCAGGCGAATTGCCCGTTCGGCAGCGCCACGGTTAAAGACGGGCAGCGCGCCGGGCAAGGCCATATCGACTTCGTTGGCTTGCGTGTTGGGCAAGGCGCCAAAGCGGGTGCTGCTGCTGGAGAAGATTTTGGATTCGGTCGAGAGCTGGGTATGGGTTTCCAGCCCGATCACAATTTCCCATTCCATTATTGTTGTCCTGGTTGACGTTGATGCCAGTCGGTGACTTGCTGGAAGCGGTCGGCAAAGGCCAGCAATTGGCCTTCACGGAAGTAGTTGCCAATGATTTGCAGGCCAATGGGCAAGGGGCGCTCATCCTTGCTGAAGCCGCAAGGAATGGACATGGCGGGCAGGCCGGCCAGGCTCACGCCCAGGGTGTAGACATCACCCAGCCAGTCCGTGGTGGGATCCTCGATGGTGGCACCCAGCTTGCGGCCCAGGGCCGGTGTGACGGGGCCCAGGATCAGGTCGCACTGTTCAAAGACTTTCTGGAAGTCGTCCACAATCATGCGGCGCACGCGTTGGGCTTGCAGGTAGTAGGCGTCGTAGTATCCATGCGAGAGCACGTAGGTGCCGACCAGAATGCGGCGCACCACTTCAGGGCCGAAGCCTTCCGAGCGCGAGCGCGAGATCATGCTGTTCAGATCGGTGTACTGGCTGGCGCGGTGGCCAAAGCGTACGCCGTCAAAACGCGACAGGTTGGTGGAGGCCTCGGCAGGGCTGATGACGTAATAAGTAGGGACAGACAATTCCGTCAGGGGCAGTTGCACGGTGACGCGTTCTGCACCCAGGCTTTCGTAGGTTTTCAGTGCAGCTTCGATGGCGTCGGCAACGACCGGGTCCAGGCCGGGGCCAAAGAACTGGGCGGGTACACCAATACGCAAGCCTTTCAGGGGCTGGCTGCCTTGGGCTTCTTGCTGCGCCTGTTGCTGTTCAAATTGCTGGCGAATGCGTGCGCCGTTATTGGGCTGGTCGTCGCAGAATTCCAGGCTGGTGGCATCTTGCGGGTCGAAACCACACATGGCTTCCAGCAGATCGAGCAAATCGCGGGCATTGCGGGCGATAGGACCGGCCTGATCCAGGCTGGAGCCGTAGGCAATGATCCCGAAGCGGGAAATTGTGCCGTAGGTGGGCTTGATGCCGCTGACGCCACACAGGGCGGCAGGCTGGCGAATCGAACCGCCGGTATCGGTTGCGGTTGCACCGGCGACCAGGCCAGCGGCCACAACAGCGGCGGAACCACCCGAGGAGCCACCGGGCACCATGGAGTGATCCCAGGGGTTGCGTACGGGGCCAAACACGGAGCTCTCGTTGCGCGAGCCCATGGCGAACTCGTCACAGTTCAGTTTGCCCAGCGAGACAGCACCGGCTGCCTGCAGCTTGGTCACAACCGTGGCGTCAAAGGGGCTGACGTAGCCTTCCAGCATTTTGCTGCAGGCGGTGGTCTGCCAATCCTTGGTGACAAACAAATCTTTGTGGGCGATGGGGATGCCGGTCAGTGGGCCGGCCTTGCCTTGAGCAATCAGGGCATCGGCGGCATCGGCCTGGGCCAGGGTCAGGGCAGCGTCCTGCTGCACAAAGGCATTGAGCTCTTTTTGGCGGGCGCTGCTGTCCAGAGCTTGCTGGGCCAGCTCGCGGGCACTGACGGTTTTGTTTTGCAGGGCTAGTCGCAGCGCTGCAATAGTCGCGAATTCAGGGGTAAAAGACATGGTTTTGCTTTATTCGATGACCGTGGGTACCAGAAACAGGCCATCCTGCTCGGCGGGGGCGTTGCGCATCATGGCCTGACGGCTTTCTACCGTTCCGGAAGGCAGGGCCTTGTCCTCGCGCAGACGCAGACTGATCTGCTGGCGGGCGGACAAAGGATGGGCCATGGGTTCAACGCCTTGAGTATCAACGGTTTGCAAGGTCTGGATCAGGCCCAGGATGCGCGTCAAATCGTGCTCGACCTGGGAGGCTTGTTCAGCAGAAAGATCAAGGCGCGCCAGTTGCGCTATACGGGCAACATCCTGTTCAGTGATAGACATGTGGGTGGGTACTGGAAAATGAGTAATAAAAAAAAGCGGAAATCCGTCAGTTAGGGACAGTTTGGCACTTTTACAGCAAATGCGGGGGTTACAGAACTTAACTGACCATTAAAACAGTCCTAATGTAGAGCAATTATAAGTTATCATTGACCGTTTCCTTCCCAGGTATTTTTGAATTCGTTGCCTGGTTCTTGTGCCTGTCGTTTTACGCTTGAGTTCCGCGCCGAATTTACCTGCCTTTTCCCCCAAACACTTTACACTTTGCGCGCCCATGTTCGGATTCCTACGCAGTTACTTTTCCAGCGATATGGCAATCGACCTCGGTACGGCCAATACCCTTATCTATGTACGCGGCAAGGGTATCGTACTGGATGAACCGTCCGTTGTAGCCATCCGCCATGAAGGCGGACCTAATGGTAAAAAAATCATTCAGGCCGTTGGGCAGGAGGCCAAGCAAATGCTGGGTCGGGTGCCTGGCAATATTGAAGCCATCCGGCCCATGAAGGATGGTGTGATCGCGGACTTTACTGTTACCGAGCAAATGCTCAAGCAGTTCATTCGCATGGTTCACCCCCGCAGCATGTTTGCCCCCAGCCCCCGTATTATCGTGTGTGTGCCTTGTGGCTCCACTCAGGTAGAACGTCGCGCCATCAAAGAATCCGCATTGGGCGCTGGTGCCAGCAAGGTCTACCTGATTGAAGAGCCCATGGCAGCAGCAATCGGCGCCGGCCTGGCCGTGTCCGATGCCAGTGGTTCCATGGTGGTGGATATTGGCGGCGGCACTACTGAAGTGGCCGTGATTTCCCTGGGCGGTATGGTCTATAAAGGTTCGGTTCGCGTCGGTGGCGACAAGTTTGACGAAGCCATTATTAATTACATCCGCCGCAATTACGGAATGCTCATTGGGGAACCGACGGCTGAATTGATCAAAAAAGAGATCGGTTCTGCATTCCCCGGTACTGAAATTCGTGAAATTGAAGTCAAGGGTCGCAATTTGTCCGAAGGGGTGCCCCGCAGTTTCACCGTGTCGTCCAACGAGATTCTGGAATCGCTTACCGATCCCTTGAATCAAATCGTCTCTGCGGTTAAAACCGCTCTGGAACAAACTCCTCCTGAACTGGGTGCGGACATCACTGACAAGGGCATCGTCCTGACCGGTGGTGGTGCTCTGGTTCATGACCTGGACCGTCTGCTGCAAGAAGAGACCGGCTTGCCCGTTGTGGTGGCCGAAGATCCTCTGACCTGCGTGGTACGGGGATGCGGCGAGGCTCTGGAACACCTGGAGCGTCTGGAGTCCGTATTCATTTACGATTGATCTTTGCTTGGCTTTCACGGCAATGTCTGCCTGTGGGGGCAAGCGATCGAGTGCTTGATTAATGCGAGAACAAGGCTCCATCCGGCTATTTAGGCGCGGCTCATCAGCTGAGCTGCGTTTGGCCGCTCTTTTGGTGCTGGCAGTGGGCTTGTTGATCACTGATGCTCGTTATGCGGTGCTCGAACCGGTGCGCCAGGCCGTGGCCACCGTCCTGTATCCCTTTCAGCGTGTCATGCTGGCCCCTCGCGATCTGGTCACCTACTTCAGCAGCTGGACCGACGCGGCCTCCACCGCCCGCTCCGAAAAAGAAGCCTTGCAACGCCAGCGTATCGAGCTGGCTCAGCTCTCTACCCATGCAGCCCAGCTTTCTGCTGAAAACGAACAGTTGCGTCGCTTGCTGCAAGTGGCTGATACCGTCACCCAACCCTCTGTGGCCGTGGAGGTTCTGTACGAACCGCCCAATGGCTATGCCCGTCACCTGATCTTCAATAAAGGCTCGGCCAGTGGCATTCGCCCCGGCATGCCTGTCATTGACGAGGGCGGGGTGGTGGGACAGGTGGTGCGTGTCACGCGCTTTACCTCGGAAGCCGCGCTGATTACTGACGACAAGGTCTCGGTACCGGTGCAGGTGCTGCGCAATGGCCTGCGTCTGATTGCCTTTGGTGGCAACCCCGGTGGCAAGGTGGAAGTACGTTTTCTGACGGCTGACGTTGATCTGGAGCCGAACGATACCTTGATTACCAGCGGTATCGGTGGCCTGTTTCCTGCCGGCCTGCCAGTGGGTATGGTCAGCAGTATCGAGCGTGACGACGCTTCCGGTTTCGCCCTGGCCTTGGTGACGCCCCTGTCACACCCGGAGCGTTACCGCCATTTTCTGATTTTGCTGGTGCCCGAGAGCGAGCGCCCTCTTGAACAGGACGATGCCAATGATGCGACGCGCTGAGTCCTCGGACACCTCTGGCCGTAAAACCCGGTCCTCATCCTTGAGTAGCTTGCAGCCTATTGATAGCAGCCCGTTTTCGCGCGCCTCCAGTCCCTGGCTGATATGGGGCTCGATTCTGCTGATGTGGCTGGGGTCCATGCTGCCCTGGCGCCTGCTGCCTTTCGCGCCGGACCTGTTGATGCTGGTGCTGGGTTTTTGGGCCGTTCATGAACCGCGTCGTGTGCCCATGTCCCTGGCCTTTGTGCTGGGCATTCTGGTGGATGTGCATGACGGTAGCCTCCTGGGCGAGCACGCCCTGGCGTATGTGCTGGTCGTGTATGGCGCCTTGCTCTTGCGCAAGCGCATCTTGAACTTTGGCATGTGGACCCACTTGCTGCATATGGCTGTCGTCATGCTGCTGGCCCAGTTGATCGTGCATGTCTTGCACGCCTGGCTGGTGGGCGAGTGGTCTGGCTGGGAGTGGGCGGGTGGCACCTTGCTGACCGCCGCCTTGTGGCCGCTGGCCGATAGCGTGCTGTTCTTGCCGCAGCGACGTCTGGACGAGTCCGACTCCGGTTCGTCCTGATTGGTAGGGCGGCCATGTTTGAATTCAAAAAAACCTCGCATCAGCTGCGCCAGCGCATTCTGTTTCGCGCCTTGGTAGCGGCCGTTCTGGCCTGCGTTCTGTTAGGGGTGCTGGGCGTGCGCTTGTGGTATTTGCAAGTGGTGCGCTACGAAGGCTTTGCCGCCCGAGCCGATCAGAACCGTATAGCCGTCATCCCGATTACCCCTCGTCGAGGCGAGATTCTGGATCGCAATGGCGAGGTACTGGCCCGTAATTACCGGGACTACACCTTGTCGGCCGTACCCGCCAGTTTGGGCGAGCCAGTAGACGATATGCTGGATCGAGTGGGTGAGCTGGTGGAGCTAAGTCCACGTGATCGTCGTCGATTCAAGCAGAACGTCGCGCAAAATAGCCGATATTCCGAAATACTGCTGCGTAATAATCTGAGCGATGATGAGGCAGCCTGGTTCTCCGCCCATGCTTTCAAGTTTCCTGGTGTGACCCTGCAAGCCCGTTGGGTACGCGAGTATCCGCAAGGTGAAGCGGCGGCGCACGTACTGGGTTATGTGGGGCGTATTTCCGAGGGCGATCAGCAGCGTCTGGAAGAAACCGGGCAAACCGGCAATTACCGGGGCACGCAGGTCATCGGCAAGAAAGGGATCGAGAAAACCTGGGAAAAAACCTTGCACGGACGCACCGGCATTGAGGAAGTGGAAGTAGCCGCTTCGGGCCGGCCGGTACGGACCTTGAGCCGTGTTGATCCTGTACCTGGTGCCAGCCTGCGCTTGTCGCTGGATATTGGCCTGCAGAAAATGGCGGAGGCCCTGTTCACCGGGCGACGTGGTGCGCTGGTGGCCATTGAGCCCAGCACCGGCGAAGTTCTGGCATTTGTATCAGCCCCATCTTTTGACCCGAACCTGTTTATCGATGGTATTGACGTAGAAAACTGGCGCAAGCTGAACGACTCACCGGATCATCCGCTGATTAACCGTCCGCTGTACGGCACCTATCCCATCGGTTCGACCTACAAGCCTTTTGTGGCTTTGGCCGCTCTGGAAACCGGCAAGCGCAAGGCAACGGATCGTATTTCCGACCCCGGTTATTTTGAATTTGGTGGCCAGCGTTTCCGTAACGCGGGTGGCGCGGTCTACGGCTCTACCGACATGCATCGTGCCTTGGTGGTTTCTTCGGATACCTATTTCTATTCCTTGGGCCCGGAAATCGGCGTTGATAATCTGCACGACTTCATGAAGCAGTTTGGCTTTGGCCAGCGGACGGGTATTGACCTGGATGGCGAGCGCCAAGGCATTTTGCCTTCTACTGAGTGGAAGCGTCAGGCCTACCGAAAACCGGCCCAACAGCGCTGGTATGCCGGGGAAAGTATCTCGGTGGCGGTGGGACAGGGCTATAACTCCTTTACCGTGCTGCAACTGGCGCATGCCACTGCCGTGCTGGCCAGCAATGGCATTGTGCGGCCTCCCCACCTGGTCACCCAGACGTTGAGCCCACATGACCCGGAGATTGAACAGCCTGTGCGTATTGATGCCAAGCTGATTCCTTTGAAGCAGGCTAATGTGGATGTGGTCAAACGCGCTCTGGTGGATGTGGTGCGCCTGGGTACGGCCCGCCGCGCCTTTGCGGGTGCGGCTTATCAGGCTGCGGGCAAGACAGGGACGGCACAGGTCTTTAGCTTGCGTGGCGCCAAGTACAACGCCAATGCTATTGACGAGCGTTTGCGCGACCACGCTTTGTTCATGTCCTATGCTCCGGCAGAGAATCCCAAAATCGCAGTGGCCTTGATTGTAGAAAATGCGGGTTGGGGTGGTTCGGTTGCGGCACCGATTGTGCGCAAGGTCTTTGATTACTGGCTGGTAGAACGAGGGCAGATGCAATGAAGCGACTTTTGCAACTGGGCCTGAGAGCCGTTACCGCCTTTGATTGGCCCTTGCTATTGTTGCTGGTCTTGATGGCCGCACTGGGTATGACCGTCATGCATTCGGCCGTGGGCGGTACGGACTGGCGTTTTGCAGACCAGGTTCGTAATTTCCTGCTGGCCTTTGGCGTGATGTGGGTGGCGGCCCTCATTCCTCCCACCATGTGGATGAAGCTGGCCCCAGTCGTTTATTCGGTTGGGGTGGTACTGCTTTTGGGGGTGGAGTTCTTTGGCGAGACCAGCAAGGGCGCAACGCGCTGGCTGGACCTGGGGGTGGCGCGTATTCAGCCTTCGGAAATGCTCAAGATTTCTGTGCCCTTGATGCTGGCCTGGTATTTCCACCGCTATCAGCGGCCCAAGATGAGCCTGCTGGACTTCATGGTGGCGGGTATCTTGCTGATGATTCCGTTCTTGCTGATCGTGCGTCAGCCGGACTTGGGTACGGCCCTGCTGGTGTTTGCGGCCGGTTTCTGCGTGATTTACTTTGCCGGTCTGTCCTTCAAGCTGATTGTGCCGATTGTGGTGGTGCTGGTGCTGGGTATCAGTGCCTTGCTCTACTACGAAGACTATATTTGCGTACCCGACCTGGACTGGGTAGTGCTGCACGACTATCAGAAACATCGTGTCTGCACGCTGCTGAATCCGGGTAGTGATCGCCTGGGCAGAGGGTTCCATACCATCCAGTCCATGATTGCGATTGGCTCGGGTGGTGTTTACGGCAAGGGCTATATGATGGGCACCCAGTCCCATCTGGACTTTGTGCCCGAGCGTACAACCGACTTCATTTTTGCAGTGTTTGCCGAAGAGTTCGGCTTGTATGGCGGCATCATGCTGCTGGTGCTGTATGCCTTGCTGATTCTGCGCGGCTTGTCGATTGCCGCTGTGGCCCATACCCAGTTCAGCCGTTTGCTGGCCGGTTCCATGTCCATGATGCTGTTTGTCTACGTGTTCGTGAACATAGGCATGGTGACGGGGATTCTGCCCGTGGTGGGCGTGCCTTTGCCATTCCTGAGCTATGGCGGTACAGCCTTGATGACCTTGGGCGTGGCCTGCGGGATGCTGATGAGCATCAGCAACGACAAGCCAGCGCGGCCTGCATAGTGCCGCTCAACCCGGATATGCCGGGGTTCCTGGCGTCAACTCAGAAGTAATTGTTCACTCTCTTTGCTCTGGTACAAGCCCAGCAGCAGCTTGCGTATGGGTGCTGGCAAAGCGGTCTGTTCCAATGCGTCATGATCCTGCCATTGCTGGCCAGCCACCGGCTCGGCCAGTAAGGATTTGTCCACTTGCAGCAGCCAAGGTGTGATGTGCAGCTTGAAGTGCGAGAACACATGCTGGAAAGAGGCCAGCGCAATCGCTTCCTCGTCAGACCAATGCAGTGCCGCCGTTTGCAGGCTGATGGCATCGTCAAACTGGGGCAGAGTGAGCAGGCCACCCCAAATACCCTTGTCGGGCCGTTGCTCCAGCAGGACCTGACCATTCAGCTCCAGAATCAGCACATGCGCATAGCGTTCATCCTGGCGGATGCGCTCTTTGGGGCTGGGCAGTTCGGACTGGACCTGGTGGGTGTGAGCATAGCAGTCGCTTTGAAGTGGACAGAGACTACAGGTGGGCTTGCTGCGCGTACAGCATTGCGAGCCCAAATCCATCAGCCCTTGGGTGTAGGCCGCCATATCCAGGCTGGCGGGAGCAAGCTCGACGACTTCATCGGCCTTGCCCCACAAGGTGTTTTCCACAGCCTTTTTTTGTGTGGGGCCATAAATTCCGAAATAGCGCGTGAACACACGTTTCACGTTGCCGTCCATGATGGGGCTGCGTTCGCCAAAACAGAAGGCGGCGATGGCACAGGCGGTAGAGCGGCCAATACCGGGTAAGGTCGCCAGGTCCGTGGCATTGTCTGGAAAACGGCCGTCCCATTTCTCAATGACCTCACGAGCACAGCGGTGCAGGTTACGGGCACGGGCGTAGTAGCCCAAACCGGCCCAATAGGGCATGACTTCATCTTGCTCGGCAGTGGCCAGAGCCTTGACGGTGGGGAAGCGTTCCAGAAAGCGCTCGTAATAACCCAGGACGGTGGCGACCTGGGTTTGCTGCAGCATGATTTCGGAGAGCCAGACGCGGTACGGGTCTTGCGTGTTCTGCCAGGGGAGGTGGTGGCGGCCGGAGGTTTTTTGCCAAGCCACCACTTTTTCGGCCAGATCTTGGGGACGGGGTTCAGGAAGTGACATCAATATTGGGTACTACGGGTAACAGACCAGCGAGCCGCCAGTGCGCCCAAAATGGCGACCAAAATAGCAGCTGTCAGCAAAAGAGAAAATTCCGGCAGCTGGAGCGTCAGCTGGACGCCATAGCTTTGGGCCAGACTGGATAAGGCCTTGTTCAGCGGGGTCAGTGCCAGCAAGGCCAGACCGCATGCCAGGACGCTGGCCGTCAGACCGGTGAGCGCACCCATATACAGGAAGGGGCGCCGTACAAAGGCCTCGGTTGCACCGACCAGACGAGCCACGGCAATTTCTTCGCGCTGGTTCAGGGCTTGCAGACGGACGGTATTGAACACGGTGGCAATCACCACTACGCCCACGCCCGCCATCAAAATCCATAGGCCAATGCGAATGAAGCTTAGAATTGCGGCCAGACGCTGCACCCATTCGCTATCCAGCAGCACGCTATCCACGCCTTCGCGGCCTTGCAGGGTCTCGGCCAGGGTGTCGGCACGCGTTACCAGATCCGGGGTTTCATGCAGGGTCAGCACAATGGCGTGTGGCAAGGGGTTGCTGGGCAACGCGCCCAAGGCGTCTGTCCAGCTGGGGTTGCTCTGTAATTGCTTGAGCGCCTGTTCCTTGCTGACCAGCCTGATCTGGGCCAATTCAGCTTGAAACTCTTTGCCCACGGCCTGGCTGAAAGCCTGCGCCTGTTCCAAGGTGCTGTTTTGCTTCATGAATACCGTCATTTCGGGCGAGGTAGGGATCTCGCGCACGACAGGCTGAGCGGCCAGCAGGATACTGGCCCCCAGCACAGGCACGGCCAGGGTCAGGGCAATGACCAGCAGGTTGGACAGTGAGGAGAAAGGTTGCACTTTCAGGCGGCGCAAGGCCACCAGGAAAGCGTATTGATGATGACGCAGCCAGGTTCTCATGCCAGCACTCCGGGGTGATCGGAAAAACGGCCGTCCTGAATGAGCAGGGTGCGGCGCGCATAGCGTGCCATCAAATTCAGATCATGCGAAGCAATCAAGGTGGTGACACCCACCCGGTTAAAGTCCATCAATACATCCATGATGCGTTTGGCGTTATCGGCGTCCAAATTGGCTGTTGGTTCGTCGGCAATCAAAATAGCCGGGCGATTCACAATAGCGCGGGCAATCGCCAGCCGTTGCTGTTCACCGCCAGACATTTCCACGGGCTTTAAATCCTCTTTGCCGCGCAAGCCTACTTTTTCCATGGCGGCGCGAGCACGTGCCTGGGCGGTGCTGGGCTCCAGGCCCATGACTGCCAGGGGCAGGAGCACATTGGCCAGGGCGCTGCGGTCTTGCAGCAAGTGCGTATCTTGTAAAACCACGCCCACCGCGCGTCGCAGATAGGGGCGGGCGCGGGCCGGCAGCTTGTCCAGCCTGTGCCCATTGACCTGAACCGAGCCACGGCTAGGTAGCTCCAGGCCGCCGATCAGACGCAATAAAGTGGATTTACCTGCTCCAGAGGGGCCGGACACAAAAATGAATTCGCCGTCATCAATGCGAAAATTAATGTCGGCTAGAATATTTTTACTGCGGCCATACGATTTAAAAACGTGTTGGAACTCGATCATCGCGACGCACAATTAAAGAGGAATCTGCTTGAAAAGCCCCTATGGAATGACCGACGGGGCTCGCATGAAAATGTCGGCGTAGGTAAAAGTATTAGTCAGATTGTTAGAGGGAAACCCCCGATTTGTGTTTGCACAGTCTGGCTCTACGATTGGACACCACAGCTTAGCTGCAATTGTAATCTGCATCCATTTACCAAAAGTAAACAGGAGGTGATATTCCATGACCTTAGTGAAAACCATTGCATGTAGTGTTGCGTTGATGGCCCTGGCCGCTAATGCACAAGCAGGTGAAACCCTGGACTCGGTGAAGAAGAAAGGCTTTGTTCAGTGTGGTGTCTCAACAGGTATTGCAGGATTCTCGCTGGCCGACAGCAAGGGTGTCTGGTCCGGCATTGACGTGGACATGTGCAGTGCGATCGCCGCTGCTGTTTTTGGGGATGCCAAAAAATACAAGGTTACGCCTTTGACCACTCAGCAGCGCTTTACTGCCCTGCAATCGGGTGAGGTCGATGTGCTGACCCGTAATACCACCGCGACGATCTCTCGCGACACAACTCTAGGTTTGGTCAGCACTGGCATTAACTACTATGACAGCCAGGGCGTGATGGTGAAAAAATCCCTGGGCGTGAAAAGCGCCAAGGAGCTGGATGGAGCCGCTGTGTGCGTACAGCCCGGCACCACGACTGAGCTGAACCTGGCTGACTGGTTCCGTGGTCAGGGTATCAAGTTCAACCCTGTGGTGATCAACAACCCTGAAGAAGCCATGCGCTCCTTTACCTCCGGTCGTTGCGACGGCTTTACCAGTGATAAGTCCCAGCTGGCAGCCATGCGTGCTGCTCAGGCCACGCCGGACGAGTTCGATATCCTGCCCGAGGACTTCTCCAAAGAGCCGCTGGGCCCCTTCGTGCGTCAGGGCGACGAGGACTGGTTCACTCTGGTGCGCTGGACGCTGAACGCCATGCTGGAAGCTGAGGAATATGGCATTACCAGCGCGAACGTTGATGAAATGACCAAGAGCGATAACCCCAACGTCCAGCGTATTCTGGGCGTATCCGGTGAGCTGGGCAAAGGTCTGAAGCTGGATAACAAGTGGGCCTACAACATAATTAAACAGGTCGGCAACTACGGCGAAAGCTTCGAGCGCAATCTGGGTAAATCGACCGCCTTGAAGCTGGAGCGCGGTTTGAATGCGCAATGGCGTGACGGTGGCGTGATGTACGGCTGGCCAGTGCGTTAAGATTTCGGTCTTCGCTGTTTGTTCTTGCGTCTGGCTTCGGCCAGACGCGCGCCACCTCGCAGGGCTACGCGTAGTGCTGCATCCACGGGTTTTACGCTATGGCACAAAATACACCTGCCGCGCCAGCCCCCCCTAAACGGCGCCTGTCCTGGAATGATCCGTTCACTCGCGGCATTATTTACCAGGTGCTGATTTTGGGTGTGCTTGGCTTTTGTGTGTGGTATCTGGTCTCCAATACCTTGCACAACCTGGCTGTTCGCAATATTTCTACAGGCTTTGATTTCCTGAATCGAGAGGCTGGCTTTGCCATTGGCGAGTCGGCGCTGGCTTATAAGCCCTCGGATACTTATGGGCGGGCCATTCTGGTCGGCCTGGTCAATACGTTGAAAGTAGCGGTGATCGGCATTATTGCCGCCACCGTATTTGGCACCTTGCTGGGCATTGCACGTTTGTCCAAGAACTGGCTGGTTTCCCGGCTGGCGGGCTTGTACGTGGAAGTGATGCGTAACGTGCCATTGCTGCTGCAACTGTTTTTCTGGTACGCCCTGATTACCGAAACCTTGCCCGGCCCCAGGCAGGCTTTGAACCCCTTGGGCGGCGTATTTTTATCGAATCGAGGTTTGAAGCTACCCACCTTGCAGGGCGATGGCATGGACTGGATCTTCATGGGTCTGGGGCTTGCTGTGGTGCTGTGGGTCTTGATGGCGCACTGGGCGCGTCGTCGTCTGGAAAAAACCGGCCGACCTTTCCCCACCATTCGTTTTGGCATTTTGTTGCTTGTTCTGATGCCGGCTCTGGCCTTGCTGATCAGCCCCCAACCCTTGGCGCTGGATATACCACGCCTGCAAGGTTTCAACTTTGTCGGGGGCGTGACCTTATCGCCTGAATTTGCCGCTTTGCTGGCCGGCCTGATTACCTATACCTCGGCTTTCGTGGCGGAAGTGGTGCGCTCCGGCATTCAGGCTGTGGGCAAAGGGCAATGGGAAGCGGCGCAGGCACTGGGTCTGTCCCGTGGTCGCATGATGCGTCTGGTGGTTCTGCCTCAGGCACTGCGCGTGATTGTGCCCCCCATGACCAGCCAGTATTTGAACCTGACTAAAAACAGTTCCCTGGCGGTGGCTATTGGTTATCCCGATATTGTGTCTGTGGTGAACACCACCTTGAACCAGACTGGGCAGGCGATTGAAGGCATCTTGATCATCATGGCGGCTTATTTGACGGTCAGTCTGTCGATTTCGGTCTTCATGAACTGGTACAACAATCGCATTGCTTTGGTGGAGCGCTAAATGAGTCATACGCCTACATCCACCGTAAGCGGGCCACCGCCATTGCAGCGGGGCCCCCTGGGCTGGCTGCGCCAGAACCTGTTTTCTTCTCCCTTGAATGCCATTCTGACAGCCTTGTCGGCCTGGCTGCTCTTGATGACCGTACCGGCCATGATCGACTGGTTGTTCATCAAGGCCAATTTCGATGCGCAAACCGCGCAGGATTGTCGGGCCAGTGCGGGTGCGTGCTGGGCTTTCATTCGTGAAAAGCACCGTCTGATCCTGTTTGGCATCTATCCCTATGACGAGCAGTGGCGGCCCTTGCTGGCCTCCATCCTGCTGACTTTGCTGATCGTGTGCAGTTGCGTGCGCTGGTTCTGGAAGCCGTGGCTGCCTTTGCTCTGGCTGGTTGGATTGAGCGTCGTGGGTATTTTGATGTGGGGCGGTGTGCTGGGTCTGAGCTATGTGGAAAACAGCCTGTGGGGCGGCTTGCCGTTGACCTTGATTCTGGCTACCTTCGGCATCGCTTTTGCCTTTCCTTTGGGCCTGTTGCTGGCCTTGGGACGTACCTCGCGCTTGCCGGCCGTCAAGGCGGTCTGCGTGGTCTATATCGAGCTGATTCGTGGCGTGCCGCTGATCAGCTTGCTGTTCATGTCCTCGGTGATGCTGCCTTTGTTCATGCCCGAGGGCTTTAACATCGACAAGCTGTTGCGCGCTCAGATCGCCATCATTCTGTTTGCGGCGGCGTACATCGCGGAAACCGTGCGGGGCGGCTTGCAGGCCATTCCCAAAGGACAGTACGAAGGGGCGGCTTCGCTGGGCTTGAGCTACTGGCGCACCATGCGGCAGATTATTTTGCCGCAGGCTCTCAAGATCGTGATCCCACCACTGGTAGGCATTTTCATTTCCCTGTTCAAGGACACCTCCCTGGTCGTGATTATCGGTATTTTCGATCTGACTCAGGCGGCCAAAGTGGCCTTGGCCGATGCAGCCTGGCGCGGCTTCAGCCGGGAAGCCTATCTGTTCATCGCACTGATTTATTTTGTGTTCTGCTACTCCATCTCTCGCTACAGTCGTTCGCTGGAGCGACGTTTGCAAACGGGTTATGAACGCTGACACAGGTAGCAAGGCTTTGGGTGTCACCTCGAGCCTTGCTGGCCAGACAAGGAGTTTTGCATGGCAGACGCCATTATTCAGCTAAAGAACGTCAATAAATGGTACGGGCAGTTTCATGTGCTGCGCGACATCAATCTGGACGTGGCCTCGGGCGAGCGCATCGTTATTTGCGGCCCATCGGGTTCGGGCAAGTCCACGTTGATCCGGTGTATCAATCGCCTGGAAGAGCATCAGAAAGGGCAGATTATTGTGGCCGGTGAGGAGCTTACCAACGATGTGCGCCAGGTCGAGGCCATTCGGCGTGATGTGGGCATGGTATTTCAGCACTTCAACCTGTTTCCCCACCTGACCGTAATGGAGAACCTGACTTTGGGACCGATGTGGGTACGTCGCAAGACCAAGGCGCAGGCGCAGGAGCTGGCCATGAAGTATCTGGAGCGTGTGCGCATCCCGGAGCAGGCCAACAAGTATCCCGGACAGCTTTCCGGTGGACAGCAGCAGCGCGTGGCTATTGCACGTTCCTTGTGCATGGAGCCTAAAATCATGCTGTTCGACGAGCCCACCTCGGCCTTGGACCCGGAAATGGTCAAGGAAGTGCTGGAAGTGATGGTGGAACTGGCCCATACCGGCATGACCATGCTGTGCGTGACCCACGAGATGGGTTTTGCGCGTAAAGTGGCAGATCGGGTCATTTTTATGGATCAGGGCGAAATCATCGAGCAAAATACCCCTGATGAGTTCTTTGACTCGCCACGCAGTGAAAGAACACGCGAGTTCTTAAGCCAGATCATTCATTAAGATCGGTGGCTGCTCTGAATGGGCTGCCTTGCGCAGCCCATATGCATTTTTATTTCAAGGAAAAAAGTGATGTTTCGTGTCTGTAAGTGGCTGCTGGCTGTCTCTGGTGTTGCGGCTGTCATGGCTGCCCCGGCTGTAATGGCAGAGGATTCCTATCCTTCCAAACCTATCCAGTTCGTGGTGCCTTACCCGCCGGGTGGCCCCTTGGATAGCATGGCACGCTTGCTGGCTGAACGTGTCAAAGGCGATCTGGGCACGGTTGTGGTGGAGAACAAGTCGGGCGCGGGTGGCAACATTGGTGCCAGCATCGTGGCCAAGGCCGCTCCGGACGGCTACACCCTGATGATGGGCGCCGTGGCTATCAACTCCATCAATCCCTGGTTGTACAAGACGGTTCCTTTTGATCCGGTCGAGAGCTTTGCGCCTATCGCTCTGGTTGCCTCGGTGCCTAACATCCTGATCGTGAACAAGGAATTTGCTGCGGAAAACAAGATTGCGTCCGTGCAGGATCTGATCAGCTATGCCAAAGAACACCCCGGTCAGATGAACTTTGCTTCGGGCGGTAATGGCAGTGCAGGTCATCTGGCTGGTGAAGTGCTGAATACCCGTGCTCAGATCAATTCCGTGCACGTTCCTTACGCCGGTGCCAACCCCGCCAAGACGGCCTTGCTGGCTGGCCAAGTGCATTTCATGTTTGACAACCTGGCTTCTGCAGCGCCGCTGATCAAGGCCGATACCGTCAAGGCACTGGCGGTGACTACTCTGGAGCGTTCCAGTTTCCTGCCCGACGTTCCTACCATGGAACAGGCTGGTGTGAAGCCTTTTGATCTGGGTACCTGGTTTGGTGTGTTCGCTACCGGCGGTACGCCACAGCCTGTTCTGGACAAGCTGTATGCCGCTTACTCCAAGGCTTTGATGGACCCGGCCGTGCGTGAGGCACTGGCTACCATGGGTTCTGATGTGCAGCCTGGTACCATGGCTGAGTTCAGCGAGCTTGTCAGCAATGATCTGAAGAAGTACAAAGAAGTCGTTGCCGACTCGGGCGCCGAGTTGTTCTAAGCTTTCAAAGACTTAGCCCCCAGGCAATCAGTGACTTAAGTTGGTCTGGTCGCTGGCAAGCTCAAGAATTGTTAAAGAAGGCAGTGAAGTCTGTTTTGAAGTACCTGCTTGCTGTTCATCTTGCTAGTATTAGAGGCATTCAAGCGGTCCTGGTACTTAATTTGAGATTACGGAGCCAATAATGACAATTTCCATTCGTTCTGCAAAATTAGCAGCATGTGCTGGTGCTCTTTCCCTCTTGGCCGCTTGCGGCACGATGGACAATATGAGCACTGGTGGTCGCACCGCAGTGGGTGCGGGTGGTGGCGCTGCTGTGGGGGCTGGTCTGGGGGCTTTGATTGGCGATAGCAGCAAGGCAGCCATGATCGGTGCAGGTATCGGTGCACTGGCTGGTGGTATTGCGGCTTATAACTGGTCTGGCATTAAAAAGGATGTTCAGCAGTCTGGCGCAACTGGCCTGGGTGTGGATGTGACCGAAATGCCGGACGGCAGCTTGCGGGTCAATATTCCTAGCAGCGTGTCTTTTGATACCGGCCATTATCAGTTGAAACCTGCTTTGCTGCCTGTTCTGGATAGTGTGGCTCGCGCCATGAATCAGCACCCAGAGTTGCGTGCCAAGGCTGTCGGCCATACCGATAGCACCGGGTCGGCACAGACCAATCAAACTTTGTCGGTTAACCGCGCAAGTGCTGTGACGAATTATCTGACGCAGCAAGGTGTGGGGCAAGGTCGTTTGATGGTGGAAGGCCGTGGCCCGAACGCTCCTATTGGTGATAATGCGACGGCAGAAGGCCGCGCCATGAACCGCCGCGTGGAGTTGTATTTGTACGCTCCGCAGAAGTAAGTCTCTGCTTGTACGCCTTCGGGCGTGTTGATAAAAGGCCCGGTTTTTTAGCCGGGCTTTTTTTGTGCTCGATCGGGGAGTAATGGGGTTTTAGGGCAGAATCCTCTGCTTGTTGCTTGTTGCTTGTTGCTTGTTGCTTGTTGCTTGTTGTTAGCTGTGAGCTGCCAATTGGTGCTTATCTGTTGTCGCTGATGACGTCACCGTTGCTTTGGGGTAAGACTGATTATTGAGTAGAACCCAGTAATGAGCACGCCCTTGGGGGCGGTGGAGACCCGGAGGGGCTTGAGCACTTGCCGGTGCTGCGCACCGGTCCCCTTGTCGAGGTCATCATCCGGGCGCACTCTGAACTTGTATGGTTAAGTTGTCGGGGTGGAGGGACATCCTGAACGATCGGCCAATGCCGGACCGACACCGCGAGAACTCTCCCGCCCCACCCATCACCGTCGATAAGGAACTGAGCGGCGCCGTTCATCGAACCGCGACCGCCGATCTGAACGCAAGTCAACGAGCCGGATGGCGTACACCCCGACGTTACTCATTGTGCGCTTTGGAGGTGCTCCCATGCAAACGACTGTGCTTTATATCGGTGCTGATGTTGCCAAGGCTGAGCTGGTCATAAGCGTAGCGGGCCAACGGCCCTGCATCATTGCCAACACGGCGACTGGCATTACCCGTTGGTTAAAGACAGTGTCAGAACACGCGCTAATTGCCATGGAGTCAACGGGCAATTACCACACCTTACTGGCCCAGTTGGCTTATCTGCATGGCTTGACGGTCTATATCTTGAACGCGCGTGATGTCTTTTACTATGCACGAGCCTTAGGCAGCCGGGCCAAGACCGATAATATTGATGCAGAGGTCATTGTCCGCTACCTGCAAGAGCATCAATCCAGCCTGCAAGCTTGGCAACCGCTCACCCCCGAGCAACAACAGTTGCGTCAACTGTTGTCTCGTCGCGCTCAAGTGATCACTCACCAGAGCGCTTTACGCCAGGCCTTTACCGACGTGGATCTATCAGGTGTCGATACCCAAGCGTTGCAACATGGATTTGATGTTGTGCTGGCCTCAATGGATCAACAAATACAGCATTTGATTGCGAACGACCCGCAGCTCGAACAGGGATATCAACGTTTACGTAGTGTGAGTGGCATCGGTCAACAGACAGCGGCCTTGTTGACCGAACTGCTCAATCGTATTCCCTTTGCCAATGCGGATGCCTTAGTCGCGTATAGCGGGCTCGATCCCCGACCCAACGACTCAGGGACCAAGCGAGGCCGTCGTCGTATCAGCAAGCGTGGGCCGACTTTGCTGCGCCGACAACTGTATTTGGCAGCGATGTCGGCCTGCCGCAGTGCGGCATGTAAACCGTTGTATGAAGCGTATCGTGCCCGAGGCCTGGCGGGCACAGAATCGATTGTGATTCTGGCTCGTAAGTTGCTGCGCATTGCATATGCCGTGTGGAAAAGTGGACAAGCCTTTGACCCGTCCAAACTATCACCTAAAACAGCTTGACCCAAACCATAGAACCTCGCGGGGTGGTTCGTCCCCCGGACGAACCACAAGCGTTCCGCTCAAACAGCAGAGTGCTTGCACCCCGGATCATGCCCCCGCCCGCGGCAAGTACTCTGAATCGCCCCTCCGGGTCCCCACCGCCCCCAAGGGCTCATACCGTGGCTATTCAAGTAATCATGTATTCAGGGTCTGAGATTTGGGATCTCGGATCTGAAGTTTGGGGCTTGAGGTTTGACGTTTGACGTCGGAGGTGAAAGGACTGAGGTGAGTGGTCGGAGGTGAAAGGTCTCAGGTGAGAGGCCTGAGGTGGGAGGTCAGAGATTCGACGCAGGTTAGGAAAGTGCCATACGCCATTCAAGGATGCAGTTTGAACTGTTCAGAAAAAAACGATTGTGAGCCAGTTGAGCCTAGCTTCAGGGTGTCCGGGCGGTTCAGAGGGTTTGCCGCGGGCGGGAGATAGCGTAGGGATGCAAGCATCCTGCTGTTTGAGCCGGACGCTTGTACTTGGTCCGGGGGACCAAGTACCCGGCGAGTTCAGGATGCGCCCGTAGCTATCTCCTGACAAGGGCACCGGTGCGCAGCACCGGCAAACACTCAGCCCGGACACCCTGAAGCTAGGCTTGACTGGCGTCTCCTGCAACGATCTCTTCTGCCTGACAAACCTCGCGTTCCTACAAATGAAGCAACGAACCCCGCACAAAAAAAAGCCCCAGGCAGAAAAAATCCACCCAGGGCTTTAACCCATCAAGGCCCGATCAAACAAAGATCATGTTCACACCCAGGCCCGTGTTCAACAAAGCATCAAGCCTCCTGATACAGCTTGCTGCCCTGCTGAACGAACTGTACTGACATCTCCTTCATCCCCTGATCCACAGCGGACTGCTCATCCAGACCATTAGCCTTGGCATAGTCCCGTACATCCTGCGAGATCTTCATGCTGCAGAACTTGGGCCCACACATGGAGCAGAAATGCGCCACTTTCATCGAGTCCTTGGGCAGGGTCTCGTCGTGGAATTCACGTGCCGTATCCGGGTCCAGCCCCAGATTGAATTGATCATCCCAACGGAATTCAAAGCGTGCCTTGGACAAGGCATTGTCCCGGAATGCCGCCGAGGGATGCCCCTTGGCCAAGTCCGCTGCATGTGCCGCGATCTTGTAAGTGATGATGCCGTCCTTCACATCCTTCTTGTTCGGCAAACCCAGATGCTCCTTGGGCGTCACATAGCACAGCATCGCCGTACCTTGCCAGGCAATCATCGCCGCACCTAAACCGGAAGTGATGTGATCGTAGCCCGGTGCAATGTCTGTAGCCAAAGGCCCCAAGGTATAGAAGGGGGCCTCATGACAGTGCTCCAGCTGCAACTGCATGTTCTCTGGAATCAGATGCAAAGGCACATGACCAGGACCTTCAATCATGACCTGAACATCATGCTTCCACGCAACCTGAGCCAACTCGCCCAAGGTACGCAGTTCCGCGAATTGCGCCTGATCATTGGCGTCATAGCCCGACCCGGGACGCAAGCCATCACCCAGCGAGAAAGCCACGTCGTACTGCTTCATGATCTCGCAGATGTCCTCGAAATGCTCGTACAAGAAGCTTTCACGATGATGCGCCAGACACCACTTCGCCATGATGGAACCACCACGCGAAACAATGCCTGTCATGCGGCTGGCCGTCATGGGAATGAAGGGCAAACGCACACCGGCGTGAATGGTGAAATAGTCCACGCCTTGCTCGGCCTGCTCAATCAAGGTGTCGCGGAAAATATCCCAGGTCAGATCTTCGGCAATGCCGCCGACCTTTTCCAGTGCCTGGTAAATAGGCACCGTACCAACGGGAACCGGCGAGTTGCGAATAATCCATTCGCGCGTCTCATGGATATTCTTGCCCGTGGACAAATCCATGATGGTGTCCGCACCCCAGCGAATCGCCCAGGTCATTTTCTCGACCTCTTCGCCAATGGTGGAACCCAGGGCGGAGTTACCGATGTTGGCGTTGATCTTCACCAGGAAATTGCGGCCAATAATCATGGGCTCGGTTTCCGGGTGGTTGATATTGGCGGGCAAAATGGCTCGGCCACGCGCAATCTCATCACGAACAAACTCGGGCGTTACGGTGGTGGGCAAGCTGGCACCGAAACCCTGACCAGGGTGTACCTTGGTCAGGCGACGAGCCATCTCTTCACCTTGTGGGCCACTGGCGCGCAAACTTTCAATGTATTGCTCGCGTCGCAGATTCTCCCGAATCGCCACAAACTCCATTTCGGGAGTGATGATGCCGCGCCGTGCGTAATGCATTTGCGTGACATTAGCACCCGAAATACTGCGCCGGGGTTGGCGCTTCAGTTCAAAGCGCAAGGTGTCCAGCTCCGGATCAGCCTGGCGGGCCTGACCATACTGGCTGTTGAGTCCTGCCATCAACTCGGTGTCATTGCGCTCGCTGATCCAGGCTTGGCGCACGGGGGGCAGGCCTTTGCGGATATCGATCTGTACCGAGGGGTCTGTGTAAGGACCGCTGGTGTCATAAACGCTTAAGGGAGGATTGGACTCGGCGCCGAAGTGGCTGGGCGTATCAGCCAAAGAGATTTCCCGAAAAGGCACACGCAGATCAGGCCGTGAGCCGGTTTGATAAGTCTTTCGGGAGTTGGGTAAGGGCTGGATCGCAGCCGGGTCTACGCTGGCCGCTGTGGCCGTAAAAGAAGGGGTTTTGCTTGTCATTGCAGCTCCAAAGAAATGGTGGAGCCGATATAGGAAGAAGTGCCGTGCAGGCATTGCACCTGTTGCACACGCTCCCAGCATCGGCATTATCCGTACTGGTACGAGGGTTTATCTCAACCCGCCAAATGGCGAGTACCCCTGCGTGCTGACAAGTATAGGTATCTTGGAGCTGCTTGTGGACGTATAAGGCTTATTTTCTTTTCATGCCGTTGAGCAGATGACGGATGGTTTGATCCAGATGGTCACGCTCTTTGGGTGGCAAAGCCACAATCTCGTCCACGGAAAAGCGGTTGAAGGGCCAGGTCACAATCGGTGGCCCTTCGCCAGAGTCTTGCAAGGTGGCGGCATGGGCTGCACTCAGCTCCATATTGCCCAGCCCGTTCTTGAGCCATTGGGCGCTGATGTTCAGAGCTTTGGCCAGATCCAGAATTTCACGCGCGTCACGCCGCGTGCCACTCTCGTAATTGGAGATGGCGCTTTGGCTAAGGTTACACAGGCGAGCCAGTTCGGCTTGAGAAAAGCCGCGTTGCAGGCGGGCGTGGCGGAGACGATCAGAGAAGTGTTTCACACTACAGATTGTTCATGGAACGCCCTGCACGATGGTTTTCAAGAAAAACCCCGTATGTGATAAAACTATCCAGCTCAACCAGCTTGCTAAACCAGAGAGAGGGTTAGGATAGGCGGGGTTGCAGCCTGGTATTGAACAGTGTGCTGCCAAGTACTTGGCAAAGCACTGCGAAGCGTGGTGGCAGGGCCAGAAGGTGGGAGAAAGGAGCCGCAGCTAGCGCTTTTTCATGCCGTCCAGCAAATGACGCAAAGTGCGATCAAGCAAATCACGTTCGCTATCTGCCAAAGCAACCACCTCATCAACGGAGAACAGACGGAAGGGCCAAGAGACAATCGGAGGGCCGGCCTGGGGTTCGGACAGTGTGTAGCCATCCTTGGTGAATTCCATCGTGCCGGTACCTTTGCGCAACCACACAGCGCTGACATTCAAGGCTCTGGACAATTCCAGAATTTCACGAGCATCTCGACGAGTACCGTTTTCGTAGTTGGAGATGGCACTCTGACTCAATCCGCATAGACGTGCCAAATCAGCCTGAGACAGACCGCGATATTGACGTGCATGGCGAAGGCGTTCGGAGAAATGTTTCACACAACAGATTGTTGATGCAAGCGCCAGCACGATGGTTTTAATTAAAAATCACGGTCGTGATTTATACTGTCCGACATAGTCATCAGATGTCATTATAGTTAAGGTATCAACTATGTCGGTTGCAAATGAAATTGCTGGCGGTCCTGTTGTGCTGTACCTGGCCACAGCTATCCCTGATCGAAACTTACTAGAACAAAAAATTCAGGCTCTGGCAGAACGTGGTTATCGTCTTATTTTTTGTCCGGATGTGACGGCTTTATTGCAGTTGGCCCAAACACGAGGCCGATATGCGGGTTCTATATGTATTGCCTGGCTGGGTGGGGCCTTGGCAGAGATCTGCTCGGCAGCCGTGCGTTTGCGTATGCTGTGTCCGCAAATTGGAATCCTGATGCAGTCCGATGCGACGGATTCGGCCATGCTGCAAGCCTTGCATAGCGGGGGAGACCAGTTTTGTCCCAAAGATGCGTCTTTGGAGCTGCTGGCGGCCAGTTTGCATAGCCTGCAGCGGCGCATGATGCAGATGCCCCTCATTCCTGAACCGTCTCTGCCCCAGGAATGGGTGCTGGATCAGGAGGGCTGGGCCTTGATATCCCCTGTGGGTATTTCGTTTAGTCTGACCAGCACGGAGCGCGCCTTCATCGTCCGTTTGCTGCGAGAAGAGGGTCGCCGGGCCAGCCATTACGAGTTGATGCAGGCTGTCGCCAGTAAAACGGATGTGATCAGCAATCCGCCTGGGGCTTTGCATATCAATCGTCTGGGGGTTTTGGTCAGCCGTATGCGGCGCAAATTCAACCAGGGTGGGACGGCTTTGCCTATCCGCTCGATTCATAACTGGGGCTATATGTTCGCTGCTAATTGCCAGTTGCTGACCGAGCCGATGCGTCATTAGGGCAGGGCAGTTGAAAAAGGCCCTGTCGGTCAAACCCGGCAGAGCCTTTGTTCATCGTGTGAGGGCAGGGGTTCAGTAGTAGCGCTGCACCGACAAGTCGTCTGCCCGGATGGCCGGCTCCTTGTTGCTGATCAGATCAGCCAGCAATTGTGCACTGCCGGTAGCCAAGGTCCATCCCAACGTGCCGTGGCCTGTATTCAAGAACAGGTTAGGGTAGCGGCTGCGGCCCACAATCGGGGTGCTGTCCGGCGTCTTGGGACGCAGGCCGGTCCAGAAATGCAGGTCGGCATCGCTTTGATAGCTGCCGGGGAACAGGTCGTTCAAGACCATCAGCAAGGTCTGCTCACGGCGGGGATTCAGACGCTTGTTAAAGCCGACTACCTCGGCCATGCCACCCACACGAATGCGATTGTCAAAGCGGGTCAGGGCGATCTTGTAGCTTTCATCCAGCAGGGTGGATTGGGGCGCACGGGAGGCGTCCGCAATCGTGGCGGTAATGGAATAGCCTTTCAAAGGGTAGACCGGGATGGCTTGCAGGTCTTTCATCAGACCCGTAGACCAGGAGCCCAAGGCCACCACGTAGGCATCGGCGGTCAGCAGGCCGTCGGAGCTTTGCACGCCGCTGATCTCCGTGCCATTGCTGTGAATGCGCTGAATGTTCTGGTTCCAGCGGAACTCCACGCCTTCCTGTTCAGCCAGTTCACCAAGGCGACGTGTAAACATCTGGCAGTCGCCGGTTTCGTCTTCAGGGAAACGCAGACCACCGCTCAATTTATGCTCTACGTGGCGCAGAGCTGGCTCAATCATGTGCAGCTCAGACGCAGACAGCAGCTCGTAAGGCACCCCGGCTTCTTTCAGTACCTCGATGTCGGCAGCAATACCGTCCAGCTGCTTTTGTGTACGGAACAACTGCAAGGTGCCTTGGGCGCGGTGCTCGAACTGAATATCGGTCTGGGCGCGCAGCTCGGCCATGCAGTGGCGGCTGTATTCAGCCAGACGCACCATGCGCTCTTTATTGATGGCGTAGCGGTCTGCCGTGCAGTTGCGCCACATGGCCAGCAGCCACTTGATTTGTGTCAGCGTGCCATCGGGACGAATAGTCAGGGCCGGGTGCTCGTCGAACATCCACTTGATGGCCTTGCGCGGGATACCCGGCGCGGCCCAGGGGCAGGCATAGCCAAAGGAAAGCTGACCTGCATTGGCAAAACTGGTTTCCAGAGCGGGCCCAGCCATGCGGTCGATGACCGTTACGCTGTGTCCTTGGCGGGCAAGATAATAAGCGCTGGTTACGCCTTCTACGCCAGCACCTAGCACGAGGATCTTCATACGGTTCCTTGGGCACATCGCCCGAAAGGGAAAGTGTTGCAATCAGGCGCGGAAAAACCGCGCGTACTGTCGCAATTCGATACGTTTTATCCGTCTATTTCAACAGGCGGGCAGGGCAGGGGTCAAGGTTTAGTCCTGGTCCGGAGCACTGCGCGGGAACACCATATTGTTGCGGTGGATCAGTTCCGTATCGTGTTCGCTGCCCAGCAACTCATTGATCAGGTGGCTGGGCTGGCCCATGATGCGGCGGGTGTCATCCGAGGAGTAGTTGATCAGACCACGGGCGTATTCCACGCCGTGCTTGTCCACGCAGGCCACCACATCGCCACGGTCAAACTCGCCCTCTACATGGGTGACACCCACGGGCAGCAGGCTCTTGTGGCCGTCTACCAGCGCACGTACGGCGCCTTCGTCCAGCGACACGCGACCACGCACACGCAGTTGGTCAACCAGCCAGCGTTGACGGGCCGAACGTACAGGCAGAGTGGCACGCAGTTCTGTGCCTATGCGTTCTCCTTGCGACAGACGCGACAGCACTTGCTGTTCACGGCCCGACGCAATAATGGTGTGACCACCGCTTTGCGCAGCACGCTTGGCCGCCAGAATCTTGGTGATCATGCCGCCGGTGCCGATGTTGCTGCCCGAGCCGCCTGCCATGGCTTCCAGGGTCGGGTCGCCCGCTTGTCCCAGCGAGATGAACTGCGCATCGGGATTGCTGCGCGGATCGGCGCTGTACAGGCCAGCCTGGTCGGTCAGGATGATCAGGGTTTCGGCTTCAATCAGATTGGTGACCAGCGCACCCAAAGTATCGTTGTCGCCCACGCGGATTTCATCCGTGACCACCGTATCGTTCTCGTTCACGATGGGCACCACACCCAGATCCAGCAAGGTGTTGATAGTGCCGCGCGCGTTCAGGTAGCGATGGCGGTCTGCCAGGTCTTCATGGGTCAGCAGGATCTGGGCGGTGCGCACGCCGTGGCGGGCAAAAGCCACTTCATAGGCTTGAATCAAGCCCATCTGGCCGACGGCGGCCGCCGCTTGCAACTCATTCATGGCCTTCGGTCGGCGCGGCCAGCCCAGGCGGGCCATGCCTTCGGCAATGGCACCGCTGGAAACCAGCACCAATTGCTTGCCTTGGGCATGCAGTTGAGCAATCTGGGTAGCCCATTGCTCCACGGCATCCAGGTCAATCCCCTTGCCCTCGTTGGTGACCAGGGACGAACCTACTTTAATAACCAATCGGCGCGATTGTGCAACGGCCGATTCAGAATGAGAAGAGTGCTGCATGACGAGTTCAGAAATCCATCGCTTGGCGTGTAAATAGAGAAAATGCCAGGAGTAGGGCGGCTGGCTTAACCGCGTCTTCCGGGCATTTTTAGAGTCAGTCCTGGAGTCTAAGTCCTGGACCTGTGTGGCAACGATCAGTCTGGGGCAAACCTCTCGTCGTAAATATGGGTGCCGTCAGCAATATCTTGCTCGATATGCTCTTTGCGGCTTTCTTCGTCCAGCCAGGACTGCAACTGATACACCAGATCCTGTGTGCCCACACCGGTCAGGGCGGAGATACCAAAGACCGGGCCTTCCCAGTTCAGCTCTTTGAGCAGGCGGGCTTTCAGGTCTTCCGGATCAGAGACCATGTCCAGCTTGTTCAGCACCAGCCAGCGTGGCTTGGCGTACAGCTCTTCGCTGTACAGGCGCAGTTCTTCAACAATGGCACGGGCCTCCGAAGCCACTTTGGCCACAATATCCTCGTCCGGATCCAGGCTGGATACATCCAGCAGATGCAGCAAGATACGGGTGCGAGTCAGGTGACGCAGGAACAAGTGGCCCAGGCCAGCACCTTCGGAAGCGCCTTCGATCAGGCCTGGAATATCGGCAACCACAAAGCTGTGTGCTTCGGACGAACGCACCACGCCCAGGTTAGGGTGCAAGGTGGTGAAAGGGTAGTCCGCAATGCGAGGCTTGGCGTTGGAAATACGGGTGATCAGCGTGGATTTTCCGGCATTGGGCATACCCAGCAGACCGACATCAGCCAGCACCTTCAGCTCCAGACGCAGCTTGCGATGCTCGCCTTCCTTGCCATAGGTAAATTGACGCGGGGCACGGTTCACACTGGATTTGAAGTGTAGGTTACCCAAGCCACCGGCGCCGCCTTGGGCCAGGGTGATGCGTTCGCCATGACGCTTCATGTCAAACAGCTGCTCGCCGGTTTCTGCGTCAAAAATCATGGTGCCTACGGGCACGCGCAGGGTGATGTCCTCGCCACCCGCGCCGTATTGGTCGGACCCACGGCCGTTTTCGCCGTTGCGAGCGCGGTGCAGGCGGGCGTAGCGGTAGTCGATCAAGGTGTTGACGTTACGGTCGGCCTCGGCATAGATGCTGCCACCGCGTCCGCCGTCGCCGCCATTGGGGCCACCTTTTTCAATAAATTTTTCTCGGCGGAAACTGGCAGCGCCGTTTCCACCTTTGCCTGCGACCACTTCAATGGTCGCTTCGTCTACGAATTTCATGGTGATGAGTGCTGTATAGGTCCAGGGGCCGCAGAACCGTACGGGCTGCTGGTCTGGGAGCAGACCATTTTAAACAAAAACCCCAATTGCTTAGTGTATAGGAGATTGGCTTATCTGCCGGTATGTGCCGTGATAGTGGCCGATTTTTAATCTCTTGCTGTGGCCGTAGGGAGACTGGCTAAGCCGGGTGTGTGGGCTTTCAGGATGGCGCAGGGGCCATGCATAAAAAAAGCCCTGCCTAGGGCGGCAGGGCTTTTTCGCAGCGAGTACGCTTGGATCGAGTGGCTTATTCGCCAGCAACGACCGAAACGGTACGCTTGTTCAGAGCACCAGTGATGGAAAATTTGACTTTGCCATCGACCAGGGAGAACAGGGTGTGGTCTTTACCAATGCCCACGTTCACGCCGGGGTGAAACTGAGTGCCGCGCTGACGAACAATGATGCCGCCAGCCGAAATTACCTGACCGCCGTAGACTTTAACGCCCAGACGTTTGGCCTGTGAGTCACGGCCGTTCCGCGTAGAGCCGCCGCCTTTCTTCTGTGCCATTTCTTTAGCTCCTAGATGAAGAAAATACCAAATTCGCTTTTAGCAACAACTTAGGCGTTGATCGCTTCGATGCGGATTTCGGTGTAGTTTTGACGATGGCCTTGCGTTTTGCGGTAGTGCTTGCGACGGCGCATTTTGAAAATCTTGATTTTGTCGTGACGGCCTTGCGCAAGAACAGTAGCCTTGACCACAGCGCCAGCAACGAAAGGAGCACCGATTTGCAGTGCTTCACCTTCGCCGACGGACAGAACCTGGTCAAGCGAAATTTCTTGCCCAATGTCTGCCGGTATCTGTTCTATTTTGAGTTTTTGGCCAGCAGTAATGCGATATTGCTTACCGCCGGTTTTTATAACCGCGTACATAGGGAATCCCTTAAAGAGTCAAACAGGCATCGCTTAAAAGGCCAATAAGAGCCCGCTACCATGCCATCTAACATAAAAAAATCTTGACACGCAAAATGCCAAGCAAAAAATAATAGGGCAAAAAGGCTTTGCTGTCAATGGCTTGGGCCTTCTCCTGTCTGTATTTTGCATCCAATCCTTTCGTTTTCCTCTGGGGAGCCAGGGGTGGCCCCTTGCCCGGGGATCGTAAAGGACGTGTGAGGGGACCTGCCTCGCCTAAAACAGGGCATATCGCTAATTGGTTACATTTCTCCTCAATCTGTGGCCTTTGAGGGGCTCGCCTTCCGCTACGGTAGAGCTGTTGCGTTCACAGAAGCGTAAGTCATTTATTTTTCGGACCTACTAAGGGGAAACGTATGAATAAGGACACGATCGAAGGCAAATGGAAACAACTGGCTGGTAAAGCCCGCAGCGTCTGGGGCGAAATTACGGATGATGAGTGGGCCAAGGTGAAAGGGGATGCCACGCAATTGGCCGGTCTGGTGCAAGAGCGCTATGGACGTACCCGCGAAGAGGCGGAGCGTGAGGTTAAAGACTTCTACGACAAGTACGACCGTTAGCGGGTGGGAACCTTTTTTGTCTGTAGGTATTTCATGAGCTGTCGTTGAGATGGCCCGTCAGACAAGGTGCTGTCCCTGTACGTACTGATGATGAGGAGAATCGTATGCTTTACTACGCCGTAATCTTTTTTATTGTAGCTATCGTGGCTGCTGTGCTGGGTTTTGGTGGCATTGCCGCTGGTGCTGCTTCGATTGCCAAGATCCTGTTTGTCGTGTTCCTGATTCTTGCGGTGCTCTCGCTGGTCAAGGGCATGGGCAAGAAATAGAACAAGCCCGCCAGTGGCGGGCTTGTCCGTATGGCAAAACCGTCTCCACCGATTGGGTGGAGGCGGTTTTTTATCAAGAGCGGTAGTCCGCGTTGATAGTGACGTACTCGTGCGAGAAGTCGCAGGTGTAGACCGTTTCGCTGTGTTGTCCGCGACCCAGGGATACGCGGACCAGAATCTCGGCTTCCTGCATGACGCGCTGGCCGTCCTCTTCCTGGTAGTCGGGATTGCGACCGCCATTTACGGCGACCAGTACATCACCCAGCCACAGGCGCAGCTTGTTGACGTCCAGGTCGCTAATGCCTGCGTAGCCGATGGCGCATAGAATGCGGCCCAGGTTCGGGTCAGAGGCAAAGAAAGCGGTCTTGACCAAAGGCGAATGGGCGATGGCGTAAGCCACTTTCAGAGCTTCTTCGCTGGAGCCGGCGTCATCAACCTGAATGGTCATGAACTTGGTGGCGCCTTCGGCGTCACGCACGATTTTCTGGGCCAGTTCGCGCGAGGCATCCACCAGAGCGTCGAGCAAGGCGTTGTAGTTCGGGTCTGCGATGGACTCTACCGTGACACCGCTCTGGCCAGTTGCCATGATGATGAAGGAGTCATTGGTGGAGGTGTCGCCATCAACCGTAATGCGGTTGAAAGAGCGGTCCGCCGCCAGACGGCACATATCGCGCAGCAGTTCGGGAGCAATGCCGGCGTCAGTGGCCAGGTAACCCAGCATGGTGGCCATATTGGGGCGAATCATGCCCGCGCCTTTGCTGATGCCGGTCAAGGTCACGGTTTTACCTGACAGCTGAATTTGACGGGACACGATTTTGGGCTGCGTGTCGGTGGTCATGATGCTGTGGGCAGCATTGAACCAGTTGTTGTCGGCCAGATCGTTCACGGCGGCGGGCAGGGCACCGAGCAGACGATCCATAGGCAGGGGCTCCAGAATCACGCCTGTGGAGAAGGGCAGCACTTGCTGGGGCAGGATGTTCAGCAGACGCGCGGCTTCTTTGCACGTTTGCTGTGCTTTTTCCAGACCAGGCTGACCCGTACCTGCATTGGCATTGCCAGTATTGATGACCAGGGCACGGATGCCATCGTGGGTAGCCAGGTGCGTTTCGCACACTTGCACTGGAGCGGCACGGAAACGGTTGGTGGTGAACACACCGGCCACGCTGGTGCCGGGGGCCAATTCAAACACGGTCAGGTCGCGTCGGTTGGCCTTGCGAATACCGGCTTCGGCAATACCGATTTTGACACCGGCAACGGGGTGAATATCAGATTCAGAGGGGATGAACAGATTGACGGCCATGACGCGATCCGAAAAACAATGTTAAAGGCGGCTCAAAGCAATAATGATACTTGCTTTGAGCCGCCTGAGCATAGCTTTGGTCGCCAGGCCTGATCAGCTTTCGCGGGCAGCCATGGCCACGTTGTTGCGAGTGATCAGTTTGAGTTCGCCCAAGGCTTCAAACAGGTTGGCGCGTGCCTTTTCCGACAGGTTGGCAAACATCTCCTGCAACCACTGTTCGTGGGAGGCGGCCATTTTCTTGAACTGGCGCTTGCCTTTGGGTGTCAGGCGGATCAGGGAGCTGCGACGATCGGTGAGCACCTTGATGCGTTCGACCAGGCCTTCTTTTTCCAGCTGGTCCGTAATGCCGGTGATATTGCCGTTGGTGACCATCAGGTGGCGGGACAGCTCGCTCATTTTCATGCCGGCGGGCTGACGTTGTAATTGCGCCATCAGGTCAAAACGAGGCAGGGTGGTGCTGTGTTCAGTACGCAGACGGCTGCGAATTTCGCCCTCGACCAAATTGGTGCAGGCCATCAAGCGTAGCCACAGTCGGGTGTCGAAGTGGTCGTCGCTGTGGGCACGGCTTTCCAAGTCGGGAGCGGCATCGGCGACGGCGGAAGCGGGGATATCGTTCATGATCATAGATAGCTTGCCTTAATGGTGCATGTCCAAAATATTTAGCTTTGAAGGACGCAGACCGCAGCCATGAGCAAGCTGGGTTAGCTTGGAAGGTATCTTAGGGGCTGGTTCGAAGTTTGACATTGCGACAGATCAAAGTAAATTCGTTTTTAAGCTTAAATTAATCAACTTGATAGAAAGCGCTGGCAAGGGTGACAAAGCATTGAGTAAAAAAATGCAAACTCTTGTCTGCTATTTACTTTTTCAACCGTGGCTTTGAATACTCCTGGGTCGGCGCTCTTACTTTGACCCGATGCGATAAGCTGGCTAAATGCAAGTGATTATTTAGTTGAAGTATAAGGCATTTGCTTCTGTATCGTTCATTTGCCTAATCATTTTCCTGCTATTTTTGATACTTTTTTTTGTTTCAAAAATAATGCCTGCAGTAATTTTTCTTAATTGAAAAATAGGCATGCTGTGGATCGATTTGTTTCTCGTATCCTGAAATTTATTATTGAATTTTGCGTTGCACAGGCAAGAACATCAGAGATTTACGGGCCAGTTCAGGATACCCCTGAAACAGCTGAGGATGATGCGCTACTGCGGATAACCCGTAGTCGGGATTGCTGATACTGAAGCGTTTTTTTTGCTAATATCCTTTAGAACTAAACAATATAGACCTTGCCAATTTGGCTGGCGCCTTTGATGGATCAGGGTCTACGCCTGAGTGGGGCGTAATCTACGCAGGAGATAAGGATGGAACGTTCAGCGCACCTTGATACCTTTGCACGCGACAATCTGCCACCCATGGAGTGGTGGCCGGAGATGTTGCTGGAAGGAAATCCGGATGTGGACTATCCCGCTCGTCTTAATTGCGCTGTCGCGTTGTTGGGGGAGCAGGTAGCAGCGGGGCATGGTGATCGCGTGGCTTTGCAGTGGGCACAGGGCGATGAGAATCGCAGCCTGACCTACAAGCAGCTGGACGTGCTGACCAACCGTATTGCTCATGTTCTGGTTGAGGATCTGAAGCTGGTGCCCGGCAACCGGGTTTTGCTGCGTGGCCCCAATAACCCCATGATGGCCGCTTGCTGGTTGGCCAGCATCAAGGCCGGTCTGGTGACGGTTCCCACCATGCCTTTGTTGCGTGCCGTGGAACTGAAGACCATTCTGGACAAGGCCGAGATTCATGCCGCCCTGTGTGATGAGCGCCTGCGCGAAGAGCTGGAGCATTGCATGGACTCCGCGCACGATTCCTACACGCCCGTTCTGAAGCAACTGCTGTGCTTTAACGATGAAAGCGCTAATGGTCTGGAAGCCTTGCTGGCTGACAAGCCCGAAGCGTTCACTGCTTGCGATACCGCGGCTGACGATATTTGTCTGATCGCTTTCACCAGCGGTACGACTGGCCAGCCCAAAGGTTGCATGCACTTCCATCGTGATGTGCTGGCAATGTGCGATACCTTCTCGCGCCACGTGCTGCGTTTGACCCCGGATGATGTGGTCTGCGGTACGCCTCCTTTGGCCTTTACCTTCGGCCTGGGTGGTCTGCTGTGCTTTCCGCTGCGTGTGGGGGCATCGACTGTCTTGCTGGAGCGTCTGACACCGTCCGATCTGCTGGGCATGATTGACCGCTTCAAAGTGACCATGAGCTTTACCGCGCCCACCTTCTATCGTCAGATGGCTGGTTTGGTGGACCGTTATTCCTTGGCCAGCTTGCGTGCCACCGTGTCGGCAGGCGAAGCCTTGCCCGATGCAACGCGTCAGCTTTGGAAACAGGCCAGCGGCATCGAGATGACGGACGGTATTGGTGGCACGGAAATGATTCACGTGTACGTGTCCAGTCCACCAGAAAAAGTGCGGGCCGGTGCGATTGGTCAAGTGGTGCCTGGTTATGTCGCCACGATTCTGGACGATGATCTGAATCCGGTGCCGGTCGGTACGGTAGGCCGCTTGGCCGTGAAAGGCCCAACAGGCTGCAAGTATCTGAACGATGAACGTCAGAAGCAGTTTGTTCAGGGCGGTTGGAATTTCCCTGGTGACACCTTCAAGATGGACGAGGACGGCTACCTGTATTACCAGGCCCGTAACGACGACATGATTGTTTCCTCGGGCTACAACATTGCCGGCCCAGAGGTGGAAGGTACCTTGCTCAAGCACGAGGCTGTTGCCGAGTGTGGCGTGGTGGGTGCTGCGGACGAAGAGCGTGGCCAGATTGTGCAGGCTTTCATTGTGCTCAAGCCCGGCTTTACCGGCAGCGATGAGCTCAAGAAAAAGCTGCAGGATTTTGTGAAGGAGAATGCCGCTCCCTACAAATACCCGCGTGCCATCGAGTTTGTGGCTTCCTTGCCTCGTACTGAAACAGGCAAGTTGCAGCGCTTTGTGCTGCGTCAGATGGCGCAGGACTGAGTCACCAGGCAATAAAAAAGCGGGCTTAGGCCCGCTTTTTTGTGTCCGGAGCGTTTAGTTCTTGAAAGTAGCAAAAACTTCGCGGGCCGCTTGCACGGTTGCGTCGGTAATGTCGGAGGTGTGCTGTACCGATACAAAACCGGCTTCAAAGGCTGATGGTGCAAAGTACACACCCTTGTTCAGCATGGCGTGGAAGAACTGCTTGAAGCGTTCGATGTCGCCAGCCGAGACTTCGGCCAGGGAGGTAGGGACGTTCTCGCTGAAGTAGATGCCGAACAAGCCGCCCTGGTGGTCGGCGGTGAAGGGCACACCGGCGTCTTTCGCAGCCGCTTTCAGGCCCTGAATCAAGTTGGCCGTATTGGCGGTCAGGGTGTCGTAGAAGCCGGGTTGAGCCAGTTTCTTCAAGGTGGCCAGACCAGCCGCCACAGCGACAGGGTTACCGGACAGGGTGCCTGCCTGGTAAACGCCACCGACGGGAGCGACGCATTGCATGATGTCGCGGCGACCACCGAAAGCACCAACGGGCATACCGCCACCAATCACCTTGGCCAATGTGGTCAGGTCAGGTCGAATGCCGGTCAGACCTTGTACGCCTTGAGGGCCAACGCGGAAGCCCGTCATGACTTCGTCAAAAATCAGTACGGCGCCGTATTCGGTACACAGTTCACGCAAGCCTTCCAGAAAGCCGGGGGCTGGGCGCACCAGGTTCATGTTGCCGGCAAAAGGCTCAACAATAATGCAGGCGATTTCGCTGCCTTTTTGTTTGAAAGCATCGCGCACGGCGTCCAGATCGTTGTAGTCCAGAACCAGGGTGTGGCCCACAAACTCGGCCGGTACGCCTGCGGATGTTGGGTTGCCAAAGGTCAGCAGGCCGGAACCGGCTTTGACCAGCAGGCTGTCGGCGTGGCCGTGGTAGCAGCCTTCAAATTTGATGATGGTGTTGCGGCCAGTAAAGCCACGGGCCAGACGAATGGCGCTCATGGTGGCTTCGGTGCCGGAGCTGACCAGACGCACTTGCTCGATGGACGGCAGCATCTTGGTCAGGGTTTCAGCCAGCACGACCTCGCCTTCGGTAGGCGCACCGTAGGACAGGCCGTGTACGGCGGCTTCCTGTACGGCCTTGATAACGTCCGGATCGGAGTGGCCCAGAATGGCCGGCCCCCAGGAGCCTACGTAGTCCGTGTATTGCTGGCCGTCTGCATCCCAGATGTAAGGGCCTTGGGCGCGTTCGACAAAGCAGGGTGTACCGCCCACGGAACCGAAGGCACGGACGGGCGAGTTGACGCCGCCGGGGATGACTTTGCAGGCACGTTCAAAAAGTTCGGAGTTACGGGACATGAGGCAAGAATCCAGAGGTGAAAAGGTCAAGGCCAGGCAAGGGATCAGCGCACAAAGCGCGACGGGGCCTGGGCGTGAAAGTAGTCGGTAAAACGTTGCGCCGTGGCGCGTATATCGCTGGTTTCAAACAGGCTGCTGATAACGGCAACGCTATCGACCCCTGCTTCCAGCAGTTCGGGCATTTTCTCGGGTGTGATGCCGCCAATCGCAACAATGGCAGCACGCCGTCCCTCGTGTTCTTGTTCTTGGCAAAGCAGTCTTGCTTGACGCAAGGTGTTCAGTTCAGCCGGTGGCGCTTCGGGTTTGACGCTGGAGGGATACATGGCTCCGAAGGCAATGTAGTCTGCATCGTCTGCCAGAGCCTGGCGCGCCAGATCCAGACTGTTGTAGCAGGAGCGTCCCAGCAGGGCTTGCGGCCCCAGTGCCTGACGGGCCTGGGTCAGTTCGCCATCGCTTTTGCCCAGGTGTGCGCCTTGCACGTCAAACTCTTGCGCCCAGCTCCAGTGGTCGTTTACCAATAGCGGCAAATCCAGGGACAGGCACAGCTTGATCAGCTCTTTGAGTTGCTGCTGGCGGATTGGTTCCGGGCCGTTCTTGCGACGGAACTGCAGAACCTGCAAACCACCTTCGTGAGCGGCACGCACGGCGTTCAACAAGCGGGCGGTGTCGTCCCATTCGGGAGTAACGCCGTAAAGACCGGCGGGAAAGCGCAAGGTGGTGGGGTCAGTCATCTTGGGGAGCAACAGGGTTGAACAGGCGATGGCCCATACCGGGCTGGAAGGTGTTGCTGGCGCGTGCCTGCAGATGCAACAAGGCTGATTCTACCGCGTTATCCAGCTCGTGACCTTGAGCCAGAAAGCTCAGGCAGGCGGTAGCCAGCAAACTGTCTATGTCCTGCTGGCGCAGGCCGCCATCCAGCGGCATGCTGTAGTCCAGTCGGCCATGGTGACCCTGGAAACGTGTGTGCCACTGCCCGGCGGTCCCTGGCACGCCCGTCACCAGTACGGCATTGGCACCGTTGTTCAACAAGGTTTCCACGGCATCCGGGGTGTCGCCCAGCAACTCGTCGGCTTGCCAGCGCTCCAGACTGGGATGGTCGATCAATAATAAGGAGCTCAGCGGCAGGAGCAGGCGTAAACTGGCATCAAGAGCGTCGTCCGCATCCAGTTCGTCCAGGCCCGTGGGCATGGCGCTCAGGTGCAGGACCAGGGGCAGTTCAGGGTAGTCAGAGCATAGCTCGGCCACCATGCTGGCGATTTCAGGGCTGTAGACAGGTCCGCACTTGATGGCCTGGATGTTCATGTCTTCCAGCAAGCAGCGCGCCTGGTCGTCGGCAATGTCTTCTGCCAGGGTCTGGATGTTTTCCTGCTGGGCGCTATCGCGTACCAGCAGGGCGGTTGGCACACTGACGATATGGCAGCCCAGATGAGCGCCAGTGATTGAATCGGCAGGCAGGTGGGCTCCACCGCTTGGGTCATAAGGAGCCAGCACGAGCGCCAGGGCAGGACTTGAATTTTTGATTTCAGCAGCCATCTTGTCTTGGATACACATGCAGGGCCAGCACGGCTCTGGATGTCACGGGTTGAGTAATTTAGTAATATGAACTCCATTTTAATGGATTGCCCCGATTTGCACGCGGATCGGACTATGTTTACAAATACAGTAGGAATACTATGCGTACGTGGATGTGCCTGATTTGCGGCTGGATTTATGATGAAGAAGCAGGTTTGCCTGAGGAAGGCATTGCGCCGGGCACACTCTGGGAAGATGTCCCTCCGAACTGGGTCTGTCCCGAATGCGGCGCTCGTAAGGAAGACTTCGAAATGATCCAAGTGTGATCATCTCAAGTTCCAAGGTGGTTTGTTTTGACGGGAGGTGTGTATGAGTGCCACTAGCCAGTCCCCGCTAATCCAAGAAAGCGCTGATCTAACGCACCACCTGTTACTTGCCATGCCCGGTGTGGTTTCGGGCAGCTTGGCCGATACGGTGATTTATGTCTGTGAACATAATGAACAAGGTGCTTTGGGCCTGGTCATTAATCGACCAACGGATCTGAGCCTGGTTGAATTGCTGTCTCGCATCGAGGTGGACGTGGAAAACCGGGCTGATCTGGCCGCGACCTCCGTCTACTTCGGTGGGCCCGTGCAAACGGATCGCGGCTTTGTTCTCCATGATTCTGACAAAACCTATACCTCCAGCCTGGGGGTGGGTGATCTGACCCTGACAACCTCCCGCGATGTGCTGCAGGATGTGGCTCAAGGCCAGGGGCCAGTGCATATGCTGGTTACGCTGGGCTATGCCGGGTGGGGCGCCGGTCAGCTGGAAAGCGAGATGGCCGACAATGCCTGGCTGAGCATCAAGGCCACCCATGAAATCCTGTTCTCTACCCCGGTTGGGGAGCGCTATGATCGCGCCCTGGCTTTGCTGGGAATCAGTCCTTTTACCCTGACAGGTGCTGCGGGCCATGCCTGAACACGAAACACCGTCAACGGTCAGCTCGGCACAAACCTTGCTGGCTTTTGACTATGGCCTGAAAAAAATTGGCGTGGCGCTGGGCAACACCTTGACGCGCCAGGCCCGCCCTTATACGATTTTGCGGCCCGTGACACGGGAACAGCGCTTTGCGGCGATCGAGGCCTTGCTCAAGGAGTGGCAGCCCGATCGCGTCGTGGTAGGTTTGCCTTTGACCCTGGATGGCGGCGAGCAGTATGCTTCGCTGCGGTGTCGGCGTTTTGCCAACCAGCTGCACGGTCGCTATGGCGTTGCAGTAGACCTGGTCGATGAGCGGGGCTCCAGCATGGAGGCTCAAGAATTGCTGGGCAATAATGACGATGATGATGCCATGGCAGCTTGCGTGATCCTGCAGCGATATCTGGACAGCCTGCCACCGGCCTGAGCCCTCTATAAGGTTGCAGCCTTTTGATTAGTTTATTTCGTTTTAGTTGGCGCGCTGTCGTTCTGATTGTGTGGATCGTGGTCGGCTTGTTAAGCGTCGGTCTGCTTTTTCCGGTATTGCGTCCAGGCGGACGCCGCGTCATGGTGCTGCGCATGTCGCGCCTCTTGATGCTGATCTGTGGCGTGCGCGTGCTCCAGCATGGCCAGGCCGTCCAGGATCGCTCGGTGCTGTATGTGTCCAACCATATTTCCTGGTTGGACATTTTTGTCCTTAACAGCGTGCGCTGCACTTCTTTCATTGCAAAAAGCGATATTCGCCGCTGGCCGGTCATTGGCTGGTTGGTTGCGGGTGCCGGTACGGTTTTCATCGAGCGTGGGCAGCGACGTGCCATTCAGGTCGTCAGCCAGCAAATGGCCGTGTGTTTCGAGCGTGGTGATGCCGTGGGCCTGTTCCCGGAAGGTACGACTTCGACGGGGCTGGATGTACAGCCTTTTCATGCCAGCCTGTTTGAGACCGCCATCAGCTTGAATGTAGATATCCAACCTGTTGCTTTGGTGTTTGAACAGAAAGGCCAGCGCAGCGAGCGTTTTGCCTTTGTGGGTGAGCAGTCTCTGGTTGGCAATATCTGGGTGTTGCTCAGCGCCCGCCATGTTTCCGTGCACTGCCATTTTCTGGATCTGATGCCTGCTCAGTCCTGTACGCAATGGGGGCGCTCACAAACGGCACAAAACGCCCGTGAACAGATTCGTGCGATCGTGTGCCCCGAGGCTGTCACCGTCGAGGCCTGACAGGCTTAGCCCGGTTTCTTGCTTTCCGGGCAGTGGATCTGAACCAGATGCCGGTCTTGCAGGCGTACAGCGCTAAGCTGACGACCCCAGACGCAGCCGGTATCCAGACTGATTACGGTAGGCGTATTCAGCAAGCCTAGTGTAGACCAATGACCAAAAATAATAGGTACCTGGGCACAGGCACGATTTGGCAATTCAAACCACGCCAGCAAACCCGATTCGGCATCCGGCGCACCCTTGTGCTTGAAGTCCATGCGGCCATTCACCTCGCACATGCGCATGCGGGTCAGGGTACTGACAATGGCGCGCAGGCGGTCGTAACCTTCTAGCTTGGCATCCCAACGATCCGGGTGATTGCCGAACAATTCGATAATCTTGTCTTGCCAATCATCGGCGCGCAGAAGCGCTTCCAGTTCGTGGGCGTAGCCCAGCGTTTGCTCCGGGCTCCAGTCGGGATGCACACCGGCATGAACCATCAAATGTCCATGTTCGTAATGAGCCAGGGGCTGGTGTCGCAGCCAGTCCAGCAGCTCTTGTGCGTCCGGCGCAGCCAGCAGTTCCTGCAAGGTATCCTGCTTGCCGGATTTGCGTACCCCGGCAGCAACTGCCAGACAGTGAATGTCGTGGTTGCCCAGCACGCAGACGGCGCGATCGCCCAGAGAACGAATCAGGCGCAACGCTCCCAGAGAGTCCGGGCCACGGTTGACCAGATCGCCTGCAAACCAGAATTTGGCCTGGCTGTCGGCTGCAACATCAGGATGGCTGAGCAAGCTGTCCAGGGGGCGGCAGCAGCCTTGAATATCACCAATCGCCCAGATGGCGGGGGAAGTAGCTAAGGACATGATTTAGTTGGTTGTGCTGGAGTTGCGACGACGCCGGTTGTGCCGGTTTTCCATCATGATAAGCGCACTCAAGGCCATGGCCATGGCGATCAGGTTCGGAACCAGGGCCGTGACCCACGGCGCCAGATTGCTGAGCATGGCCACGTTCAAGGCCAGCTGGTTGATCATGAAAAAGCCCACGCCCAGCAAGATACCGGTAAAGACCTTGGTGCCCACACCGCCGTGGCGGGTCTGCATGAAGCCGATAGGCGCAGCAATAGTGATCATGACCAGCAAGGTGAAGGGATAGGCAACTTTGCGCCACAGGGCCACAACCTGACGTTTGGTTTGCAGCTTGTTGGCGTCCAGATAGCCGATGTAATCCTTCAGGTCCAGAATGGACATGCGCTCGGGAGTCACGACGCGTGCAATCAGTCGATCCGGCGTTAGCGTGGTGGTCAGCGTCAGGGTTGGGCGTTTTTCAATTTTGACCAGTGCTTGATCGGGTGCCTTATCCTGTGACAGAGCCGTGTGGGCCTGTTCATTGACGTGGGTCTCAGTAACGTCCTGCAAGTCCAGCTGGTTCTTGTGAAACTGCCCGCTGGGCGCTTGGGTCATTCCACTCAGGCGTTGTCCATCCGAGAAGTCGAACACGCTGACATCGCTTACCTTGCCATCGCCTTGCAGGTTGGCAATATTGATGATGCGCACCCCGCCATTGTCATTGTTTTCCTTGAACCAGTACCCGCTGTCCAGGCGTCCCCCACCGGAGCGGCCCAGCAAGGCCATGCCTTGTTCACTGGATTTGATCTCGGCCATGGGGGTGACGTACTCGGATAGCACAAACGCACCACCTACCAGGGGCAGGGTAATGGTCCAGAGCATCAGCATCATGTGCAGGCCGCTGACGCCCGATGCACGCAAAATCACCAGTTCATTACGTTGTGCCAGACTGGCCAGGGCCAGGGTGGCGCCAATCAGCAAACCGATGGGTAGCAGGTCGTACAAACGGGTGGGCAGTTCCAGGGCCTGGATGTAAAACAGATTCATCAGGGTGAATTTGGAACCGACCTTGTCCAGCTCTTCAATCAGGGCGAAAAAGGTAAACAGGCCAAGCAGGGCAATCAGCACCACGGCGCTGGAGCGATAGATTTCGGAAGCGAGATAGCGGCGTGCGGTGCGCATGAAAATAGGGCCCAGGAAAGACGTGGCTAGCTTAACAAAAATGCGGATTGCAGTCAGGGAATAGCGACTTGTCGCATACGTTGACTGATGGTGCGCGTGCGCGATTGCAAATAGGGGCTGTTACGGTTTTTGTCATAGTAGGCCGGGTTGGGCAGCATGCCTGCCAGACGGGCGGCCTGCATGGCACTGAGCCTGGCCGCATCCACCTTGAAGTAGTGGCGTGCCGCCGCCTGGGCGCCAAAAACGCCTTCCCCCCATTGGGCGACGTTCAGGTACAGCTCCAGAATGCGTTCCTTGCTCATGACGGTTTCAATCATATAGGTCAGAATCAATTCCTGACCTTTACGCAGATAACTGCGTGATTCCGACAGAAACAGATTCTTGGCCAATTGCTGGGAAATGGTAGAGCCACCGCGACGGCGGGCAGAGCCCTTTTCTGACTGGCGACGGTTGTATTCCCAGGCTTTACGGATGGCATCCCATTCGACACCCGAATGGTTCAGGAAGTTCGAGTCTTCGGAGGCAATCACCGCGCGTTTCAAATTGGCGCTGATCTTGTCGTAAGGGACCCATTGGTAGCGCAGTTCGGCATCCGCATTGGCGCTGCGCAACTGGCCCTGTTCTGCCGCCATGAAGGTGGTCATGCGAGGTGGCACCACGCTATACCAGAGCACCATCAGGAACAGGGCGATCTGATAAAGCAGAACACCGACGGCCACAGCCAGAACGGCCAGGCCAGCCAGTTTCCAGGGATGGGCCAGAAGGCGACGCACGTCAGACTTGCCCGATGTCCTGGCGCAGCTTGGCCAGTACGGGTTCGACATCGGCCTCTACGCCGTGCCAGATCTGAAAGCTGGCGGCTGCCTGACCCACCAGCATGCCCAGGCCATCTTTGCTATGTGTGGCACCGGCTTGCTCGGCGGCACGCATGAAGGCAGTGGGTTCACTGGCATAGAACATATCGTAGGCCAGGGAGTTGCTGCGGTAACGGGCGTCCGGCAGTTCGGGTAGATTCTGGTTCAGGCTGGCCGAAGTGGCATTGATTACAATGTCCCAGTCGCCACAGTGGTCATCCAGACCGCCCGCACTCAGGCGGCGCGAGGCATCCGGGTCCAGGGCAACGACCTGTTCGCGGATGTCGTAGGCTTTGGCGCTGGTGCGATTGATGATGTGCAGCATTTCGCAACCGGCTTCCAGCAAGGGAAACACCACTCCGCGCGAGGCACCACCCGCACCGATCAGCAGGATACGCTTGCCTTCCGGGTTGTGGCCAACACGCAGCAGATCCGAGCACAGGCCCACGCCATCGGTATTGCAGCCATGCAACTGCCCCTCTTCCAACCACAGCGTATTGACGGCACCAGCCATGCGAGCACGACGGCTCAAGCGCGGGCCGACCAGATCGTAAGCCTGTTCTTTGAAGGGCAAGGTTACGTTCAGGCCGCTGCCGTCCTTGAAAAACGCTTCCACCGTGGTGCTAAAGCCATCCAGTGGTGCCAGGATGCGCTCGTAGCTCAAGGCAAGGTTGAACTGGCTGGCAAACTGCGTATGGATTTGTGGGGAGCGGCTGTGCTCGATAGGGTGACCAATAACGCCGTAGCGCTTGGCGGGAGTCGTGTCGGGCATGGTTAAGCGATGCTTGTCTTGTTATGAGGTGTCAGCACCCAGGCTGAAAGCAGGTATTTTACCTCAGGGTCTGCTTTCGCTTGAGCTTGCTGTGGACAATACCGTCTTACTGCGTATCTGTGCTGTGCATACTGAGCCTGTCATGGGTAAAGCTCCAACTGCGGGTAATGACGAGCACATCTGCTCCGGGGGCCAACTGCTCGGGCAAGGGGGCAAAAGGGGCGGCCAGTTCCACAATGCGGCGTGCGGCCAGATTCAAGGCGGCTTGGTCTGAGGGCTGAGTGATCTGGGCGCGCAGCAGGCTGCCATCACGCCGGATATAAACCGTCATTTGCAACTGGCCGTATAGCTGCTTGCCGTCCTGTTGCGGGTAGTGGCGTGTACCAGTTTGTTCAACTTTTTGACGCCACTGGTCCAGGTATTGGGCTTGCTCGCTGGCTTTGGCGCTGGGGCCCACGTAGTGGTAACGGGGCTGGCGTTGCTGCTCCCGAATCTGCTCACGCAAGATTGCCAGTTGGCTATTTTGAACTTTGGGGGCCAAGTCATGGTCGTCCGGACCAGGCTCAATGGAGGCACCGATATATTCAGGACTGGGTGTGGAGGGAGGCACTTTGTCCTGACTGTCCAGTTCCCCCAGCAGGCGCTGCTGTTCGGCTTCCAGGCTTTGCTGGCGCGCACGCAAGGCCTCCAGCACTAACTGGTTGGGCAGGTTGGGATCAGTCAGCGGCAAAGGATTGCTGGCCTGTCCTTGCTGATGCTCTCCGCCACCGTCCAGATTCAGCTGCGCCAAGAGTTGAGGACTTAATGGTGCGGAGTCGGTGCTGAAATTGACCAGTGCTACATCCAGACTGTTGGTCGGAGCGGGCGAGGGCGCGCGAGTCGGCCAGAAGATCAGCAAAAGATGGATCAGTGCCGAAAGGGCGACCGCCAGCCACAAATAGTCTTTGGACGCGTGGCGGCGGTCGAGCTGGCTCATGGTCGTCAGTCAGCCGTGGCAACCGAGCGCAAACGGGCTTCTACCGTCAAAGCCAGCTCGTCAAAGGACAGTAGATCCAGCGTCACTTCCTGACCACGCTCCAGTGCAGGCAGGCCAGGAACGTGCAGAACCAGCGGCGCATTGGTCAGGCGCACCAGATCTTCCTTGATGAAGCTGGCCTGTACCTGCTTGATGTCGTTTTGTTGCAGCCAGCGCAGGCACCAGAAACGCTCCAGAGAGGACTGGTAGTCCGACCACTGCGTGTATTGCGATTCAAAGGCACCAATAATGGCGTACAAATCCGCATCTTTGGGTTGGAAGGGGGCGGCCAGACGTGCAGAGATGCCGTGCTCGGCCGCCGCCAGAATCTGGCCCTGATTGATCAGGTCCACATAACGGCGCAGAGGCGAGGTCGACCAGATGTATTGCGGCACCCCAATGGATTCGTGCGGGCCGGGGGTGGTGGACATACGCGTACGCATGAACTGCTGGGAGCGATAAATACCGGGCACATTGTGCTCGGCCAGCAAACCGCCCCACAGCTGATTGGCCAGAATCATGTATTCAGCCACCAGCAGGCTTAGCGGCGCATTGCGCACGCGTGGCACCAGACGAATGATGGAGTTTGGATCGTCGTGCGGGCCATCCAGCTCGAAGCTGTATTCCACACGGTTATTGTTTTCCGGTTTGCCTCGCACGGCTTCACGCTGGGCTGACAGTTGGCGCGAGAAGTTCCATAGCGGACGCAGCCATTGTGCATAGGGCAGTTCGGCGTTTTCGTCGGCCAGAGCGTCTTCGCTGATGAGCGGGTCCAGCTCGTGTTGGCGCAGGTTGCCCGCCACGGTAATGCGTTCCAGACGAGTCTGATGCGACAGGATTTCACCAGTGCTGATGTCGGCGTCTACATACAGCGACAGGGTAGGACGAGTCTGCCCTTGATCCAGGGAGAAATGCGTGATCAGCTCAGGCGGCAGCATAGGGATCTTGTAGCCCGGTGTGTATACCGTTGCCATGCGATTGCGGGCAATCTGGTCGATCTCGTTGCCACGAGCCAAGGCCAGCGAAGGCACGGCAATGTGAACCCCGATACGCAGGCGGCCCGGTTCCGGATGCTGGACGGACAGGGCGTCGTCAATTTCAATCGTATTGGCGTCGTCCACCGAGTAGGCGGTGATATCGGCCTCGGGCAGGTCCTGCCCCCAATTTTGCAGGGCAATCTCCGGAAAGCCTGTCCCTTTGGGGAAGTGCGCGGCCAAAAAGCGATGTTGATGCAAAGTCAGTGGATTGGACCAGGCACCCAGCGACAGCAGCAGCTTTTCCGTGCTGACACCCAGTTCTTTCTGGGCCTGATCAAACGCTTTCCACTCCAGCGTGTTCTTGTCTGGCTGAGTCAGGAAGGTGCTGGCTTTCTCGGCAACTTCGGGCGGCAGTTCGCCCTTGATCATCTGTTCGGCCCAGGTCTGGATTTGCTCTTGCTGCAGGCGTTTCTTTTCAATGGCGGCCAGAGCGGCTTGCAAAATTTCTGGCGGAGCAGGGCGGTACAGCCCTTTGCCACGACGGTGAAAGTAGGCGGGTGCGCTGTGCAGGGCAAAGATAGTGCCGGTTTTTTCGACAGCGCTGGGCGCGTGACCGAAATAATCCTGTGCCAGCGTGGACGCTTCAAACTCCTCCTGGGGGGCGCATTCCCATAAAAAATTGATATCCAGGGATTCGGCCAGCGCTTGGGCTTTTTCCAGCAGTTCTGCCGGGGCGGGCTGCTCGAAGGTAAATAGAACGCTGTTTTTCTTTATTTTGCTGCGTTTGCCAGACGCGGATTCCACCTGCATGGTGGTATCGCTGTCAGAAAATATTTTTTCTGCTTTGAAATTACCGCTGTCTTCAAAAAGGACGTACATGATTTTCCATCTGGATGGTGCTGGCCATCCGGTAAAGATAGTTAAGGTTGTTGCAGGGCAAAGCGCAAAATTTCGTTGATCCAGGGATCAAAGTCGGTCAGGCCGTGATCTCCGCCTTCCAGAATGTGACCTTGGCTGCCTTTGTACCAGTCCGCCATCTCGCGCCAGTTCAGGACTTCATCACCTTTGGCGGCCAGCAGGTAAAAGCGCTGGGGATCGCTGGGGCGTGGTACGTGAATGTCGTTCAGTTCATCCACATAGTCGGGCAGGAAGTGAAACGGGTCGGGCGAGTGATAACAGACATGCTCGCCCACCTGCGTAGCCAGATCGCGCCCTGCGTAGACCACCGGGTTAAGCAGCACGGCGCGGCTGTGATAGTGCTGCGCCAGGTGGCTGGCATAGTAACCGCCCAGCGAGGAGCCGATCACACACAATTGATCGGCGCTCATGCCTGCCTGCATTTCCGTGTCCACAATGCGCTTGCACATGGCAATGGCCTGGGCCGGGCTGGCGGGCAATTGCGGGCAGCGCCACAGGTGCAGCAAGCCCCTGTCCTGCATGGTTTGTTTCAGGCGCTGCGCTTTGTAGGACGAAGGCGAGGAACGAAAGCCGTGTAGATAGAGGATCATGGAGGCACCTGCTATATAGAGAAGAGGGTCAGCGTGACAGTTGATCCAGCAGGCGCTGATGAATGCCGCCAAAGCTGCCGTTACTCATCACGACAATGGCATCGCCGGGCTGGCTGGCCTGAACAATGGCCTGAACCATTTTATCCAAATCATTCCACGCTGTGGCGCGATCCCCTAAAGGAGCCAGGACCTTGGCCGCATCCCAACCCAGCGCGTGCTTGCCCTGGGTCTCGCCGTAGCAAAAAACCAGGTCGGCATCTTCCAGCGAACCGGGCAGGCGGGCAGCCATGGCACCCAGCTTCATGGTGTTGGAGCGTGGCTCCAGCACGGCCAGAATTCGGGTGGCTTTACCTGTCTGGCTGCGCAAACCGGCTAGCGTAGTAGCAATGGCGGTAGGGTGATGGGCAAAATCGTCGTAGACGGTAATGTCATTGACCACGCCACGCACTTCCATGCGGCGCTTGATGCCAGCGAATTGGCTCAGTGCCGCGCAAGCCTGTTCAGATTTGACGCCCACATGGTGGGCAGCGGCGATGGCGGCCAGAGCGTTCAGGCGATTGTGTTCGCCGGTCAGTGTCCATTGGACGATGCCTTGGGACTGGCCTTTGAACATCACGTCGAAAGAGGTGGCGCTGATTGCCTTGCTGTCCCAATCTCCGTCGGGGCCAAACTGTTCAACCGGCGTCCAGCATCCACGGGCCAGGGTTTCGTCCAGGCTGGGGGTGTGGGTGGGACGCAGAATCAGCCCGGTGGAGGGGATGGTACGCACCAGATGGTGAAATTGGGTCTGGATGGCGTGCAGATTAGGGAAGATATCAGCGTGATCGTATTCCAGATTGTTCAGGATGGCCGTGCGAGGGCGGTAGTGAACAAACTTGGAGCGCTTGTCGAAAAAGGCGGTGTCGTATTCGTCGGCCTCGATCACAAACAAGGATTGTTCAGGATTGAAGCGTGCCGAGACGCCCAGGCCGGGGGCCACGCCACCGATCAGGAAGTTGGGGGATAGATCGGCCTGTTCCAGGATCCAGCCCAGCATGGAGCTGGTGGAGGTTTTGCCGTGCGTGCCGGCCACCGCCAGAACGTGCTGCTTGTGCAGGATGTTCTCGCCCAGCCATTGCGGTCCGGATGTGTAAGGCAGGCCCTGATCCAGAATCGCTTCCATCAGAGGATTACCGCGCGTAACCACATTGCCCACTATATAGAGATCAGGGGCCAGCCTGGTTTGCTCTGCGCCAAAGCCTTCAATAAGCTCGATGCCTTGTTCTTCCAGCTGCGTGCTCATGGGCGGGTAGACCCCGGCATCGCAACCGGTAACCGTGTGGCCAGCTGAACGGGCAATCAGGGCCAGACCACCCATGAATGTGCCGCAAATTCCTAGTATATGTATGTGCATGACAATCCTCCGGCCTGTATTCTAGACGACTGTTTGATCTGATGCGTGAGCTTTGGTGAGGGCCGGTGCTATCATCCCCAGATGATATTTTTTCAGGTGTGAGCCGGTATGCGTAGGCGTCTTTTTCTGCAGAAATCGCTAGTGTGTGCAAGTCTTTGGGCCCTGCATCCCGCCCCTTGGGCCAGTTTGCTGCCTTCAGACCCTTTCCTGGCGCAAAGCTTCAAGGATCTTCAGGGTGAAGATCGCGCGCTGTCTACTTATATGGGCAAGCCTCTGGTGATCAACTTCTGGGCCACCTGGTGCGCGCCCTGCGTCAAGGAAATGCCGGACCTGCAGGAATTGCACAAACGTTACCCGGACGTGAACTTTGTAGGCATTGCAGTGGACTCGCTGGATAACGTAAACGAGTTTCTGGAGCGCGTGCCCGTCAGTTACGACATTTTGCTGGCCGGTTCAGGTGGCTTGAAACAAATGCGCAGCGTGGGTAATAAAAAGGGCGGTTTGCCCTTTACCGTAGTCTTTGGCAGCAACGGCCGGGTCAGCGAACGCATTTTGGGCCAGATAGATCCCGAAAAGTTGGACGAAGTTATTAAAGCTCAACGCTAACTGGCCGACTTTTTCGCTTAATTTCGTCAAATTACCGGTCTGGTCCACCCCTGTTTAAAACGGGATTGGACCAATGCTAACTGTTTGTAAGCCAAGCAGGTTTATGGACAAATGACGTTATTTAGCGTAAAAAGGCGGTCTGTCTTGACGAAAAATCCGCTATGGCGAAACATGTCCTGGTCCTTAATGGGCCCAACCTCAACCTGCTGGGTACCCGGGAACCCGATGTCTACGGACATCAGACGCTCGACGATATCAACAGTGGTTTACAGGTGCTGGCCGACCAGCATGGCGCGCAGTGTCATTTTTTTCAAAGTAATCACGAAGGCGGGCTCGTCGATCGAATTCATCAAGCCCGTACCGAGGGCGTCGATTTCATCCTGATCAATGCTGGGGCCTATACCCATACCAGCGTGGCGATACGGGATGCACTTGCCGGTGTCGGTATTCCGTTTATTGAAGTTCATCTGTCCAATGTTCACCGTCGTGAGCCGTTCCGTCACCACTCCTATCTCTCTGACATCGCTAGCGGTGTCATTGTTGGTTTGGGGGCCTACGGTTATGAAGCCGCCCTGCGGTTTGCTTTGAATAGTTAGGCGGTTCGTTTCGTTTTTTTGACCAATATTTTTTTAATGCCGTCCTGACCCAGTCAGTGGCTAGTGCGGCGTTGCGGGAAGTACGCATGGATCTTAGAAAACTCAAAACCCTGATCGATCTGGTAGCCGAGTCTGGCATTGCCGAACTGGAAATCACTGAAGGTGATGACAAGGTTCGCATTGTTAAATTTTCGCAAAGCTCGGCAGCTCCCGTTGTCTATGCTCCTGAGGCTCCCGTAGCTCAGGTGGTAGCCCCCGCCGCTGGCGCTCCAGCCGCTGCTCCCGCAGCACCGGCCGTTCCCGAGGGCCACGCCGTCAAGGCTCCTATGGTTGGCACCTTCTACCGTGCTCCCAGCCCAGGCGCTGCTCCTTTTGTGGAAGTGGGCCAAACGGTCAAGGAAGGCGAGCCTTTGTGCATTATTGAAGCCATGAAGCTGCTCAACGAGATCGAAGCCGACAAATCCGGCGTGATCAAGGAAATCCTGGTTGAAAACGGCGGGCCGGTGGAATACGGTCAGACTCTGTTCGTCATCGGTTGATGATATGTTTGAAAAAATCCTAATCGCCAATCGGGGCGAAATTGCCTTGCGTATCCAGCGCGCTTGCCGCGAGATGGGTATCAAGACAGTCGTCGTTTATTCTGAAGCTGATCGTGGTGCCAAGTACGTGCGTCTGGCCGACGAGGCCGTGTGTATTGGCCCCGCCCAAGCCCGTGACAGCTACCTGAGCATGCCTGCCATTATCTCGGCAGCAGAAGTCACCGATGCGGAAGCCATTCACCCTGGCTATGGCTTTATGGCTGAAAACGCGGACTTCGCTGATCGTGTCGAAAAGAGCGGTTTTGTCTTTATCGGCCCACGTCCCGAGAACATCCGCACGATGGGCGATAAGGTCATGGCCAAAAAAGCCATGATCGAGGCCGGTGTGCCTGTGGTTCCCGGTTCGGATGGCGCCTTGCCCGACGATCCCGCAGAAATCGTGCGCATTGCCCGTGAAGTGGGCTACCCGGTCATCATCAAGGCCTCTGGCGGTGGTGGTGGTCGCGGTATGCGCGTGGTCTACACCGAAGCCGCTTTGCTGACGGCCGTTGCCACGACCAAAACCGAAGCCGCCGCTGCGTTCAATAATCCCGAGGTCTACATGGAAAAGTACCTCGAGAATCCACGCCATATCGAAATTCAGGTATTGGCTGATGGTGATCGCAATGCCGTCTGGCTGGGTGAGCGCGACTGCTCCATGCAGCGCCGTCACCAGAAAGTGATTGAAGAAGCACCGGCTCCAGGTATTCCACGGCGCCTGATCGAACGCATCGGCGAGCGTTGTGCTGATGCCTGCCGTCGCATGCGTTACCGCGGTGCTGGTACGTTTGAATTCCTGTACGAAAACGGCGAGTTCTTCTTTATCGAGATGAACACCCGTATTCAGGTCGAGCACACCATCACCGAAATGATCACCGGCATTGATCTGGTCCAGGAACAGATCAAAGTGGCCGCAGGCGAGAAGTTCGTGCTGCGCCAGCGTGACATCGAGTTTGAAGGTCACTCGATCGAGTGCCGTATCAACGCGGAAGATCCATTCAACTTCGTACCAAGCCCAGGCTTGATTACCAAGTGGCACACTCCCGGTGGCCCTGGCGTGCGTATCGACTCGCACGTGTTCACCGGCTACACCGTGCCGCCGTACTACGATTCCATGATTGCCAAGCTGATTACCTACGGTAAGACGCGCGAGCAAGCCATTGCCCGTATGGACATTGCCTTGTCCGAAATGGTGGTGGAAGGGATCAAGACGAACGTGGATCTGCACCGGGAATTGATGCAGGACGCCAGCTTCAAGGCAGGCGGCACCAGCATTCACTACCTGGAACAAAAGCTGGCCCAACGTAGCAAGTAAGGGCAGCAACAGGTCAGGCCACAGGCCTGACCTGACAAGAATGATGACTATGTAAAACAGGGGCGAGCCCCCTGTTTTGCTTTATGGAAACTATGTATGCGTGAACTCTTACTGAGCTGCCAGGAACACGAGGCCGAGCGCTTGTCCGATGCCTTGCTTGAAGCGGGCGCCTTGTCGGTGTCGGTGGAAGATGCCGATGGAGATACCGACCAGGAAAAGCCCCTGTTTGGCGAACCTGGTATCGAACCGGATGTGCTGGCCTGGGACCGAAATCGGGTGGTGGCCTTGCTGCCCGAGGAGCTGGAGCCAGAAGAGTTGTTGCAACCACTTTTTGAAGCCGGTGTGCTGGATCCTGCAAAGGCTCAGTGGAGCGTGCGCGAAGTGCCCGACGAGGATTGGGTTCGTTTGACACAGTCGCAGTTCGGCCCCATTCCGGTGGGCGATCGTATCCTGATTGTGCCCAGCTGGCACAAGGACGACGAGGACCTGCCTGTCGCCCAGGAAGGCGATGACGGTCTGGTTCGCATCGAACTGGACCCCGGCCTGGCCTTCGGTACCGGCAGCCACCCCACGACGCACTTGTGTCTGGACTGGCTGGCGCATCATGTGCAAGCGAGTCAGACGGTACTGGACTACGGTTGCGGCTCCGGCATTTTGGCGATTGCGGCCCGCAAGCTGGGCGCTGGCCATACCGTGGGTGTGGACATTGACGAGCAGGCCGTGATTGCCACGCGCTACAATGCGCAAGTCAATCAGGTCGAGGTTGAAGGCTTGCTGCCCGATGCCATGCCCACCGGGCAAACCGATCTGGTCGTTGCCAATATTCTGGCCAATCCCCTGCGTATGCTGGCCCCCATGCTGGCTAATCGAGTCAAACCGGGCGGGCATCTGATTCTGTCCGGTATTTACGATTGGCAGGCCGAGGAAATGATCGAGGTCTATTCCGCTTACCTGCCCATGTCGGTCTGGCAGGAACGCGATGGCTGGGTGTGTTTGGCTGGTCAACGCCCGTTATAAGACGGCAGAACTTAAGGTGAGTTCATGGAGCTAAAGACTCGCTGCCCCCGTTGTGGGACATCGTTTGCAGCCAGTGTAGAAACGCTGCAACGTCGTCGGGGCTATATACGCTGCATTCAATGTGCGCATATCTTCGATGGCTTTGAAGAAGTCATTGATGAGCAAGCCCCTGAGCCTTCCTATCACTCTCACGCCGCGCCGGCTCAAACCGAGCCGCGCTTGACACCCGAGCCATCTGCTTCGCCACGGCAGGAACAGGTGGAGACGGTGGATCTGCAAGCCCCCATACCGGGCCCACGTTTTGTGGAGCATTCCCGTCACGCTCCGCCGCGTGATGAAGGCACGGCTCACGAATCCTTGCAGGTACGCAAATTCCCCGACTCCATCCTGGCTCAAGCACCTGTCACTCCGGCGGAGCCTTCTGGTGTAAGCGCAGAGCCCTTTTTCCGTTCGGCAGAGCCGCCGGTTACCTCGGTAGAACACTCGATCCGCTCTGCGGAACCCTCTGTCATTCGCGCTCGCTCCAGACATGAGCCTTTGCCGCAGGATGATCAGGACACCTCGTTTTTTGTATCGGCTGGTCCTTCTTCTGAACCGGACGGTGATCATCATATTGGCCAGGCCTCCTGGTCGGCAGCCGAGCCCGAGTTCAGTGTGGGGGACCGTGCCAGCGCCTTGCGCGCTTCTTACCCCTCGCGTCAGGCTGATGGCACTCATGACGATGATGGCGAGCATTTCCAGCAGGACTGGGTCATCGATCCCAACCCTGCCTTGCAACGCGAAACGCGTTACGAGGGCGAGGCCAGCTTTGGCCAGCGCGTAGGTTCCTTGATCTGGACCAGTTTGTGCATAGTGGGCGCGGTGCTGTTCATTTTGCAGCTGATGTACGTGTATCGCGTGCAGATTGTCAGCCAGATCCCTATGCTGCGCCCGGTATTCGAGAGTACGTGCCAGACCTTGTCGTGCAAGGTTCCCTACGAGCGTCGTCTCGACCAGATTCGCGTGCAGGCTTCGGCCTTGCATAAAGCGCCGAATCAGCCCGGACAGTCCACCTTGGGCTTTACGCTGCGCAACGAGTTTGAGCGGCCCCAGGAGTGGCCTACGCTGGTCCTGGATTTGAAAGATTTTTCCGGAGCCTTGATCGCCCGGCGCAATATCACGCCCGATCAGTATCTGGCCCCCGAGCGACGCGAGCCCGCGTTTGCAGCGCGCAGTGAAATTATGGTGCGTCTGCCTTTGAATACCGGGCAGCTCCAAGTTAATGGCTACCAGATTAGCCCTTTTTTTCCTTAAGGTAATTTATGACCGAGCGAGTGCTGGTATGTGGTTCGATCGCGTTTGATACGATCGCGGTTTTCGAGGGGTACTTCAAAGATCACATCTTGCCCGATAGCATCAAGACCCTGAGCGTTTCTTTCTTTGTGCCCAGCTTGCGTAAAGAGTGGGGCGGTTGCGCTGGCAATATCTCCTACACGCTGAACATGCTGGGTGGCCAGCCTGTGCCTGTGGGTGCTGTTGGTAGCGACGGTGTGGATTATGTGCAGCGCCTGCAGAACCTGGGCATTGATACCAGCATGGTGCGTGTGATGCCCGAGATGTTCACCCCTCAGTGCTTCATCACCACAGACCTGGCCGCCAGCCAGATCACCTCTTTTCACCCTGGCGCCATGGTCAGTTCGGCCCAGATTGATTTGTCCGGTCAGGAGGCGGCCTGGGGCATTGTGGCTCCGGACTCCAAAGACGGCATGTTTGCCCATGCCCGCCGCCTGCATGCGCAAGGCACGCCCTTCATTTTCGACCTGGGCCAGGCCATGCCTTTGTTCGCTGGCGAGGACCTGCTGGAGATGCTGGAACTGTGTCAAGTTCTTACGGCTAACGAATACGAAGCCGAAGTTATTGAACAGCGTACTTCCAAGAGCATGGCCGAGATTGCCCAGGGCCTGCAAGCGGCTGTCGTGACGCGTGGAGAGCATGGCAGCACGCTTTACCACAACGGTCAGACTTACGAAATTGGCCCGGTGCCCGTGGAAAATGTGGTGGATCCTACCGGCTGCGGCGATGCTCATCGCGCAGGCCTGTTATATGGGCTTACAAAAGGCTGGAGCTGGCAGGAGGCTTGCAGCTTGGGCAACTTGATGGGCAGTATTAAAATCCAGGCTGATGGCCCACAAAATCATGAATTTAAACGGTCAGATATCTCGGCCATGCTAAAACAGCACTATGGGATTGAACGCAGTCTCTAAGATAGCGTCCAACAATTTTTTATGGTTCGGCCAGCTACGTTTTTCGGAGTAAACCGTATGTACGTCTCTTTTTTCGATCGACCCAAAGTACGTCTGCTGGTAGTCGCTAGCCTGGCAGCACCCGTGTTTTTGCTGGCCGGTTGTGCCAATAAATCGGCCTCCAGCGCGGTGTACAGCTACGGTCAGGCTCAGCGCGAACAAATCGTGCGTTTGGGTACCGTTGTTTCGGTGCGCGCCGTCACTATTCAGGAAGATCAGAGCTCCGGCGTGGGCACCGTGGGTGGTGCTGCCCTGGGTGGTGTGGCTGCCAGCAGCATTGGTGGTGGCCGTGGCAGCATTCTGGCCAGTATTGGTGGTGCCATTCTGGGTGGTCTGGTGGGTAATGCCGTTGAAAACCGCATGGGTAAAACCCAGGGTCTGGAAATCACGGTTCAGCTGGATAATGGTGAAACGCGTGTGGTGGCCCAGGAAGCCGACGTTCCTCTGTCCGCAGGTCAGCGTGTACGTATGCTTAGCGGTAACGGCCCAACTCGTGTGGTGCCTTTGTAATCAAGGTCCCAAAGCTTTGTGCATAAAAAAACCCGGCCAATGGCCGGGTTTTTTTATACCTGCTGATAGAACCTGTCTTGGGCGCGCTCGCGCTCCAGCAAGGTTTTCTTGCGCTCCAGTCCCCAACGGTAGCCCGCCAGATCACCACTTTGCCGCAAGACTCGATGGCAGGGAATGGCGATGGCCAGGATATTGCTGGCGCAGGCTCGTGCGACTGCTCGGGCGCCTTTGGGCATGCCCAGGCGCTCGGCAATCTCGGTATAGCTCAGCGTCTGGCCTGCCGGGATATGACGCAAAAACTCCCAGACACGCTGTTGAAAGGCGGTGCCTTGAATGTCCAGAGGCAGGTCCAGACTTTGGGCAGAGTCTTCCACCATGGCAAGCACTTGAACGACCCGTTGCTTGAGAAGAGAGTCCGCACGAATCAGTTCAGCAGCCTTGAAGCGATCCTGCAACTGTTCCTGCAAGACCTGGGCATCATCACCCAAGGAAATCGCACAAATCCCGCGGTCGCTTTCTGCAACCATCAATACTCCTAAGCTGGATTGGGTAATTGCAAAACGAATTGGGCTGTCTGGACCTTGCTGGCGAGGTGTCTTGGCCTGCACGCGTGGACTGCGATGTACAGCGTTTGGAGCAGGGGCGGTTGCGGGTACCTGCTTGGGCATGCGCCACAAATACCAGGAAGCCACGCTGCGATAGGGTGCCCAAGCCTGGCCGATGTCACGCAAGGCGCGGGCTGAGGGGGCTTTGTCCAAGCGCTTCAAATGACGATAGCCCTCACGCACCCCGAAGTCGTCTGCGGGCAGAATATCCTCATGCTCCAGCGTGTACATCATCATCATTTCCACTGTCCAGCGGCCTATGCCGCGTAGTGTGGTCAGCTGCTTGATCAGATCTTCATCAGGCATTTGCAAAGCGGTGGCCTGATCGGGAATGATCCCATCCAGACGTGCCTGCGCCAGCCCCAGAATGCTGTTGGCCTTGGCCCCGGACAAGCCACAGGCGCGCAGGGTTTCATAGGGAGTAGCCAGCACCTCTTCGGGTGTTGGACAGTTGCCGTGCGGATAAATATCAATCAGGCGCTGCAGGATGCGTTCAGCGGCACGAGTATGCAATTGCTGATACACCACCGAGCGGATCAGGGCTTCGTACGGGTCGCGTTCGGGGCGTGGCTGATGGATGCAAGGACCCACGTGGGCGACCAATGCTTGCCAGTCCGGGTCCAGCGCGGCCAGAAACTGTTCGGCCTCGCGGTAGCGGCTGGCGGGGTCCGGTTTTGATGGAAGACGAGTCATGACAGTGGCCTGCTGATGGGTGATGAGGCCAGTATAAAGTCGGTGCAGGGACAAGACACCCTGATTCTTGCTCTTGAATTCGGAGTGAAAAAAAACCTGGGCATGGCCCAGGTTTTTCAAGTTTCCAGCGTGCAGTGCTTAGATTGGTACCAGGCTGAACGCCGTGCGAGTGATGACCATATTGAGCACTTGTGTCAGCAGCAGGACAACCAGCGGCGACAGGTCCAGGCCACCCAGATCCGGCAGGACACGACGTATCGGGTCCAGCAAGGGGGCGGTAATCGAACGCAGCAAGGGCATGCTGGGTGATTGTGGCTGAATCCAGGACAGCAGCGCTTGCAGCAGCACGACCCAGAAGATCAGGCTCAAGGTCCAGCGCAGCACGGTAAAGACGGCGGCCAGCAAGAACATGGGGAAGTTCGAGAGCATGGACACTGAGCCGGTCAGCACCATGGCACTCAGAACCAGGTAGACCAGCGCGCTTAGCCAGGCTGCGACCAAAGAGGTCCAGTCCCAATGATTGCCGCTTTTGATCACGCGCCGCAAAGGCATGACCAGCCAGTCCGTGACCTTGAACATGGCTTGCGAATAAGGGTTGAAAGGATGGATTCTGAGCGCATACACCCAGGCACGCAGTAGCAAAATCGTGCCCAGCAGCGACAGAACAATATGGATTAGGAAGAGGGCGACTTCACTGAACATAGTTGCTTGGTATGAATTGATGGGAGAGGGAATTGTCGCATGCAAGTGCTACAAACCAAAGAGCCACCCTGATCAGGGTGGCTCTTTGGGGAGAAATATGAAAGCAGCGCGCGATTAAGGACGCTTGCCAGTTGGGAAGGGCCAGGAGCCAGCCGGGTTGACGTCTTCGCGGCGAGGTTCAGCAGGCGCTGCCGCCGTTTTGGTCGCTTTGCGAGCCGCTGTTTTATTGCCTGCTTTAGCGGTGGCTTTGGTCGTTGTGCTGGTCTTTGGGGTCTTGGTTTCTGCGGTCACGGATTTAACTTCTTTCTTCTTTGGAGCTACGGGTTTCTTGGCACTGCCAGCAGGACTGGCTTTTTTAGCCGCGGTCTTTACAACTGCCTTGGTGCCGGTTTTGGTGGCAGGTTTCGCTGCCCCTTTGCTGGGTGTGGCTTTTTTGGCCACGGGTTTGCTTGCCTTGGTGCTGGCCGGTTTTTTTGCGGCAGCGGTGGCAGCAGGTTTGGTGGTAGCGGGTTTGGCGCTGGCCGTTTTGGGCGCAGCGGCTTTTTTAGCTACCGTTTTTTTGGCAACCACTTTCTTTGCCACCGTTTTCTTGGCTACCGCTTTTTTAGCGACGGCCTTTTTGGCAACGGCTTTCTTGGCCACAGCCTTTTTAGCGACCGTCTTTTTGGCGGCTGCTTTTTTGGCTACGGTTTTAACGGCGGCTGTCTTGGTTGCGGCGGCTTTGACTGCCGTGGTTTTCGCTGGAGTGGCTTTCTTTACCGCTGCTTTTTTCGCGACTGTTTTCTTGGCAGTTGCGCTAGTCGCAGACTTGGCAGGGGCTTTTACAGCAGCCTTGCTGGTCTTGGTAGCGGTGGTTTTAGCGGGGGACTTGGGGGCAGCGGGTTTGCTGCTGGGACTGGTCTTGGTAGCAGTAGCTTTTACGGGTGCTGCGGCTGCTTTTGCTGGCGTTGCTTTTTTTGGGCTAACGGCTTTTGTGCTTGCTGCTTTTGCTGCGCCTTTCTTGGCTGTTGCCATGATCATGCTCCTTGAGAACAAGTCTTTAGTTTGTCCACACCCATTTGACCTGGCCTGGAAAACTGCAATGGCCTTTTTCAAATGACGCAGGCGTTTAAGGTCGATACCTTATACGCTTAGAAGTCTAACGCAAGCCCCTACACAGTCAAGCATTAATCATGGCTTGGGGCTTATGGATTTAGGAATCGGTGTCTGCTGTCTCAAATAAGTTGCGTTCTCGACACGCGCAATCACACCATTGCTGCATCCAAGTCCCTGATTTTTGACGCATTGCTGGATGGATTGCATGGCGGTTTTCTGCTTTGAATGCTCTGTTTCAAGCATGGAAAAGGCGCTTGAAAACGGTCTTTAATTCGAGGTTGATTGATGCTTTTCAATGTCGCTTCAAATCAAAAAAAAGCCCTGCATAAGCAGGGCTGAAAGGGCAGGTTAATCGTTTCGAAAGCCGCAACGGGCAAGGCTTAGGCGGGAACAGCCTGAATTTCCGGACCTGTGTTTTTCAATTGCTGCGACAGCTCGGCAAAGCGGGCTTCATACTTCTTGGCCGACTCCATTTTCACGGGACCGAAGCCGCGTAATTGTTGAGGCAGTTCGGCCAGTTCCAAAGCGGTGGCGTAGTTGGCTTGGTCCAGATTCTTGCTCAAGTTGTTGAGCAGGTTCTGGTATTCGCGCCAGAAGCGACGCTCCATCCGACGTTCATGGGTGTAGCCAAAGGGATCCAGTACCGTGTTGCGCAGACCTTTGCCTTTCGCCATCCAGCGCAGCAAGGTGGCCGTGCGTGGACCCAAGGTGATCTTGCGTGGGCGGCCGGTAGCCGGATCACGGCGTGCCAGCAAAGGCGGTGCGAAATGAAAGCGCAAGGAGAAGTCACCTTCAAATTGCTGTTCCAGATCCTGGCGGAATGCAGGCGAGCTGAACAGGCGAGCGACTTCGTACTCGTCCTTGTAGGCCATCAGCTTGTACAAGCTGCGTGCGGCTTTTTCAGTCAAGGCAGGGCGCTGACCCGGACGCAGTTTTTGCTCGGCGTCACGCAGTGCATTGATGGTGTTGGTGAAGCGCTGGGCATAAGCGGCGTTCTGGTATTGCTCCAGGCTGCTGGTGCAGCGCTGCATGATTTGCTCCAGTGTTTCGCGACGCTGCAAGGTCACCACTTGAGCGGCCGGAGCCAAGAGGCTGGCCAGTGCTTTTTCATCGTGAGCCAACACGCGACCCAAATGGAAGGCATCCAGGTTGGCCTGAATGGCCACCCCGTTCAGACGGATGGCCTGTTCAACCGCCGCGCTGCTAACGGGCATGGAACCTTGCTGCCAAGCCATACCCATCAAGAGCATATTGGACAGCAGGCTATCGCCGAACAGCAGGGTGGCAGCCTGGTGAGCATTGAACGACCGTACCTGGTTTTCGCCAGCAGTGGTCTTCAGTTGGCTCAGCAAGTGCTGCGCATCCAGAGGGGCATCCGGGTTGCGAGTGAACTCGGCTGTGGGGGCCAAGTATTCGTTGATGATGGCGTGAGTATGACCAGGGCGCAGGCAGGACAGGGCATTGGGGTGAGCGGCTGCCACCACATCGCACAAGATCGCCAGGTCAGCCTGACCGGGGTCAACACGCACGGCCCCCGTGTTCTCCTTATTGGCAGACAGACGAATGTGGCTGATGACGGTGCCGCCTTTTTGCGCCAGACCCGTCATGTCCAGCACCGAGCTGGAACGACCTTCCAGGTGCACAGCCATGGAGAGCACCGCGCCAATGGTAATCACACCCGTACCACCCACACCAGCCACAATCACATTGCAGTCGCGCGCTTGAATGGCGGGTTGTGGCAGCGTGTCCAGCTTGGCCAGCAACTGGGCCTTCATATCGGCCTGACCGTTTTGATCACCACGGCGCAGGGCACCGCCCATCACCGACACAAAGCTGGGGCAGAAACCGTCCACGCAGGAGTAGTCCTTATTACAGCTGGACTGGTCGATCTGGCGCTTGCGGCCTTCGGGCGTTTCAGCAGGCACCAGAGACAGGCAGTTCGATTGCACACCGCAATCCCCACAGCCTTCGCAGACGGCCTTGTTAATAAAGAGGCGGCGGGCAGGGTCGGGGTACTCGTTCTTTTTACGACGACGGCGCTTTTCAGCCGCACAGGTCTGGTCGTGAATCAGAATGGTGACGCCAGGGATCTCGCGCAATTCACGCTGCAAGCGATCCAGCTCGCGACGGTGATGTACATCCACACCGGCAGGCAGGCTGACACCGCGATAGCGCTCAGGCTCATCGGTGGTGATTACCACACGACGCGCACCTTCACCAATGGTTTGCTGGCAAATGCGGGGTACGGAGATCGGGCCGTCAACCGGCTGACCGCCCGTCATGGCAACCGCATCGTTAAACAGAATCTTGTAGGTAATGTTGGCACCCGCGGCAATCGCCTGACGAATCGCCAGATAGCCGGAGTGAAAGTACGTGCCTTCACCCATGTTCTGGAACATGTGGCCCGTTTGGATAAAGGGTGACAGGCCCACCCAGTCCGTGCCTTCGCCACCCATTTGAGTCAGACCACGGGTTTTGCGGTCCATCCAGGTTGCCATGTAGTGACAACCCACACCGGCCATGGCCTGGCTGCCTTCGGGCACTTTGGTGGAGGTATTGTGCGGACAACCCGAACAGAAGTAGGGGCGGCGGGTCAGACCATTGGTGTCAATCGGTGCCAGGTTTTGCACCGTACAGGCAGGCAGCTGCACATGGGCGTGATGACCCAGCCAGCGGCGCAGACCCACGGCCACACGAGCAGGGCTGAGTTGGCCATCGGCAGGGATCAGCACTTCATTCTCGATATCGCGCTTGCCCGACACCGTGGGGCGTTGGGCACGGTTAAAGAGCAGATTCTTTAACTGGTCTTCAATGATCGGGCCCTTTTCTTCAATGACCAGAACGTGGTCCAGGCCTTCAATAAAATCGTTCAGCGATTGCGGGTTAACTGGCCAGCTCAAACCGATCTTCAGATGACGGATAGCGGGCAGGTCCTTCAGGCTGCTGAGCTGTTGCAGCGCATCCAGCGTGTCCAGTGTGGCTTTGCCGGTGGAGACAATACCGATACGCGCATCAGGTGCCGCTTCAAGGATGCGGTCCAGGCTGTATTTATGGGCGAACTCGCGCACGCTATCCAGGCGGGCATCCAGAGTGCCTTCCATGGATGGCGTCAGGAATTTGCTGGGGTCGTAGGGGTGCTTGCCGCCTTGCTTGTCGGCCAAGGCCGGGGCCAGATCATCCAGAGGGGCAATCTCGAAAGAGCGGCCGCTTTCCACGGTTTCGGTAATGGCTTTGAAGGCCACCCAGGAGCCGGAGTACCGCGACAAGGCCCAGGCCCAGATCCCAAAGCGTTCGTATTCTTCAACAGAGCTGGGGTTGACCACCGGGATGCCCCAGGCGATCAGGGATTGTTCGCTGGCATGGGGAATGGACGAGGACGAGGCCACGTGGTCATCACCCACAATCATCAGGACGCCACCGTGCTGGGAGGCGCCGGCAGCGTGACCGTGGTGCAAGGCATCGCCCGCGCGGTCTACACCGGGGCCCTTGCCATACCACATGGAGAACACGCCATCGACAGTACGATCGGCACGCTCGCCCGCTTGCTGGGTGCCCATAATCATGGAAGCAGCCAGGTCTTCATTAATAGCCGGTTGGAAACGGACCTTGGCCTGGTCCAGATGCTTCTGGGCCTTCCACATGATCATGTCCACGCCACCCAGTGGCGAACCACGGTAGCCAGAGACGAAACCGGCGGTGTTCAAACCGTGTTCTTTATCCAGGCGGGCCTGGGTCAGCAACATGCGCACCAGGGCCTGTGTGCCAGTTAAAAAGATGCGTCCTGATTGTGCGGTCAGGTTGTCGCTGAGCTTGTATTGAGTGTCGACGGACTGCGTCATGATGAAACCTCCAGATAGAGATCATGATAGAGAGTCTGCCCTCGCTTTTTTTTGCGTTATAGTTGCGTGTATTCCCTATTCTTTGAAATGTTCATTTCGTAAATATTCAAATATGGATAAAACTGACTTAAAAATCCTGGATGCCTTGCAGCTGGATGGCCGAGCCTCGGCTCAGCAGGTCTCCGAGCAGGTGGGTTTGTCCACCGCGCCCGTCTGGCGGCGCATCAAAAACCTGGAAAAAAACAAGGTTATCCAAGGCTATTATGCGCGCGTGGATCGCCGTCAGGTGGGGCTGCAAAGTTGCATGTTTACCCAGATCAGTCTGGACCGTCACTCGGGTGAGATTGTCGATAACTTCATTCGTGCTGTGCGCGATGCGCCCGAGATTCTGGAATGCCACGCCGTGACCGGCGATGCGGATTTTCTGCTCAAGATCATGGTGCCCAGCGCCGAGTCCTACGACGATTTCCTGCACCGCTTCCTGTTCAATATGCCGGGCGTGCGCCAAACTCGCACCATTGTGGCCATGCGTGAAATCAAGAACGTGACCCGCTTGCCTTTGCCACTTTGAAGCATCTTGTTATGGGGTAATACAAGCGCCTTCAGGTAGAATAATCAGGATTCGCCGGCCTGTGGTGGGTCGGTATGTACGCATGAAGGACGGGGTTTTATGACGAAGGCGAATATCTTGCGACGCACTTCCTGGGTTGCTGTGCTGGCTACCGTGTTTTTAAGCGCCTGCGCGGTCAAGGCGCCGGCTCCCGAGCCAGCTGCACAAGCGGCTGCCAAGCCTGTTCATCCTGCATGTCAGCCTGCTGCAGCTGGAGAACAATTGGCTGGTAACTGGTTAAGCAAACACCGCCAGAAAGGCGTGGTTGGCGAGCTGCGTACCTTGTTCACTTTGCAAGCCGACGGTTCCATGGCCTATACCGAACAGGTCAAGCGTCCTAACAAACCTTCGCAAGGTTTGAACGAAAGCGGTTGCTGGGTACGCAAGGGCAATGATTTGCAAATCAGTACGCAAGAATCCAATGGCGTCACCACCGAGCCTGGCGACCCGATTTACGAAAACCACTACAACATCGTCAGCCTGACAGCCCGCAATCTGGTGCTGCGTGACCAAAGTGGTACCACTTACCGCCTGACCAGAATGTCGCCTGGCTACCGCCTGCCGTTCTGATCACTGCTTGTTTGAATGATTCCTGGCCGTCCTGGGGGCGGCCAGTTTTTTGTCTGTTTCTTTTGCTGGACGCTCCATGGCTCTGCGCGCAACGATTTATAAAGCTGAACTTAATGTGGCCGATAACGACCGGGCCTACTATGGCAGTCATACCTTGACGCTGGCCCGTCACCCCTCCGAGACCGAAGAGCGTCTGATGGTGCGTTTGCTGGCTTACGGTTTGTATGCGCAAGCGGACGAAGCCCTGAGCTTCTCGCGCGGGCTAAGCGACTCGGACGAGCCCGCCCTGTGGGAGCATGATCTGAGCGGCAATCTGCTGCATTGGCTGGAAGTGGGCCTGCCGGACGACAGACGTCTGATCAAGGCCAGTGGCCGTGCCGAAAAAGTGACGGTGCTGGCTTATGGTCGCAACGTATCCGTCTGGTGGAGTGGTATCAAGGACAAGATCAGCCGCGCCCGCAATATACAGGTCTATGCGCTGGATGCCGCCGGGACCGATGCTTTAGCCGCCTTGGCCGAGCGTGGCATGACCATCAATCTGAATGTCCAGGACGGCACGGTCTGGGCCAGTAGCGACAAAGGTGAAGCCACTATCGAAGTCAGCCACCTGAATGCTGCCGCTTGATATGAGCCAGCAGCTCGCTGCGAAATAAAGTGGCCGCTGGCGCAAAGAGCATTGAGGTAGCTCCCTTGAAATCGGCGTATGGTTGCACTCAGGCTTAGCTTCTACGTCAGGGTATCAAACAAAAAGGGCACCTCGAATGAGATGCCCTTCAAGTACCGATCTATAACTCTTACAGCCCAGCCAAACGCCCCAACACCTTATCGCGCCCAACCAAAGCCAGCACAGCATCCACCGCAGGCGTCTGCTTCTGCCCCGTTACAGCCACCCGCAAAGGAATAGCCAACTTGGGCATCTTGACCTCATGATCGGCCAGAACCTGCTTGATCAAAGCAGCCAGATTCTCCGTATTCCACTGCGGCAAACTAATCGCCTTGCTGGCAAAGTCCCGCAGCAAAACACGCGCTTCCGGCGTCAACACCTCGGCCATCAGCTCATCGCTGGCGGGTTCGAAAGGACGGCAGAACAACAAAGCACCTTCAGCCAGCTGATTCAAGGTCTCGGCGCGGTCTTTCAACAAACCCATGATGCCGGGCAAATCCTGACCATCCGTCTTGCCACCCAAAGCCTCAATACGAGGCGCCACACGCTCGGCCAGATCCGCATTGTCGCTGGCCTTGATGTAATGGGCATTTACCCAGTTCAACTTCTTGGGGTCCCACTGCGAAGCCGACTTGCTCAGACTGCGCGTATCAAACCACTCTACCAACTGCTCGCGAGTGAACAGCTCGTCATCACCATGACTCCAGCCCAAACGGGCCAGGTAATTGATCATGGCTTCAGGCAGATAACCGTCCTTGTCGTAATCCATGATGCTGACCGCACCATGACGCTTGGACAGCTTCTCGCCATCAGGACCCAGAATCATGGGCACATGACCGTACTCAGGCAAGGTAGCACCCAAAGCCTGCAAAATCACAATTTGACGTGGCGTGTTGTTCACGTGATCGTCACCGCGGATCACATGAGTGATCGCCATGTCCCAATCGTCCACCACCACGCAGAAGTTGTATGTAGGCGTGCCGTCAGGACGGGCAATGACCAGATCGTCCAGCTCGCTGTTATCAAAGCTGATGCGGCCCTTCACCATATCGTCCCAGCTGGTTGCGCCGGACTGCGGGCTCTTGAAACGAACCACAGGCTTGCGGTCAGCCGGGATGGCAGGCAATTGCTTGCCAGCCTCAGGACGCCAGGTGCCGTCATAACGAGGCTTCAAGCCCTGAACACGCGCCTTCTCGCGCATGGCTTCCACTTCCTCGGGACTGCTGTAGCAGTAATAAGCATGGCCGTCTTTCAGCAACTGGGCGATGACCTCGCGGTAACGATCCATGCGCTGCATCTGGTAGAACGGACCTTCGTCCGCATCCAGGCCCAACCATTGCATGCCATCCAGAATGCCTTGGACGGCCTCGGGGGTGGAGCGCTCCAGATCCGTATCCTCAATACGCAGCACAAAAGTGCCTTGATGATGACGAGCAAAAGCCCAGGAAAACAGTGCAGTGCGTGCGCCGCCCAGGTGCAGATAACCAGTGGGCGAGGGGGCAAAACGGGTACGGATGACGTTGGAAGTAGACGTGCTCATAACTTGTGTGTGGCCTTGACCTTGGGAAGCCCGCATACGGGACCGAATCTGCGTATTTTAACCCAGCACGCCAACTAGGAAAGAACCGCTGCGCAGAAGTGTCCTAATGGCCGCTTTCTGTCTTGAGCTGATCGAACTGACGCACCAGCTCGGCCAGCGAACCGGCCTGCATTTTTTGCATCACGCGTGCGCGTCGCACTTTGACCGTAACTTCCTTCACATCCAGCTCGGCAGCGATCTGCTTGTTCAGCAGGCCTTGTACCACCCGCTCGAACACATCGCGCTCGCCCGCGTTCAGGCTGTCCCAGCGTTGCTGCAAGGTCAGGCGGGTTCTGGCTTCTTCCTTGCGCTGCGCATCAGCGGCCAGAGCCGACTGCACGGCATCAATCAGGGCCTGATCCGCAAACGGTTTAGTCAGAAAATCCCAGGCACCATGCTTGATGGCTTTGACCGCCATATGAATATCGCCGTGGCCTGTAATAAAGATGACCGGCATGTGCAGCCCGCGCGACTCCATCTGCAAATGAAAGTCCGTGCCGCTTTGCTCGGGCATGCGCACATCCAGCACCAGGCAGGCGGGGGCCTCGGATAAAGGGTGTGCCAGAAAGTCCCGCGTGGAAGCAAAACTTAGCGCGTTCAAGCCTACGCTGGCCAGTAAATCGTCCAGGGCAGCGCGAACGGACGGATCATCATCAATGATGTAGACCGTGGGCGTGTTCAGAGAGGAGTCCAGATTTTCTGTCATGGCGCCAAAGGTAAGGTGAAATGAAAGGCAGCACCGCCATCAGGCTGGTCAGTCGCCCAGATATGGCCGTTATTGGCATCAATAATGGTGCGGCTGATGGTCAGACCCAGGCCCAGACCGCTTGCCTTGGTGGTCCAGAAGGTATCAAACAATTGGGACAACTGCGTGCCCGACAGGCCGGGGCCGTTGTCCTTGATGGAAAACAGCACCTTGTTGGCTTGCGGCTTGTCGCCGGGCAAGAGGCTGGTCTCTATGGTGATATGAGCCGCATGATAGTCCGAGGGAGGAGACAGGGCTTCAATGGCATTGAGCAGCAAATTGGCCATCACCTGCTGAACCTGAACCCGGTCGGCAAAGACCGGGGGCAGATCGGACTGCAAGGCCAGACGCAGATCAATATGCTGACGTCGCATCTCGCCACCGGACAGGCTCAGCAGCTCGGTCAAGGCCAGGTTCAGATCAAAAGCGCTGCTGGTCGGTGCTTCGTTACGGGTAATGCTGCGTACCCGGTCCAGGACATCTTTGGCGCGTTGGGCGTCGTACACAATCCGCTGTGCGGCAGCCTGTGCCTTCTCCACATTAGGGGGCGAGGCCTCCAGCCAGCGCTGACAGGCACCCGCGCTGCTGTTGATGGCGGCCAGAGGCTGGCTGACCTCATGGGCAATGGAGGTGCTGAGCTGCCCCAGGGTAGTCAAACGGGACAGGCGCAGCAAATGCTCGCGTGTCTCATGCGCTGCTGCCTGTACGGACTTGAGCTTCAGCCCCAGATACGAGGTGATGGCGATGGCAATAATGCTGATGCCGGTATTGACCAGGCCCACATCGTAGTCGCCCGAGCGGGTCAGGGCGAAACTGATGACAGTCAGCACCATGCTGATGCTGGTCAGGGCAATCACCTGTCGGGCGGACAGGAAGCGAATCGCTATCAGCAGCAGCGGAGTATGAAAGACCGCGGCAGCAATAGCGTAGTTGGTGACCGTATCGGCAATAAAGACCAGTGCCATCAAGATGCAAATGCCGGTCAGGGCCAAGGCTCGGTACGTTTTGCTCGATAGGAAGCGAAGGGGTGGTGTCATATCTGTCGTGTATGGGCCAGGCTGCAGGATCGTGTCTGTAGTGTGGCCATCATATACCCGAGGTTCTGCCAGAATGCGCTTCAAGGCCGGGCCTGCCGGAAGGATTTCCGGAAGGCCTGGCCTGTTAGACTTAGAACCATTGGCCAAAGCGGCGGATGTACAGCATTTTCATACCCTGTGCGACCAGGCAGTACGCCAGCAAGGTGCCGATCAGCCAAGGGAAGTATTCCCAAGGTAGTGGCTGCAGGCCCACCATGGCACCCACGCCGGAGAAGGGCAGGTAAATGCCAACAGCGGCAATCAGGAAGGTCATCAGCATCACAGGCAGGGCTGCCGTGCTTTGGATGAAAGGGATCTTTTGCGTACGCAGCATATGCACGACCAGTGTCTGCGAGAGCAGGCCCTCAATAAACCAGCCGGACTGGAACAGCGATTGCAGTTCGGGCGTATTCGCTCCAAAGACGTACCACATCAAGACAAAGGTAGTGATGTCGAAGATGGACGAGGTCGGGCCAATCCAGATCATGAAGCGGCCAATATTCTTGGCATCCCATTTGCGGGGCTTGCGCAGAAAGTCCTTGTCCATGCGGTCCCAGGGCAAAGCCAGCTGGGAGATATCGTAGAGCAGGTTCTGAATCAGCAAGTGAATGGCCAACATGGGCAGGAAGGGGATGAAGGCACTGGCTACCAGCACCGAGAACACATTGCCAAAGTTGGAGCTGGCCGTCATGTTCAGGTACTTGATGATATTGCCAAAGGTCTCGCGGCCTTTGATCACGCCTTCTTCCAGAACCAGCAGGTTCTTTTCCAGCAGGATGATGTCTGCCGACTCCTTGGCAATATCCGTGCCGCTATCGACCGAAATACCCACGTCGGCATCGCGCAGGGCGGGGGCGTCGTTGATGCCATCACCCAGAAAACCGACGGTGTGACCATTGGCCTGTAGCGCTTTGAGCACACGCGATTTTTGCAGGGGAGTGAGCTTGGCAAAAACCGAGTGACGTTCGACAGCGCAACGCAGATCGGGGTCTTGCATCAGCTCGATTTCAGGCCCCAGCAAAGGTTTGCCGGGCTCCAGCCCCACTTCACGGCAGATTTTTGCGGTAATGATTTCGTTATCGCCGGTCAGGACTTTCACGGCCACACCGTGCTCGGTCAGGGCGGCAATCGCTTGGGCAGCACTTTCTTTGGGTGGGTCCAGGAAGGTCAGCAAGCCTTGCACGGTCATCTCGCGTTCGTTCTGGGCCTCGTAACGGCTCTTGGCCTGTTCGACAGGAATGCTGCGAGTGGCAATCAGCAAGACACGGAAGCCGTCCGAGTTGTAGCGGTAGGCCATTTTCAGCAGACGGGCACGCTGCTCGGTATCCAGTGGCAAGCGTTGATCACCATCTTGCACGTGGGTGGCAATGCTTAGCATTTCTTCCACCGCACCTTTGCACACCATCAACTGTTCGCCCTGGGGGTTTTGTACGACAACCGACAGGCGACGCCGCACAAAGTCAAAAGGCAGTTCGTCTATCTTGCGGTAGGAGCCGATGGCTTGCAGGGCAGAGGGTGTTTTCTCTGCAAAGCGTAGCACGGCCTGATCCATCAGATTTTTCACACCGCTTTGGTGCAGGCTGTTGAGCAGGGCCAGTTCCAGAATACGTGGGCTGTTGCGATCATCCAGACCCAGATGGTGCTCCAGAATGATGCGGTCTTGTGTCAGGGTGCCGGTCTTGTCGGTGCACAGCACGTCCATGGCACCAAAGTTCTGGATCGCGTTCAGACGTTTGACCACCACCTTGTTCTTGGCCATGGCCACCGCGCCTTTGGCCAGGTTGGAGGACACAATCATGGGCAGCATTTCAGGGGTCAGGCCCACGGCAACGGCCAGTGCGAACAGGAAGGCTTCGGTCCAGTCGCCTTTGGAAAAACCGTTGATCAGCAGCACGATAGGCACCATGACCAGCATGAAGCGAATCAGCAGCCAGCTGACGCTGTTCACACCCCGGTCAAACGAGGTCTCGGCGCGCGAACCCACAATGGCCTTGGCCAGCGATCCAAAATAGGTCCTGGCGCCGGTGGCAATAACGACGGCCGTGGCTGTGCCGCTGACCACGTTGGTGCCCATAAAGCACATATTGTTCTGTTCCAGCACGCCGGCCTGGGAGCTGGACGCCGTGGCACTTTTGCTGCTGACTGCGCTAAAGACATCGTACTTTTCGACAGGCAGGGCTTCACCCGTTAGAGCCGCCTGGCTGACGAACAAGTCTCGGGACTCTATCAAGCGCAAGTCTGCCGGAATCATGTCGCCAGCCGACAGGCGCACAATATCGCCCGGCACGATCTGGCTCATGGGAATTTCGCGCATGACTGTGGCGCTGGACACGGTAGAGCGTCGTTGCACGCTGGCGGTGGTACGCACCATGGCTTTCAGGGCCTGGGCGGCTTTGCCGGAACGATACTCCTGCCAGAAACGCAGCAGGCCGCTTAATGTGACCATGACCACAATAATCAGCACGCCGGTGTAGTCCACTTCTTCGCCCGAGCGCATGGGCAAAATAATGTCGGTGACAGCACTGACGGCGGCCAGCACCATCAGGACCGCAATAAAGGGATTTTTAAAGGCCAGAGCCAATTGAATCAGGGCGTGGGCGGGCTTGTCCCGGGCGACCTCGTTAGGGCCGTATTCGGTCAGGCGGCTCAAGGCTTCAGCGTCGGTCAGGCCGTTCAGATTGGCTTGCACAGAGGCCAGAGCCGTCTCCAGGCTAAGCCCGGTTTCGGTGGCCGTGCGCAGCTTGGCGTCGTGGTCCACTGAACGCAGTGGCGGACGGTGTTGTTGAATGCTCATGTAATGCTCCTGGGGTACAGGCGTGACCATGCTGCCCGTCCCAAAAGACGGCCGCAGCAGGTCCTGCCGACCGGTTTCACGGTCGGTAAACTAAAGGTAAGAACAAGCGGATTTAGTTGGCGTCAGGCCAGCGTTTAGTGGCTGGGCAAGCTGTAGCGCCACACTCGCGCTGAGGGTGGTTTGTCACTGTCTGCAATCCAGTGAATTTCTGGCTTGCGACTGGCCGTGTTGATACGCCAGGCAAGAGCGGGACGGCGACTGGGGGCAGTGCGCTCGCGTGGGCAATGTGTGGCAAGATGCGAACCCGATGAGCTCAGGGTCCGAATCGGTCCAGTATGAATAATGCGGTGCATGGTTGACTCCTGATCGTGCTGCGCAAGCCACATCAGCAGACAAGCCGGTAGGTCAGGAGTGTCTGAGGGGCCTGTGCAGCATCTTTCTTCGACTGTCGTCGCTGGACATAGTGTGTTTTTCCTGTCAGAGAGAACGAAAGGTGCTGCTTTCCGAACGGATGTTATTTTACGGTCTGCAAGCCGCTTTGCGACTGGCTTTGAGCCGTTTTTACCCAGGCATTGGCGTATGGCCGCTATACGAAAGTATATGAATGGCCCTTTGCGGGGTAAAAACCGGCGGCATGATGCAAGACAGAGATAGCCGGCCAAGTCTCTTTTATTTGTAGACAGCTGTGCTTAAGATGAGGGAATTCATTATTTTGGTGTGTGGTCTTCTTATGGCGGAACAATCATGGCAGCCCTAAGGCATCGTCTGACAGCATTGTTTGAGCCCCGTTCGGTGTTGGTCGTTTCCACCTTGCCCTTGCCCCTGATCAACGAGATGCCAGCCCGATTGGCTGGACGGATCACGCAGGCACGGATTACGGCCACGCAGGTGCTGGTGCCCGATCGTCTGGAAGGATTGACCGATACACAGCGTCTGGATCTGGCGCTGGTGTGTATTGAACCGGTGCGTTTGCCGCAGGCTCTGGATGCCATTCGAGTGCACAAGCCGCGTGTGGTTCTGCTCCTGCCTTCGAATCTGGCTTCCCGCGATCCCATGGAAGACATGGTGTATGCGCGCTCCTGGGCCCGTATCAATAATTGTCTGGTGCTGGGGCCGCGTGCCTTCGGAGTACAGCGGCCACATCTGGGCATCAATTTAAGTCACGAGCCGCAAATGGCATTGGCGGGCCGCGTGGCGCTGGTGTCCCAGTCGCGCTCCATTACCTCGGCCTTGATGGACTGGGCTGAAGATGTCAGCCTGGGTTTCTCCGCCATTGTGTCGGTAGGGGACGAGGCTGTTATCGACGTGCCCGAGGTGCTGGAGTATCTGGCCATGGACCCGCGCACAGACAGTATTGCGCTGTATCTGGAGCACACGCCTGCGTCTCGCCGTTTTACCAGTGCCTTGCATGCGGTGGCGGCTGTCAAACCTGTGGTGGTCCTGAAGGTAGGCGGCCAGCGTCAGCAGGGCGAGGCCCACGAGGCGGTATTCAATGCCTTGATGCGGCGCGTGGGGGCGGTGCGCATCCGTTATTTTGTGCAGCTGTTCTCGGCCCTGAAGGTGCTGGTGTATACCCGTCGTCCCAAAGGGCGGCGTATTGCCTTGTTTTCCAATGGGAACGGCGCGGCGCAGATGGCCCTGGACGTACTCGGTTCGGATGCGGCGGTGACGTGTCCGGAGCTGTCGCCCTCGACCCAGCGAGCGCTGGATAATCTGCTGGCGCCTGGCGACCAGGTTCAGAACCCGGTGGTGACCTATGTGCCGTTGACGCCCATGCGTATCGACTCGGTCATTTCTACCTTGCTGGACGATAAGGATATCGACGGAGTGCTGGTCTTGTTGACCCCGGACCCTTTGGCCGATATGCCGGCGGTATCGCGTGAGTTGGCCATGTTGTCGGCCAGTGCTCGCAAGCCCATCATTACCTGCTTGATTGGGGATGCGGATATGCGGCCCCTGCGTCATCTGCTGGATGGGGTGGGGACACCGGCTTTCCGTACCCCGGATACGGCGGCCAATGCCTTTGACCTGCTGGCCCGCTATCACTACAACCAGCATTTGTCGCAGCAAACCCTGCCGCCTTTGCCGCTGGGCACCTTGCCAGAGGTAGAGCCTGCTCGCGAACTGGTGCGCCAGATTCAAAGCGAGCGACGCGAGGCCAGCGAACAGGAGTGTCGTGATTTGCTGCGCTACTTCCATGTGCCTGTGGTGGATTTGCGCGTGACGCACGATCAGGGAGAGCCTGATCCCGATGTTCCGCCCATGGGTCTGCGTTTTGAGACCGATGACAAGCTGGGCCCTTACGCCGTGTTCGGTGGAGCCGATCACGCGGATTGGCTTTCCTCATCCTATCCGGCGGTAGAACTGCCACCTCTGAACCGCTATCTGGCACGCCAGTTGGTAGAGCGTAGTCCTTTGTGGCGCAAGAGCCTGTCCTCGCAATTGACCCCTTTGGTGTTGACGCAGCTGTTGCAGGTGCTGGAGCGTTTGTCGGACTTGATGAGCGAGCTGCCCGGTGTGCGTCGCGTGGTGCTGGACCCCATCATGGCGGGCGAGAACAGTCTGTATATCAAGAGTATTTCGATCTCGTTGAGCAAGCAGTCCATGCTGGTGCTGCCCGAGACAGCGGGTTATCGCCATATGGCGATTCACCCCTACCCGCGTCACATGATTGAACGGCGTCAGTTCAAGGACGGGCAGCGCTGGACCTTGCGCCCGATCCGCCCTGAGGATGCCGAGGCCCTGCAGACTTTTATGCGTGGCCTGTCGGACGAAAGCCGCTACATGCGCTTTGTGTCCATGCTGCGCGAACTGACACCACGCATGCTGTCCCGCTACACCCGCATCGACTACGACCGGGAGCTGGCCTTGATCGCCACTGTGCGTTCACCCAACCCAGATAACCGTAACCATCCGCGCGACGAGATTATTGGCTTTGCCCACTATCTTCGTAATGGTGATGGTCGGGGGGCGGAATACGCCCTGGTCATTGGGGATGCCTGGCAGCGGCGCGGTCTGGGCGTCACCTTGATGGAGGCGCTGATACAGGCCGCCGCCGAGCAGGGGCTGACCTATATAGACGGTTATGTGCTGGCTTCCAATGCGCCCATGCAAGCCTTGATGAAACGTCTGGGCTTTCAGAACGACGCCGACCCGGAAGATCCCAGCATGCGTCGTGTCTGGCTGGATCTGGGCGAAACGCGCCGATCGGACTGATTTTCAGGCTGTATCAGTCCATAAAAAAACGCCACTGGATATCAGTGGCGTTTTTCTTGCACTTCGCCTGCCAGGCAATCGCTTTTGCAGGCGCGAAGCTTACTTCAGTACCTGCTTCAGAAACTGGCCAATCGCGCTGATTTCTTCCGGGCAAACAGCGTGGGGCATGGGGTAGACATTCCATTGCACCTGATAGCCCATGGCTTCCAGCTGCTGACGGCTGGCTTCGGCACGGGTAAGCGGTACGACCGGGTCCATGCTGCCATGCGCCATGAAAATAGGCGTGTTCTGATTGGCCTGATGACGTTCTTTTTCCACCGCAGCGGCCAAGGGCAGGTAACCGGACAGGCAGAGCATGCCAGCCAGGCGCTCGGGCAAGCGCAAGCCGGTTTGCAAGGTCATGGCACAGCCTTGCGAGAAACCGGCCAGCACAATGTTTTCTGTAGGTATGCCGCGAGCGTTTTCACGGGCAATCAGATTCTGCACTTCGATCTGCGATTGGCGCAGGCCGCTTTCGTCCTCGTGACGCACCAGGTCGGCAACATAAATGTCATACCAGGAACGCATGGCCATGCCGCCGTTAATGGTGACGGGCTGGATGGGGGCGTGCGGGAAAATGAAACGGATAGCGGGGGCATTTTGCAGGCCCAGCTCTGGCACGATAGGGGCAAAATCGTGGCCGTCTGCGCCTAAGCCATGCAGCCAGATAACGGCGTGCTGGGGATTGGCACCGGTTTCAATTTCAATCGACTCAAGCAGAGGGTTCATGCGGACTCCGAAAGATCTACCAAGGTCTTGATGTACTGGTACAGGGCGCGGTAGTGCTTGCGTTGTGGATCCTGGCCTTGTACCAGTGTGGAATTTTTCTCCGCTTCTTTGCGTGCGGCACGAATCAGGGTGCGCAATTGCTGGATATCGGCGCCGGAAAATTCATTCATGAATTCGGTCAGAGCGTCGTCATCACGCAACAACAGGTCGCGCAAGGCTTCCAGCCTGTGCATGGCGCGGGTGTCTTCCTTGGAGCCGTTTTCCCAGACGTCCAGTTGTTTCAGGATCGGTTCGGGATCCACATTGCGCATCAGCTTGCCCACATAGTGGATTTGACGGCGGCGTCCTTCGCGGGCCGTCGGGCTGATGCGCTTGGCATCCTTGATGGCGGCCATCAAGGACTCGCCCAGATCAAGTTGTTTGAGTCGGTCGTCCGAGAGCTCGATCAGGCGTTTGCCCAGGTCGAGCAGAGCGTGCATTTCGCGTTTTACCTGCGATTTGCTGGGGCGGTCGTAACCGTTTTCATCGATTTCAGTGCGTGGACGGGCCATAAGAAGTGAAATAGCAAAGATTGTCGCCAATTGGCTATGATAACCGCCTAACCCTCAAAGAGTAGCAATGAGTCATCCAACTATTTCCCAATTGTCGATCAGCGCCAATCAGTTCCAGTTCTGCGAATTGGTGGACGAGGCGCTGCGGCATGCCAAAAAACTGGGCGCCAGTGATGCTGCCGTCGACATTTCAGAAAACAAAGGTCTGGCCGTCTCCGTGCGCCAGATGGAATTGGAAACGGTAGAGCAGACGCAAGACCGCTCCTTGGGTGTGACCGTGTTTGCAGGCCAGCGCAGTGGCTCGGCCTCCACGTCGGACTTTTCGGTCAAGGCACTGCGTGAGACCGTGGAAGCCGCCTGGCATATTGCCCGTTATACCGCTGAAGATCCCTTTGCCGGTCTGCCTGAAAAGGACATGCTGGCCCAAACCTATCCCGATCTGCACTTGCATCATCCCTGGATGCTGGATGCCGACCAGGCTGCCAAGCTGGCCATCCGTGCCGAGCAGGCTGCGCTGGAGTTGAGCCCCCTGATCAGCAATTCCGAAGGCGCGTCAGTCGATACGCTGGAAGGGCATTTTGTGATGGGCAACAGCCGTGGTTTTCTGGGGGGCTATCCCTACAGTCGCCACTCGCTCAGCGTCAGCCCCATTGCAGGCAAGGGTGACAATATGCACCGCGACTACTGGTACAGCAGCTCGCGTGATCCTTCGCGTCTGGCCAGCCCCGAGTCGGTGGGGCGCTACGCGGCCGAGCGAACCTTGTCGCGCCTGTCCGCGCGCCGGATTCCTACGGGTCGTTACCCGGTTTTGTTCGAGGCTCCTTTAGCCGTGGGCTTGATTGGTTCCTTGGTGCAGGCGACCAGCGGCTCGGCTCTGTATCGCAAAACCAGCTTCCTGCTCGATAAGCTGGGCAAGTCCGTCATGGCCAAGCACATTGATGTGCTGGAGCGCCCGCATCTGTCAGCGGCCATGGGCAGTGCACCATTTGATTCGGAAGGGGTGCGCACCTGCGACCGTGATGTGGTGCGCGGCGGCGAGCTGAAAGGCTATTTCCTGTCCTCTTATGCCGGTCGCAAGCTGGGCATGCCTTCCACAGGAAATGCCGGTGGCTCGCACAACCTCTTGCTGAGTTCGCGTCTGACCCGTCCCGAGGACGATCTGGATGCCATGTTGAAGAAAATGGGTCGCGGGTTGCTGGTAACCGAGCTGATCGGTCAGGGTATTAATTACCTGACCGGCGATTATTCGCGTGGCGCCTTTGGTTACTGGGTGGAAAACGGCCGTATTCAGCACGCGGTGGAAGAGGTGACCATTGCGGGCAATCTGGCCGAGATGTTCGCACAGATTGTGGCCGTGGGCGCCGATACCTTTGCGGCCGGCTCCAAACGCACGGGCTCCATCCTGATCGAGCAGATGTCGGTGGCCGGTTCCTGATTTCTGCTGCCTGGAAAATTTGCTTGGCCCGCCATGCCTGGTCACAGTCAAGAGGGCGCTCAGAAATCAGATGATTACGGCCTGAGTTCAAACTTGCTTTCGACTCAGGCCGTTTTCCATGGGGTGCCGTTCAGGTGTTTCAGATCAAAGACCCGACAATATAGGGCCGGATTTGCGGGATAATCCGGGCTTTCCCAGCCCCCTATTCGGGGCGCGCCAGTGTACTATCCATAGCATAAAAATATTTCCCAGTTACCGAATACCCACAAGGAGGTTATTCATGCAGCGTCGCTCGTTTCTGAAAAAGGCAGGTCTTGGCGCCGTAGCCAGTACTGCCGCTATTGCTGCTCCTGCTATTGCCCAAAGCAATCCCAAGGTTAATTGGAAGCTGACATCGACATACGGTCCCGCTACCCCGGCTCTGTTTTCGACAGCCCAGTCGTTTTGCAAGATGGTGGAAGAGGCCTCTGACGGCAACTTCAACATTCGTCTGTATCCTGCTGGTGAAATCGTCCCCGGTTTTGGTGTGATGGACGCTGTTAGCAATGGCACGGTGGAATGCGGCCAGACGGCCTCGTATTACTACTACGGTAAAGATCCTTCTTTCAGCTTTGACACAGCGGTGCCATTTGGTCTGAACGCTCGTCAGATGAATGCCTGGATGCAGGAAGGCAACGGTACCAAGCTGCTGCGTGAACTGTTCGCCACCCGTAACATCATCAACTTTGCTTTCGGTAATACCGGCACCCAGATGGGTGGTTGGTACCGCAAGGAAATCAATTCCCTGGAAGACCTGAAAGGTCTGAAGATGCGTACCGCCGGTTTTGCTGGCGAAGTGCTGGCCCGCATGGGTGTGGTGCCTCAGCAAGTGCCACCAGGCGATATTTATCCCTCGCTGGAAAAAGGCACGCTGGACGCCGTGGAGTTTGTGGGTCCAGTGGACGACGAAAAGCTGGGCTTCCAGAAAGTGGCCAAGTACTACTACTACCCCGGTTGGTGGGAAGGTTCGGCCCAGGTGTCGCTGTACGTGAACGACGCCGCTTTCCAAGCGCTGCCCAAGCAATATCAGTCCCTGATTGAAATTGCCTCGCGTGCTGCTGGCGAGCGCATGATCTCCCAATACGACGCCCAAAGCCCAGGCGCACTGCGTCGCCTGATCGCCAGCGGTGCGGTACTGAAAGCTTTCCCGCGCGACGTGATGGACGAGTCCTTCAAGACCGCCAATGTTCTGTACAAGGAATTCTGCGACAAGGATCCTATGTTCAAGAAGATTCACGACGACTACATGGGCTTCCGTGACGCGATTGTGCCTTGGTTCCGTGTTGCCGAAGGCTCCTACGACAACTACCTGGGCATTGCTTTGGCAAACCAGAAAAAAGGCTGATCTCCGTCGCTTGGGCTGGGCAGAGCAATCTGCTCCGGTTCGACCGGCCAGTCTTGCTAACCCCTGTTTTTCCTTTGGAAGGCAGGGGTTTTTTATGTGCTTTCCCTCTATGAGAGCGCGCCGGGTTGTGGCGAAAAACCTGTGTTTTCGTACAAAACCCTAGTGTTATCCACTATTTATGTTATTATGGCGAGCTATTTGGCAGAAATGCACGGGCGGAATATAACGCCTTGGCAGGGCCAAATGGAGCTGCCCAGCTTGAAAAAGCGGGTGGATTGTATGGGCCAGGCATGTTGCTTTGACCCAGAATTTTAATATTTAGGAACCATCATGAAGACCTTCGTGGCCAAGCCGCTTGAAGTCAAACGTGACTGGTTTGTGATTGACGCTAAAGGCAAAGTCCTTGGTCGTGTGGCCAGCGAAGTCGCACGCCGTTTGCGTGGTAAGCACAAACCCGAATACACCCCTCACGTTGATACCGGCGATTACATCATTATCATCAACGCTGCTGACATTGCCGTGACCGGTAACAAGGCGCAGGATAAGAAGTACTATCGTCACTCGAACTACCCAGGCGGTATTTACGAAACCAACTTCCAAACCATGCAAGAGCGCTTCCCAGGCCGTGCCATCGAAAAGGCCGTCAAGGGTATGTTGCCAAAAGGCCCTCTGGGCTACGCCATGGCCAAGAAACTGAAGGTTTACGCTGGTGCCGAGCATCCTCACAGTGCTCAACAGCCTAAAACTCTGGACATCTAAGGATAGGTCATGATTGGTAACTGGAATTACGGTACGGGCCGTCGCAAGACCTCCGTTGCTCGTGTCTTCATCAAGAAGGGTACGGGTCAAATCGTAGTCAACGGCAAGCCTGTTGACGAATACTTTGCTCGCGAAACGGGTCGCATGATTGTGCGTCAGCCTCTGGTGCTGACCAACCATGTTGAATCGTTCGACATCAAGATCAACGTGCATGGCGGCGGCGAAAGCGGCCAGGCCGGTGCTGCCCGTCACGGCATCACCCGCGCTCTAATCGACTACGACGCAACACTGAAGACAGAACTGAAACAAGCTGGCTTGGTGACTCGCGACGCTCGTGCTGTTGAGCGTAAGAAAGTCGGTCTGCACAAAGCACGTCGCCGCAAACAGTTCAGCAAGCGTTAATTCGCCTCGCGACCTGTTTATGGTGCTCAAAAACCCCGGACCTGTCCGGGGTTTTTGTTTGCTGGCTACATTTGTCCTGCTTTGCCCGCTCTGGTACTTGAGAACAGGCAGGACTACGTTAAGATAGAATTTTTGCTCGTCTCTCTTTCAGGAAAGTTCATGGCTACACATAGCGATACCCGGATCAAGGTAGGGATTGTCGGCGGTACAGGTTACACCGGGGTCGAGTTGCTGCGTCTATTAAGTCAGCACCCTCAGGTGGAACTGGTCGCCATTACCTCGCGTAAAGAGGACGGCGTGCCTGTCTCGGATATGTATCCGAACTTGCGTGGCCATGTGGATCTGAAGTTCTCTACCCCTGAAAACGCCAATCTGGAACAGTGCGATGTGGTGTTCTTTGCCACTCCGCATGGCGTGGCCATGAGCCAGGTTGAGCGTCTGCTGGAAGCAGGCGTGCGCGTTATTGACCTGGCTGCAGACTTCCGCCTGCAAGATACGGACGTGTTCCAGAAGTGGTACAAGATGGAGCACAGCTGCCCGGATATCCTGAGCCAGTCGGCTTATGGCCTGCCAGAGCTGCTGCGCGACAAGATTGCTCAAGCCAAGGTTATTGGTAATCCTGGTTGCTACCCCACCACCGTCTTGCTGGGCCTGGCTCCCTTGCTGGAAGGCGGCAAGGCGCTGGTTGATACCCAGCATCTGATTGCAGACTGCAAATCCGGTGTGTCCGGTGCTGGTAAAGGGGCTTCGGTTCCCAATCTGTTTGCTGAAGCCAGCGACAACTTCAAGGCTTACGGCGTGTCGGGTCACCGTCACCACCCGGAAATTGTGGAACAGTTGCAGCGCCTGGCCGGTGGCCCGGTCGGTCTGACCTTTGTGCCTCACCTGGTGCCCATGATTCGCGGCATGTTCTCCACAATCTACGCGCGCATCAAGCCGGAAGCCATGGATACAGACTTCCAGGCCTTGTACGAGCAGCGCTACGCCCAGGAAACCTTTGTGGATGTGCTGCCTGCCGGTACTCTGCCAGAAACCCGCTCGGTGCGCGCTTCCAATCAGCTGCGCATTTCCGTGCAACGTCCTGGTAATGGCGACCAACTGATCATTCTGGTGGTGCAGGACAATCTGGTTAAAGGCGCTTCGGGGCAGGCGGTGCAGAACATGAACATCTTGTTCGGTCTGCCAGAACAAACCGGCTTGAAGCACGTTGCTATTTTGCCTTAAAGGGAACTTGGCCTTGGTGAACAGGTCAAATGTTTATGGCTGAATCACCGCAAAGCAATTCTCATACTGTCGCTCCTTCCCGCTCGCGGGGCGGAGCGACGACGATTGGACTGGCCGTATTGCTGGGAGTGCTGTTGGGCGGCGGGGGCCTGTGGCTTTACCGCAGCCTGACTCAGCCTGCCGATCAGTCCGAACAAATACAGCTGGCCATGCAGAATCTGGCGCGTAGTCAGCAATCCTTGAAGCAGATCCAAAGCGAGTTTGAAGGGCTGCGCGGCCAACTGGTGCTGGAAGAGAGTACGCGCAAGGGTTTGGAAAAGTCCTTGCTGGCCACCCAGACGGAACTGGCCCAAACGCGTGAACAACTGGCTTTCTACGAACAGTTGCTTCCGCCCGGCCCTAGTGGCTCGGTGACTGTCCGAGCTCTGGACGTTGCTAAAAGGGGCGATTTGCTGGAGTACAAGGTGCTGCTGCAACGTAACGCCCCAGAAGGAAAGGCTTTTTCCGGCCGCCTGCAGTTTCAGCTGACTGGGCGACAAGACGGAAAAAACGTTAAAATCGATTTATCACCCAGTTCCGGGCCGGACTCGGTACTGGCAGAGTCGTCTGTAGAACAGATCGATCCCTTGGTTTTAAACTTCAACCAGTTTCAGCGCGCCATGGGTTGGCTGGCTTTGCCGCCAGGCTTTGAACCCACCGCCTTGACGCTGAACGTCCTGGAAGGAAGCGTTATCCGCGCCTCTCGCCAGGAAAAAATCGCCCAGCCAGACTAATCACCTTACCCGCGGGTGGTCATGTGCAAGGCGATCACATGATAATTATTCATGCCGGCGGGGGCCGGCAGGAGAACCACATGAGCACTCTTACCGAATCCGTTGATCTGCAAGCCCCTCCTTCCCCACTGATCTTTACTGATTCAGCGGTTGAGAAGGTCCGTGAGCTCCTGATTGAAGAAGGCAGCCCCGAACTGAAGCTGCGCGTCTTCGTGCAAGGTGGCGGCTGTTCCGGCTTCCAGTACGGCTTCACCTTTGACGAACTGGTTAACGACGACGACACCATTATTGATAAGGATGGCGTGCAACTGCTGGTTGACGCCATGAGCTTCCAATACCTGGTGGGCGCTGAAATTGATTACAAGGACGACCTGGACGGTGCTCAGTTCGTTATCCGTAATCCTAATGCGACAACTACCTGCGGTTGCGGCTCTTCCTTCACGATGTAAGAAGAAAGGGTTGGCGCTGATTGTTCGGCGCGGATAGCTTTGGAAGGTTTGTACAAAAACACCCCAGACTCTGAATGCAGGGTCTGGGGTGTTTTGTTTGCTAGGGTTGGGAGTCCGGGTGCGGCTGCTTGGTTGCGACGTTGTCGGCTGGGCTCTGACCTGTGGATTATGATTCCGCAGGTCTTTAAGTTAGCCTTGCTACGTCAAGATGGCTTTCAAGCCGGATAACAAGCGCCCAGCACCGTAGCGCGTCGCGCACCTGTCACAGCAGGCAGCCCGGCAGGAATGCGTTCGATATGCGCGTAAGCCAGCCAGGCAAAGGCCAGGGCTTCGATGGATTGCGGATCCATGCCCAGCTCGGCGCTGGAGCGAATAGGCATAGTCACCAGATCGCCCAGGCGTTTCAGCATGGCAGGATTGGCAGCGCCACCACCACATACAATCAGCTCTTGAATCTGATCTGCGTAAGGCTGGATGGCTTGTGCAACGCTATGTACGGTCAAATCCATCAGAGTGGATTGCACCGTAGCAGGCTGAAGCTCGCCTTTCGGATCAACACGATCCAGGTGCTCCTGCAGCCACCCCAAATTGAACAGATCACGGCCCGTAGATTTAGGCGCAGGCAGAGCAAACCAGGATTCGCTTAACAGACTGGCAAGCAGGGCAGGGTCAGACGCCGCGCTATTGGCCCATTGCCCGTCCTTGTCGTAGGGCTGGCCTTCATGTTTGTTCACCCAGGCATCCAGCAGCATGTTTGCCGGGCCAGTATCAAAGCCAAAAACATCACGCCCAGGCAGCAGCAGGGAAATATTCGCAATCCCGCCCAGGTTCAGAATGACGCGTCCATGCTCGTGACGGAAAAGCGCCTCATGAACAATGGGCACCAATGGCGCACCTTGGCCACCCGCTGCAATATCCCGGCTGCGGAAATCCGCAATCACGTCCACTGCGCAGCGTTCGGCCAGCAGGGCAGGGGCATTCAATTGCAGGGTATAGCCCTGGTCAGGCGCATGGCGGATAGTCTGGCCGTGTACGCCAATCGCTCGGATCAGGTCTTTCTCCGGGCCTTGGGTCCAGGGCAGGCAGGCTTGGGCGTAGAGTTCGGTCAACTGCAGGGCGGCGACACTGGCACGGGCCAGTTCATTGTGCCCAGGATGCTGTAAAGCCAGCAGCTCATCTCGCAGAGCAGCTGGCATGGTCAGGCTGTGGGTTTGGTGTATCTGTGCCCCCTGTGGACCGAAGGATGCCAGCACGGCATCCACTCCGTCCATGCTGGTACCAGACATCAGTCCGATAAACAGGGGGGCTTTCATGGTTTAGCGGCTAGCCAGCTTCACGGGTTCAGCATCTGTGTGCAGCAAGGCAAAGCTGTTCTGGTAGGAAGCCAGGGTTTGCTGGAACTGTCTGCGCTGTGGGGCATCCAGAACGCGTGCGACTGGCAGGTCTACCGACAGGGGATCAACCGCTTTTTGGGCGATTCGGAACTCGTAATGCAGGTGTGGGCCTGTTGCCCAACCGGTCGAGCCTACATAGCCAATCAACTGACCCTGTTCCACGCGGTCGCCCTTGCGCAGACCGGCTGCAAAACGGCTCTGGTGAGCGTACAAGGTAGTGAACTGACCATGATGCTTCAGAATGATCGTATTGCCGTAACCGTTTTGGCGGCCAATAAACTCGACCGTGCCATCTGCGGTAGCGTGGATCGGGGTGCCTGATGGGGCGGCGTAGTCCACGCCTTTGTGGTTGCGCCAGCCGCCATGTACTGGATGGCGGCGGCCCCCAAAGGTAGAGCTGATACGGGTGAACTTCAGGGCGGTGCGCAGGAACGCGCCTTTCAGGCTTTGGCCGCTGAAGTCGTAGTAACCGCCGGAGCCGTTTTCAGGCTGGAACCAGGCGGCTTCATGAGTTTTGCCCTGATTGATGAATTCCACGGCCAGCAGTCGGCCCGAACCCACGTCCTGGCCTTCATGGCCGTAGGACTCGTAGACCACGCGGAAACTGTCGCCCTTACGCAGGTCTTTCAGGAAGTCAATCTTGCTGCCCATCACATCCGCCATTTGCAGGGTGATGTTGTCGGGAATGCCGGCCTGATCACTGGCGCCAAACAGCGAGCTGTTGATGGTGGCCTGGGCCACACGCACACGAGTCTGTGTCAGGTCGGTCTGTTCCTGGGCGGTAAAGCCGTTGTTTCCGTCCGGGCGTACTTCCAGCCAACTGGCCTGACCCTGGCCAGCTTGCTCGGTATAAGGGGTGTGACGGTAGCGCAGCCACTGCAAATTGCCATTGGCATCCAATGCGGCTTGTATGGTGCGGCCAGGGTAAAGCTTGTAGATGGAGCGCGCTTTCTTGTCGTGCGTCAGAAATTGCAGCAGCCCTTCTTCACTGACCTCCATGCGCTGGAGCAGGGCGGACAGGGTGTCGCCACGGCGGATGCGGGTTTCAGTAATGTAGGCTTGTTGATCCTGAGCTTGCAGGACGGTCAGGTCCGACGGCAGGGTCAAGGCGGTGCGGGCCTCGTAGATCTGGGGTTCCGGGCTGCTGGGCATGACCACGGCAAGTGCGCCGGCGGCTACAAAAGAGCCCAGAGCAAGCGTGATCAAACCGGCGCGGATAAAAAGGGCTCGGGCGGACCGAGGCTGGTGGATGTCGAGGTGGGAGGAGGAGCGTTTCCCTTTGCTGAACATAAAACCAGAACCTTGTTGGACGTACGGTTTACTGTCCACCCGGCAGGCAGGCGGAGGTCAGTTGTACTGGGCGGACAGAACATTCCAGCCCTGGCAATCTGACCTGCGCGGGAATGATAAAATAATTTGGTTTACGAAACCTTGCTCATTAATTAAGCACGTCTCGCAATAGCAGGCTATCCTAGCGCATTAGGCTTAATTTTTCGAGCATTTTTACTCATTAGTTTGTCACCAGATTTGTTATGTCATCCCCCTCAGAGCCCCTTTCTCCAGAAGTCCTGGCTGATTTAGCCATCGTCAAACGCGGCTGCGACGAATTGCTCGTCGAATCCGAGTTTGCCCGCAAACTGGCGCGCAGCCATGCAACAGGACAGCCCCTGCGTATCAAGCTGGGTCTGGACCCCACGGCTCCCGACATTCACCTGGGGCACACGGTGGTGCTCAACAAGATGCGCCAGCTGCAGGATCTGGGGCATACCGTCATCTTTCTGATTGGCGACTTCACCTCCACCATTGGCGATCCCAGCGGCCGCAACACGACTCGCCCGCCTTTAACGCCCGAGCAGGTCATTGCCAACGCCAAGACCTACTACGATCAGGCCGCGCTGGTTCTGGACCCGGCCCGTACCGAAGTTCGCTACAACTCGGAATGGTGCGACAAGCTCGGTTCGCGCGGCATGATTCAGTTGGCGTCGCGTTATACCGTGGCTCGCATGATGGAGCGCGATGACTTTACCAAACGCTTTAAAGGCAATCAGCCTATTTCAATTCACGAATTTCTGTACCCCTTGCTGCAAGGCTACGATTCGGTTCAATTGAAAGCGGACGTGGAATTGGGCGGTACCGACCAGAAATTCAATTTGCTGGTGGGCCGTGAATTGCAAAAAGAATATGGTCAGGAACAGCAATGTATTTTGACCATGCCATTGCTGGTGGGTTTGGACGGCGTAGAAAAAATGTCCAAATCCAAAGGCAATTACATTGGTATCAGTGAAACGCCGGACTCCATGTTCGGCAAGTTGATGTCCATCTCCGACACCTTGATGTGGCGTTACTTCGAGCTGCTGTCGTTCCGTAGTCTGGAAGACATCGCCGGTCTGCAAAAGCAGATTGAAGAAGGCCGTAACCCGCGTGAAGTCAAAGTGGAGCTGGCACAGGAGATCGTCACACGTTTCCATAGCGCCCAAGCCGCCGCACAGGCACTGGAAACATTCGATGCCCGTTTCCGTCGTGGCGAAATGCCCGAAGACATGCCCGAGGTAACCGTGGCCGGTGAACTGGCCTTGCTGCGCGTCTTGCGCGAAGCAGGTCTGGTTGCTTCTGGCAGCGAAGCCCAGCGCAACGTGGAGCAGGGCGGCGTGCGCATCAATGGCGAACGTGTGGACGATAAAGGTTTGCAACTGGAGCCGGGCAGCTATGTGCTGCAAGTGGGCAAGCGCAAGTTTGCGCGAGTCACTTTGACCGGCTGATTGATTGTGGAGGTCTGCAATGAAACTGCGTAGTGATTCTTTTCAAGATCAGAGCGTGATTCCCGAGCGTCTGGCGTTTTGCCGTTATGACGCGCAATCGAGAGTCGCCTTGGCCGGTAACGCCAATCCGCATCTGGAATGGTCCGATGTTCCCGAGCAGACCCAATCCTTTGTGGTCATTTGCCACGACCCCGATGTCCCCAGTAAACCGGACGATGTGAACCAGGATGGGCGCGAGGTACCGGCGGATTTGCCACGGGTGGATTTCTTCCATTGGGTCTTGATCAATATCTCGCCCGAGCTGCGTAGCCTGGCCGAAGGCTCTTATTCCAAGGGCATTACGCCGCGTGGTAAAGCCGGTCCATTGGCTCTGGACGATACGCGCCAGGGCGTGAACGACTTTACCAACTGGTTTGCCAGTGACCGCGACATGAACGGTGATTACTTCGGTTACGATGGCCCGTGCCCGCCGTGGAACGATGCCTTGCCACACCGCTACGTTTTTACGGTCTATGCCCTGGATATTGCCGAACTGCCTTTGGAAGGTCGTTTCAGTGGCCAGGACGTGTTGCGCGCCATGGAAGGTCATATTCTGGGTCGAGCATCCCTGACCGGCCTGTATAGCCTGAATCCCCGTTTGATCCAGCAATCCTGATTCCCCAGGGCGGACTGTTTGAGTTTTTTTCATATTCTCTTGAGTCCGCCTGCCGCCGCCTTACTTATTTCCGTATTTTTTGGGGTTTCTGCCACCGGAGACATTTGTCTCGGTGGTTTGATGCGCTTCCGCGCTAAAATGTTGCTTTCTTAGTTTGCTACCACTTTATCCTTAGGAACCCTCATGTTTGACCGTTCTGCGACTCTTGACAAAGTTGACCCCGATCTTTGGGCTGCGATTCAAAGCGAAGATGTGCGCCAGGAGCAGCACATCGAGCTGATCGCCTCGGAAAACTACACCAGCCCCGCCGTGATGCAGGCCCAGGGCACACAACTGACCAACAAATACGCGGAAGGTTATCCGGGCAAGCGCTACTACGGCGGTTGCGAGTTCGTGGACGTGGTCGAGCAATTGGCTATTGACCGCCTGAAAGAGCTGTTCGGCGCTGAAGCCGCCAACGTGCAGCCCAACTCCGGTTCGCAAGCCAACCAGGGTGTGTACATGGCTGTGCTCAAACCCGGTGATACCGTTCTGGGCATGAGCCTGGCTGAAGGCGGTCACTTGACCCACGGTTCCCCCGTGAACGCCTCGGGCAAGCTGTACAACTTCGTGTCTTACGGTCTGGACGAGAACGAAGAGCTGGACTACGACGAACTGGAGCGCCTGGCTAAAGAGCACAAGCCCAAGCTGATCGTGGGTGGTGCTTCGGCTTACGCCCTGCGCATCGACTTTGAACGCATGGCACGTATCGCTCACGAAAACGGCGCCCTGTTGATGGTGGACATTGCTCACTATGCTGGTCTGGTTGCAGGTGGTGCCTATCCCAACCCCGTACCTCACGCTGACTTTGTGACGTCTACCACTCACAAGTCTCTGCGCGGTCCTCGTGGTGGCGTCATCATGATGAAGGCCGAACACGAAAAAGCCATCAACTCGGCTATTTTCCCCGGCATTCAAGGTGGCCCGCTGATCCACGTGATCGCTGGCAAAGCTGTTGCATTCAAGGAAGCCCTGGCTCCAGAGTTCAAGACCTACGCGGCTCAAGTTGTGAAAAACGCTGACGTTCTGGCCCGCACTCTGGTTGAGCGCGGTCTGCGTATCGTGTCCGGTCGCACCGAAAGCCACGTCATGCTGGTGGACCTGCGTCCCAAGGGCATCACCGGTAAAGTGGCTGAAGAAGCACTGGGCAAGGCTCACATCACGGTCAACAAGAACGCCATTCCTAACGACCCTGAAAAGCCATTTGTCACCAGCGGCGTGCGTTTGGGTACACCTGCCATGACCACTCGCGGCTTTAAAGAAGCCGAAGCGGAATTGACGGCGCATCTGATTGCTGATGTACTGGACAATCCTCACGACGAAGCCGTTTTGGCGGACGTTCGTCGCCGTGTACACGAGCTGACTGCCAAGTTGCCCGTTTACTCCTCCAAGTAATCCAGCCGGAGCGGGCCGCAAGGCCCGCGATCTTGAATGAAGTGTCCGTTCTGCCACCATGCCGATACCCAGGTGATCGACTCTCGAATCACCGAAGAAGGCGACGCCATACGGCGACGTCGTAAATGCTCGGCCTGTGAACGGCGCTTCACGACTTACGAGCGTGCTGAGCTGAGCCTGCCTGTTGTGGCCAAGCGCAATGGCACCCGTATGGATTTTGACCCCGCACGTTTGCGGGCGAGCATGGGCGTTGCGCTGCGCAAGCGTTCCATCCCCATGGCTCAGGTCGATGCCGCTGTGCAGCGCATCGAAGAAAAGCTTCAACTGACTGGCGAGCGCGAAGTCTCCTCCGAGACCATAGGCGAGCTGGTCATGGCCGAGCTCAAGCAGTTGGACCAGGTTGCGTATGTGCGCTTTGCTTCGGTCTACAAGAGCTTCAAGGACATCCGCGAGTTTGTAGAGGCGATCGACGAAATGAACGATCCCGACCGCGGCTAAGGCGATGGTCGAGCAAGAAGACGTCATCTGGATGCGGCAAGCCCTGGAGCTGGCCGAGAAATCCCTGTATATCAGTGCCCCTAATCCGCGAGTTGCCTGCCTGATCGTGCGCGATGGCCAGTTGCTGGCTTCGGGTTCGACACAGCAGGCGGGTGGCCCTCACGCAGAAGTGATGGCCTTGCGCCAGGCCAAAGAGCGCGGCGTGAATGTGGCGGGTGCTACCTTCTACGTCACCCTGGAGCCTTGCAGCCACCATGGCCGCACGCCTCCTTGTGCCGATGCCCTGATCAAGGCAGGAGCTGGGCGAGTCGTCTTTTCCATGTACGACCCCAACCCTCTGGTGGCAGGTAACGGCGTTTCACGCCTGCGCCAGGCGGGAATTACGGTAGATGGCCCTTTGTGCGTAGAGCAGGCGCTGGCGATCAACGCCGGTTTCTTTGCCCGCATGACGCGTGGACGTCCTTGGCTGTGGATGAAAATGGCGGCCTCCCTGGATGGTCGCAGTGCCTTGCCCGATGGCAGCTCTCAATGGATTACCGGGCCGCAAGCTCGTGACGATGGTCATCATTGGCGCGCCCGCAGTTGTGTCGTGTTGACGGGCATAGGTACGGTTAACGCGGATAACCCGCTAATGAATGTGCGGGCGGTTTCCACGCCACGCCCCCCCATCAAAGCCGTGCTGGATACGCATTTACGCCTGACCCCCAGCGCTGCCTTGCTGGATGGCACGCCTTGCTGGGTATTCAGCCACCGTCGTGATCCCGAACGCGAAGCCGAGCTGGCAGATCGCAATGCACAGGTTATTCCCATGCCTTTGCACGAAGGCCAGGTGGATGTGCGTGCTGTTCTGGACTGGATGGCAGATCAGCAGATCAATGAAGTGCACGCAGAAGCCGGTGCCCGTCTTTCCGGTGCCTTGATTGATGCAGGAGTGGTTGACCAATTGCTGATGTACCTGGCCCCCAAGATTCTGGGACAGGGGCGGGGCGTTGCCGATATTACCGAGCTGGCCGGTCTGGACGATGTAGAGCCATTTGAGTTCACCGATGTGCGCCTGCTAGGTGCCGATCTGCGTGTCCTTGCACGCCAACGTGATCATTGGGAAGCCTTGCTGCGAGCGGTGGGTGGGGCTTATCCGTCTGACTCGGAATAATTCGTTTTTCTGCTTTAAGGCCTGGCCTAGAATGCAGGCAAGAGGCTTGCGAAAGCATGGCAATGATCCTTATGCGCACGGGCCCACAGAACATGTTCAATGCAGATGGATGTTGCTGCTTGGTTACCACCAACAATTAGCCACGGAAAAAATTTGAGCACTTGCGTTACAAGGATAAGTGCTGCTATTATTATGGACTTGGCATTAGCAGCTTCAAATTGCTTGGCCAAAAAGAACAATTAGGACAGGTGGCCGAGTGGTTGAAGGCGCACGCCTGGAAAGCGTGTATACGTTTATAGCGTATCGGGGGTTCGAATCCCCCTCTGTCCGCCAAGAATTCGATATGAAAACCCGCCCAGCACAAGCTAGGCGGGTTTTTTTATTGCCGGTGGTGTCGGCGTCTTTCTGCTGGGGTGATGCTTCGCAGCACAGGCGCTGTTTAAGGAACCAAAGTCAGACGGTCGACTTCAAATTCAGTCTTGCGCAGGCCCTTGTCGAATTCCCCGGTCAGCTCCACTTTTTGTTCAGCACTGATGCTTTGGCCGGCCGGGAAGTCTTCGTTGTCGATCTCTACGGTGATACGACCGGTGGCGTCTTCAAACGTATAGCGTTCGTCGCCTTCAAAGGAGACCAGGCGACCTTGCAAACGCGCGATCTGGTCATCGCGGCCGGTTTCCAACAGTTGCTTGACCGTCATTAGCGGCACATTGCTAGGGCCCGAGTACGAGCCTGTGGCGTTGGTGGCCTGAGGGACATTGCTTGGGCCCGTGTAGCCGGCCGGTTGCGCGATAGCAGCGGTGGCGCTCAGGGCAAGGACGGCGGCGAGGGTAGGTAAAGTGAATCGCATGATTGGGTTTCCTGTATCGGGTTATCGGGTCAATGTTCCGCCGATTGCGGAATGGTTTTATTAAACCCCCCGAACCTGAAGGCAATCTTAAGATACTTGATTGGGTGGAAAATCCAGCACGACGCTCAGGCCCTGGCCGTCCAGTCCGTCCTCAAAGGATAGTGCGGCATCGTGCAAGGCAGCGATGCGGGCCACGATAGACAAACCCAGACCGTTGCCGGCTTGGCCGGTGCCCAGCACGCGAAAGAATCGCTCTCCTAGTCTGGATCGCTGTTCCAAGGGAACGCCAGGCCCATTGTCGCGAACTGCCAGACGGACACCGCCATCATGTCTGCGCGTCGTTTCGATTCGTACCCGGACACCTGTGCCGCCGTAACGAATGGCATTGCCAATCAGGTTGCGTAAAGCGCTGCTTAATAATACGGGCGCCGCCTGCAAGCTTGTGACGGCCAAGGCTCTTTCCATATTCACTGATACAGAGGGCCATGATGGACTCAGACTGTCCAGGAGCTGATTCAGGTCTACGGTTTCAAGTTTAAGGGGTTCCGCCTGCGGTTCCAGTCTCGTCAGGGCGAGCAGGCTTTCTACCAGGGCGGTGCAGCGATCCAGGTCGGCACGCAATTGCTGCAGATGGGCATCGGGCAGTTGCAGCTCGCGCTCAATCAATTGAACGCGCATGCGCAGCCCGGCCAGCGGGGTACGCAGCTCGTGCGCGGCATCGGAGGTAAAGCGTCGCTCGCTTTCCAGGGCGGTGGATAGCCGTGCCATCAAGGTGTTGAGGGCATCCAGCATGGCCTGCAGTTCACGTGGCGGATTGCCACCTTGCACGGGCGTGAGGTCATCGGGTGATTTGGAGTTGATCAGCTTGGCCGTGTCTTCTAACGGCCGCATCAGGCGTCGTATCAAGAGCCAGCTTGATAGGCCTAGCAGCGCCAGCAGCCCCAATGCGGGCCAGGCCAGATTTTCGGCCATATCTTCCAGCAGTTCCAGGCGCTCTTCCATAGGCTGGGCGACCTGGGCGGTGACCCCTCCCGAACCGGGGCGGACGTAAACCCGCCAGAGCTCATCGTCGACCCAGACAGTTGTGGTTTGCTTGCTGTGTGCCTGCGGTAAAAAAGCCGTTTCAGGAGTATCGTCGCCGCGCAGCAGCACACGGCCGTCTGTCGCGACCAACTGGTAGTACATACGCAGCTTGAGTGCGTCGTCACGGTTCAGGCGCGTGCCAGTAGTAGTGGCCCCGGCCGATGCCTCCTGCGGGTCCAGCATCAAGACCAGACGGGCTCCTTCCTCCAGAGCGTCATCCAGAACATCACCGGTGGCGTGCCAGGCGACACCGACCACAATGGACAGGCTGACCAGCCACAGGCCAATACTGGTGCCCATGACAGTCAGCAGCAGGCGACGCCGTAGTGACCAGCCTTCAGCGCGTGATGCCGAGGATCTGGGCTTGGCGCGGCCAGGAGTCAGTTTCTGGAGCAAACGTTTCATGCGGGTGCCAACACGTAGCCTTGATTCCGTACAGTGACGATGAAGTCGCTGCCCAGTTTCTTGCGCAGATTGTAGATGTGGACTTCGATAGCGTTGCTCTCTACTTCTTCGCTCCAGCCATAGAGGGCTTCTTCAAGCTGGGCGCGACTCAAAATATGGGTGGGATGGTGCATCAATGCCTGTAGAACAGCGAATTCACGGGCTGTTACGGGCACGGGTTTATCGTTCAATGTGACGCGTTTGGCTGTCGGGTCTATGGCGACAGGGCCGTGTCGCCATTCGGGACTTGCTTGCGCAGCGCTTCGACGCAAGGCGGCGCGTACCCGTGCGGATAGCTCTTCCAGGTCAAACGGCTTGACCAGATAGTCGTCTGCTCCCAGGTCCAGACCCTGCACCCGGTCAGCCAGGGTATCGCGCGCGGTGATCACAATGACTGGAACCTGTGTATGGGATCCACCGGCCCCTCGCAGGGTGCGCAGGACCGCATCACCGTCCAGACCGGGAAGGCCCCGATCCAGCAATATGCATTGATAGGTATGAGTCGCCAAAGCCGTTGCAACTTGATCGCCACGTTGCAACCAGTCCACAGCATAACCGTCCAGATGCAGCCAGGACTGCAAGGAACTGCCTAGCGAGGGATCGTCTTCGATTAAAAGAATACGCATGTGCAAAGCCTGGCAGGGAAAGATGAAGGGAATCTGATGCTAGTGTGAGGCATGCCTCAAAGCAGCTGCAAGCCCGGAAGTGCTTGTATAACTGCCGTGTATTTTAAAAGCACGCAGGTTCTGCGTTTTCCATCCCGCTCGGGCTATTAGATAGTTCGCTGCTGCACCCGTGCTGACAGTTCCTGTGCCGTTTCCGTGCGTTCACTGTATCTGTCGACCAGATAATCCGCGCAGTCACGCGTCAGCAAGGTGAATTTAAGCAGTTCTTCCATCACATCCACCACCCGCTCGTAGTAGGACGAGGGTTTCATGCGACCTTCTTCGTCAAACTCCAGAAAGGCTTTGGCAACGGAAGACTGGTTGGGGATGGTGATCAGGCGCATCCAGCGGCCCAGGACCCGCATCTGGTTCAGGGCGTTAAAGGATTGGGAACCGCCGGAGACTTGCATCACGGCCAGGGTTTTGCCTTGTGTCGGGCGCACGGCACCGATGCTTAAAGGAATCCAGTCGATTTGTGCTTTCAGGACGCTGCTCATGGCACCGTGGCGTTCGGGCGAGGTCCAGACCATGCCCTCCGCCCACTGCACCAACTGGCGCAGTTCCTGCACCTTGGGATGCTCTTCTGGTGCGCCATCGGGCAAAGGCAGCTCGTGTGGATTAAAAACCCTGGTTTCGGCACCCATTGCTTGCAGGAGTCGCGCTGCTTCTTGCGTCAGGAATCGGCTGTAGGAGCGTTCTCTCAGGGAACCGTATAAAAGCAGAATCCGAGGTGGATGTGTGGCACGTTGTGGAGGCAGCAACCGCGCCATGTCCGGGATTTTAAATGCGTGCTCGTCCAGATTGTCCAGGTCAGGATGGCTCAATTCTTTGTCCTTTTTCATCAATGACAGCTTGGCCGTCTTCTTTCCGGAATGCGCCTTGTTGAGGCTGGGGCAGTATTTCCAGCACCTGTTCCGAGGGGCGGCACAAGCGTGTGCCCAGTGGTGTGACAACAATGGGGCGGTTGATCAGAATCGGGTGCTGCAACATGAAATCAATCAGTTGCTCGTCACTCCACTTCGGGTCGCCTAGTTGCAGCTCCTCATAGGACGTTCCCTTTTGACGCAGGACTGCACGCACACTCAGGCCACTGTCTGCTATCAGTCTCGTCAGCGTGGCGCGGTCTGGCGGTGTGTGCAGGTACTCGATGATGGTGGGCTCTTGTCCGCTATTGCGGATCAGGCCCAAGGTATTGCGGGAGGTGCCGCAGGCAGGGTTGTGATAGATGATGATGTCTGTCATGGCGCTGTCTTGATCTCAGGACTTAGTGAGCGATACCCAAGCGCAGGGCCAGGGCCGCCAGGGTGATCAGCAATATGGGCGTGGTCAGGATGGCTCCCACCTTGAAGTAGTAGCCCCAACTGATTCTTGTGCCTTTCTGGGCCAGTACATGCAGCCACAGTAAGGTAGCCAGACTGCCGATAGGGGTGAACTTGGGGCCCAGGTCGCTGCCAATGACATTGGCGTAAATCATGGCTTCCTTGATTGCGCCCTGGGCGCTGGAAGCATCAATCGACAAGGCAGTCACCAGCACAGTGGGCATATTGTTCATGACCGAGGACAGCAGGGCAGACAGAACCCCCGTGCCCAGGGCGGCCCCCCAGATTCCAGCCTGGCCGAATTTGTCCAGCAGCAGGGCCAGGTAGTCTGTCAGGCCCGCATTTCGCAGACCATACACCACCAGATACATGCCCAGCGAGAACACGACGATCTGCCAAGGAGCACCACGCAGGACTTTTCTGGTACTGATGACCGTGCCACGGGCAGCAACGGCCAGGAGGATCATGGCTCCCACGGCGGCAACTGCACTGACGGGAATGCCCATGGGTTCAAGTGCAAAAAATCCTGCCAGCAACAAGGCCAGTACTATCCAGCCTGCCTTGAAGGTCGCCATGTCCGTAATGGCGTGTGCGGGTGGTTTCAACTGCTCAAGGTGATATCGGGCAGGAATGTCACGCCGGAAATACAAGATCAGGACGAGCAGGCTGGCTAATACGGACACGATATTGACGGGCACCATGATGGCGGCATAGTCCGTGAAACCCAGTTTGAAATAGTCCGCCGAGACGATGTTGACCAGGTTGGAGACGACCAGTGGCAAGCTGGCGGTGTCGGCAATAAAGCCCGCCGCCATGACAAAGGCCAAGGTCGCGGCCGGCGAGAAGCCCAAGGCCAGCAACATGGCCATGACGATAGGCGTCAGAATCAGTGCAGCGCCATCGTTGGCAAACAGCGCGGAAACGGCAGCCCCAAGAATCACGATAAAAGCAAAGAGCTTGCGCCCACTGCCTGCGCCCCAGCGTGCAACATGCAGGGCGGCCCACTCAAAGAAACCGGCTTCATCCAGTATCAGGCTGATGATAATGATTGCTATAAAAGTAGCCGTTGCATTCCAGACTATGCCCCAGACCACGGCCAGATCACTCCACTGCACCACGCCTGAAAGCAGGGCGGCGGCAGCTCCCAGAGAGGCGCTCCAGCCTATGCCCAGACCTTTGGGCTGCCAGATGACCAGGATCAAAGTGGCAAAGAAAATCAGGGCGGATGTAATCATGGGAATGCTTGTCGAGAAGGGTAGGTAGCAGGGGGAGTGGGGGCAGGGCCAACAGGTGGCCTGCCGAGCCGAACTGGTGTGATTTGACCCCTTCGTTCAGGGAAGTTGGCACGAGCTGGGTGCCTTGATGCAGCTTTCCCCCTGACAGCAGTTTTCAGTCAGGTAGGCGAGCAAATTATTCATGGTGGGAAAGGTGGCGCTGTAGAGCAGGTTGCGGCCTTGGCGCTCGGCATGGATGAGCCCCGCATTGCTTAACTCCTTTAAATGGAAGGAGAGGGCATTGGGGGCGATGCCTAGCTGTTCCGCGAGGGTGCTGGGAGTCAGCCCGGATGGGCCTGCGACGACCAAAACACGAAACACCCGCAGGCGGGCTTCGTGGGCCAGGGCGGCCAGTGAACGGATAACTTGAGATTCTTCCATAAACAGATAATACAACAATTCTTGAATTATTGAATGAATGTGTTTATGTGCCGCAAGGCAGGCCGTTTGCTCATGCAAATGTGCGTGAGCATATTCATTTGTCAGGCATTGTGAAACCATCAGTCTGCATCTGCGGATCTGCGGGGAATTGGGAACAGGCCTGGTTTCAATTTGCTATCCTCTACCAGAATGTTCGTCCGTCCGTGTCATTCTCAGCCCGCCTGGTACACGGAATTTCTGACTGCTCCGACAAGACTGACTATGCAAACATCTCTTCTGAGCCGCCATCAGCTTGGCCGCCACATTGCTCAAGCACGACTTCTTTGCTTGGCTTTTTTTCTGGTTTTACTGGTCGCCTTTCCTCAAACAGGACATGGCAAAGAGCCGTCATTGACGGTAGGCGTATTGGTCTCGCCGCCGTTTGTGATGAAAAATGATGGAGCCTTTACCGGCTTGGCGATAGACCTTTGGGAAAACCTGGCAGCAGAGAAAGACTGGGCGTACGAATACAAGGAATACAGCACATTTCGGGATTTGCTGGGAGCGACAGAGTCCGGAGCGCTTGATGTTGCCATGACCAATTTGACCATTACTCAGCAACGGGCGCTGAAGGTAGATTTCACACAGCCCTGGTTTGATGGTGGTATGCGCCTGATGGTCAGCTCCGATCAGGGAACGGGTTTTCAAAGTGTCATCAAGGGTTTGGCACAGGCTGGTTTTATCACTGCGTATGCATGGATTGCCTTTGTCATTCTGTTTGCCACTGGTGTTTTGACCTTGTTTGACCGACGCTTTGATCAATCTTTTCCCGCTCGCTGGCGTGATGGCGTAGCCGAGAGTTTCTATACCGTGATGTCTGTCGTGACCTCGGGGCGTGCTCCGGCCAGAAAAAATCTTTTTGGTTGGTTGGGGCGTATCTGGCAGGGGTTATGGCTGGTCTGCGGGGTAGGCATCCTGGCCTTTGTAACGTCCTCCGTCACCAGCGTGATGACGACCTTGGCTATCTCAAACCAGATCAATAGCGTGGATGATTTAAAAGGGCGGCCGGTGGGAGTGTTGGTCGGTACCGTAGAAGAAGACTATGCCCTCAAGCAGGGGCTGGCCATGCGCAGTTATCCTAGTTTGGAGGAGGCCACAACAGCCTTGGGCAACGGGGATGTCGTGGCCGTGATTGCCGACGCCCCTGTGCTGGAATATTACGTGTACACCAATCCTGGTCTGCCTGTGAATGTGGTGGGGCGGCTATTCGAGCGTGACAAGTACGGGTTTGCATTGCCACTGCAAAGTGAGCTCTCCCGAGAAGTCACCTTGGCCGTTCTCGGAGCCGTGGATGAAGGCAAGGTGGAAGAGTTCAAGACCAAGTATTTTGGCTTGGGCCAATAGTAGCCTGGCTCATTGGTGTGGATTCGTCCTTTGGCTCTCGAGTTGCTCGCTTAACCAGCTGGCGAACACTTCTGCGCGCGGGTTCTGATCCAGCGCCTGCGGGGAGAGCAGGTAGTAGGCCGAGCCGTCGGGGATGAAGCCTTGCGGGGCGATGAGCTGGCCGCTTTGCAACTCATCCTCCACCATCAGGCGCGACACGATAGTCATACCTTGTCCGGACAGGGCAGCCTGGATACATAAATAAAAATGCTCCAGCTCCAGCTTGCCGGCTGATCGCAGGGAGTTGCCGCTGAGCCGTGCCCACGTGGCCCAGGCCTGAGGGCGGGAGCTGCTCTGTATCAATATCTGCTTGGTCGTGTCTTGTATGTGCGGGTATTGAGCTTGGCAGACCGGCCCTATCATCTCTTCGCACAACTTCAGTCCGCACACCGAGTCTGCCCAATGAAAGTCGTCGCGGCGTATGGCCAGATCCACTCCCATTTGAGCAAAGTTCACCGGGCCTCCGGCCGTTATCAGGTGCACGGTGATATTGGGGTACAGAGTGTGAAAATCTCCCAGACGCGGAATCAGCCACTTCATGGCAATAGTGGGCTCGCAGGAGACGGCCAGAGCATGTTCGCGCTGGGTTTGCTGCAGTTGGTAAACCACATCTTCCAGGCGCTCAAACATGGGGGCGGTGACATGCAAAAGCTGGCGGCCTGCAGGCGTCAGAAACACGGCCCGATTGCGCCTTTCAAACAGTTCTACCCCTAGAGATTCTTCCAATGCACGAATTTGTCGGCTGACAGCGCCGTGAGTGACATGAAGCAGCTGGGCTGCCTGCACAAAACTGCCTGCCTGAGCCGCAGTATTGAAGTAGCGAAAGGCCGTGAGGTTGGGGATTTGCATGGTCGATGAAAACTCACAGAAGGGACGCAGTAATTATCGTTTTTAAATTAGCACAGGATTATCAATAATGACATCCTGCCAGGACAGATGTGAACAGGAAATGAATTGTTTATGGTTGATTTTCTTTCCTGAGGCTGAGGAATTTTGATTATTCGGACCAAGAATGAAAATGCCTTGGAAATTCGATGGAATCATAAGTTCTCCGAAAATATGCTCTGTACCTGACAAAACTGCCTTTTTGCAGATTGCTGTCCCGCTGGGCAAGACTGTATCTCTTGCCAAGAGTGTAGGACTGGTCCTGCGTTTTGGCTGCTCGTGCAGTCGCTCATAAGGCCGATTTCATCAAACTTAGGCTTGTTAAACATGCATGAACTGTTGGCTGTTGCCACTATCACTATCCTGGCTGTGATCAGCCCCGGCCCGGACTTTGCCATGATCACGCGCAATGGTTATTCCTTTGGTCGCAAGACGGGTCTGATTTCAGCGTTGGGCATTGCGGCCGGAGTGCAGGTGCATGTGGTCTACACGGTGCTAGGCGTGGCGATTCTGATTACTCAATCCCCCACTCTTTTTTGGATGATGAAAGTGGTGGGGGCGGCGTACCTGATGTACCTGGGCTATCAGTCTTTCAGTAACCGTGCTGCGCTTGATACCGATGGCGACGCGGGCAGTGTGCCCAGCGCCTGGCAGGCTTTTGGCATGGGTTTCTTAACCAATGCCCTGAATCCGAAAACCATGTTGTTTGTGGTGGCCACCTTCACCCAGCTGGTGCAGCCGGATGCGCCGTTCTGGCTGAATTTTGCCTACGGTTTCTGGATGTCCTTCGCGCATTGGGTCTGGTTCAGCATTGTGGCCCTGGTGTTTTCAAACAAGCGCCTGCGGGCGGGCATGCTGGCTCGGCAAAGATTGCTGGACAAGGTGATTGGTGTGGCCTTGCTGGGGCTGGGCGCCTCACTTCTCTTTGCCAACTCGGTGCCCCCGGGGGAGCTTGCTGGATAGGTGCCGGGGAGAAAAGACGGTGTGAATGGCCTGATTATTCAAGTTTTAATGAATTTTTATTGGTTGAATAATTGAAATGATTTTCGAGTTCTTTTTTTTTAATTATTCAGTAATTATTTATAAGGTGATTAATATTAAAAATATAGAAAATAATATGAATAAAATTTTAAAAAGAATATCTGTTATTTTTTGTCATTTATTGATGAGTGTCTGGGTATTATCGACAAGGTGCAGTATGAGGTTTCGCACACTACTTGTAGATAGGGAGACACGAATGACTTGCCATCATCTAAATGCAAAAACGATAGCGGGTTCCTGCCTGGCTTTATTAGCTGTCTTGCAGGGCCCTGCCATGGCCCAAAGCCTGGAACCCCGGCTGGATACCAGCCAGCTCTATGCTGACGTACATTTTCATGCATCCAACTATGCCATGCAGGGGATTCCTTTAAAGGAATACGCAGAACGGTATATGCGTGGCAATCTGCAGCAGATTGTGCGCTCGACCATCATGCCCATTCCCTTGCAGCAACGGTGGGACGGGTTCGAGCAATATCAGGCTCAGGGCCCAGGCAATCAGATGTACGGGCCCAATTACTATATTGGCCCCAAGGCAGACCTGTATTACTACTCCTTTGTCGATGCCATGTTTGCACGCGAGTACGAGCGGCTGCCACCGCAATATCAGGAAAAGCTGGATGTCATGATCACGGCGTTCAACCCGATGGACGTGTATGCTTCGCAACATATCAAGCGTGCGGTGCTCAGTTTTCCAGGCGTGTTTTCCGGGGTGGGGGAATTCACCATTCACAAGGAGCTGGTATCCAGCAAACTGGCTGGTGAAACCGTAGAGCAAACCAAGGCTCCCTCGGTGCCCTTGCCACCGGATGCGGGTGATGGCAGCAAGGTGTCGCTCTATTCCGAATCCCTGGAATACCTGTTCAAGACGATTGAGGAAATTGGCCTGGTCGCGATTTTGCACAACGATATGTACCGGGTTGAGGTCAATTACCAGGGCGAGCTGGAGCATGCCTACCCCGACCAGGATTATGTGGATGGCTTGAAGCATGTGTGCGGCCATGCACCCAAGGCCAGGGTGGTGTGGGCGCATACCGGCTTGGGGCGCTTTGTGAAACCGACTCAGGATCACCTTACGCGCGTCAAGAAAGTGCTGGATGCTTGCCCCAGCTGGTCTACCGATATTTCCTGGGATCTGGTGCAGGACTATATGCTCAATCCCGAGCCCGGAATGCCCAGCCGTCAGGATTGGCTGAACTTCTTCAAGGAATACAAGAACCGGATTTTGTGGGGTTCGGATGTGGTGATCTTCACGCGTAACCGTTTTGAGTCGACCCCTCCCACCTCGGTGGCACCGGGTGGCTTGATGTCGCCAGACCAGTATCACGCGGATCTGTCCAAGATGAGGGACTTCCTGGGAGAACTGCCTTTGGACGTTGGCAACAAGATTCGCTATGAAAACTATCTGGCGCTGTTCAACCGTGCCAAGTTCTCTGTAAGGGCTTGGGAGCGTGAGAATGCGGACCTGAATATCTGGGACATTCCTACACCCGTTCATCCTTGAGAAGGGCCTGTTGCATAGCCATAGCCAGAACCAAAGCCTATGTCTCTGGTCCTGGCAAAGGCGAAGGTAAAGCTAAAAGCAAAAAAACTGCCCCCCGAATATTTGGATAGTCATCCAGCTTTCGGGGGGTAGTTTGCTATCGCACTCCAAGGCCGCCTAGACCGGCTCCTTGATTTTGCTGTCAGACGCCTGGTTTAACGTCTGTTCGGGCATCGCTTAGATCGCCTTGTTTTGCGCAGCCAGCCTGTCCAGATCGTCCTGAATCAGCTTGCGAATAGCGGTTTTCAAGAGCTTGCCCGTTGCCGTGTGGGGCAGTTCATCCACCACGATCAGCTCGTCAGGAATGCTCCATTTGGAGACTTGCTCTGTAAACAGATCAATCATGTCCTGCTTGGTGAAGGTGGCATCTTCTTGCAACTGCACCACCAGAACCGGACGCTCGCCCCAGCGCTCGTCGGGCTTGGCAACCACGGCCGCTTCCTTGATGGCCGGGTGAGCCTGGGCAATGTTCTCCAGCTCGATCGAGCTGATCCATTCGCCACCGGATTTCACCACGTCTTTGGTCCGGTCCACGATCTGGATAAAGCCGTCTTTATCAATGGTGACCACATCGCCGGTATTGAACCAGCCATCTTCCGTGTGGGCGGAAGAGTCCTTGCTGTTGAAGTAAGCGCTGGCAATCCAGGGGCCGCGCACCATCATGGCACCAAACATTTTGCCGTCGCGCGCAATGGGCTGGCCGTCGTCGCCATCCACTCGGAACTCGACGCCAAATAGCGGGCGCCCTTGCTTGGCCAGCAGCTTGAGTTTTTCGTTCTCGGGCAGGGCTTCGTGCTGGGGCAGCAAGGCCGCGGCCAGGCCGACTGGACTGGTTTCAGTCATGCCCCAAGCGTGGCGCACTTTTACGCCCAGCTTCTGGAAGCGGGTAATCATGACTGGTGGCGCAGACGAGCCCCCAATGACCAGGCGTTGCAGGCTGCTGAAGGTTTTCCCATTGGCTTGCATCCAGTCCAGCAGACCCAGCCAGACCGTTGGCACACCGGCCGTCATGGTGACGCCTTCGTTCTCAAACAAGGTATGCAGGCTGGCGCCGTCCAGTTTCGGGCCGGGCAAGACCAGTTTGGCGCCCACCATCAAGGCCGCATAGGGCAGGCCCCAGGCATTGACGTGGAACATGGGCACGATGGGGGTGATGGTGTCGGAGGCAGACAGGCACAGGGCATCGGGCATGCTCAAGGCAAAGGCATGCAAGATAGTGGAGCGATGGCTGTAGAGCACGCCTTTGGGGTTGCCCGTGGTGCCGGAGGTGTAGCACAGGCCGGAGGCCGTGTTTTCGTCAAACACTGGCCAGTCGAAATGATCGGATTCAGACGCAATCAGGGTTTCATAGCACTGCAGATTGGGCAGCAAGTCCGACTTTGGCATGTGGGCTTCGTCAGTCATGATGACCACGGCTTTCAGCTTGGACAACTGATCGGCCAAGGCTTCCAGAATTAACATGAAGCTCAGGTCGGCAAACAGCACGCTGTCGTCTGCGTGTTCAATGATGTAGCCGATTTGATCCTGAAACAGACGCGGGTTGATGGTGTGACACACCAGGCCCGAGCCCGAAACGCCGTAGTACAACTCCAGGTGACGATAGCCATTCCAGGCCAGGGTTCCGACACGGTCGCCATGTTGCAGGCCCATTTTCTTCAACGCATTGGCCAGTTGCTGGCTGCGTTTGGATAGCTCGGTATAGGTGTACCGGTGAATGTGGCCCTCAACGGTTTGCGAGACGACCTCTCGGTCTGCGTGATAGTTCGCTGCATGACGCAGTATGGATGATACTAGCAGTGGGGTATTCATCATCATGCCAAGCATGGTCTTCGTCCTCCCTGGGAGTAAATCAAACAGAACTGACGGGCCCTACAACATGGGGATTGGGAGCAGCAGATGGATGAATTTACACCACTGACTGTCATGGCCGCTTCAGGAACAGTAGCCTAAAACTCACAAATACGTCTACGTAGTCGTTTATGTTTGCTTGCGCAATGCCAAGGCTTCTACAAAATCCGGAACCCCGGGAAATTTCTGGACACAATTAATACTCTTTGATTGAAGATTGAAGGGCTTTGAGTACAATCGGCAGCTAATTACAGCTTTTTTAAGACGTAGTGTCGGATTTGCTGTCAATTTGACACGGGTGACGCTGGGCCGAAATGGCCCTGTGCTCGGAGCATCGTTCAATGATCGTGCTAGGTTTGCTGGGCCCATTTCGCTTTATTGTCGATCAGGTGGATCGCACTGCATTGCTTAGCTATGACAAGGTCAAACTGCTGGCTGCGGTGCTGTGCCTGGCGCAAGGCAAGGCGCTGCAGCGCGAGCGGCTGGCACAAATGCTTTGGCCAGATCTGACACGAGACAAGGCACTATCGCGCTTGCGCCACGCGCTGCATGTGTTGCGCAAAGCCCTGGGCGGGCAGGCCGCTTGTCTGGTCGCCAATGCCGAAGGTGCAATGGCGTTCAAGCCTGAAAGCGTGCAAATGGATGTGCTGGAATTTCTGCAGGCCGATGCCGCGCAGGATGCTCGTCTTTCACAGCGCTTGAGCCTGCATGTCGGTCCTTTTCTGGACGCGATTCAATCCCCCGATACTGAAGCTTTTATTTCCTGGCGACAAAGCTGGGAAGATCGCCTTGCTTTGGAGTTGCTTAGCTTGCGTGCCCGCCTTTTCGAGCAGCTCTTGCAGGCTCGTCAACTGGATCAGGCGCTTGCATTGGCGCAGGAGTGGGTGCAGCAAGCTCCCGAGCAGGAGGTCTATCACCGCCTCTTGATCAGTGTCTTGATGCAAAGAGGGGACAGGCAGGCCGCCTTGCAAGCCTATGCTCATTGCGAGCAGGCTTTGCGTCAGTACCTGGGAGTACGTCCCGATCCTGAAACCCGCCGCCTCGCCCAAGCCCAATGGCCGGTAGCAACAAGCAAGGCACCCCCCAAATCCGCCCAGGCTCATCGTACGGTTGCCACGCTGGCCTTGGCCCTGTCCTGGCTGCCAGCGAAGGACTCCGAGGCGCATCTGGATGGCGATCTGGTGCCGGATCAAGCCGTGGCGTATCTGGAGTCCTGGCACGAGCAATTGCTGGATATTTTGCGTCAGCACGGGGCTTGGTTAAGTCAGTCCAGCGGGTCCACCTTGTTGGCTCATTTTGGCTGGCCACATGCGCAGTCCGAGCCGGTGAATCGGGCGGTTGAACTGGCTTGCGTGATTCGTGCTTTGCGAACGCCGCCGGGGATCAGTATCGGTCAGGTAGTGCATGTGAGCCTGGCCTTGGTGGACGAACAGCAGGTCAATACACATAGCCTGTTTGGGCAGTTGGTCATGCCTTTGGTGTGGAAGGCCAGGCATGGCGAGATTCTGCTGAGCGCGCAGGCCGTTGCTCGTATGGCGGATTGGCAGATCAATCAGCATCGAGGCCCGGAGGGGGTGTATTTCAGCTTGGGTGAGGGGAGGTGGATGAACGATCCTCTTTATGGCTGTCAACCCGAGTTCGAGCAACTGGTGGCGCAATGGCAGCAGTGCAGTCGTCAGTCCCACAAAGCCGCCTACAGAGTTCATGGTGATCTGGGCTCGGGCAAATCCCGTTTGGCCGAAGCCTTGCGTAGCTACATTGTGCGTGATGGTGGGCAGCCCTTGCTGATTGATTTCTCGCGCCAGGATGTGTTGGAAGGCGTGCGCGAGATGATGCTGGCTCGTCTGGATGAAGGGAGTGGTCCCCAGGACTTGCCCCTTGCTTTAAGTCAGTGCCTGCAGGCCTGGTTTGGTCTGTCTGATTCCCATTGGGATCAAGTGCTGCAAGATGTTCACTGTCTGAACACGGAAGATAACCAAGTTGTACCCGATCCGTGCCGCTTGCTATTGGCGGCGGTGCAGGCCTTTACCAGTCAGAACCAGCCTGTGCTGGTGATTCTGGACCATGTTGATGTACTGGATGCCGGTTATCAAAACAGCTTGGCGGCGATATGGGCTGCAGTGCAAAAGCAGTCTGCCGGGGTCCTGTTATTGATCTTGTCGCGTCAGGCTCAGTTGGTTTTGGACTTTGCTCAAAGCATGGCTTTGCGTAGTTTGTCCGAGGCGGATGTGGGTAAGGCGATGAGCTTTTATGCACGTGGCAAGCGCTTGTCCTCGGACGCCAGTACGCAGATTCGTAGCCAGCGTTTGAGCAATCCCATGTTGATCAAGGACATGCTGCATTTGCAGCGTTTTGGCATGCCGCTGGATTACTTGCCACGTCTGGCAGACCGCTTGCTGCTGAGTCTGGAGCAACTGGATGCGGACAGCCGTTGCGTGCTCTTGATGACTGTGTTGTGGGAGCGTGCCACGCCTGCGGGTTTGGCCCAGGCCTGCAATTTGCCTTTAGGCGTTGTAGAGCAATCCTGGATCAGCCTGTTGGACAAAGGCTTGTTGCAGCAAGACAGCCAGGGCCAGATTTCTTGCGCTCCAGTGATGCGTTCCGCCTTGCGACGTTTGATTGCCAAGGAAGAAAGTAGGGCTTTGTACGGCAAGCTTGCCCATAGCCTGATTCAAATGCAGCAGGCTGAAGAAGAAATTGCCGCTTGTCTGGCGCAGGCGCAAAGCGAGCAAGCAGCCATCTGGTGGCGTAAAGCCATTGATACATCGCTGCGCAGTGGTGACAACCTGCAAGCGGCAGAACAGTTGTCGCAGGTCCTGAGCAGCCTGCAATACATGAGTGATGTGCAGTTGCGCCGTCAGTACGAGCGCGACAGCTACGTCACCTTGGGGGCGCTGGAAATCAGTCGTGGCGGACCTGCCGCCATGCCCGTGTCGCAAGCATACGAGCAGGCTGCTGGACGTAGTGAGGGCGGCGAGGATGATTTGCCCGTGCTGTGGGGCCAATGGGTGATGCTGCATGGTGTTGGCAAATTGCCGGAAAGTCTGGCCCATGCCAAGCAATTGCAGGAGCAGTCGCGGCGTCAGGGGCAAAGCGCCTGGTATGGCTGGGGTTTGTATGCCGAGGCCCAGTATCTGTTCTGGAAAGGTCGTGTGCAACAGGCCGAGCTGGCCTTGGATGAGGCGCTGCGTGCCCTGGCGTACGAGCAACCCGTTCCGGCCATGGATGCGGCTCTGGGCCATCATTGTCCGGCTTTGGTACACAGCCTGCTGGGGCTGGCTCAAGTGCTGCAAGGGCGCTTTGAGCAGGGCGTTGCCAATGCTCGCCATGCCCAGTTTCTGGCCAGTCAAAGTCAGTCTCGAATTTCGGCGGTGATTGCAGAAATCCAGATGCTGCGCATCCTGTATCTGCAAGGCAATCTGGACATGCTGGCTGGCCGCAGTCAGGCTTTGCTGGGCATGTTGCAACCTGTCTTGCCTGGCAGTGTGTGGTGTGCCGTGGCTGAAACCTATGTGCTGTATTGCCGTTTGGTACGAGGTGAAGAAACAGGCTCGGAGCTGGAGCGCCTGCTGGGGCTGTTGCCCGAGTTTGCACGCAGCATGCCTTTGGCGACGGATGCTTTTCTGTGCATTGTGGCCCGCTGCCATTTGGCCCAAGGTGAAATCGAACGTGCCAGCCAGGCTTTGGATCAAGTTGGCCAGATCGCGCAGGAGCGGGCTTCTACCCTGTATCTGCCGGAGCTTGACTGCTTGCGGGGGGATCTGGCCTGGGTCCGTGCGGATAGACAGCAGGCGCAGGTTTGCTGGGCGCAGGCCCAGCAAGAAGTCTTGCGCAGCGGCTTGTACGCCTATGAAGGCTGGATCCGACATCGGCGCGAGCGCCTGCCCGATCTGGCGGCGCGCAGTGTGTGGATCCAGCGCCAGCCCGGTTAGAACTGGAAGTTGATACCCGCAAAAATTTGCCATACCGGTGCTCCTGCGCCTTTCTTGTCCACTGAGTATTGTGGTTCGATAAAGGCGTTGATCACGCTCTTGCCGGGCTTGAACACCTTGCCCAGGCCCAGACCTACAGGAATGTGATGGGTGTGGTTTTTCAGGTCAAAGGTCCACACCCCGCTGGAGCGCAGGTAAAAGCCATTGGGCAGGTTATAGAACAGAGCGGGCTGGAAGGTGGCCATTTTGACCTTCTCGCGGTCCGAGTCCCCGGCAAAGGATTGTTGAAAGGTCAGTAGCCCGCCTGCCAGACCCCAATCCCTGCTGGCAACCAAAGCTGCTGCACTGCCAATTTGCCATTTGCCTTGTCCCAGCAAATCGTTCGATGCCGTAGGCATCACCAGCAAGGGGCCGATGCCATAAGAAAAACTGCCTGCGTTTTTCATGAATACATCCATGAAGGTGATGTCGCCCAAGCCGGATTTGCTGCCCAGACGATCATGGTGCAAGGCCACAATCGGTACATTCAAACGCCATAGCTGCGGCAGACCAAAGGTCTTGTTGGGCAGGACGGCACGCAGCACCGTCTGGTTTGCCCAGGCATTGTCGAGCTTGTACAGCTCGGGCACGTAGTAGTCGTGCAGGCTGACCATGGGCCGGGGGCTTAGCGGGTTATTGGCGTCGTTCTGGGACTGGGCCAGGGCACCCGTGCTGATCAGGCTGGTGGCCAACAGGCCAAATATTGTCTTTTGCATATGCATACCTCCTCGAAAAACCGAAGGTAGAAAAGCGGCGTTGAAAAAGCATTTAAAGCGGGCCACTGTGGCAAATCCGCAGATTGGGCTATCAGGTCCGCTTTGCTCCCAGAATGAGACGCTTGTTGAAAAAGCCCATCAGGAGGAGCGTGTCATGGCACATGCAGCAATAAGAACAGTCATGCTGGCGGCAGTAGTCAGTGCGGGTTTGGGTCAGGCGCAGGCGGCACCTGCCACGCAGGCAACGCAGGAGCGTCACGCTCAGTGGATGAAAACGCTCCCGTTTGATGACACCCACGATTTCAAGAATGCCCAGCGCGGTTTGATTTACCGCGAGCCCAGCCTGCAGATCAAAGGCGTGAACGGCAACGTGGTGTGGGATCTGGATTCCTACAAGGCCTTCATCAAGCCCGATAGCGCTGCGCCCAGCACGGTGCATCCAGGTTTGTGGCGCATGTCACAGCTGAACCTGCTCGATGGCGTGTACAAGGTGACGGACAATATTTATCAGGTGCGCGGCTATGACTTGTCCAACATCACCTTTGTACGCGGCACAAGCGGCTGGATTGTGTTTGATGTGGGTACCTCTACCGAAACGGCTGCCGCCGCGTATGCCTTGTTGCAAAAGCATGTGCAGGCAGCCCCCATCAAGGCGATTGTTTACAGCCATTCCCACATAGACCATTACGCGGGAGCCAAGGGGCTGGTGGATCAGGCCGCGGTGGATTCAGGGCAGGTACAGATCATTGCACCAGAAGGCTTCGTGGAGCATGCCATCAGCGAAGGAGTGATTGCCGGCAATGCCATGAAGCGCCGTGCGACCTATATGTACGGGGCTTTCTTGCCGCGCGGTCCGGAGCACAGCGTGGGCTCGGGGCTGGGCATGACTAATCCGCTCGGTTCCGTCTCCCTGATTGCGCCTACGCGTTCGGTGTCCAGGTCGGGTGAAAAGTTGGTGGTGGATGGCGTTGAAATGGTCATGCAGCTGACGCCCGGCACCGAGGCTCCGGTGGAAATGAATACCTACCTGCCACAGTTCAAAGCCATGTGGATGGCCGAGAACACGACCAACACCATGCACAATATTCTGTCCTTGCGCGGTACACAGGTGCGGGATGCCAGGGAATGGGCCAACTACATCAATGAAACCATTGATCTGTTTGGCGATGGCACGGAGGTGAAGTTTCAGGCGCACCACTGGCCTGTGTGGGGCAAGGAGCAGGTCCACGATTACCTGATCAAGCAGCGTGATCTGTACAAGTACATCCACGATCGCAGCGTAAACCTGATGAACAAGGGCTATACCGGCGAAGAAATTGCCGAGCTGATCGAGCTGCCCGAGTCCTTGCAGAAAGACTGGGCGACGCGCGGTTATTACGGCACGCTCAAGCACAATGCACGGGCGGTGTATCAGTACTACATGGGTTGGTACGACGGCAATCCTTCCAGTCTGGATGTCTTGCCACCTACGGCAGCGGGGGCGAAGTATGTGGAATATATAGGGCGTGATCGTCTGCTGCAAAAAGCCCAGGAAGACTTCGATCGGGGCGAATACCGTTGGGTGGCCATGGTGGTGAAGCATCTGGTCTTTGCCGATGCCAAAGATACGGAAGCGCGCCAATTGCTGGCCAATAGCTATGAGCAGCTGGGTTATCAGGCCGAATCCGGGCCGTGGCGTTCCATCTACCTGCAAGGGGCTTTGGAACTGCGCAATGGTGCACCGGACCTGCCTGTGCCGCCGAACAATAACGCCGATATGCTGGCCGCACTGACGCCCGAGATGATGTTTGACTTGATGGCTGTGCGTCTGGACGATGAAAAGGTCAAAGACAAGGAGCTGACGGTTGCTTTCCACTTTGTGGATATAGATACGACTTACACCATCAGCATTGGCAATTCGGTGCTCAATTACAGTACGCGCCCCGGTTTGCCGGCTCAGGCCACCATGTCAGTCAGCCTGGCGGATTTCAAGCTGATTCAAGGCAAGATGCTGGACTGGAAAACGGCTATGAAAACGGATCGTGCCAAGCTGCAAGGGGCGGGTCGCAAGTTCCAGGAATTTGCGGGTTTGTTTGAGGAGCCCGGCTTGTGGTTCAACATCGTGACGCCTTGAGCAGGTAGTCAGGAGCACGCGGGCGGGCCGCGTGCTTGTTGCTATGCGGCGACAAGGGCTTGGGACGGCACGAATTAAACGTTTTTTGCGCGTTATTTGCATTAAGGTGCTGGCTCGAGGGATTGCCTCTGGGGTGCTTACTGCCAGGGACGCCTTGTGTTCTTCTCAATCCTGGAACTCTTGCCCATGTCCGCGATCTTGAAAACCCTGTTCAATGCTAGTGTCTTGCTGTTGGCTTCGGCCAGCGCCCAAGCCTATCAGTCTGAAATGATCCACAACAAGAACGGGGAGGCCGTATATGAACTGCGTATTTTCGGTACGCAGGATGGGGCCTACTCAATGGATGATCCGGTTAATGGGGCACGCTCAGTTTTTGATCTGGACGACAATGCCTACCTGAAAATTCGAGGCGCAGTCAGTCGCTGGGCAGAAATCGTGTCTTTGAAGCCGGGGTATGTCCCAGCTATTATTAATGTCGGCACAGTGAGCGGCCAGAACGCCCGGGCTGGGACCAACGTGACGCCTGATCCGGATTCAGCAGGCTTGCTTTACCTGCTTCTTCCCCAAGCGGCCTTGCTTAACAAGCTGGACAGCGAGCAGGTCCAGCTCCCTCTTGCCGAGGTTGTGGTGGGGCGTATCAATTTTGAGACTGCCGCGCTTCGCCCCAGCCAGCTTCCCTTGAATGATCGAGCAGATTACGCAGCTGTCATATTCCATGAGTTTGGTCACACGATGGGGATGATTGGTGTTGCACAAGATAAATGGGGCTCGGATACACCTTACATACGCCCGTTTCTGACATCTTGGGCGCAGGGTTTACGCGATGACAATGGCAATGCGGCTCGGCCGGAGCAGGCGGTGCTGTGTTCGATGTGCAATAACGCTTACGATCCAGATGCGTTTGATCTGCGCAAGGACCAGGGCTATTTTACGGGTCAGCACGTGCAGGAAGTATTGGACGGTGCCATGCCAGGCATACCGGTGCGGATTTTGAGTTATAGGCGTGGGCAGCCAATTGGGGTGGATACCGATTACATGGGGCATTCGGAGCTGCGTAACAGTCTGATGAGCCACCAGTCTTATCGTAATTACACCAATATGATGGAAGCGGAGCTGGCATCCTTGCAGGATATGGGCTTGCAGATCGACCGACGTAATTTCTATGGCTATTCTGTCTACGGCGATGGGCTCACACTGACGAGCAATAATGGTTTTTTTGCTCGAAACAGCGAAGGGACTGCTTATCTGCCGGGCCAATACAACCAGGCGACTCAAGGCGTGGGGTTGCATATTTATGGTGAACGCAACACCCTGACGCAGGCCGCTGATTTGTTAAGTGCAGGCCCAGGCGGGCTTGGTGTGCGCGTGGATGGTAGCGAGAACACGCTCATCATCCCCGAAAGTACCCGTATTCATGCACAAGGCTGGTATGGCCGTGGCCTGCAGTTCAGCTATGGTCGCGAGCACACGATTGTGCAGCGGGGTGAAGTACGCGCTGAGGGTGAAGATGGCGTCGCTGCTCTGTTCGACTTCGGCAATAATGCGATGGGCAATTTTGCGGATGGCATTGGGGGTGGGGACTATCGTGGCTCCTGGCTCTTGAATGATCAAGGTGACCTGGCTCCCGCCGAGTTTTTGCCTTTGGCCTTGCAGGGCGCACTGATCAAGGACTACCATTTATCCGGTCTGCTGTCGGGCAAGAAAGCCGCTATTCAGATTTCCAGAAATGCCCAGGTGGAAAACATCAACATCATGCAGGGAGCCCGGATTCAGGGCGATATCCTGTCTGACTACTCCACTCGCCAAGGCAATGGAAAATTGTTTGTCACCCATGTGAATTTTGGGCAAAAAGCAGATGAACAAGGGCGTGCCACGCTGCAGGCCGATCCTGATTTTCGTCTGCGCTACGACAGCAATATTCAGGGTGTCGATAATCTGGCTGTCGTGATTGCGGGGGGTGAGAGTTCGCTCAATGGTCAGCATCAGTTGCATGGCCTGCGTGTGGATGCAGGCGCTACGCTAAGCGGCAATAGCAGCTACGTCATCAATCCGGAAGGTAATTTCAGTAACCACGGTACCTTGAGTCCGGGTAACTCCTTTGGTCAGATGACGATTCAAGGCGATTTCATTCAGGCCCCCGAAGGCCGGGTGTTGATCGAAGCCGACACGCGTCAGCATGACCGGATTGAGGTGCAGGGTCTGGCTCAGCTGTCTGGTGAGCTGAAATTGCAGTTGCAGCCGGATTGGTATGCCGATGGCTGGTCCTTGAGCCAGAACACGGTCTTCCAGGCCACACAGACCCAGGGCGGTTTTGATCTGCTGACAGCCAGCCTGAATTCGCCCAGCCTGAGCGTGCATGTGAATAACGGTGGCTGGTTTGTCAGCCGTCAGGCGGCCGCTTACTCGCCCTATGCAGGTAATCCTAATGCGGTTGCCGTAGGTCGCAGTCTGGAACAGGCTTCCACTGACCATCAGCGCCCCTTGGCTTCTATCTATCAGGCTTTGGATTTCTCCAGCGCGGATGGCAGCGAGATTGGTGACGCGCTCAATCAGTTAAGTGCCGGTGCTTATGGGGCTCAATTGGCTGCCAGCGTGCGTCGAGAGCAACTGGTGTCCGAGCAACTGCGCCAGCGCCCTGGCCTGGGCAAGGATGGCTGGCAGACTTTCATCCAGCCTTTTGGTGGCCGTTATCACTGGCAGTTAAGCAGCAATGATGTAGACCACCGCAGTCAGACTTATGGTGTCGTGTTCGGTGCGGAACATCGCGCTGCAGGCAGCGATTGGAGTTTGGGTGCCCATGCGACTGCCAATGAGCAAAGCTTGAATATAGATGCCCCTTATCAGGCCAAGAGCACGCTGACGGGGTTGGGTGCCGGTGTGCATGCCTTATATCGTGCCGATGCTCGCGAGGGCTGGAAAGGTCTGGCGCAAGTTCGTATGGGCTTGGAGCAAGGCAAGCTGAACCGACGCATCGCATTTTCTGACTATCAGGCCAATCCCAAATCTGACTGGACCGGTCATACCTTTGCAGCGGGCGTTCAGACTGCCTATAACTGGCCTTTGGGTGAGGCAGGCAGCATAGGCCCGGTTCTGGCCTTGGATTATCTGCGTTATAGCCGCCCTGGTTTAAGTGAAGAGGGTGATGCTGGTAGCCGCTTGCAGCTGGATTCGACCCGCGCCCATTCTTTGCAAGCGTCGCTGGGCCTGGCTGTCAGCCAGGCTTGGGAATTGAAGCAGGGCCGTCGTTTACAGGCGGAGGTCTCCGCGTCCTGGGAGCAGGCTTTGCTGGGCCGCAAGCAAACGCAGTATGCACAGTTTGAAGCTTCACCGCAGACGGGCTTTGATGGTCGCTATGCACGGGTAGACAATCATGCTCTGGCCTTACGCGCAGGATTGACCTTACAAAGCTCCGAGCGCTTGCGTTTGGGTGTGTCGGCGGGGACCCGCTTGTTGGGTAATAGCCGGGCAGATATCTCGGGGAATGTGTCGCTGAACTGGGCGTTCTAGGCTCGCTTAGCCGGGGTTTTGAAGGGCTGGCTATCTGTCAGCCATGACTGTTTGATAAGGAGCTGCCGGATTGATTCTGGCAGCTCCTTAAGTTGGATCAAGCTAGTTCCGTCGGATGCCCTTAGGCCGCCTGACGGCTGCGCTCGAACCAGTCCCACAGAGCCTGACGATCAGGCGTCAGTTCCACCGCCAGGCCACCCGTAAACTCACGCCATGCAGGCAGGTAGGTGTGGGCCACAACAGTCAGCACCGGGTAGCCCTGGTCGATCAGGGCCATGATCTCGTTATTAAAACCCTGGCCGTCCGCTTCCATAATTCCAAAGCGATTCACAATAACCAGATCAGCCGGGCTTTCCAGCGCCCGACGCAGCACTTCGCTGGCTTCCAGCAAGGCACCAATGTCCAGGCAACAGGCGGTGGATTCCGAACCCAGATTCTGGGTGATGGGATAAAGCGTGCCCTTGTCCAGATCCTGCACGGTGCGCAGGCTATGGTCTTCCTTCTGAATTTCTGGGCCTTGCACTAGACCGCAGACAAGGTAGTTTTTCGCGCGCAGTTCCTGCACGAATTCCAGTAGCAAGGCGTCAGCGCTGCCTTTGCCTGCGTGCACGATGGCCGCAAGGGCAAGAGGCGGAGAAGTAGTGTCCATCGGGGTGCGGCTCCGGGGAGTAGAAAGAGAGGGCAAGGCTCTTTGTACACGCATTCGGCCTGGGCTGGAAAGTGAAAAAATCTCTGTGTTGATAGCCGGTGTTTGATCTTGGCGGGCAGAGGTTGCCTGTTGAAGGTTTAAGTCTTTAAGCCAGTCTTTTTGCAAAACTGGTGAAAATGTTGTGAAAGCCGCTTGCTGCTTTGCTATACGGGCTTGTCTGGCTATGGCGCGGTTCGGTTCCATGAGACAATTCATGCACTTTTAGTGACTGATGGGATATTCGATTGGACAAGACTTTTGTTAAGGGCCTGGTGCTCCTGGAAGCCCTGGCCAAGCACGAACGCGGTTCGGGTGTCACCGAACTGGCCAATCAATTGATGCTCAATAAAAGCAATGTGCATCGCCTGTTGCAGGCCCTGGTTCACCAGGGCTTTGCACGCAAGAATGAAGATACAGGTCGCTACGAGCTGACCATGAAGCTCTGGGAACTGGGCTCGGGCCTGGCCAACCGGCTGGATGTGCGGGTGGAGGCCTTGTCCTTCATGAAAGAGCTGGCCGAGCAAACCCAGGAAACGGTGCATTTGTCGCTGCTGGACGGGGGCGAGGTGCTGTATATCGAAAAGATAGACAGCCCGCAGCCCGTGCGCGCCTACACCACGGTGGGTGGTCGCTCGCCCGCGCAATGTGTGGCAACCGGCAAGGCCATGCTGGCCTGGGCCAGTGAAGATACTTTGAATCTGGTCAAGAATCGCCTCAAGCCTTATACGCCTCGCAGTCTGGTCAAGTTTGGTGATTTGCGCCGAGAGCTGGAGCAGGTGCGTGAACAGGGCTATGCCATTAACCGTGGTGAATGGCGTGAGCAGGTCGTGGGGGCGGCTGCACCTATTTACGATAGTCGTGGAATGGTGGTGGCTGCTTTGGGTATTTCCGGGCCTGCGGAACGTCTGGAAGAAGCCCGGCTGGTTCAGGCCGGTAAAACTTTGATGACGGCAGCGGCACAGATCTCGCGTCGTTTGGGCTATAGCGGCCGTTAAGCTGCTACAGCCCTAGTCAGCTTGTCCGGGCTGCAAGAAGCCACCCGGATGCAAATTGCCCCCAAAATCTGGATGCTTCTCCAGTTTTTGGGGGCAGTTCCATTCAGGAAAGAAAGTTCAAGATTTTGCGGCTTGCCTGAAGGCCGCAATTCTTTGTTTGAGGCCGGGTGCGGAAGCAGAACGTACCAAGGCTGCCATATCCCGGTCAGCTTGTTGTGGGCAGCCCGTTAACTGGTGCAGATAGGCGCGACTGGTGGCGTCCAGCAAGCCCGCAGTCTGTTGAGCCTGCTCGATGACAGCAGGCCATGCATCGGGCTCTTGTATGTCGTTAATAAAACCCAGTTGCTCCGCTTTGGCAACATCAAAAATCTGGCTACCTGCTAGAAGTTGGTGAGCCTGCTGACCGCCAACCAAGGCCGCTAGTCTGCCCGTTCCCAGTGCCAGACCAAATTGCAGTCCAGGCATGCGAAAGCGGGCATCGGCGCTGGCGATGCGCTGACGGCAAACAGCAATCAAATCCACCCCGGCGCCGAAGTTCTGCCCATGCGCCAGAGCCAGGGTGGCGCAGGGCGTATGGGCCAGCATCTGCAAGAGGGTTTCAATGCGGATAAAGCGCAGTACCAGGTCCCCCTCGCTTTCTTGCTCGTAGTCACTGAAGTCAAAACCGGCACTGAAATTGCGGCCTTCACCGCGCAATATCAGCAGACCAGCCTGGGCCTTTTCCGCGGCCTGCACGGCCGCGATCAAGGCTTCGACCAGATCGGCCGACAAGGCATTGCGCTTGTCGGGCCGGTTTAGCGTCAGTGTCCAGACTCTGCCCGCGCAGTCCACGTTCAGGCTGGGACTGCTGCTGCAATACGGCTCTGTCATGGGGTAACTCCGTGCAAGATGCTGTCGTTATGTTCGCCCAATGCCGGGGGCGTCAGACGGACGGGCAAGCCCACCCCATTGATACGTAGGGGCGAGACAAAGGTGCGCGTTTCGGTATCCGTACCCGGTAGGCGAATGTTTTGCACCCACTCCATGTGCTCGACCTGCGGGTCTCGCAGCACGTCGGAATAGCGGTTGATGGGACTGCAGGGCACGCCTTGGGCACGGAATTGAGCCAGCCAGTGTTCGGAGTCGTGCTGCGCAAAGATAGCTTCCAGCAATTCACGCAAGGCATCTTGGTGTTTGGCGCGCAGGGTGGTGCTGGTAAAACGCTCGTCTTCGGTCAGATCCGGGCGTTCTACAACCTGACAGACGGAGCGCCACAGTGCGTCGTTGCCCGCTGCCATGGCGAAGTAACCCCCTTTGCACTGGAACGCCTGGTAGGGCGCATTGCGTGGGTGGGCGGAACCCAGCTTGTCCGGGTCGCGGCCACTGCCGAAATACTCTGAGGTTTGCAGTGCGGCGATGGCCAAGGTGGTCCCCAACATGGGCACGTCGATATGTGCCCCCTGACCGGTAGCGCGAGCTTGAGGCAAGGCGGCACTGATGGCAAACGCCGCATACAAACCGGCCGCAAAGTCCGCCAGTGGCACCCCGCATTTAACGGGGGCGCCGCCTGCTTCGCCCGTTACGCTCATGACGCCGCTCATGGCCTGAATTGTCAGGTCAAAACCGCCTTCTTGTGAGCGTGGACCGCTTTGTCCGTAGGCAGAAATTGAGCAGTACAGCAGTCTGGGATTCAGGGCCTTCAGGCTTTCATAATCCAGCCCTAAACGCTGCATGACGCCCGGCCGGTTGTTCTCCAACAAGACGTCTGCATCCAGTACCAGCTGGCGCGCTTTGGCCACATCTTCGGGGTTCTTCAGATCCAGCGTTACCGAGCGCTTGTTACGGTTCAGCGAAGCAAAGTTCTCGCTATAGCCCTGGTTGATGGGCGGCCAGCTACGCAAGGTGTCACCCCCTTTGGGGTGTTCGATCTTGATGACGTCAGCCCCCATATCGGCCAACAACATACCGCAGTACGGGCCAGCGGCCACATTGCAAAATTCCAGTATCCGAACCCCGTTCAGGGGCAATGTCGTATCCATGAATCAGCTCCAGAGCGTGATAGGTAGATGGGGGCCGACAGGGCCTTAGGCGTTCACATCAACCACGATGCGGCCGCGTACCTTGCCTTCCAGTAACTGGCCGGCTTGATCAATGGCTTGGGAAAGCGTGATGGTACTGGCACCGATGCGCTCCAGGGCTTCGATAGACAAATGCTTGGCCAGCAAATCCCAGGCCGCCAGACGCTCAGGTTTGGGGCAATGCACGCTGTCCACCCCAATCAATTGCACACCACGCAGAATGAATGGGGCCACGGAAGCGGGGAAATCCATGCCTTGGGCCAGACCGCAAGCGGCGACTGCACCCAGGTATTGTGTGCCTGCGCAGACATTGGCCAGGGTATGGCTGCCTACGCTGTCGATTGCTCCGGCCCAGCGCTCCTTGCCCAGTGGCTTGCCCGGTTCACTCAAGGTGTTGCGGTCCACAATTTCGCTGGCGCCCAGCGCCTTCAGATAGCTTTCTTCCTGAGGTCGGCCTGTGCTGGCCATCACGGTATAGCCCAGGGCATGCAGCAGGGCCACGCTGACACTGCCTACGCCACCAGCGGCTCCTGTCACCAGAATCGGCCCCTTGTCGGGCGTGACGCCTTGGCGCTGCAAGGCACGTACGCATAGGGCGGCGGTATAGCCGGCGGTGCCAATCATCATGGCTTGCTGGGTGGAGAAAGCGTCGGGCAGGGGAATCAGCCAATCGCCCTTGACGCGGGCCTGCTGTGCCAGACCGCCCCAATGGACCTCACCCAAGCCCCAGCCGTTAAGCACTACTTTTTGGCCGGACTTGAAATTCGGGTCGCTGCTGTCGGTCACCGTGCCAGCAAAGTCGATGCCGGGCACCATGGGGAACTGGCGCACTACGGGGGATTTACCCGTCATGGCCAGGCCGTCTTTGAAATTCAGGGTGGAGTAGTCGATGCGGACGGTAACCTGGCCTTCGGGCAGGGCGGACTCGTCCAGGGATTGCAGGCTGGCTTTGTATTGGCCGTCGGTTTTGTCGATGACGATGGCAGAGAACATGAGTGAATTCCTTCGATCAGTTAAGGGTTTGTGTTCTGATATTTGGAACAGCGTTCTTTAAATTGACATGGAAAAGCAGTGTTTTCATTTTATCCAGAAGCTCGTTGCGGTCAAGCCCAATGCGACCAGATGATCGAACTGGGGAAATCCCGAAGGGGTTTAATAGTTGACACCTGAAATCAAATATCCCACTATTTGAACCGTTGTCCTAAGTTGCTTGTGTTGTTGCTGTCTGTTGTATTCAAGCCGTTCTCACGGCATTTTTAATATCAAAAACAAGAACAGCGTTCTATATATTGGAACAACAAGAGAGAAAAACTCTCACACAGGAGGCAAGGATCATGTTCAGTTCTTTTTTTTCGCGCACAGGGTTTCTACGCACAGTGCTGGTCTCGGGACTGGCGGCAGTCAGCAGCTTTTCTGCCCCGGCGGCCATCGCGGCCGATACCTATCCCAGCCGTGAAGTGACCTTTGTGGTTCCCTATCCCCCGGGCGGCAACAGCGACAATCTGGCGCGTCTGTTTGCCGACCGTCTGCGCGTCAAGCTTGGCGTTCCCATCGTGATTGAAAACCGGCCCGGCGGCACCACCTCGCTGGGCACGTCGATCGTCGGTCGCGCCAAACCTGATGGCTACACCTTGTTGCTGGCCACCAGCACCGCCTTTACCGTGCTGCCCTATATACGCGACGTGCCTTATGACCCGGTCAAGGGTTTTGATTTTGTAGGTAGCCTGGCGGGGTATCTGCCCATCATGACGGTGCGCAATGATTTGCCCGTCTCCAATCTGAAAGAGTTTGTCGAGCTGGCTCGCAAGGAGCCCGGCACCCTGACCTATGGATCGGCAGGTATTGCGTCTGGCGGTCATTTGGCGGGCGAGATTCTGGAAAACTCCGAGAAGCTGGACCTTCTGCACGTGCCGTTCAAAGGCTCGGCAGACACCATGACGGCATTGATGGGCAATCACATCGATTTCTTTATAGATGGTGTCGGGCTGGAACTGGTGAAAAGCGGCAAGGCCAAAGCCTTGGTGACGTATGCCAGCGTGCGCCATCCCGAACTGCCGGATGTGCCCACACCGAAAGAAGCCGGTTTTGATCTGGCCCTGCCCTTTGAAGGGTTCTGGGGGCTGGCGGTACCGGCAGGCACGCCTGACGATGTCATGAAGAAGCTGGCCAAGGCTACCGAAGAAATCCTGGCCGAGCCGCAGACCCAGGAGCGTTTCCACCGCATCAGCGTCAGTGCCAGCTGGAAAGACGGCGATGCGTATGCCAAGGATCTGGAGCAGAGTCGGGCTTATTACAGCGAGCTGCTCAAGACCATCAAGATGAGCGATGACTAAACGCTCACAGAACCACCAACAGGAGACAAACGTGATGGAAACCGTCACTTGCGCCAGCACGCTGGACGCTTTGCTGGACCCGTCATCCATAGCTTTGGTCGGCGCCTCGGAAGATCAGTCCAAATTTGGCGGGCGACTGTTCCGTATGCTGCTCAAGCACGGTTATGGCGGCAAGGTTCTGCCCATCAATCCCAGCCGTAGCAGTTTGTTTGGTTTGCCCGCTGTGCCCGGTCTGGCTGCACTGGACAGCGCTCCGGATCTGGCCGTGTTTACAGTGGGGGCCGATACCGTCCTGGAGCAGGCGCAGATTGCGGCTCAAATGGGGGTGCGCGGTCTGCTGGTGATCTCGGCAGGCTTTGCGGATGCAGGCGAGCGCGGGCTGGAGCGTGAGCAAGCCTTGCTGCGTATCTGCCGTGATTCGGGCATGCGACTGATCGGCCCCAATTGCCTGGGCATGATCAGCCCCAGTCGCCATCTGGTGCTGTGCTCTTCGCCGGTGCTGGACAGAGACAGTCTGCCGGAGCGGCCTATTGGTTTTGTCAGTCAAAGTGGTGCCTTGATGACTACCTACTTTGATCGAGCCTGGGCCATGGGCGGCGGCTTTACCTATGGATTTTCGGTGGGTAATCAGGCGGATCTGGACCTGTGCGATTTTGTGGATTTTCTGATCGATGATCCCAAGACGCAAGTGATCTGTACCTATATAGAAGGCATTAAAGATACCCAGGCTTTACGGCGCACCGCTCGTCGGGCGCAGGCCGCGGGCAAGCCCTGGCTGGCCGTCAAGGCCGGGCGCTCCAGTGCGGGCAAGGCAGCCGCCTTTTCGCATACCGCCAGCGTAGCGGGGGACCATGATGTGTTTGCCAGTGTCTGCCGCGATGAAGGCATCAGCCTGATGGACGATATGGGAGCCATGCTTCTGTTGGCAAACAGCATGGTGCGCTTTACCAGCAACAGGATTTCCAAAGTCGCGATTGTGACGCCTTCGGGCGGCGGCGGAGCCTTGGCAGCGGATGCGTTGGCAGAGCATGGCGTGGAGCTGTCCGGCTTTTCTGCTTCTACCAAGCAGGCTCTGGCTGCCCACTACCCGTCCGGGCAGGCGGATAACCCGGTGGATCTGGGCGCTCGTCTGACCCAGGATTCCACCGAAGTGGCCCGCGCCACTTTGGATGCCTTGATGCAGGATCAGCAAAGCGATGCGGTATTGATTACGGCCTCCATGTGTCCGCAGGAATGGATGGCGGCTCTGATTGAAAAAATCATCCACCCTGAACCGCACTGGGCCAAGCCGGTCATGGTGGCGTTTGATGCGGGTGCAACGTCCGAGCCTTTGCGGCAGAAGCTGGCCCAGCACGGCCATGCGTATGCCAGCTCCAGTCTGGAAGCAGCCTTGGCCTTGTCGGCCTGGAAACGTCATGGGCAGTTTGTGCCGCGTCAGGCGGCTTTGCGCCCCAGCGCTTGCCAGGCTCCTACCGTGATGCCGCGTGGCGTCCTTAATGAAGACCAGTCCAAGCGCTTGCTGGCGCATTACGGCTTGCCGGTGAATCTGGGCCAGGTGTGCGAGGACGTGGAACAGGCCGTGGCGCAGGCCGAGCAGATTGGCTATCCGGTGGTGATGAAGATTGTCTCCCCCGACATCGTTCATAAAACCGAAGCGGGTGGGGTGGCGCTGGATGTGGCCGAAGAGGCCAGCTTGCGACGCGATTTTGCCCGGCTCTACGCAAATGCCAAAGCCTATAAAGCGGATGCCCGTCTGGAGGGGGTTTTGGTGCAGGCCATGGCCAAGGGCGATGTGGAGCTTCTGATCGGAGCACGTCAGGATGCACAGTTTGGCCCGGTGGTGGTGTTTGGTGCGGGCGGCATTCTGGTGGAAATGTTGTCAGACCGGGTTATTGCGGCTGCACCGTTGACCCTGGCTGATGCGGACCGGCTCTTGTCCACCTTGATGATCGACAAGCTATTGAAGGGATACCGAGGGCGCATGCTGGATCGGGCCGGTGTGCTCGATGCGATTGTGCGTGTCAGCTTCCTGGCTCACGACCTGCGCGACACCGAGTTTGAACTGGATATCAACCCATTGATCGTGGCGGCCACCCGTTGTCACGCTGTCGATGCCCGCCTGTCCATAGGCACATAAAACCAATACTTATTCTTTGAAAAATACCCAGGAGGAGTAAACCATGTCGGATTATCAGTGCATTCTTGTAGAAAACCACGATGACGGTGTTTCCATCTTTACGATCAATCGTCCTGATCGCCGCAATGCCTTGAGCGCCACCGTGGTCAAGGAGCTGCAGCAGGCATTTCTGGCCTTTGATGAAGACCCCACACGCCGTGTAGCCGTGCTGACCGGGGCAGGCAATGACGCTTTTTCTGCCGGGGCGGATATTAATGAGTGGCCCGAGTTGTGGCGCGCCATTCCCACGGTAGGTTTTGAAACCGACAAGCCCATTATTGCGGCCGTTAGTGGTTGGTGTGTGGGTGGAGCCCTGGTGATGGCCATGATGACGGATTTGCTGGTAGCGTCCGAGAGCGCCAAGTTCTCCTACCCGGAAGCCAAGCTGGGCTTTACCGGCGGCATTATCTCGGGCCTGGCCTCGCGCATTCCGCATCATGCCGCCATGGAAGTGATCTTGTTGTGCCGCACGCTGGAAGCCCGCCGTGCTTACGATCTGGGTTTTGCCAATGAAGTGGTGCCGGTGGGCGAGCAAGTCCAGGCTGCCGTGCGCATGGCGCAGGACTTGGCCAAGATGTCGCCACGTGTTTTGCAGACCTTGAAGCGCTTTATCAATAATGAAGTGCTGACGCGTGGCCCGTCCGAGCAAATGGCGCGCACCATGCGACAACTGAAGGCGATCGAGGATAGTTATGATGCCAAGGAAGGGATGAACGCCTTCAAAGAAAAGCGTGCCCCGGTGTATCTGAACAAATAAGAACTGATTCACGAATTGGGCCGCAAGGCCCAGTCAACTATGGAGACATCCCCTTATGCACCCCCGTTTTGAGCGTTTTATTCAAGGGATGAATGAATTGACCGGCCGCCCGGCTGTCGCCGAGGCGGATATCCTGCGTGATGGCCGTGTCCTGCTGGGCGAACTGGTAGCCCAGGACGATTGGCTGGCCTCGGAGTACACCCAGCCCCATCCCCAGTTTTATCAGCAGTACTTGCTGTATTGCTGTCCGCAGGAACGCTTTTCCGTGGTCAGCTTTGTGTGGGGTCCCGGCCAGAAAACCCCTATCCACGACCATACCGTGTGGGGCTTGATTGGTATGTTGCGTGGCGCGGAACGCTCCCGGCCTTTTGACCGTGATCCCGATACCGGCCATATGACAGAACAAGACACACAGACTCTGGAACCAGGCGTGGTGGAAGTGGTGTCACCCACGGTGGGTGATATACACGAGGTTTCCAATATGTATGACGACCAGGTGTCCATCAGCATTCACGTTTATGGTGCGGATATCGGCAAGGTACGCCGTCACGTCTTCGACCCGCAGACTGGGCAGGCCAAGGAGTTTGTCTCCGGCTATGCCAACCGCCCGGCTGTCGCGTGAGTCAAGTGGTGTTGTTGGGCAGGTGCCCAATACGGGCGCCAATAATCATTTCCTGAATCCAGCGATACAGCAGCACGGAGTAATCACGCTGGGCGACTTTCTCGTCCAGCGCGTGGTTGCTGCCTTCCAGCACTCGATGTGTCAGGGAATGAGCCTGGCTGAAGGCTTGGCGATACGTTAGCAAGGTCTGGCGGGGAATCAGCTCATCGTATTCCGCTTCAAACAGCAAAACATCTCCCGTGAATTTGGAGCAGGCCTGCAAGGCGCGGTTCTCTTGCGGAGAATGAGTATGCAGACGGTAGTCCTGCAGCAACTCTCGGTTGAGCTGATCCTTTGGAGACAGCCAATCGTCGTCCGGGTACAAGGCAGGAGCCAGCAAGCTGAGCCAGCGTACCGATCGAAATTCACTTAACAGGCAGGCCAGATAGGCGCCATAACTGTGCCCCACAATGGCGATGGAGCTGGAGTCCACCATAGGGTGGCTGCTCAAGGTGTCAAAGGCCGCGCAGATGTCCTGAAAGTTCTGTTCTCGGGTGACTTTCTCGCGCTCGTGCTGATTGGCATTGTGCCCGGCAAGATCAAAGGTCAGACAAATACAGCCCATACCGGCAATGGTGTGGGCGCGTTTCAGGTCAAAGTGCTGGCTGCCGCCCCAACCGTGCACGAACAAAATGCCAGGGACAGGGGATTGGGGGACTAGCAGGCGTGCATCCAGGTGCTGATGGGGCACTTTGATGGTGGTGTTGAAAATTTCCGTACTCATGATGGTAGTGGGCCGCCGAAGCGGGCAAGATAAGCCTCGTCTTCTTGGTCGAGGCTGTAAAGATGAGGGGAGTTTTTCACCAGGCTGGCATCGTCCAGATAGCGCTCGCGTGTCCATGCGTGGGTATGTTGGAGCTCAGGGTGGCGTTGCAGGGTGCGGATGGCCAGAATCTCTGCAATGGACGCTCCGCCGAAACGCCAGGAATGTTCCAGTACGGCTGCCTTGTAGTGGCCACGCGCATTTTTACCGACGATGAGGTCATAGTTGCGGCGTGAGGCATACAGTTCAGGAAAGGCCTGCCTGATGTTTTTTTCGTAGCTTATGGTCAGCTCAAGCAGATGCTCAATGCGCTTCATGCCCGAGAGTTGCAGCAACTGCTGAAACCCGCCGCGAACCAGTAGCAAGCTGGAGCCGCCATATACGGACTCGTGCTGCAGGTTGTTGGTCTGGTGTTGCTGGCCGATATAGGAAAAAAGATGCTCGCCCACCTGGGTCTGGCCGATGCTGAAGGTCTCGCCATCGAGCAGGTTCTCCTCCAGTACCAGACCCTGTTCCAGTTGACTCTGCCACGGCGGCAGGTTCAAGAGCTCTTCCAGCTCTTGACGGCTGTAGATCACCTTCTGGCCTTTGCCTGCATTAGCACTGGCCAGTTTGGCCCGTATGCCGGCCTGGCCTGCTTCATCCAGAAGGCTCATTGTGCGTAGCGCGTCGTTTCTTGAAAAGACGCTGTAGCCTGGCAAGACCGCGTGCCGTAACGCCAGGCCCAGCTCATTGTTCCAGCCTTCCGGGCGATCCATATCGTCTTGGGGAAGGGGGTGGGCGACGGTTTTATGGGCCAGAAAGTCATGTGGCACTACACCCCCATACAGTTGGGAGGCCTGTTCGATACCCAGTTGTCGCGCCTGCTCCAGGCTCAAGGTCTGCAGGGGGAGGTAGTAAGTGTTTTCGGAGCTGGGCTTTAGCTGGTCCTCATAGTCAATATGGACTCGAGGCAGATCCAGGAATTGCGCCAGTTCCCTGGCCATGAATTCCAGACTTTGGAGCGCGCCTTTGTTGCAGCCCTTGCTGGGCAGGCTGATTTGCAAGGAGGTCTTGGGCGTAGAGGTAAGTATCTTGCTCATGGGGCCATCCTTTTAAGTAAAGAGAGTGCGGCCAGTGTCAGCGAGTCATGGCGCAACCGTTTTGGCGCCTGAGGGCGTTCGCTGTGCCAGCTCGGAGAAAAAGCGCGTCTCCAGCAGACTGGTTTGCAAAAGTGTCAGCAGGTCAGAGGGGTGTGGCAAGGAAAGCTGGGCCGCGCTGGCTGGCTCCTGAGGACCGATGCGTATGCTCAGCCCGCCTTTCTGGTTCACAAACTCAAAGGCGGCCTCATCGGTCAAGTCGTCGCCAATCATGACGGGCTTGCGGTCGGCGAACGCGGGCAGGCGTTGGGCCCGGGCCAGGGCTTGGCCTTTGTCAAAGCCGCTCATGCGCAGTTCGATGACACAATGTCCACGGATCAGATCAAAGCCGGGATATTCCGAGCACAGCACCTGCAGTTCTGTGGCCAAGGCCTCGCCAACTTCAGGGCGTTGCCGAAAGTGCACAGCCACACCGTGCGATTTGCGCTCCATCCAAACCAGTGAGTAGGGGTGGATCAGGGCGGCGACAGAGCGGGACAGGCTGTGGTGCTCAGCCGGGTTGATCGGGATGTTCCAGCATTCCTGACCCTCGGCGTCATACATGGCTGCGCCGTGGCTGCTGATCATGGCAAGCGGAAGCTTGGTGCAGGCGATATGCAGGCTGTCATAGTCGCGGCCTGAAACCAGTGCCACCGCGCCGTCGCAGGCAGCGTGCAGATTCAGCAGCAGGCCGGCGGTGGACGGGGGAAGAAATACCTGGTCAGGCCGCGCAGCCAAGGGGACCAGCGTGCCGTCCAGATCCAGAAACAAGGCGGTCTGATCCAAATGCAGAGCGTTATTCATATCAGCTTCCTGGGTAACCCGTGATGGGGAGCACGGTGCCGGTGATGTAGCTGGCGGTGATCGGGCTGGCTAGGTAGACATAGGCAGGCGCCAGTTCTTCCGGCTGGGCGGGGCGGCCAAAGACCGTATCGGCACCAAACTCGGGGATTTTTTCGGCCGGGGAGTCGGCGGGGTTCAAGGGGGTCCAGACGGGTCCGGGAGCGACCGCGTTTACACGTATACCTTTGGGCGCCAGGTTGGCCGCCAGGGAGTACGTGAAGGCAATAATGGCGCCCTTGGTGCTGGAGTAGTCCAGCAGATGAGCGGCCCCGCGCAAGGCTGTGACCGAGCTGGTATTGACGATGGCATCGCCCGCGTGAAGGTGCGGCAGGCAGGCCTGGGCCATGTAGATATAGCCATAGATATTGGTGTGGAAGGTTTCATTGAGTCGCTCCGGGCTCAGGTCCAGCAAGGATTGGGCATGTTCCTGAAAGCCGGCATTGTTGACCAGAATATTCAGGTGACCGAAGCGGTCCAGTACCTGCTCAATCGCTTGTCGGCAAAATTCAGGGTCTTTCACATCGCCGCGCAGTGTCAGGCATTGGCGGCCTTCGGCCTCGACGGCCAGACGAGTGCGTCCGGCATCTTCATCCTCGTGCAAATACACAATCGCCACATCGGCACCTTCTCGTGCATAGAGCACGGCAACGGCCCGGCCTATGCCCGAGTCCCCACCGGTAATCACGGCTACTTTTCCTTCCAGCTTGCCGCTGCCCTTGTAGCTGGAGGCTTCGTAGCGGGGGGCCGGGTCCAGATCACTTTCACATCCGGGCTTTTCCAGGTGCTGTTGGGGCAGGGGGGGAGTGGGGTAGTCGCTGCCTGGATGGGTTTTGTCATGCGTGACGGGCTCGTTTTGGCCGACCCCGTTCTTGTCCTTTTGGTCCTGCTGCTCTTGCAGGTGGCGTTGCTCTTTCATTGTTTGACGCGTTGTCATGACGGCTCCTTGGATAGGCAAAGAATGGAACAGGGCGCGGCGGCCCTGGAGGGGGCGTCGCGTCCACCTGGGGCTTGGCTAAGGCTTAGCGTCGCTGGTCCTGGGTAGCCTTGCCACCCTTGGCGCCAGCCTTGCGGGCCTCCTCGGAGTCAAACTCATGGGCCGTGCCCTTTTCATGGGCGGCGCGACCACCCTTGGCACCGGCTTCGCGAGCCTCTTCGGAGTTGAACTCGTGCGCTGTGCCTTTTTCGTGCGAGGCACGCCCGCCTTCTGCTGCGATCTCACGCTGCTTCTTGTCGTCCATGGAGGCAAAGCCACGTTGATCTTTATGATCCTGTTTGTCTGTGTGCTGGGTCATATAACTCTCCTTGAGAAAGAACACCAATCACGTGATTGGTTATGACTTGCCCAGCACAAAGCGTGCCTGACGGTTTTGGCTCAGGTAGCGGCACACAAGTTGCTGTATCTGGAGACATGTTTTTCAGGAGAGCAATCATGATGTCAATGACGTGGTGGATGTGGCTGCTGTTATTGCTGGGCGGCTGGGCGATACTGCTGCTGGTGCATTTTTTAGGCGGCAAGATCATTGAAAGGCTGGCCTCGCCAGAGCACTTTCTGCGTCTTTTTAGCGAGCGAATACGGTGGCCGTCACGGCTGTTTTTTCTGGCTGCGTTTTTGCGCGTGTGCATCCCCTTGGCACCTATTTCGGCCAAGTGGCAGTCCTATCTGATTGTTGGAGACATGATCGTGCTGATTATCTGCACGACCTGGATGCTGATGAGTGCTGTTGAAGCCTTGTTCCAGCTTGTGGTGATGCGCCATCCCTTGAATGTGTCTGACAATTTGCGTTCGCGTCAGATCTACACCCAGGCACGGGTCCTGGCACGCAGTGTGCATTTTTTATTGGTCTTGCTGGGGCTGTCGTTTGCTTTGATGGTTCTACCCGGCGCACGGCAACTGGGCACCAGCTTGCTGGCATCAGCAGGGGTCGCTGGCTTGGTGGCCGGTATTGCCGCCCGGCCGGTGCTGGGTAACTTTATAGCCGGTTTGCAGATTGCATTTACCCAGCCCATACGTATTGATGATGTGGTGATTGTGGAGGGGGAGTGGGGCCGGATTGAGGAAATTACATCCACCTATGTGGTGGTACGTGTCTGGGACGAGCGCCGTCTGATCGTTCCCTTGCAATGGTTTGTAGAAACCGTTTTTCAGAACTGGACCCGTCGCAGTGCCTCGTTGTTGGGCACGGTGTTTTTATGGGTGGATTACAAGGTGGAAATGCAGGGCTTGAACGCGGCATTCAAGCACCTGTGTGAGTCCTCTGAACTGTGGGATCGACGCGTTCAGGTCTTGCAAGTGACCGATACCAATGAGTGGGGTATGCAATTGCGATTCCTGGTCAGTGCTGCAGATTCGGGCCGTTTGTTCGATTTGCGCTGTCTGTTGAGAGAGCGCCTGGTGGCCTATCTGAGTCAGCACCAACCGGAGGCGTTTGTACGAGTCAGGATGCTGGAAGCTCAGCCAGAGGACTATGTGCCTGATTCGAGCCGGAGCTAGCGCTCAGGTCATGCAGGAACTGTTCGCACCACTGTCCCAGGTCTTGCCGGCGCAATTGCATCAATAAATGCTGGTGGCGCCGGCGTCGTTCCTCCAGTGACATGTTCAAGGCTTGATACAAGCTGTGTGCGCTGGCGTCGGCATCATAAGGGTTCACGGGCAGGTAGCCGCCCTGCAGGGATTGTGCCGCGCCGGTAAAGGTGGACAGAACGAGTACTCCGGGGTCGTCGGGGTCCTGGGCTGCGATATATTCCTTGGCAACCAGATTCATCCCGTCACGCAAGGGAGCAATAAAACCGACGCGGGCGCGGCGCAACATGCGCATGAGCTGGCCCGCCGGAAAGGCGCGGTTCATGTATACCACCGGACTCCATCCTGGCGTGGCAAACTGCCCGTTAATCTGACCCGCCAGACTTTCCAGTTCTTCCCGCATGACCTGATAGTCGTGGATATCGCCGCGGGTAGAGGGCGCAATCTGCACGTAGGTTGTCTGCCCATGCAACGTGGGATAACGGCGTAGCAGGGTATCCAGAATGCGCAGGCGATAGGCCAGGCCCTTGGTGTAGTCCAGTCTGTCCACGCTGATAATGGTGTCAGGCCCGTGGACCGGCTCGATGGGGGTGTTCCCATCGTCCCATGAGGGGGCTTTGGCCAAGGCCTGAATCAGGTCTATATCGATACTGATGGGGTAAACGTCTGTGCGGACTACACGGGCCTGCGGGTCGCTTGTGCGTGGTGGGGCCAGAGTCTGCAGGGCGGCGATCAGCGCACTATGGTCGCTGCGGCTTTGGACGCCGATCTGGTCGTAATGGCGCAGCATGGGCAGCCATTGTTCGTAACGGGGAATGGAGCGCAAAATCTCCGGGCAAGGGAAGGGGGTGTGAAAGAACAGCCCAATGGCCTGCTGCATGCCTTGCTCGCGGCAAAAATGGGCCAATGGCATCAGGTGGTAGTCATGTACCCAGATCAGGTCGTCCTCATCAGCAATCTGGCTCAAGTACGCGGCAATTTGCCGGTTGATCTCCAGGTACTGCTGGAAATGATGAGTCTGGAAGTCCATCAGGTCCAGACGGTAGTGAAAGGCGGGCCACAGGCAGGTGTTCGCGTAGCCGCAGTAAAACTGCTCGTATTGCTCCTGGGTAAAGGAGAAGGTTACGGCCTGATAACTGCCCCGGTCCTCTGTGCGCAGCGAGTCTGGCTGTGAATCACATTGGCCGTTCCATCCTAGCCAGATGCCCTGGGTTCGCTGTCGCTTTAGTAATTGATCTACCGCGACGGCCAGCCCGCCTGTGCAAGGTTGATCGGAACTGGCCACGCGTACGGACACCACAATGATTTTGCTCATGCTGATTCTCGCTTTGTTTTATTAAGGGATCTTCGTTGGAGAATCAGCAAATTGCGTACCTGCTCAGTAAAAGGGGCGCGCAGTTTGCTCGCTGACCGCTCGCAGGCGTGCCCGTTGCAGGCGTTCGCGGGCATTGGGAATACCCAGCTGCAGGCGGTACTTGGTCACGGTTCGTTTGGACAGTTCCACACTATCCTGGCGCAGTGCCTGATGCAGTTCTACATCGCTTAAAGGCTGGTGGTCTGGTTCCTTGGCGATCAAGCGGCGTATCTGTTCTTTGACCAAGGCGGTGGAGCAACTGCCACCGAAATCAGTTTCCAGCTCGCCGGAGAAAAAGTGCCTGAAGCTCAAGGTGCCAAAGGGAGTGCTCATGTACTTGTTGGCGGTCGCTCTGGATATGGTGGATTGATGCAGATCCAGCTCCTTGGCCAGGTCGCTGATGCGCAGGGGCTGCATGCCTTGCTCGCCCAGCTCGAAAAACAGGATCTGGTGCCGGACGATGAATTCAGCCACGCGGCACACCGTACTGCGCCGCATCGCCAGGCTTTCGGCCAGCCAATGAGCCTGCGTCAGGGCGCTGTGCAAAGGGCGGTTTTGCTGCGTGCGTGCCTGCTGCTCCAAGGTGGCGGCATATTCCTGATGCACCTGAACCCGGGGCAGGCTGCGAGGGTCCGCGAGCACGCGCCAATGCTTGCCATCACGGTAGACATGAACGTCTGGCGTAATGGCCTGGCGCATCGGCTCCAGATATGCCAGGCCAGGATTGGGGTCCAGGCTTTGCAGTTCGCGCAGAGCCTGATGAAAGTCTGCATCCGACAGGTTCTGGCGGCTTTGTACTTGGGCCCACTCGCCTTGTGCCAGCGCGGGCAGCTCGGTAGACACTAGCTTGAGCAGTCTCTGTTTCAGAACCGGGTCAAGAGACTGACGCGCCTGGATCTGCAAGCGCAATGCCTCGGGTAAGGAGTGGGCGCCTGTGCCGGGAACAGACAGGGACTGGACCAGCGCCAAGGCGGCTTGCCACTCGGCGAGGGGGACGTGTTCGTAGCCGGCCGGGAGCAGATTTTCAAAGTGATCGCGCAGATAACCGTTGTCATCCAGTGCGTTCACGATCAGGGCGCATAAGGCCTTGCAACGCTCGCTGGCGCGACTCAAACGTACATGGTCCAGGATCTGTTCGTCACGGCTGCGGATTGCCTTGCTCGTGTCGTAGTTATCGGCAAAGTGGGCGCTTTCACTGGAGACAGGATGGGAGAGCCCCTCCCGTACGGGAGCCGGGGGCGCGGGCTCCGGGCCGGGTTCCAGTAGTGGATTGTCTTGCAGGCTGTCCTGTACCAGCGTCTGCAGTTCCTGCGCCGAGAGCTGCAGGATTTGCGCGGACTGTTGCAGTCGTTGCGAGAGAGTTTGCTGCATGTGTAGCTGCGGAACCATTTCCAGCTTCATGGTGGAGTCTCCTTGTTGTTCGTGATGAAGAACAGATGGTTCTTCGGCCACAGGTGCCTGGATGATCCGGGCTCTGTGCTATCTACATAGCAAGTTCTGTTCCCGACCCTAAGCCTGTGGAGCGGGTACGGTCTTTGCTAGGACACTGTCAAGGCTTTGCTGGTCATGTAGACAGGCTTTGGGTCAGCAAGGGTGTCCTGGCTTCAGGTAATGATGTGTTTGGAGGTGTGCGATGCGAGTAAGACATCTGATGTGTTTGGCAGTGGCGGCGGGCCTGGTATTGGGCTTGAGTGTTCGTAGTGCTGCTGCCATTGAGCTGTTTTCTCCAGATAAAGGGTTTATGAGAGATGCAGCGAAATCGGGTCATTTTGAGGTGGCGGCCGCCAAGCTGGCTCTGGAGCGCAGCAAGAACCAGCGCGTGGTCGAGTTTGCGCAAATGATGATTGATGAGCACGAGCAACTGGCCCAGGAACTGCAGACGCTGGCACAGGCACGCAAGGTGGAGTTGCCCACGGAGCCCAGCCTGATGCAGCGTGGCAAGATTTCCATGCTGGAGGGCGCGGAGGGTGAACAGTTTGATGCGGACTATGCCAACGAAGCGGCGGTCAAAGCACATGAGGACACCATCAAGCTCTTTGAGGACTACATCAAGGACGGCAAAGACAAGGAGGTCATGGGTTTTGCCCAGGACGCTTTGCCCATGCTGCAGCAGCACTTGCGACATGCTCATGCGCTGGCAGACTCCATGAAGCCTGCCGTTGCCCAGTAAGCTTTTGCCAAGCTTGCTCAGTTCCACACTGGGCAAGCATTTATTCCATGGGGTCGGCCTCCATATTGATTTCCACTTGATCGCTGTTGCTCATTACATAGCTGCGCAGTACCGCATTGCGTAGCTGGCGTATATTGCCCGGCCAGTGATAGCGCTCGATCTCCTTCATGCTGGCCAGGCTCAGTGAGCGGTTCTGCTGATGCTCCTGATTCAGCTGTTCTACCAAGTGCTGGGCGATCAGGACGGCATCGTCGCCGCGTTCACGCAGGGGGGGGATTTGAATCGGAAAGACCCCCAGGCGGTAATACAGATCTTCGCGCAGTTTCTTGTCCTCAATAGCGCGCATGGGCGGGCGATTGGTCGCAGCGATGATGCGGGCATCATGTTTGATCAACTTGTCGCCACCTACCTTCATGTATTCGCCATTTTCCAATGCGCGCAGCAGCTTGGTTTGGGCGTCTATGGGCATTTCGGTGATTTCGTCCAGGAACAGCGTGCCCTGGTCAGCCAGTTCAAAGTAGCCCTGCCGATTACGTTCGGCTCCGGTAAAACTGCCTTTTTCGTGGCCGAACAGCTCGCTTTCGATCAACTGCTCTGAAATGGCTGAACAGTTGATGGGTACATACGCCTGTTCCTTGCGAGCGCTGCAGCGGTGAATGGCCCGGGCCGCCAGTTCCTTGCCGGTGCCACTCTCGCCAATCAGTAGCACGGGCAGATCGGTGCTGGCCACTTTGCTGATCTTTTCATAGAGTTTTTTCATGGGGGCGGAACAGCCTACAAACTCGCCGAAGTCATGATGCTGCTCGGCTTGGAAAGCACAGCTGCCGTTTTGGTACTTGGCTTTTAATTGCTCCAGCAAGGTACGCAGTTGCGCCTGGTCTTGCTGGGTCGAGCCACTGTAGGCGTGCAAGGTATAGCTTTCCACCGCATCCATTCCGATGCGGCGGCTCAACTCCTGGGCCTGCAGAGCGCTGACACTGGGCCCAAACAGCAGGGCATCAGGAGTTTTCTGGTGATAGCGGATCAGAACATCTTCTGGCGTATTTGCAGCGATGGCGGAAAAGTTCATCTGCCGCGCCAGTGCCAAAAAAAGGCTTATAAAAGCTGAATCTGTCTCCAGCAATAATAGGTGGGGCATTTTTTCCTCTGGGATAAACAAAGTTAATTTGAAATCCGATGTCTTATCCTAATCAGGATAGAAAGGGCATTCGTTACCAGATATGGCAAGTACGAGCCCGCTTCTCTGCTGAAAATACCGTGTGGCCGCGTCCCTATGCCTTGGGCTCTTGTGGTGTTTTTTGTCGCCTGGTCATGTACGTATTCAACTTACACATCTGTTTACCAGTCGGGCATGGGCAGGCTTGCCTGTGCCTGGGAGACACAGGCAAGCAGGTCAAAATCTGACCCGATAACAGTGCTTGTTCAGGATTGGACTTGAGGCGGCTGGGTCACATCAATCCATTGCGCGCTGGTCAGCTCGGCCAGGCGTTGTGGGGTGATGCGTACTGCAGAATTGATAGAGCCTGCCGCAGGCAAGACCGTGTCGTAGCCCTGCAGGGAAAGGTCACAGTAGATCTCCAGTGGCGTGGCCAGACCAAAGGGACAAACCCCGCCTACCGGGTGGCCCGTCAAGGCTTCGGTACTTTCCAGATCCAGCATTTTTACGCGCGTGCCAAAGGCAGTACGCAGCTTCTTGTTGTCCAGACGGGCATCGCCCCGAGCGACCAGCAGCACCACTTTATCGCCCACTTTCAAGCTAAGTGTTTTGGCAATTTGCCCCGGTTCAACTTGGTGGACCTGGGCGGCCAGCACGACGGTAGCTGTGCTTTCGGTGGTTTCAATCACCTGGATATCGGCAGCGTGTTCGTTAAAAAACTGTTTGACGGAATCAAGACTCATGACGGATCAGGACGAATTAGTGTGTTTTGTTAAACTTTTTTGCGAGCACCTAGTCTTAGTCAAGAGCATGAGAGTGTCAACCAGAGCGCTGTGGCGCTGCAAAACAGGAATGTAATTGTGATTAAACCTTTATTGTTGACGGCCAGCCTGATGGCCTTCAGTTCCATGGCGTTGGCAGAGGGTCCCGTTATTACGATGTACCAGGATCCTAACTGTGGTTGTTGTGGGGGCTGGGCACAGCACATGCGCGATGAAGGCTTTGAGGTCAAAGAGGTCAAGGTCGTGAAGATTCAAGACGTGAAGCGGCTTTTGAGAGTGCCGGAGAACCTGGCGTCCTGCCACACCGCGATGATTGAAGAGACGGGGCAATTGATTGAAGGCCATGTGCCTGCCAAGGTCGTCAAACGCATGATGAATGATGGCAGTGTGCGTGGGGTGGCCGCGCCCGGCATGCCCGCCAATTCACCCGGCATGGGCCAGATGGACGGCAATTTGGTAACCGTGGACTTTAACGGACGTCCTTACTCGCGCGACTGAAGTCTGTAACGGGAAGGGTGGCATGCAGATACACGAAACTACATTGAGAAACTTGTAAGCTGCTGCCGCTCTTGTCATGATGATCGTTCATTGACTCTGTTTAGGAGGTTCTATCCATGCAGCCCTCAGTTAAAGCTTTTCTTGCTGCTACCGCAGTCGCATTTGGCATGTACAGCCCTTTTGCGATGGCCCAGGGCAATGCGGCTCCGGCCAACTCGGCAGCCCCTGCTGCCACCCAGGTCGTTAAACCTACGGATTCTCAGCTGGAGCAATATGCGCGCACCTACAAGAAGGTCGCTCAAACTGCTTCGGAATATCAGCCGCGTCTGGATGCGGCCAAAAGTGATGCAGAGCGTCAGGCTATTGTTCAGGAAGCCGACCAGCGCCTGGTAGGCGTGGTCAGTGCCAATGGCATGGATCTGGCGGACTACAACGGTATCAGTCTGGCGATTCAGCAGGACCCGGCCTTGCGCCAGCGTGTTGAAGGGATGCTGAAGTAAGGCTTGTTTGTGATCCTCGGGTTTGACAGAGCGCCGGGTGTCATTTTGTAGTGACCGTAGTGGGTAAATTTAAACCCTGGACGTAATCGTCCAGGGTTTTTTTTGTCGCCGTGCTGCCCCAAAGCTCGGCGCCCCCGGTAAAAAGCCCCCTCGGAGGCACTAAGCCAAAGGCGCAGCGTGGGTGCTGATTGTGTAGGTCGCTTCAATACAAAGCGTGCCGGCCAGAGCCAGCATGACTGCCTGCATTGAGACTGGAGCCTGACGCCAGATATACGGCTTCAAGCTCAGTCTCTGGGTGGCATTAGCAACGGGGATAGTTAAGCGCCCCGATCATTGCATTGAATTTCAATTGCAAGCTGCTGGCGTCATTTTTTATGGGGTTATTGATCTGCCAGCTGATCGAGCCTTGCTGAGGTACGTAATTGCCTTCAGAGGCATGCTGGATGACGCTTCTGCCCTGAGCCAGGAATTCATTCATTTTCGACATGATTCTTGGGCATCCTTGCGGCGTTTCTTCCTTGAATTTTTTATCCCAGTTGCTGATCATCGCGGCTGCCTGGTCAAGACTTTCCTGGAAGGGGGGAATGCTCTCTTTTGCTCCCTGCTGCTCGAAAATAGCATCGACCTTGTTCATGGCCTGCTTGCTGAACAGCACGGCACCCAAACGGTAATGCTCCATTGAGTCCTTGGGAGCTTTATCGAAAGAGGTCTGGATGTTTATCTCATCCTGTTTCTGAATACCTTGGAGAAATGCAGCCTCTGCCTGTACGACTTCTGTCAGGGCGCTGACGAACGCCTCGTTATTGTCGGCTGCCTTCTTGCCGCCATCCGTCAGAAACTCTTTTGATTCGGCATAGTTGTTCAACTCGGAATTGAGAGGTGCCAGCTTGGTCAAGGAGTCGTCAAACTGCTTTGCTGGTCCATCTATTTCCGGCATGTTGGCTTCCAGTGCCAAGGCGGATTTCAGTTTTTCCTGGGTGTTCTTGATGCTTACCAGTGAAACAACGGAATAGTTATCCAGTTTCTTGCCTGAGCGCACGGCAGGCTCGTAGACGGTTTGATAATCGGAAAGCGCACGGTAGAAAGGCGTATGCAAGCTATTGGCGACTTCAACATAGGCATTGTATTTCTGGATAAAGCCTTGCTCGGACGAGACCGCTTGAGATGGTGCTTCTGTCGCTTCTTCGCTGTTGCAGCCCGCAATAGCGATGCAAAGGCCCAGCGTGGCGAAAACAGATATTTTTTTTAAATTCATGATGAAAGTGATTGATGCTTTTGATGCGTTGGCAATGCGTTATAACCCCTATCGGGCAGGACGCAACTTTTTAGCTTCACCACTTCGTATTTTGTATCAAGCTAGGACCTTATGTTTCAGGAGTGCGTACTACACGCGGCCGGGCGGGTTAGCAAGAGTTTGCTATGCCCGCCCTGCACAGGTCCGTCTCCATCACTGGTTTTGGGCTTTGCTTAATCCATGGCCTGGAAGTCTGGGGTTGCCCTGGGAATAGGCACACCGGCGTCAATGCGTTTGGCCCATTCTTGTAGCGGTAGCGGCGGAATCGGCTCCCAAATACGACGCAGAACGGGCTTTAGCAAAGCAATATTGTGACCACTGGCCCAACGATACGGAATCACCGGCAACCAGGTGTCGTCGGCAATGCGTTCGGCTACAACAAAGCGGAAACTGTACTGGCCAGGGCCCAGGCTCATGCGTATATCACTGACCACCAGCAGGTCATCGATGATGTCGTAGCGCAGCCAATCGTCCGAAAACCAGCGTAGTTGCTCCAGCTGCTTCAAAGGCGGGAACAACTGAGTGTAGTCGCTATGAACGGGCAGGCACAGGGATTCATATTGATGCCCCTTGGGTGCACGCAGCCGGTCCAGCAGGCCCACCATGACTTCGCATTCCCGGTCCTGTGTGTCGCGCACCAGTACACGCCAGAGCAGGATGTTCATGGGTTGGGCGGCGGAGTATACCCGTGCGATTTCCACCTGCTCTTGTTTGAGCTGTGTGGTCGCCTGTTGCTCGGCCCAGAACTTGGCACCTACCGAGGCCGCCAGATACAGACTGCTCAAGAGCAAGGCCCAGTTGCAGGCCCGTATCGTTGCGGGTACCGGCCCACGTATCAAGCCTATGATCGTGGCGATCAGTAAGGGCACGGTATAGAGCGGGTCAATAATGAAGATGCTGGACCAGGTTGCCGGGGTAGCGGCCAAAGGCCACAGCAATTGCGTTCCGTAACTGGTAAAGGCATCCAGCAGCGGGTGGGTAATCAGGGCCAGCCAGACCGCCAACCCCAGCCTCCCCGCAGAGGCACGTGCCTGTGGAAACAGCAGTCGCCACAAAAGGGTGACCAAGATGCCTGCGGCACTCAGCACAAACAAAGAGTGCGAGAAACCGCGATGACTGACCATGGAGGTAATCGGGTCTCCATATTGAATGAAGACATCCAGATCGGGCAGGGTGGCGATGATGGCACCGGACAGGACCGCCTTGCGGCCATACTGCCGCCCGAGGAGGGAGCCGCAGATGCTGGCACCGAGGACTGCTTGTGTTACGGAATCCATAGCTCTCGTGCAAAGTGAAACAGGGACCGGGGCCAGATGCGGCCTGACGGCTTTAGCGTTATGATTTTAAAGTTGAATCCCCGGCCCGCCCTATTTTTTTGACGAGCGTCAAAGGCCCAAGGGGTATCAGTCGCGTATAGTGTACGATGGCCTACGCTGTCCTACCGCCTGCGGGCTGCGCCACCGCTTCTATCCAGAGAATTCGTTTACCTATGTCTACCTACCTGATCGCGGCTTTATATAAGTTCGTGGAATTGCCCGATTTCGCCCAAATGCGCGACCCCTTGTTTGCTTTTTGCGAGCAGCACGAGGTCAAGGGCACGCTGTTGCTGGCGCGCGAAGGGATTAACGGCACGATTGCCGGCCCTCAGGAGGGTATTCGTGCCGTCTTGGCATATCTGAACTCCGATCCACGTATTTCTGGCCTGGTGCATAAAGAATCCTATTCCGACAAGGCTCCGTTTTACCGCCTCAAGGTGAAGCTGAAAAAAGAGATCGTTACCCTGGGCGTACCGGATCTGAAAACCGCCGAGATGGTGGGCGAGTACGTTGCTCCCGAAGACTGGAATGCCCTGATCAGCGATCCGGACGTGGTGGTGGTGGATACCCGTAACGATTACGAAGTGGGTATTGGCACTTTTAACCGCGCCATCAACCCCAAGACCCAAAGTTTTACCGAGTTTCCGCAGTGGGTGGCCGAGCAGTCCAAGGAAGGCGGCGTTTTGCATGGCAAGCCGCGCGTGGCCATGTTCTGTACCGGCGGTATCCGCTGTGAAAAATCCACGGCCTTCATGCGTTCGCAAGGCTTTGATCAGGTTTACCACCTGCAAGGCGGCATTCTGAAATACCTGGAAGAGATTCCAGCGGCAGAAAGCCTGTGGGATGGTGACTGCTTTGTGTTCGACGAGCGCGTATCGGTACGTCACGGTCTGGAACCCGGTGATTACGACTTCTGTCGTGCTTGCCGCATGCCTATCAGCGAAGAGGAAAAAGCCTCGCCTCAGTTCGAAGAAGGTGTCAGCTGTCCCTACTGCCACGGCCACAGTTCCCCCGAGCAGATCGAGCGTTTCCGCGAGCGTCAAAAGCAAGTGGCTTTGGCGCGCGAGCGTGAAGAGCGTCACATTGGCGTCAGCATGGACGAGTTGACCGAGCGCCGTGAAGCCGCCCGTCGCAAGGCGGAAGAACAACGCCTGCTGGCTCAGCAAGGCAAGGACGCCTAGCCCTGGTCGGGCCACTGTGTTACCTCTACTAGCTTGATTCTGGCGCTGCGTCGTTTATAGTCCGCCCTTCTGCTACAGAAGGGCGCTTTGCATGAGCGCCAGCGCTTTAAGTCCGTGCCTGTGGCGCGGCTTTTTAACGGGATTGAGCATGTCCTTATCTGATCTGCCCATTTTGTATTCCTTTCGCCGTTGCCCCTATGCCATGCGGGCACGGTTGGCTATTGCAGCCAGCGGCGTAACTTGTCAGTTGCGCGAAGTTGTACTGCGCGACAAACCCGAGGCCCTGCGCCTGGCCTCTTCCAAGGCCACTGTGCCCGTGTTGGTCCTGCCTGATAGCAAGGTCATCGACGAGAGCCTGGATATCATGCATTGGGCCCTGGGCATTCAGGACCCCCAGAATTATTTGCAGCCTGAGCAAGGCAGCACCGAGCAAATGCTGGCCCTGGTTGCGGCCAATGACGGGCCTTTCAAGAAGCATCTGGATTGCTACAAGTACCCGGACCGTCATACGGGTGACGACGCCTTCACCGATGCGTCCAGTTTCTCGGCCCAGCACCGGGCACAGGCCAGCGAACAATTGATGGGGTTGAATGCACGTATTGAGGAGCAGGGCTATTTGATGGGCCGGCGCCCGTGTCTAGCCGATTTGGCGATTGCACCGTTTGTGCGGCAATTCGCACAGGTGGATCGGGCCTGGTTTGATGCCCAGCCCTGGTCAGCCTTGTCAGCCTGGCTGTTGAAGTTTCAGACAAGCCCCTTGTTCTTGAGCATCATGGATAAATATCCCGCCTGGACTCCAGAGTGCGAGATAGTGCGTTTTCCTTCGGCCTGATTGATCAAGTTATCAGCAGTCGATGTAGTGGCTGTTGGAGCGCGTGACGCTTACTCAGTGACTTGCCGGGCGTTTGAGCGTTTTATCGACGGCATCTTTCCTCCCTTCAGGGCGGTCAGTGACAGGTTGAAGAAGCTAAAGCGAAATGGCCGGAACGAGCCTGCAGGAGCAGGTTCGCAGGAACAAGCAGGCAAGAAAAAGGCCGGTTTTCAATGGAAAACCGGCCTTTCTTCTTAAGTACCCGAATCAGGCAGCAACGGTCGCACGTGGCTCGCTGGCCTCTTGAGCGGGAATCTCCATTTCACCACGCTGATGCAAGGTGACACTGGTATCCAGTGGTGGCAGCTCGCCATTCATGGCGCTGTTAAGTTGATCGGCATCCAGTTCGCCTTCCCAGCGGGCGACCACAATGGTGGCAACCGCATTGCCTACCAAATTGGTCAGCGCACGGCATTCGGACATGAAGCGGTCAATCCCCAGGATCAGGGTCATGCCAGCGATAGGCACTGAAGGCACCACGGACAGGGTGGCCGCCAGGGTAATGAAACCGGCACCCGTCACACCCGCCGCCCCTTTGGAGCTGAGCATGGCAACCAGCAATAGCAGAACCTGCTGCTGCAAGGTCAGTGGAATATCACAAGCCTGGGCGATGAACAGGGCCGCCATGGTCATGTAGATATTGGTGCCGTCCAGGTTGAAGGAGTAGCCGGTAGGTACAACCAGGCCCACAACCGACTTGGCACACCCGGCGCGTTCCATCTTCTGCATCAAGGTAGGCAAAGCCGCTTCCGAGGAGCTGGTACCCAGCACCAGCAGCAGTTCTTCGCGGATGTAGCGGATCAGCTTGGTGATGGAAAAGCCGTTGTAGCGGGCCACGGCACCCAGAATGATCAGCACAAAAAGCACGGAGGTGACGTAGAAAGTCACCACCAGTAGCGCCAGGCTGGACACGGATTCAATCCCGTATTTACCGATGGTGAAAGAGATGGCACCGAAGGCGCCGATGGGGGCGGCTTTCATCAGGATGGCTACCAGCTTGAAAACTGGCGTCATCAAGGCTTGCAGCAGTTTCAGCACGGGTTTGCCGTGATCGCCCACAGCGGCCAGGGCAATACCAAACAGCACGGCCACAAACAGCACCTGCAAGATGTCGCCGCCGGTAAAGGGGCTGATCAGGGTGGCAGGGATGATGTTCATCAAAAAGCCCGTCAGCGTGCTGTCATGGGCTTGCTGCACGTAGCCCTGGATAGAGCTGGGGTCCAGGGTGCCGGGGTCAATGTTCATGCCATGACCGGGCTGCACGATATTGCTGACCACCAGACCCACAATCAGGGCCAGCGTGGAGAAGGTCAGAAAGTAAATCATGGCCTTGCCCACCACTCGGCCTACTTTTTGCAGATCCGTCATGGCGGCAATGCCGGTGGCTACCGTCAGGAAAATGACGGGCGCAATAATCATCTTGACCAGCTTGATGAAGGCATCGCCCAGGGGTTTCATGCTCTCGCCCAGCGAGGGGTAGAAATGGCCCAGCAAAATCCCGATAGTGATGGCGATGATGACCTGTACGTACAAAATCCGATACCACTTGATTCTGACGTTTTGCGGTACCGGACGGTCTCCTGTGCTTATATCCATCATGATGTCGTCTCCGTGACTTGATGTAGCCAACCTGGCAGTCGGCTGGTGACCTGCTTGGAATTTTGTGTAGGCAGGCGGTTTACGCTCGCCGGGATCCATGTCCCGGCCCATAAGCTCATGACTAAAGCAACATCCGTGCCAATCTGTGCGCAAAGGGGAAAGCAGTAAATAAGCGGCTTGCCGGCAGAAGACTTTCCCGCTTGCGGCTGATGTGTGCGAAAATCCGCACAGCTATTACTATTTTTTGGCGATATTTCGCACAGGTTTCATGAACTCCATTCCGGTTTCTTCGGGCATGCGGCGGCGCTTCAGGCTCGAATGGTTGCTGCTGCTGAGCTTGGCCGTCGTACTGGGGCTATTTGCCTTCTGGCGCTCGGCCGATTTGGGGACGGCTCGCTTGCTGGCACAAAGCGAGCAGCGGCTTGACTCATTGATGCGCGGCAATGCGGGCTGGATCAGGACGATCCGAGACAAATTTCGCACCCTGTCCTTTGCGCTGGCCCAGGACGAGGCGCTGCGCCAATACCTGATGGGCAATCCTGCCTATGGTGATGCCGAGGCTTTGAATCGCAAGTTCGAGCAATTGGCCGAAGATACGGGCGCTCCTGTTCTGTACCTGCTGGATATTCATTCGCAGACGCTGGTGTCCAGTAACTGGCAGGAGCCCGACAGCTTCGTGGGCAATCACTACGGTTTCCGCCCTTACTTCACCAAAGCCCTGGAACAGGGGCATGCTGAATACTTTGCCTTGGGTACTGCCAGCGGCAAGGCGGGTTTATACATTTCACGCATGGTGCAAGATCAGGATGGCAAGCCGGTTGGTGTGGTCGTCATCAAGCTGGTATTCGATCTGCTGGAAAAAGAATGGGAAGGTTATGGCGATCGCATGTTTGTCAGTGATCCCAATGGCGTGATCCTGCTAAGCGGTGAACCGGACTGGCGTTTGCATAGTCTGGATCAAGCCGGGCCCGAGCAACTGGTCAAGCTGCGGGCCAGTCAGCAGTTTGGTAATGAGCCCTTGGACTCAGTGGGCTTGAGCATGTCGGATTCCGGCGAACGAGCCTCTTTCTGGACACTGGGGCAGGAGCGCTTTTTGCATGTGCAGCAGCCAGTCGCAGGCAGTGATTGGACTTTGCACGCGATGGCTCCTATGGATGCCGCGTTGCAGACCCAGGCCTTTCAATCCCGTCTGACGGTGATGGGACTATTATTCGCGGCGCTGGTGCTGACGGCCTTGGCGCTGCAACGCAGTCAACAGCGACGAGAAGCCCAGGCGCGGCAGGAGTTGCTGCGTGATGCACTTGAAGAAGCGGTGGAGTCCCGCACTGCCCAGTTGCAGGTGGCGCGTCGCCGCCTGGAACAGGAGATGCAGGCCCTGCAAGAAGCCCGGTCGCGTGCGCGTGATCTGCGTGAGCAATTGGAGCAGGCCGAGAAACTGTCCTTTCTGGGGCAAGTGACGGCTGGTGTCGCTCACGAAATCAACCAGCCCGTGGCGGCGATTGAGGTCTATGCCGACAACACCTTGCGTTTGCTGGATCAGGGCCAGACGGAAACGGCCCGGCAGAACCTGTCTCGTATCCAGACATTGACCCAACGCATCGGCAGCATCACCTCCCAGTTGTGTCATTACGCCCGCAAGCCCCAGGAGCAGGAGGGCCCGGTACGGGTACGCTCAGCCGTGGACAGTGCCTGGCAGTTGCTGGAACACCGGGCAAGGGCACAGGGCGTAGATCTGGAGCTGGAAGGCGTGAACGAATCTGTGCGTGTATGGGCTTTGCCGGTGCGCCTGGAACAGGTTCTGGTGAATTTACTGCGTAATGCACTTGATGCTCTGGAAGGGAGCCGTCAGGGGCGCATTCGTATTGAAGTGATGAGCGAGCAGTTGCATGTGCGCATTGTGGTTTCCGACAACGGCCCCGGCCTGAGTCCGGAAATCCGCCAGCGCCTGTTTACCCCCTTTAGCTCCAGTCGCCGGCAAGGCGTGGGCCTGGGGTTGGTGATCTCGCACGATATTGTGGCGGCCCTGGGTGGCCGTTTGGAAGAAGGGCCTTCGCGCCTGGGCGGAGCCACATTCCATATCGTGCTGCGCAATGCCGATAGCGAGCTGGACCAGGGAGAGAGATAAGAATGGAAGTTGCGTTTGTTGATGATGATGCGGATCTGCGTGCCGCAGTGGTGCAAAGTCTGGAACTGGCGGGCCTGAAAGTGGTGGCCTGTGCCAGCGGGCAGGAGGCCCTGAGCCGCTTGCCCAAGGATTATCCCGGTGTGGTGGTGACGGACATTCGCATGCCGGGCATGGATGGTCTGGCGCTGATGCAAGCCTTGCATGCTCGTGATCCCGAGCAGCCGGTCGTGCTGATTACCGGCCACGGTGATATTGATATGGCCGTGCAGGCCATGCACGATGGCGCTTTTGATTTTCTGACCAAACCCTATCAGGCCGAACGCTTGCTGACGGTGATACGCCATGCCGCCATGCAGCGTAGCCTGGTTCTGCAAAACCGTGCCTTGCGCGAGGAACTGGACGAGGACGGCCAAGGCCCGGCGCTATTGGGTAATTCAGAGGTCATGGTCAATTTGCGCAGCACTTTGCGGCATCTGGCTCAGTCCGATGTGGACGTGCTGGTGGAAGGGGAAACCGGCACAGGCAAGGAAGTAGTGGCCATGTTGTTGCACCGCTGGAGCGCCCGAGCCCAACACCGTTTTGTGGCGCTGAACTGTGGCGCCCTGCCCGAAACCATTATTGAAAGCGAGCTGTTCGGTCACGAAGCGGGGGCCTTCACCGGCGCGCAGCGCAGACGCGTGGGCAGTGTGGAGCATGCACATCAGGGCACGCTGTTTCTGGATGAAATCGAAAGCATGCCCATGATTGCGCAGGTTCGCTTGCTGCGTGTGCTGGAAACCCGTTGTGTGACTCCTTTAGGTTCCAATGAAGAACATCCGGTTGACATTCGCGTGGTGGCTGCCAGCAAGGTGGACTTGTCCGACCCTGCCCAGCGAGCCAATTTCCGCGCCGATTTGTATTACCGACTCAATGTGGTCACCTTGCGTCTGCCACCGTTGCGAGAGCGCAAGGAGGACATCCCCATGCTGTTCGCCCACTTTGCGGCGCTGGCTGCCAAGAAGTACGGCATGCCGCAAAAGATGCCCGATGCGCGCAGCCTGGCCTATATGCAATCACACCATTGGCCGGGCAATGTGCGCGAGCTGGCGCACTTTGCGCAACGTGAGGTATTGGGTGTGCAGCATCCGGAGATCAAGGAGCTGGACAGCGAGGACTTGAGCCTGCCCGCCCGCATGGAGCAATTCGAGTCGCAGCAGATACGTCAGGCGCTGGCGCGTCACCGTGGCGATATCAAGGCGACCTTGCAGGATCTGCGCATCCCGCGCAAAACCTTTTACGACAAGCTGCAACGGCATGGGATTTTGCGCAGCGACTTTGTGGAAGAGGGGGCGCAGGGCGAATAAAGACTGGGATAAAAGTGAGCTAGATAGGGGTTTTGCTCAAATTTACGATCAGGCTACATATTCCTCAGGGCAGCGCGCCCATATTGATTGTTGTGCTCCACAATGCGGGTCAGCATATCCATGAATACCTGACGTTGCTTGGTGGTCAGTGGGTCCAGCAGACGTTCCTGTGCCTTGTTCATGCCAGCGCTCAGTCCTTGCATGACGGCCAGGCCGGCCTCGGTAATGTAGGTTTGACGCGAGCGGCGATCATCAGGGTTGACGCGTCGTCCCAGCAGTCCTTTCTCCTCCAGACGGCGGATGACTTCTGCAGAGGTCGTGCGGTCCAGGCCAAGCTCATAGCCTATGGTTGTTTGGTCTAGCCAGGGTGAGCCCATCAGGACGGACAGTACCCCGTGCTGGACAGGGGTGATATCGCTTTTGCATTCTTCGTAGAACATGGCGTAATGGATTTGGTTCAGACGTCGAACCAGAAAGCCGGAACGCGACCACAGCTTTTGCCGGAATAATTCGGCATTTTCTTCTTTTACTGGGCCGAGGGATTCGGCCTCGCCGGATTTCGGTCCTTTCTCTTGCTTTAACTCGGTGTGATTCTTCATGCTTAAGCCAGACATCAAGAGTGTGGTCAGTAAGCTGTGACTTGTGAGGCCCCAGCTTGATGGCAGGATTAGCCCCAAGGGGGCAGTAGTAACAAGGTCGGCGATTATAGGGAAGACAGCGCCAGACTTGGGAAGGCAGGCGCTGGATTCTTATTTTGTATTCGTTTCCACCTGGTGCTGTCCATGCTCAATCTCTCAGTTATTTCCCGACTTGCTGAAAAAATATAATCAGTGTGCTGCTTTATTGATTTTTCTTGGTGAACTGTTTTCTTATTTAAATCAAGAGCTTGTTGGGCGTTTTAATTGCTGCCTGCAGGCGGCTGATTTGTAGTTGCAGTGGCAATCTAAGCGCCGGGTATGAGGCGCTTAGATTCTCCGTGGTCTTTACGCGGGATCCTTGCGCCCGAACAGTCTTCCCACTCGATAGCGTATCTGCGACCAGAAGGCTTTGAGCCCGATAGATAGCATATTGAGCTCGCCTGCAGCGTCATCATCCTCGCGGCCACGTGCTTGCAGCCTTAGCAGGGTTTGTTGCATCTGGGCCTGTAGCTGTTGGGTTTGAGCGAGCACGGCTTGGGATTGATAGAGGATGGCCTGGGCTTCGATAGTGGAAACTGGCGTGGCAGCTATTGGGGGCATGTTGATAGCTGTACCGCCGGGTGCGGCCGTCATGCCCGGGTGGTTCGGGGGGGCGGGGATATCAGCCCCCTGTGCAGGGGCGGCGTCACCCCGCACCATGCGCGCAAGGTTGCGCTCGAACTGGCCCAGGATCTGTCCAGCTACTTCGGCAATCATGCCGCTGCCGCGTCCATATTGGGCCACAGCTCCTGACAAGGTCAGTTCTGTACTGACCTCCACGTCTGTCCCACCTTCTGGTGACGGTGTCAGCGCAAAGCTGAAGTCCGAGCTGGCTGAGCCGCGTCCTTTGGGGTCCAGACCGGCGCCACGCAGATAGGCAATGTGGTTTTCCTCATCGGTGTTGACCAGCTCCGCAGTTCCATCGAAAGAAAGTTTGATCGGGCCGAGTTTGACTGAAACCGAACCCTGGTACTTGTTGCCGTCCAAGACATCAGTCAGTTTGGCTCCGGGCAGGCAGGGCATGATGCGCGGTACATCCAGCATTAGCGCCCATGCCTGATCCAGCGGTAGAGGAATATGAAACCGGTTTTTGAAATTCATGGCAGCTTTCCTGTTTTATTGTGTCGGTTGCGTGGCCTGATCGATCAGTTCCAGTAGTCGCATAGGGCTCAGCGGGAACTCGTTGATGCGCACATTCAGTGGTGACAGTGCTTGCTCCACGGCGGAGATCACGACGGCGGCGACGGCGATGGTGGAACATTCGCCCACGCCTTTGACTCCTAGCGGATTCAAGTGCGTGGGGGAGGGACAGAACAGCACCTCGATATTTGGTACTTCGGGAGCGGTGGGTAGAAGATACTCGGCGCACGTGGTGGACAAAGGCTGGCCTTCGGCGTCGTAGGCCATTTGTTCGAGCAGGGCATTGCCCAGGCCATGGACTACACCGCCGACGACCTGACCTTCCACAATCATCGGGTTGATGAGCGTGCCGCAATCTTGCACAGCCAGATAGCGTGTGATGTGGATAGCGCCAGTGCTGGCATCTACCTCCACTTCACAAGCATGCGTGGACCCGGCATAGGTTTGCTCGTCGCAGTGAAAATGGGCGGTGCTCTCCAGGCCCGGGTCCGTCTTTATAGGCAGGCTGTAGCCCGGCACGCCCTTGAGCTCCATGGCCAGCCTGGCCAGACTGATGGTCGTGGTAGTTGCACTGCTGCTGACGATGCCATAAGAAATATCCAGAGTATCTTGAGGGACCTTCAGGACAGCGGCCGCTGCTAGCAATACTTTATGGCGTAGTTGCCGCGAAGCTTGTTCAACGGCTGTACCGGCCATAATCGCCTGGCGACTTGCGAAACCGCCCATCCCAACGCCGATGTGACGTGTATCGCCGGCGTGAACGTCTATGCCTCCTGGTTCTACCCCGAAATGCGCCGCGCAAATCTGCGCCAGGGAGGTCTTGATGCCTTGGCCCATGGCCAGGGCTCCAGTGAAAACGGCAATCCGGCCTGATGGGAAAATCTTGACGGTGGCGGACTCATAAGGGCCGCGACCCGTTGGCTTGACGGCATTGGCCAGGCTTTGGCCCAGATAACGGCCTTGAGCAAGGGCAGCCTGTCGTCGTTGCTCAAAACCGTCGCGGTCCATCGCCTGCTCTGCCATGGCTTGCATGCGGGGGAAGTCACCGCTGTCGATAACCAGTGGTATACCCGCCCTGGATTTCAGTGGCTTGGTATAGGGGATTTTGGCGGCAGGAATCAGGTTCAGTTCGCGGCAGCGGATGGGGTCCATGCCGATATGTTGCGCAAGCCGATCCATTAGTCTGTCCATGACGAAAGCGGCCTGCGGATAGCCCGCGCCGCGCACGGTAGCGACTGGTACCTTGTTCGTGTAGGCCACGTCAGCAGTCAGACTGAAAGCCGGAACTATATAGGGGCCCGTCATGGATGAGGCTGCGTTGTAGGGGACGTTGGTTCCCTGCGGGGTGTAGGCTCCATGGTCATGGATAAAATTGCCGCGCAGGCCGCGTATGCGCCCGTTTTTATCGGCCGCCAGAGATACTGACCATAATTGGTCGCGCTCCTGAATAGAGGTCAGGAAGTTCTCGCGTCTGTCTTCTACCCATTTGACGGGACGACGCAGCAGGCGGGCGACAGCTGGAATGACGATTTCTTCGGGGTAAATCATGAACTTTGCCCCAAAACCGCCGCCCACATCAGGGGTGATCACACGCAATTGATCTTCGCGGTGGCCCAGCATCAGGGCCAGGGTATAGTGCAGTTCGTGCGCCATCTGGGTGGAAGACCAAACGGTCAACTCGTTGCCGGCAGGGTCCAGTCGCGCAAGCACGCCTCGCCCTTCGATAGGGTGAGCACAGCCGCGGTGGGCTGAAAATGACTCTTCGATGGTGATGTCTGCCTCAAGGAAGGCGGCATCTATATCGCCATAGGCCAGTGTGTAGTTTTGCAGGCTATTGCTTTGCAGCTCGGTGCGTACCACCGGTGCGTTCGGTTCGAGAGCCTGACGCAGGTCAGAAATCGCTGGCAGAACTTCGAAGTCGATAGCCACTAGCGCCGCCGCATCTTCGGCCACGTGGCGGGACTGGGCGACGATCACGGCAATCGCTTCGCCAACGAAGGCAACTTCCTCGCGAGCCAGAACGAAGGGGACGGTATTTTCTGGCAGTACGGCAAAGGCAAAGCCCAATGGCATGCGCCAATGAGTTAATTCGCCCATCAGGTCCTGTGCGGTAAATGCTCCGTGTACGCCGGGTAAGGCCCGGGCGGCCGACAAGTCTATGGAACGAATGCGTGCGTGCGCGTGAGGACTACGCACAAAGCACGCATGTAATACACCCTCCATGGGGATGTCATCAAGAAATTGGGCCTGTCCGGTTAACAAGGCCTCATCTTCCAGGCGCAGAAAGGAGTGCCCCAGGCCGCAGGCGGCCTGTTCCCGCTGGTGAGGATCATTCATGAGCATGGTTGGCCCTCATGGCAGCAGCGGCTTTCTGTACCGCACGCACAATATTTTGGTAGCCGGTACAGCGGCATAGATGACCGGAGAGCACGTCGCGTATCAGCTCGGGGCTGGGATCGCTGTGGTTCTCCAGCAGCTCGACGACGGACATCAGGATGCCCGGCGTACAGAAACCGCATTGCAGGGCGTGTAGTTCGCGAAAGGCTTCCTGGATGGGGTGCCAGCAACCTTGCTCATTGGCAAGGCCCTCAATGGTGCGAATATGCTTGCCTTGGGCTTGTACCGCCAGCATCAGGCAACTACGGGCGGAGTGGCCGTCGATCTGCACGGTACAGGCACCGCAGACGCCGTGCTCACAGCCCACATGGGTTCCGGTCAAACCCAAGTCGTGGCGCAGGAAATCGGCCAGATTGACGCGAGGTTCGGCATGGGCTGTCAGGTTCTGGCCATTGACACACAGTGTGATGGGGCGACTGCCCGAAGGAAGGGGATTACTCATGCCGTTGTCCTGTACGAGAGAGCGCTAGCCGCAGGGCACGCGCGGTATATTCTTTGGCCAATCGCTGGCGATACCAGCCCTGGACATAGCTGTCGCTGGAAGCATCGACCTGGCCACATAGTTCGGCGGCTAGTTCAATATCTGAGGGGCTGGCCGGGGTGCCCAGCAGGGCGTTTTCTGCCTCTGTCATACGAAGGGGAAATGCACCTACTCCGCCCAGAGTGATGCTGACGCGACTAACCAGACCTGCTGCGTCCAGCAACAGCAAAGCCGCGCAAGACACGATGGCAAAGTCGCCATGACGACGGGAGAATTCCAGGAAAGCCCAGCCGTGACCGGCGGGCCACGGTTGGACCTGGACGCGAATCAATAGCTCGTCAGCCTGCATGTTGGGAGTCATGTAGGCTGCCGGAAAATCGGCCATTGAAAGTGTTCTTTCTCCACGTGTGCTGGCTACGGTCAACACAGCATCCATCGCCATGCTGACTGTCGGTATTTCGGCAGAAGGGTCCAGCTGACAAAGACTGCCGCCCACTGTTCCTCGGTTACGAGTCTGGCGATGCCCGACGTTGAGGATTGCATCCTTCCAGAGCGGCAGACGTGTTGCCACCAGCTCAGAGAATTCGATGTCGCGCTGTCGTGTCATGGCACCCATCGCGATATCGCCATTCTCTTGCTCTTGCAGATAGGACAGTTCGGGCAACTGGTTGATATCAACCAGGGTGTCCGGAAATGCAAAGCGCATATTGAGCATGGCCAGCAAGGACTGGCCTCCAGCCAATACACGAGCGTTTTCCTGATTGGCCAGCAACCCCAGTGCCTGAGCCAGCGTTTCGGGGGCGTAGTAATTGAAAACGGGAGCCTTCATGCCGGGTTTGCCTTATATCTTGGAGAGATCCAGCGAGGAGGCCGCGAACAGTTCCTCGGGTTTGACCAGGCGTTGCGACATGCCCTGATCGTGGTGGTACTGCGCAAAGGTCTGGATGGTGTGGCGATTTGCCTCCAGGCCATAGGGCCAGTAGTCCTCTCCCATCAAGGCTTTGGCTTCATTGTGATGGCGCACCATCCACGGAAGGGTGACAGCCAGATGGCACAGCTCGTTCAATTCATGCACGGCCAGCTCTTTGGCCTTCAGAAAGGACTTGTACACACTGACCGGCAGCCAGGGGTTGTCCTGTACCAGAGACTTGCGGATGCCAACCATATGCATGATCGGGAAGATGCCCGTGCGGCGGAAATAGTCTTTTTCCACTTCCACGTACTCATCTCCGAACAGACGGCCCACATTGGGGGCGTTGCGCAGGAAGCATGAAGGTGCCCGTGCGCCTATATATCCATCGATTTCGCCTTTTTCCAACATGTCCGACAAAGTGCGGTCATCCGGGATCTGCTCCAGGCTGATGTCATCTGGCAGATCAATGGGAGCGCGCTCGCCCCGGCCTGGCTCTTCGATTCCTCCCCGTACCCATTTGATCTGATTGGGGCGGATACCGAACTCATCTTGCAAGATGCCCCGGATCCAGACATTGGCCGTGATCTGGTATTCGGGTACGCCAATGATTTTGCCTTTCAGGTCTTCGGGCTTGCGGATGCGGTCGGTACGCACATAGATGCCGGAATGGCGGAAGACGCGTGACAGAAAGGCTGGAATACCCACGTACTGATTGTCGCCACGCGCGGTAGTCATCATGTGGCTGCTCATGGAGATTTCCGTGATATCGAACTCCTCATAGCGAAATGCACGATGAAACGCTTCCTCAGGCTCCAGGGATACGACATTGATATCACAGCCCTCAATTCCGACACGTCCATCTTTCAAGGCCAGGGTACGGTCGTAATTGCCAATCGATACGCTTAACTTCAGTTTGCTCATGGTGGATCCTTAGTTGATTGTTAGTCCAATTTTTTGTGCCAGTTCGCGAAACCGGTCGATGTCGGCATTGATCATCGCCTGGAACTGGGCGGGGCCGTCGTGGGCAACGGTGTAGCCCAGGCTTGTCAGCTTGGCTTGCACATCTTCGCGCGCAATGATTTTTTCGATCGCCTCGTGCAGTCTTTGCACGACAGGCTCAGGAGTGCCAGCGGGAGCCAATAAACCGTGCCACTGGTTCAGCTCGTAGCCTGGGTAGCCAAGCTCGGCGATCGAGGGCACATCGGCCAGCAGGGGACTGCGCTCTGCCGAGGTCACCGCCAAGGCACGTACCTTCCCGCTTTCAATGAACGGCAGGGTGCTGGACGCAGTGACGAAGGCTGAGCCTACCTGATCACCCATCACATCGTTCAGAGCGCCACCGCAGCCTTTGTAGGGGATATGCGCCATCTCCACGCCTGCTGCTTCGTTGAGCATTTCGCCGGCCAGATGTTGCGGAGTGCCGTTGCCGCAAGAGCCAAAGAACACTTCACCCGGTTTTTCCTTGGCAGCCGTGAGCATGTCTTGCAGTGTCTTGTAGGGCGAGTTGGCCGGCACGATGACGACCGATGGAACAAAGGCGAAGTTGGAGACGGCGGTGAAGTCATTCTTGGGATCAAATGGCAGCTTGTCGAACACGGCCGGGTTGACGGCAAAGGAGCTGTTGACCATCAGTAGTGACTGACCGTCGGCCGGGCGCTGGGCCACCATACGAGCGCCAATATTGCCGCTGGCACCGGGGCGGTTGTCCACAATCGCGGGCTGGCCAAGTTGTTCGTTGAAGTAATTCCCGATCAGACGGGCCAGTAAATCCGTGCCCCCTCCTGGTGGGAAGGTGACGATAATTTCGATCGGTTTATTAGCACTGGCGGTGGCGGGGGCCAGCATTGCACAGCTCAGCAAAAGCCCAGCCAGGGCCAGCAGACGCGGTTGGCGTTGGAACATTGTGTCTCCTCGAGAATCGAGTTCTGTGATTGATTTTTTATGCTTTAATAGTCAGTGCACTGACATAAATATTATTCACAGATTATTTTTTATATCCTACTAGGGAAAACGAGAAAGTCAGTGTACTGATTTATTTATGTTTTTTATTGCTTATATAAGAAGCCAGTAGCGCAAATTGCAGCTGATCCAGGGCCAAAAAAAAGGAACAGTGCAAAAGCCTGTTCCTTTTTGTCATCAGGATGCTTGTAGGCATCTGATGCTAGCCTTTACTCCTGCATACCCGGAACGATGCAGTTAAAGCCGGCGTCAACGTGCGTGATTTCGCCCGTGATACCGCTGGCCAATTCGGACATCAGGAAGGAGGCCACATTGCCCACTTCTTCGATGGTGACGTTGCGTTGCAAGGGAGCGTGCGTCTCTACGAATTTCAGAATGGTGGAGAAGTCCTTGATGCCGCTGGCAGCCAGGGTTTTGATAGGACCGGCCGAGATGGCGTTGGCACGAATGCCGTACTCGCCCAGCGCTACCGCCAGGTAACGCACGGAGGCTTCCAAAGCAGCTTTGGCCACGCCCATGGTGTTGTAGTTGGGAATGGCTTTTTCAGCGCCCAGGTAGGTCAGGGTCAGCACCGAGCTCTTGCGACCTTTGAGCAAGGGCAGGGCAGCCTTGGCCAGTGCGGGAAAGCTGTAGGCCGAAATGTCGTGAGCGACGCGGAACGATTCACGCGACAGACCGTCCAGGAAGTTGCCCGCAATGGCTTCGCGAGGAGCAAAACCAATGGAGTGCACCAAACCGTCCAGACCGTCCCAGCGCTCGCCCAGCGAGGCCATGGCTTGTTCGATCTGATCGTCTTCGGACACGTCACAGGGCAGCACGATATCCGTGCCCAGTTCTGCGGCAAAGCCTTCAACACGTTCTTTGAAACGCTCGCCCACATAAGTCAGGGCAATATCAGCACCTTGTTGGCGACATGCTTGCGCAATCCCGTAAGCAATAGAGCGGTTCGAGAGGACGCCTGTGACCAGGATGCGTTTTCCTTGCAGGAAACCCATGCTGAAAATCCTTTATGTAATTAGTGGGTGGACTTAGCCACGAATATTGGAACCGGGAACACGCAAACGTGTCCCCCTGGAAAGAGAGCTGCCTTTGATATTGTTCAGGCGTCGCAGTTCAGCCACCGAAGTGTCGTACCGTTTGGCCAAGGCGTAGAGTGTATCGCCCTGTCGAACCGTATGGGTGCGCACGTTGGCGCCGCGACGCAAAACAACAGTGTCATTCTTGCGGTTGACGCTGGCCGTTTGCGTACGTGCACGATTGGCAGTCCGGGCCACGGGAGCGGCTGGTGTATTGGTCAGAGAGGCCAGTTGCAGGCTGCCTTCACCCAAGGTAGTGCTGGGCACCAGCAGTGTCTGTGCAACAGCCTTGGTGCTCTTGCGGCTCAAACCATTGATGGAGCGCAGTTGCGACAAGGTAATGCCGTGGCGCTGGGCAATGGACAGATAGCTCTCGCCGCGCTTGGATTGGTACGCTTTCCAGTTACTGAGCTTGCCTTGATAGGCCGCCAGATTGGCATTGAAAATGTCCACCTTGTTGGCGGGCAGCAGCAAGGTGCCGCGATCGGCAGGGATTGTGGGGCGATTGTGGGCAGCGTTCAAGGCCTTGAACTCGTCCACGGAGATTTCAGCCAGCTCGGCGGCAAGGGCTACGTCAATGTCCTTGTTCTTGCGCACGGCCGTGAAATACGGTGTGTTGCTGACTGGAGGCAGGGTGATGCCATAACGCTCCGGGTTAGCCACAATGTTTTTGATCGCTTGCAGTTTGGGGACGTAATTACGTGTTTCGTCCGGCATCTTCAGCGATAAGTAGTCAACATCCAGGTTGGCCTGTTCATTACGCTCCATGGCGCGGCGTACCGAACCCTCACCCCAGTTGTAGGAGGCCAGGGCCAAATACCAGTCGCCCTGGAACTCGTACAAGTAAGACAGATAGTCCAAAGCAGCGCGAGTGGACTCGACCGGGTCACGGCGCTGATCTACCCACCAGTTCTGCTCCAGCTTGTATTGTGTACCGGTGCTGGGGATGAACTGCCACAGACCGGACGCATGGGAGCGCGAATAGGCGACGGGGTTATAGGCACTTTCCACAAAAGGCAGCAAGGCCAGTTCGGAAGGCAGGCCACGGGCATCGAGCTCGTCCATGATGTGGTACAGATAGCGCGAGGCGCGCTGGCTCATGGTACGGATGGATTCGGGGTGCGAAGCGTAGTAGTTGGTCCAGTAATCAACCAGATCGGTATGCAGGTTGGGGATGGAGAAACCCCGGCGCATCCGGTCCCACGCGTCTTTGGGTGGGTGGGTCAGATCAATGGTGCGAGACGTATCGGCGGCAATGCTGGTGGAAGTCTTGGCGGCTTTTTGAGGGCTGACCTTGGGGCCGGTGGCGCAGCCTGCCAGCACGAAAGCGCATAGCAGCGCAAAAAGTCTCATTAGGTTCATTGCGGAATCTTCAGAAATTGTTTTTCCAGTCGCGCAGGCTGGCAAATACCTCGACAGGATTATTCAGGGACCGGGCGGCATGGCGCTCGGCGGCCTTGATAACAGCAGTCGTCTCGCAACGCAGAAACGGATTGGTAGCCAATTCTGTTTTCAAGGTGGGGGGCACCGTAGGCAAGTTTTGCTGACGCTTGAGATTATCCTGTTCCCAACGTTCATGCAGTTGGGGATTGTCCGGCTCTACCTGTAGAGCCCAGCGTAAATTGGATAAGGTGTACTCGTGCGCACAGCAGATCAGGGTGTCCGATGGCAGTTTCGCCAACTTGCCCAGGGAATCCGTCATTTGTGCCGGGGTGCCTTCAAAAAGACGTCCGCAACCAGCAGCAAACAAGGTGTCACCACAGAAAACAAAGGGCTGTTTTACCTCATTTTGACCAAAGTACGCAACGTGTCCGGCGGTGTGGCCGGGGATGTCTAAGACTTCCAGCGTCAGTTCCAGCGTAGGTAATTCGACCTTGTCGGACTGGCCGACACGCACGTCACAGGTGGGCAGGCGCTCGTGGGCCGGGCCCCAGACGCGGGCCGGATGCCTGGCCAGGATATCCATGACACCCCCAACATGGTCACCATGGTGGTGTGTCAGTAAAATGGCATCCAGTTGTAAGGACTCGCGTTCCAGCCAATCCAGAACCGGAGCGGCCTGGCCGGGGTCTACAACCAGGGCGTGACCGTTTCGACTTAAAGCCCATATATAGTTGTCGTTCAGGGCAGGTAGTGGAATCAGGCGAACATCGCTTGGCACAGGCCAGGTAAATGCATTCATCATGGTAGAGGGAGAAAGCGCCAGTGGAGCAGACTTTGAATGATCAATTTGCCCAGTGGTTGGAAACCGTACCGGGGCGATATGTGCGGGCTTGGGAACAAGCCGGAATCGATGCGGAGGTGGTCAACACCTTCGGGTATCATGCCATACAAATTGGATTGCCGCATTGGGACCTCCTGGCGCACAGCCGCATCTCTTGCAAGGTATGCACGGCTCAGGCTGGCGTCTTGCCCCCTCAGCAGAAAAACCTGGTTTATGCCGAACCCGAGCATCTGCCCTTTGATACGCAAAGCATTGATCTTTTGATCCTGCCCCATACGCTGGAAAGTGCCAGCGACCCGCATCAGGTATTGCGAGAGGCCGAGCGTGTGCTGGTGCCTGAAGGACGCATCATTCTGACGGGCTTTAACCCTTTGAGTTTATGGGGGGCTCATGACTGGATTCCGGGACTGGAGCGGGGTACGCCGACCTTGCCGGGCGATGTCATGTCTCCCTTGCGGTTGCGGGACTGGTTGAAGCTGTTGTCCTTTGATGTGCAAGGCACGCAGATGGGCTGTTATGCGCCCTTGTGTCGTCAACAGGTTTGGCTGGATCGCTGGTCCTGGATGGAGCAAAGCGGGGCGCGCTGGTGGAGCTTTGCGGGTGCCGTCTATATGATCAGTGCGGTCAAGCGTACGCCTGCCTTGCGCATGGTCGGACCCAAGTGGAAGAAAAACCGTCGGCGTGTGCGTCGGCCTATGGTGGTTGCAGGACGCGCTGCCGATGAAGGAATTAGCAAGACATGACTGATGTTGTCGATATCTGGACCGATGGCGCCTGCAAGGGCAACCCGGGTTTGGGTGGCTGGGGCGCTTTGTTGCGCCATGGCGGCCGTGAAAAAGCCATTTGTGGCGGCGAGGCCGATACCACCAATAATCGTATGGAACTGATGGCCGTGATTGAGGCACTAAAAGCCTTGAAGCGCCCTTGTCAGGTGCGGGTGCATACCGATTCGCAATACGTGCAAAAAGGCATGAATGAATGGCTGCCCGGCTGGAAGGCACGCGGCTGGCGAACTGCGGACAAGAAACCCGTCAAGAATGCGGATCTTTGGCAGGAACTGGAGCAGCAGGCGGCCAAGCATGAGCTGACCTGGTTATGGGTGCGCGGTCATGCTGGCGATCCTGGCAATGAGCGGGCAGATCAGTTGGCTAATGAAGGGGTGGAAATAGCCAGGCAGTTATAAGATCTTGGGCAAACTTCAAGCCCGCTGATAGTACTATTAGCCACCCGTCATATTTTGTCAGACAGCTTCACCGGCCTGGCCGGTCAGGATAAGCCGCCCATGATTTCCACGCTGCGCCCCACGATTTTTTCTTTGTTCCTCGTACTGTTTGCCAGTAGTACGCCCAGCTGGGCGCAGTCTGACGCCACGCGGGTGGAAGTGCTGCCAGTGCGGCAAACCGAATTGATTCGTGATGTGGCGGCGGTGGGGACCCTGGTTGCCAGAGAGTCCGTCGTGTTGCGCCCCGAGATCAGTGGTCGTATTTCAGCCATCAGTTTTGAAGAAGGCCAGCCCATCAAGAAAGGGCAGGTGCTGATTCAGCTGGACCCGGCCATGGCGCAGGCGCAGTTAAATCAGGCACAGGCAAATTTGAATCTGGCCAACAGCCAGCACAAGCGCTCTTCGGAGCTGAGCCGTCAGGGCTTTATCAGCCAGCAGGCAAAAGATGAGTCGGGCAGTCGTTTGGCCGTCCAGCAAGCCGAAGTGCAATTGGCGCGCGTGCATCTGGACAAGACCCGTATTCGTGCTCCGTTCGACGGTGTTACCGGGCTGCGCAATGTATCGGTAGGCGATTACGTGGGGCCGGGCACGGATCTGGTGCAGCTGGAAGCGGTTTCTACCTTGAATGTGGACTTCCGTATTCCGGAGCAATATCTGGCCGATGTCAAAGCCGGTATGCCGGTTGAATTGCGCTTTGATGCGTTCCTGGGCGAAATCCGCCATGGCTCGGTATTGGCTGTCAGCCCTGCCGTTGATACGGCGGGCCGGTCCATTTTGCTGCGGGCCCAGGTGCCGAATGACGATGGTGCACTGCGCCCGGGTCTGTTCAGCCGCGTGCGCCTGGAACTGTCGCGCTACCAGGCCTTGATGGTGCCTGAAACCTCCCTGGCTCCTTCGGGGCAGGATCAGTACATCTATATTGTGAAAGACGGCCGGGCAGAGCGCCGTCAGGTACAGATCGGCGTTCGTGAGCAAGGTTGGGTGCAAGTGACGGGTGATCTGAAGGCTGGAGACAATGTGCTGGTAGCCGGGCTGCAAAAAGTACGTGATGGTGTGCCAGTCGATATTCAGGAAGTGATCGACGTCCAAACACAGCCGCAGCAATAGGACGGGATCATGGTTCTTTCTGATTTATGTATCCGTCGCCCGGTTTTCGCCACGGTTCTGTCTTTGGTGATTGTGCTGGTCGGTTTCATTTCCTATGAACGCCTGACCGTACGTGAGTACCCGGCCATTGATGAGCCGGTGGTATCCGTCATCACCAACTATAAAGGGGCCTCACCGGAGGTGATCGAGTCCCAGGTGACCAAGCCTTTGGAGGATCAGTTGTCCGGGATTGAAGGCGTGAACGTGATGACCTCGCGCAGCCGTTCCGAGCGTAGCCTGATCAACATCAAATTCAATCTGGACCGAGCCCCCGATGCCGCTGCGGCAGACGTGCGTGACAAGGTTTCGCGCGCCCGCCGATTCTTGCCCGACGAGGTGGACGAGCCCATCATCAACAAGGTCGAGGCAGACTCCACCCCGATTATTTATGTAGGGGTGGATACCGGCGACTACAGCATGCTGGAGGCCTCGGACTACATCAACCGCTATATCAAAACGCGCTTGTCTGTCTTGCCCGGTGCAGCAGAAGTGCGTGTGTTCGGTGAACGTTTGCCCGCCATGCGTATTGACGTGGACCGTACCCGACTGGGGGCGTACCAGCTGACCGTGCAGGATGTGGAAGATGCGCTGCGCAAACAAAACGTGCTGATTCCGGCAGGCCGTATCGAGTCCGATGCGCGCGAGTTTTCCGTGGTGTCCTCCACCGATCTGGAGACCCCGGAAGAGTTTCGCAATATCATCGTTGCCCAGGCAGCGGGCTATCCGGTCCGTATCTCCGATATTGCCGAGGTGCGTATCGGGCCAGCCGAAGAGCGGGTGCTGGCCCGCTTCAATGGGCAAAACAGCTTGAACATTGGGGTGACCAAGCAGTCCACCGCCAACCCGCTGGATCTGTCCAAAGCCGTGCGCGCCGAAGTGGAACGCATCAACGAAAGCTTGCCGGGCAATATGAAGCTGGCCGTGTCCTACGACAGCTCCATCTTCATTCAGAAATCCATTGATTCGGTCTATACCACCATTGCCGAGGCCATCTTGCTGGTGGTGCTGGTGATTGTGTTTTTCCTGCGCAGTTTCCGCGCCAGTCTCATCCCCATCGTGACGATCCCGATCTCCCTGGTCGGGGCCTTCGCCATCATGTACATGCTGGGCTTTTCCATCAATACGCTGACTTTGCTGGCCATGGTGCTAGCGATTGGCCTGGTGGTGGACGATGCGATTGTGGTGCTGGAGAACGTGTACCGCCATATCGAAGAGGGCAAGACGGCCATGCAGGCTGCCTTTTTGGGTGTGCGTGAAATTGCCTTCGCTGTGATTGCCATGACGCTAACCCTGGTGGCGGTGTATGCCCCACTGGCTTTTGCCACAGGCCGTACCGGGCGATTATTCATTGAGTTTGCCCTGACCTTGGCGGCTGCCGTGCTGGTGTCCGGTTTCGTGGCCCTGACCCTGACGCCCATGATGTGCTCGCGCATGTTGCGTCCGCATGGTGCGAAGGTGGGCCGCGTCAGTCAGGGTATCGAGAACTTCCTGGTCTGGCTGACACGAGGCTACCGCCGTATCCTGATTCGCGCCTTGCGCTGGCGTTTTCTGGTCTTGTTCATTGGTGTGGCCGTTGCCGCGACCAGTGGGCTGCTGTTTACGGTCATCAAAAGCGAACTGGCTCCGATTGAAGACCGAGGTGTGATTTTCGGGATTGTGAATTCGCCCGAAGGCGCTACGCTGGATTACACCTTGCGCAATGTGGAGCGGGTGGAAGAGCTATATCGCGGCATACCGGAGACAGAGGGGTATCAGTCCATTATTGGTTTCCCTACCGTCACCGATTCCTTTGCAATTTTGCGCTTGAAGCCGTGGGAGGAGCGCACACGTAACCAGCAATCCATTGCGCGTGAACTGCAACCGCATTTCTCCGCCATTCCCGGTGCGCGTGCTTTCCCCACTAACCCGCCGTCTTTGGGACAGCGGGCCACTTCCAAGCCAGTGGAGTTTGTGATTATGAGCCAGGCACCCTATCCGGAGCTGGCCAAAATTGTGGACGGTTTTCTGGCTGAGTTGCGAGACTATCCAGGGCTGTTGAACGTGGATACGGACTTGCGCTTGAACACACCGGAAATTCGTATTGATGTAGACCGCGACAAGCTGGCCGATACCGGCGTATCGGTGGAAGCCGTGGGCCGCACTCTGGAATCCATGCTGGGCGGGCGTCAGGTCACGCGCTACAAGAGCGATGGCGAACAGTACGACGTGATTGTGCAGGTGGATAAGCAGGCTCGTTCCAGCCCGCAAAACATTCTGGATATTTACGTGCGCACCAAAGACGGTGGCATGGTGCAAGCTTCCAACTTCCTGAATGTGCGCGAGAGCGTATCGCCGCAATCGCTGAACCACTTCAACCGCTTGCGGGCGGTCATTGTGGAAGCATCGGTGGCACCCGGCTATGCCTTGGGTGAAGTGCTCGAACACATGAATGAGGTGGCTCGCAAGACCTTGCCGGAAACCGTGCAGACAGATCTGGACGGGCAATCACGAGAATTCCGGGATTCGTCGGGCAGCATCTATCTGGTTTTCCTGATGGCCCTGGCCTTTATTTATCTGGTGCTGGCCGCGCAGTTTGAAAGCTGGCGCAATCCGCTCATCATCATGCTGTCCGTGCCCTTGTCCATGACGGGGGCCTTGCTGGCCCTGTGGCTGTCGGGCGGGACCTTGTCCATTTATAGTCAGATCGGCTTGATTACCCTGGTAGGCCTCATTACCAAGCACGGCATCTTGATTGTGGAATTTGCCACTCAACAACGCGAAGCCGGGGCCAGTTTGTACAATGCCGTGGTGCGCGCTTGCGAGATGCGCCTGCGCCCCATCCTGATGACAACCGGCGCCATGGTGCTGGGCGTCTTGCCGCTGGCCTACGCCTCTGGGGCGGGTGCCGAGTCCCGCCAGCAAATTGGCTGGGTACTGGTGGGTGGCTTGTCCTTGGGTACCTTGCTGACCTTGTTTGTCGTGCCTGTGGCCTACACCCTGATCGCCGGCAAGAAAGGGGGGCAGGACAAGCAGCTGGAACTGATTGACAAGCCCGAGGCCACTGTCTGAACCTGTGGTGCTGGTCTCCGGGGACGCTGCTCGTACAGCCGCCTTGTCGAGTGCCATTACCGTGATTGAATTTGTAGGGAAAGTGAATGCGTCAAATTATTCTGGATACTGAAACCACCGGTCTGGAGCCACGCGAGGGGCACCGAATTGTTGAGGTGGGTGGGGTAGAGCTGTTCAACCGCAAATTGACGGGCCGCCACCTGCACCTGTATCTGAACCCGGATCGGGACTCCGACCCCGAGGCATTGGCAATTCACGGCCTGACCACGGAATTTCTGTCTGGCCATCCACGCTTCAAGGATGTGGTGGATCAGGTGCTGGATTTTGTGCAGGGCGCGGAAGTCATTATTCATAATGCTTCTTTTGACACGCGCTTTCTGGATGCCGAGCTGCAAAAGGTAGGTAAAGGCCCGTTCTCGCAATACTGCGACAGCATCACCGACTCCTTGCTGGTGGCGCGGGAAATGCACCCCGGCAAACGGAACTCTCTGGATGCCCTGTGCGAACGCTACGGCATTTCCAACTCTCACCGCACGCTGCACGGCGCTTTGCTGGACTCGGAATTGCTGGCCGATGTCTGGCTGGCCATGACGCGGGGGCAGGATGCTTTGCTGATGGACTTTGACGAGTCCGATGGGCAAGGCGGTGACGGCAGCAATCTGAGCCTGGGCAAGTTTGATACCAGTGTGCTGAAAGTACTGCGTGCCTCCGAAGCCGATCAGGCCGAGCACGAAAAGTACATGGACGTTCTGGAAAAACAGAACAAGAAGCCACCCATGTGGCGCGAGATGCTCAATCCCGCCACTGAGTAATTATTCAGGAAAAATAGCCGGCCCAAACCTTGTGAATCGGGCAGGGCCGTGCTATAGTTTCTTTCTTCGCAGCTTTTCAGTTCTTGAAAGCTTCGGGCGGTTAACTCAGTGGTAGAGTGCCACCTTCACACGGTGGAAGTCACAAGTTCGAACCTTGTACCGCCCACCATCTCCATTCCCCTATTTCAGCTAGTCCAAGGCCAATTTCAGGTCGGCAATGATGCGCCCATAGCGATCGTAATCTTCGCGTATGGCAGCATCGAGCTGCTGTGGAGTGCTACCTATTCCTACCGTTCCTGAACTGGCTAGTACGCGATTGAGGTCTGTGTTGTCCATCACGTGCTTGAGGTCACGCGCGATTTTTTCGCGTATGGCTATGGGGGTGCCCGCTGGTGCCATCAGGCCGGACCACGAAATAAAATCGCCATACGTCTCGCCGGTCGATTCAGTCAGTGTGGGCGTGTCTGGCAATAGCGGACTGCGCTGCTGCGCGGCGATGCCCAACAGTGTCACTGTTTTTCCTTGGATAAAGCCCAAGGCGCTGGGTAGTTGCGCAAACATCAGATCGACATGGCCGCCTGCTACGTCAGTAATGGCCGCCGAGACGCTGTTATAGGGAATGTGGTTAAGTGTCAGCCCATGTTTGCGAGCAAATACTTCAGCGGCCAAATGTGCCTGACTGCCCACGCCAGGAGAGCTATAAGTCAGGGTTTGACCTGCTTGCTGAGCGAGCTTGATTAAATCGGCCGTGCTTTGCAGCCCTAGCGCCGGGTTCGTGATCAAGACGTTGGGTACTGAGCCTACCTGGCTGACGGGATCCAGATCCTTCAACACATCAAAAGACCGTTTCTTGTAGAGGTGTGGATTAACAGCCAAGTCAGATACGGGCACCGAGACCAGGGTGTAGCCGTCGGCCTTGGACTTGACCACGCTCATGATTCCAATCGTACCTATACCCCCTGGCTTGTTTTCTACGATGACGGTCTGTCCCCATAGTTGAGTCAGTTTGTCGCTGATTGCGCGTGCCAGAATGTCCGCGCTTCCGCCTGCTCCGTAGGGGACGATGACGCGTACAGGGCCTTGCGGAAAATCCGCCTGCTGCGCTTGTGCCATCGGAAGCGTGTTCAGTAAAGCCGTTGCGACAATAGCGAGAGCTGTTTTTTTGATCATGTCTTGTCTCCTCGTTGAGGGTGTTTTTATAGATGTGTACAGCGGCTGATGGGGCACATATCTTGTGCGCTGCGTTTGAGCTGATCCCAGTCCTGCAGGCTGGGCCAGATGTCTTCGGCAAAGTCCTGAACCTGACGGCGCAAGGCTGGCAGGTCCACCTTTGGTATGACGCCGTCTCGCATGCTGATTCTGCCATTGCAGATCACGGTGTCCACGTCGTCGCCGATGCCGCATTCAACCATGCTGCGGATGGGGTCCCAAATTGGGCCATAGCGCAGCACGTCGCTGCGGCCGATTCGGATCAGGATCATGTCCGCCCTGGCATTGGCAGCCAGTCGCCCCAAGTCCTCCCGACCCAGGGAACGCGCTGCTGCCACGGTGGCGGCTTCAAATACTTCAGCGGCACTGGCAGCGGTCAGGTCATGGCTCATGACTTTCCCGTGGTAGGACGCGGTACGCATGTTCATGAACATGTCGCGCGGGTAGGTATCGCTGCCGATGGTGATATTGACTCCTGCCTGGCGATACGCTTTCCAGTTATCCAGTGTGCGAGCTCGCCGCACAATATTGACCGGACAGTGAGAGATGGATACTTTTTTCTGCCCCATTAAACCCAGGTCGTCTCCACCCGAATAGTTCATTTTCGGGTTGTTGGAGATCAGGTTGGCATGCCCAATATTCAATGTGGGACGCAACATCCCGACATGGTTCAGCAGCTCGATAGGGGTCAGTCCGTGTTCGCGTACGGTCTCCATGAACTCGATCACGTTGTAGCCAGCATGTGTGGCCATGGGCAGATTCAACTCATCGGCCGCACGCACTGTTTGACGCAGCAATTCCAGGCTGCAGTTTTCAATTTCCCGAGGGACCAGGATGCCGTGAATCAGGTCGGATTCATGGGCTTGTGCACGGCGGATAAATGCCAGGGCATCCTGGAAAAGTTGCTCGCCCTGGTCCGGGTAAGGAATACGTTCGAGCTGGCCCTTGTCATCGGATTGCCATCGACCACTATCGTAGCCAGGGCCAAGGTATCCACGAATACCTAATTCCTCACATTGAGCCCACAATGCCTCTTGAACGAGTACATGTCCGCCCAGTTCTACAAAGGTGGTGACACCGTTGCGCAGCAGCTCGGCTGCGGTAAAGGCAGCATGCAGAGCAATGCCGGGATCTTTTGCTGCTTGCTCCTGATCCAGATAGTTGGGGTAGCCGCGTATTTGTGTACCTTGGCGTGCAATGGTCACGTCCATGTAAGGCTGGCCGAATAATGCAGGGCGACCACCGTCGGCCAGAAGCTTGTGCAGTGCCCGATGACCGGAGTGGACATGGGTATCAATAAAACCAGGAGCCAGCACGCTGTCAGGTGCTTTAATGATCTGGTCCACATGCCCGTCGTAACGAGTGCCCACGTATATGATATGTTCGCCTTCGTAGACGAGCTGGCCGTGGTCGATCACGCAGTGGCGTCCTTGTTCGAACGCAATGACCCAGCGCGCTTTAATCAGAGTCCTCATGGGGTTTCCTGTGGTAGTAAGTTGTTGAACTAGTGTCCGGGAGGCCTGAAAACGAGGCAATTCCGTATTGGAATGATTGATTAGGCTGAAATGGAAATACGTGAGCAGGGGAGTGAGATGAAGAATCTGGATTTGGTCCAGTTGCGTACTTTTCTTGCTGTGTTTCGAGAAGGAAATGTCAGCCGTGCCGCTTTGACGCTGGAGTCCAATCAGTCCACGGTAAGCAAGGAAATCGCGAAGCTGCGTTTGTATTTTGGTGACGCCTTGTTTTTGCGGACGGCACAAGGCGTCGAGCCCACCCACAAGGCGCGCGCTTTGGCGCCCCGTATTGAGCAGGCCTTGAGCTTGCTGGATGATTTGTTGCAGACCGACAAGGCGCGGCTTGAACCATCCAGTCTGGACGTACGTTTTCGGGTGGCGACGACGGAATATTTGTCTTATTTATTGATCCCGGCCTTGACAGCACATTTGCAGCTGCATGCTCCGCGGTGCAGCCTGGAAGTCCTGGATATGGCGGATTTTGGGGCTGAAGACTGGCTGTTGGGCGGGCGAGCCGACCTGGTGCTTTCATCGTCGGCAGCTGTGTCCTACCCGCTGTTTCGCCAGGAGCTTTTTCATGACCGTTATGTGGTGGTGATGCGATCTTGCGGGCGTAATGGCCAGGCGATGGCATTGGACGAGTTTTGCAGACGTAGCCACATTGGGGTGCCTGGCCATAACGGCAGCCGTGAGCGTCGTTTGGCTGACGCGTTGCAAACACGTCAGTTGCAACGTCAGGTGCAAGTGAGCCTGCCTCATTTTTTGGCAGTTCCCGGCGTGTTGGAACGTACCGACTTTGTAATCAGTTTGGCAGAGCGCATGGCTCGCCTGCTATGTGCCGGACACAAGCTGGATGTGCTGGAGCATCCTTTGGATTTAGCCCCGTTTTGTGTGTACCAGATTTGGCATGAACGCACGCGCGCCAGTTTTGCCTACGCATGGTTTCGGGAGCAAGTCAGTCACGTATGCCGTGAGCTTTAAATTGCAAAGGGCCCGCAGTTAGCGGGCCCTTTTACGTTTTACTTTTATTGCTTGGCTGGTTTACAACCAGGTCAAACCAATCGAAATCACGATACCCGAGACAATCAGCTGAATCAGGCAAAAGCCCATAATGTCTTTGGCTTTCAGTCCGGCAATGGCCAGTACTGGCAAGGCCCAGAAAGGCTGCAGCATATTGGTCCAGGAGTCACCCCAGGCAACGGCCATGGCGGTGCGGGCCATATCAGCATCCAGAGCCTGAGTAGCAGCGATTACGACCGGGCTTTGTACCGCCCATTGTCCACCGCCCGAAGGCACAAAGATATTGACCAGACCGGCGCTCATGAAAGTCCAGAAAGGCAAGGTGGTCGCCGTGGCAAAGGACACCAGCCATTCGGACAAGCTGGCCGCCAGACCGGAGTCGATCATGATGGCCATGATGCCGGCGTAAAAGGGGAACTGGATCACAATCCCGGCTCCACCGCGAATGGCTTCATCCAGACTTTTCAGCAGACGACGGGGTGTGCCATGCAGCAAGATGGCCAGAATCAGGAAGGTGAAGTTGATCACGTTCAGGTTCAGGGTCGCACCACGCAGCACGTAGTAGTCAAACAGGTAGGCCAGGCCAGCAACACCGATCACAATCGAGATCAGACGGCTGTTTTCCAGACGGTCTGCAGGGCGATCGGTGGTTTGGTTGACATCGTCTGGAGTGTCTTCCAGCAGCTTGGGATCGACATAAATGCTTTCCTTATCGCTGGGCAGCATCAAGCGGTTGATCAGCGGCACCAGGATAAACAGGGCGATCACAATGGCCAGATTGAAGAAGGCAAAGATAGTGTCAGATGTACTGATGATACCGATCTTGTCTTCAGAGAAGTGGCCCGAGGTGGCAATGGTCAGTGGTACAGAACCGGCCAGGCCACCGTGCCAGACCAGAAAGCCCGAGTAGGCACTGGCAACCAGCAAGCGGTAGTCTACACGGACCTGACGGGCCAGCTCTTTGGCGAACAGGGCACCGACCACCAGGCCGAAACCCCAGTTGATCCAGCTGGCGGCCAGCGACACCAGGGTCACCAGAATAATGGCCGAACCGGCTGATCGGGCCAGCGAGGCCAGGCCACGCAACCAGCTTTTTACCAGCGGTGTGCTGGCCAGCATGTGACCGGTCAGCAAGACCAGCAGCATTTGCATGGCAAAGGTCAGCAGGCCCCAAAAACCGTTACCCCAATATTGGATGATCTCCATGGGAGAGCGTTGCTCAAACGCCATGGCCGCAATACCGGCAATCAGTGTGAGCAGGATGACGAAAATATACGGATCGGGTAGATAGCGTTCAACCAGGCGGACCGAACCGCGCGTCATGGCTTTAAACATAAATTGTGCTCCTGTGGATTTGCGCCAGTATTTGCGCGGGTCCTGATGTCTTGGGATCGTTTGGGTGCCCGTTTGTGCAGGCACCTTGCTGGCAGCATTTTGATGTAAATGCTCAGTACAGCCGTATTGTTGGCGAGAAGCCGCAAATTGGGAAGACGGGAAAACCTGAACCTTAAAGTTTCTGGCTAGTTGTTGTTCTTCGCTATATGCTCTACTATATAGCGGTGTTTTCGAAAGAACCATCACTCATCGCTCGATGATGGGTTCTATTTACGGGCCCCTTGGGGCCCGTTTTTTTTTGCACCACTGTGTGGTGTCAGTTCATAAATCAATTAGAAAGATCGAATAGGGAAGTGGAATGAGACATCAGTCCAAACGCGCTATCGCGGCGCGTCATCAGTCCGTCTGTTTTGTGCCTCGCGCAGTGGTCTTGAGCTTGATGGGGGCCTTGGCAGTTGGCCACGCTCAGGCTCAGGAAAACAATGACCGCGTGTTTCAGTTGGGCAAAGTGGTCGTGCAGCCCAATCTGGATCGTGAAGCTGCCTTGGGAGAGAGCGCGGTTAGCCAGAAAGAAATGCAGGCTTTTGATTTGCGCGATGTGGGTGCTGCCGTTAGCGTGCAACCCGGCGTGACCGTTTCGGCGGGCGGTGCTCGTAACGAACAAATGGTCTATGTGCGCGGTTTCGATTCGCGTCAGGTGCCTTTGTTCCTTGACGGTATTCCACAGTACGTGCCGTACGACGGCTATGTGGACTTTACCCGTTTCACCACCATGGACCTGAGCGAGATTCGCGTGGCCAAGGGCGCAGCTTCCTTACTGTATGGCCCCAATATCATGGGCGGCGCCATCAACCTGGTGACCCGCAAGCCTGTCAAAGAATTTGAAGGCGAGTTTCGCGCTGGTTACGCCACGGGCGATCAACGCTACAGTGCCTTGAACGTGGGCACCAACCAGGGCTCCTGGTACTTGCAAGCTGGCCTGTCCTGGTCGGGCGAGCGTACCTTCCCCTTGGGCCGTGGCTTTGAAGATCAAAAAGCACGTCCTACCGATACCGGCGGCATGCGCAGCAATGCTTCGCAAATGGACAAGAAAGCGTCCTTCAAACTGGGTATCACCCCCAATGCGACGGATGAGTATGTCATTGCTTACGTGAACCAGAAAGGTCAGAAAGACAATCCGGTTTACACCGGTGTGAACGATGCCAAGCTGGGTCAACGCTACTGGCGCTGGCCATACTGGGACAAGGAAAGCCTGTACTTCCTGAGCTCCACCCAGATTGGCGAGAGCAACACCATCAAGACCCGCGTGTACGAAGACAAGTACAAGAACGGTCTGGATATGTATAGCGATGGTCAATACGCGACCCTGACTGGCCCGACCAGCGAGTACACGGACCGCACCCGTGGTGCTGCCCTGGAGTGGGTCAACACCAGCCTGGACAATCACGAGCTGCACTTCGCCTTGCACTACAAGGAAGATCAGCACCGTGACCCCAAATCATCGGGCACCGAGCACTACAAGGATGTGACCACGTCTCTGGCGTTTGAAGACCGCATCGCCTTGGGTGAGCTGTGGCAGTTGCGTGTGGGTGCCAGTCACGAGCGTCGCAAGGCCAAAGAAGCGCACAACTTTGAAACCGGCGATACCGATGCCACCAACGGCTTGCTGGAGCTGGGTTACGACTGGAGCGAGGCCATGCAGGTCTACGGCAGTGTGGCCTACAAGACTCGTTTCCCCACGATTAAAGATCGCTACTCCAGCCGCATGGGTTACGCCCAACCCAACCCGGATCTGAAACCCGAGCACGCCATTCATTACGAACTGGGCTTGCGTGGTCAACCCTGGGAAGGCGCACAGCTGGAATCGGCGCTGTTCCTGAGCCAGGTGCGTGACATGATTCAAAGCACCGTCATCCAGGCTCCTGGTTGTGACAAGTACCGTCCAGTGGGGTTTTGTGATCAGGCCACCAACGTCGGCAAGGCGAGGCAAATGGGTCTGGAGCTGTCCTTGCAGCAGGAGTTTTCTGCTCATTGGTCGGCAGGCCTGGCGTACACGTATTTGAATCGCCGCAACCAGTCTGACCCGGACGTCAAACTGGTGGATACGCCCAATCACCGCCTGTTTGCTCACTTGAGCTGGAAGCCCACTGCGCAGTGGGAAGTGATGGGTTCGGTGGAAACCGAAAGTGGCCGTTACTACTCCTACGCAAACAATAAGGGTGATCAGATCTACGAAAAAACACCGGGCTTTGCCTTGTTGGGCTTGAAGGGTATCTGGCGTCCCAACTCGGACATCACCCTGGAAGCCGGTGTGCGTAACCTGGGCGACAAGTTGTACCAATACAAAGAAGGCTACCCCATGCCCGGACGTGTCTGGTTTGTGGGCGGAAGCTATCGTTTCTAAAGCCGTGCTGTTATAGGCAGTTAAAAGAGGAAGGGCGGGATGAAGCGTCGTGACATATTGCGTGCCTTGGCGGCACTGCTGGTTTTGGCGCCTCATGCCCGTTTGCTGGCTCGGCCTGAGCAGGCGGGAGCCAGCGCCCCGATCAATCTGCATATCAGCGTGGCGGGCAAATTGCCCGATCCGGCCCATGTTGGCCGGGTGGTGGCGGCCGGTCCGCCCGCTTCGGTGCTGGTGTATTGCCTGGCACCCCGCACGCTGTCAGGTTGGCCTTTTCAGCTGGCTCCTGCTGCACGCAGCATGATGCAGGCCGCTGGTTTTTCCTTGCCGTATCTTGGCCGTCTGTCCGGTCGGGGCAGTACCTTGTCCCTGGAAAGCCTGCTGGCCTTGAAGCCCGATATGGTCGTGGATATAGGTGATGTGAATCCCTATTACGAATCTGCCGCCAAGTCCGTGCAGGAGCAGACGGGCGTGCCCTATGTCTTGCTGGATGGTCGTCTGAACGACAGCCCGGCGCAGTTGCGTCAGGCAGGTCATATCCTGGGGCAGGCCGAACGCGGCCAGCAATTGGCCATGCGTGCACAGGCTATTCTGGACAGCGCACATCAAGCTGCCAGACCCCGAGCCAAAGGCTTGAAAGCCTATCTGGCACGCGGTAACGATGGTCTGGAAACCGGCATGGGCCAATCCATCCACACCGAGGTGCTGCGGCTTTGCGGCTTGACGGTAATGGGTGATGAGAAAACCGATAATCGTCTGGGCCGTATTTCCTACGAACAATTATTGGCCTGGGACCCGGATATTCTGTTTGCCCAGGATGATGCTTTCTTTGAACTGGCCCGTACCCAGGCGCCGTGGAGTCAACTCAAGGCGGTGAGGGAAGGGCGTTTGTATCGTGTGCCAGCCCTGCCCTTTGGTTGGCTGGATGGCCCACCGGGAATCAATCGTCTGGCCGGTGTGATCTGGCTGAATGCCTTGTTGGAAGGTAGCGCGGCCATGCCACGCATGTACTCAGAGTTGCAGGCGTTCTATTCGGCCTTTTACGGCATGTCCCTGGACCAGATGCAGGTCAAGCGATTGGTACAAGGGCTGGACCCGCTGGGTCCGCAGCAAGGCGCATGAAAGCCAGTTTGCCTTACGGGCTATTGCTGCTTTTGCTGGGGCTGATTCTGGCCGTCTTGGTGGTGTTTGCCTTGGGGCAGGGGGCGTATCCTTTGTCCGGGACGGAAGTGCTGCGCGCCTTGGCCGCCGGTTTTGGTAACGATCCAGAAGCGGGGCAGAATCAGGCCGTATGCGTGGTCTGGGATTTGCGTCTGCCACGTATTGCAGCGGCTTTGCTGGTGGGGGCGGCGCTCTCGACCGCAGGCGCGGCGTATCAAACCATGTTTCGCAATCCACTGGTTTCACCCGATATTCTGGGCGTGTCCTCGGGCGCAGGTCTGGGGGCGATTCTGGCCATTTATTTGAATTTTTCCTTGTTCGGCGTGCAGATGGCGGCCTTTGTAGGCGGCCTGCTGGCGGTGGGCATTGTCTTGAGTCTGGCGCGCATGCTTCGCCATCATCCGCCTATTCTGATACTGGTCCTGGCCGGGATGGCGGTTGGCACCTTGCTGGGTGCAGCCTTGTCGCTGATCAAGATCCTGGCTGATCCATATTCCCAATTGCCTTCCATGACCTTCTGGTTGCTGGGTGGGTTAAGTGCTGTGCGCTCTTACGAAGTCTGGCCCGCCGCGATGATGGTGTTGGCGTGCATCGTCCCTGTATGGCTTTTGCGTTGGCGTATCAATGTCCTGGCGCTGCAAGATGAGGAGGCCCGCTCCCTGGGCATGCCCGTCTCTGCCTTGCGTTGCCTGCTGATCGTTTGCGCGACTTTGATGACGGCGGTGTGCGTGGCCCTGGCAGGCATTATTGGTTGGGTCGGTTTGCTGATCCCGCACGCGGCCCGTTTATTGGCTGGCCCGGACTTCTCCCGTCTATTGCCCGTTTGCTTGTTGGTGGGCGCCGCCTTCCTCTTGTTAACCGATACCTTGGCACGCAGCATAGGCACGCTGGAATTGCCCCTGGGTGTGCTGACGGCCTTGGTGGGTGCTCCCGGCTTCTTGCTGTTGCTGGCTCGTGGTGCGAGGCAGCGATGAGCGGGCAAGGCTTGGAAGCGATTGATCTGGCCGTAGGCTACGGGCGCAAGCAAGTCGCCAGCAATTTGAATCTGCGTGTACAGACCGGGCAGGTCGTCTGTTTGCTCGGGCCCAATGGCAGCGGTAAGTCCACCTTGCTGCGCACCTTGCTGGGCCTGCAGCCGCCTTTAAAAGGACAGGTGAAGGTGCAGGGCAAGCCTCTGGAACAATGGAGTGCGCGTGCCCTGGCCAGACAACTGGCCTATGTACCGCAAGCGCAGGAGTCTGCCTTTGCCTTTACGGTAGAGCAATGGGTCTTGCTGGGTTGCGCCAGTGAGCTGGCCTGGTACACCCAACCGAGTGCAGCAGATCGGCAATGGGTTGGCGTTTGCCTGGAGCGTTTGGGCATCGGGCAGCTGGCTCAAAAACGTATTGATCAGATCAGCGGTGGAGAGCGTCAGCTGTGTGTGATTGCACGTGCCTTGGTGCAGCGTTCACAGTTCTTGATCATGGACGAACCTGCCTCCAGTCTGGACTTCGCGAATCAATTACGCGTACTGGATCAGGTCTCGCACTTGCGTCAGGAAGGTCTGGGTGTGCTCTTGTGTACGCATCAACCCGAGCATGCGGCCCGCGTGGCGGACTGGGTGATCTTGTACCGGGATGGGGGCATATTGGCGCAGGGACAGCCCCGCGACATGCTCAGTCAGGCCAGTTTGCGCCAGCTGTACCAGTTGCCAGCGCATGCCTTTGAACTACCGGATTGGTATGCGCGAGGGGCCTGAGGCCCCCCGAATTTCTCACATGTTTTTCAGGGCAGCACGACCATATTGGTTGTTGTGCTCCACCACACGCGTCAGCATGGTCATAAAGGTTTGACGCTGCTTGGCGGTCAGTGGATCCAGCAGCCGTTCCTGGGCACGGTTCATGCCCGCGCTGATTTCCTGCATCGCCGCCAGGCCGGCTTCGGTGATGTAAGTCTGGCGAGAGCGGCGGTCTTCGGGGTTGATACGACGCCCCAGCAAACCTTTTTCCTCCAGCCTGCGGATGACATCGGCCGAGGTGGTGCGGTCCAGCCCCAGCTCGTAGCCGATCGTGGTTTGATCCAGCCAGGGTGAACCCATCAACACGGACAGGACACCGTGCTGGACAGGGGTGAGGTCACTTTTGCATTCCTCGTAAAACATGGCGTAGTGAATCTGGTTAAGACGGCGAACCAGAAAACCGGGCCGGGACCACAGTTTGCGTCGATACAGCTCGGCATTTTCTTCTTCCACTGGACCCAGGATTTCGGCCTCGTCGGCTTCCAGTCGTTCTTCTTGCTTTAGCTCGGCGTGATTCTTCATGGATAAGTCAGTCATCGATTGAGTGGCTTTCAGCCTGTTGCCAAAAAGGCAGCACACTGAAAGCGGGACGACCTGCAAAGGGTACGGCTGCAAGGTCGGCGTCTACAAGGAAAGCAGGGCTACGCTAGCGTGAACAGAAGCCCCGATTTCTGATTTGTAGTCTTGTCTACAGGCGCTGTCCACGCCCCAAAGTATATGTGATTTCCCGACTTGCTGAAAACAATAATAATCAGCATACTGATAGATATTGTTGGGGGGTCAAACGATTGACCTTATGTAAATCAATAATTTAGGGAAAATTTACGGTGAAACGTATTAAAAAAATAGCACTGGAGGAGCACTTCAACGCCGTTGGCTTTGAGGATTATTCCAAGGCCTTTGTCAAACATATTGACAGTGCCGACGCGCGTGAACTGATGGCTCGTTTGCATGACTTCGACGCGCAGCGTCTGGAGGTGATGGATCGTGCCGGTATCGAGTACGTTGTGCTGTCGCAGACCGGCCCTGGGGTACAGGTGGAAAAGGATGTGTCCGTCGCTATCGAGCGTTCACGTCAGAACAATGATTTCCTGGCGCAGCAAATTGCCCGCCATCCCGATCGCCTGGGTGGCTTTGCCACTTTGCCCATGCAGGACCCGGCTGCCGCAGCACAAGAACTGACGCGCGCGGTGCAGGATCTGGGCTTGAAGGGCGCGTTAGTTAACGGTCACACGCATGGTGTGTACTACGACGGCCGCGAATACGATGCCTTCTGGGAAACCGTGCAGAAGCTGGATGTGCCTTTTTATCTGCACCCGTTTGATGCCTACGAAATGCCACACGCTTACACGGGCCACCCGGAGCTGATGGGCGCAACCTGGGGGTGGGGTGTAGAGACCGGCACCCACGCGCTGCGCATGTTGTTCGGTGGTGTGTTTGATCGTTGCCCGGACGTGAAGCTGGTGCTGGGTCATATGGGCGAAGGCCTGCCATTCCAGCGCTGGCGCTACGACAGCCGTTTTGCGGTCTACCCGCACGGTGTCACCTTGAAGCGCAAGCCATCCGAGTACATAGGCAGCAACATCTTGATCACCACTTCTGGTGTCTGTTCAGCCCCGACCCTGATGGGCGCGATTGGTGAAATGGGTGCTGAAGCCGTGCTGTTCTCGGTGGACTACCCTTACGAATCCACTGAGCTGGCGGCAGATTTCATCGAAGCAGCGCCTATGGATGACAAGACACGCGAGCTGGTTTGCTACGGCAACGCAGCCCGTCTGTTCAAACTGGACCGGAGCTAAGCATGAGCACATTTTTGTACGGCGCTCATGTGCACGCTAACGGTATTCGCCAGCATTACCTGCGTTTTGGTGGCTCCGTCGGAGGGCGTGACCAGCGTCCTGCCGTCATCATTGTTCCCGGCATCACCAGCCCGGCGGTGACCTGGGGTTTTGTGGGCGAGCAGTTCGGCAAGCACTTTGATACCTACATTCAGGACGTGCGTGGTCGCGGTTTGAGCGAAGCGGCTGAAGGCATGGATTACAGCCTGGATGCGCAAGCCGATGACTTGATCGCCTTGGCTCAAGCCTTGGGTCTGAAAGACTACATCGTGGTTGGTCACTCCATGGGTGCCCGCATTGGTTTGCGTGCGGCTCACAAGAACAGCGAAGGTTTGAACCGTTTGGTGATGGTTGATCCTCCCGTCTCTGGCCCAGGTCGCCGTGCTTATCCCTCCAAGTTGCCCTGGTATGTGGATTCCATGGCCATGGCTCGCAAAGGCTGCACCGCAGAAGACATGCGTGCCTTTTGCCCGACCTGGACCGAAGAGCAATTGCAGTTGCGTGCTCAGTGGCTGCACACCTGCCACGAGCCTGCGATTCTGGCCAGCTTCGAGGGTTTCCACACCGACGATATCCACGTCGACTTCCCGCATCTGAAAGTGCCTGCCTTGCTGATGACAGCCGAGCGTGGTGACGTGGTGCGTGATGAAGATGTGGCCGAGATTCAGCAACTGGCCTCGGGCGTTCAGCACGTTCGTGTGCCCAATGCCGGTCACATGATCCCTTGGGATAACGAAGCAGGCTTTTACGAAGCCTTCGGTGATTTCCTGGGCCAACGCTTGGTGTGATGTTGAGCAGGGGTCGCCTAGGCGGCCCTGTCGTGATTAGGCATGTCGGTTTGAAGCCGAGGTGCCTCACAAGGAGAGACAAAATGGCAGTGAGTGATTATCAACTTATCGAAGCATGGCAAGAAGTGCTGCGCCTGTCCAAGCTGGAAGCGGGTCAAACAGTGACTTTGCTGACCAGCTCCACGACCAATCAGCAAACCATGCAGTGTGCGCAGATTGCGGCGCAGTCCATGGGCGCGGTGGTGAACCGTCTGGATCTGTTGCCTGTGAATGCAGAAAAGGCCCTGAGCCGGGATCCTTTGGCTTATTTGGGCACCACGCCTTTGACGGGCAATGAGGCGGCAATTGCGGCTTTGAAGGCCAGCGATCTGGTTCTGGACCTGATGACCCTGTTGTTCTCGCCCGAGCAGATCGACATTCTGAAGTCGGGTACCAAGATTTTGCTGGCTGTGGAGCCACCGGAGATTTTGGTTCGTACCGTGCCAACCGAAGCGGATCGAGCGCGTGTGACAGCGGCCGCTGGCCTGATTAAAGCGGCCAAGGAAATGAGCATTACCTCTCCTGCCGGCACTAATTTGTGTTGCCCGCTGGGTGAGTTCCCCGCGATTCGTGAATACGGTTTTGTGGATGAACCCGGTCGTTGGGACCACTGGCCTAGCGGTTTTGTGCTGACCTGGCCGAATGAGTTGGGTACCAACGGCACTATCGTGATCGACAAGGGCGACATCCTGCTGCCGCAGAAAAAGTACTCCTCCGAGCAGATTATTCTGACTGTGGAGAATGGTTATGCCACGAAGATCGAAGGCGGCATTGAGGCGCAATTATTGGACGAGTACATGAAGTCCTTCAATGACCCTGAAGGCTACGCTATCTCGCATATCGGCTGGGGTCTGCAACCGCGTTGTCATTGGTCCACGCTGGGTTTGTACTCGCGTGAGAACACCATTGGCATGGATGCCCGTGCGTTCGAGGGTAACTTCCTGTTCTCCCTGGGCCCGAACAACGAGGCAGGCGGCAATCGTACGACGGCATGTCACATCGACATTCCTTTGCGCAATTGCACGGTCAGCCTGGATGGCCGTGCCGTAGTGCGTGATGGCAAAGTACTGGACGGAGGCGTTGGTGAGTACGAATGAGGGAGCGGTTTACGCTCAACAAGGTTTTGGGTCGACGCTGGAGCCTAAAGCTCCTTACGGTTTGTTGATTATTGATCTGGTGAATGGCTTTGCTGACCCGGCGGTGTTTGGCGGCGGCAATATTCCCGAGGCGATCGAGAACACGCAGAAGTTGTTGGCGACGGCGCGTGAACAAGGCTGGCCGGTTGCTCATACCCGTATCGTGTATGCGGACGATGGCGCTGATAACAACATCTTCAGCATCAAAGTCCCTGGCATGTTGGGACTGACTGAAGACGCGCACAATAGCCACATCGTGCCGGAGTTGGCTCCTGCTCCCGGTGAGTTCGTTGTTCGCAAGAATGTGCCGTCGGCTTTCTTTGGTACGCCCTTGGCGGCATGGTTGACGCAACGTGGTGTGCAAACGCTGCTGGTTGCCGGTGCGGTTACCAGTGGTTGCGTGCGTTCCAGCGTGGTCGATGCAATGCAACTGGGCTTTCGCCCCCTGGTCGTCTCTGATTGCGTGGGTGACCGTGCAATTGGCCCACACGAGGCTAACCTGTTCGATATGCGTCAGAAGTACGCCACCGTGGCAACGCGTGAAGAGGCGATGAAGTTGATTGGTCTTTAAAGCGATTCAAGCTCTTGAGTTTTTGAGAAGAACGATGTGTTTCATCATGGCCTGGATGGGCGTCCGTGCTTGATGGACATGAGTTGTCGTTAACAAGTCTGTTTTGATAGCCTTGTGATTGAGTATCGGTGGTCTGCCGCTTGGGGGCAGGCTATCGGACCTGTGCCCCTGGGAGCCGAATGGCTCTCGGGGGCTTTTTTATTTCTGGCAGCGTGGTGGGGCTGCAAGGATTGCGGTGTCGGGGCTTTCTTCTGGACGTGCCGTTTGGGCTTTGCGTGAGGGCGGCGGATAGTTTTCTTGTGGGGCCCGGGTACGGCTTGTCTTGGCGGGTCTCTTGCCCACGCTGCGCGTGGGTACCCTTGTCAGAGTGCTGGGGCGGGCGGGTCGTGAACTCGGAGCGCGGCTTGTCCCCCGTACATGGACGCCCCTGTTTTGCCAAGCACTCACTTCATGTTGGACAGTGGGTCGAGATTGCACCCGTACATCCGGACTTGATTGCCGCGTCAGCGGCGGTCCCTGATGGGTTCTGCTGGTTGGTGCCTCAATCGGACAAGCGCACTGCTTAGTGCCTGGGGGACATCGGGTTTAACCAACCACGGTCTGACCTATCTTGCCATCATGTCGTGTTTGCCTGAGCAATCGGGAGAAGGGTTAATAGTGGCTTTTAAGGGGAAGCTCAGTCCAGCCTGACTATGAGCCGTCAGGCGTGTAGTCAGGCTGGAAGGTTCGTTGATTGGCCAGTAACGCCCAGACGATACGGGCATTTTTGTTGGCTAATGCAACAGCCGCTACGTTAGCGTGAGATCGCTGCAAGAGTCGTTGTAGCCAACCGGTGGGCTCTGCGGCTTGCCGTGCACGATAGATCACCGCTCGAGCGCCATGAATTAACAAGGTACGTAGATATTGATCTCCTCGTTTGCTGATTCCCAGGAGCACGGACTTGCCACCACTGGAGTGCTGCTTGGGCACTAAGCCTAGCCACGCCGCTAACTGTCGGCCATTGGTGAAGTTTTTGGCATCGCCGATCGTGGCAACCAAGGCACTGGCGGTGATCGGGCCAATGCCCGCAACTTTCTCAAGTCGGCAGCTCGCTTCATTGGCCTTATGCCAGGCTTTAATCTGCCGCTCCAACTCATGGACCTGTTTATCCAGCTCTTTTAAGTGATCCAGGAGCCGGAGTATGAGTAATCGAAATGAGCCCGTCAGCTCCTGATTCGCCTGCTCGAGTAGCGCAGGGACACGTGTATGCAGGTGAGAGATTCCCTGTGGGACGATCAGCCCGAACTCAGCCAGTAATCCGCGGATCTGATTGGCCTGTGCGGTCCGTGCCCGTACGAACCCTTGTCGAGCCCGGTGCAAGGCCAAGACGGACTGTTGTTCGATATTTTTGATCGGTACAAACCGCATGTTAGGCCGAGCCACTGCCTCGCAGATGGCTTCGGCATCAGCAGCATCGTTCTTGTTGGTTTTAACGTAGGGTTTAACAAACTGAGGGGCAATCAAGCGTACGGTATGCCCGAACGATTCTAATTTACGGGCCCAATGATGCGCACTTCCACATGCTTCCATGCCAATCAGGCAGACCGGTAAGGTGGCGAAGAACGTGGCCATCTGGTCGCGTTTGAGCTGTTTTCTTAACACGGTTTTGCCTTGTTCATCGACGCCGTGCAGTTGAAAGACTTGCTTTGCCAGATCGATACCTAGTGTCGTAATCTTCATGATGGACGCCTCGCTCGGTTCAAGTGGTTGGTGATACGCCCACTTTGGCACATAGGATGCCGGTGCGGGTAGGGGCGTCCATCCCATTGGACAAACCGCAAGCGTGCTCCTCAAACAGCACGCCCCTTGCATCCCGCCCCAGCACTCTGCCGGCGGCAAGAGCCCTGACTCGCCCGCCAAGCCGTCCCCGGGCCCCACAAGAAAACAAGCAATACTGTTTAAAGCCCAAACGGCACTTGCAGAGGTGGGATGAAAGGTAGGGGCTCAGATTGGATGGGTGGAGAAAGGAAGGGGGGGGAAGAGCAGAACAGCGGAAGGATATGTGCTTAGGAAGCGCAGGAGAACAAGGCACGAGTCTTTGTTTGCTCAAAGAGTCTATCTATAAGAGATTGGTAGATAAAAAGCCATTGTGAGCCGTTCAGTCAGCCTGCTGGGGTGTTGGGGCGGATCAGAGTACTTGCCGCGGTCAGGAGATAGCGTAGGGGTTCAAGCATCCTGCTGTTTGAGCCGGACGCTTGTACTTGGTCCGGGGGACCAAGTACCCGGCGAGGTTCTATGGTTTGGGTCAAGCTGTTTTAGGCGATAGTTTGGACGGGTCAAAGGCTTGTCCACTTTTCCACACGGCATATGCAATGCGCAGCAACTTACGAGCCAGAATCACAATCGATTCTGTGCCCGCCAGGCCTCGGGCACGATACGCTTCATACAACGGTTTACATGCCGCACTGCGGCAGGCCGACATCGCTGCCAAATACAGTTGTCGGCGCAGCAAAGCCGGCCCACGCTTGCTGATACGACGACGCCCTCGCTTGGTCCCTGAGTCGTTGGGTCGGGGATCGAGCCCGCTATACGCGACTAAGGCATCCGCATTGGCAAAGGGAATACGATTGAGCAGTTCGGTCAACAAGGCCGCTGTCTGTTGACCGATGCCACTCACACTACGCAAACGTTGATATCCCTGTTCGAGCTGCGGGTCGTTCGCAATCAAATGCTGTATTTGTTGATCCATTGAGGCCAGCACAACATCAAATCCATGTTGTAACGCTTGGGTATCGACACCTGATAGATCCACGTCGGTAAAGGCCTGGCGTAAAGCGCTCTGGTGAGTGATCACTTGAGCGCGACGAGACAACAGTTGACGCAACTGTTGTTGCTCGGGGGTGAGCGGTTGCCAAGCTTGCAGGCTGGATTGATGCTCTTGCAGGTAGCGGACAATGACCTCTGCATCAATATTATCGGTCTTGGCCCGGCTGCCTAAGGCTCGTGCATAGTAAAAGACATCACGCGCGTTCAAGATATAGACCGTCAAGCCATGCAGATAAGCCAACTGGGCCAGTAAGGCGTGGTAATTGCCCGTTGACTCCATGGCAATTAGCGCGTGTTCTGACACTGTCTTTAACCAACGGGTAATGCCAGTCGTCGTGTTGGCAATGATGCAGGGCCGTTGGCCCGCTACGCTGATGACCAGCTCAGCCTTGGCAACATCAGCACCGATATAAAGCACAGTCGTTTGCATGGGAGCACCTCCAAAGCGCACAATGAGTAACGTCGGGGTGTACGCCATCCGGCTCGTTGACTTGCGTTCAGATCGGCGGTCGCGGTTCGATGAACGGCGCCGCTCAGTTCCTTATCGACGGTGATGGGTGGGGCGGGAGAGTTCTCGCGGTGTCGGTCCGGCATTGGCCGATCGTTCAGGATGTCCCTCCACCCCGACAACTTAACCATACAAGTTCAGGATGCGCCCGTAGCTACCTCCTGACAAGGGCACCGGTGCGCAGCACCGGCAAGTGCTCAGCCCGGACACCCCAGCAGGCCGACTGAATGGCGTCTTCACAGAGACTTCTTTTATCCCCGGCCCTGACTAACCTGAATTCCTCCGGGCCCGATAGGCCCCCCAAGCCGGCGCTACCAGCCCTAAATCTGACATTGCGCCAGACATAAGTCCTCTGCCCAATAAATAAGCAAAAAAAAGCACCCCTCAATAAAGAAGGGCGCTCGAAAGGAATCAGAAGACCTTCTGACTCAAGTGGCTCGGAAGCAGCACACAAAAAACAGCTTTAAAACCAGATGCAAACTCCGGACTTAGACCGGGAACACCAGATCGTTCGCCAGAATAGACGTATCAAAAATCACCTGACGCTCCTTGAGCATCAACCGACCCTCCACACGCGTGAACGTATCAAAATAATTACCCACCAGATGCACCGTGGAAGGCCCTTCCACCAAGGTCTGCATCAGCATGAAATTACCCTCGGCCTCAATGTCGCCATTATCCTCCTCGCTGATCACACGAACATCCGTGACCAGATGCAGCATGTAGCGCGGGGCATACATCTGCGTGCGGGCGATAGCCACCGCACGATCGTGCATCATGTCGCGCCCTTCGGCGTAGACCAGGCCCACTGGCAAATTCAGATCCGCGTTCTCGCGTGAAGTGACCCGGTAAACCGCGTCCTCCACAAAAAACATGGGCCAATCCTCAACATTGCCACGATCCAAAGTGGCACAGTACTCGGCATTGAAAAGCTCAATTTCCGCCTTCAACACCAAAGCACGCTCAATAGCAATCTGGGCGGGTTTGAAAGAAAAATCCATTTTCATAAGTCAGCTCGTCTTACAGATCCATCACTTGGCGGTAGTACTGGTACATGGAGCGAATAGCCGCTTCCGAGATCAGCGTATTGGACGTACCCAGCTTGCTTTCATCGAGCTTGATGATGTTCACCTCGCTGCTGGAACGACGTACCCCTTCCTGCACAAACTTCATGGCCTCGTTGTCTTCCAGGCCCAGGAAACCGGCAGGGCCCATCAGGTTGCCCTGACGCAGACGGTGACGAGTCATCTCCTCGGTATCGTCCTCATAGCCAAACATGGTCCATTGCATGATCAGGCTGTTGGGGCCATTGGGCACAATCTGACGCACACCCAAGGTATTCATCTCGCGCTGAACAATCAGGTTGGGCCAGATCGTCTGCATGGTCACCGACCACGGCGAATCAAACTCCTTGACGTAGTCCAGGAAACGCTCATCGCGCAAACGCATATCGTCCACAAAGGAACGCATTTCCTTCTTGTTGTCCTCGCTGACCTCGGCGTACTTGTCCTCGGACTTGGCCGATGCCATATAGCCATGGCGTCCATGCACAGGGTCCACATACATCTGCGATTTGTTGCCCGCCACCAGCAGACCGAACACCACCAGGAAAGAGTGCAGCAAGGTCGCGTGGTACGGATCCTTCAGGTTCTCGTGGTACATCTTCCAGTTGCAAGGCAACTCGTTACGGTAGTAACCCAGAATCTTCAGCTTCTTGCCGGGAAACACCGCCTCGAAATCCTTCAGGATTTCAGGTGTCAGGTATTCCGTAATCGGCTCGACCTTGTCGCTGTAGGACGCAAAAATCACGCCATTGTGCGTAGTCACATGCAGCTTTTTCAGACCATGCTCGGAGTTCTTGAAGCTGCGCGGCATGCCGCCTTCTTTATTCGCACCGCGCTTGAAAGGAATCCCTTGCAGATCACCCTTCAGGCTGTAAGACCACTGGTGATACGGGCACACAAACTCATTGGTATTACCTTGGTTGTGACGGCAAAACTCCGCGCCGCGGTGTGCACAGCGGTTTTCAAATACGTTGATGCTGCCATCTTCCGCACGAGCGACGACCACAGGCGTGGAACCCACATACGAGCGCTTGTAGTCGCCCGAATCGGGGATTTCTGCTTCCAGGGCCACAAAGTTCCAGGTGTCACCGTGGAAAATGCGTTCCATCTCGCGGTTGTAAATGTCGTTGCTGGTGTAGACCCAATCCGGAATGGTGTTGAGCACGTCCTCGGGCCAGGTGCATTCCTCGACAGGGCGGTCTTTGGACCCGACCGTCTGGCCTATCACCGTTTGCGTCTGATACATGGGGTTCTCCTCTGATAACTCTTTAATGATTCGTGATGACGAGGCGGCGCAGGCCGCTTCTCTTTCTTAGACTTGGGCCGTACGGGCCGCTTCTTTCACGTACTGGCGCAGCTTGGTCGCCGGGTCCAATACGATGGCTGGGTCCACAGGCAAGTTCTGCTCCATGACGCTACGCAAGGCGCGTAGATCCGCACCGGCATTGACGCCAATCGCGTGTCGCAGATGTTGGCCCTCGAAAGCCAGCAACATGAAGCTGATGGCGTCGCCCTGGCTGTCCATGACGCCGCGTACCTGATAGTTCAGATCCGGGCTGCCTTGGCCCAACATCTGAATGTTGCAACCGAGCACATCCGTCCAGAACCAACTGACCGGTGCGGCAGGCGCGTCCTGCCCGGCAATGGCGTAGGCTACCTGACGGGCTTGTTCATTGGCGTTCTGCCAGGATTCGCTGCGGGTGCGCACGGAGGTGTCAGGGCAAATCTGTGTGGCGCAATCGCCGGCGGCATAAATGCCTGCCACACTGGTGCGTCCCTGGCGATCCACAATAATCCCGGCCGTCATATCGTCGACCGCAATGCCGCTGGCCCGGGCCAAGGCAGAGTTCGCTGTCAGACCGGCGGCCACAATAGCCAGATCACCACTCAGGATCTGGCCATCACTCAGTTCCAGCTGAACGGGGTGCTCGTGTCCAGCCACAAAGTGGGCCTGACGTACTCCCTTTCCCAAGCGCACGGTGATGCCTTGCGACTCGAAGCGCTCCAGCAACCATTGCGACAGCAGCGCAGGGGCGTTGCGGGCCAGCAGACGTTCATTCGCTTCAATGACAGTGACCTGTGCGCCGGTTTCGCTGGCGGTAGAAGCCAGTTCCAGACCCATGAAGCCGCCACCAACCACCAGGGCGCGCAAACCGGGATGCAGGCGGGCTTGCAGGCTCAGGGCATCGTCCAGCGTACGCAGATACAGGGCGTTGGTCTGGCTGGCAGGCAGCAGAGCCAGTTCGCGGGCCGCGCCGCCTGTGGCCAGCACCGCGTGGTCAAAGCTCCAGGTCTGGCCATTGCTCAGGCTGGCCTGGCGCGTGGCGCAATCCAGAGACTGCACGCTGGTGTCCAGCAAGAGTTCAATATTCTGTTCTTGATAGAACTCGGCTTTTTGCAAAAACACGCTGTCAGTGGTCGCGCTGGACTTGAGCACGTCTTTGGACAATGGCGGGCGTTCGTAGGGAAGATGAGTTTCATCCCCTACCAAGGTGATGCTGCCGCTAAAGCCCAGGCTGCGCAGTTCGCGCGCCAGCACCGAAGCCGCTTGGCCAGCGCCGATGATCAGTACGGAAGTGTGGTGTGCCATGATGTTGCAGGTCTCGTCAGCAGAAAAAAGCTCAGGCCTGACTCAAGTCGGCCAGAATATCGTTGCCTTCAATGCGCAGCGGGTAGACCTTGATGTCCACCGTGGCAGGGGCGTTCATGGCCTTGCCAGTGCGCAAACAGAACTTGGCCTGATGCAGCGGACATTCCACACAACCGTCTTCCAGATAGCCGTCGGACAGCAGGGCATATTGATGGGTACAGACGTTGTCGGTCAGGTGGAACTCGTCATCCAGTTTGTGCAGGGCCAGTTTCTTGCCTTCCCACTCGATTGCCAGGGACTCTTCGTTGTCGATGGCATCGGTTTCGGAAATTTTTATCCAGTTCAAAGTTGTCTCCGGGTTGTGCTTTCAATTAGTCAGTATACTGTATAAATTATAAAATAAAATATCGTTTTTATAAGGGATTGCGCTAGTTGAGGCTTAAGCTATTGATGATGCTTTCCTTTATCTCATCAAGGACATGCGTCAGTAGTTTCCCTGCTTGACCAAAAATTAATTAATCGCACACTTACTATTATCGAAGTGGTGAATGTGAATTTCATAGTGTGCTGACACCGCTTGGAACGTCCGTCTGGCCCCTTGGGGGGGACAGTTTGGCAAGGTTCAGACAGCTGCTGTCCGGGCCCGAGGCCAGACTGGCGGGCAAACTACCCAGACCCCTATCGAGCAAGGGGTGTAAATACATTAAAAAATACAAAGAGGTGAGTGATGGAGCGTCGTAGTTTTCTGCTGAAATCGGCAACGGTCGCTGGTGCAGGTTTGGCAGCAGTAGCCGCCCCTGCAATTGCGCAGAACAGCCCCACCGTACGCTGGCGCATGTCGACCGGCTGGCCCAAAAGCCTGGACACCATTTACGGTTCGGCTGAGGCGCTGTGCAAACGTGTCAGCGAGCTGACCGAAGGCAAGTTCGAAATCCGCGCTTTCCCCGGTGGCGAGCTGGTGCCTTATGCCCAGAACATGGATGCCATCAGTAACGGCACGGTCGAGTGTAACCACGTGCTCAGTACTGCTTTTGTGGGCAAGAACACCGCCGTAACCTTTGATACCGGCTTGTCCTTTGGCATGAACGCCCGCCAGCATAACTCCTGGGTGCACTTCGGTGGCGGCCTGAAATTGCTGCGCGAAATGTACAGCCAGTACAACATCGTGAACTTTGTAGCCGGTAATGTGGGCGTGCAAATGGGCGGCTGGTTCCGCAAGGAAATCAAGGATCTGGACAGTCTGCAAGGCCTGAAAATGCGTATCGGGGGCATCGGCGGCATGGTGCTGTCCAAACTGGGCGCGGTGCCTCAGCAGATTCCTCCTAGCGATATTTACTCCTCGCTGGAAAAAGGCACGATTGACGCGGCCGAGTGGTTGGCCCTTACGACGACGAAAAGCTGGGTTTGAACAAAGTTGCTCCCTTTTACTACTCCCCCGGCTGGTTCGAGGGCAGTGCGTCCTTGACCACCATGGTCAATAAAGATGCCTGGGAAGCCTTGCCTGCCAACTTCAAGGCTGCATTCGAGACGGCCTGTAACGAGCAGACCATGCTCAGTCTGGCCAAGTACGATGCCTTGAATCCCGGTGCCCTGCGCAAGCTAGTGGCTGAAGGTGCCAAGTTGCGCTACTTCCCCAAGGACGTCATGAAGGCCGCCTACGACAAGTCCCAGGAATTGTGGAAAGAACTGTCGGACAGCAACGCCGATTTTGCCAAGATCTATCCAAGCTGGAAGGCCTTCCAGGAGCAGGAAGCCAGTTGGTTCCGGGTTGCTGAAAGCGCCCTGGACAACTTCACCTTCAGCGAGTTGGGCAAGCGCAGTTAAGCAGCACATTCTTAAGGTAGTGAAATGAGTCAGCACAGTCACCCGTCAAGCCTGGGTGGCCAAGGAGTGGGTGCGCGTATTCTCCGCAAGGAGGATGCGCGCCATCTCAATGGCCGAGGCAACTTCATCGGAAACATGACCATGCCAGGCTTGCAGGAAGTCGCATTCCTGCGTAGCCCTATGGCGCATGCCCGAATCCGTCAGATCAATATTGAAGACAGCGCACGCGCGCAGGTTATTACCCGCGCCGATATGCCGGACTGTCTGGATATTTACGCCGCTTCCACTTTGCCCAGTTACCAGGCCTCCAGCATGCCGCCGCTGGCCTCGGGCAGTGTGCGTTATGTAGGCGAGCCGGTTGCCATGGCCTTTGGTGACAGTCGCGCAGTTGCCGAGGACGTTCTGGAGGAGATTGAAGCCCTGTACGACGAGCTGCCGGTTTACGGCAGCGTGCCGGCCTCGCTGGCCGCGCAGGGTGATCTGCTGCATGAGGGCTGGCAGGATAACGTGTTTGTGACATTGCGCTCGGACGTGGCCTTTGAGGAGCACGCCGCCCGTGCCGACCGCGTGATCGAGCACTCTGTCAGCCTGTCGCGTCAGTGCATGTTGCCGATGGAAGGCAAGGCTGTTCTGGCCTATTGGGATTTCCAGGCCGATCAGTTGGTGGTGTATTGCGGCAGCCAGATCCCGCATATGCATCGCACTGGTATTGCCCAGTTCCTGGGGATGGATCAGGCGCAGGTGCGTGTGATTTCCCCCGATGTGGGCGGCGCCTTTGGTTATAAATGCGTGCTGCATCAGGAAGAGCTGTGCGTGGCCTGGTTGGCCAAGACCTTCCGCAAACCGTTCCGTTTCATGGAAGACCGTCGCGAGCACTTGATTGCGGGCGCTAATACCCGTGAACACCAGTACCGACTGAAAGCACACATCAGCAATGAAGGCCGCCTGCTGGCGCTGGACGCTGAAATTGATATTGATGGCGGCGCGTACTCCGTCTGGCCCTTTACCGTGGGGCTGGAAGTAGGCCAGGCCTTGGGCAACTTGCCCGGTCCTTACGATTTCCGTGGTTACCGCTGCCGCACGCGCGGTGTGGGCACCAACAAACCTGGTTTCATGCCATACCGTGGCGTGGCCCGTACCGGTGTCTGTCTGGCCATTGAACAGATGATGGATCAGATCGCTTTGGCGGTGGGCAAGCCCTCCTGGGAAATCCGCCTGATGAACCTTGTAAAAGGCGAGCAAATGCCTTACGTCAACGTGGCCAACAAGCATTACGACTCGGGGGATTATCCAGAAAGTCTGCGCCGCGCTCTGGCGGCGGTGGATGTGGATGCTGTGCTGGCTCGTCAGGCCAAGGGTGAGGCTGATGGCCGCCTGATTGGTCTGGGTGTGGCTTCTTATACCGAGCAGTCTGCACACGGCACGTCCGTGTTCGCCAGTTGGGGCACGGCGGTGATCCCCGGTTTTGATCAGGCTTTTGTACGCATGACCCCGGATGGCGGTCTGGAAGTGCGCGTGGGTGTGCACTCGCATGGTCAGGGTATGGAAACGTCTTTTGCCCAGATCGCCAGCGAAATTCTGGGCATCCCCGTAGCCAAGATCAAAGTGGTGCACGGTGATACCGGCCGCACGCCATTCTCCACCGGCACGTACGCCTCGCGCTCCCTGGTGATGTCCGGCGGTGCGGTGTCCAAGGCCTGTAAAGAGCTGCTGCCGCGCGTGCGCAAGATTGCCGCGCATATGCTGAAAACTGATGTGGACAGCATGCAGCATCAAGGCGATATGTTCAGCGCCGAGGGGCGCCAGGTCAGCATCGCCCAAGTGGCCGATGCCTGGTATATCAACCCGCAGCATTTGCCCGAGGACGTGGACCCGCAAGGTCTGGAACTGTCGGTAGGCTACAAACCCAAAGTCGATACTGGCAGCTTTACTTATGCCAGCAATGCCGTGGTGGTGGCCGTCGATCCAAGTACCGGCGGCGTGGAAGTGCTCAAGTACGTGGTGGTGGAAGACTGTGGCGTCATGATCAACCCCATGATTGTGGAAGGCCAGACGATCGGCGGGATTGCCCAAGGGATTGGCACCGCCTTGTACGAAGAAATGCCGTACGACGAGTTTGCTCAGCCGCTGGCATCGACCTTGGCAGACTACGTCATGCCCGGTGCCTGCGAAGTGCCCAATATTCATATCGAACACATGGAAAGCCCGTCGCCCAATACCGAATTTGGTGCCAAAGGTATGGGTGAGGGCGGAGCGATTGCTCCTCCCGCTGCCATCATGTCCGCCATCAATAATGCCCTGCGCTCTACCGGAGCACAGGTCTCGCACACGCCCGTGACACCGCATCGACTGCTAAGCGCGATTCGCGCTGCAGCACAGCCCGCCAATCAGCAAGATAAACAGCCCGTGTCGGAGGTTCAGGCATGAAGGCCGCCAAGTTTGAGTACGAACAGGCCCAGAGCCTTAAACAGATCCAGGATGCCTATGGCAGCGATCCTTCCGCCGTGCGCTTGATGGGCGGTAGCCAGTCCCTGGGCCCCATGTTGAATCTGCGTCTGGTGCGCCCTGGCCGTGTGCTGGACGTGTCGGCAGTGCCCGAGCTGCGTCAGGTATCAGCCCATAAAGGGCGAGTGCGGATCGGCGCTGCCGTGACACACGCCCAGATTGAAGACGGCATTCACGAACTGCTGCGCGGCCATATGATGCAGAAAGTGGCAGGCCGCATTGCTTACCGGGGTGTGCGCAATCGCGGCACTTTGGGTGGCAGCCTGGCTCATGCAGATCCGGCGGCAGATTGGGTGCTGACTTGTGCTGCTTTGGGTGCAAACGTCAATGTGCGTGGAACCCAAGGGAGCCGCAGCGTTCCCATGAGCGAATTCATGCTGGCCGCCTACACCACGGTGCTGGAAGCCGGTGAGTTCATCGAGTCTGTGGATGTGCCTGAAGTGTCCGGTTCAGCCCGTTGGGGTTACTACAAATTCACCCGCAAAGTGGGCGAGTTTGCCGATGCCAGTTGTGCCTGCTATTTCGACCCGGCCACCCGCACGGCGCGCGTAGTGATCGGTGCCATGGAAGGCGCCCCGCGCTCTTTGCCCGAACTGGCCGTGAAAGTGGCTGCACAAGGGGCCGCCGTCCTGGAAGGGGACACGATTGAAGCGGCCCTGCAGCCGTATCTGGCACAACGGGACGAGGCCCATCAGGTGCTGTTCCGTACGGTAGTAGAGCGCAGCCTGAAGCAAGCGCTGGGTGTGAAAGGTTAAGACATGGCAGAAATCTCGATTCAAGTTAACGGCCGTCAGCAAAAGCACGAGGCCGAACCGCGCACCCACCTGGGTGATTTCATCCGCGAGAAAAGCCGTTTGACCGGCACCAACCTGAGCTGTGAACACGGTGTGTGCGGCGCATGTACGGTGCTGGTGGATGGTCGTCCGGTGCGCTCCTGCATTACCTTTGCCGGTGCTTGCGATGGTCACGAAGTCACCACCGTAGAGGGTTACGACGACGACCCGATCATGAGCCGTCTGCGTACCGCTTTTTCGGAAAAACATGCTTTGCAATGCGGCTTCTGTACGCCCGGCATGTTGGCCACCAGCCGCGATATCGTGCTGCGTTTGCCCGACGCGGACGAAGCCCGTGTGCGCATTGAACTGTCCGGCAATATTTGCCGCTGCACCGGCTATCAAGGCATTACGGCTGCCATCCTGTCCGTGCTGCAAGCCCTGCGCGATCAGCCCGATGCCCAGGTAGAAGCCTTGCGCGCCGCTGTGGTGCAGAACGTGCAGCAGGACTGGAACCAGAACGGCTTTACGACTTTTGAAGCGGTACAGGAAGAAGTACAGGCTCCCGCCCCGGTGGCCGCTGCTGCACCTGCCGCGTCCGGCAGTGCCGACAAGGGCAAGGGCCAGGCTATTCAAGGTGGTTTTGATGCCCGTTTCCCGGCCGATCAGGTTTGGGCTTTCATGAAGGATTTGCCCAAAGTGGCGGGCTGTCTGCCCGGCGCGATTATCGAGTCCCAGGAAGGGGCTACGGTGCAGGGCAAGATCGCCATCAAATTTGGCCCCATGTCGGCTGCCTTCAAGGGTAATGCCACGTTGGAAGAGGATAACGAACGCCGTGCTGCCGTGCTGCGCGGTGAGGGCGTGGACTCCTTGAGCCAATCGCGTGCCCGTGGCGATGTCAGCTTTCAGGTCAATCCGGATGGCGAAGTGCGCAGCCGCGTGGAAGTGGAGCTGGTGTATTCGCTGCAAGGGCCACTGGCGCAGTTTTCGCGCTCCGGGCTGGTTCAGGATTTCGTGCGCCGCATGATTGCGGAGTTCGGCAAGAACGTGAACCTGCGCCTGGAAAAACCGCTGGCTGAAGGCGAGGAGCCAGTGGTGGCCGAGTTCAATCCGGTCAAGATGTTTTTCAGCATTTTGTGGGACCGCTTCAAGGGACTTTTCCGGCGCTCATAAGCGCATAGACGACGCAAGACGATAAATATAACGGGGGTAAGGAGATGACGGAGCGTAAAGCTTTGGGAGGACGTGTGCGCCTCGCAATCGGGGCCACCTTCTTGTTGAGCACTTGGGGGGCGGTAGCAGAGCCCTTGAATGTAAAGCTGGACTGGACCCCTTGGGCCGTCCATGCACCGTTCCATCTGGCCGTGGAAAAGGGCTGGTTCAAGCAGGCTGGCCTGGATGTACGGCTGGAAGATGGCAACGGTTCTGTTACGGCGGTGCAGATCGTAGGCGGCAGCGACCGCTTCGATGTGGGGCAGGCGGCGCTGGCCTCCATGGTGATTGCACGCAGCAAGGGCTTGCCAGTCAAAGGGCTGGCCACCTTTGCCACGTCCAGCGATATTGGCGTGCTGGTGCCCAAGGATTCGGGCATTAGTGGCCCGGAGGGCTTGAAGGGACGCAAGATCGCCTATACCGCCGGTTCTCTGGAAGCGCCTTTTGTCGATGCGTTTCTAGCGGCGGGCGGATTGCGCCGCAGCGATGTGGATCTGCTTAGCGTGGATGCCGCAGGCAAGGCCGCTACCTATGCGGTGGGCCGGGCGGATGCCGTGATCTCCACCATTCCTTTTGTACTGGCTTCGGTGTCGCGTCAGCGCGTCTCCAATGCGATTCCTTTCGCCCAGCACGGTCTGGATATGGTCAGCTTTGGCCTGTTTACCAGCGAAGCCAAATTGGCCAGCCGGGGGCAGGAGCTGACGACCTTTTCCAATGTGGTGGCCAAGTCCTGGAACTACATTTACAACGGCCACGAGCAAGAGGCGGTAGATGCGATTGTGGCGCAACGCCCCAATGCACGTCTGGACAAAGCCATTTTGCTGGACCAGCTGAACATTCTTAAAAACTACTTCGGCCCGGCTGTCGAGCAAGGCAGCATTGGCGTGAACCAGCCTACGGATTGGGACAAGACCATTGCCACGCTGGAACGGGTGGAGCTGATCCCGGCTGGGCAGAAAGCCACGGACTACTACCAGTCTGATGTGGTTACTCCGCAATCCCTGAGCAGTCTGGAGCTGAAGTAATGGCGGCGCAGGTTCTTTCTCAAGATGTGCGCAAGCGCTTTGAGGGCGCGCGCGATGTGCTGGCGCTCGATGGCATCAATGTCGATATTCAACCCGGCCAGTTCATCAGCATTCTGGGCCCCAGCGGCTGCGGGAAAAGCACTTTCCTGCGTTGCGTGGCCGGACTGGAAAACATCAGCAGCGGCTCCTTGACGGTAGATCAGCAACCCGTCAGCGGACCACCTGATCAGGTAGGCATGGTGTTCCAGCGCGATGCCTTGCTGGAGTGGCGCACCATACGCGACAACATTCTTTTGCCTTTGGAGTTTGCCGGCAAGCGCACGGCCGATTATCTGGACAAGGTGGACCAGTTGCTGGCCTTGACCGGCCTGTCTCAGTTTGCGGACAACTATCCACGTCAGTTGTCCGGCGGCATGCGCCAGCGGGCCTCCATTTGCCGTGCCCTGGTGGATGATCCGCGCCTGTTGCTGATGGACGAGCCTTTCGGTGCGCTGGATGCGCTGACGCGCGACAACATGAACGCTGAATTGCAACGCATCTGGATGAAAACGGGCAACACCACCTTGTTTGTGACGCACGGCATTGCCGAAGCCGTTTTCCTGGGCGATACCGTGCTGGTGTTCTCGTCCCGTCCGGGTCGCATTCTGGAGCAGATCAAGATCGACTTTCCCCGCCCGCGCCCGCTGTCCTTGCGCGAGACCCTGGAGTTCGGTCGGCATGTGGCGCATATCCGTCAATTGTTTGGTATTGCCGATGGCGCGGGAGACAGCCATGAATAAAGCCTTGCGTTCCATGCCCAGCTGGTTGGCGGGCGTGGTCTCTACCGTCGTGGTGCTGTTGGCGTGGGAATTAATTTGTTGGCTGGGTCAGGTGCGGGAAGTGATTTTGCCGCGCCCCTCGCTGATTCTGGAGGACTTGTATGGCGAACTGGGTTGGTACATGGGTCAAGCGTTATACACGCTCGGCATCACGCTGGCTGGATTTGTATTGGCCGCCGTAGGCGGCGTGCTGATCGCTGTCGCATTAGTGGGTTCACCGCTCTTCGAGCGTTTTTGTTATCCCTTGATTGTGGGTTTCAACAGCATTCCCAAAGTGGCTCTGGCACCACTGTTCGTGGTCTGGATGGGTACCGGCTACGAGCCCAAGGTGGCCATTGCTTTTCTGATTGCCGTCTTTGCCGTGATTGTGGATACGGTACAAGGCTTGCGCTCGGTCTCGCCCGACATTCTGGACCTGGGCCGGGTCCTGAAAGGCGGGCCGGTTGCCTTGTTTTTCAAAGTGCGCTTGCCCTCTGCGCTGCCCTCGATCATGGCGGGCCTGAAAGTGGCCCTGTCCCTGGCTTTGGTGGGGGCCATTGTGGGCGAGTTTGTGTCCTCCCAGCGCGGGCTGGGCTTTGTGATCATGAGCGCCCAAGGGGTGTTCGACACGGTGCGCGTGTTCTCCGCCCTGTTCATTCTGGCCGTCATGGGGCTGGTGTTGTATTTCCTGCTGGATGCAGTTGAAAAGCGCGCCACCCGTTTTCGGTCTCATTAGATTTCCACTAACTTCAACGCAGAAAATCTGGGGGATTGATGCAATCTTTACTCAAACTATCAAAGGCGATTGACAGCCTGAATCAGTTATGTGGCCGGGTGGTCATGTGGGTGGTTCTGCTGGTTGTCGTAATCAGTTCCTATAACGCCATCGCGCGCAAGTTCTTCGATTCCAGCTCCAATGCCTGGCTGGAGGTGCAGTGGTATTTGTTTGGTGCCTTGTTCCTGCTGACGGGCGGCTACACCTTCTTGCGCAATGAGCATGTGCGTGTGGACGTATTGGCCTCGCGCCTGTCCGAGCGCAAGCAAATTGTGATCGAAGCCGCGTGTGTGGTGCTGTTCATGTTGCCGGCCTGTGTTGCCATCATGGCCTTGTCCTGGCCGGTGTTCATGGACTCCTACCTGACCCAGGAAGTGTCATCTAATTCCGGTGGCCTGATTCGCTGGCCTGCCAAATTGATTATCCCGATTGGTTTTGCCCTGATTTCCCTGCAGGGAATTTCGCACCTGATCAAGTGCATCGGTTTCCTGCGTGGCGCTTGCCCCAACCCCAACAAGAAGTTGCAGGACAAAACGCCCGAAGAATTGCTGGCTGAAGAAATTGCACGGCAAGCCGAGGCCAAGTTAGCGCATCAACACAAAGGCTGAACCAGATCATGATGGATTTATTTGTCGCCAATATGGCGCCAGTGATGTTTGCATCACTGATTGTTTTCTTGCTGCTGGGCTTTCCGGTTGCCTTTGCGCTGGCCGCCAACGGTATGGTGTTCGGTCTGATTGGTGTGGAAATGGGCCTGTTCAACTGGTCTTTATTCCAGGCGCTGCCGCTGCGTGTATTTGGGATCATGGCCAACGATACCTTGCTGGCGATTCCCTTCTTTACCTTCATGGGGCTGATTCTGGAGCGGTCGGGCATGGCAGAAGACCTGCTCGATACGATTGGTCAGCTGTTTGGCTCCATGCCCGGCGGCCTGGCCATTGCCGTGGTGTTTGTGGGAGCCATGCTGGCAGCCACCACAGGTGTGGTGTCGGCCTCGGTGATTTCCATGGGCCTGATCTCCTTGCCCATCATGCTGCGCTATGGCTACAGCCGTCGATTGGCAACGGGTGTGATCGCTGCTTCGGGCACCTTGTCGCAAATTATTCCGCCATCTCTGGTGCTGATCGTACTGGCTGACCAGTTGGGTCGTTCGGTAGGCGATATGTACCGTGGCGCCATGGTGCCCGGTCTGGTGCTGACCGGTGCTTATCTGCTCTACATCCTGATTCTGGCCGTACTGCGTCCCAAGGATGTGCCTCCCATTCCGGTTGAGCATCGCACTTACTCGGAGGCCAATGGCCGCTCGGGTGCACGCTCCTTGTGCGTGTTGCTGTTGATCTCGCTGGTGGCCGGTTATGTATTGGACGAGTTTTGGGTTGATCCCAACGGCCCGGTAGATGAGAAGGTCATTATTTGCATCTTGCTGGTTGGTGGTGTGGCTTTCGTGCTGGCCCTGATCAACAAATGGCTGAAGCTGGGCTTGTTGTCGGTGCTGGCCGAACGCGTGGTGTTCGTCATGATTCCGCCCTTGGGCCTGATTTTCCTGGTGCTGGGGACGATCTTTCTGGGTATTGCGACACCGACCGAAGGCGGGGCCATGGGCGCCGTGGGAGCAATTCTGATGGCGGTCAGCCGTCGCCGCCTGAGCATCGACCTGCTCAAGCAAGCCATGGATACCACCGCCAAGTTGTCCTGCTTTGTGATGTTCATTCTGATCGGTTCCACTATCTTCTCGCTGACTTTCCGTGGCGTGGATGGCGACCTGTGGGTGGAGCATCTGCTGATCGACCTGCCAGGCGGCGAATATGGCTTCCTGATTCTGGTCAGTGTGCTGGTGTTTGTACTGGCCTTTTTCCTGGATTTCTTCGAGCTGGCGTTCATCATCGTGCCTTTGCTGGGGCCGGTGGCCGACAAGATGGGCATCGATTTAATCTGGTTTGGCGTGCTCTTAGCCGTTAATATGCAAACATCCTTTATGCATCCACCATTTGGCTTCTCACTATTTTATTTGCGCTCGGTGGCGCCCAAGGATGATTACATCGACAAAGTGACCAAGAAGAAGATTCCGGGTGTGGCTACAGGCGACATTTACTGGGGCTCCGTACCCTTTATCTGCATCCAGATTGTCATGATTGCCGTGGTGCTGCTGTTCCCAGGCATGGTGACGCACTACAAGGGGACGGGGGCGAAAGTTGATCCCAGTACGGTCACGATCGAAATGCAGGATGAATACGGTGCCGACTTGAATCCGTTTGATGATTCGGGCGATGGCGGCGGGATGCCGGTATTCAAGTAAATACAGGAAAGACAGGAGACACATATGGAGAGCCTGGATGTCAGGGTATTGCGCCAGCTGCAAGAGTGGCGCGCACAAGGACGTGACGCCATTCTGGTCACGGTTGTGCAGACCTGGGGTTCGTCCCCCCGTCCAGAGGGCTCCATCATGGCTCTGGAAAAGGATGGGGCGGTGGTCGGGTCGGTCTCGGGTGGTTGTATCGAGGACGATCTGATCCGCGCTTATCACGACCCCGAAGGGGCGGATAAGCGCCTGCATGGCGATGGCCGTCCCCAGTTGTTGACGTATGGCATCAGCGCGGATGAGGCGCATCGCTTTGGCCTGCCTTGCGGTGGCACGATCCGTTTGCTGGTGGAGTTCAACCCCTGCCCGCAAGCCTTGTCAGACGTGTTGGGCCTGCTGGAACAGCGTCGTCTGGTGCAACGACACGTGGATCTGCAAACCGGCCGTGCCTGGAGCAGTGCTACCCGCGTTCCGGCGGCTTTGCATTTAAGTCAGGACTGCCTGTCGGTCACTTTTGGCCCGTCTTATCGGCTCTTGCTGATCGGGGGCGGGCAACTATCCGAGTACGTGGCAACCATTGCCTTGTTCAATGGCTTTGATGTGACGGTCTGCGATCCGCGCAGCGAGCATATTCAGGGCTGGAGCGTGGCGGGTGCACGTGTGGTCAGCGGCATGCCGGACGATGAAGTCATTGCCTGCGTACCGGATCGCCGTACGGCCATTGTGGCTCTGACGCACGACCCCAAGCTGGACGATATGGCCTTGCTGGAGGCGCTCAAGAGCAGTGCCTTTTATGTGGGGGCGATTGGTTCGCGACGTAATAATCAGAGCCGTCGTGAACGCCTGGCCGAATACTTTGACCTGACGGCCGAAGAAATTGACAAGCTCAAAGGTCCGATTGGCTTGTATATAGGCAGCAAGACCCCGGCAGAGATTGCTGTCAGTATCATGGCCGAGATCATTGCGATCAAGAACGGTGTAGATGTGCCGCGTGAGCTGTCCGTTGGCTCTGTCAAGGATAGACAAGAACAGCAGTCGGCCTAGAGGGTGGCTGCTGCGACAGTTCTGCATTAAGGCAATTCGCACTAAGATAAGAGAACGGGCGGCGACCCGTTCTTTTTTTGTCTCCGGGCCGCCCAGGACCTGACGCTTGCTGCTCTCAGCAGGCCGCCAGCGGGTGACAAGCCCGTGCAGCACAGGGACATTTTGATTTCTGCCTTCGTGAGCCTGTCATGCCCTTTGTGTCTCAATATGGTTTTTTGCCCCTGAGTGCCGCCCCTGGAAAACAGGCTCTGTACAGCCCGGCACAGTGCGCCAGCATGGATGCGGCGGCACCGGGTTTCGGGGTGTCTATCGAGCAATTGATGCAGGCCGCTGCCCGTGCAGTGGCGCGTGCGGTGCAGCGACACTGGCCGCAAGGGGCCGTGCTGTTCTTGTGTGGGCCGGGCAATAACGGTGGCGATGCCTTGGTGGCGGCGCAGATTCTGCGTGAGCAGGGGCGGGTTGTTTCTGTGTTCAGTCTGGTGGACCCGTCCCAGCGACAAGGAACAGCTGCCTGGGCTCAAACACAATGGCAGGGGCGCTGGGAAAGCCAATGCCCGGACTTTCGACGTTTTTCCGTGGTGGTGGATGGCTTGCTGGGTGCAGGCCTGGATCGTGACGTAGAAGGCGAGACAGCGGCCCTGATTCAGTCCCTGGCGGCCTCCAAAGTCCCCGTATGTGCCATTGACGTGCCTTCTGGCCTGGATGGAGCCAGCGGACAGGTACGCGGCGTTGTGGCCCCTGCTACCGTGACGGTCAGCTTTGTGCGGTACAAGCCGGGCCATGTGCTGTATCCGGGGCGTGCCTTGTGCGGCAAGCTGGAGCTGGCCGACATCGGCATGCCAGCCCCGGCCTTGCAAGACGCCAATACCTGGTTGAATGAGCCAGCCTTGTGGCAGGCTCATCTGCCGCAGCTGGGGGCTCAGAGCCACAAATACACACGTGGGCATGCCTTGGTGGTTGGGGGCGAACAGATGACCGGAGCCAGCCGTCTGGCGGCCCGTGCCGCGCAACGTGCGGGGGCAGGGTTGGTCAGCATGGCTGTGCCGCCTTCCGTCTGGCCCGTTTATGCCAGTGCACTGGACAGCATCATGGTGGCTGCCTTGGATGACACCCTGACCACGGACGAGCGTATTCGCGCTTGGCTGGTAGGTCCGGGGGCTGGCCTGGGCGAGGAAACCCGTCGTTTGACCTTGGACTTGCTGGCCACGGGGCGGCCTTGTGTGCTGGATGCAGATGCGATCAGCAGCTTTGCGTCACAGCCTCAGGAGCTATGGGGTGCCCTGCATGAGCAATGTGTTTTGACCCCTCATGCCGGCGAGTTCGCCCGCGTCTTTGAGGAGGCGCCGGATCGTCTGGAGGCGGCACGACTGGCAGCTACGCAATGTGGTGCCGTGCTGGTTTTGAAGGGGGCGGATACTGTCATTGCCGCGCCGGATGGGCGGGCCTTGATCAATGCCTGCGCGCCGCCCTGGCTGGCGACAGGGGGAAGCGGGGATGTGCTGGCGGGTCTGGTCTGCGGCTTGCTGACCCAGGGCATGCCGGCCTTTGAAGCGGCCGGTGCGGCAGTCTGGCTGCATTCACAAGCCGCGCTGGAGTTTGGCCCCGGCCTGATCCCGGAGGATTTGATAGAAGTGCTGCCGCGCGTTTGGCAGCGCCTTCTGTCCAGGGCCTGATACTTACTTGCGTGGGGCGCGCTGGTAAGCCAGCGCCACAATCCCGCTAAGCACTACCGCTCCACCCAGCAATTGGGTGGAGTTCAAGGTCTGTTTCAGAATCAGCCAGCCCAGAATCAGCGAGGCCACCGGCTCCATGTTCATGAAGGGCGCATTGCGTGTCATGTCCAGGCGGGGAGCCAGCACAAACAGGGTCACGAAGCCCGTGGTGTACAGCGCACAGACCAGTGAAAGGGCAATCCAGCCTGTGGCATCGTGGGGCAGGGAAGAGCCGCCGGGCAGCAGTCCCAAGGGGCTAAGCGCAATCAGGCAGACCAGGGTTTGGCTGATGGTACAGAAGCTGCGTACCAGGCCGGGCAGGGGCGCCAGTTTATTTTCTGTAATCCATAGCCCAATCGCAAAGGCCAGGGCGGTCAGCAGGCTGCACACTACGCCCAGCACCCATTGCCCATCCAGCGTTGCGCCCTGGATCAGACTGGGGGCGTCCAGCGCCAGCAGGAGGCCGACCAGAATCGCCACCATGATGATGGAGGTCTTGCGCGTGGGTTTGTGCCCGCCCAGTATCCAGGTCAGCAGGGCCAGCAGAATCGGGTACATATTGGCCACCAGCAAGGCCAGGGCGACAGGGATGCGGGCGATGGAGGAGTAAATCAGCATGCATTGCATGGTGATCAGCCCGCCCAGCATCAACTGCCAGCCCAGGTACTGACGGGGCACGTACAGGGCTTGTTTGCGCCAGATCAGCAGCATGCTCAAGGCCAGCGTGGCGGCGGCCGAGCGGAAAATAACCGAGATGATCAGCCCGGTGCCATGGTCCAGTGCCACTTTGGCCGCAATGTGGTTGGCGGCAAAAGAGCTGCCCAGCATCAACAGTAAAATAATGGCAAGGTGGCGGGGCAGTAAGGCAGAGGATGTGGCGGGGGGCATGCTACTTGTTTCAGGTTTAAAGTATGGGTGGTTGCTTTATTGTTGTCCGCCCTGTCACTTGCTGCAAGTGTTGATTGCAAATCGAGGTCCATATCCCTAGGGTTGGCGGTGCTACTATGTGGAGCGATGTCCATGACCACAGAGATGACTCCATGAAAATCGATCCCGCCAAGAAGCCGACGATACCCCATTCCACGGGGCAAGCGCCGTCCTTCTTCTGGCGCAGCTTAATTGCGGGTGGAGCCTTGCTGGCCGGCCTGACAGGCTGTGCCCTGCCGTCGCTGGAAGGACGTAGCCACAGCGAGGCCTTGCCCCTGGAGCAGGCTCGGGACACCATGATTGGCCAGGCAGTGGCTCCCATGGTTCAGCAGCATCCTGGCTTGTCGGGCATTTATCCCTTGTTTGATCCGCACGACGCGTATGCCGCCCGTGCCCTGCTGGCCTTTGCGGCCCAGAAAACGCTGGATGTGCAGTATTACATCTGGCGGGGCGACACCACCGGCACCCTGATGCTGGGTACCTTGCTGCAAGCGGCAGAACGTGGCGTGCGCGTGCGCTTGCTGATTGACGACAATGGCATCACGGGTCTGGATGCTACCTTGTCTGCCTTGGACGCTCACCCCAATATCGAGGTGCGGCTGTTCAATCCCTTTGTATTGCGCTGGCCTAAACCTTTGGGTTTCCTGACGGACTTCTCCCGCCTGAACCGGCGCATGCACAACAAGTCTTTCACCGTGGATAACCAGGTCACCATTATTGGCGGACGCAATGTAGGGGATGAGTACTTCGGTGCGACCCAGGACGTCTTGTTTGCGGACCTGGACGTCATGGCAGTTGGTGCCGTGGTGCAAGACGTCTCCCATGATTTTGACCGCTACTGGGCCAGCCAATCCGCCTATCCGGTAGACAGCCTGATCAAGCCGGGCGGTCCGGAAGCGTTGGTGAAGTTTCAGGCGAAGTTGCAAGAGGCCGAAGCCCAGCCACGTGCCAAGGATTATCAGCAGGTGCTGCGTGAATCGGATCTGGTCAGCCATTTGGTGCGTGGCGAGCTGGATTTCCAGTGGGCCCGTACCACCATGATCAGTGACGACCCGGCCAAGGCTTTGGGCCCGGTCAATCCAGAGCAGTTGATGGTCTGGCAAATGGACCATGTGCTGGGCAAACCCACCAGTCAGGTGGACCTGGTGTCCTCTTATTTTGTGCCCACCGCTGCTGGCGTACGCGCTTTTGAAGCGATGATGCAACGGCCTGGCATGAAGGTGCGCATTCTGACCAATTCCCTGGCTGCCACGGACGTAACCGCTGTGCATGCCGGCTATGCGAAACGACGCAAAGCCTTGCTGGAAGCTGGCGTGCAGCTGCTGGAGCTGCGGCCCACCATGGACAAGCCTACGCGCCACGGTTCGGGGCCTTTTGGCAGTTCGGGCTCGGCGCTGCACGCCAAGACCTTTGCCGTGGATGGCAAACGCCTGTTTGTGGGCTCTTTCAACTTCGATCCGCGCTCGATCAATTTGAATACGGAACTGGGCTTTATTATTGAAAGCCCGGAAATGGCTCAAGCCTTGTCCAAGAGTTTCGAGGAAGTCCTGCCTTACCGCAGTTATCGTGTCGAACTGGACAAGAATGGCGACCTAGTATGGATTCAGCTGAACGAAGACGGCACCGAGCGCTTTTTCACGTCCGAGCCAAATGCCAGCATCTGGCGCAGGGCCGGAGTCGGTGTGCTGTCTATCTTGCCTATCGAGTGGCTGCTTTAAAGCACACCCGGTTCCCTGCTAGGGATGTGAAATGCCCCCAAGGATGATGTTTGCATTCTTGGGGGCATATTCATCTGGCCGCGTTTTTCTGCTGACTAGACCTTGAGCTTTTGCACGGCCTGCCGGCGTGTCTGAATCCAGTCTGCATAGCGATGCAGGCCGTACTTTTCCATGTGCTGCTCGGCCAGGTTCCATTCCTGCAAAGCCTGGGCATTTTCACCCAGCGCCATCCAGGCATCGCCGCGTACACAGTGCAGCTCTGTGCGCAGGCTGTCCGTGTCATAGCGCAGGCCTTGAGCGGCGGCCTTGTCCAGCCAGGGCATGGCTTCATTGCTGCGCCCCAGACGTATCATGGCGCGGGCGATCCGGCTCATCAGGCCATCCGCGCTAATCGGCAATCCGTACTGGGCAGTCTGTACGCAATCGAGCAGGGAATGCAGGCTGGCTTCGCGACCTTGCAGCATCACTTGGCAGTAGTGCAGGTAAGAGCGGCTAAGCGCAGACCAGGGCTCGGGGTTATGCGACTTTTGCAGCTCCTGCAAGGACAGTTCGGCCACCTGCTGACAGTCTTCCAGTTGTTCCATCAGGTAGTAGGCCTGCATGACGAACAAATGAGTAATGGCGCGCAGGGAGAAAGCGGTATCCCTGCGCAGGCTTTGCAGGGCCAGACGCGTGTGCTGCTGAGCGGCGTCCATATCGCCCTTCAATGCCAGGGCGACACTCAAGGTTCCAAAGGTAATGGACTGGGGGAAATGCTCGGCAATGGCCTGCCGGCTGTTCTGCTCTTTCAGGTCATCAAAGACCGCCAGGCTCAGGTTCAGCGTCTGGATGGCATTGCCGACATTGCCTTTCCATAGTTCGTGCTGGCCTATGGCATACAAGGCCCAGCTGCGGTTCTGGTCGTGGCTGGTTTCATTGGCCAGGGCCAGCAGCTGACGTGCTTTTTGCAAGGCCTGCTCGAAGTTGCCCTGGGCCTGGAAAGCCGTCCAGGCCGTCCACAAGCTGATCATGACCTGATCCGAGTCATGCTCGTCATGCAGCCCATGTCCCAGTTCGTAGGCCATGGCGGTAGAGGCAGAGGCCGGGCCGTACAGGGAGGACTCGATCGCGCCTTGCAGCATGCGGCATTCAAACTGCAGGGTTTGGCGTACTTGCAGGTCTTCGATCAAGTCGCTGCGGTTCAGGGAGCGTTGCAGATACTGGCTGGCCTGACGCAGATTATCTTGCGCCAAGGCTTCACGGGCGGCGCGTTGCCACCAGAAGGCGGCCTCTGCGCTTTCGGCCTCGCACAAGTGCAGGGCAACCTGTTCGGGAGCATGACGACGGCGGATACCGTGCTGGGCAATGGCGTAGTGAGCCTGGCGCAGTTCCTCCTGCATGGCCACGCGTTCCAGTGCCTGGGAGATCAAGGGCAGGCAGGAAACATGCTTGTCATGCACATCAATCAAATCCAGCGTAGCCAGCGTATCCAGTCCGCCGCTCAAGGCGGTGTTATCCAGACGCAGCATCAGGGCCAGTTCGTCAATGGCAATGGGCTCATCCTGCAAGGCGATGCTGGTCAGGATGTGGCGTGTTGCGGGCAAGAGGCTGTGATACTGAGTGCAGATCAGGTCGGTCAGACACAAGGCGTCATGGCATTCGCTATTGAGCTCGTGACCGCGCAGCAGCTCATTGGCATGGCCGGGGTTACCTGCACTTAACTTGACCAGGCGGCTGCGTTTGTCGCGCGCCAGACGCTGACCCCGTTGGCTGCTTAGCAGACTGTTGATGCTGGAGCGATCCAGTGTGCGCAAGCTCAGATGCTCGGCACGCTCCAGGCCATGACCAGGCTTGCGGCTGGTGGTCAGCAGCAAGGTTGGGTGGCGAGGGGCGGTATGCGCCAGCAAGCGGATCAGACGTTGCGTAGGCGGGTCGGCCCACTGCACATTTTCAATAATCAGCAAACGGCGGCGCGGGGAATTGCCAGGGCCACTAAGCAGATTGAACAGAAGGTCCATATGCGCCGTGGATGGCTCGTTCAGATCCTGCTCGTCAGGGCCGCTGTTTAGCCACTGATGCAAGGACTGGGCCTGTTTGGGGCTGATTTCCAGTGCCTCTTGCAAGGTCTGAACAGAGAACGGGTCGCGTTGCTTACTGTTTTGCGCGGTGATGTAGTTGGCGATTTGCTCGTGCAGCCAGAGGCGGATCGGGTGCCAGGCCACGCGTCGCTTGTCCTCGCGACAATGCAGCACAATGCAGTGATGGGCAGTTTTTTGAACATAGTCCGCCAAAGACTGCACCAGCAGGCTTTTGCCAATATGTGCGCGCCCATGAATGGCAATGTGGTGCAAGGCCCGATTCGAGCCTATATGCGACCAGGCCTGCACCAGGTGATCAAACTCTTGCGAGCGACCATAAACGCGGCTGGTCAACCGTGCATGTTCTGTTTCGGAGGGGCTCAGGTTCAGCCAAAGAGCCTCGTTCTGGCGGCCCACAGGCCCTTGAATATCCTTGGTGTCCAGACGCAGAGCGGCTTGCACGCTGATGCGCGGCGCGCCGGGGGCGGCCTCCCAGCTCAAGGGCAAGACCACTTGTGCCAACTGGCCCCATGGGTCCGGGTAGGCGCTTTGATCGTCCATGGCCAGATCAGCATGCAGGGCGATGCTCAGCTTGATGTGCTCGTCCATGCGCAAGGTCGCAGCCACGCGCGCCAAAGCGGCCGCCTGGTTAACGGGCGCTTCCAGCAGTTCGGGATAACCAAAATAGGCAATCAGTTGACTGGGGCCAGCTTCACAGGGCCAGCCGCCATGCTGTTCGATCAAGTGCTGCAAAGTCTTGCGGCTGTGCTCCAGCAGTTGCCCGCCTTTTTCGCGGGCGTGGCGGTGGCTGGGCTCAAAGCGCAGACAAAAACCCACTGCCGCCAAGGGACGCAGGCGCAGGGAAACGGTTGTGGGCATGGATTTTGCGGGGCTGACCGAGCGCGCCGGCAAATCCACCAGGTTGCGCGTCTGCGCGCTGGGCTCGCAACCCAGACGATCGGCCAGCAGGACGGAACATTGCTCGTAGGCGTGCAGGGCGGCTTCGTGCTGGCCTTCCTGTTTCAGCCGACGAATCAGCTCCTGGTGCAGTTTTTCTTCTTCGGGCCAGATCACAAGCCAGCGTTTAAGGTAACTGATTGCTTGCGGCGCAGGCAGGGCGCTCAGGCCGGACTGAATATAACGGTCACGACATTGCGACAGAGTTTGCCGAATGTTTTGCTGCGTATCTTGCAACCAGTCTTGCAACTGCTCGCCATGATGCAGTTTCACTTGCCCCAGCAAGGGGCCCTGATACAGATTCAGACGCTCCAGATCGCTAAGGGACGGCTGGCTGGGGTGCTGCAGCAAGCTGAGCACGTCCACCTGGGTATGGCTGGGATCCAGCGCCAGGCTGTCATTGGTAATGTGCAGGGCCTGATCGCAGCCTTCAAAAGCACGGCGCAAGGCATGCAGCGCGTGGCGCAAACGAGCGCGGCCCACGCTGATAGGGTCTTCATGCCAGATCGTTTCCGCCAGACGGCTGCGACTGATGGGTTTACCCTGCGCCAAAGCCAACATGGACAATAAGATACGCGCTTTATCGTAATTGATGATTTGTGCGCGGCATTGTCCTTGAACCAGTAGTCGGTAGGTACCGAGCAGGTAAATTTGGGCCAAGTGCGAGGCAGAGGAAGGTAAAACATCCATGGGCTCGGGCTCGTATCAAGAGTTAAGCAATGATTGGGATAATGTATCCGATCCGTTTAATTTTCGTTTACCAACTTTTGCAAAAATAAACGCCTTGCTTGTTCAAGATTAAACCTTTTTGGGATATCTCCGGCTTACCGCATCGCAGGCTATGATGTGAGCTTGTCACTTTCCTGTGCTTGGTTGCCTTTTCGTATGGTTGATCCCACACGTTCTTCGCTGCGCAAACAGTCCAAATTGCCTCTGTCGCTCAAGGTGAAATATACCTTGCGAGCGCGCCTGGAGCGTGGTGAATGGCCGGTGGGGACGCGTATCCCCACGCTGGAAGAGCTGATGCAGGAATACGGGGTTTCGCGTGCTACTGTGCGTGCGGCTCTGGACGAACTGGAGCACGAAGGCCTGATCGAGCGTACGCGTGGCAAAGGCACTTTTGTGATTGGCGACGTTGCACAGGATCATTGGCTGATGTTGCCCACCAATTGGGATGCCTTGATCGAGCATTTGACGCGTCTGGATTCGGTCATGGTGGAGCTGGGCAGTGGTGCGGGAGCCTTGCCCATTGAAATTACCGGCCAGTCCTTGCCGGATGAGTACTGGTGGACCAATCGCATCAATTACGCCGATGGCGTGGCTTATAGCCTGAATACGGTGTATGTCCTGCAAGCTTTGGCCCAGACCTTGCAGCCTGAATTAAGTCAGGAGCCTGTGCTGCTGGTGCTCAATCGTCTGGCTCGCGAGCAGATTCATACGGTTCGTCAAACCCTGACGGTGCGGGTTGCTGATGCGGACCTGGCGCGTCATTTGAGCATGGATATAGGCATGCCCGTCGTGCGGGTGATTCGCCTGATCATGAACCGTGCGAATCAACTGGTTTATGCGGCGCAGGTCTTTTATCCTGCCAAATACCTCAGCATTCAGACTGAGCTGACACCTGGTTTCTAAGCCTGCCATTCCAGGCGCGATGCGCCTTTGCGACACTCCTAGGTAAAAACACCAAGTTATTCCGCTGGATAGCGAGGTGTACACTTTTTCCATAAAGTCCTAAAAATAGAACTTTATGACTTTATGGAAAAGGCACTGTTTTGGTGCCGGAAGTTTTTATCTGTTTGGAGGAGTTTTACGTGAAGATAACCATGCTTGGTACCGGCGCTGCGCTGCCAGATCCCGACCGTGCTCAGTCGTCCATTTTGGTGACGCTGGAGAACGGCAAGAATTACCTGTTTGATTGCGGCGAAGGGTCCACGCGTCAGATGGTGAAGGCCAATATCAATCCGGCTGATGTGCCGTGGGTGTTTTTAAGCCATCTGCACTATGACCATGTTTGCGGCCTGCCGTTTTTCGTGCTGTCCAGCTGGGTTTTTAATCGTGAAGGCAAGCTGAAGGTTTTTGGTCCTAAAGGCACGCAGGATTTTGTGGATCATTCCTTCGAGAACGGTGCTTTCCGTGTGGATATTCAGGCCCGTGCGGCCTATCCGGCTCGTCAGAAAAACATTGAAGCTGTACGTCCCGAGGTTTTCGAGGTGGAACCCGGCCTGATGTACGAGGACGAGGACGTCAAGATCTACATTGATGTGGTGGATCACATTCCTACCGAAATTACGGATTGCTTTGGTATCCGCATGGAGGCCGAAGGCAAGGTGGTGGCGTTCAGTGGCGACACGGCTCCTTGCGAGTCCATGATACGTCTGGCGCAGGATGCCGATTTGCTGATACACGAGTGCACGTTCCCGGAGTCTTTCCTGAAGCATCGTGCGGAATCCGGGGTAGGAACGTTTGCACATACCAGCCCTTTGCAGTTGGGTGAGATTGCTCGCAAAGCCAATGTGAAGAGTTTAGTGGCGACCCATTTTGGGCATTACGATTCCACCAGTCCGGTGATTAAACGTGCGGCGGGTAATCATCTGCCGGTTGATTTGATGGGGCCGGAGCGCCTGGACGAAGTGGCTCGGGATATTCGCAAAAGCTACAAAGGCGATTTGCGTTTGGCAACGGATTTGATGCGCATAGACCTGTAAAAGGCGCGCGGGGGAGACAAGATGCTGGCAATTAAAAAGACGATGGTGGGCCTTGTAGCTGCGCTTGGCCTGGGGGCAGTGGGACCGGTCTGGGCGGATTATCCCGATCATCCTGTGCGAGTGGTGATTCCTTACCCTCCGGGAGCGGCGGGTGACATTATTTTCCGTATCTTGCAGCCCGAGCTGTCTCGGGAGCTGGGGCAAACGGTGATTACGGATTACAAGACCGGCGCGGGCGGCAATATCGGCACGCAGATGGTGGCGCGCTCCAAGCCGGATGGTTATACCTTGCTGTTTTCAGCCACCAATAATTTTGTGATCAATCAGTTCTTGTACAAGAACATGGGCTATGACCCATTCAAGGATTTGCATGTGATCAACAAGGTGGCGGATGCGGCGGCGTTTGTTTATGTGAATGGGGAGTTGCCGGTCAAGAATATGGCTGAATTCCGGGATTACGTGCAGCAGCGCAAAGGGCAAGTGAATTACGGGACGCCGGGGGCAGGCACCACGCCGGAGCTGTCGGCCTGGAAATTGTCCGAGGCTCTGGAAGGCGACATGCTGGGTATTCATTACCGCGGCTCGGCACCGGGGATTCAGGCCTTGTTGAGCAATGAAGTGCAGATGTTTGTCAGCAGCTACGGCTTGGGGGCTGCTTTTTTGCCAGAGGGGCGTTTGAAGGCTTTGGCAGTGGCCTTGCCAGAGCGTTTCCCGGCTTTGCCCGATGTACCGACGATGGAGGAGCTGGGCTACAAGGATGTGGTGATCAGCAACTGGTGGGCCTTGGCGGTTCCTGCCGGGACAGATACGGAGATTGTGGCCAAGATTGAAGGGGCTTTGGAGAAGGTGCTGGCCGATCCCGAGATTCGCAAGAAGCTGCTGGATCAGGGGTATTTGCTGTCCAAGGTGTCGGCCGAGGAGTTCCGCAAGGAGCTGCCTGCAGAGGCGGATTACTGGCACGACATCGTGACTAAGGCTGGGATTAGTTTGGACTGATGTATTACCGCCTGATCGGGGCTTGGTGTGTTTTGGAGCGCTGTGTGCGAGGGCTTATTTGAATTGGGAGGAGGTTGGTTCTGACAGGGGAGGTTTTCTTCTGGACGTGCTGTTTGGGCTTTGCGTAAGGGAGTGGATGGTTTTCTTGTGGGGCCCGGGGACGGCTTGTCTTGGCGGGTCTCTTGCCCACGCTGCGCGTGGGTACCCTTGTCAGAGTGCTGGGGCGGGCGGGTCGTGAACTCGGAGCGCGGTTTGTCCCCCGTACATGGACGCCCCTGTTTTGCCAAGCACTCACTTCATGTTGGACAGTGGGTCGAGATTGCACCCGTACATCCGGACTTGATTGCCGCGTCAGCGGCGGTCCCTGATGGGTTCTGCTGGTTGGTGCCTCAATCGGACAAGCGCACTGCTTAGTGCCTGGGGGACATCGGGTTTAACCAACCACGGTCTGACCTATCTTGCCATCATGTCGTGTTTGCCTGAGCAATCGGGAGAAGGGTTAATAGTGGCTTTTAAGGGGAAGCTCAGTCCAGCCTGACTATGAGCCGTCAGGCGTGTAGTCAGGCTGGAAGGTTCGTTGATTGGCCAGTAACGCCCAGACGATACGGGCATTTTTGTTGGCTAATGCAACAGCCGCTACGTTAGCGTGAGATCGCTGCAAGAGTCGTTGTAGCCAACCGGTGGGCTCTGCGGCTTGCCGTGCACGATAGATCACCGCTCGAGCGCCATGAATTAACAAGGTACGTAGATATTGATCTCCTCGTTTGCTGATTCCCAGGAGCACGGACTTGCCACCACTGGAGTGCTGCTTGGGCACTAAGCCTAGCCACGCCGCTAACTGTCGGCCATTGGTGAAGTTTTTGGCATCGCCGATCGTGGCAACCAAGGCACTGGCGGTGATCGGGCCAATGCCCGCAACTTTCTCAAGTCGGCAGCTCGCTTCATTGGCCTTATGCCAGGCTTTAATCTGCCGCTCCAACTCATGGACCTGTTTATCCAGCTCTTTTAAGTGATCCAGGAGCCGGAGTATGAGTAATCGAAATGAGCCCGTCAGCTCCTGATTCGCCTGCTCGAGTAGCGCAGGGACACGTGTATGCAGGTGAGAGATTCCCTGTGGGACGATCAGCCCGAACTCAGCCAGTAATCCGCGGATCTGATTGGCCTGTGCGGTCCGTGCCCGTACGAACCCTTGTCGAGCCCGGTGCAAGGCCAAGACGGACTGTTGTTCGATATTTTTGATCGGTACAAACCGCATGTTAGGCCGAGCCACTGCCTCGCAGATGGCTTCGGCATCAGCAGCATCGTTCTTGTTGGTTTTAACGTAGGGTTTAACAAACTGAGGGGCAATCAAGCGTACGGTATGCCCGAACGATTCTAATTTACGGGCCCAATGATGCGCACTTCCACATGCTTCCATGCCAATCAGGCAGACCGGTAAGGTGGCGAAGAACGTGGCCATCTGGTCGCGTTTGAGCTGTTTTCTTAACACGGTTTTGCCTTGTTCATCGACGCCGTGCAGTTGAAAGACTTGCTTTGCCAGATCGATACCTAGTGTCGTAATCTTCATGATGGACGCCTCGCTCGGTTCAAGTGGTTGGTGATACGCCCACTTTGGCACATAGGATGCCGGTGCGGGTAGGGGCGTCCATCCCATTGGACAAACCGCAAGCGTGCTCCTCAAACAGCACGCCCCTTGCATCCCGCCCCAGCACTCTGCCGGCGGCAAGAGCCCTGACTCGCCCGCCAAGCCGTCCCCGGGCCCCACAAGAAAACAAGCAGCACGGGTTAAAGCCCAAACAGCACTGGAGAGTAGAAATGGTTTGGACTTGTTGAAAGGTGGTTTCGTTTTTCTTGGGACGCCTCAGACGGGTTTTGAGCTTGGTTTGAGTACGTGGGTGATAGGCGGGGTGACTGGAGTTGAGGAAAAAAGTGGGTGGGAATTAAGTAGCTTTTTTTATGATGCTGTAGGAGGCTGTAAGGTTTTTGGGCGCTACTCTTTTGGCTTTGGCTTTGGCTTTGGCTTTGGCTTTGGCTTTGGCTTTGGTTGTTGTTGTTGTTGTTGTTGTTGTTGTTGTTGTTGTTGTTGTTGTTGTTGTTGTTGTTGTTGTTGTTGTTGTTGGTGGTGGTGGTGGTGGTGGTGGTGGTGGTGGCCACTTCTGGCGCCATTGCTTCCGCAGTATCAACAGGGCGTAAAAACAGTAAACCTCACGTCGTATTGAGCCATTCAGTTCTACTCTAAAAAGAAGGGAGCAGAGTAGTGTGAGTCTGCCGGTTGGTGCAGGTGTAGCAGTGGTCGGGCGGATCAGAGTACTTGCCGCGGTCAGGAGATAGATAGCGTAGGGATGCAAGCACCCTGTTGTTTGACCGGGGCGCTTGTGGTTCGTCCGGGGGACGAACCACCCCGGGAGTTCAGGGTGCGCCCGTAGCTATCTCCTGACAAGGGCACCGGTGCGCAGCACCGGCAAGTGCTCAGCCCGACCACTGCTACACCTGCACTAACCGGCTCCCTGCTCCTGCTCCCTTCTTTACCGAGCTGCATCGCCTTCAGGCCTTAAGCCTCCCCGAAGCAACTCCACGAAGAAAGCCTCCTCTCAGTAATACCTACGCGCCTACGTAGTCCCAAAAAAACAGCCCCTGGTTCTGAACTGACCTCATAAGGCAGGGCATTGATCCAACCTTTGGGATGCAGTTCAGTTTTCAGGGGCTGTCATTCCAGCAATTACTGATCAGAGCGAATATTGTTATCCCGTACAATCTGCTCCCAGCGAGCACTGCGCTGCTGCACCCATTGCGCTGGAGAAACCTTGGACGAATCGTAGGCTTGAATATCCAGCATCCGCAAAGTCTCGGCGGTAGAAGGACGTTTCACGATATCGCTCAGCAAGTCGTTCCAAGCCTTGATTTTCTCTGGAGGTGAACCCTTGGTGGTGAACACCAGGTACGAGAAGCTCTCGTTGAAGTTCTCCAGGCCTGGCAACTTCGCTTCGGCCAAAGTAGGGACTTCAGGCAGCAATGGATTGCGCTTGCCACCGGACGTTGCCAATGGCGTCAGTAGACCTTCCTTGATCGGACCCAAAACACCAGCAATCGTCAGAAAGCCGCTGTCCAGACGTTCGCCATACATATCATTGACCACAGCACTATTGCTGCGATACGGAATGTGATCCAGTTTGATACCGCTATCTTGCGTCAAGGCCGACATCATCAAATGCCCAGGCGAACCCATACCGGCCGAACCGTAATTCATGGGCTTGGCGCGAGCACGCTCCAGAAACTCGGCAGGTGTGGTGATGCCGGTCTTGCTGGGAACCACCAGAACCTGGTCAAAAGTACCCAGCAAGGACACCAGCTCCAGGGACTCCCCGATCTTGAACTTGCTGTTGACGTAAATATGCGGATTGGCCGTGGCAACCGTATCCAGTGTCAGCAGCAAGGTATTGCCATCCGGCTTGGCTCGGCCCACCGCTTCGGCAGCAATTGTGCCTGCCGCACCCGCGCGGTTCTCCACCACAATCGTCTGACCGGTGGTTTCAGTGGCCTCGCGGGCCAACATGCGACCCAGGACATCCAGCGGGCCGCCTGCCACGGAACTGACCACAATTGTGGCCACCTCGGCACTCTGGACTGGCGTAGCCAAAGGTAAGATCAGCGCACAAATGCTTACTTTGCGCAGCAAGGAAAGGGTGGGCATAGATGTCTCCAGATAGGGGTAGTTAAAGGTCTTCAGCTCACGCTATCGCCAAGGGCAGGGGACTGGTTTCGCTGTGAGCCATCATGGTATCGATCAATTGGCACAAAAGCGTTGTTTTTAACGCTTGCGCGTCCGGTTCATTCCACAAATTATGTTGTTCCAGCGGATCGGCTTGCAGATCGTACAGCTCTCCGATTTGACCGCCTTCGTACAGGCTTAAACGATGCTGCTGCGTGACCAGCGAACGCAGCTTGGTGCGAATAGGCGTATTGAACAGCTTGCGCTGGTTTTCTTCCTCGATCAGCACACCTTTGCGCCAATCCACTGCTTCGTTTTGCATCAATTGCAGCAAGGAGCGACCCTGAATGCCGTTGTAGGGCAACTGGCCCGCACGCTCCAGCACCGTAGGCGCGACGTCAATGGTAGAACAGACAGCTCCACTTGTGCCTTGCGCTTTCGCATTTCTGGGGTCAAACCAGATAAAGGGGCTGCGAATGATGCTCTGGTAATGCACAGGACCTTTCAGCATCAACTGATGGTCGCCCATGAAGTCGCCATGATCACTCATGAACATGACGATGGTGTTTTCCGCCTGACCAGTGCGCTCCAGATGATCCAGAATGCGTCCGATCTCGGCATCAATATGGGTGATGGAGCCGTAGTTCAGCGCAATCGCCTCACGGGCTTCGCGCTCGGAGCAGGCAAACAGCGTGGGTGTGTGCTTGATGGCTTTGCCCTCATCACGCAGCTGATGCAGCAATTGCAGATGCGCAGGCAGGGGATGCGGCCCGAGGTGGAAGGAGTCAGGCAGGCTGACCTCTTCCGGCTTGTACATGTCCCAGTACTGACCGTGGGGTGTGTAAGGGTGGTGCGGGTCCGGAAAAGAACACTGAATAAAGAAGGGCTGTTGTTCCTGGGCATATTTGTCCAGCACAGCGCGGGTGCGTTCACCAATCCAGGCCGTGGTGCTGTACTCTTCTGGCACACGGGTACGCCAGGCTTGGCCAATACGGCTTAACTCGTAGTCGGGGGTCGGGACGGCGTTTTCAGGGCCGGACAAGGCGGCGATTTCAGGGTGTTCATCCTGCAGCCAGCGACCATAGTCACCCCAGACCTGATCGCCGTGATCAATAGCCAGGTCCACGTGCTCGTAGCCGTAAAAAGGCAGTTGCACGCCGTGATCGGGACGGTCGCGCCACCATTGGCCACATTCCTGGCCGTAATCGTTAGTAGGCAGGGGAGGACGCGCTTCACCCTTGGTCGGCGGATCATCCGGACGTGGGTACAGTGGTGGCGTATCCGTTATATTTTGCAGGTGCGCCTTGCCTACCAATGCCGTGCTCCAGCCCGCTTGACGCAGTACATCGACAAAAGTGCTGGAGTCCAGTGGCAGAGGAACCCCGTTGTGACGAGCACCGTGCAACGAGGGCATGCGACCGGTCATCAGGGATGCACGGTTGGGCATGCAGATGGGGGTAGCGACGTAAAATCGATCAGCACTCCAACCGCGAGCTGCTAAAGCATCCAGATTGGGCGTTTTTATTTCTTTATTGCCGTAACAGGCTAAATGGTCAGCGCGGAGTTGATCCGCAATAATCAATAAAAAATTGGGTACTGATTGAGACATGAAGTGCCTATTTTGTAGCTTTGGGTATACCCATTATGGAAGCTGTAGCCATAATGTTAAATTGAATAACTTGCAGGTATATATACCTCTTTCATATAGGTAAGTCATGAGCTGGAGTGAACGCATTCGCTTAAAGCATCTGCAGGTTTTAATTCGTCTGTGCGAAGAAAAAAGCATGAGCGATGTGGCCCGGCAGTCCAATATGACTCAGCCTGCCTTGTCAAAATGGCTCAAGGATTTTGAAGACAATATAGGCATGCCCTTATTTGAGCGCCATGCTCGTGGCATTGAGCCTTTGCCTGCAGCCCTGGCGCTGGTTTCCCAGGCGCAGGGGGTGTTGAATCGCCTTGACCGCATGAGTGCCACTCTGGAGCAATACCGGCAGGGTTTTCGCCAGCAATTTACCTTGGGTATTTCGCCTATGGTGGCGGCGGTTTATTTGCCGCAACTGCTGGTGTATTTGCACGAGCGCGATCCGCAATGCCATATCCGCATTCAGGAGGGCACGCTGGATATTTTGAGTCGCAATCTGGAGCAGGGCGAGCTGGATCTGGTTATTGGCCGTGTGGATGAAGCGGGCCGCAATCCGGCGATGGCGTATCTGCCGCTGGGCATGGTGCCCTTGGGCGTGGCGGCTTGCCGCAAGCATCCTTTGGCGCAGCAAGATGAGGTGACCTGGGAGCAGACGCTGGAATATCCCTGGATATTGCCACCCCGGAACAGCCCGATGCGACGCAGTTTCGAGTTGAGCCTGGATGCCAAGGGCCTGCCGTATCCCACCTGCGCCATTGAATCCGCTTACGCGCATACCAATGCCCGTGTCGCGGTCGGCAGTGATTTTTTAGTACCCATGACGCGCAGCATGGTGCCGGTCTACCCGGAGCTGTGTATCTTGGAACTGGACTGGAGCGACCCGCGCTTGCATGGTCAGCTCGGTCTGTTGTGGCGCCCGCAGGATTCGGGCGAACCGATGTTGGAAGAGGTAATTAGCTGGATGAGCAAACAATCTCAAGTGATGTGATGGTAAGTCAGGGTCAGCATGGCTGACCCTGAAAAAACTGACAGCTTGTTTTTTAAACTTATGTAACTAAAAATTGCGATTATGTTACTTTGTTTCTTCTTAGCGAATTGATTGATGGGAACAGTTCTGGAAGGCTGGAAAAACTTGCAAGCGATCAGTATCAGCTCGGTGCGCGACACACTGAGCGGGAAATATCATTCTCGTGACTTCATTCATGCCCGGATGGAGTATTTGCGCAGCCGTGTCATCCTGGTCGGCTTGTTATTTGCTTTGTTGACCCCCCTTTGGACCTTGATGGACTGGCTGGTTTTACCTGGCTGGCCCACGCATTTGATGGCGATACGGGTTTTAAGCCTGGGGGGATTGATCTTGTGTGTGTGGCTGGCATTCAATGGCCACCAGCGCATCACCCGCATTTATGTTTTAAGCGGGCTGGTTTTTATTTTGCCGGCCTCTTTTTACGCGTATATGCTGCTGACGCTCTCGGGGGCAGGGCATTACGTGGTGCTGGGCTACGGCTTTATTCCTTTCCTGCTGGTGGCGACCTTAAGCATTTTTCCCTTCACCTTGCTGGAATCTGCTTTGGTAGGGGGCGCATTAATTGCCTTGCAGGTCCTGGCCAGTGTCAGTTCTGGAACCTGGATGACCATGAAAGGTTTGCAAGACCTTTGGCTCTTGAGTGCCTTGCTGGTTGTTGCCCTGACCGCCAATTATTTTCATCTTGGGCTATTGCTGCGTTTATACCGGCAAGCCACGCACGATACCCTGACCGGGCTATTGAACCGGGGCGCGGTCAGCCGTCAATTGGGACAGGGGCCAGTCCAGGAAAAACTGCATGTGCTGATGGTGGATCTGGATCATTTCAAGCAGATCAACGATACCCACGGGCATTCGGTAGGGGATGATGTATTGACGCGTACCGCCTCTTTATTCAAGGCGCATCTGGGGCCGGATGATCTGGCGGCCCGTTATGGCGGCGAAGAGTTCGTGCTGATTCTGGCCGGGCGCAGTGATGCGCAGGCTTTGAGCTTTGCTGATTTGCTCTTGCGTCAGGTGCAGGCACAAACCTTTTATAACCACGACCGCGAGCCTTTCCAGATTACGGCCAGTATGGGTTTGGCGGTGTGCCAGCCCGGTCAGGTGATTGAGGATGTGCTGATGCAGGCTGACCAGCGCTTGTACGATGCCAAGCGCGCCGGTCGCAATCAGGTGGTGGCGAAGGGCTAAGCCTGTCTGGCAATGCAAAAAGAAACGGGGCCTGGAGCAGCAAATGCTCCAGGCCCCGTTTTGATTGGCTACTTAGTAGCGCAGGGTCTGGCTGCCCTGGCTGGACTTGTCTATGTCCTGAGCGCTGATGGCATCGCTCTTGCACTTGAAGGCGGCATACATCTCCAGCTGATCCGAGTGATGCGTATCGGCTTCGCCTTTGGGGTTGATGAAACCGCTTTGACCGGGAGCCATCACCGAGCACATACGTACGCCAGCAGGATCCATTACATACTGGAAACGGGCGCTGCCAGTGTTCAGATACGGCATGATGCGGCGCTCGTGCGCAGGGTCAGACCAAGGCACCCCAATCGCATTGCGTGCCGCAAACAGCATGGAAACAGAGGGAGCACGCCATTGCTGGGCTTGTGCGCCTTGTGACTTCTGCAAGGAGGCGGCTGCTAGTTCCAGTGCGTCCAGCACCAGTTCCTGGGCCGGACGGCCTTGCAGGAAATCAATCGTTTGTGGCACTCCGGCCGATGGACCCTGGATGGCGTTCCAGATCAGCTTGGCCGCAGCGGCTGGCTGGGCGCTGCGTGGATCATCCATGGCCGGGTACAGGCTTTGCGTGTAAGTGTTGTAGACGTTGTCCGGCAAACGACCTTTCAGGAATACCGGCACCGCGGCTTGCATCCAGGCCTGCATCACAGCCGGGGCGCTGCCTTCGTATTGCTTGCCGTTGCTGGCTACGTGCAGCTTGTAGTCCCAGCCTTTCAACTGCTCGGCTGCCTGACGGGCCAGGGCGCTGGCACGTGGCAGCTTGGCGGCTTCCTGGATGAGGGGGACGAAGTAGCGCGCATTCAGGTCAGAGCGTGCGCCCAGGGAATCAATGCCCCAGATTTCTGCATCGCTCAGGCGTTGCTTGGCTTGCAGCGGTGCCAGCAGTTCCTGCACGCGGTCCACATAGGAGAAGTTGGAGTTGTCGGCCAGCAAGGCGCCGTAAGCCTTGTTGTTCCAGCTGGCGATATAGCCTTGCTGCGGGTTCAAGACTTTCGGGTTGTGCTCAAAGCTCAGAAAGCCTTGCCATTCCATGCTGCCGTCGCCTGCTGCCGGAAACTGGATGGCCTGACTGGCCGGGCGCTGGGGCAAGAGGCCCAAGGCAGCGGCACCGATATTGTTTTTGGTATCGGCATAGAACCAGGTAATGGAGGCGCTGACGCGGGCTGCCTGGGCCATGAATTGATCCCAGTTCTTGGCCTTGGCCGCATGTGCCCAGCCCAAAAGGGTTTCAATTTCCCGGCCTTCCCAGGTGCGACGGTTGGCGTAGGCCGTGTTGTTCTTCTTGTCCCAGCTGCTGACATAACCTTGGGCCGCACGGTAGATGTCCAGCGTCACGTCGTCCTGGTCACGCACTTTGATGCGTACCTGCTTGTGCTCCATGGAACGCCAGGCATTGTTGTACCAGTAGCTGTGTGGATCACCGTCTTTCAAGCGCAACTGGTAAACGTCGTTGGTATCCAGCGAACCCACGGTGGAGCCCCAGGCAATCTGGCCATTGGTGCCGAAGAGGATGGCGGGCAGGGCCACGGCAGTGCTGCCGGTCAGGTCGTAGCCCGCACCATGCAGGCCGACGCTATAGGTAATGGACGGGGTGTACCAGCCTTGTTGCGGGCCGTTGTACAGCACGGCATGGCCGTGAGTCGTCTTTCCAGGGCCCAGCAGCCAGGCATTACTGGCCGTAGGTGTGCCGGCAGCCACGGTGGGGCCCAGGGCCACGGCTTGCTTGTGCAGATAGTCTTGCGCTGCTTGCGAGGACAGGGCCTGCAACTGTGTGGGCAAATCAGCCAGAGCGGTCTTGGCTTCAGGCTGCGCAATGATGGTGGGGGCGGTGGGGTCATTCAGCCAGCGCAATTGCTTGTAGAGCTGTTCGCCACGTTCCGCGCCCTGGTCGGCCTTCAGGGTTTCCAGCAGATTCAGGTTGGCTACTTCTGCCGTACCGGCAAAGAAGCGGTTCAGAATCAGGCCCACCCAGACCATGGCAATGTCTTCAGGCTGCCATTCAGAAGGCTCGAAGCCCTTGTCCAGAAACTCCTTGGGCATCAAGGTGTCGCGCTGGGCTTTTACCTCGCGCACACGCTGGGTAAAGCCAGCGGCATAGCCTTCAAACATGGCGCGGTCTTCTTTGGACAGGGCGGCCAATTGCTTGCGTATGGAGTCCGGGTCGATATTGTTGTGGGTGACTTTGTCCAGTTCCAGGAAGTCCGCTCCCAGAACCTCCGCTACCGTTCCCCAGCCGGAGCGCTTGGCAATTTCCATCTGATATAGACGGTCTGTGGCCACAGCATAGGCATAGCCATAGAACAGGCCATAGGTGCTGTCAGCATAGATATGCGGCGTGCCGTAGCTGTCGCGCTTGATGGTGACGCTGCGCTCACTTACAGGTGCGCTGGCACAGGCGGCCAGCAAGACGCTGGTGGTCAACACGCCAAGGGTCAGCCGGGATGGGAAGCGACGGGGGGAAGTCAAAATCTGGTCTCCTCAAGAGTAGCCGTGGGGGCTACTGTTTTTTTATCTCTTGAGAATATAACGTCAAAATTCTTTAGGTATTGATATTTCCAGGTGAAACATTATAGAGGATTTCCCCAGTAGAAGAGGGCAGCCTGGGAATGAAACTTGCTGGCTCTTTGTTGAACACATCTATATGGGAGCCTTGTTATGGAACGCATTATTGCGGCGGAATTTGATACGTTTGATCAAGCCCAACAAGCAGCGCGAGTCCTGCAGGGGCAGGGTTTGGACAGCCAGGATCTACAGGTTTTCTACCTTAAGCCAGGAGGTCAGCACGGGCAGTATCCAATCGGAGGTGACAGAACCTTGGATAAGGCTGCCCGAGGGGGCGGTTTGGGTGCCATCCTGGGTGTAGTCCTGGGGGCCGCCCTAGGGGTCGCGTTGGGTTGGTGGTTGCTGAGCATGACAAGCTGGCCCCAGTTTGTGTTGATTGCGTTTGCTGCCTTGGGGGCCTACGTGGGCGCCATGGTGGGCGGTATTGTGAAACTGGGCGGCCGTAGACCTGAAAAAGAGACCTTGAATCGGGTGTCGGGCGTCATGCTGGCGGCGCGTCTGGGGCAGGCCGAGGAAGCTGTGCTGGTGCGTGAATTGCAGCGCAATGGGGGATACGCCATCGAATGGGCCAACGGTAATTGGAGTGATGGTCAATGGCAGGACTTCAACCCAACGCGCACGCCCCAGTTATACGATTTACCCTCATCGGGGCAGAGAGTTCACGAGACTCGCAGTGGCTGATTGCTACCCTGAGACTGTAAATCCAGAGCATTAGCTCATCCGCCTTTCTAGCGTTTTTAGCCGTTTGATTCCTCTTTGGCGGATATGATGGAGCAGTTTATGAAATCCATGATTCGGCGCGCGCAGGAACCAGGCGGGGCGGTTGCGTTTTAATCTCTGGGCTTATTAAGTGTAGTCACTGTATATCGACAGCTCTCTTCTTCTCAGGCTATCTACTTTTTCTGCTCATTTCTTCTTGGTCTCCTTGCTTTAATGGCTTTCTGCGTGGCTTGCTGTGTTTTATGTTTAAAGTGTTCAAGGGTATATCCCTAGGTCTTGGCCGATTTACTCGCAAAAATACCATGTGTACACTTTAAATCACTAAAACAAGACAAGTTGCTGAGTCGTGTTTCGCCTCACAAGCCCACGGAGAAGACAATGAACAAGACATTTGCAGGGGTAGCACTGGCAGGAACGATGATGTTGCAAACCTTGGGGGCCACCGCTGCCGCCGAGGGGGTGATCAAGATTGGTGAGCTGAACAGCTATAAATCCCAGCCCGCTTTTTTGGGGCCTTATCGAAACGGGATGGAGCTGGCGGTTGAGCAGATCAACCAGGCCGGGGGGATTCACGGCAAGCAGCTGCAATTGATCATCAAGGACGACAACTCCAATCCCGGCGATGCGGTACGCGCTGCCGAAGAATTGATCTCGCGTGAAAAAGTGGATGTGCTGACCGGGACCTTCTTGTCCAATATCGGTCTGGCCATTACCGACTTTGCCAAGCATAAAAAAGTTTTCTTTCTGGCCAGCGAGCCGTTGACCGACAAGATCGTCTGGGCCGATGGCAACCGCTACACCTTCCGCCTGCGCAACTCCACCTATATGCAGGTGGCCATGCTGGTGCCGGAAGCCGTCAAGCTGCACAAGAAGCGTTGGGCGATTGTGTACCCCAACTACGAGTACGGTCAGTCCGCTGTTGCCACCTTCAAGACCTTGATGAAAGAAGCCCAGCCCGATATCGAGTTCGTGGCTGAACAGGCTACTCCTCTGGGTAAGGTCGATGCTGGTGCCGTGGTGCAGGCTTTGTCCGAAGCCAAGCCTGATGCGGTCTTTAACGTACTGTTTGCGTCCGACCTGGCTCGTCTGGTTCGTGCCGGTAATCAGCGCCAGTTCTTCAGTCCCGCCTTGCCGGTGGTCAGCATGTTGACCGGCGAGCCGGAGTACCTGGACCCCTTGGGTGAAGAAACGCCGGAAGGCTGGATCGTCACCGGCTACCCCTGGTACGCCATCGACACGCCCGAGCACAATGCCTTCCTGAAAGCCTATCAGGACAAGTACAAAGAGCACCCACGCCTGGGTACGATTATTGGCTACAGCACCATTGTGTCGATTGCCGCCGGTATTGAAAAAGCCGGCTCTACCGACACGGAAGCCATGATCAAAGCTTTCCGGGGTCTGGATGTGGTCACGCCTTTCGGCCCCATCACTTACCGCACGCAAGATCAGCAGTCCACACAGGGGGCTTATGTGGGTGTGCTGGCCAAGCAGGACGGCAAGGGCATCATGACCAATATCCGTTATGCCGATGGCAAGGATGTACAGCCTACGGATGAGCAAGTCAGCCAGTGGCGTCCTGCCGCGGCCAATCAATAATTCCAAGAACGCATTATTTCGTAGATCGGCGCGCCATCTGGCGCGCCACTTCTGACGCGAGGCAGTAATGGCCTTATCGGGTTTATGGGTTCAGTTCCTTAACGGACTGGCCGAGGCATCGTCTTTGTTCCTGGTGGCGGCGGGTTTGTCCCTGATCTTTGGGGTGACACGCATCGTCAACTTTGCACACGGCTCCCTGTACATGCTGGGCATCTACATGGCGTATTCCACCGTGCAATTCATGGGGGGCTCGGCGCTGGGATTCTGGGCAGGCCTGATTGTGGCCGCCTTGCTGGTCGGCGCATTGGGGGCCTTGCTGGAGATCGTGCTCCTGCGGCGTATCTATAAAGCGCCTGAGCTGTTTCAGTTATTGGCCACCTTTGCTCTGGTGCTGGTGATCAATGACGGGGCCCTGGCCGTGTGGGGGCCAGAAGATCTGTTGGGGCCATTGGCTCCGGGTTTGAACGGCTCCGTTTCCATTGCAGGGCGCTTCTTCCCGGTGTATGACCTGGTGCTGATTGTGATCGGCCCGGTAGTGCTGGGCTTGCTATGGCTCTTGCTGACCCGTACTCGTTGGGGTGTGCTGGTGCGCGCCGCGACCCATGACCGACAAATGCTGGGTGCGCTGGGCGTGAATCAGGCCTGGCTGTTTACGGGTGTGTTTGCCCTGGGGGCCTTCCTGGCTGGTTTGGGTGGTGCCGTGCAGTTACCGCGTCAACCCGCCAATCTGCTGCTGGACTTGAGCGTGATCGGGGATGCTTTTGTGATTGTGGTGGTCGGTGGCATGGGCTCCATCCCCGGTGCTTACGTGGCGGCCTTGATCGTCGCGGAATTGAAGGCTCTGTGTATCGCTCTGGGCACGGTCACTTTCTTTGGCGTGGACTTTGCCTTTCCGAAATTGACGCTGGTGGTGGAGTTCATCTTCATGGCCGTGGTGCTGGTGTTCCGGCCCTGGGGCTTGTTTGGGCGAGCTCAAGCCGTCAGCCGTAACTCGGCTCCGATTGAAGCGCCCTTGCGTGCTGGTAGTAGGGCTTTCCAGGTCATGGTGCTGGTAGTTCTGGGTGTGATGGCTGCATTGCCCTTGATGAGCGACTGGTTCCCGTACGCGCCTGTGCTGGCTCTGGATATTCTGGTTTTGTCTCTGTTCTCCTTGAGCCTGCATTTCATGATGGGGCCAGGTGGCATGAACTCCTTTGGTCATGCTGCTTACTTTGGTCTGGGGGCGTACGCGGCGGCTCTGCTGTTTAAAGCGGCGGCCTTGTCCATGGGCTGGTCCCTGGTTCTGGCTCCGGCTGTTGCAGGCTTGGGGGCGCTGATCTTTGGCTGGTTCTGCGTGCGCCTGTCCGGTGTTTACCTGGCCATGCTGACCTTGGCATTCGCGCAGATTATCTGGTCGATTGTCTATCAGTGGGACAGCTTTACAGGCGGCTCCAATGGCGTGGTCGGTATCTGGCCTGCAGAATGGCTGTCGGGTGATCGCTATTATTACTTTGCCTTGCTGCTGGTGGTGGCAGCGGCTTTCCTCTTGCGTCGCATCTTGTTCTCACCCTTTGGCTATGCCATGCGTGCTAGCCGGGACTCTGCTTTGCGGGCCGAGGCCATTGGTATCCCCGTCAAGCGCGTACAGTGGCTGACCTTTATTTTGGCGGGCACGTTTGCCGGTCTGGCCGGTGCCTTGTTCGTGTTTTCCAAGGGTAGTGTGTCGCCTGAAGTGATCGCGGTGAATAAATCCGTGGATGGCCTGGTCATGGTCTTGCTGGGTGGTTTGCAAACCCTGGTCGGTCCGGTGGTCGGTGCAGCGGTGTTCACCTTGTTGCAGGACTTCTTCCTGGGCATCACGCAGTATTGGCGCGCCTTGTTTGGTGGCGTGATTCTGCTGCTGGTTCTGGCTTTCCCGCAGGGTATTGCCGGCTTTTTCAAACGCTGGGCGCATCGCCGCGTAGCACCGGAGGCATCGTCATGAGTTTGCTGCAAGTACGAGGTCTTAAAAAAGCGTTTGGCGGCAATCTGGCCGTAGACGGTATTGAGTTTGATGTACAGGCCGGGGAATTCCTGGCCTTGATCGGCCCCAATGGCGCAGGTAAAACCACCACCTTCAATATGGTGGGCGGGCAATTGACGCCCACTGCTGGTTCGGTGCGTTTGGGCGATCAGGAACTGGTGGGGCTGGCCCCGCGCAAGATTGCCGCTTTGGGCGTGGGCCGTACCTTTCAGATCGCCGCGACTTTTGCATCCCTGACGGTGGTGGAAAACGTGCAGATGGCCTTGCTGGCGCATCAGAAAAAGCTGTTTTCCTTTTGGCGTCGGGCGGCTCAGTTCGAGCGTGCGCGTGCGCTGGATTTGCTCGATCAGGTGGGCATGCTGGCGCAGGCTGAACGGCCTTGTAGCGAGCTGGCTTACGGCGATGTGAAGCGGGTAGAACTGGCGATTGCGCTGGCCAACGATCCGCGTCTTTTGCTGATGGATGAGCCCACAGCGGGCATGGCCCCCAAGGAGCGCAATGAGCTGATGCGCCTGACCAAAAAACTGGTGATCGAACGCAATATGGGTGTGCTGTTTACCGAGCACAGCATGGATGTGGTGTTCGAGCACTCGGATCGCATGCTGGTGTTGGCCCGTGGTCGGCTGGTGGCCGAAGGGGATGCGGACTATATCCGTCAGCATCCCAAGGTGCAGGAGGTGTACTTTGGAACAGGCAAAACATTCGAGAACAAGGAGCCAGCATGACGCAGGACTTATTAGTCGGTTCTGAGCGGATCGCCGCAGGCGGGGCGGACGAGCAGCCTTTGCTGAGTGTGGATGGCTTGAATGCCTGGTACGGTGCCGCGCATATCTTGTTTGATTTGTCCCTGACTGTGCAACGCGGTGAGGTGGTCGCCTTGATGGGGCGCAACGGTGCAGGCAAGTCCACCACCTTGAAATCCATCATGGGTTTGATGGAGCGCTCCAACGGCCATATCGAATTCATGGGCCAAGCCATTCACGACAAGCAGCCTTTTGAAATTGCTCGTGCCGGTTTGGGATTTGTACCCGAAGACCGACGCATCTTTACTGATTTAAGCGTCACGGAAAATCTGGAAGTGGGCCGTCAGCCCGCACGACGCTGGCCGGATGGCACAGCAGCTCCGCACTGGCAGCCTGAACGCTTGTACAGCCTGTTTCCCAATCTGGGTCAGATGCAGGACAGGCCCGGCGGGCAGATGAGCGGGGGCGAACAGCAAATGCTGACCGTCGCGCGCACCTTGATGGGCAATCCCTATCTGGTCTTGCTGGACGAGCCGTCCGAGGGTGTGGCACCCGTGATTGTGGAGCAGATGGTGCACATGATTCTGGAGCTGAAGCAGGCGGGTGTCAGCATCTTGCTGTCCGAGCAGAATCTGCATTTTGCCGAGCTGGTGTCGGATCGGGCGTATGTGCTGGAGAAGGGGCAAATACGGTACAGTGGCGCCATGCAGGAATTAAGTGCCAACGAACAAGTGCGGCGCACTTACCTGTCCGTTTAACTTCGGGCCTCCAGACAGTGGAGGCCGGACCGGCTCCAGGAGAACACCATGGCAGATGCACGTCCCAACCCTCAGGCAGTGATTGATTTCTGGGTTGAATCAGGGCCAGAGAAGTGGTTTCGCAAGTCCGATGACTTTGACCGGGAATTTCGCGAACGGTTTTTGGACTGGCACGAACGTGCGGCCAAGGGGGAGCTGGATGATTGGGCGCAGACCGCAGAAGGGGCTTACGCCTTGCTGATTTTGCTGGATCAGTTCCCACGCAACTCCTTTCGCAATACCACGCGCATGTATGCGACCGATGAAAAAGGTTTGGCGATTGCCAAGGAAATGGTGGCCAAGGGCCTGGACAAACAGATTCCGGTGGAGCGCCGTGTGTTTTGCTACCTGCCATACTCCCATGCGGAGAGTCTGGCCGATCAGCAAGAGGCTGTGCGCCTGAATCAGGAAATTGGCCGTCCCTGGCTGGATCATGCCGAAGAGCATCTGGATGTGGTGGAGCGTTTTGGCCGCTTCCCGCATCGCAACTCGATTCTGGGGCGTCCTACCACTGCGGAAGAACAGAAGTTTCTGGAAGCCGGTGGTTTTTCGGGTTGATGGATTTTGAGTCTGGCCCAGGCTCGGGTTTAACCGTGTCAGAGTACAATGCAAGATAAAACAAAGGCGGCCAAGTGAAAACTTGAAGCCGCCTTTATTTCATCTGCCGTGTATCTAAACACTATCTGCGGACAAGCCTCGTCTACAGGTGTCCCTTCTGCTCCCGTATGGTCGCAATCTTGTCTTTCAGGCCTGTCCAGGCGGGTTTGTCCGGTGCAAAACGCGCCCGCATATAGTTCAGCAGATCTTCCATCTGCTCGTCATTCATGCTGCTCTTGAAACCGGGCATGGAACCCAGGGTGGGCCGTGCCGGACGGGTAATGCCGTGCATCAACACCTGAATCGTATTGTCCGGGTGTTCACTGTGCAGATTGCTGTTCAAGGCCAGGGACGGGCGAGCCCCAAAGAGCACCGGCCCACCACGTGGGTCATGGCAAACAGCACAAGCGCCGTTGAACAGGTTTTCGCCTGGCATCACCATCACGTCCTTATTGCTGCGGCTATCTTGCTCCAGCAGCGCGGCCTGGGCGGCGTGTGTTTGTTCTTGTTCGCTCTCGACCGGGTTCAAACTGCTTAGGTAGTGCGCCATGGCACGGACGTCGGACTCCGGCAGTTCTGCCAAGCCTGCGACGACCGGCCCCATCGGTCCCGCCGCCACGCCATGACGGGGCGAGTAGCCGGTACGCAGGTATTGGTACAGCTCCTGTTCTGTCCAGGGAATGGGGGCTTTGGACAGGCTATTGAGCGCCGGCGCTTCCCAGTTGTCCGCAAAACCACCCGCCAGGAAATTCGCTTTACCGCCTTTTTCCGCGCCCAGCATATTGCGTGGGCTATGGCACGCCGCACAGTGACCGCTGCTATTGACCAGATAGGCCCCCCGGTTCCATTGCACGGTTTGCGTCGGGTCCGGCACGTAGGCATTCGGATCACGGTGAAACAGCAGGTTCCAGCCCGCCACCAGGGGCCGCATATTCATGGGGAAGGGCAGCTTGGTTTCAGGCACTTCGGACTTCACTGGCTCTTGTGTCATCAGGTAGGCGTACAGGGACTGCATGTCCTCATCGCTGATCTTGGCAAAGGCCGTGTAAGGGAAGGCCGGGTACAGGTGGCGTCCGTCCTGATGAATGCCCTCGCGCATGGCGCGCTCAAAGGCTTTGTAGCTCCAGCTACCGATGCCGGTTTCTTTGTCCGGTGTGATGTTGGTGGTGTAGATAGTGCCAAACGGTGTATCCAGGCCCAGACCGCCCGCATTGGGTGTGCCGCCTTCAGCGGTGTGGCAGACCATGCAATCGCCTGCAATGGCAACCAGGCGGCCACGCTCAATCGCCAGCTCTGAAAAGATGGATGTGTCCACTTGGCCGACAGGCGCGATGGCGGGCCGCCAGGGCAGGGCACTCAAGACTGTGCCGGTGGCGACCGCGGCCAAGGCCCCCCACCAGGCTTTGCGTTTTTTGCTGCTGCCTGTTTTATCGGACTGATAGCCCAGTGCCAGAGACTGTTCGCTAAAAGGCGCACTGGTCAGGCGTATGCCACTGGCATTGAAAATTGCATTGGCAATAGCGGCCGCGGCAGGCAGTTCCACGCCCTGGTTCCAGGCCAAAGGCTGGCCTACGGCAGACTCTCGTTTGACCAGTTGGACGGCGGGCTTGTCGGCGGTTTCTTTGACAGGGCTGTCGTTGCTACCTTCGCTGCCTTTGCCCACGCCATTGTTCAGCAGTTGTTGAGCCCAACGGCCCAGTCGGTCGGCCAGGGCGGGCGCAGACTCCGGGGTCTGCTCGGGATTGCTCAGTTCGGTGCTGTCGTGGCCAATGGTCAGCTTGTCTATGCTGAGCGTGCCTTGACGGGTATCGACGCTGACGTCCACGGCCCAGGCGGACCACTGTTCTCTTGCAGCCTGTCCGGGGACGTTTTCAACAATATGGCTGTAGGCCAGCCCGCGACCCTTGCGCAAAGGGCCTTGATGGGCGGGCAAGGGCTCGGACCAGTCCGACTGCTCGGCAACCCGTTGCAGCAGTTCTCGACCTTGGGGGCTGCTGACTTGTTCCAGTCGTGCCTCCAAAGGGTCCAGACCCAGGCTGTGGCAGTCCTGATCGAACTGCGACTCCTGGGCAAAGACTGTGGCCTGGGCCAGACTGTCGGGGTCACTGCTGGCGGCCGCGCCATCATAGTTAGGCGTGGGTGCAGAAAAGTAATCGCTCTTTACGTCCGGACCGCTGCTGGGCAAACCTGGCTGGCCGCAAAGAATGGCCGCCAGCGAAGGACGTGCACCGGACAAGGTGTTCAGTTGCCAGCGGGTCGCCCGCAAATGGGCATTCAAGTCGTTTCGCTCTGCGGTGCCTTTATAGACGCTCAGGCGAATGGTGACTTCGCTGTGGCTGGCACGAACTTGCACGGCCTGGGGGCGGCCAAAGGCCATGACTGCCGCATCCATGGCGCAGTCGTAAGCATCGGCCTGATTGCCGGCAATATCCTGCAAATGGATCTGTTCACTGGGCAGGCCGCTCAAGGCTTGCAGCTCAATCAGCAGGGCAGCGGGGCGCTGCGTATGCGCCCAAACATAAAGCTGCTTGTCCTGATAACAGGCACGAGCCCAGGCAGTTTCCTGATGCTCGGCGGCAGAGTGCCACTCATAGCTTTGATCGGGGGTGCCCAGTGTCGCGGCAACAGTCTCATCGGCTGGCAGGGCAGCCTGGTTTGCAGCGACAGGCGTGGCCCAGCGCGTATCCAGCAAGGCGGCGCCTTGTTGAGCCTGCTCGGCTTGTACCGCCAGCACACCCAGGAAATTGCCCATATGCACACAGGCTACAACGCCGGGTACTTGCAGGGCAGCTTGTTGGTCTACCGTTTGTAATTCAGCGCCCAGATACTGCCCGTTTTCATAGGACCAGTAAGGGGGGCGTACCACAGCGCCATGCAGCAAGCTGGTGCCCGCAGGCAGTTCGGGCCACAGCGCTCGGGAAAGGTCTTGTACTGAATGACTCATTGCCGGGCCTTTGCGACGCGTACGGCGGCTTGCATGATTTCTACGTGCGTGCCGCAACGGCACAGGTTATAGCGCAGTTCGTCCCGAATTTGCTCTTCGGTGGCTTGCGGATTGCGTTCCAGCAGGGCCTGCACGGTCATGACCATGCCATTGAGGCAGTAGCCGCATTGCGCAGCCTGGCAATCTATAAATGCCTGCTGAACATCATTAGGCTGGCCATTCCGGGCCAGGCCTTCTAACGTAGTGATCTGGCGGTTTTCTACCAGGCTGACCGGCACGACACAGGAGCGGGCGGCCACCCCATCGACCAGCACCGTACAGGCGCCACATTCACCCAGGCCGCAACCAAACTTGGGGCCATTCAGTTCAAGGTCGTTACGCAATACATAAAGCAGTGGCGTATCGGGTTCCACCTCGATGATGTGGGTCTCTTGATTGACCCGCAAGGTATGCGGGCGAGTACAAGGGTTCATGGGTTTCACCTTAGGGAGATCGCACCTTGTTGTCGAACAGCGTGTGCGGTGCTTTTATCAGCTCGGTATTGATATGCTTAAATTAAGTGTATACACTTTAATTTATCGAGTAAATAGATTCTACTACTCCCTTGAGGTATCAATCAAAGCTCTCTGGGGAAGACGTTCGAAATTCGGTCTAATCTTATTTAATATAGGGTTTACACTGATTATTAAGCCCTTGATTTTCTCTTTATAGTAGTTGCGATAAATGGGTTTCAGCGCACTGTATTTGATTTTATTAGGGCGTGTACGCTGGTAATCGATGTTTTGCCAGGGTACGCCTCAGGCAGGTTTTCAGGGAGGGCTCCCTGTTTGCCGGTTTCCAGACCCTTATAGAAAGCCCAGCCAGGAGAGTGTGATGTCTTACGATGCGCCGCGCCACCAGCAGCAGGACTTGCTCAGGGCGTCCGGCACCTTGCTGATTTTAGCGGCACCGGCACGGCCTCCCAAGCCTTCGCCCGGCCAGCCCGGCGTGGTGTCCGAGTACTTGCAGGCGCACGATGATGTCTTTGTCGCCGTGTCCGAACAGGGCTGGGTGCGCGCTTTTAACGGGCACGTGGACCTGGGCACCGGTATTCAAACTGCGCTAAGTCAGATCGTGGCCGACGAGCTGGATGTGCCCATGACGCGCGTGCAAATGGTGCTGGGCCATACCGATGCTGTGCCCAATCAAGGCCCCACCATCGCCAGTGCTTCGATTCAGATTCATGCTGTACCGCTGCGCAAGGCGGCGGCTCAAGCACGTCAATTGCTGCTGGCACAAGCCGCAGAACGCTGGGCACTGCCTGCCGATCAATTACGCGTGGAAGACGGCACCATCATTGCCCCGGACGGGCGCAGCCTGACGTACTGGAAACTGCTGGAGGGTCTGGAACTGCGGGCCTATCTGGATAAAGAAACTCCCACCAAACCGGCCGAGCAATTGCGCATTGTAGGGACAGCCCAGGCGCGTGTCGATATTCCGGGCAAGGTCGCGGGGCAGTGGGTGTATGTACACGATGTGCGCGTGCCCGGCATGTTGCATGGTCGTGTCGTGCGTCCTCCTTATATAGGGCGCGATAGCGGCGACTTCATTGGTCGCAGCCTGGAATCCGTGGACGAGGAGTCCATCCGTCATATTGCCGACGATGTGCGTGTCGTGGTGATTGGCGACTTTATTGGTGTGGTCGCACGTCGTGAAGAACACGCCATGCGCGCCGCCCGTGAATTGAACGTGCGCTGGAAAGCGATTCCTCCTTTGGAGGATATGAATAATCTGGAGCAGCTGATTCGTCGTCAGCCCATGACGGAGCGCTTGCTGGCGGATAAAGGGCCGGATTTTGATGAACTGCCGCCAGAGGGCAAACGCTTGAAGCGTACCTATGTCTGGCCTTTTCAGCTGCATGCCTCCATTGGCCCGTCTTGCGCCGTGGCGGACTACCAGCCCGGCCATAGCCGAATCTGGTCAGGCTCGCAGAACCCGCATATGTTGCGTGTCCACTTGAGTCAGTTGCTGGACGAGGACGAAGCCGGCCTGGAGATCATCCGCCATGAAGCAGCCGGTTGCTATGGCCGTAATTGCGCTGACGATGTATGTGCGGACGCCTTGCTCTTGTCACGAGCCGTCGGTGCGCCGGTACGTGTGCAACTGACGCGTGAACAAGAACACGGCTGGGAGCCTAAAGGCGCTGCTCAGCTGATGGATGTGGAAGGCTCCATTGATGCCGAAGGACAACTGCGTCATTACGATTTTGTGACCCATTACCCCTCCAACGATGCGCCGAACCTGGCGCTCTTGCTGACGGGGCGGGAGTCGGCGGCCCCACGTCAATTGGAAATGGGGGATCGCACGGCAGTACCGCCTTACAGCTATCCCAAGCAGCGCATTGTGTGTCAGGACATGCCCGCGATTGTGCGTGCTTCCTGGTTGCGCGGCGTGTCGGCCATGCCCAACTCTTTTGCGCATGACTGCTTTCTGGACGAGCTGGCAGTGGAAGCCGGTGTGGACCCCTTGATCTATCGCCTGCGTTATCTGGATCAGGATGAACGTGCTCAGGAGCTGCTGCAGGCGGTGGCGGATAAGGGGCAATGGCAGATCGGGCAGCGTGGTTCGCGCGGGCAGCCAGATGAGCAGGGTTATTTGTATGGCCGTGGTCTGTCGTACGCCCGTTATATACACAGCAAGTTCCCTGGTTTTGGGGCGGCATGGTCAGCATGGTTACTGGATTTGCGGGTCCATATAGAAACGGGCGTGATCGACGTTCAGCAGATTTATGTAGGTCAGGATACCGGGCAGATGGTGAACCCGGCCGGTGTGCGTCACCAGATTCACGGCAATGTGATTCAGTCCTTGAGCCGCACTTTGTATGAACAGGTGCGCTTTAACGCACAAGGCGTGGTCAGTGCGGAGTGGGGCGCCTATCCCATTGTTGATTTCCCGCGTATCCCGCCTATTGAGGTGGTTTTGATGGACAGGCAGTCCGAGCTGCCTATGGGGTCGGGCGAATCCGCCTCCGTGCCCTGTGCCTCGGCCATTGCCAATGCTTTGTTTGATGCAACTGGCCGACGTTTTCGGCAGGTGCCTTTCACACCGGATGTGGTCCGGGCCGCGCTGGCTGCTATGTCTCAAATGGCCTAGGCAGCAGCAGTTTTCATGGGTCGGGCTTAGGGCCTGACGGTTTCAATCCAAGGACAGATTAATGAGTACCTTTCTTTACGGCGGCCATGTTCACGCCAATGGCATTCGTCAGCATTACCTGCGTTACGGTGGTTCGAGCGAGGGTCGTGATCAGCGGCCAGCCGTCATCATCGTTCCCGGCATCACCAGCCCGGCAGTGACCTGGGGGTTTGTGGGCGAGCAGTTCGGCAAGCACTTTGATACCTACATTCAAGACGTGCGTGGTCGCGGCTTGAGCGAAGCGGCTGAAGGCATGGATTACAGCCTGGATGCGCAGGCGGATGACTTGATTGCACTGGCTCAGGCGCTGGGCCTGAAGGACTACATCGTGGTCGGTCACTCCATGGGTGCCCGCATTGGTTTGCGTGCCGCTCACAAGAACAGCGATGGCCTGAACCGTCTGGTGATGGTTGATCCGCCAGTGTCCGGCCCAGGTCGTCGCGCTTATCCCTCCAAGTTGCCCTGGTACGTGGATTCCATGGCGATGGCTCGCAAGGGCTGCACGGCTGACGACATGCGTGCCTTCTGCCCGACCTGGACCAAAGAGCAATTGCAATTGCGTGCTCAGTGGCTGCACACCTGCCACGAGCCTGCCATTCTGGCCAGCTTTGAGGGTTTCCACACCGACGATATTCATGTCGACTTCCCGCATTTGACAGTACCTGCCTTGCTGATGACAGCCGAGCGCGGCGATGTGGTGCGCGATGAAGATGTGGCCGAGATTCAGCAACTGGCATCTGGCGTTCAGCACGTTCGCGTGCCTAATGCCGGTCACATGATTCCTTGGGATAACGAAGCAGGCTTCTACGAAGCTTTCGGTGATTTCCTGGGCCAACGCCTGGTGTGATGTTGAAAGGGTCGCATGGGCGGCCCGTCGTGATGCAGAGGTTCCGCGTCAGTGCCGGAGCCTCTCACAAGGAGAGACAAGATGGCAGTTAGTGATTATCAACTTATCGAGGCATGGCAAGAAGTGCTGCGCCTGTCCAAGCTGCAAGCGGGTCAAACCGTGACCTTGCTGACCAGCTCGACCACTCACCCGCAGACCATGCAGTGCGCGCAGATTGCCGCTCAGTCCATGGGCGCGATTGTGAATCGCTTGGACTTGTTGCCGGTCAACGCGGAAAAAGCCTTGAGCCGTGACTCGCTGGCGTACTTGGGTACGACCCCGCTGACGGGTAACGAAGCGGCGATCGCAGCCTTGAAGGCCAGTGATCTGGTTCTGGACCTGATGACCCTGTTGTTCTCGCCCGAGCAGATCGACATTCTGAAGTCGGGCACCAAGATCCTCTTGGCGGTGGAGCCACCCGAAATTCTGGTTCGTACTGTGCCAACCGAAGCAGATCGCGCACGCGTGACCGCTGCGGCCGCTTTGATCAAGGCCGCCAAGGAAATGAGCATCACCTCTCCTGCCGGTACGAACCTGCGTTGCCCGCTGGGTGAGTTCCCGGCGATTCGCGAGTACGGTTTTGTGGATGAGCCCGGTCGTTGGGACCACTGGCCCAGCGGTTTTGTGCTGACCTGGCCGAATGAGTTGGGCACCAACGGCACCATCGTGATCGACAAGGGCGACATCCTGTTGCCACAGAAGAAATACTCTACCGAGCAGATCATTCTGACCGTGGAAAACGGCTATGCCACCAAGATTGAAGGTGGTGTCGAAGCCGAGCTGCTGGACGAATACATGAAGACCTTCAACGATCCCGAAGGTTATGCGATTTCCCACATTGGTTGGGGTTTGCAGCCACGCGCTCACTGGTCCACTTTGGGTCTGTACTCGCGTGAGAACACCATTGGCATGGATGCCCGTGCGTTCGAGGGTAACTTCCTGTTCTCCTTGGGCCCGAACAACGAGGCTGGCGGCAATCGCACGACGGCCTGCCACATTGATATTCCTTTGCGCAATTGCACGGTCAGCCTGGATGGCCGCGCTGTGGTGCGTGATGGCAAAGTACTGGACGGAGGCGTTGGTGAGTACGAATGAAGGAGCGGTGTACGCTCAACAAGGTTTTGGGTCGACGCTGGAGCCTAAAGCTCCTTACGGCTTGTTGATTATTGATCTGGTGAACGGCTTTGCAGATCCTGCCGTGTTTGGTGGCGGCAATATTCCTGAAGCTATCGAGAACACACAGAAGCTGCTGGCAACGGCTCGTGAACAGGGCTGGCCGGTGGCTCACACCCGCATCGTGTATGCCGATGATGGCGCTGATAACAACATTTTCAGCATCAAAGTCCCTGGCATGCTGGGTCTGACCGAAGACGCCCACAACAGCCATATCGTGCCGGAACTGGCTCCTGCACCCGGTGAGTTCATCGTTCGTAAGAACGTGCCGTCGGCGTTTTTCGGTACACCCTTGGCGGCATGGTTGACGCAACGTGGTGTGCAAACGCTGCTGGTTGCCGGTGCGGTTACCAGTGGTTGCGTGCGTTCCAGCGTGGTCGATGCAATGCAACTGGGTTTCCGCCCCTTGGTGGTATCGGATTGCGTGGGTGACCGTGCAATTGGCCCTCACGAGGCGAACCTGTTCGATATGCGTCAGAAGTACGCCACCGTGGCAACACGTGAAGAAGCGATGAAGTTGATCGGTCTTTGATCGAGTATCGGTAGTCTGCCGCTTGGGGGCAGGCTGTCGGACCTGCGCCCCTGGGAGTCGAACGACTCTCGGGGGCTTTTTTATAGTTGCTGTTCAGGTCCGTGTGAGGCCATCGGTTTTTAAAACGCCCAGCGCAGATTCACCTGTCCTTGCAGCGACGAATATCCACCGCCGAACTGTGAGCTGATGCCGGTCCCAATCGACAGACGCTCACTGCGTTGCCAGGTCAGGCCTGCACGCAGGCTCATCGTGTCGCGGGGCAGCAAGTTATTACGGGTGTTGAACGCCGTATCCGTGGACGCAATGGCGAAACGGGCTGCTTGAGTCAGGTCGCGATCCAGCCATTCGTGATTCCAGCCCACGTCAACGTTCACGGCCAGCTTGCTGCCATCAGTCAGGTCGCGATTCCATTCCGCCGTTAGCCCCAGGCTGGAGCGCAAGGCGTCTACGCGCTTGCTGTCCAGGTGAAGGCGCGTGGCGGCGTTGCCCGATTCGTCGACCGATGGACGGGACACCAAGGCGTAGTTCATGCTGGCAAAGGGGCCTACCGAAAACGAGGGGTTCAGCTCCCAAAGGTAGCCTGTGCCTGCGTCAATCGACAGATTGCGTCCCGTCCAGTCGGACGAGTGCGTGGCCTGATAGTCTCCAATGGCAATTTGCCTGCGCATATCGGCTTGTTCCAGACCCAGGCGCAGCCCGCTGAATGCAAAAAGACCTTCCCGTGCACCGGGGCGGTATTGCAGATGGGCTGCAAGGCCGAACGCGGTGGCTTTGCTCTTGCCGGAGTAAGGGGCATCCGGTTTGACCGACAGATCGGAAATATCAAGCTGGGCTCCTACGGCGAAGTCAGGGGCCGACTCCAGGGCGCGCCCGGCTCCAACGATCAGGCCGTAGCTGTTGGCATCGTAGCCAAGCATGGACCCGCGTGTGTTTTGATCGCCACTGGCACCAAATACCAAGGCGTAGCCCTGCCAGTCGGTGCCGGGCCGCAACATGCTTTGGCTCAGGCCTTGGCGGGCGGTTTGCATGATTGAACGCTCGTGCATCAGGGAGGCGGCTAGTGCAGCGCTGTAGCCAGCGGGTGAGATCTGGTCCAGGGCGACGGATATTTGTGAGCCGTCCGTGGCCGAGAAATCGAGTGCTTGGAACAGGCCTTGTGCGGCTGCTGGCCCAGCGGCGGCTAGTTTGAACAAGGCTTGGCCGGCTTCTTGTTGGTTCTCGTCGCGGCCATACTGGCTATAGGCATTGTTGGCTCGCGTGGCTGACAAGTGATAGCGCTCATTACCCAAGGGAGCAACGTCAAATTGCAAGGTGGGTGATACGGAGGCGATTTGAGTGGTGCCGAAGCTGCCGCTGTAGCTGGTTGCTTCAACAAACGAGCCTGTGTCGACGGACCAGGCGTTTTGATACCAGTCGGCGGCGGGCGTCAGTTGCAGCGCGCCGGCCAGGTCCGCATGGCCACTGACGGCAAGGGTGTCGTGGCCGCCTTTGCCATCAAATTCGGCTAAGAGGCGGCCCGTTACTGTTTGTTGAAAGTCGCCATTTACATTGATACGCCCGACGGAGTTGCCGGGCGCCAGGGTGCCGGCATTAATCAGAGCATTGCCGCTGGCCAGATCGAAGCTGGCATTACCGCCTAAGGTTGCCGCTTCCTTGATGGTGGCGCTGTGAACCTGCAAGGTGCCGTTCAGTTGCGTTGTGCCGCCGTCAAATGACAGGGCCAGATTGTCTTTGCCGGTGATGTTGCCAGCGTAGCTCAAGTGGAATGCGGCATCGGGCTGATCAATGCTGCGGCCCATATTGTCGGCAGCCTGACCAAAGGACAGTGTAGTCAGGCGCAGCTGCTTGTTGTCGTCGCGTTCTGCGTAATGCGAAACTATATCGCCTTCAATTTGTGCGCCCTGCATCAGGTTGATGCGCCCAACGTAGGCATTGTCAGAGATCAGGATGGCCGCTTCTTGACCTGCAATTCGCCCGCTGATGTCGGCTTGTTGAACCAGGGGGCCGTTCAGTTCGGGGAGCAGGGCTTCATTGTAGCCCTCGCTGCTGCGGATGTAGGACCCACGTCGCTCGACCACGTTGCCTAGCGAGTTGGTGCCAAAATCAAAACGCAGGCCTACACCCTGAGGACCGGTAGCCTGGATGTCGCCGCGTTGAACCAGTGTGTGTCCACGTCCGTAGGCAAATTGAATGCCTTGCCCGTTCAAACCATCTGCGTAGATTCTGACGCCTGGATCGATGACAAGCGTGTTGTTCTCGCCATCGACCCGTATGCCTGCACCGCCTGATCCTGCTGCCAACAGGTCAGCGGCTTGTCGGACCTGATTATTGCTGCCATAGATATGCAGGCCCAAGCCTAATGTGGATTGGTTGTACTGGCCTGGAAGGTATTGTGTGCCCTCGGCATTTCGGGCAAAGAAGCCTTGTGTATTTACTAGCTTCAGGCCATCGCCGTAGATCGAACGTCCGAAGAAGTTTGCTCGGTCAATGGTGTAGCCTAGGTCTTGCAGAACCGCCAGCTCAGCTTCCATGAAACCCGAATAGTTACGGTAGTTCTGGTGGCTCATGACGCTGTTTCGAAGTTCGATATGGCTCATGAAGTCGCCGTCTATGTGGCCTCCATTACCTAGTATTTTTACGGGAACACCACGCAGGCCTCCTGCCAAAACTTGCTCGATATTGGCACCGACCAGAAAACCTTTGTCCTGACGCAAGTCGAAGGCATCAGGGTCGTAGGAGGTATTGCAACCATTGCACAGAATTTTCTGGCCTGCCTGTGCTGGATTACCGTTGTCGTCCCTTAGCAGTTGCGCCCAGCTGTTCAGCTGGGTTGTGAAATACGGTTGTATGTCATAGCGATCGCCTTTGTTTATCACATGGTTGGTCACGCCTAGCCCATGGGCAACTTCGTGGATGGCCGTCAGGAGTACGCTGTCTTTACCAGTCAGGGGTGTTTGTGTAAACGCCGGGTTTGTTGCGTAGTCGTGTTGGCCCAGGCCAAACAAACCATGTCCACCGAACGGCAGCGTGCCTGTGGCAGGTGACAGGCCGAAGATATTGTGTTGCATTTGCGTCAATGCGCTTTGGCCGTCGTTTGCTGTGGGTGAGCCTCCGTAGGCATTGCCTGGCATATTAATGGTGCCGATATTGATGATGGTCGCGGGATTGGAACCTTGGGTCTGGAGTATTTCAGCCCAATAGCCCAAGCCGTCAACGATCTCGTTTTTGTAGGCTTCATGACCTTGCCAGCTCCAGGAGGACGTAGTGCTCTCGTCGTCGAATGGATCATCGTCAATTTCAAAAAAACGCGCGATAAAGACGGGGCGTCCCGAGGCGTTTTCTATGATTCTGTCTTCCAGGGCTTGAGCAGACAGTGGGGCAATGACAAGCGCCAGGGCGGCACACAGTTTTGTTGGTTTCATTGTTAAGCAGGTGTTGAAGGCGCGAGATATTGTTTGCACTGGATGGCCCCTGAGGTAGAGGAAACAGTTTGATTGGAGTTGGGCGTTCATTATTGCTGCATCGTGAGGGGCTGACACAGGGGGAGTTCCCTTGGTCTGCGTCAGGAAAATATATCAGATGGTGTCAAATGGATATGGATGGTTTTAAACCCTTGGCCCTGTTTTTTAAACGGGGCGGTGGTTTGCCGAGGCCCAGGGATTGTGTGCTGGCAGGAATGGTCGTTGTTTAAGAGGAGCCTTCTTCTGGGCGTGCCGTTTGGGCTTTGAGTGAGGCCGGTGGATGGTTTTCTTGTGAGGCCCGGGTACGGCTTGTCTTGGCGGGTCTCTTGCCCACGCTGCGCGTGGGTTCCCTTGTCAGAGTACTGACTCGCCCGCCAAGCCGTACCCGGGCCTCACAAGAAAACACGCGGCACTGGTTAAAGCCCAAACGGCACTGGGGCGGAGGAAAAGAAACGAGGAGGGTGGGAGTTGGAGGGGAAAGTAGTCAGATAGTCAGGAGCGAGTCTGCCTGCCAAGGCCAGGATTGGGAAACTGAGGAGGCCGGAATAGTGACGCTGCTAAGAGATGATATTTGCTGGTGGCCGGGTATCTGAATAGAGGATGCTGGGGGCTGCTAATTTTGGAGAGCTGTTCGGCTCAGTGTTCCCACGGGTTGAGGAGGGTGACAGGGGTACCTTTGAAGTCTTTGGTGTTGCGCGTGACGACGGTCATGTTGTGAACCAGGGCTGTTGCCGCGATCAAGGCGTCCCGTTCGCCCTTCTTGTTTGGAACATGCAGTTGGGCACATTGTCGTGCTACCGCTGCATCAATGTTCAAGGTGGCTTGGGAGAATGCGGGTAGCACCTGATTTTCATACCAATTGCGCAATATGGTTCCCTGGGCGGCATCTTCCCGCTCTTTGCTCAGGATGCCTTGTTCCAGTTCCAGGACAGTAATGACGGATATGTACAGGGTGGCGGCGTTGACGCTGTGAATCCAGGCGGTGACATTTGCATCGGCTTTGCCGGATTTCATTTTCCGTATTTCGGAGACGACGTTGGTGTCCAGAAGGTACATGGTCAGAAATCAATGGGGCGAGTGTTGATGTTGCTATGAGCAGGTTCAAAGTCGATGTCGACGTCATCGTCAGACATGGCCAATTCATCAATGATGTTGCGGCGTTGCTCGGTCAGTTGCAGGTAATTCTGGAATGTCATTAGCACGTGTGAGGGGCGGCCACGATCGGTAATGATGACGGGACCATTGCTCGCGGCTTTTTTGGCCTCACTGGTGGCCTGGTTGAATTCTCGGCTTGAAAGAGTGGTGATAGTCATGATGCACCCTCCTGCGGTTTGTGAATGTAGTTATGTTACTACATTGAGTGTTGCTTGGTTTCTTCGTGCTTGTTTCTATCAATAAATTTATCCTGTAGGCAGGGGCGTGAAAAGACATGGTGTGACAGAGAAGTCACGTGAGACTGGAAAGGTGAATCAATGGCAGGGCAGCAGCATGTATCTGGAGTGACGGGCATTATTCTGGCGGCGGGCCTGGGTAGGCGGTTCGATCCGTCGGGCCAGCAGTTGAAGCTATTGGCCAAGACTGAAGATGGCAGAACGATGGTGCGCCGCGTCTGTGAGACGGCTTTGCCTGTGCTCGATGAGGTGCTGCTTGTTTGTGATGTTCATGAGCAGATTTTGCGTCAGGGGCTGGGTGACTTGCCGATCAGGTTTGTCCATGCACCTGAATCCATCCGCGGTATGGGTGTCAGCCTGAAAGCCGGGATCCACGCTTGCAGCCCCCGTTATGGTTATGTTGTTTTGCTGGCGGATATGCCTTGGTTGCGGCCAAGCACCGTAGCGGCGGTGGCCCAGGCTGTGCAGGATGGGGCCGGAATTGTACGCCCCGTTTTGAATGGCCAGCCCGGCAATCCGGTTGGCTTCGGGCTGGAATGGCGTCAGCAGCTTTTGGAGCTTGCAGACGAGCAGGGCGCGCGTAGTTTGTTGCAGGCCAACAAGGGTCAGACCTTGTTTGTACCTTTGGTGGACGAGGGGATTTTGCGGGATGTGGACACCCCCGGCGATTTGGGGATGCCCTAAGCATCGAATCAGCCGTGACCGCGCTGTTTGGCGATCTGCTGGCGCTCCAGGCGGCTGATGTAATGCTGAATCGCCATCTGTGTGGAGGCAGACAGATCAATGAAGGTACAGCCTAAACGTTGAATCTGTTTGCCATTAGGCAACTGCTGTGTTTCAGTACGCGCTACTTGTAGTGCCACTACAAAAGAACCGGCTTGCGGCAGTTCCAGCAGGGACTCGGTTTTATGCGTGCCGATCACCTCTGCCAGGGTTTGTGATTCGTCCACCAAAGACAAGCCGCCACCACTGATATCGTGCAGCAGAAAGCTTTTGGATTCGTTATTCAAGCGCAAGATCACCATGGCCGGTTCGCTGACAGGCACGTTGACGCGAAAGAACTCGCGTCGCTGCAGGCGGCGAATGGATTCGGGGATCGGGATCGCCAAAGCTGGCTGCCCTTCGTAGGACACGACCTCGGGGGTGGGGCCCTGAAACGTCACCTTGATCTTGTCTACCGATGTCTCGAAATGGGTGTGTTCAGACTGAAGCAGATTGCGGGTTTTTTCTTCTTTGTTGGCGGTATCAATCACCACCACGTTGTTGTCCAGATCAATATCCAGAATGGTGGTGACAATCCGGTCATTGCCTTGATTGGCTTCCATGTGCAGTAACAGGCCCCCTTTTTCGATAGCCCGTAAAACACGCAGAATTTCAAACTTGGACTGGATCTGATACGGATCGTCTTCGGTGGGAGGGAGCGTAGAGGTCATGGGTAGCGCGGCAAAAAGAGATCGGTAAGTGACTGTAAGAGATTGTACGCGCCAGAGTAACACTCTGGACGCGCTTTGGCGTGTGAGGTCAGCTAGTTAACAACCTAAGTATTTAGGCTCGATTCAAATGATGTAAAGCACAACGTGCCGCTGCCAAATCCCATGCAGCCGAGCCTACCGATTTGAAGAATAAAGGCTTGTCTTTTGGGGCGGGTGTACGCAGGGCTTGGTGAATGCTGTGGACTTGCTCCCAATCCACGCCAGCCTGGATCAGGTCGCCTGCTTCCTGGCGGGCACCGGCGACATCATCGGCATACAGGCGACTTGCCAGCAAAGTGTGTGGCTCGAATTCAGCCATATCCGGTTGGAAGGCGCCCAAGCCAATCAGCAAGCGGTCCAGGCGGGCAGCTTCGTGATACACGGGCGTCAGGCTGGATGTCAGGGCGATCAGCACATCAGTTTTTTCCGGAATAGCCGTGGCGGCCTGGACCCGGTCTCCGAATCGGGCTTGCAAAGACGTGGCCACAGCCTGTGCACGGTCTGGGTTACGGCCGGTCAGGGTGACGTGCGCTTTGGGGTACAGCGTCATGATGGCATCGCAATGCGCGACAGCCTGTTGCCCGTACCCCAGCAAAGTAATATGTTCCGGCCCTTGGGGCCACAGAGCTTGGATACCCAGCATGGATACAGCGGCGGTACGGCGTCCAGATAGGGTGGGAGCATCCAGAATCAATAAAGGCAAGCCATTTTGGGCATCGTAAACGCTGACCAGACCCTGGATACTGCCAAGCTTTTGTTGCTGATTGTCCAGCATTACATTGGCCAGTTTATGAACACCTATATCGTTTGAGACCGCAGGCATGGACAGCATTTTCCCGGTTTTGGGATAGTTCAGAACCTGACGGGTTGGGGCGACGATAGTGCCAGCAGCATATTGGGCCATGGCTTTGCCTAGCTGGGCGACCAGTTCGGGATAAGGCAGGGCACGAGCAGTCTCTTCAGATGACAGGACGGTATAGGAAGCTTGCGTCATTCCAGGGTCTCCATGGAGTCGGTCTGTGGGGGATGCCGGACTATTGATAATCCAGTGTAGCGTAGGCCCAGCCAAGGGCAATAGGGCCTTTCCGCCAGTGATCTATTGACCCACCTTGACAATTAATCCGCCCCGTCTGGCGGTCTGTCACGGCATAATGAGGCCTGATATCAGCACCTGCCCACGCGCGGGGCCGTGCATTGGGGAGAAAAATAATGAGTTTGCTTAATTCTGTTGTGTCGGCCTTGTCGGCTACGGATTCCAAATCCAAAGAGCAGGGCGCTTTGTTGCCCGCCCTGATTCAAGTCATCAGCAGCTATCCAGGCGGTTTGAGCGGCCTGATCGAGCGCTTTCGCTCGGGCGGTTTTGGCGATGTGGTGTCGTCCTGGATTTCGCAGGGCAGCAATCAGGAAATCGGCCAGCAGGATTTGCTGGGCGTGATGGGGCAACCCGCTATCAAGCAATTGGTGGACCTGTCGGGCTTGAATCAGCAAAGCGTGCTGGATAATCTGAAGATCATGCTGCCGTCCCTGATCAATCAAGCCAGCCCCAACGGTCAGTTTGACCCATCCCACATTACCGATGCCAGCAGCCTGCTGGGAGGTTTGACGCAGTTGTTTCGCAAGTCCTGATTCACTTGCGTCCGTGACGCGGTCTGCCTGAGGGCCGAATTACCAAGAATGAAAAAAGCCTGGAGTCGGTGCAATACCGATTCCAGGCTTTTTTAGCTTGATGCAGAAAAACCTGTACAGCAATTCCGGCCTGTACAGGTTTTTTGGTCTTAGCCGCGTGCTGCTGCTTCCAGAGCTTGTTCCAGATCGGCCAGAATGTCGTCGATGTGCTCCAGACCAATGGACAGACGCACCATGTCTTCGCTCACGCCCACAGCGGCCAGCTCTTCGGCATTGAGCTGACGGTGAGTCGTGCTGGCAGGGTGGCAAGCCAGGGATTTGGCATCACCAATATTGACCAGACGCAGCACCAGGTTCAGCGCATCGATAAAGCGGGTACCGGCTTCAATGCCGCCTTTGATACCAAAGGACAGAATCGCCGCAGGCTTGCCGCCCATGTAGCGCTTGGCCAGTTCGTGATCAGGATGGTCAGGCAGACCGGCGTACTTCACCCAGGACACTTGCGGGTGCTTATTCAGGTACTCGGCCACTTTCAGGGCGTTTTCTGTATGACGCTCCATGCGCAGAGGCAGGGTTTCGATGCCTTGCAGAATCTGGAAGGCGCTCAAGGGAGCCAGGGCAGCGCCGGTATTGCGCAGCGGAGCCACGCGGCAGCGACCGATAAAGGCGGCTGGGCCGAAGGCTTCGGTGTAGACCACGCCGTGGTAGGACGGGTCAGGGGTGTTCAGGATGGCAAAGCGCTCTTTGTGCTCGGCCCAAGGGAATTTACCGGAGTCCACGACCATGCCGGCGATAGTGGTGCCGTGGCCGCCCATGTATTTGGTCAGCGAGTGCACGACGATGTCGGCACCGTGCTCGATAGGACGGCACAGGGCAGGCGAGGCCACGGTATTGTCTACAATCAGGGGCACGCCATGACGGTGAGCGGCATCGGCCAGCGCACGGATATCAATGATGTTGCCAGCCGGGTTGCCGATGGTTTCGCAGAACACGGCACGAGTGCGGTCGTCGATCAGGGCTTCCAGCGCTTCGATGTCGTTGGGCTGGGCAAATTTGACGGTAATGCCCTGACGCGGGAAGGAGTGCGCGAACAGGTTGTAGGTGCCGCCGTACAGTTTACTGACGGACACAATGTTGTCGCCGGCCTCTGCAATCGTTTGGATAGCATACGTGATGGCCGCCATACCAGAGGCTACTGCCAGGCCCGCAACCCCACCTTCCAATGCTGCGACGCGCTCTTCAAGCACGGCATTGGTCGGGTTCATGATGCGGGTGTAAATATTGCCGGGTACCTTCAGGTCAAACAGATCCGCGCCGTGTTGCGTATTATCGAAAGCGTAGGAAGTGGTCTGATAAATCGGAACAGCAACCGCTTTCGTGGTCGGATCTGGCTGATAGCCAGCATGAATGGCAAGAGTCTCTAGTTTCATAGTAATTCTGGAATTGATTATCAAGTGGCTTATATAAGACAGAGCAAGCATAACCCCTGAATGTAGAGAAATACATCTAAGGGCGCAGACATTAAAAGTATGCCTATATTTCTTTCGGTAATAATGACTTATTACAGACAACTGGCTCTGCTTTTTAAAGAGCGGGTGGATATTTCTTATTTTCGTTACTTCGCAATGGCCCGACATGGGTTAGCATTTCGTATCCGGGCAGATGGCGTGTTGCATCCTGCCCCGAGGTCCTAGAGGCTTACATGAAAGTATGGTTTAAGCGGGGCTTATTCAGCCTCGTCGTTTTAGCTATTGTCACGGTGGTAGGCGGGGCGATTTTCCTGCTGACATTCAATCCTAATTCGTACAAACAGAAGCTGGCTGACATCGTCCAGCAAAAGTATCAGCGTACGCTCAAGATTGACGGTGATATCGAACTTTCTTTATTTCCCCGCATTGGCCTGTCCGTGCAGGGGCTGTCCCTGTCTGACCGTAATTCGGAAGATCCTTTTGCTTCTTTGGAAAGCGCCCGTTTTGCGGTGGCCTTGTGGCCCTTGATCAATAACCGCCTGGTGGTGGACCACGTCGCTGTTACCGGCTTCAAAGCCTGGATTGTGCGCGATGAAGAAGGCAAGCTGAATTTCGACGACTTGCTGCAAGCCCCGCCGGCCGGCCCTCACCTTCCCGTTGCTCGCTCCGGCGTGTCCTTGTTGCCCGCAGCTCAAGCTGCCGAGGCTCCTCAGCCAGCCGAGCCTGCTCTCGAGTCCTTGCCTGTCCCTGAGTTGATTGCCAAGCGCTCAGGCAGCGAAACGGATTTCCAGATTGATATTGCGGGTTTGAGCCTGAAGGGCGGTGAGATCCATTATTTCAGCAAACGCAGCAATGTGATTGGCCGCTTGTTGCAGCTGGAAGTGAACACGGGTCGCATGACCTTTGGTCAGCCTTTTGATGTGGCTTTCAAGAGCCGCTTGTCGGGGGACTATCCCGTGGCGGATGGCGTGCTGGAAGGGCAAGGGCAACTGAGTCTGGACCCCGCTTCCAAATCCTACGGTGCGCAAAAGCTGAATTTGAGCTTTATCGGTGATCTGGACCAGTTGCAGGCACAAAGCCTGACGCTTAAGGGGAATGTGGCCTACAAGGCTGCTCAGCGCCAGTTCAGTGCCACCAATCTGGATACCCAATTGCAAGGTCAGTGGTTGGGTGCTTACCCGGTCAGCGAACTCAATGCCACGCTAAATACGCCCAAGATGGAAATTGACAGCGTCAGCGACCTGGTGTCTTTCGAGAAGCTGGCTTTGCGTGTCCGTGGTAAGAATGAAGATCAGAATCTGGATCTGGCCTTGGATGTGCCTCGTATCCAGGTATCGCCTGCTCAAGCTGAAGGCTCACCGGTCGTTGCCAGCTTGAAAGTCAGCGGCCCCAAGGTCCTGGGCCTGGGCTTGACGCTGCAAGGTTTGTCCGGTAACAGCCAGGAATTGGTATTTGAGCAGGCCAAGCTGGATGGCGCCATCAAGCAAGGCAGCCGTGTTGCGCAATTGAAGGCCAGTTCTCCCATGCAGTGGCAACCGTCGAATGAATGGCTGCGTCTGCCAGAGATTCAAGCCAATATCCGCGTAGAAGACGAGGCTGACGCAGGTAGCCGCTTCGAGATGCCGCTGACTGGTCAGGCAGACCTGAACAAAGGCAAACAAGAATACAGTGCACAGTTAAGCAGTAGCACCGAGCAGGCTCAAGGCAGCCTGGATGTGAGCTTGCAAGATAAAGGTAAAGGGCCTTTGCTGGGCGCGGTGTTGAAAGCGGACAAGCTGGATCTGGACGAGTTGCGTTCGATTTTCTGGATGACGGCCCCTGACGTGGTGAGCACATCGGAGCCAGGGCCAGAAGCCGAAGCTCCGGAAGCCGCTGCCGAGCAGGAGCCGCCCAAGGCAGAGCAGGCAGAGGCTACTCCCGCAGCCGAAGAAGCGGTTGAAGAAGCTTCCTCTTACGCCTGGTTGGATACGCTCAGCTTTGATCTGCGTTTTGAAATCGAAAAGCTGCGCAGCCTGGGTGTGGTGATGGATCAGGTGAAAGCTCAGGTCAAGAACCAGGGCCAGTTGATCGATTTGTCGCAATTCAATGCGCAGGCGTATGAAGGTCAGCTTCAAGCCAAGGCCAAGGTTGAGCCTGGCAAGCGCTTTGAACTGGGCCTGAAGCTGCAGCAAATGCAGGTCGGTTCGCTCTTGCTGGATGCTTTTGGCAATGACTACCTGGCAGGCAAGGGTAATGTGGACCTGAACCTGAAGGCTCAAGGTGCCACAAGCGAAGAACGCTTGAATGCCCTGGAGGGTGGCCTGACGGTCGATTTGCATGATGGCAGCTGGCGCAGCGTTGATCTGGACCAGAGCGTGCGCGACATTAACGAAGCCGTGCGCAATGCCTTTGGCGGTCAGATTCCTTTGCTGCTGCCCGAGTCCGATCCTTTGCGTCGTACGGTGTTGAACCGTTTGCAGGGCAGTCTGGATATCAAGAAAGGACAAGCGACTTTCCGTAATTTACGGGCCACCACCCCGATTCTGACGGTGACAGCGGCTAAAGGTGCCACGTTGGATTTGGTGAACCAGCAAGCAGATGTGACCTTGCAGGCTCGCCTGAACCACAATAATCTGGCCGTGGAAGAGCGCAAGTCCTTCCAGGACCTGCGTAATGTGCTGATTCCTATCCATATCTCCGGTCCCTGGACAGGGCTGTCCTATCAGATTCAGTGGAAAGACATTGCCAGCAACTCCATCAAGAAGGCGCTACAAGACGGTTTGCTGGACTTGTTGAGTCAGCAAGCCTCGGAAGCTAAAGCAGAGTCCAAATCCGATGTGAAGTCCGAGGTGAAGCAGATCATCAAGGAAGAGCTGGGTGCCAAGGTTCCACAAACCGTGGGCGAAGCCATGAAGCAGTGGTTCAAGCCATGATTACGGATTCAGCGGTAAGTTCACCTGACGAGACGGTTTGCCTGTTGCAAGGCGGCCCGTCTCTAAGTGACAGCAAGGCACTGGCCTGCAAGGGACGTTGGGTTCTGGGGGATGATCGGGGGCAGGTTCTGGACGCCGATGCGCTGCCTGCCTTGGCCGAGCTCAGCATGGAACTGCGTTTTGGTCAGTTGGTGCTGCGTGCCCCCGGCATGTTGCGTCTGGATATTGAAGTGGACGTTATTGAAGACGATCCAGATTCTTTTTCCCTGTGGCAGGAAAATGGCCAGCCCGTGCAATTGGTAGACGAAGGGGATTTGCCTGCTCAGTGGTTCAGCTGCTATACAGGTCAGCCGCTGCGTTTGTTAAAGCGTTTGCCCCAGGCTGAGTAAGCCTTCTACGTGGTGGTCCACATAGAACAAGCCCTGCTTATGGCAGGGCTTTTTTATTCTGCTTATGTCGTAGGTTCGGACTGCAGCCGGTGATAGCGGGCAAGCAGCGTTTCCTGGCTTTCTTTGTGCTCGGGGTGAACCTCGATACATTCGACCGGGCACACCACCACGCATTGCGGCTCGTCAAAGTGGCCGACGCATTCTGTACACAGGTTGGGATTGATCTCGTAGATCTCCTCGCCCATATAAATAGCCAGGTTAGGGCACTGCGGCTCACAAACGTCGCAGTTAATGCATTCTTCAGTAATGTGCAGTGCCATAGCGCAGTGTCCTGATAAGCGTGGTCCTTGGATTTGACCAGTCGGTCACCCTACAGTGTAGTACGGACCGCTGCGCAGGGCGAGTTCAGGTGGCTGAAACCGCTTGCTGGTTGCGTTCCTTGGCTTTGGTTTGTAGCCAACGCTCCACGGACGGGAACACAAATTTGCCCACATCGCCGCCCAAAATGGCAATTTCGCGCACGATGGTGCCGGAGATGAACTGGTACTGGTCCGAAGGAGTCATGAACATGGTCTCGACTTCGGGCAGCAGGTGACGGTTCATGCCAGCCATTTGAAATTCGTACTCAAAATCGGACACGGCGCGCAGGCCACGTACGATAACGCGACCATTTTGTTCGCGTACAAAGTCCTTGAGCAGGCCGGAAAAGCTTTTCACTTCCACGTTCGGGTAGTGGCTGAGCACTTCGGAGGCGATCTCAACACGCTCTTCAACGGTGAAGAAAGGGCGCTTGTTCTGGCTGGAGGCCACACCGACCACAACGTGATCGAAAAGGTTGGCGGCTCGCCGGACCAAGTCTTCATGGCCTCGGGTCAGGGGGTCGAAGGTGCCGGGGTAAACAGCTGTGATCATGGTGCATCCGCGTAAGTGGTTCAAGTTGGCAGGTCGGAGTCCGGGGGGAGCGGTGCAGGCGTCCCGGAAAATTCGGCATTATTGACTGTTTTTTGCATCGCAGCAAATCGCAACAAATGATAATGTACCTGCCCTGCCTTATCCTGTCGTAGTATCCCGTATTGATCCGGGGCTTGTATAGGGGTTTCGGACTCAATGTAAACCAGTGCGTCCGGTGCCAGCACATTGGGCAGCAAGGGCCAGATACGTTCCATCCAGTCGTGCGCAAAGGGCGGGTCTATAAAGACCAGATCGTAGCGCATCTGGCTGCGCTCCAGAATATGGAGGGCGTCCCCCGCATGGATACGGACGTGATCTGCCTTGAGCTTGGTACGCAGGCTGCGCAAATTGCTAACAGCGGGTCCGTGGCGTTCCACCATTTGTACAAAGGCGACACCGCGCGAGGCCGCTTCAAAGCCCAGGGCTCCGCTACCGGCAAACAGATCCAGTACGTTCTTGTCGCTGAATTGTCCGCCCCAGAAGTGGTTAAGCCAGTTAAACAGCGTTTCGCGCACACGATCCGGTGTGGGGCGCAGGCCGGGTGCATCGACGACTGAAATCGGTGTGCGGCGGTAATCACCACCTACAATACGGACAGCATGTTTTCTCATTAGCGCTTTGATCGGATAATGTGGTCATTCAACAGAATTTTCTAGTGTAAATCGTATGTTCAGTTTTTTTAAAAGAAAGAAGGCCAAGCCAGAGCCACAAGTCACTCAAACGGAGCTGACCGAGCCGCTTTCTCCTGCCCAGCCCGAGGCTGACGGGGCAGACGCATCCCCTGCGGTATCGCAGGAGCAAAGCATGCCGGTTCAAACGCCGGCGGTCTCGCCGGCTGTGGCTGTGGATCGCCAGGCAGCCAGCCAGGCTGAACATCGCGCTGCTTCGCAGACCACGCCCACGCAGCCAGAGGTGCCACAACCGGCCCCGGCCAGTGTCCCTGCCCCAGAGCCTGCTCGTGTCTACGAGCCTGAGGTACAGCCCGTACCTGAACCTGTCCGTACTCCTGAACCGGAAGTGCAGCCTGTGCCGGTGCCTGAACCCGAGGTGCAACCGATTCCTGAGCCAGAGGTGCAGCCAGAACCTGAGGTTCAGCCGACTCCTGAGCCTGTGCCGCAGCCAGAACCCGAGGTGCCGCCGACTCCTGAACCGGAGCCACAGCCAGAGATTGTTCCCGTTCCCGCACCAGCGCCCCAGCCTGAGCCAGCTCCGGCCCCAGAGCCAGAAGCCGCCGCCCCTGTGGTGAAAACCTCCTGGATGTCCCGCCTGAAACAGGGCTTGTCGCGTACAGGACAGAGCCTGAGCAGCCTGTTCGTCGGTGCCAAGGTTGATGAAACACTGTTCGAGGAACTTGAAGACGCCTTGCTGATGGCAGATGCGGGCGTTGAGGCTACCGAGAAACTGATTACCGCCTTGCGTGCCCGTGTTCGCAAGGAAAAAGTCAGTGATGCGGCTCAGGTCAAACAAATCTTGTGCGACATCCTGACTGACCACTTGAAGCCCTTGGAGAAATCGTTCCCTCTGGAGTCGAGCAAGCCGCTGGTTGTCATGATTGCCGGGGTGAATGGTGCAGGTAAAACCACGTCTATCGGTAAATTGGCCCACACCTTCCAGGAGCAGGGCGCAAAAGTCTTGCTGGCCGCCGGCGATACTTTCCGTGCTGCTGCTCGTGAACAGCTGATTGAATGGGGCACCCGCAATAACGTCAGCGTTATTGCTCAGGATGGAGGCGACCCCGCCGCCGTGGCTTTTGATGCGGTACATGCAGGCCGTGCTCGTGATATGGGTGTGGTCATGGTGGACACTGCCGGTCGCTTGCCGACTCAGCTGCACCTGATGGAAGAGCTCAAGAAGATCAAGCGTGTGATTGGCAAGGCCGATGGCCAGGCTCCCCATGAAATTCTCTTGGTTGTAGACGGCAACACCGGCCAGAACGCCATTTCCCAGATCCGTGCGTTTGATGCGGCCTTGGGGCTGACTGGCCTGGTTGTCACCAAGCTGGACGGTACAGCCAAAGGCGGTACGCTGGCTGCCGTTGCAGCCTGTGCGCAAGGCGTACGTCCTATCCCGGTTTACTGGATTGGCGTGGGCGAGGGTATGCAGGATCTGCAGGCTTTTGTGGCACGAGAGTTCGCGTCGGCCTTGTTGGGCATGAACGCCTGACAGTCGCGTTTGGCTACAAAAAACCGGCGATGTCTTTGTAGGCATCGCCGGTTTTTTATTACTGAACTGTCCAAGGTGACAAGCGGCACTCGATAGAAACCAAAGGCTTGACCTGCGGATCGGCTTTAGTGGCCTTGCTGCTTAGCGTCGTAGCAATTCAGTCTGTGGCTGATGCTGATCCAAGGCATTCAGAGCATGCTGGGCATGGGCGGCACGCCCTTGGCGGGCATGAGTCAGCCAGTCCCGCGCAAATTGCGCCTGCTCGGGATTGGCTGCATGTTGAGCATACCAATCCAGTGCCACGTCCACATCGGTAACCGCGCCAATCAAGGCCTGACATTCGCGCAGCACTTTGTGCAGCCCTTGCTTGTCGGCAGCGCTGGGCAAAAACTCCAGGCAGTAGCGCAGGCTCTTGATCCGGTTGCGCAAACGATGCTGCTTGTCCTGACTGATCTGTGCGAAGCGCTGACTGCGCAATTGAATGGTCTGAAACCAGCGGCTGATACGGGCTTCGACCAGATGCTCGGGCTGGGGCACGCCATCCAGTTCTAGCGTAGGGCCGCAGATCAGGCTTTGCAGATTACTTAATAGCAAGGATTGGAACTCGGCGGCACTGGCCAGTTGTACAGGGTCGTGTTCCAGGTGGGCTGGAGTCGGTTCGGGGGCCGGACCGGGCATGCCAGCTTGCAGCAGCAAGGGAGTAATCTCCAGCTGCACCAGGTCGTGGTCACGCGCCTGACCAAACAGACCGAAGTAATGCGTCAGACGGGTATTGGCATAACCTTCGCTGGCTGACAGCCACATTTTGAACAGCTTGCGGCAGGAGCGCAGACGGCGCAGACCGACACGCATCAAGGCCAGGTAGTCGGCCTGACGGGAAGAGTCTGGGCGTATGCCATCCACGCCCGCCAGCAAAGCCGCATTGCGAATGACCTGCTCCAGGCTCATGGTGGCGCTCAGGCTGTAGAACTGCTCCAGGTCCTCGGTATCGACAAAATGGGGCTTGGGCAGATCGTAGGCCTTGCGCGTCAAGGCGGCAGCAACTTGCTCTGGCGACAGGTCCAGGCTTTCGGATTTCGCACGGCGACGATCCGCCAGACTGGCCAGTGCATCGCCGCGTTCGGACTTGCTGCGCATCTCCAGAATCAGGCCATGCTTGTACAGCCAGCGTTGGCCGACTTCAAACATGGACAGGCTCTCGCCGCTGATCAGTTCAATTTCCAGCTCGTTGACCAGCAGCTTCAAACCATTGGATTCGATATGGCCTACGTCGTAGGCCAGCTCCAGTTCCGACTGGCCTTGCTTGATCAGGGCCAGCTCGCGCTGGATGCGGGTTTGATAACGCGCTTGAATCTGATCCGCGTAACGAGCCAGCGCAGCGTGGGCGGGTGTGTCCTGATACAGGCTCAGGTCCAGTTCCGGGCCAGGACGGGGGTGATTGATTTCAATGCGGGACAGGGTATCAGGACCGGGCAGTTTGACGGTCTGAACCCATTGCTCGCCTTCCTTGCGCAGACGCAAGGCGATACTCGAGCGCGCCAAATCGCGTTCGGGCGTATCAAAGTAAATGGCATTTAAGGTAATGCTACCCGTGCGTACGGCGTCAAAGGCGGTCAATAAACCGGGACGGGCACTCTCGGGTACAAAAAATTTCAGTTCTTGTTCTAGCACAGCATCGCACTCGAGAAATCACCCACAACAGGTGGGCGGATAAAACGATTATTTTGCATGTAAACCAGCCAAACTTGAAGTGTCGACACCCGTATAAGTGTGTGTAGTCATGTCAAGTTTTATAAAGGGGGAGTACCTAGTGGCTCGCGCCAGCCCAACTGGTGTGAAATGCTGTTGGCGCACTGTCGCAACTGAGCCAGGATGGGGCTGTTGATACTGGCATCAAACAGCGTACTGGGGCCCAGACTGGTCAGGGCCAGCACAATCTGGCCGGAGTGATCAAACACGGGGACGGACAGGGCATCAATACCGGGCAAGGGGTTGCCCAGTGCCTGTGCCACACCTTGTTCACGGATTTTTTCCAGCATGGCAGCCAGTTCTTTGGGGCTGGGGCGCAGCGGACTGATACTGGTGACAACAGCGCTGTCACCTGCCTCGCGCTCAATGTAGTGGCGCGCCACTTCAGGGGGCAGCCAGGCGGCAAAGACGTGGCCGGTGGCCGTGTGCAGCATGGACATGACCGTGCCGCAGCGCATGTTCACATGGACTGGGTAGCTGGCCTCGCTGATATGAACCATGGTGGGTCCGTGTGAGCCCAGCACCGCCAAGCCCAGGGTGTGCCCGATGCGCGAGGCCCAGGCTTGAACCAGGGGCAGGGCAATCTTCACCGGGTTCTGGCTTTGCAAGCTGACCAAACCCATCTGCAAGGCAAACGGCCCAAGCTCGTACAGGCCGGTAGCCGGAGCCTGCTGCACCAGTCCTACGTTGGTAAAACTGACCAGATACGGGTGGGCTTTGGCCGAGCTCATTCCCGCCTGAGTAGCCAGATCACGCAACATCATGGGTTGTCCGCTGTCCACTAGCACTTTCAACAGGCCAAAACCCGTTTCAATGGATTGGATACGGCGACGTTTTTCGTCCAGAGCAGGCAAAATGGGTTCGGTCATAGGGGTTTGGGGCGGTTTGGCACGGTCTTCAAGTGTACCGACTAATGAAGCTGCCCGCCGGGGCCTGGGTGTCGTAAAATGGCCTTAATTATTATCTGTCTGAGCAAAGAGCACGATGAATCAAGAAATTCAGTCCGACGCTGGTCAACTGGGCGCCAGTCCAATCGCTCCCGTTCCAGAGATTGTTGAAGAGCTGCGCGCAGGTCGCATGGTTATTCTGGTTGACGAAGAGGACCGCGAAAACGAAGGCGATCTGGTCATGGCCGCCGAATTCGTGAATGCCGAAGCGATCAACTTCATGGTGACTCATGGTCGCGGTCTGGTTTGCCTGACCCTGACCGAAGAACGTTGCCGCCAACTGGACCTGCCTTTGATGGCCACCCGTAATGGCACACGTTTTGGCACCAACTTCACGGTGTCGATCGAAGCGGCTGAAGGCGTGGAAACCGGTATTTCTGCGGCTGACCGTGCCCGTACCGTGCAAGCGGCCGTGGCCCGTGATGCGCGTCCGATTGACCTGGTGCAGCCAGGCCACATTTTTCCGCTGAAGGCGGCCAAAGGTGGCGTGCTGGTGCGTGCCGGTCATACCGAAGCGGGCTGTGACCTGACGGCAATGGCCGGTTTGACCCCGGCGGCTGTCATTTGCGAGGTGCTCAATCCTGACGGCACCATGGCGCGCTTGCCGGATTTGCTGGTGTTCGCCCGCGAGCATGGCATCAAGGTTGGCACCATTGCGGACCTGATCCAGTACCGCAGCGAACACGAATCCATGATCGAGCGTCTGCACAAGAAACCCGTCAAGACCCCTTACGGTGAATTTGAGTGCCACGCCTACCGTGATCTGTCTTCTGGTGGCCTGCATCTGGCGCTGGTGCACGGTGAAATCAGCCCCGACGTGGAAACTCTGGTCCGTGTGCATGAACCGACTACCGTGCTGGATGTCTTGATTGAGGGCGATGTGGGCCACAGTTGGACCCTGCCCACTGCGCTGCGTACCGTGGCCAAATCCGACAGCGGTGTTGTGTTGCTGATGAATTGTCAGAACTCCGAAGAAGAGAGTTTTGAGCAGATCCAGGCCTGGGGCGCAGACAGCCCGGCACAAACGCCACGCGGTCGTCCTAGCCGCAATGATTTGCGCACGTATGGAATTGGTGCACAAATTTTGCGTGACCTCAATGTTGGCAAAGCCCGTTTGATGTCGCGACCACGTAAAATGCCAAGCATGGCCGGGTTTGCATTGACCGTGACGGGTTACCATAGCGAACCAGACTCTCAATCCTAAGCGGAGCTTCCAACATGAATCCTTACATTGTTACCCCTGACCTGAACGGGGAAGGTCTGCACATTGGTATTGTGCGTGCACGTTTTAACGAATCCATCGGCCTGACCGAATTGGAAGCCTGCCTGAAAGAGCTGGAGGCTCTGGGTGTGGACGAGCGCGACGTGACTGTTCTGTCCGTACCTGGCGCGTTGGAATTGGGCATTACTCTGGGCCAGATGGCCGAAACCGGCGAGTTTGATGCCCTGATCGCTCTGGGCGCCGTTATCCGCGGCGACACCTACCACTTTGAAGTGGTCAGCAATGAAAGCGCTTCGGCCATTACCCAAGTCTCCCTGGCAACCGGTATTCCTGTTGCCAACGGTGTACTGACCACCAACACAGATGAACAAGCCGAAGTTCGCGCTGCTGAAAAGGGTCGCGATTGCGCCCGTACAGCGGTCGAGCTGGGCAATCTTATCGCCGTCCTCGAACCCGAGCTGGACGACGATGAGGACGAAGATTACGAGGACGAAGATCTTGACGACGACAAATAAAGTCCCGGCCAGCAAGGCCAACGGACGATCCGCGCGCCGCCGCTCGCGCGAATTTGCCCTGCAGGGCATCTACTCCTGGCTTTTGCGAGGGGCAGATGGCCTGCAGGAAGCTACCTCCATCGACGCCCATATCCGGGGTGACGAGGAGTTTGGCGAAGCCGATGCCGCCTGGTTCAAAACCTTGCTGTTCGGCGTAATGCGCGAAGCCCCCGTGCTGCGCGAACGCTTTTTGCCTTATGTTGATCGTCCTTTGGAAGAGCTCTCTCCCATCGAACATGGCATCTTGCTGATTGGCAGCTACGAACTGGTGCATCACGTTGAAGTGCCTTACCGCGTTGCCATTAATGAAGCCGTTGAACTGGCCAAATCTTTTGGCGGTACGGACGGTTTCAAATTCGTGAATGGCGTGCTGGACAAACTGGCCGCCGACGTACGCGCACCGGAAGTTGCCAAGCAGGCCCGCCGCTAAAACGGGGCGTGCCGTGCTGAACGAGTTCGGTCTTATCCAGCAGTATTTCAATCGTCCCGCTCCCGAAGGTTATTTGGGAGTGGGTGACGATTGTGCCCTTTTTACTCCGACACCCGGTTGGCAACTGGCCAGCAGCGTGGATCTTCTGATCGAAGGGCAACATTTCTTTCCTGACGTGGACCCCTTTCTCTTGGGGCACAAGGCGCTGGCCGTGAATCTGTCGGACCTGGGCGCCATGGGAGCCAAACCACGCGCCTGCCTGCTGGCTTTATCCATGCCCGAAGTCCGGCCCGAATGGCTGGCCGCATTCTCCAAAGGTTTGTTCCAGTTGGCCGATCAGGCGCAATGTCCCTTGATTGGCGGTGATACCACGCGCAGCAAGCAAGGTGTGGTCATCAGCATCACGGTGCTGGGTGAAGTCCCGGCGGGGCAGGCTTTGCAACGCAGTGAGGCCCGGCCTGGTGACGATATCTGGTTGACGGGCACCCTGGGGGCGGCAGACATTGCCTTGCGTCTCCTGCAAGGTCGCCTGGCTTCGGATCCGGATCGACTGGCTGCCAGCCGCCCAGCCCTGGAGCAACCCTGGCCGCCGTATCGCCTGGGACATGCTCTGGCAGGTTTGGCTCATGCCGCCATTGATGTATCGGATGGTTTGGTCCAGGATCTGGGCCATATCGCCAAAGCCAGCCAATGTGCTGCCCATCTGGATTGGGATGCCTTGCCGCTGGACCCTTCCCTGAAAGGCTTGCCTGCCGACTTGCAACGTGAAGCGGTTCTGGTGGGCGGCGACGTTTTTCAGCTGTGTTTCACCGCAGATCCCCTGCGCCGCGAGTCCATCTTGACGCTGGCTCAGCGCGAAGGTGTGCAGCTCAGCCGTATTGGCTCCATGCATGCCGGTAGCGGGGTGCATGTGCGTGATCAACAGGGACTGCATCCTGCCCCTGCCCAGGGCGGTTTCGATCATTTTGGTGGCTGAGTCTGTGTCATGAGCACATTTCCTGATCCTTCCTTGAATCCGATTCAACGTCCTACCCTGGATTGGGTGGTGAAAAAGCCTTGGCGCTTGATTGCTTTTGGTGGCGGTACTGGCGTATTGCGTCCAGGGCCGGGCACTTGGGGCACGGTGCTGGCCTGGGTCTTGTGGGTCTTGGGTCTGCATGTGCTGACCGACACGCAAATGGCCATTTTCTTGCCGGTCACCTTTTTCATTGGTTGTTGGGCTTGTCACCGCACAGGCTACGATCTGGGTGTGTCCGATCACAGCGGCATGAACTGGGATGAGATGGTCGCTTTCTGGCTGGTGCTGTGGCTGATTCCGCAGACCTGGCTGGCACAGGGCATCGCATTCGTTTTATTTCGTTTCTTTGATATTCTCAAACCACCGCCGATCCGCTATTTTGATCGTCGTCTGCATAATGGTTTTGGCGTTATGTGGGACGATCTCCTGGCGGCAGGCTATACCTTGTTGCTGATGGCTGTCTTGGTACGTTTTGGAGTTTTCTCATGAGCGATTACGAGCACGGCAATGCCGCCCTGGCCCTGGGGCGAGCCCTTAAAGATCGCGGCTGGATGGTCGCCTGCGCCGAGTCATGTACAGGTGGCCTGCTGGCTGCTGCCTTGACGGACCTGCCCGGTTCCAGCGCCTGGTTCGAGCGCGGTCTGGTCACCTATAGCAACAAGGCCAAGGTTCAGGAACTGGGTGTGAACCAGGACACCCTGGATCGCTTTGGTGCAGTCAGCGAAGAAACCGCCATGGAAATGGCGGCGGGTGCGCTGGAAGCTACAGCAGATGCAGAGCTGGCTATTTCCACGACCGGCATTGCCGGCCCGGACGGAGCCACCGCGGGCAAGCCGGTTGGCCTGGTGTGCTTTGGTTTTGCACAACGCCGGGGCGACGGTATTGTGACCCGCGCCTCTGCCCGTATCTTTGATGGAGACCGGGCCCAAATCCGTCAGCAGGCCGTGGAATACGCCTTGGCCAGTGCGCTGACCATGCTCAATCCCGCCTGATTGCTCAGGCCGGCAACATCAAACCCAGCTGCCTGGCGCTCGAACGTAGTTCGGGCAGGCAGCGCTGGATCAATTTCTCTTCTGTATCCTGCCAGTCCTTGATGCTGATGCTCATCCCGGCCACGACGCGCCCGCTGGCACTGCGCACGGGTACGCCAATTGCCGTCAAACCTAGCTCCAGCTCTTCCTTGATCAAGGAATAATCCTTTTCCTGTACCTGCTTTAATTCGCGCAGCAAAGCCTCGCGAGTATGGGCGGTGTATTGCGTCATGATCTTGAAGGGAGCCAGCTCCAGATAGGCGTCCAGCCTGTTTTGTGGCAACTGCGACAGCATCATGCGTCCGATCGAGGTGCAATGGGCAGGCAGTCGGCTACCCAGGCCCAAAGACACAGTCAGCACACGCTGTCGTTGTGCACGTGCCAGATACAGGATCTCGTCCCCATCTAGCAAGGCCAGCGCACAGGTTTCACCGACACGATCACTTAAATCGTCCAGTATGGGTTGGGCCAGACTGACGATGGAGGTCGACGAAAAATAGGCATGACCCAGTTGCAAAATCGCCGGGCGCAGTTTCCAGAACGCACCTTCCTGCTCCGCATAGCCCAGGGCTTGCAGGGTATAGAGGCAGCGTTGCACCACTGCCCGCGCCAGGCCTGTTTTCAGAGCAATTTCTGCGGCCCGCAATGGTCGTCTTCTGTCTGAAAAAGCCGTAATTACCTGCAGGCCACGGGCCAGCGACTGCATATAGTCCGGGTCACCCTTGTAGCTGTTGGGGGCGGGACCTGTCTCTTTATTCGTTGTCATTGCTCAGTAAGGGGCAAGGCCTAGTTTTGTTCGATTAACGAACCTGATGGGATTCACAAGAATTATCGATGATAAATTGTAAAAAAAACAAGACTTAGCAATTTAATAATCAAGTTCGATTATCGAACAAAATAAGTTTGGAGTGATTCATGAAAAAAGTGCTCGCCCGTAAAGTGGCTCCTCTGCTGGCCGGAATGGGTCTGTTGTTTTGTTCCTTGGGTGCGCAAGCCGCGTACCCGGACAAGCCTATCCGTCTGGTTGTGCCCTTTACGCCGGGTGGCGTGACTGACGTGATTGCCCGCGGTGTTGCGCAGCAAATGTCCAAGGATCTGGGCCAGATCATCATTGTGGAAAACAAGCCCGGCGCCAGTGGCATCATTGCTACGGACTTTGTCGCAAAATCCGCCCCTGATGGCTACACCGTCTTGCTGGCCGCGGTGGGTCAGGCGGTGGTGAACAACCACCTCTACAAGAAACTGCCTTACGATCCCGCGCAGGACTTGACGGCTGTTTCGCTGGTGGCCGAAGGGCAGAACGTGCTGGTGGTAAATGCCAAGCAAAGTCCCTTCAATACGGGTGAGGAGCTGATCAGCCACGCTCGCGCCAATCCCGAAGATCTGACCTATGCGTCCTTTGGTAATGGTTCGTCCTCGCACCTGTCGGCAGCGGCCTTTACCACGATGGCCAATATCGATGTTATCCATGCTCCCTACCGTGGCAGCGCACCGGCCATGACGGACCTGCTGGGTGGTCACATCTCCTTCATGTTCGACAGCATGGGCACAGCGATTACGCACATCAACGCTAACACCGTGCGTCCCTTGGCCGTATCCGGTCCCGAGCGTTCCTCCTTGCTGCCAGAGGTTCCTACCTTCGCAGAGCTGGGTCTGGACCAGGGCTATAACGTGACAGCCTGGTTTGGTTTCCACGTCAGCAGCGGCACTCCGGCTGAAATTGTCGAGCGTCTGAGCCAGTCCATGAAAACCGTTAGCCAGAATGCCGAATTTGTTGAAACCTTCCGTCGCCAGGGTGTGGACATCATTTCCTCTACCCCTGCTGAATACGCCGAGTTCCTGCGTCAGGAAGACGAGAAGTTTGGCAGCCTGATCAAGCAAGCCAATATCACGCTGGACTAATCGTTTTTTGAATGGAGCACTGTAACGTGAGCGATCAGCACGCCTCGCAGGCGACGCGTCCTGCCCCTTTGGATGGCATCCGGGTTCTGGATCTGACACGCATTCTGGCTGGTCCATGGTGCACACAGAACCTGGCTGACCTGGGGGCCAATGTCTACAAGATAGAACGGCCCGAAACCGGCGACGATACACGCGCCTGGGGCCCGCCCTTTTTACAGACACCTGAAAAGGAAGATACGGCTGAAGCGGCCTACTACTTGTCGGCCAACCGTAACAAACAGTCGATCAGCCTGGACATTGCCAGCCGGGAAGGGGCGGATGTGGTGCGTGCCATGGCACGGGAATGCGACATCCTGGTCGAGAACTTCAAGGTGGGCGGCCTGGCCAAGTACGGCCTGGACTACGCCAGCCTGAAAGAGATCAACCCCCGTCTGATCTACTGCTCGATTACCGGCTTTGGCCAGACAGGCCCTTATGCCGAGCGTCCGGGTTATGACTTCATGATCCAGGCCATGGGCGGCATGATGAGCCTGACGGGCGAGCGTGATGACAAGCCCGGCGGTGGTCCACAGAAAGCGGGGGTTGCGGTGGCGGACCTGATGACGGGCATGTATGCCACCAGCAGCATTCTGGCCGCCTTGTTTGAACGTTCGCGCAGTGGCTTGGGGCAGCATATCGACATTGCTCTGCTGGACTGTCAGGTTGCCATGCTGGCAAACCAGAACATGAACTATCTGGTCAGCGGTCAGGCACCCAAGCGGGCGGGCAATGCGCATCAGAATCTGGTGCCGTATCAGGTGTTTCCGACGGAAGATGGTCACATCATTGTGGCTATCGGTAATAACCGTCAGTTCGCGGCTTACTGCGAAGCGATTGGTCACCCGGAGATTGTTGAGGATTCGCGTTTCAACATTAACAGTCAGCGGGTCAAGCACCGGGATGAGCTGGAGCAAATCCTGAGCGCCGCAATGCAAACACGTCCTAGTGCTTATTGGCTGGACGCCCTGGATAAGATTGGCGTGCCAGCCGGGCCTATCAATGATCTGCATGGTGTGTTCTCGCACCCGCAGGTCCAGGCCCGGAACATGCGGATCGAGCTGGACCACAGCCAGGCTGGCAAGGTCAGCATGACGGCCAGCCCCATGCGTTTTTCAGATAGCCCGGTGTCCTACCGCATGGCTCCACCGCAGTTGGGCGAGCATACCGAGCAGGCGCTGGAGAGTTTGCTGGGGGCGGATAGCCTGGAACTGAAGCAGTGGCGTAACCGGAACTAGATTGCGTAGTTCAAAATAAAAAGCCCCGCTCGTTTGGGATTGAATCCAAGTGAGTGGGGCTTTCTTGTATCTACACTAATTGCTGTCGCTGTCGCTGTCGCTGTCGCTGTCGCTGTCGCTGTCGCTGTCGCTGTCGCTGTCGCGATCCCCGGACTTGTTCGACAAGCCGGGAGGGCCATCAATCAACGCTGCTTGTTGCGTGCGTCATTAATGGCATTGCGCGTAGCAATTGCTGCAGCTTGTGCGGCATCACGCCAGTCATCGCCACGGCTGGCGTACAGAATGGCACGCGAGGAGTTGATCATCATGCCGTTGCCTTGGGAGTCCATACCAGCGGCAACCGTGGCGACCACGTCGCCACCTTGCGCGCCAATGCCGGGCACCAGCAAAGGCATGTCACCAATACGGGCGCGCACTTTGCCAATTTCATCAGGGAAGGTTGCGCCCACCACCAAAGCACATTGGCCGTTCGTATTCCATTTCTCTGCCACCAGGCTGGCTACGTGCAAGTACAGTGGGGTGCCGTCGGCCATTTCCATGAATTGCAGGTCCGAGCCGCCGGGGTTAGAGGTGCGGCACAGCACGATCACGCCCTTGTCCTTGTGCTCCAGATACGGCTCTACCGAGTCAAAACCCATGTAAGGGCTGACGGTGACGGCATCTGCACGGTAGCGCTCAAAGGCTTCGCGCGCGTACTGCTCGGCTGTCGAACCCACGTCCCCACGCTTGGCATCCAGAACGATGGGCAGGTGAGGGTAGCGGCTGCGAATGTAGTCGCACAGGTCTTGCAACTGATCCTCGGCACCCTGAGCGGCAAAGTAGGCAATCTGCGGTTTGATGCCACAGGTGTAGTCGGCGGTGACGTCCACAATCGTTTTGCAGAACTCGTAAATCGCGCCGGGTTTGTCGGCCAGCTCCAAAGGCAGGCGGGCAGGGTCTGGGTCCAGACCCACCATCAGCATGGATTGGTTGTCCGTCCAGGCACGGTTCAGTTTTTCTATGAATGTCATGGGAATCAGGAAAGTAAACGGCTATACAAAAAGCTGAGCCAGACGGCACCAGCAAAAATAAGGGACAGCAGCACGGCAGCACTGGCCAGATCCTTGGCCCGCCCGATCAAGGGGTGGTGCTCCAGGGTAATCGTGTCGGCCAGGGCTTCCAGGGCCGAGTTCAGCAGTTCCACCACCAGCACAAAGATCAGTGTGCCCAGCAAGACCAGAATCTCCGCCGGGGTTTGTCCCAGCCAGAATGCCAGTGGCGTCAGGACGACGGCCAGTGCCAGTTCCTGGCGAAAGGCAGCCTCATGGCGCAGGGCGGCGGCCAGGCCTTGCCCGGAGTAGCGCAAGGCATTGAACAGGCGGCCCAAACCACCTTTGCTTTTGAATGGAGAGTCTGACATGAAGGAAGCTGCTGATTGAAGTGCCCTGATTATAGGGGTTTGCTTGGACGAAAAAAAACCGGATGGAAAAATCCATCCGGTTTTTGTACTAAAAGCGTGGCGATCAGGGCAGAAGTGATCAATTTCCGCCCGGATCGGGGTGCTGATGTGTGGCTTAGAAGCCGCCCATACCACCCATACCACCCATGCCACCCATGTCAGGCATGGCTGGAGCAGGTTTGTCTTCCACGATTTCGGTTACGGCCACTTCGGTGGTCAGCAACAGGCTGGCGATCGAAGCTGCGTTTTGCAGAGCAGTACGAGTCACCTTGGTTGGGTCCAGAACGCCTTGCTCGACCAGGTCACCGTATTCGCCAGTAGCGGCGTTGTAACCGTAGGTGCCGGTGCCGCTGGCTACTTGGTTGACAACCACGCTGGCTTCTTCGCCGGCGTTGGAGACGATGGTGCGCAAAGGAGCTTCGATAGCACGCAGGATCAGCTTGATACCGGCGTCTTGGTCGGTGTTGTCGCCTTTCAGTTGGGCAACAGCTGCGCGGGCACGAATCAGTGCAACGCCACCGCCAGGAACGATACCTTCTTCGACGGCTGCGCGAGTAGCGTGCAGGGCGTCTTCAACGCGGGCTTTCTTCTCTTTCATTTCGACTTCGGTGGCAGCGCCAACGCGAATCACGGCAACACCGCCAGCCAGCTTGGCCACGCGCTCTTGCAGTTTTTCACGGTCGTAGTCGGAAGTGGACTCTTCGATCTGAACGCGGATTTGTTTCACGCGAGCTTCGATGTCGGTGCCATTGCCAGCGCCGTCGATGATCGTGGTGTTTTCCTTGGCCACTTCAATGCGCTTGGCCTGACCCAGGTCGTCCAGAGTCGCTTTTTCCAGGGACATACCGGTTTCTTCGGAGATCACGGTACCGCCAGTCAGGATAGCGATGTCTTCCAGCATGGCTTTGCGACGATCGCCAAAGCCAGGAGCTTTAACGGCGGTAGTCTTCAGAATGCCACGGATGTTGTTCACAACCAGAGTAGCCAGGGCTTCGCCTTCCACGTCTTCAGCAACGATCAGCAAAGGACGGCTGGTCTTGGCAACTTGTTCCAGAACGGGCAGCAGATCACGGATGTTGGAGATTTTCTTGTCGAAAATCAGCACAAACGGATCGTCCAGAACAGCAACTTGCTTGTCAGCGTTGTTGATGAAGTAAGGGGACAGGTAGCCGCGGTCAAACTGCATACCTTCGACCACGTCCAGTTCGTTTTCCAGGGATTTGCCGTCTTCAACGGTAATCACGCCTTCTTTACCCACTTTGTCCATGGCATTGGCGATGATCTCACCAATGGAGTGGTCGCTGTTGGCGGAGATGGAACCGACCTGAGCAATTTCTTTGCTGGTGGTGCAAGGACGGGACAGTTGACGCAGTTCGTCAACCACAACGCCCACGGCCTTGTCGATACCGCGCTTCAGGTCCATTGGGTTGATGCCGGCGGCAACAAACTTCAGGCCTTCTTCAACGATGGCTTGAGCCAGAACAGTAGCGGTAGTGGTACCGTCACCGGCATTGTCGGAAGTCTTGGAAGCAACTTCTTTAACCAGTTGAGCACCGATGTTTTCGAACTTGTCTTTCAGTTCGATTTCTTTGGCAACGGACACACCGTCTTTAGTAACGGTAGGAGCGCCGAAAGAGCGGTCCAGAACAACGTTACGGCCTTTAGGGCCCATGGTGGTCTTAACAGCGTTGGCCAGAACGTTAACGCCGCGCACGATGCGGGTACGTGCGTCGTCGCCGAAGTAAACTTGTTTTGCGGTCATGGTTTGAATCCTATTGAATTTTCGTTGGCGGTACTTATTCGATCACGGCGAAGATTTCTTCTTCGCGGATCACCAGCAGCTCTTCGCCGTCGATCTTGACGGCCTGGCCGGAGTATTTGCCAAACAGAACTTTGTCGCCGACCTTCAGATCCAGCGCCAGAACCTTGCCGTCCTCGGTTTTCTTACCGGGGCCAACGGCCAGGATTTCGCCTTGATCGGGCTTTTCAGTCGCGCTCTCGGGGATAACGATACCGGAAGCGGTGGTGCGTTCGTTGTCCAGACGCTTGACGATCACACGATCGTTCAAAGGACGCAGTGCCATGGAGAAACTCCTGTTTAAAGATGACTTTAGTTGTTGGTCCGATTGTGGGGGCGAGGCGTTTTAGCACTCAACCCCTTCGAGTGCTAATTATAGGGACGACTTTTCTAATTTCAAGAGCACCAGGGTCAGGCTGTTACATATTTGTCCTGGGGCGTGAAGTAGGGGGGAGGGAAACGCCGGGTTCTGGTGCGTGTCTGGACTTGGACTCACATTAATAAGGCAAGCTCAGTTAAGCTGGCCGCTTTCGATCATGAACGGTCGGGCATGATTGAACGCTAGGCTTTCCTTCTGTCTAGTTGGATTTCTACGAAAACAAGGTAAATGTCCAAGCTCAACCTATTCAACGTCTATCTCCAACGCTGGGGGGCTCAGGCCGCTGGCAAGCCGTTCAGTACCGCGACCAGCGATCTTCTGCCTGTGTGCCTTAGGGGGAAGTTGGAGGGGCAGCCGGCGATGATCAAAATCACACGAGATCTTGACGAGCGCATCGGCGGCCAAGTGCTGCAATGGTGGGCAGGTGATGGCGCGGCGCATGTATATGCCCGCGACCCGGACTCAGGAACACTGCTGATGGAGCGTGCAACAGGATCGAAGGATCTATTGCGTATGGCTTTAGAGGGGGAGGATGATGCAGCGACCACCTGTATCTGCCATGCCCTCGAACAATTGCACTCAAACAGACCTTCGGCCCCACCTGACAGTCTACGCCCCCTAAGTGATTTTTTTGAATCGCTTGCACCGATGGCACAGCAAGAGGGCGGTCTGATGGCTGAATGCGTAATAGTGGCCAATGAGCTGCTACGTGATCAGCGCGAGCAGGTCATCCTGCACGGGGATGCGCACCATAGCAATATCCTCGATTTCGATCAGCGTGGATGGCTGGCAATAGATCCCAAGCGCGTCACTGGTGAGCGCTATTACGACTACGTAAATGTGCTGTGCAATCCTGACCTTAAAACGAGCACCAATCCAGCGCGCTTTGCACGGCAGTTGTCGGTGGTCATTGACGTTGCAGGCCTTGAGCGTCAACGCTTGCTCAGATGGGTTATGGCTCATGCCGCTTTGTCAGCTGCCTGGTTTCTGGAGGACGGATTGCGCGTCGAGGCCAGCAAAGAGCTGGCCGTTGCGGATATCGCTCGACAGGCCTTAGCTTGAGGTTTCCATCCCAACCTTGTTACCCGTACTCAAGGCGATCAGCTTGCTCATGGTGTTGAAGTTGCGTGTCGTCGCAACGACCTTGAGCTTTCTCTCGATGAAATTATTGTTCGCTTTCAGGTCTCGATACCGGGTCGCACACACGATATAGGCGATGTCATCAATAACGCGGACTTGATCCGGTGCGTGCTCCAGGGCGTGGAAGGCATGCCGCAAGGCGCTGTCTGCCGGGGAGCGCAGCAGGGTGAAATATAGCTGGCTGGGGCTCTGGTCCTTGAAAGGATTGTTCGCCATGACTTGCATGAAATAAGCCGGCGTTCGGGCGATAACCTGAATATCTCCGCCCAGCTTGTTCTTGATGGTGTGGTGAACCAGTTGCTCCAGCTCCGGCTGTTCCAGCTCTGTGGACACAATCACATTGCCGCTTTGTATATAAGTCCGGACTTCTTTCAAACCCGCTGCTTCCAGAGCCGCACGTAGGGGTGCCATCAAGACCCTGTTCTTGCCGGTGGGCATGACGCCGCGCAATAAAAGAATCTGCGTATTCATGGTGTGTGCTGGCCGTGAAGTTGGGGTGTTGCCGTGCGGGCGGGAGTTTCAGTGCGCTATTTTATGCTGTATTAAAAAACAGTGGTGAGTTTGGTTTTCAAGGCTCGTCAGTCTGCATTGTGTGAGCATCACGGCTGGTTGGTGCAGATGTTGCGTCGGCGGTTTAGTGGTAATACGGACCCGGGCGCATGACGCCTTCGTGAGGAGCCTCATCAAAAAAACAGGCCGATTTCCCTAGGAATTCGGCCTGTTTCTTGTTGGGCTGATGGCATTTGGATGTGGCGAGTTATTCAGCCTGGTGCAGTAGCCTGCAGATTGCTTAATCCGCCTTTACGTCGTTTATGCCCGTTTGCTCAAATCCGGTGCAGGTGTGGCTGGTAGTAAAGGATCAATCGCACGGCACAGAGCCAGCAGTTGATCATCTGCACCGATACCGGCCTCAATCAACATCCCCACTGGCAGACCACCCGACAGGCCGATAGGCAGGGAAATACCCGGTGCGCCCAGGTTCGAACCCAAGTCGGTACGAGAGATGTAAGTGTTGAACGTAGGCACAGCCTTGCCGTTCATCATGGTGGTTTCATCATCGCCAATCGGGCAGGCGGTCAGCGGACTGGTTGGGAAGATCAGGCCACCCACATTGGACTGGCGCAGCAGGTCTGCATAGGCTTGCTGCATCAGGGGGCGGTCTACATTCAGCGCTTCTTCGTAGGCTTCCTGGCTGATGGTGTAGTCGCCCGTAATGGCGTCGAAAATCTCTTTCACATCGGGGCTGTGAATGCCAGCAATCAACTCGTCCAAGCTAATGTCGTACTTGTTTTCGGCCAGGTACAAAGGCAGGTTCTGCAAGGTTTCATACAGCACAATCGGCATGCCGACGCGGGCATTGATCTTCAGAGCCGGAGACAGGTCTACATCGACCAGCGTGATACCGGCTTTTTGCAAATCATCCAGAAACGCCAGGGTCACGTCGGCCACACCGGCATCCATATCCTTCCAGAAGCTGTCACGGGGTACGCCCAGACGCAGCTCCTTCAAGGAAGGAGTGGCAATCACAGTGGGGGCCTTCTGGCAGAGCAGGCTGTCCAGCAAGCTGATGTCAGCCAGACTGCGAGTCATGGGGCCTGCTGTATCGCGGGTAGGGGACAAAGGCACAATGCCCTGGCCCGAATAACGGCCCACTGTAGGACGGAAACCGTACAGGCCGCAAAGCGCGGCAGGTAAACGCACCGAAGCGCCCGTATCCGTGCCCAGGCCAGCCGGGAACTGACGAGCTGCCACAACCGTTGCAGTGCCACCGGAAGAGCCGCCGGGAATACGACTTGGATCATAAGGGTTGCGACTGGGGCCCGTAGTGGCGTTATTGGTCGTAATCCCAAAAGCCAGTTCGTGCATCACGGACTTGGCGGGCAGCACGGCACCGGCCTTGCGCAATTGTGCGACTACATCTGCATCTTTCAGCGGCACGCGACCTTGCAGGGCGCCGGTGCTGGACGTGGTGGGCATGTCCGTGGTGTTCAGGTTGTCTTTCATCACCAAAGGCACACCGTCCAGCGCCAAGGCTTCGCCACGGGCGCGGCGTGCGTCAGACTGATCGGCCTGCTGGTAAAACAGCTCTGAATCCAAATGTGCCAGACCGCCCAAATGGGCCATTTCTTGTGACTGTTTGAGCAGCTCGTCGGCAATCTCACGGGCGCTGAACTGGTTTTTTTCCAGACCTGCCAGCAGTTCGCTGGCGCTAAGTTCGGTAAGTGACATGGGGTCTCCTGGGGAGGCGTGAACGCCCCCGGCTTTTGCTGTGATAGTCCTATCAATCAGCATCTAACGGGGCTGTCTTGAAAAAAGAGACTGTAAGGGTATCAGCAAGCAGGAGGAATAACTCAGGACGCCTTCCAAACGACCTTGTTGCGGCCAGCATGCTTGGCTTCGTACAAAAGCCGGTCAGCTTGCTCAATGGCCTGGTTGATGTCGCCATTGCTGTTTAGCTGAACCACACCGAAACTGGCCGTCAGCGTATGCGCCGTGGCCGGGATATGCAGATTCATCACACTGCTGCGCAAACGCTCGGCAACCAGCACGGCGGTATGCAAGCTGGTGCTGCGTATCAGCAAGACAAACTCCTCGCCCCCAAAGCGGGCTGCCAAATCGTCCTGGCGAACCGTGCGAGCCAGTAAGGCCCCGAACTCCTTCAAGGCCCGATCGCCCGCCACATGGCCCCAGGTGTCATTGACCATCTTGAAGTGGTCCAGATCGCAGGTCATGACCGCCCAGCCGCTATGTCCATACAGCTCCAGCCGTTTTTTGACCTGCTCGAAAAAAGCACGACGGTTCAACAAACGGGTCAAAGGGTCCCGGCTGCGCTCATGATCCAGCGTCTGCACAATCGACATGGCCGTACTGGTCAAAATAGCCAGCGCGACCCAAATGCTGATGAACATATTGGTCGCCAGCATCAAGAGCCAAAACCCGGAGCGGGTCAGCTCTGGCTGCATCTCGCGAGGGATCAGTGTGGCCAGCGCAAATACACGAACAAAGGCATAAAGCAAGGCTGTCAGGTAAGAGGCCCGCAACAGCGTTGCCAAAGGAATCGTGCGTGACCTGCCGGACAAGATCGACTTGATGGGCAAAGCAACCAACAAGGCCAGGCCCCAGTTCAGAATTTGTAAACGCAGCCAGAGATCATCATCAATCTGGGAAAAATAAAAAAGCAGCCCCAGCGTGACGAGGACGATTACTCCAGCCAATCTGGGATGAGCACGTCCGCCAAAACGTAAAGCGACCCCATGAGACAAGGCCCAGACACCATATAAATACATAGCAGACAAGGGCAGAGTCCAGCGGGCGAGTTGCTCATTGGGCATCAGGCTATGGATCCCCATAGGAATAGCCGTGGAGATATACCCCGAGGCAATCCAGAGCAGGTAACGGTGATCGCGTAGACGGCTCCAGCAGTAAATCATCGCGATGCCCAGCAATGCCGCGCAGGCAGGGACGATCAGAACGAAATACTGGTTGGGAGAGGACACGGTGTGTTCGCGTGCATTAAGAAGAGTTGAAAACTGGCGTTACAACAATTGTAACGATATTGCTGCAGGGCAGACGCTTATCGATTGAGAACAAACAGTTTAATCAGAGAAAAGAGGAAGTTTTGATCTGCTTTATGAGCCGGTTTCCGTTAAGGGAAGGCTGCGCAGAATGAGAAGGACAGACAAGGGGAAGGATTGTTTACCTAAGCTAAACAAAAAATCAGGAATACTTTTCAAAACCACACCGAAAACAGACAGTTGAGACAGCCCACCTCCAACTGTATTTTTCATGGCAGGAAATTGAGCCACGAAAAATACCCCTGAATCCATCATCAATTAGCTCATAGAGCGGCATTACAGTTACGTTTCGCCCTCAAATTGCTCACGATGCCAGCCACTTGGAGCCCTGCCTGGGTGTCGGGGCGATTCGGAGTACTTGCCGCGGTCAGGAGATAGCGTAGGGGTGCAAGCGCCCTGTTGTTTGACCGGGGCGCTTGTGGTTCGTCCGGGGGACGAACCACCCCGGGAGTTCAGGGTGCGCCCGTAGCTATCTCCTGACAAGGGCACCGGTGCGCAGCACCGGCAAGTGCTCAGCCCGGACACCCAGGCAGGGCTCCAAGTGGCGTCTTTCTGCCAAGGTGGAGTACTGAACAAACGACATTACGCCAGCAAACGGCAAGGCAACCCAAGCGTTCTATTGGGTTGTTTAATTTCCGAGCTGACATATGACCTTAAAAAGACATATATCTTCTCTTACCTGCGTTTATTTTCAGAGCACCAGAACAGCAAAAAGAAGCGGGGGGAGCGCTCAAACGGCCCCCCCCCATCTTCAAAACAGCCCTTCCGCAATTACTGCGCTGTCTCAACCAGCACCAGCTCAGCATCCTCCAGCGCCTGAATTTCCAGCGTCGTTTCATTGCGAATCGCCGCTCCATCACGAGCATTCAGTTCCAGCCCATTCACCGAAACCCGCCCCGTGGCAGGCACCAGATAAGCCAGATGCTCGGCAGGCAAAGACAAAGTCGTGCTTTGACCTTTTTTCAAGGTCGCTCCCAGCACACGAGCCTGGGCACGAATCGGCAAAGCCTCCGCGTCACCCTCGAAACCACTGGCCAGGGCCACAAACTGCCCCGAACGCTCATCCTTGGGGAAAGGCTTGGCACCCCAGGCAGGCGGCAAACCACGACGCTCTGGCTGAATCCAGATCTGGAAAATCTGCGTCGTGCCATTTTCCAGGTTGTACTCCGCATGGCGAATACCCGTGCCGGCACTCATTACCTGCACATCGCCCGCTTCCGTACGACCTTTGTTGCCCAAACTGTCCTGGTGGCTGATCGCCCCTTCACGCACATACGTAATGATCTCCATATCGGCATGATCGTGAGGCGGAAACCCGGTGTTGGACGCAATCGTGTCGTCATTCCAGACACGCAGGGCACCCCAGCTCATGCGAGCGGGATCGTAGTAATTGGCAAAAGAAAAATGGTGCTTGGCGTCCAGCCAGCCGTGGTTGGCGCCGCCCAGTTCATTAAAAGGCCGATGTTCAATCATGATGCGCTCCTTAATATTGGATACTAAAAAGAATTCTAAGCGTCTAGCTGATTGAATAAAATAGAATCAATAGCATAGAATTCATTCCAAAATTGACATGAAAACACTTCCTGATCTACAGGCATGGGCCATCTTCGCCACCGTGGCGGAGACCGGCTCTTTTGCCCAGGCAGCCGAAGTGCTGGGTCTGTCCCAGCCCACTGTCTCCAAGGCAATCACAAGATTGGAAAAACAGCTGCACGTATCGCTGTTTCACCGCACCTCCCGACGCCTGTCCCTGACAGAAACCGGGCAAGCCAGCCTGGAGCAGGCCCAGGCCGTTCTGGCGGCCGGACAAAGCGCCGAAGCCCTGGCACGCGACCAGAAAGAAAGCCTGCAAGGACGCATCAAAATTGCTGCTCCCATGTCTTTCGGGCTGGAGCATCTGGCCCCTTTGCTGCCAGCCTTCATGGAAAAGCACCCGGCCGTTCTGCTGGACCTGCACTTTAACGACGCCCAGGTGAACATTGTTGAACAAGGCTTCGACATGGCCTTGCGTATCTCGACCATGGATGACTCCAGCCTCCTGGTGCGTCGCCTGTGCAATCTGCGCTTGCGCCTGGTCGCAGCCCCCAGTTACCTGGCCAAGTACGGCAGACCCACTCACCCCAGTGACCTGGCCCAGCATATGAGCCTGCGCTACGCCTACGAGCGTCGTGGTAGTGTCTGGCGCTTTCAGCAAGGGGAAGAGTATTACTCCCAAACCGTGCCCTGCGCCTTGCAAGTCAACAACGCTCAAGCTTTGATCCCACCCTTGCTCCAGGGCCTGGGGCTTAGCGTGCTGCCCCAGTTTCTGCTGGGCGATATGGTCGAGCAAGGGCAACTGGAGGTCGTATTGCCGCAATGGGATCTACCCAGCCTGACCTTGCATCTGCTGACGCCTCCGGGTCGGTCCCGCTCGGCTCGAGTGCAAGCCTTTATCGACTTTCTGGTTGCCGGATTTGAACAAGCACCCTGGGCCGATACCGGCCAGTAAGAGACTGCTTACGTTTTGCCGCTAGACTGTCTGGTCCACTCTTGTTTTCTAGGAGATCACTATGGATAAACGTCCTCCCTTGCCACCTTTCGATCTGGAGAGTGCTCGCCAGAAAGTGCGTGCTGCCGAGGATGCCTGGAATAGCCGCGACCCAGTCAAGGTTTCGCAGGCTTATACCGTGGATACGCGCTGGCGCAATCGCAGCGAATTTCCACAGGGACGCGATCAGGTTCAATCTTTTTTAGAACGCAAATGGCAAAAAGAACGCGAATACCGTTTGATTAAAGAACTCTGGGCCTGGCATGAAAATAGAATTGCCGTGCGTTTTGCCTACGAATGGCAAGATGAATACGGGCAATGGTGGCGCAGTTATGGAAATGAAAACTGGGAGTTTGATGAGAATGGCTATATGGCAGTGCGCCATGCCAGCATTAATGATCTGGACATTACCGAGTCCGAGCGCAAATTCCATTGGCCCTTGGGGCGACGCCCCGACGAGCATCCCAGCCTGAGTGAATTAGGCCTGTAACATCCGGCCCGGATACTGGCGGATCTGGGCTATCGTGATGAATAAACAGCCATAAAAATAAAAGTCCGGTTTGCGCTTTGCAAAACCGGATTTTTTTTAAATATTGAATCTTTATGCCTCGTTCTTGGCGCGCTTAAAAGAATGATGGGCAAACTATTGAAGTTTCCCTGTTCGCAATCAAAGACATGCGGGCAGATAAATGGTTTAGTGTTGGGTTAGCTTCGTTCATCTCCAAGGAGTCATCTATCATGAATCACCCTGCTGGCCTGGATACGGCCGCCGTGGATCGCACTGGGCCTTCCAGTCATTATTCCCGCTTGATCGAGCAAGCTCGCAAAGAGCACAGCCGGATTTGTGTGGTGGCTCATCCCTGCGACGATGTGTCTCTGGGAGCCGCCTTGCAGGCACGGGCTCAAGGCCTGTTCGAGATCGTGCTGGTTGGCCCGCAGGCCCGTTTGCATTCCGTGGCGGCAGAGCATGGTTTGAGCCTGGAAGGGGTAACCTTGATTGATACCCCTCACAGCCATGCCTCGGCAGAGCGCGCCGTCGAAGAAGTACTGGCCGGACGCGCGCAGTTGCTGATGAAAGGCAGCCTGCATACGGATGAACTGATTCAGGCCGTGCTTTGCACCCAGGGCAAAGGCTTGCGCACGGGCCGCCGCCTGAGTCATGTGTTCATCATGGATGTGCCCAGCTATTCCGAACCCTTATTCGTGACGGATGGCGCCATCAATATCTTCCCCGACCTGAGCACCAAGGCAGATATCGTGCAGAACGCCATTGATCTGCACCACGGTCTGGGCCTAGGCACACCGCTGGTCGCTATCCTGTCTGCGGTCGAGCAGGTGACGGAAAAAATCCCCACCACACTGGAAGCCGCTGCCTTGTGCAAGATGGCTGACCGTGGCCAGATTACGGGTGGAGTGCTGGACGGCCCCCTGGCACTGGACAACGCCATCAGCCCCGAAGCGGCGCGTATCAAGGGTATTGTGTCGCCCGTCGCTGGCAAGGCACAGATTCTGGTGGCGCCCGATCTGGAAGCCGGCAATATGCTGGCCAAGAACCTGACTTTCCTGTCTGGTGCGCAGGCTGCCGGCATTGTGATGGGCGCTCGTGTGCCGATTATTCTGACCAGCCGTGCTGATAGCGCCCAGACCCGCATGGCATCGTGCGCCGTCGCCAGCATTTACGCAGGTTATCTGGAGCGTAAAGTGGCTGTGGAGGCCAAGCACTCATGAGCGAGCAGATTCTGGTCATTAACGCAGGCAGTTCCAGCCTGAAGTTTCATATGTACAAGGTTCAGCCGGGCGACCAGCTGGACTTTGAATTTGGCGGTCAGGTTTCGGGCATTGGCAGCAGCCTGCCTGCGTTCAAGGTCAAGGATGCGCAAGGTCAATCCATGGTCAAGCAGGACCTGGATGGCGAGCAGGCCAAGGACTTGCATACGGCTCAGGCTTTGGTGGCACGCTGGTTGCTGGAGCATGTCGATGGTCGGCCTATTGCGGTTGGCCACCGCATTGTGCACGGGGGCGCCCGCTACGACAGCAGTGTGCCCCTGACGCCGCAGGTGCTGGAGTATCTGGACAGCCTGTCGCCCTTGGCACCGCTGCATCAGCAAAACAATCTGGCCCCTGTCCGCGTGATCTTTGAACACTACCCGGAAATTTTCCAGGTTGCATGTCTGGATACGGCTTTCCACCAAGGGCATGTTCCGTATTTGCAGCATTTTGCCTTGCCGGAGCGTTTTTTTGAGCAGGGCGTGCGCCGCTATGGTTTTCACGGCTTGTCCTATCACTATATTTCCCAGCACCTGCGCCGCGAAATGCCCGAGCTGGTCGATGGGCGTGTTGTCGTTGCCCACCTGGGTTCCGGCGCATCGGCTTGCGCTCTGAAAGAAGGCCGCAGCGTTCACACCACCATGGGTTTTACGGCGCTGGATGGCTTGCCGATGGGCACACGACCAGGGCGTCTGGATGCCGGTGTGGTCTTGTGGATGCTGGAGCAGGGCATGGAGCACGACGAGATCCAGTCTGTGCTGTATACCCAATCCGGTTTGAAAGGCCTGTCCGGTGATCAGGCAGATATGCGCGCGCTGGAGGCTTCGGATGACCCTCGTGCCAAGCTGGCAGTGGAGTACTTCTGCTATCACACGGCAGAGAATCTGGCGGGTTTGTGCGTGGCCTTGAAGGGCCTGGATACCTTGGTGTTCACGGCGGGGATTGGCGAGCACAGCCCATCCATTCGTGCAGGCATCGCCAGGCACCTGGAGTGGATGGGGGTGGAGATTGATCCGGTTCGCAATCAGGCTGGGGAAGCCGTCATTTCGACAGGCGACAGTCGGGTCAAGGTCCTGGTCATTCCCACCAACGAAGAGCGGGTTATCGCCGAGCAATCTCTCGCCTTGGTGAGGAAAAGTTCATAGCACCACCGCGGCGGTTTGAAGCCCCGGCCTCAGTCCGGGGCGCGTTCCCGCGTGATTTCCGCTTGTAGCCATTGTCGAAATGCGATCAATGGTGGGTAGTCGCAGCGTCCCGCCGGACAGGCCAGGTAGTAAGCCTCCGTGTTCAGGCAGGGCGAGTCCAGAGCTAGAACCAAGTCACCGCGACTGAGCTCCTGTTTGAACAGAAATGTGGGCAGTAAGGCAATTCCAAGGTTGGAGATAGCTGCTTGTGTAATCAGCGCAAACTGGTCAAGCAGCATGCCGTGAATTTTCACGTTGCCCACACCGTTGGCATTGAACCATCGCTCCCAGGCATCGGGCCTTGAAACCAGATGCAGTAAAGGTGCCTTGAGCAAGTCAGCTGCCGTCTGGAACTGATAGTGCTCGCGAAGGGCGGAACTGCAGGCAGGTACCACGGTTTCTGACATCAGAAAATCCAGATTCGCCCCCGGCCAGTCGGGCAGGCCGTAATGGATGGCGGCATCCACATTTTCCATTTGAAAGTCAAACGGTTGCAGGCGCGTTAGCAGGTTAATGGTGATGCCGGGGTATGCAGCCACAAACTCTGGCAGCCGGGGGGCAAGCCAACGAGTCCCGAACGTGGGCAGGATGGCCAGGTTCAGCGTTCCGCCATGCGGATTGGCTTTGAATCCCAGGGTGGCGTTGGCAATGCGTCGAAGAGCATCGCTTAGCTCTTGGGCGTAAGTGCTACCCGCCTGAGTCAAACGAACCGTCTGGCGTTCTCTGACGAAAAGTTCCGCGCCCAATATTTCTTCCAGCAGTCTGATCTGTCTGCTGACGGCGCTTTGGGTCAGATTCAGCTCGCCCGCTGCTGCCGTGAAGCTGCCCAGCCGGGCGGCGGCTTCAAAGGCAATCAGGACGTGCATGGGAGGAAGAAAACGTTTGGGAATGGACATGCTGGTTTGCTAAGGGAAAACGTTTAGTCATTCTATTTAGGAATGACTTGAGTTGGAATCATCGTTTGACCCCTCTTGCCTCTGCTCACAGAATGAGGTGCAAGATTGCTAAGTATTTCAGGCTTATAAGATGACGGGCTTCCGCTGGCTGTGGTGTGAAGGAGTGCATACGAGTACACGGAAGTGATTCACTAATGGACTGACCTTGCCTTGTCGACAGGTCATGCAATTTGCTGGCGGTTCTATGGACACCTCTGTTTTTGTTTCTAAGGACGAAATCCGTTCCCGTTTCTCAGGCGCCATGTCGGCCATGTATCAGCAGGAGGTGCCGCAGTACGGGGCCTTGTTGAGCCTGGTGCACGAGATCAATGCCAGTGTGCTCAAGCATGACCCAGCATTACGCAGCGCCTTGCAGCAGCAGTCGGAGTTGACCCGTCTGGATGTGGAGCGCCATGGCGCCATTCGGGTTGGTACAGCGGCGGAGCTCAAAGGGATTGCAAAGATTTTTGCCGTCATGGGTATGTATCCCGTTGGTTATTACGATCTGTCGGTGGCGGGTGTACCCGTCCACTCCACCGCGTTTCGCCCTGTGGACGACCATGCGTTACAAACCAATCCCTTCCGGGTGTTCACCTCTTTGCTCAGACTGGAGCTGATAGAGGATGCGAATCTGCGAGCGCAGGCAGCTGCAATCTTATCGCAACGGACTATTTTTCCCTCAGGGTTGCTGGAGTTGGCGGAACAGGCGCACATGTCTGGTGGCCTGACCGAACTGCAGGTCACGGAGTTTGTGGCTGCCGCCACCGCCGTTTTTCGCTGGCATCGCCAGGCGACTGTCGATCAGGACACGTATCGCAAGTTGCATGAGGCACATCGTCTGGTGGCCGATATTGTTTGTTTCAAGGGCCCCCATATCAATCACCTGACTCCCAGAACCCTGGATATTGATGCGGTACAAGAGGCCATGCCCCAACGGGGGATCCCTGCCAAAGAACTGATTGAAGGCCCACCGCGCAGGCGCCATCCCATCCTGTTGCGCCAAACCAGTTTCAAAGCCTTGGAGGAGGAGATTGAGTTTGCCGGTCAAGCCAGGGTAGGGTCTCATACCGCACGTTTTGGTGAGATAGAGCAACGTGGCGTGGCTTTGACCCAGGCGGGCCGGGCACTTTATGACTCCTTGTTGGCGCAAGCCAGAGATGCCGGGCAGCAAGCCGCTACTACACAGACGTATGCCGAACGTCTCCAGCACGTGTTTGCTCAGTTTCCAGATGACAGCGATGAAATGTACGAGCGTGGGCTGGCTTTTTTTCGATTTGAACCACGGGACCCTGCTATCTGGCAGCAGGAACTGGCTGCCGGCCGGCCCTGGAATCTGCCTGATTTGATCAAGCGCGGCGTAGTCGCATTGAACCCCATTACTTACGAGGATTTTCTGCCAGTTAGCGCGGCGGGGATTTTCCAGTCCAACTTGGGTGATGCTGAACAGAGAAACTATGTATCGCAAGCGGCTCGGTCTGAGTTTGAACGCGATCTGGGTGGCCCCGTGCTGGATGAAATTGAACTTTACCGCGCTGCTCAGATGCGTTCCGAGCACGCCTTGCAGCAACGTTTTCTGGCGGAGTCGAGGTTATGAACGCGGACGGGCGCAGCCATGGACTCTGGCAGGCATCAGCTCCAGCCCCTGTGGCCTGCCAGCGTTTACAAGGCCAAGTCCAAGCGGATGTTGCAGTTATTGGCGCTGGATTTACCGGCTTGTCCGCAGCCCTGAATCTGGCACAGGCTGGAGCGCGGGTGGTGGTCCTGGAAGGGGCGCAGATCGGCTTTGGCGGATCGGGACGAAATGTGGGGTTGGTCAATGCTGGCTTGTGGCTTGAGCCAGAGACGTTGCTCAAAACCTTGGGTTCTTATTACGGGGGCCGCCTATTGCACTTGTTAAGCGGGGCGCCGGCTGCTGTGTATGAATTGGTAGCCCAACACCGGATTGATTGTCAGGCCGTGCAGAATGGTACTTTGCACTGCGCGGTCGGCGCGGGTGGCCTTCGCAACATCCGGAAGCGTTGGCAGCAATGGCAAGCTCTCGGGGCGCCGGTGGAGTTGCTCGATCACACACAGGCTACGGCGGCAACGGGAACCACCGCCTATGCGGGTGCCTTGCTGGACCGGCGCGCGGGCACGCTCCAGCCTTTAGCCTATGTTCGAGGACTGGCGCGGGCAGCGATCACGGCGGGGGCCCGCATTTGCGAGCAAAGTGCCGTCAGGCGGGTTGAGGATGGCCGCACGCACTGGGTGTTGCAAACGCAGGACGGGGAGGTGCTGGCACCTTGGGTCATTGTGGCGACCAATGCCTATACCAGCGATATCTGGCCAGCCTTGCCCGCAGAACTGGTGCGTCTGCCTTATTTCAATGTGGCCACGCAACCGCTGGATACTGCACTGCGCGCTCAGATTCTGCCGGGGGGGCAGGGAGCGTGGGACACGCGTTCGGTTTTATCCTCGTACCGCTTCGATCAAGCCGGTCGCCTGGTGTTTGGCAGTGTGGGGGCATTGCGCGGACGCGGACAAGCAATACATAAGGCGTGGGCGCAACGCGCATTGCAGCACTTGTTTCCGGCCTTGAAGCACGTGCAGTTTGATTATGAATGGTATGGCTGGATAGGCATGACGTCGGATGCCGTGCCCCGCCTGCATCAGCTGGGGCGACAGGTCTTGTCATTTAGCGGCTACAACGGGCGTGGCATTGCTCCTGGAACGGTCTTTGGACGTGAGCTGGCGCATCTGGTTTTGGGGCGGATCAAGGTGGAAGAGCTGCCTTTACCTCTGTCTCCGCTCAAGTCGGTCCCGTGCAAGCCTGTGAAGGAGGCCGCTTATGAATATGGCGCACAGTTGGCGCATCTTGTCGGTGCCCGCAGCGCCCAAGGGCGGCGTCGGTCTTGAAGGCAGACTTTTTTGAGGAATGGGCGTGCTTCTGAAAGCCGATATTCCGCATTTTTTATGGGGTACACGTATGACTTACACAAGCATGACGCAGACAAGCGAACTGGCCCATTCCACCCTGGCCCAATTGGGTGTGACGGCTGCGCTGGATGTTCAAGGGGGAATGTCGGTGCGCTCGCCTATCGACGGGGGCATTCTGGCCCATCTGCGGCCTCACAGCAGCGAGGAGCTTAGCAAGGCGATTGCTCGTGCCCATGATGCCTGGCAGGTGTGGCGTACCGTGCCTGCGCCGGCACGAGGTGAGCTGGTTCGACTGCTGGGCCAGGAGCTGCGGGCCGAGAAGCAGGCTTTGGGCCAGTTGATTTCCCTGGAGGCTGGAAAGATTACGAGTGAGGGCTTGGGTGAAGTCCAGGAAATGATTGATATCTGCGACTTTGCGGTGGGTTTGTCCCGACAGCTCTACGGTTTGACGATTGCCTCTGAGCGGCCTGGTCATCGCATGCTGGAAACCTGGCATCCATTGGGAGTGGTCGGGGTGATCACCGCTTTTAATTTTCCCATGGCGGTGTGGGCCTGGAATACTGCGCTGGCCTTGGTGTGTGGCGATGCCGTGATTTGGAAGCCCTCCGAAAAAACACCCTTGTCCGCCCTGGCGTGCCAGGCTGTATTTGAGCGGGCAATGGCGCGGTATGAGGCCGGGCCGGCGCACCTGAGCCAAGTGCTGATTGGTGGGCGCGAAGCCGGAGAGCTACTGGTTGATGATCCTCGGGTGGCGCTGGTGTCGGCCACCGGCAGCACACGGATGGGTCGGGAAGTGGGGCCTCGTGTGGCGCGTCGTTTCGGGCGCGTTTTGCTGGAACTGGGGGGCAATAATGCCGTTATTGTCACGCCTAATGCGGATCTGGATCTGGCGGTCCGGGGGATTGTCTTTGCGGCGGTCGGGACGGCGGGGCAGCGCTGTACAAGTACCCGACGCTTGATTGTGCATCGTAGTGTCAGTGAGCAACTGGTAGAACGGCTCAAGCAGGTGTATGGCAAGCTCAGGATTGGCAATCCGTTGCAGGAAGGAACGCTGCTGGGACCTTTAGTCGATCGGGCCTCTTTTGAGGCGATGCAGACTGCACTGGATGCGGCGCGTGCTCAAGGGGGGCGGGTTAGCGGTGGAGAGCGGGTGCTGGAGGATGAGTTCGCATCGGCCTATTACGTCAGACCAGCCATCGTGGAAATGGACAGCCAGACCGATACGGTACGGCAGGAAACCTTTGCACCTATTTTGTATGTGCTGCGCTATGAGAACCTGTCCGAGGCACTGGCGCTGCAAAACGATGTTCCGCAAGGCTTGTCGTCTGCCATTTTTAGTAATGACTTGCGTGAAACAGAGGAGTTTCTGTCGGTCAGTGGTTCGGACTGCGGTATTGCCAACGTCAATATTGGTACTTCCGGGGCGGAGATCGGTGGCGCCTTTGGTGGGGACAAGGAAACCGGCGGGGGCCGCGAGTCCGGTTCCGATGCCTGGCGTGCCTATATGCGCCGGGCGACCAATACCATCAACTACTCCCGAGAATTACCCTTGGCGCAGGGGGTGAAGTTTGACCTCTGACGCTGCCTGAGTGTTCGGACGGAGGGTCCTGGGCGATGATCGGCGGGGCCTGGCTGTTGGGTGACGTGCGCCTATAGCAAGCGAAGCATATCGTCGGGGCGCACCGGGCGGGTCAGAACTGCCCCGCCATTGAATAAAAAGCGAGGAGACAATAATGACCATGCCTGAACAGGCAGGCCAGGGTGCGCTCGCGCACGGCCTGAACTCAAGACAGATGTCCATGATCTCTATCGCGGGGATCATTGGTGCCGGACTGTTCATTGGATCAGCCAATGCCATCGCGAAGACCGGGCCGGCAGCGGTACTGTCCTATATCTTGACGGGAGCATTGGTGCTGCTGGTCATGCGGATGTTGGGCGAGATGGCTGTCGCCAATCCTGATAGCGGCTCATTTTCCACCTATGCCGCGCGGGCGATCGGGCCCTGGGCGGGTTTTTCCATTGGCTGGCTGTATTGGTGGTTCTGGGGCTTGATCATTCCCGTTGAAGCCATTGCCGGGGCCTATATCTTGCATCAATGGATGCCGGATATCCCTTCGTGGCAGTTTTCCATTGTCATCATGGTCGCCTTGTCGATGACCAATCTGTTTAGTGTCAAGAATTTTGGCGAGTTTGAGTTCTGGTTTGCCTTGATCAAGGTGCTGGCCATCATTGTGTTCATTGTGGCCTGTCTCTGCGCCCTGACCGGCTTCTGGCCCTGGGTTGACGGGGGGAAGGTGCCGATGATTCCCGTGTTCAGCAACTTCGCGCCGCAAGGCATGGGCGCCGTGCTGGCGGGTATCCTAATTACGATGTTTTCATTTTTTGGGGCGGAGATCGTGACGATTGCCGCCTCCGAAACTGATAACCCGCAGGAAAAGATACGTAAGGCGACCAATCTGGTGGTCTACCGTATTTCCCTGTTTTATGTGTTGTCGATTTCCTTGATTGTGCTGATCGTCGGTTACGACGATCCCAGGCTGATGCAGGTAGGGTCATTTCAGCGCACGCTGGAAGTTCTTCGCTTGCCTGGAGCTAAGCTAGTTGTGGATGTAGTGGTACTGATTGCGGTGACTTCCTGCATGAACTCCGGCTTGTATACGGCCTCTCGAATGATTTACTCCCTGTCCGTCCGTGGTGATGCTCCTGCTTGTATTGCCAGGGTATCGTCCAAAGGTGTGCCTTATAACGCCGTACTTGTATCGACCTTGGCCGGTTTTGCAGGCTGCCTGGTGAACTATCTCTTGCCTGGACAGGTGTTTTCGTTCTTGCTATCCACAACGGGTGCGATTGCCCTGATCGTTTATTTGGTGATTGCTGTGTCCCAGCTACTGTCGCGTCGCCAGGCAGAAAACTCAGGCATAGATTTGCCATTCAAGATGTGGTTTTTCCCCTGGCTGACCTATTTGTCCATCGTGCTGATCTTGGCGGTGCTGGTGTATATGGCGATGGTGGAGGCGTACCGCTATCAGTTAGCCATGACTTTGGGTGTGAGCGCGTGTATTGTGCTGGCGGCATTAATGAGGCTCAGGCGCGGTTCAGCACGGGGCCGGTCTGTCAGGCAGCAAGAGGCGTCGTGATCTTATACGGTGCCTGCGGCAAGACGTGTGTCTACCGCAGGCTGTTCTTTATACGCGCTTCTGGACCAGACCAGCAGCCACGGTCTGGTTCGTGCTGGGGTCAATCAGGATGAAAGAGCCCGTGCTGGAATGATCCTGATAATCGTCCAGCACCAGTGGATCACGGCTGACCAGGCTGACACGGCCAATATCGTTTAAGGACAAGGTGCCAGTGGCTTGCTGCTCTTGCAAACTATGCACATCGCGCAAGGCATGCACGGCTTGCACCTTGGCTTGCGTCAGACGCGTGCCTTGCTTTAACCAGTAAGAGCGGGTGGTGTTCAAGGCCTGCTCATCCAGCCAGCACAGCTGTGCATCAAAGTGTTTGCTGGTGCTGATGGCTTCATGGGCCAGCGTCAGCAAATCGCCTCGCGAAATATCCAGCTCACGATCCAGTACCACGGTTACTGCGTCCCCGTCACTGACGGAAACTTGTTCTGTACCGGCGCGGAACAGTTGCGTGATGACGGCGGTTTTCCCGCTAGGCCACACCTGAACGCTGTCGCCTACCTGGATGCGGCCACCACTGAGCTGGCCGGCATAACCACGGAAGCCGTCAGCGCTGCTGCCACCATGACGCGCCACCCATTGCACAAACAAACGGGCAGGGCGTTGAATGTTCTCGCGCAGATCCAGCGATTCCAGCAAAGGCAACAGCGGCAAACCTTGATACCAAGGTGTGTGGGGCGAAGCCTGGGTGATGTTCTCGCCCTTCAAGGCCGAAAGCGGAATGATGTGAAAGTGCTCAATCCCCAGCTGCGTAGCCAGTTGGCGATAGGCCTCGTGGATACGGTTGAACACGGCCTGATCCCAATCGACCAGGTCCATCTTGTTTACCGCTACCACGATATGACGCAGGCCCAGCAGCTTGGCAACGGTGCTGTGGCGCTTGGTCTGGGTCAGCAGTTCACCGTCTTTGGCGCGATGCGCATCAATCAGGATGATGGCGGCCTGGGCGGTGGAGGCTCCCGTAATCATGTTGCGGGTGTACTGTTCGTGACCGGGGGTGTCGGCTACGATGAATTTGCGTTTGGGGGTAGCGAAGTAGCGATAGGCCACATCAATCGTGATGCCTTGTTCGCGCTCGGCTTCCAGGCCGTCGGTCAGCAGGGCCAGATCGGGCTCGGCGTCTTCGCCACGCTTGTATTTGGAGCGTTGGATAGCCGCAATCTGGTCGGCAAACACGCCATGGCTGTCCACCAGCAAGCGGCCAATCAAGGTGGATTTTCCGTCGTCCACGGAGCCAGCGGTAATCAGACGCAGCACGCCCTGATCGGCAGCCTGCAGCCAGGCGTCATTGACTGTGTTCATTAGAAATATCCTTGTTTCTTGCGGTGTTCCATGGAGGCTTCGGAAGTCTGGTCATCCATGCGGGTGGCGCCGCGCTCGGTAATGGTGGCCAAGGCGGTTTCAGCAATAATGTCTTGCACGGAGGCGGCGGTAGAGAGCACCGGGCAGGTGCAGGAAATATCCCCTACAGTGCGGAAACGTACATCGCGCCATTCAGAAGTTTCACCATCCAGCAGGGGAGTCAGCGGGGTGATGGGAACGATCAGGCCCTGACGCTCCACCACTTCGCGTGAGTGGGTGTAGTAGATGGATGGCAGATCAATGGCTTCACGCTGGATGTATTGCCAGACGTCCAGCTCGGTCCAGTTGGAAATCGGGAAGACGCGCAGGTTCTCGCCCTTGTGGATGCGGGTGTTGAACAAGTGCCACAGCTCGGGGCGTTGTGCTTTGGGGTCCCATTGGCCGAACTCGTCGCGAAAGGACACGATGCGCTCTTTGGCGCGGGCTTTTTCTTCGTCACGGCGGGCACCACCGAAACAGGCATCAAAGCCAAATTCGGCAATGGCTTCCAGCAAGGTGACGGCCTGGGCTCCATTGCGGCTGGCGGTTTCATTGCGCAGCACGACGGTGCCGCGCGCAATGGAATCTTCCACGCTGCGCACAATCAATTCGGCGTTCAGTTCCGCGGCGCGGCGATCCCGAAATTCAATCACTTCCGGGTAGTTGTGGCCGGTGTCCACGTGCATCAGAGGAAACGGCAATGGGCCGGGCGCAAAGGCTTTCTGGGCCAGTTGCAGCAGCACGGCGGAGTCCTTGCCGCCGGAGAACAGCAGCACGGGTTTTTCAGCTTCAGCCGCGATTTCGCGCAGAATAAAAATGGCCTCGGCTTCCAGCCAGTCCAGATGAGTACGGGTAAAGAGTGGTTCGCCCATGGGGTTCCTTCAGGTGTTGACACTGCTATTCAGATTGCTGGCATGCAGGCCGCATTCCAGGCTGTCGCGCTGTTCCCACCACCAGCGCCCGGCGCGCACGTCTTCACCGGGGCGAATGGCGCGCGTACAGGGCTCGCAACCTATGGAGGGGTAGCCCTGGTCGTGCAGCGGGTTGTAGGGGATGCTCAATCCACGGATCACGGCCCAGACATCGTCCTGAGTCCATTCGATCAAGGGGTTGAATTTCTGCAGCCCAAAGACGCTGTCGTATTCCTTGCTGGACAGTTCGGTGCGGCTGGCGGTCTGTTCGCGACGCTGGCCGGTGATCCAGGCTGATCGGCCTTGCAAGGCACGGCGCAGCGGCTCCACCTTGCGGATCGCGCAGCATTCTTTGCGCAGCTCCACGCTTTCGTAAAAAGCGTGTGTGCCATGCGTGGTGACGTGTTCCTGAACCCGGTCCGGGTCAGGGTGAAAAAACAGGATAGGGCGTTCGTAGTGTTGCTGGATGTCGCGCCCCAATTGCAAGGTCTCTTCGTGCAGACGACCGGTATCCAGGGTGACAGTTTGCAATTCGGGGGTGTAGATGGACATGGCATGAAACAGCACCATGTCTTCCGCGGCCAGGGAACTGGCCAGAACGGCATCAGCATGTTCGTGTGCGATGACTTGCAGGTCGTCGCGCAGCTGTTTCCACAGCATCAGGGGCCGGGCGCTCAGGGCAAGCGCGGCAGGGGCTTGGGCGGGCATGATCAGATGTCCTTGCGGCAATACCAGTACCGGCCCTGCTCAAAACGGAGTCACGTGGGCCGCGCTATTGCCTTACATGGTTCATGGAATGATGAGCCAGTGTGCTTGCGCGAGCCCCCGCTGGGAACGAAGTATTAGTTAGGTGAATATGCCCTTGCTGTATTTAGCCGCCTTGCCATTGTGTTTTCAGGCGCGACGGCTGGCCGCAATAATGGCGATGATGACGATGCAGGACAGCCAGGTCAGCAAGTCCACTTGCTCGCTTAACCACACTGCTGAAATCAGCACGGTCAGAAAGGGCTGGGCCAGTTGTACCTGCCCGATACGAGCCACACCACCCATGGCCATGGCCTTATACCAGGGGAAAAAGCCCAGCAGGGAAGAGAACAGGGCCAGGTAGAGCAGGGCCATGACAGATTGGGAAGAAGGCATTTCTGTCATAGGAAAGGTCAGCCACAAGGTGGCAGGAATGGTCAGCGGCAAGCTGGCTGCCAGGCACCAGCAAATGGTGCGCCATCCACCCAGGGTACGAGCCACACGGCCACCTTCGGCATAGCCCACGCCGGACATGAACACGGCCAGAGCCAACCAGATATCCCCGGTTTGCAGTGCGCCTTCACCAATATAGAAAGCGTAGAGCAGCACCAGTACGGCACCCAGCAGGCTCAGCATCCAGAAGCGGCGGCTCAAGGGTTCACCGCTACGGGCAGAGGCAACAATGGCGGTGGCCAAAGGAATCAGCCCGCTCAATACGGCCCCGTGCGAGGAAGGCACGGTCTGCATGGCAATCGAGGAAAACACGGGCCAGCCTACGATTACACCCGTACAGGACAGGGCGATGCCGCGCCATTCCGACGCCGTGGGGCGACGGCTGCGGGTCGCCAGCAAGATGATGGCCGCAAACACCCCCGCGATACTGGCTCGCGCCATTCCGACCAGCCAAGGGTCAAAGCTTTGCACCGCCAGCCGTGTCATGGGCAAGGTGAAGGCAAAGACGGTAACCCCGATAAAAGCGTAGAGATAGATCAGCAATGCTGGGGCGGTACTGGGCATGGGAAGACTGGTGCTGCGGCTCATGAAAATCACCACGGATAAGAAATAGGTTTATCACAGCTTTGAGCTTAAAATAAATAAGCAATACAGTTGCGATACAGTTTATCAATCAGTCGGCCAGGCTGTACTGGTCATACTTCCGCTACAGTCGGTTTTCTCGCTTAAAGGTCAGCATCATGGAATGGTTGGATTGGCAGCCCGTGCGCGGTTCGGACGTGACGCTTAGCGATCAGTTGGTTGCCTGGGTGCAGCAGGCTCTGCATTTTCGCTATCGGGGTGGCAGTCGCTTGCCTTCGGTGCGTCGGTTGGCACAGTCTGCTGGCGTCAGCACGCATACCGTTGTGGCCGCCTACGACAAATTGATGGCTTTGGGCCTGGTGGAGTCCCGGCCTGGTTCAGGTTTTTTTGTGCGGGTGCGCAGCCCCCGGCGTTTGCGTTCTGAATCCCTGCATGTAGAAAAGAATGAGCCGCGCAAGATTGATGTGAACTGGATGCTGAACAGCTTCATGGGGCAGAGTGATAGCGCGGGTATTCCCCGTCAGTGGCTGGATAACGAGATGATTCTGGCTGCTTTGCGGCAGGTCAGTCGTAGTGCAGGCTCCAACCTGCTGGGCTATGGGCACTCTCATGGCTATCGACCTTTGCGCCAACATATTGCGGGGCAACTGGAAGATAGCGGCATACAGGCGGACCCTGATACCCAGCTTTTATTGTGCAGTGGTGTTACGCAGGCGCTGGATTTGCTCTTGCGCCATTGGTTGCGGCCCAGTGATGCGGTCGTTGTAGAAGATCCGGCCTGGTATCTGCTGTTTGCCCGTCTGGCCGTGGTCGATGTGCGAGTGCTGAGTGTGCCGCGCCGTGCAGATGGTCCGGATCTGGCGGTCTTGGAACAACTGGCACGCGAGCATCGTCCACGTCTGGTCATCCTGAATACCGTGGTGCACAACCCTACCGGCTTTAGTTTGAGCCCGGCGGTGGCGCACGGCATTCTGACCTTGGCCCAGACCTGGGATTTTCACATTATTGAAGACGATACCTATAGTGAGCTGCATGCCAATCCTGCCTGCCGTCTGGCCCAATTGGATCAGTTGAACCGGGTGACATTGGTAGGGGGCTATTCCAAGGTGATGGCTGCGGGCCTGCGGGTGGCTTATATGGCAGCGGCTCCCGAGCTTTTGCAAGCCCTGGTGAATCTGAAAATGCTGGCGGGCTTGACCTCTCCGGAGCTGGGCGAGCGGGTCATCCACCGGGTGCTGGTAGACGGTCCCTATCGCAAGCACCTGGAGCGACTGCGCCGTCATGCAGATGCCGACAGGCATAGAACCCTGGAACAATTGGCTCATGTGGGGCTGGCACCGGACGCACCACCCCAGGCAGGCATGTTTGTTTGGGTGGATACGGGTGTGGATACAGAAAGTCTGGTGCGCGCCTTGGGGCGACCCGGCCATTTATTAGTACCGGGGGCCTTGTTTTCTCCGCAACAGCAACCATCTACATATATGCGTATTAATGTTTCTTTAGGCGATGATGCGCAGTTTTGGCAGGATTTTGCCCGTTGTTTGCGTAGCGCAAAGCAGTCCTCCAGCCCCGTGCCCAGCGAAGTAGCCTTATAGCTTGAACGCTGATAGTTGCACTGTCATCTAGCTCTGTTAGCATAAGTCTGTGCGACGCATAGAAAGAAGTTTTTATGCGACGTGCGATAGCTAATAGCAATGAACGTTATTGCATTAATCAATTTTACTAATCGGCAGTGGCTTCCTATAATGGCTTTACTGTCAATGATTAATCACTCACCGGAGCAAATATGTCTTTGATCAACACCGTCATCAAACCTTTTAAAGCACAAGCTTTTCACAACGGCAAATTTATCGAAGTCAGCAACGAAACCGTTGCCGGTAAGTGGGCTGTTTTTGTTTTCTACCCAGCCGACTTTACGTTTGTTTGCCCAACCGAACTGGAAGACTTGGCCGACAACTACGCCGAGTTCCAAAAAATGGGCGTAGAGGTTTACTCCGTGTCCACCGACACCCACTTTGCTCACAAAGCATGGCACGACACGTCGGAAGCCATCAGCAAAGTTAACTACCCAATGATCGGTGACCCAACTCATCAGCTGTCGCGCAACTTTGACGTGCTGATCGAAGAAGAAGGTATCGCTTTGCGCGGTACGTTCGTAGTGAACCCAGAAGGCGAAATCAAGGTTCTGGAAATCCACGACAACGGTATCGGCCGTGTGGCTTCCGAACTGCTGCGCAAAGTTAAGGCTGCCCAGTACATCGCCGCTCACCCTGGCGAAGTTTGCCCAGCTAAATGGGAAGAAGGCGCCAAGACGCTGACTCCTTCCCTGGATCTGGTTGGCAAGATCTAAGACCTTTTAAACACGGGTCTTAAGCGGTGGTCGGCGCGCTGCGCCGCCACCCCGGTGCCTGACCGGTTCAGGCACCTCACGTTGTTTCGTTCAGTACAGGATAAAGGGCGTTTCACATGTTAGATGCAAACATCAAAACTCAATTGAAGGCATACCTCGAGAAGATCACGCAACCGATCGAGATCGTTGCGACGCTGGATACTGGCGCCAAGTCCGTCGAGCTGCGCGAACTGTTGCAAGAAATTGATGGCCTGTCCGACAAGACCAGCTATCGCGAAGATGCGGATGCGCAAGAGCGCAAGCCTTCCTTCCAAATCAACCGTCCCGGTACCGACATTAGCGTGAGCTTTGCGGGTATCCCGATGGGACACGAATTTACCTCTTTGATTCTGGCCCTGCTGCAAGTGGGTGGCCATGAGATCAAACTGGATGCCGCTGTGATTGAGCAGATCCGTAATCTGCCCGGCGACTTTGTTTTTGAAACGTATTTCTCGCTGTCGTGCCAGAACTGTCCTGACGTGGTGCAGGCTCTGAACGCCATGTCCGTGATCAACCCACGTATCAAGCACGTGGCGATTGACGGTGCCCTGTTCCAGGACGAGGTTCAGCAGCGCAACATCATGTCGGTTCCGGCCGTGTTCTTGAATGGCGAAATGTTCCATCAAGGCCGTGCCAGTGCTGAAGAGTTGCTGGCCAAGCTGGATACGGGCGATAACTCGGCTCGTGCTGAAGCCTTGAATGCCAAGGACGAGTTTGATGTGCTGATCGTCGGCGGTGGTCCTGCTGGTGCAGCCGCTGCTGTGTATGCTGCTCGCAAGGGTATTCGTACGGGTGTGCTGGCCGAGCGTTTTGGTGGTCAGGTGCTGGACACCATGTCTATCGAGAACTACATCTCGGTGGTTGAGACCAATGGTCCTGCGTTTGCAACGGCGCTGGAGCAGCACGTCAAAGCCTACGATGTGGACATCATGAATCTGCATCGTGCCAAGGGCATTCGTCGTGAAGGCAAGCAGGTCATTGTAGATGTGGATGGCGGCGCTCAGCTCAAGGCCAAGTCCGTGATTCTGGCTACCGGTGCCCGCTGGCGTGAACTGAATGTGCCTGGTGAGCAGGATTACCGTAACCGTGGTGTGGCGTACTGCCCGCACTGTGATGGTCCTTTGTTCAAGGGCAAGGACGTAGCTGTGGTCGGCGGTGGTAACTCCGGCGTCGAGGCGGCGATTGACCTGGCTGGTTTGGTCAAGCACGTTACCTTGATCGAGTTCGGTGATGCCTTGCGTGCTGACCAGGTTTTGCAGACCAAGCTGCGCAGTCTGCCTAACGTGTCGATCATCATGCAGGCTCAGACGACTGAAGTTCTGGGTGATGGCACCAAGGTGGTGGGTCTGAATTATCTGGATCGTGCTACTCAGGAAGCCAAGAGCCTGAAGCTGGATGGTGTATTCGTTCAGATTGGTCTGGTGCCCAACACGGAATGGTTGAAGGATAGCGATGTGGGTCTGTCGCGTCATGGCGAGATCGAGGTTGATGCTCGCGGTGCGACTTCGCTGGCTGGTGTGTTTGCAGCGGGTGACGTAACGACCGTTCCTTTCAAACAGATCGTTATTGCTGCAGGTGAAGGTGCCAAAGCTGCTTTGAGCGCATTTGATTACCTGATCCGTAGTTCGGCTGACGTTGAAGAGACGGTTGCAGAGAAAGTGACTGCTTAAGTCTTTCTGATTGTTGGACCTGGCTGTTCAAGAGGGCCACCCTGTTTGGGGTGGCTCTTTTTTTTGTCTGGGGGTGGGGTGACAAGTAGTTGTTGTGTATCGGGAGTGCTTCAGCATTGATTGGGTGCTTTGAGAAAAGTCGTCTCAGGAAAGACGCCGCTCAAGCCGTCTGCCCCTGCCTCGGGGCTTGACTACTTGCCGGTGCTGCGCACCGGTACCCTTGTCTGTTCTGGAATCCGGGCGCCCTGTGAACTTGTATGGTTAAGTTGTCGGGGTGGAGGGACATCCTGAACGATCGGCCAATGCCGGACCGACACCGCGAGAACTCTCCCGCCCCACCCATCACCGTCGATAAGGAACTGAGCGGCGCCGTTCATCGAACCGCGACCGCCGATCTGAACGCAAGTCAACGAGCCGGATGGCGTACACCCCGACGTTACTCATTGTGCGCTTTGGAGGTGCTCCCATGCAAACGACTGTGCTTTATATCGGTGCTGATGTTGCCAAGGCTGAGCTGGTCATCAGCGTAGCGGGCCAACGGCCCTGCATCATTGCCAACACGACGACTGGCATTACCCGTTGGTTAAAGACAGTGTCAGAACACGCGCTAATTGCCATGGAGTCAACGGGCAATTACCACGCCTTACTGGCCCAGTTGGCTTATCTGCATGGCTTGACGGTCTATATCTTGAACGCGCGTGATGTCTTTTACTATGCACGAGCCTTAGGCAGCCGGGCCAAGACCGATAATATTGATGCAGAGGTCATTGTCCGCTACCTGCAAGAGCATCAATCCAGCCTGCAAGCTTGGCAACCGCTCACCCCCGAGCAACAACAGTTGCGTCAACTGTTGTCTCGTCGCGCTCAAGTGATCACTCACCAGAGCGCTTTACGCCAGGCCTTTACCGACGTGGATCTATCAGGTGTCGATACCCAAGCGTTACAACATGGATTTGATGTTGTGCTGGCCTCAATGGATCAACAAATACAGCATTTGATTGCGAACGACCCGCAGCTCGAACAGGGATATCAACGTTTGCGTAGTGTGAGTGGCATCGGTCAACAGACAGCGGCCTTGTTGACCGAACTGCTCAATCGTATTCCCTTTGCCAATGCGGATGCCTTAGTCGCGTATAGCGGGCTCGATCCCCGACCCAACGACTCAGGGACCAAGCGAGGGCGTCGTCGTATCAGCAAGCGTGGGCCGGCTTTGCTGCGCCGACAACTGTATTTGGCAGCGATGTCGGCCTGCCGCAGTGCGGCATGTAAACCGTTGTATGAAGCGTATCGTGCCCGAGGCCTGGCGGGCACAGAATCGATTGTGATTCTGGCTCGTAAGTTGCTGCGCATTGCATATGCCGTGTGGAAAAGTGGACAAGCCTTTGACCCGTCCAAACTATCGCCTAAAACAGCTTGACCCAAACCATAGAACCTCGCGGGGTACTTGGTCCCCCGGACCAAGTACAAGCGTCCCGCTCAAACAGCACAGGGCTTGCATCCCGGATTCCAGAACAGCCCGCGGCAAGCAGTCTGAATCGCCCCGAGTCAGGGGCAGACGGCTTGAGCGGCTCGATGCATGAGATGGCGCGATTTTTCAGTCGTTTCATGTACGAGAAATTGGCAGGGATGTGGAACCAAAGAGGTGTTTGACGCTTTATGTTCCATGTGGTGCTTCATAGAGATTGCCTACGCATTAATCCAGGCTCTTCCAAACCGAAGCGATGTCAAATAAGAAAGACATGCTCCTGCATGTACATGACAATTCAATGCAATTGGGCCGGCCTTAGCCTGGTGTTGAATACACGATGAGCATTCAAGGGCTAATAAATAGTCCTGCTATAAATCTCCTTCAAGCTCCGGCCAGTTCCCGCCCAACACATCCGCACAGACCTGTAGCCACGCTCTGGCCGCCTGTGACAGATACCGTCCATTCCACAGCAGCGCCACTTCCCAGTTCAACGCCGGCTCCACCACTTCTTTGGCAACCCAGTCCCCCGGTTCCAGCCGAGACAGAAACGGCTGGGGCAGTAAAGCCACCCCCATGCCTGCCTGTGCCATGGAAGCCACCCAATCCCACTGATTGCTTTGCGCCGCAATATTTGCCCGCAAGCCTGCGTGAGCAAAAGCACGCCGCAACATACGGGTCAGGGCATAGTCTTCGCCCAGGAAAATCAAAGGATGCTTTTCCAGCTCCCGCAGCTTGATCTTCTTTTGCGCACCGGCCAGCGTATCTTTATGGCCAATCGCCCACACCGCATGTTTGGCCACGGGAGTAGCCGACACATTCAACTCCGGCCCCAAAGGCAGAATACTTAGCCCCATTTCAACTGTGCCCGCCGCGACCATGCGCTCGATCCCCATGCCGGTTTCCTCATGCAGAATCAGCTCGATCTGCGGATGCCGGTTCTTGAAGGTCTTGAGCACCTCTGTAAACAGCACATTAATCATGGGTGGAATACCGACATCCAGACGACCGCGTTGCAGTGCTTGAACTTCATGAACCTCTCGCAGCAAGCCCTGCATGCTCTGCAAAACTTCCTGCCCTCGCTCCAGCACCACTTTGCCGCAATCGGTCAGCTGCAATTGACGATGATCGCGGATCAGCAAGGGCTCGCCCAGCTCATCCTCCAACTGCTTCACCATCTTGCTGATGGTCGATTGCGTCACGTTCAGACTCTGTGCGGCTTGCGTAAAGCTTTGATGTTTAACGGTTTCAATGAAGTATCGCAAGGATCGAATGTCCATGATTAGCTGGCCTTTTGTTTATGACTTTTACGACTTCGTATGAGTTATTTTATTCATTATGGCGATGCTATGCTGGCTTTGTTCAAAAAACATAAACGCCTGTTGTCAGGGCGATTTCGGCTTTTTATCTCCGGCTCATACAGCCACTATTTTTAAAGCGTGATGTCGTTCTGTTGCGTGAAGATCTCGCCTGGCGCTTTCGGCCCCGGCTCCTTCCGAAAGCAACAACAGGTAGATCAATGACACAGAGACAGGAGCACACGATGTTCAAGGATCGCATTCGTTCCCCCGAATTGGAAGGCAAAGTCATGACCGCTCAGGAGGCAGTCGCCTTCTTCAAGGACGGGATGAATGTCGGGATGAGCGGTTTTACCCGCGCTGGGGACTGTAAAGTCATGCCTCGTGCCTTGGCCGAGCGCGCCCAGACCGAGCAATTAAAACTGAATGTGGTTACCGGCGCCTCGCTGGGTAATGATAGCGACGGCATGATGGCCGAGGCCGGTGTTCTGGCCCGCCGCTCGCCGTTTCAAGTGGACTCGGTGCTGCGCCGTCATATCAATGAAGGCAAGGTCCTGTTCACCGACCAGCACTTGTCCCTGACTGTGGAGCACATGCGCTCGGGCAACCTGCCTGCCATCGACATCGCCGTCATTGAAGCGGTTGCCATTACTGAAACCGGCGCAATTGTGCCGACAACATCGGTAGGCAATTCGGCCAGTTTTGCCCAGCAAGCCAAACAAATCATTGTTGAGCTGAACCTGAGCATGCCGGTGGAAATGGAAGGCTTGCACGATATCTACGTGCCCGAGGCTCGCCCCAATCGTCAGCCTATTGAATTGATGGATGTGGACCAACGTATTGGCACCACCGCCATTCAGGTGGATCCTTCCCGCATCGTGGGTATTGTAGTGACCGATGCTTTGGACAGCCCCTCCAGCGTGCTGCCACCTGATGAAGAAACCAAGGCAATTGCCGGTCACATTATTGAATTCCTGAAAGGCGAAGTAGACGCTGGCCGTATGAGCCACTCCTTGCTGCCCTTGCAGGTTGGTATCGGTACGATTGCCAATGCCGTCACTTACGGCCTGCTGGATTCTCCCTTCACCGATCTGAAAATGTACTCGGAAGTCTTGCAGGACAGCGCGATTGCCATGCTGGACTCCGGCCAACTGAGCTTTGCCTCGGCTTCGTCCTTGACTCTGTCGGCTCCCAAAATGGCGCAATTCCTGGAAGGTTTGGAAAACTACCGCGACAAGCTGGTGCTGCGTCCTCAGGAAATTAGTAATCACCCGGAACTGGTGCGTCGCTTGGGCATTATCGCGATCAACACCGCCCTGGAGTTTGATATCTACGGCAACGTGAATTCCACCCACGTCTGTGGTACCCACATGATGAATGGCATTGGCGGCTCTGGCGATTTCGCCCGCAATGCACACCTGTCCATTTTTGTCAGCAAGTCCGTCGCCAAAGATGGTGCTATCTCCAGCGTGGTGCCTATGGCATCGCACGTAGACCATTGCGAGCACGATGTGGCTGTTTTGGTTTCCGAATGGGGCTTGGCTGATTTGCGTGGTTTGGCTCCCCGTGAGCGTGCCCGCGTCATCATCGAAAAATGTGCTCACCCCGACTATCGTCCTGCCTTGCTGGACTACGTTGAACGCGCCAGCCAACGTGGCGGCCATACGCCCCACATTTTGGAAGAGGCCTTGTCCTGGCACGTTCGTTTCCAGCAGGAAGGCACCATGAAACAGGAGCAGTTCCAGACCCAGGAACTAGCGACTGCGTAGTCCATCAGGTCCGGTAATGCGTAGCCGAGTCAGTCCGGCAGCGTAGACCTTACAAATTGACCTGATCGCCCCTGGCATTCCACCCGTGCCAGGGGCATTTTTTTAGCGCTAAAATTGCGGATTCTGCTGCGTTTAGCGAGGCCGGCGTGTTCGAACAAATCGGTGTTATCAATTTCTGGGCCTTTGTGGTGGGTACGGTGTTTATCGTGCTATTGCCTGGACCCAATTCTTTATACGTTCTGGCCAGTGGCGCCGGACATGGCGTACGCGAAGGTTATAAAGCGGCCTTGGGCGTTGTCGTGGGCGACGGTATTTTGATGACGCTGACAGCCCTGGGCGCTGCCTCGCTGCTTAAGACGCTGCCCATGTTGTATATGGGCATACGCTGGCTGGGCGCTGCCTATTTGTTGTATTTGGGGGTGCGGCTGTTACAGTCAGCCTTCAGGCAAGGCGGCCCGGTCCAGTCCGTGGACACGCGCTTGCGTCACGAAACCCGCTTTCGCAAGGCCTTGCTCCTGAGCTTGTTGAATCCCAAGGCCATCTTGTTCTTCCTGTCCTTTTTCGTGCAGTTTGTGGACCCGTCCAAAGGTCACACAGGCCTGGCCTTTATGCTGTTGGGTCTGGTGGTGGAGCTGATCAGCATTTGTTATTTGTCTTTGCTGATTTTTGGCGGTGACCGTCTGGCAGGAATTTTCCGACGTCATCAGCGTTTGTCCCGTATGGGCAATGGCTCGGTGGGGCTGTTGTTCATGGGCTTTGCCGCCCGCATGATCAGCGACTAGGCCAGCCGCTTCAGAGCGCAGCAGTTCTGACAGCACTTATTTATCAGTTTTAAGGAAAACACCATGAGTAGCAAAATCCGTGTCGGTATTGCAGGTTACGGCAATTTAGGGCGAGGCGTAGAGCTGGCCCTGGCACAAAACCCGGACATGGAGCTGGTCAGCGTTTTTACTCGTCGTGACCCTGCTTCCCTGCGTCTGCAAAGTGCAGGCGTGCCCGTGCGCGCCCTGGACCAGATCGAACAGTACCGCAATGATATTGATGTGCTGATTCTCTGTGGTGGCTCTAAAAATGACCTGCCCGAGCAAGGCCCGGCCTTGGCGCGCTGGTTCACAACGGTGGACAGCTTTGATACCCATGCCCGTATCCCCGAGTACTACGCGGCTGTCGATGCGGCCGCTCAGGGCGCTGGCACCACGGCTCTGATCGCGGTGGGCTGGGACCCAGGCCTGTTCTCCCTGAATCGCCTGTACGGCGAATGCGTTTTGCCTGTTGGCCAGACTTACACCTTCTGGGGCAAGGGCCTGAGCCAAGGCCACTCGGATGCGATCCGTCGTGTGGCTGGTGTGGCCGGTGGTGTGCAATACACCCTGCCTATCGAAGCTGCGGTACAGCGTGTGCGCAATGGCGAACAGCCTGAACTCAGCACCCGTGAAAAGCACAAACGTCAGTGCTTTGTCGTGCTGGAGCAGGGCGCGGATGCCGATACCGTGCGTGAAGCAATTGTCACCATGCCTGACTATTTTGCAGACTACGACACCGAAGTGAACTTCATTGATGCCGAAACTCTGGCTCGCGACCATGCCGCCATGCCGCACGGTGGTTTTGTGATTCGTAGCGGTCAGTCCGGCTCGGGTTCGCAGCAGGTGGTGGAGTACGCACTGAATCTGGGCAGCAATCCCGAATTCACGTCCAGCGTGCTGGTCGCTTATGCGCGCGCCGCGTACCGCATGAACAAGAACGGTCAGACTGGTGCCCAGACTGTCCTGGACGTGGCCCCAGGCCTGCTCTCGCCCAAGACGCCAGCTCAACTGCGCAAAGAACTGCTGTAAATTTTGTTCGTGATCCAGGCCCGGCTCAGCACGGCTGATCCGGGCCTCTTGTTGTACTTGTTGGAAGGCAAATGATTCAGTCGGGCAATAAAGGGTAAAATAGCGCTCTTCTCAGATTATTGCGAGTGTTCTCATGCGCTTACTGATCGCACTGCTGTTGCCATGGCTGGTTTTTTTCACGATTGGTCGGCCTGTAGCAGGCATTATTTGCCTGATTTTGCAGTTGACCGTCATTGGATGGATTCCTGCCGCTATTTGGGCGGTATATTCTCTTAGCCAATACAAGACTGATAAGAAAATAGAGCAAGCCTTGGGCAAGCGTTAAGCCCCAGGTTCTTCTTCCCTTTTTGTACGTCTGAGCAGGCCATGCAGCGCTTGCTCGGGCGTTTTATATTTTTTTGCTGATACAGCCATGACCCCATCGTCTCCCGTGGGCCATTCTTCTGAGTCCGGTGAGCAAACGGTATCCCCAGACCCCAAGGCTGTGCCACGCCTCGAACTTCGCAATATCACCAAGGCCTATCCCGCGGTGGTGGCCAATGACAATATTTCCCTGTCTATCCTTCCGGGGCAGATTCACGCCGTGCTGGGGGAGAATGGCGCAGGCAAGTCCACCCTGATGAAGATTATTTACGGGGTGGTCAAACCGGATCAGGGTCAGATTCTGTGGGACGGTCAGCCCGTTCAGATCAGCAGCCCGGCTGCAGCCCGACAATTGGGCATTGGCATGGTGTTCCAGCACTTTTCCTTGTTTGACACCCTGACTGTCACGGAAAACATTGCGCTGGGTTTGCCTGCTTCCACCAATATGCAGGAGCTGGCGGGCCGCATTAGCGAGACTGCCAGCCAGTACGGGCTGGATCTGGACCCGCAACGTCACATTCACACCTTGTCCGTGGGCGAGTGCCAGCGGGTGGAAATTGTGCGGGCCTTGCTGGGCAAGCCCAAGCTGCTGATCCTGGACGAACCCACGTCAGTGCTGACGCCGCAGGCTGTGCGCCGTTTGTTCGGCACCTTGCGCCAACTGGCCGCAGAAGGTTGCAGCATTGTCTATATCAGCCACAAGCTCGATGAAATTCGCGAATTGTGCAATGCCTGTACGGTCATGCGCATGGGCAAGGTCACGGGTTATTGCGATCCTCGTGAGGAAACCACGGCCAGCCTGTCGCGCCTGATGATTGGTGCCGAGCCCCAGTCTCTGGGTGAACGCAGCATGCAACAAGGCGGCACGCTCTTGCAGGTACGTAATCTGCAGTTGAGCAAATCCCATCCTTTTGCCTGTGAATTGCAGGATGTCAGTTTTGATCTGCACCAGGGTGAAATTCTGGGGGTAGCCGGTATTTCCGGTAATGGTCAGCAGGAGTTGCTGGCGGCCTTGTCGGGTGAAGATACCCGTGCGCAGGCAGACATGATTTTGCTGGATGGCCAGGCGATTGCCCAGCGTGATGCGGCCTGGCGACGTGACCAGGGTATGGGTTTTGTCCCCGAGGAGCGTTTGGGACGCGGTGCTGTGCCGGAGTTGTCTCTGGCTCAAAACCTGCTGCTGTCTCATCAAAACCCGGAAACGGTGAAGCGTGGTTTTCTGCGCTTTCCCAGTATCCGCCGTCTGGCGGGAGGGATTATCAAGCGTTTCCGCGTCAAGGCCTCCAACGAGCAGGCCGCTGCCAACAGCCTGTCGGGCGGGAATCTGCAAAAGTACATTATTGGTCGGGAAGTGACTCGCCAGCCGCGCATTCTGATGATTGCCCAGCCAACCTGGGGAGTGGACGTGGGGGCCGCTGCCCAGATTCACGCCGAGTTGCTGGCCTTGCGCGATGCAGGCTGCGCCTTGCTGGTGATCTCCGAAGAGCTGGATGAATTGTTTGCGATTGCTGATCGCCTGATTGTTATCTCCAAAGGTCGTATGTCTCCCTCTATTCCCGTGGCGCAAGCCAGTGTTGATCAGATTGGGCAATGGATGAGCGGTTTGTGGGAGGAGGGTGAGCATGTTCAGGCTTGAGACTCGTGCCACGCCCTCCACCTTGATGGCCTGGTGTTCGCCTTTGCTGGCGGTCTTGTTGACCATGGTGGTCGCCGGAACCTTGTTCTGGTCGCTGGGCAAAAACCCTTTGGCGGGCTTGAACGTATTTTTTCTGGAGCCTTTGCGTGACCTGAATGGTTGGGCCGAGGTGGGCGTCAAGCTGATTCCTCTGCTGCTGATTTCTGTTGGCCTGGCAATTTGCTTCCGGGCCAATATCTTCAATATCGGGGCAGAAGGGCAGTTGGTGATGGGAGCGCTGGCAGCCGGGGCTTTTGTCCTGCAGGTAGACAATGGCGATAACGGTGGCTTTTTTCTGATTAGCGTCGCCCTGGCCTGCGGCATGCTCGGTGGCATGGCCTGGGCCGCGATTGTGGCTTTCTTGAAAGACCGTTTCAATGCCAACGAGATTCTGGTGTCCCTGATGCTGGTCTATGTGGCCCAGCACCTGCTCAGCTATCTGGTACACGGTGCCTTGCGTGATCCTGATGGTTTCGGCTTTCCGCAATCCAGCCTGTTTTCGGATGGCTTCCTGTTGCCCGCCGTCTTGCCCGGCACTCGCTTGCATAGCGGTATTGTGCTGGCGCTGATCGCTTCGGTGGCTGCCTGGCTCTTTCTGACACGAAGCATGGCCGGTTTTCGTCTGCGAGTGGGCGGCATGGCTCCCTTGGCAGCTCGGTATGCCGGCTTTTCCTCCCGTAAAGCCTTGTGGAGCTCCTTGCTGATTTCGGGGGCATTGGCTGGGCTGGCGGGTGCCGCAGAAGTCATGGGCCCGGTTGGGCAACTGACCCCTTCGATTTCTCCCGGCTATGGTTTTGCGGCCATTATCGTGGCCTTTGTGGGGCGACTGCACCCGCTGGGATTGATATTTTCCTCTTTTGTGATGTCCTTGCTTTATATCGGTGGGGAATTGGCCCAAAGTCGTTTGGGTCTGCCCAATGCAATTACCGGCATTTTCCAGGGCATCCTCCTGTTTTCCTTGTTGGCTTGTGACGTGCTCATCACCAAGCGTTTGGTCTGGAGAAAGTAATGGACGCGATTGCACCTTTGCTAGCCGCAACCATCAACGCAGGCACCCCTTTGCTCCTGGCAGCCTTGGGTTTGCTGATCAATGAAAAATCGGGTGTCATCAATCTGGGCTCGGAAGGCATGATGCTGATGGCGGCCATTGTGGGCTTTGCCGTGGCCGTGCAGACGGGCAGCCCTGCGTTGGGCTTTGTGCTGGGCGCCGTTGTGGGAGCCGTGATGGCCGCTGCCTTTGCCTGGCTGACGGTCTGGCTGGGGGCCAACCAGGTGGCTTGTGGCCTGGCCTTGTCGCTCTTCGGGGTAGGGGCCTCCGCCTATATCGGCCTGCCTTTCACCGGCAATTCCCTGACTGTCACCAAGCTGTCCATTCCGGTTTTGAAAGACATTCCGCTGATCGGGCCTGCGTTCTTCCAGCAGCATTACATGGTCTATGTGTCCTGGGTGTTGTGTATTGCCGTGGCCTGGTTCCTGGCTCGTACACGGTCTGGCCTGGTCTTGCGCGCCGTGGGTGAGTCGCCCGCTTCGGCCCATTCGCTGGGCTACAACGTGCGCTACATTCGCCTGGGGGCCTTGATGTTTGGCGGTGCCTGCTGCGGTCTGGCCGGTGCCTTCATCTGTCTGGTCTACACACCCATGTGGGTAGAGAATATGGTCGCCGGGCGTGGCTGGATTGCCCTGGCACTGACGACCTTTGCAACCTGGCGTCCCTGGCGCGTGATGCTGGGCGCTTACTTGTTTGGTGGGGTCACGATCCTGACCTATCATGCGCAGGCTCTGGGTGTTCCGGTAGCCTCGCAATTGCTGGCCATGATGCCGTATCTGGCCACGATTATTGTGCTGGTTTTAATTTCCCGAAACGCTAACTGGATCAGGTTGAATATGCCTGCATCGCTTGGCAAAAACTTCAATCCCAACAACTAGAGGACTGACATGACTGGAAACTTTATGCGCAAGGCCCTGATGGCCGCTGCCATCGCTTCCCCCCTGGCCGCCTTGCCTGTGTCCGCTCAGGCAAACGATCAAGAACCCCTGAAAATCGGTTTTGTGTATGTCAGCCCTATCGGTGAAGCCGGTTGGACCTGGCAGCAGGATATTGGCCGTCTTGAAATGGAAGAGGCCCTGAAAGGCCGTGTGGTTACTCAGTACGTGGAAAACGTGCCTGAAGGTGCTGACGCAGAGCGCGTGATTCGCGATCTGGCCCAGCAAGGCAACAAGCTGATTTTCACGACCTCGTTTGGCTACATGAACCAGACGCAAAAAGTGGCCAAGCAGTTTCCTGACGTGAAATTTGTCCACTCCACCGGCTACAAGACGGCTCCTAACGTGGCGACCACCAACGCCCGTTTCTACGAGTCCCGTTACCTGGCTGGCGTGCTGGCTGGCAAAATGACCAAATCCAATGTGGTCGGTTACGTGGGGGCTCACCCCATTCCTGAAGTGCTGCAAGGTATCAACGCCTTCGCCATCGGTTTGAAGAGCGTGAACCCCGAAGCCCAGGTGCGCGTGGTTTGGGCCAATAGCTGGTATGACCCAGGTAAAGAGCGTGATGCGGCTGTGACCTTGCTGGGTCAGGGCGCAGACGTGGTGACTCACCACACCGACTCCACTGCTACCGTGCAGGCAGCTGAAGAAGCGGGCAAGTACGCGATTGCTTACCACTCCGACATGAGCAAGTTCGGTCCTAAAGCCCAGCTGGCTGCTGTGACGCACCACTGGGGTGACTACTTCACTCGCAAAGCCACTGAAGTTCTGGATGGTAAATGGCAGAACGACAGCACCTGGGGTGGCCTGAAGTCCGGTATGGCAGCTTTGGAAGGCTTCGGTCCTGAAGTGCCTGCTGACGTGAAGGAGTTCGTTCTGGCCAAACAGGCCGAGATCGAGGCTGGCACGCTGCAGCCTTTTGCCGCACCGATCAAGGACAACGACGGCAAGGTACGTCTGGAATCCGGTTTTCTGGATGACGATGCGTTGAACCGCATGGATTACTACGTGGAAGGCGTGGCCAGCAAACTGCCCAAGCAGTAAGCTGCCCCGCAGTCTGTAGATAAACAAAGCCCCTTGTCGGATTCTCCGACAAAGGGCTTTGTTATAGGTGGACTGTGTCGCTTTTCAGGCTGTTGCCTGGTTCAAGTCTGAGCTGGTTCGGTGTTTGTTCCGGGTCTGGTTTGTCATCCGTTCAGGAAGACAAGTCTGATGCACAGAGCTGAAATACAGAGCCAGAATACAGAGTCGACCTGCAAAATCGATCTATGGAACCGACCTCAGAACTATGCTGCCTGTGCAGGCCGCTTGCGTCCCAAGCGTGTCGATGCCCGCATCCAGCGCAGCGTCATGAGCACGGCAACCACCGATAAACCTGTTACCAGCCCGATCCAGATTCCCGTCCCGCCCATATTGAACTGGAAAGCCAGCAAAGAGCCCGTAGGAACACCCAGCACCCAATACCCTAACAAGGCCAGCAACATGGGTATGCGTGTGTCATGCAGGCCGCGTAGCATCCCCGCAGCGACGGCTTGAGCGCCATCACTGATCTGGAACAGGGCGGCCAGTGCCAGGAAGGTAATGGCCAGCTGAATAACGGCCTGGTTTTCAGGGACATCCAGATCCAGGAACAGACCAATCAGGGTCAAGGGGGCGAACCAGAACACCAGGGCCGCCAGTCCCATGAAGCCCACCCCCAGAATGTAGGAAATCCAGCCGGCACGACGCGCACCCAACGGATCGACCCGGCCTGCGGCCAGCCCTACACGGATGGTGGCAACCTGGCTGAAGCCCAAAGGAATCATGTAGGACACCGAGCAGATCTGCATGGCAATCGCGTGCGCGGCCAGATCCGATTGCCCCAGCACGCCCATCATCATGACGGCGGCATAAAAGACCAGAGTTTCCAGGGTGAAGGTAATCGCAATCGGAATGCCCAGCGCCCACATCTTCCACAGGTGCTTTAGGCTCCATTGCCACGCATCGTTGAACAGGTAGTAGCGTCTAAAGCGCGGATCACGCAGTACCACCCAGCTCAGGGCTGCAAACATGAAGATGCTGGACAAGGTGGTCGCCAGACCCGCACCCGCCAACCCCATGGCGGGCATGCCCAGATTGCCAAAGACCAGGAGCCAGCCCAGTATGGCATTGATGCCAATAGCCGTAATGGCCACCGCCAGGGTCCATCCCGGCTTTTCCATGGCCGCCAGGAAGGAGCGCAGCACGATGTAGCCCAGATAGGGCAGCAAGGCCCATTGCAGGGTATGCATATAGGTGACGGAGCGCGCCGCGACTACCGGGTCCTGGCCCATCGCCAGCAAGATGTGCTCGGCATTCCACAGCACCATCCAGGCGGGCAAGGTAATCAGCAACGCCGTCAGAAAACCGTGGCGAATGATTTGCTGGGACTCGCGTACATTGCGCAGTCGCCGTCCCAACGTAGTGGCCAGCATGGGAACGACAGCAGATACCAGCCCCATGCTGAAGATCATGAAAGCTTGATACAGGCTGGCGGACAGGGATCCGGCGGCTAGCTCATCAGGGCCAAGGCGGCCCATGTAAATCAGGTTGGTTGCCAACAGGCTGACTTGAGCCAGATTGGTCAGAATCAGAGGGCCGCCCAAACGCAGGGAGGATTGCAACTCCGCCAGCCAGAGCTGGCTCGGGCCGGTAGTTTGAGACTTTGCAAACATGGTTTATTTGGCGCGAGGCAGGGACCAGGTGCTGATAACTTGTGCGACCGCCGGGCCACCGTTGGCAGGCTCCAGCAGAACATCGCCCGCGCAGGTACGGCCAGTCTTGTGGATTCGGGCATGAGCCAGAATATCGCCGGGAGGGGCCTTGCGCAGGAAGTTGATGGTCAGGCTGGAGGTGACGGCATCGGGATTGCCCGTCGCACCCACAACAGCGGCATACAAGGCCAGATCAGCCAGCCCCATCAGCATGGGGCCTGCCACCATGCCACCCATACGCTGGTGGGCATTGCGCTCGGGCAAGCGCAAACAGGCGTTGTCGTGGCCAATGTGTACGACATCAATACCCAGAACGGCGGCAAAAGGGTGCAGACGCTCTAGAAGATCACGAAACTGAACAATATCGATTTTGGGTTCGGGTGCAGAATGTGGGCTGGTCATGACGTCGTCACTGAAAAGAAGGCCGTTGTAAGAAAGGCATACTGGCTGGTACTGTATCAGATCGACCCGCGTATCGGGGTAGTTCGGCACCCGGCTGTTCAGGGCTGGTCTCATTCCAATCAATCAAAAACAAGCGAGGAGCATCATGAAACGCAGCGCAATTGTTCTTGCCTTGGGTTTGCTGGCATCGACGGGCACCGTGATGGCACAAGGGCATGCAGGCCATGGTCATGGCATGCCCGAAGCGGTACGTGCCTTGAGCACACAGGTTCATGCCAGCCAATGCTGGGTGCGCATGCTCCCGGAGCCCGCTCCTTCGGCTGCGTATCTGGAACTGGAAAACAAGGGCGAGCAGAGCGTGGCTTTAGTGGGAGCCAGCACCTTGTCCTTCGGGCATGTGATGCTGCATCAGACTACCGAGCACGATGGCATGTCACGCATGTCGCATGCCTCCGAGGTGGAGATTCCGGCAGGTGGAAAACTCAGCCTGAAACCCGGTGCTTTTCATGTGATGCTGGGGCAAGCCAAAGAAGATCTGTCTTTGGGCGAACGCATTATCTTGAGCCTGCATTTGTCTGACGATACACAGGTCCAGGCCGAGTGCGAACTGCGTCCCGCCAAGACACAGGCCTACTGATTCAGACAGGCGCTTCTATATAAAAGCTGGCCGTATTTGAATTGACCCCGAAAAAGCCTGGATGCTGTTTAATTTTTTGGGAGCAGTTCAATCAAGCGGCCAGTTCTGTTTTCGTGTTCAGGCTTGCAGCGCTGTCAGCACCGCCTGGTTGAAGGCCTTGGGATTGGCCAGATTCATGCCATGGGCCGCCAGAGGGATACGGTGCATCTGATCCTCACGCCGGTGCTGGCGAATGATATCCATGCAGTGGTGGTAGCGTGTGGGGCTGTTCTCGCCCGTGATGAAACTTAGCGGAGCAGCCAGTTGCTTGAGCCAGTCCAGATCCGGGCCCTGGTTGGGCTCCTGCTGTTGCTCCAGCATGGTGTGGGCGTTGTCCTGAATCATCTCGCGGAACCAGCGCGTCATTTGCTTCCAGGTCCCTGAGCCATTGACCGTATCTACGAACAGAGCCATGGCACCATCGCGGTCGCCCTGTTCCAGGCGTTCGGCCACTTGTTGGAACAAAGGAGCATAGGAGTAGGCACCGGGAGTCGGAAAGCCAGGATCCGCCAGGGTCAGGCTGGCTACCTGCCCGGGCATTCTTTGAGCCAGCAGCAGGGCAACATGACCACCGCGAGAGTGACCCACGATATGCACCTTCTCATCAGGAACATGCTGGTCCAGCAGGGCCTGCAAGTCCTGGGCGTGTTGCGCCGTGCTGAAGTTGCCGGGGCTGGGCGCACCGGGCCAGTAGGAGCGCAGGCTGGGAGCCAGAACCCGATACTGGGTGGCAAAGGCGGGGATCTGCCAGCGCCAGTAGCGCCAGTCACACAGGGAACCGTGTATCAGCAAAACGGGCGTGCCTTGCCCCTGATCTACAAAGGTATGGCGATAAGCTTGTGCGGTCAGTTCACGCGTGGAGATGTCGGCGAAAGGGTTTGTCATGGCAAGCAGTAAAAGTCAGGCAAGGATCGATCACCTGAAAAAAACAGACCGGGTCTGAACCCGGTCCGTGTGGCATTACGCGCTGGCTACTTATTCCAGCAGTTTCAGGCGGCTGCGCGCAGTCTCGGCCGCTTCAGATTGTGGGTAGTCCTTGACGATGCGCTGCAAAGTGGTCTTGGCGCCGCTCAGATCGTTCAGCTCGATCTGGCTGGAGGCCGTCACCATCAGGGCGTCAGCTGCGCGTGGGCTTTGCGGGGACGCTTTCACAAAAGCCTGAAGCTTCTGGATGGAGGCCTTGAAGTTCTTGACGGCGTACAGGCTGCTGCCTTCGTAAAAACGCACCTCGTCAGCCAGAACGCTGGAGGGGTAGGCGGCCAGAAAGCCGGCAAAAGCATCGGCTGCGGGTTTGTATTGACCAGCGCGGTAGGCGTCCATGGCGCTGTCAAAGACGGCTTGTTCCTGTGGGTCTGCGGCATGCGGGCTTTGCTGTCCGGCAGGCGCATTGTTCTGGCCCTGGCCGCTGGCTTGCCAGCTCAGTTTTTCAACTTGGCCACGCAGCGATACAACCTCGGAGCGCAGGGTATCAATTTGATCAGCCAACTGCAGGCGAGCCTGGGTGTTTTGCTCGTTCATCTGACGAATTTGCTGCCGCAGCTCCAAAATGGCGCGTCGGGCCTCGTCATCGGCAAAGGCCTTGGCCGGCAGGCTGGCGAACAGGGCGGCCGTAGCGAACAGGGCAACGGTCGCGAGACGAAAAGGCTTTTTATAAGCGTGCATAGTGAAGTCCGTTAAAAAATGTGCATCCGCAATGCGCAGGCTCCTCACCTGCCGGTTTCCCCTCTGTTGGGGGCTGTGATCTGGGGGCTTTGTGCCGGCCTGGCGAGCCCGCTGTCCAGCATAACGAATTTTCAGTGGATCGGGCGTGCTGCCGATAAAAAACGCCGCGGCGTTAACAACCGCCACGGCGTCGGAACCACTTGGTCGATGCAGAAATTATCGTTGGTAAACGATGTCTGCGCGACGGTTTTCAGCGTAATCAGCTTCGGTGTTACCCAAGGCTTTTGGACGCTCTTTACCAAAGCTCACAGCTTCGATCTGGCTGTTGCTTACGCCCAGCAGACCCAGCATGCGTGCCACGGCGTCGGAACGACGCTGACCCAGAGCCAAGTTGTACTCGGCACCACCACGCTCGTCGGTATTACCTTCGATGCGTACGGTTTGTTGAGGATGGCTGCTCAGGTACGAAGCGTGCATTTCTACCAGGCCACGGTACTGGTCGTTAACGACGTAGCTGTCGTAGTCAAAGAACACCGAGCGTTGTTGTGCCAGTGGGCTTTGAGGGTTGAAGGGGTCCATGATCTGGCCTGCGCTGGCAGAGTCCGATCCTGTACCGCCGGTTGAACCGGAGCCAGATTGATCCAGAGGAACCGAGCTGCAAGCAGCAAGGGCGGCAGCCATAACGGCGAGGGTAAGACTTTTAAGAATGCGCGAGCTCATTTGAATTCCTTTTGAAAAAGAGTCACACAGGATGTCAGTTGGTAAATGGTCCCCAGGTGGGTTCGCGTACTTTGCCATTCAAAGACGAGAGGGTCTGACGAACGCGACCGTCCACGGATGTCACAGCTAGGACACTGCGGCCCCCCTGAACAGAACTATATAAGATCTGCATCCCATTAGGGGCGAAACTCGGAGACTGATCGTCGGGACCTGTCGTCAGCAGTTGCTCAGCTCCTGATGCCATATCTTGAGTGGCAATTCGGAAAGCACCGTTTCTGCGTGTGACGTATACAAGCCTAGTACCGTCTGCAGAGACCTCCGGTGAAATATTGTAACTCCCGTTGAAGGTAATGCGCTGTGCATCGTCACCACCCAAGCTTACTTTGTAAATATTGGGAGCGCCACCACGATCGCTCACAAATACAAGGGAGTTGCCATCGGGCATAAAACTCGGTTCAGTATCAATCAAGGGCGAGCGCATCACACGGCGCAGTCCGGAACCGTCCGTATTTAGCGTGTAAATCTGCGAAATACCGTCTCTGGAGAGCACAACAGCGACCTGATTGCCGTTCGGTGCCCAGGCTGGACTACTGTTGTTGCCCTTGAAATTAGCCAGAGGTTCACGGTGGCCGGTGGCCAAAGTTTGCACATATACAACAGGTTTGTCGTTTTCGAAGCTCACATAAGCCAGCTTTTTACCGTCAGGAGACCAGGCTGGAGAGATGATTGAGTGTCGAGAACGCAACATTACTTGCGGATTTTGGCCGTCGGCGTCAGCAATTTGTAACTCGTAGTTGTTGCCTGTTTGCAACACATAGGCCAGTCGAGTGGAGAAAACGCCTCGTACGCCGGTAATTTTTTCATAGATCCGGTCTGCAATCTGGTGGGAAATACGGCGCAGTTCTTTTTCGCTGCCCGCAAACGCCACGCCGTCCAGCTGTGTTTGACGGACCGAATCCACGAGGCGATAGCTGATGGAATATTGGCCGCCAGTCTGGGCAACCGAACCATAGGCCAGGTAATCGGCACCACGATTGCGCCACTCGTCGTAGGCAATGGTGCTTTCGGCATTCAGACCAGCACCAGTGGCATTGATCAATTGGAATTGACCCGAACGGGTCAGGTCGGCACGGATTACCTCGGCCAGCGACTGGCTGGCTGGATTATCCGCAAAATCGGCGATCGCGATGGGGTACTGGGTAGCACCCACACCCGATATGTCGACCCGCAGTTGGGCCTGGGCCGGTTGGCTGGCGAACATGCCAGCGGCCAGGGCAAACGCTCCGGTGGCCGTGGCGCGCCAATGACGACCCAGGGTCGCCAGGGCAGGGGTAGCGGCGGTCATTATGCAATCTCCTGATTAATCGAACATACGGTACTCGCCATCAATATACGATGGGTAGCTTCCGCTAGGCGGTTTGGGGAAGGGGCTGCAACGGGCAAGACCCTTGGATACGGCATCATCGAACTGCGCGATGCCGGACGATCGTTTGATTTGAACGCGGTTGGGCGTGCCATCGGCATTCAGGTCCACACGGTACTGCAGTGCAGGATTGCCACGCACTTCAGAGCGCGGTGGGGTGCTGTAGACCACGCCAGGCTGCACGCAAGCACGCACCTTGGCGGCATAGCCACCGTCACCACCGCCGCCACCGGCCTGGTTGCGATCGGCGGTACCACCAGGACGACCTGGGGCGCCTTCACGCATGGCTCGACGGAATGCTTCTTCCTTGGCCTTGCGTTCGGCATCCGCCTTGGCCTTGGCGGCAGCTTCAGCACGGGCTTTGCGCTCAGCGTCTGCCTTGGCTTTGGCCTCGGCGTCCGCTTTGGCCTTGGCTTCAGCATCGGCCTTGGCCTTGCGCTCAGCGTCTGCCTTGGCTTTGGCGTCGGCCTCTGCTTTGGCCTTGCGGTCGGCTTCCGCCTTGGCTTTGGCTTCAGCCTCGGCTTTCTCCTTGCGTTCCTGTTCCTGCTTTTCCTTCTGTTCGCGTTCGCGTCGTTCAGCGGCTAGCTTGTCCTGACGCTGTTTTTCCTGACGCTCCTGTTCCAGCTTTTCTTCACGCTCTTTTTTCTCGCGTTCTTTGCGAGCCTGCTCCAAAGCGATTTCTGGATCGACTTCGGGCTCAGCAGGAGGCGTGACCTTTTCAGGTTCAGGGGGCGGTTTGGGAGCCGGAGGTGGTTCGGGCTCCGGTTCGGGCGTGGGTTCTGGCTCTGGAGCCGGTTCAGGCTCGGGCTGCGGCTCGGGTTCGGCCTCGGGGGCTTCGGGATCAGCATTGACGGCCGCGTCGGGCGCAACGCCGTCCATCCACAATTCGACCTGCACCGCATTTGGTGTTTTGGGCGCAGAAAAAAGGGCTCCCGCCAAAATGGCGAGCAGCAACAGCCCGTGCAGACCCAGGGCGATGAGCAAGCCGCGCCGATCTTCCTTTTGCTCAGGCGAGCGCAGCGCCTGATTGCGGGTATTGCGTGTTCTGTGCTTCATTCAGTTCAGGTTTTTCGCGCCGGACGGCGAGCACGCTATCCGGCCAGAGGTTATTTGCGAGCGTCAGGGTCGCTATTGCGATCGACGATCAGACCCAGGCGGTTGATGCCATTGGAGCGCAGTTCATCCATCAAGCCCATGACGGTCTCGTAGGGAACCTTGCCGTCGGCGGCAATGACAACCGGGCTGTCGGCCTGCATACGCGAGCGTACTTCATTGAGCAGTGTGGACTTTTCGATGTTCATGAACTCGGAGCCCGCATCGCGCAAGCGTATGGCCAGTTTGCCGTCCTTATCAACCTGGATTTCCACCGGCTTGGCAGGCACTTCGGAGGCTTGGCCTACCGAAGGCAGTTCCACCAGACCGGGGGTAATCATGGGAGCGGTGACCATGAAGATCACCAGCAGCACCAGCATCACGTCGATATACGGGACGACGTTGATTTCATTTTTCATGCGCCGGCCGTGACGGCCGGTGCTTCCACGCATCGATGGCATCAGTTCACCTGCCGCTGCAAGATGTTCAGGAATTCGTCGATAAAGCTGTCAAAGCGGATCGAGATACGGTCCAGCTCGTTGGTAAAGCGGTTGTAGGCCACCACGGCGGGGATAGCGGCAAACAGACCGATGGCCGTGGCAATCAGGGCTTCGGCAATACCGGGGGCCACCGAGGCCAGGGTTGCCTGCTGCATGCCAGACAAACCGATAAAGGCGTGCATGATCCCCCAGACGGTACCCAGCAGCCCGATGTAGGGGCTGACCGAACCGGCAGAGGCCAGGAAGTTCAGGTGTGTTTCCAGCGTATCCATTTCGCGCTGGTAGCTGGCGCGCATGGCACGACGTGGGCCGTCCAGCAGGGCAGGGCCCGAGCTTTGGCTGCGACGGGCCTTGATGAACTCGGTCATGCCGGCTTCAAAAATACGGGCCAGTGCACCGTGTTCGGCGCGACGCGAGGAAATGGATTGCTGAAGCACAGCCAGATCGCCACCTGCCCAGAAGTCGTCCTCAAAACGGCGGGTCTGTTCCAGCGTGCGTTTAAGTGCAGCCCGTTTACTGAAAATATAGGCCCACGAGAGAATCGAGATTCCCAGCAGGATCAGCATGACAAGCTGAACGGGAATACTGGCATCGAGAAGTAGCGAAATCAGCGACAGGTCGCTAGTAGCTTGCATGGTCAGTCCTGAACCTTTTCCAAGAGGGTACGTAAATCAGAGTCCAGCTTGCTTGGACGAAGCGTGTTGGCGTCAACGCAAACAATTTGGATGGTGCTTTGGCATAACAGTTCCCCACCTCGCAGGGCACCTTGTTCGAAATGGATGGTAGCCGAACCCAGCTGGGTAATGCGGCTGCGCACCGAGATCAAATCATCGAGCCGGGCAGGTTTGAGATATTGTATTTCAACCTTCTTGACTACGAACAGGCGTTGATTCTGCTCGGCCACATCGGATTGATTAACACCCAAATTCCTGAGCCATTCCGTGCGCGCACGTTCAAAGAACTTCAGGTAGTTGGCGTAATATACGATCCCCCCGGCGTCGGTGTCCTCGTAATATACGCGAATATCAAGCCTGGCCTGGGTGTCCCACTTGTCATTAAGCATGTCGTTCGTAAAAGAGTTTATGTTGGCGGGCGGGGGCGGCCCAAGGCCAGCCCCGCTTGGAGACCTTACAGCGTGGCCAGACGCTCCACGCTGACCTGAGCAATCTGCTCGACCGGGACGTTAGTGCTGCTGGCGTCGCGGCGTGCCTGCATTTCAACCATGCCTTCTTTCAGGCCGCGCTCGCCGATAGTAATGCGCAGTGGCACCCCAATCAGCTCCCAGTCGGCAAACATGATGCCAGGACGGGCATCGCGGTCGTCCAGAATGACATCAACACCTTGCTCCTTGAGCTGGGTGTACAGATCAGTCGCAGTCTGACGCACAGCATCACTCTTGGTAAAGCCGATCGGGCAGATCACCACTTCAAAAGGCGCCAGAGCGCGAGGCCAGATCATGCCGCGCTCGTCATGGTTCTGCTCGATGGCAGCGGCCGCAATACGGCTGACGCCAATGCCATAACACCCCATTTGCATGACAGCAGGTTTACCATCAGTTTCCAAAAAGGTGGCGTTCAGCTTCTTGGAGTAGACATCGCCAAGGAAGAATACGTGGCCCACTTCAATGCCGCGCTGGATGGCCAGCTTGCCGCCTTCGGGAGCCGGGTCGCCGTGAACCACGTTACGCAGGTCGGCCTTGACGGGCTCGGGCAGGTCGCGGCCCCAGTTCACGCCGGTGTAGTGGAAGCCTTCTTCGTTGGCGCCACAGACAAAGTCGCTCATGTTGGCTACGGTCAGGTCAGCAATCACTTGGACTGGCTGGCGGGTGCCGATCGGGCCCAGATAACCGGGCTTGCAGCCAAAGACGGCCACAATTTCTTCTTCCGTTGCCAGACGGTGGCCTTTTTCAAAGCCGGGCAGCTTGGAAACCTTGATGTCGTTGACTTCATGGTCGCCACGAACCAGCAGCAGGTAAACCGTCGTCTTGGTTTGGCCATCCTCTTCCAGGTCAGTAGCCAGCACCACGGATTTAACGGTGGCAGTCAGGTCCAGGCCCAGTTGCTGGGCTACCAGCTCGCATTTCGGGGCTTCCGGCGTGGCCGTCTTGACCAGGGCTTCGCCAGGAGCGGCGCGCTCGGCCAGCAGGCAAGGGGCGGGCGCCAGTTCGATATTGGCAGCGTAGTCAGTGTCGGGGTTGTAAACCAGCAAGTCTTCGCCCGTATCGGCAATCACCTGGAATTCATGGCTGCGCGACCCGCCAATGGAGCCGGTATCGGCGGCCACGGCACGGAAGTTCAAGCCCAGACGTCCAAAGATACGCATGTAGGCGTCATACATATTGTCGTAGCTGGCCTGGGCGTCTTCGGCGTTGCGGTCAAAGGAATAGGCATCCTTCATGGTGAATTCACGGCCACGCATCAAGCCGAAACGGGGGCGACGCTCGTCACGGAATTTGGTTTGAATGTGGTAGAAGTTGATGGGCAACTGGCGCCAGCTGTGGATTTCGTTGCGGGCGATGTCCGTGATCACTTCTTCGGACGTAGGCTGCAGCACGAAGTCGCGCTGGTGGCGGTCCTTGATTCGCAGCAGTTCGTCGCCATATTTTTCCCAACGGCCCGACTCTACCCAGAGTTCGGCTGGCTGGACCACCGGCATCAGCAATTCGATGGCGCCGGAGCGGTCCATTTCCTGACGGATGATGTTTTCAATCTTGCGCAGCACGCGCAGGCCCATTGGCATATAGGTATAAATGCCGCCGGCGGCTTTGCGTATCATGCCGGCGCGCGTCATGAGCTGGTGGCTGGCAACTTCGGCCTCGGTAGGCGCTTCTTTCAGGGTATTAATGTGATACTGGCTAGCATGCATGGTAGGGAACTCGTCAGGTACGTATAATCAGATCTAATTGTATTGAATTCGTTAGAGGCGGCCTATGTTAGATCGAGAAGGCTACCGTCCTAATGTCGGAATTATCCTCGTTAATCGCAAGAACGAGGTTTTTTGGGGCAAGCGTATTCGGGAACATGCCTGGCAGTTCCCGCAAGGCGGTATCAAATACGGTGAAACACCCGTACAGGCGATGTACCGCGAACTGCACGAAGAAGTGGGCTTGCTGCCTGAGCATATCCGTATATTAGGCCGGACGCGAGATTGGCTTCGCTACAACGTGCCCAATCATTTTGTACGTCGGGAGGCGCGTGGCCATTACAAGGGCCAGAAACAAATCTGGTTCCTGTTGCGGCTGGTCGGGCGGGACAGCGATGTCTGCCTGCGTTCTTCCACGACGCCGGAGTTTGATGCATGGCGTTGGAGTCAATATTGGGTGCCACTTGATTCAGTAATTGAGTTCAAGCGGGAAGTCTATCAGCAAGCGCTGAACGAGCTGTCGGATATTTTGTTCCGGCGGCGCCAGGAAAATCGTTATTTACGTCAGCGCCTCCAAAGCGCAGTTGATGCCGATACCGTAGACAGCAGGGATCATGCGCATATTATTGGTTGAAGACGAGCGGGAAATGGCCGCATGGCTGGAGCGGGCCTTGGCGCAAAGTGGTTTTTTGCCCGATCCCGCTCACGATGCTCGTACGGCAGAAGTGTTGTTGGCGGCCCATGAGTATGATGCGGTCGTGATGGATTTGCGCCTGCCCGACAAGCACGGGCTGGTGCTGTTGCGCGAGATGCGCGAACGCGGCGATCACACTCCCGTGCTGATTCTGACCGCTCAAGGTGCCTTGCAGGACCGTGTTCGTGGCCTGAATCTGGGTGCCGACGATTTCCTGACCAAGCCCTTTGCTCTGGAGGAGCTGGAAGCACGTCTTGCCGCGCTGGTGCGGCGCAGCCGTGGCCGCGTGACCCCGGTGGTCAGTTGTGGCTCGCTGGAATACAACCCTGAAAGCCGGGCTTTTCTGCTGGATAACGTCATTGTGCATTTGACGCCGCGTGAACATGCGGCCTTGCTGGTCCTGATCAGCCGCTCGGGCATGCCGGTTGAAAAGTCCCAGCTTTTTGCCCGCGTGTTCGAGCACGACAGCGATGCCAGCCCCGATGCCATTGAGGTCGTCTTGCACCGCCTGCGCAAGAAATTGGCCAATAGCGACGTGCATATCGTGACGGTGCGGGGTCTGGGCTACATGCTGGAAGTGCTTGAGGCGGAATCCGGCGTTTCATGACAGCACCTTCTCCACCCCCCGCCAATGCCTGGCAAGGCAGTTTGCGCTTTTGGCTGCTGGTCCTGCTGATACCGGGGGTGGTCGCCTTGCTGTTGTACGACAGCTGGGAAGATTACCGGGCCATGAACTCCGTCACGGAAAATGTGTATGACAGTGCCTTGCTGGAACCGGCCAAGGTGCTTGAGACCAGTGTGGAGTTCAATACCGATGGCAGTTTACGCATCGATCCACCTTTTTATGCCCAGGTCATGCTGGAGTCCAGACCGGGCAATCGCAAGTATTTCCGCGTTGAAGAAATCACCCCTCTGGTTCGCAATCTGGGTGGTGCCGATGCCAACCAGTTAAAAGGTCGCACCTTGTTGGGGATGGAAGGGCTGCCGCGTCCCTCCAATCTGGCCGACCATGAGGGCGTGCCGGTGTTCTACGACTCCTATTTCCGCAATGACACTGTTCGTATGGTGGCCTTGTGGCGCGACCTGCACTACAAAGGTCAGCACAGGCAGGTTCTGGTCATGGTGGGTGAAAGCCTGGATTTGCGCCTGCGTACCCAGCAAGAAGCCTGGCGCGAAGGCATTTTCCGCAATTTGCGCATGCTGCTGCTGGCTGTGCTGCTGGTGTGGTTTGCCGTAGCCTGGGCCTTGCGGCCACTGCAGGCTTTGCGTCAGGAAGTGCGCAACCGCAGTGTGGACGACTTGCAGCCTTTGGACGAGCGCGATGTACCACGCGAGGTCGTTCCCTTGGTGCGCTCGGTCAACCATCATATTGAGTTGTACCGTTCCGTGCTGGACAGGCAGGCCCAGTTTCTGGCCGACGCCTCGCATCAATTACGTACTCCCTTGGCGATCATTCATACCCAGGCTCAGTACGCTCGCCGCGAGCCGGATATCGAGCGTGTCCGAGAGTCCCTGGGGGCAATTATCAAGCAACTGGGACAGGCGACTCGCCTGACCGAGCAGTTATTGGCTTTGGCCCACGCCAGCCATACCACCACCATGAGCCAGGGCCAGGTGGATCTGGCCAGCTTGGGGCGTGAGGTCGTGTTGCAATACCTGCCCCTGGCGCGCGAGCATCGGCAGGACCTGGGCTGGATCGGGCCGGGCGAGGATGGGGAGCAAGCACCTCTTTGGGTTTACGCCAGTGATGCCGAGATTCATGAATCCGTTTCCAACCTGATTCACAACGCCATCAATCACGCCGGTAGCGGCAGTGCGATTACAGTCTCTGCCGGGCACGACGACAAGCAGGCGTGGATCAGCGTGACGGACAATGGCATGGGCCTGGCAGCCAGCTTGCGTGAAAGTGTATTTGTACGTTTTGACCGCGGTGGGCCGGCACGCAAGGGTGGGCGGGGTTCAGGCTCGGGACTGGGGCTGGCCATTGCGCTGGCTTACGCCGAGCGCAATGGCGGCACAATCGTGCTGACGGATGGCGAACCCAATGATATGGGCGGCTACGGTTTGAAGGCGACGCTACGTTTGCCCTTGCTGCAAGCCGAGGCGCCCAAACCAGAAAGCGCTTGAATCAAGCTGCGTTGTTTGGGCGGGCCAGCAGATGGAACAGGGTAGAGATATCCCAATCGCGGTGGCCTTGCTCGGCAATTTTCGCAAACTGTTCCTGGATCAGGCGGGTTGCTGGAAGTTGAGCCCCATTGCGCTGAGCCTCCTGTTCTACCAGATCCAGGTCTTTCAACATCCAGTTCACCGTGAAGCCGGGTTGAAAGTCTCTGGCCAGCATCGTGGGTCCTTTGGTTTCCATTTGCCAACTGCGGGCTGCACCCTTGGTCAGGACAGACAGGGCCTGCTCCATATCCAGCCCGGCTCGCTCACCAAAAGCCATGGCTTCAGCCAGACCTTGCAAGAGGCCGACGACGGCAATCTGGTTCACCATCTTGCATAGCTGTCCCGATCCCAATGGCCCCATCAGGGTGCAAGCCTGGGCGTAGCTCATCATCAGGGGGCGGGCGCGCTCCATATCTTCCGTTTGGCCACCACACATAATGCTGAGCATGCCTTTCTGGGCTCCGGCCTGTCCGCCGGAAATCGGCGCATCGACAAATGCGACCTGCTTGCTGGCGGCCAGTGCCCCTAACTCCCGCGCAACTTCGGCGGAGGCGGTGGTGTGGTCGATAAACAGGCTGCCGGCTTTCATACCAGCCAGCGCGCCGTCTGACCCCTGAAAAATCGCGCGCAAATCATCGTCATTTCCCACACAGGCCATCACGATGTCGGCTTGTGCCGCTGCCTGGGCCGGGGTGGCCGCCCATGCCTGTTTGAATTCCGCGCTCCATTGTTCCGCTTTGGCCTGATTGCGGTTGTATACCGTCACGTGATGGCCGGCCTGAGCCAGATGGCCTGCCATCGGATAGCCCATCACTCCCAGACCAATGAACGCCACTTTTTGCGGGCTGCCAGGTTCATAGTGTTTTGGCTGAATGGATGGGGTCATGGCGTGGGTCTCCTTAAGAATAATCATGTTCGGATGTACAGCTTAGCGCAGCTTTTTAAGCGGGATTGTCGCCTGCGTGAATAAGCGACAAGGCGTTTGAAGCTTGACGGCATCAGGCCCCTCATGTTCTAAACCAAACATAGATCTGTAATAAATGGAATTTGCCTGTCTGGATTATGATGGGCGCAGATAATTTCCTGGCTAATTAACTGGAACTTGAATCCTATGACCACTTTCGATCGTCGTCGTTTCTTGAAGCTGGCGGGTGCCACCGGACTGGCGTCTATGAGTACCTCTTTGCCATGGACGGCGTGGGCGGCAGATGCCGCTGTACTGGAAAAAGCGAAGGCTCAGGGCCAGGCTGTTTTCTACGCCAACATCACGGCCGTAGAGCCCATCATGAAGGCTTTGCAACAAGCGCAAGGCATTGAAGGCAAATACACCCGTATTTCCAGTTCCAAGTTCATTCCCACTATCCTGACCGAGTTCAACGCCGGCAAGTTGATGGCGGACGTGGTTCAGGCTCCTCTGCCCATGTTGCAACTGCTCAAAGAGCAGGGCGTGCTGATTCCTCATCAGTCCGAAGCCATACAGGGCTACCCGGAGTGGGCCGTTCAAGACGATTCGATTATTCAATTTGGCATTGAATATGTGTCTTATATCTATAATACGGACCACCTCAAAGCCGAGGACGCTCCGCAACGCTACGAAGATCTGGCCGATCCCAAGTGGAAAGACAAGATTGTGATGGCCAACCCGTCCAACCATCCATCCACTATTGGCTGGCTGATTGGACTGAAGGAAAAAGTCTTTAGCAGCGAAGAACAGTGGCTGGACTTCCTGAAAGGTCTGGCTGCCAACAAGCCCATGTTTGTGGCGTCCTTTGGCCCGACTCCCGCTCCTGTTGAAAGTGGCGAGAAATTGATTGCCATTTCCATGCCCAAGTACATCGTGACCAAGTCGCCTGCGCCATTGGCCTGGGGCCCCATGTCGGATCAGCCCTTGCTGGGTTCTCCACGTGCCATCGCCCTGACCAAGAATGCACCACATCCTGATGCGGCCCGCGTGTTTCTGGACTACTGGCTGGGTAATGAAGCCATGGGCATTCTGGCCAACAAGGTGGGCGAATATGTGCTGGCTCCAGGGGTGCATCCTCCGGTAGCGGGTATCGATCAAGCCAAGGTCGAGCCTATTCGTGACCTGAGCGACGAAGAATTGGTCCGCTGGGGCCGCGAATTCAGCCGTATCTTCGCCGTCCGTTAAGCGGCGCGACAGTACGACGGGTTCGTCAAGAACGGGGCGCCTTGGCGCCTCGCCTCATTTTTATTGAAAACATTTACTCATTATGCAAATTGAAATTACCGGCCTTAGCAAGACCTATGTCTCAGAGGGCAAAACCTTCAAAGCTTTGGACAATATCAACCTGACGATTCCCGCTAATGAGTTTTTCACACTGTTAGGACCCAGCGGCTGCGGCAAAACCACACTGCTGCGGTGCATTGTGGGTCTGGAAACTCCAGACGAGGGTGAAATCCGCATTGGGGACGAGATTGTCTGGTCCAGCGCCAAGAATATTGCTGTGCCGGTGGAAAAGCGCGGTCTGGGCATGGTGTTCCAGACCTACGCTATCTGGCCGCACATGACGGTGTTCGACAATATCGCGTACCCACTGCAAGTGCGTGGCGAGCGCAAAGAGGTGATTCGCGAAAAAGTGGCGAACATCCTGAAGTTTGTGCAGCTGGAAGGGGTGGATCAGCGCTCCGCGACGCGCCTGTCCGGCGGTCAGCAGCAGCGTGTGGCATTGGCCCGAGCTCTGGTGGCCGAGCCTAAAGTCATTCTGTTTGATGAGCCGCTCAGTAACCTGGACGCCAAGCTGCGTGAAGAAACCCGTAAAGAACTGCGCGAATTTCTGAGCCGTCTGGACATTACCGCTGTGTACGTGACGCATGATCGTGTCGAGGCGCTGGCCTTGTCCAACTCCATCGCCGTGATGCGTGGTGGCAAGATTCTGGAAATTGGCTCGCCCGAAAAAATTTACTTTGATGCTGATCATCGCTTTGTGGCCGACTTTATTGGTCGTGCCAATCAGATCAGCGCCAAGGTGCTGGAGCAGCGAGCAGACTCCACCATTGTGGAATGCGAGCTGGGCCAGTTGCATTGCAAGAAGCGTGACCTGCCCGTGGGCACCGAAGTTACCTTGTGCATTCGCCCGGAATTTATTCGTGTCAGCAGCCAGGCCAATGAAGTGGGGCAGAACCTGTTCCACGGCCAAGTCCAGGCCCTGGAGTTCGTGGGTGAGTCCTACGAGGCCGAGGTCAAAGTGGGTAAAGAACAGCTCCTGGTGTGTATCGATCCTGATGTGAAGGTGAAGGAAGGCGATACCGTGCGCTTTAACCTGCATCCTGAACACTGCATGCTCTTGTCGGCATAAGGGCGGGACATCATGAATCACACACGCAGACCACTTAGCTGGTCGCTTATTCTGATTGTCGGCTTTCTGACGCTGTGCCCGGTCCTGATGTTGCTGCTGGGCAGCTTCTCGCAGGGTCTGACGGCTTTTGGTTCCTTCACCACGGCTAAATATGTAGCCGCCTACACCGATCCCTTCTTGCTGGAAGTCACCTTCAATACGGTGGTTTTCGTGCTGGGCTCGTCCCTGTTCTCTACTGCGCTGGCTGTTTTCCTGGCCTACCTGAATACGCGTACGAACATGCCCATGAAAGGGGTGTTCACGGTGCTGTCCATCGTGCCCATGATGATTCCGCACTTGCTGTTCTCGGTGAGCTGGGCATTGTTGCTGAATCCGTCCAACGGCCTGATCAATATGTTCTTGCAGGACACCTTGGGTCTGCAAGAAGCGCCGCTGAACATTTATTCCCTGTGGGGCATGATTCTGGTCGAGGGCTTGTTGAACATGCCCGTGGCCTATCTGATCATCGCGCCTGCCATGGCCTCGTTTGACGTTTCCATGGAAGAGTCCTCGCGTGTATTCGGGGGCGGTCTGTGGCGTACCTTGACGCGGGTTACCCTGCCGATTCTGCGTCCAGCCATCATGGCGGCCTTTATTCTGGCGATTGTGCGGGCCTTGGCTTCCTATGCCGTGCCACGTGTTCTGGGTACGCCGGGTCGAGTGGATGTGCTGGCCACGTATCTGTTCGAGATGATCTCAACGGGCTTTGCGCCGGACTACGGAAAAGCGGCGGCGCTGGGCATGAGTGTGCTGTCGGCCTCCATAGCCCTGATCGTGCTGTACCGCTACATGACGAAAGAAAGCAGCAAGTATGTGACGATCTCCAGCCGTGGCTTCAAACCCACCCAGCTGGAACTGCGCCGCGCGAAAATCCCGCTGTTCATTATCGTGGGCATCATCAGCTTGCTGATGGTGGTGCTGCCGGTGGCCGTGCTTCTCTACACCTCCATGATTCCGTACTCCATGGTGCCTAGCGCTCGCGCCTTCTCCTTGATGAGTTGGGCGAACTGGATTGATGTCATTCAAGACCCGATCTCCAAAGTGGCCATGAAGAACAGTCTGTTCCTGGCTGTGGTCGGGGCCAGTCTGGGTGTGTTGCTGTCACTGTTTGTGGCCTATGTCGTGGTCAAGCTGCGCACGCGAGCGGCGGCGCTGCTGGATACCTTGAGCTTCCTGTCCTTCTCCTTCCCGGGGATTGTGATCGGTATCGGTTTCATGTGGTTCTTCGTGCAAACGCCTTTGTATGCCACGCTGACCGCCTTGCTGCTGGCCTATATTGCCGCCTACCTGCCTTACGGTATCCGACCTTTGTCGGCCGCTTTTGTGCAGGTCCATGCTCACCTGGAGGAATCCTCGGCCGTAGCCGGTGCCAGTTCCTGGACCACCATGCGTCGCATCATTATTCCTTTGCTGATTCCCGGTGTGGTGTCTGCCTGGATCTTGATGGCCACCATGTTCATTCGTGAGCTGACGGTATCGGTGGTGCTGTCTCGTCCCGGTACGGAAGTGCTGGCGGTACAGGTGCTGGGCTACGCCGAAGATGGTTTGTGGGGCAAGCTCTCGGCGCTGGGGATCATCATGATTCTGATCTCTACCGTGCTTGTGTTACTGGCCATGCATATCGGTAACTTCTACAAGCGCCGTCAAGGCACGATGTAAGCTGGGTTGATCTCAAAGGCCTGAATTCCGCAAGGGATTCAGGCCTTTGTTGTTTTTGCTGGGAACAGAAGATCGTATCTTGTCGCCTGGCTGGCTGTTCGCTTGCTCATGCGCATAGTGCGCTGGCTGATTTTGTTTACTCATTAGTAGTAGAAAGTTATGACGCATAAATGCAAGGTGCTGGTCATCGGTGGTGGCGAGGTGGGCTTGCAGAGCCTGGCAGAGGAAACTTGCCAGTCCCTTGCTCAGTTGTTGCAATTGCCTTCTATTCCGCGCGTATTGTCCATCGAGGTCGGGCAACGCCCCATGACAAGCAACAAGCAACCCTTGTGTGGACCTATCGGGACCTTGGATGGTTTGGTCTCAGCCGTAGCCCATCCCGGTGTTATTTTGGCTCCCTTGTTGGGAAGGCTGTGCACGCAGGCGGTTCTGGCTACTTGATGTTTGTTCTTGGAGGCGGCGTCGTTCAGCTCACCGAGAATTGAGCTGCCTTGAACGCAGGCAGTAAAATCAGTCGATAAAACAAAAGGCCTGATTTCGTGGAGAGATGAAATCAGGCCTTTCTGCTTTTTGTTAACTGCGCCGGTTTGAGGGCTCCCTTGCGGGAGGGTTTTCAAACCAGAGAACCGCCGGCTGTGCCTTAGTCTTCTTCCACGAAGGTCTCTTCACGTTTTTTCTTCACGGACGGCAGAGCTACGATCACAACCAGAATGGCAGCTAGAACCAGCAATGATAAGGACAGCGGACGCGTCAGGAAGGTGGTGTAGTCACCGCGGGATAGCAGCAGGGCGCGGCGGAAGTTTTCTTCCATCATTGGTCCTAGAACTAGCCCCAGCAGCAGCGGAGCACCTTCACAACGCAGCTTGGACCACACATAGCCAACTAAACCGAAGGCGGCGGTGACCAAAATATCGAACACGTTGTAGTTCAGCGAGTACACACCGACCGTGCAGAACACCAAAATAGCGGGGAACAGCAGGCGGTAAGGAACTTTCAGCAGTTTCACCCACAGACCGACTAGTGGCAGGTTCAGAATGACCAACATCAGGTTACCAATCCACATGGAGGCGATCAGGCCCCAGAACAGTTCTGGGTGGCTGGTCATCACTTGTGGGCCGGGCTGAATGTTGTGAATGGTCATCGCGCCAATCATCAGGGCAGTCACGGCGTTACCAGGGATACCTAAGGTCAGCAGTGGAATGAAAGAGGTCTGGGCCGCTGCGTTATTGGCTGACTCGGGACCTGCCAGGCCGGCAGGGTGGCCTTTACCAAAGCGCTCCGGATTCTTGGAGATTTTTTTCTCCAGTGTGTAGGAGGCAAAAGAGGACAAGACCGCACCACCACCGGGCAGGATACCCAGGCAGGAACCCATGGCAGTACCACGGACCACGGCAGGCCAGGACTCTTTGAACTCTTGCTTGTTGGGGTACAGGCTACCTACCTTGCCCGTGATCTCAACGCGCTGGTCGCCCAGTTCCAGGTTGTTCATGATTTCGGAGAAGCCGAACACACCCATGGCTACCACAGCAAAGTCGATACCGTCCTGCAGCTCTGGAATACCAAAGTCGTAGCGGGCCACGCCGGAGTTCACGTCTGTACCGACCATACCGAGCAGCAGACCCAGCAAGATCATGCAGATGGCCTTAGGCAGGGAACCCGAAGCCAGCACCACGGCACCGACCAGGCCCAAGACCATTAATGAGAAATACTCTGCTGGCCCGAATTTGAAGGCGACTTCAGCCAGGGGCGGCGCAAAAGCGGCCAGCAGCACCGTGGCCACACAACCAGCGAAGAAAGAGCCCAGGGCGGCGATAGCCAAGGCAGCACCAGCCCGGCCATTTCGTGCCATCTGGTGTCCGTCCAGTACCGTCACCACCGCCGAGGTTTCTCCCGGCAGAGCAACTAGAATGGCGGTCGTGGACCCACCATATTGAGCGCCATAGTAAATACCCGCCAACATGATCAGGCCAGCAACGGGGGGCAGCACATAGGTAATGGGCAGCAGCATAGCGATGGTGGGCACAGGGCCAATGCCAGGCAACACACCAATCAACGTACCCAGTATGCAACCAAGCAAGGCGTAGGCCAGATTCTCGGGCGTGAACGCCACCGAGAAGCCCAGCAGCAGATTGTCAAATAATTCCATTTCCGTTCACCTCCAATCAGGCCAGAAAACTTGGCCACAAGGGGAACACCAGCCCCAGGCCCTTGATGAATGCCAACCAGACGAACAGCACCAAAAAGACAGCTGCGCCCAGTGCAATAGGCCAACTAAATTCATGGCTGGCAAAGCTGCTGAGCAGTACAAGCAGGAAAATGGAGATGTAAACACCCAGCGAGTTCAGTGTCAGACCGCAAAGCACGACTGCGCCGATGATAACGAAGAGCACTTTCCAGTTAAACTTCTCTACCTCGGTGTTTTCTGCTTTGGCAGACATCGAGCCCAAAGTGACAACCGCCCCTAATAAGCTCAGGCATACACCAAGCCAGAAGGGGAAGTAGCCGGGTCCCATGCGGGCGGCTGTTCCCATCGAGTAGCTGGTAGCCCCGAGCGCGAAAGCGGCGCCCACGACCACGAACATGACCCCGGACCAGAAGTCCTGTTTATTTTTAATTTGCATAAGGTGGATTCTCCTTGTCTGCCTTGCGCATTGGTTTTCCTTTTTCCTGTGTCAGCTTCTTTATGGTGGAGCGGACTCCACACTCTGCTTGTGCCGACTGCATTGAGCAGAGGTGACGCATGGTAATGGAGCACTTGAAGACTGGAAACCCTGAGATGACCCTAGTTTTTAGGGGTTTTCCCGGTAATTCCGGAAATTTAGGGTTTTTTGGGAGCGTGTTCGCAGGTGGATGGCATGCTTTGAAAGAAGTTTGAAAGGTAATGGAAAGATGGGTGAAAGGTTATCATTAGTATGAAATTCCTCTACCCAGTAACGCTAGCAATGGTTTACGATAAGGCCCATGTTGCAAGATCTCGACTTTCTCGCTGACCGTATCGGTCAACTGGTAGAGCAGTCTCGTCAGCTCAACGCTGAACGCGCTCAATTATTAGCTCGTCTGAAAACTCAGGATGCCGAGCTGGACGCCTTGCGCCAGCAAAATCGACGTCAACAGGACGAGTTCGAGTCCCTGTCCACCGGTGTTGCTTCGCATCAGCGTCAACTGGACGTGGTGCAGCAACAAGCGCAAGCTGATCAGGCTGAACTGAAAAAGCTGCTTGAACAAGAGCAGGCCCAGGTAGCTGCCTTGCGTCGCGAGTTGGACAGCGCACGCGCCGGCATGGGTGTGTTGCGCGATGTGGCAGGACAGGCTCGTGACCAGATCGGTTCGATCCTGATGCGTTTACCCGGTGCCGTACAGGAGTAAGTCATGGAACGAGTTGATATTTCCCTGTTGGGCCGCGATTATTCTCTGGCATGCCCTCCATCTGAAAAAGCCCGCTTGCTGGAAGCTGTCAAACTGGTAGACCAGCGCATGCAATCCATCAAGGGTTCGGGCCGCGTTTCGGGCAACGAACGTATCGCTGTTATGGCCGCTATTCAGATCGCCAGCGAGTTTTTATCTGCTAAAGCACCTGATGGTCCTCTGGCTAATGTTGCTTTTGGCGATTTCAAGCGTAAAATTGAGGACATGCACGCGATGATTGACGATGTCATTGAGCCTTCGGGCACATCGCGCTAAACCGAATTTGCAAGCAGCTCCTTGTTGTCCCTCGCGAGCTGCTTCATCCCAGTAAGTCCCTGCCGTGTTCGTGACACGACCATACATTCCTTGAACCAATGCTTTTGGCATACAGGTTGTTGGATTAGCCAGTAGGAGCGATCGTCCTCGTCGACGAACCCGAAGCTGGCTTGATGACAGCCGATCTTGGACCCTCGGTTCCAGGATGCCGGTCTTGACGGCAATGGTGGGGCACCTGCAAAAAAAGCCCGTCCAGATATCTGGACGGGCTTTTTCTTTTCTGCTGCTTTGTTTATTGCTGACTGCCGGGCGTAACACCGCGTTTGCTGGCATACGCAAACAGAGCCAGGCCAGCCACAATCATGGGCAAGGACAACCACTGTCCCATCGACAAGCCTGCGCTGAGCAGACCCAGATAGCCGTCGGGCTCGCGGGTGTACTCCACCATGAATCGGAAGAAACCATAGCCGATCAAGAACAGGGCACTGGTCTGACCCACGGCGCGTGGACGGCGCGTAAACCACCACAGCAAGATAAACAGGGCGATACCTTCCAGAGCCATCTCATACAACTGCGAAGGGTGGCGGGGCGTTGCATCCACTTGCGGGAACACCATGGCCCAAGGCACATCACTGGGGCGACCCCACAGCTCGCCATTGATGAAGTTACCCAGACGACCCACCGCCAGTCCCAGTGGAATCAAGGGGGCCAGAAAATCGCTGACTTCCAGAAAACGTCGTTGGCGGTTACGGGCAAAAAGCGCAATCGTGACCAGCACGCCGATCAGGCCGCCATGAAAGGACATGCCGCCTTGCCAGACATACAAAATCTCCAGCGGATGCGACAGGTAATAGGAAGGTTGATAGAACAGGGTGTAGCCCAGACGCCCGCCCGCCACCACGCCCAGAACGCAGTAAAAGATCAGGTCCTCCAGGTCCTTGCGAGTCAGCAAGGCATAGCCCGCGCGGATACGCGCCGTGCCAGCCAGCCACACCAGGCCAAAGCCCACTAAATACATCAAGCCATACCAATGAATGGCAAGGGGTCCAAGTTGTATGGCGACGGGATCAAACTGCGGGTGAATTAACATGCGTGCCCATTACAGAGATGAATATCAGATAATAGCGTGACTGCGAGCCCAGACCAGGGCTGGGTAAATTGTAAGGGAAGGATCATGCTGCATTCAGTCTCTTGGGCCAGCTGTTTACCATTAGTAGTTTTTTGTGGGTTGCTGAGTTTTAATCCTGCGGCAAAGGCTGATACGGTAGCGCTGATGGATATCGTGCAGGCGCAGTGCTTGTCCTGTCATCAGATTGATCGTAAACGGGTGGGGCCTCCTTTTCGGGAGATCGCCCAGCGCTACGCGCCAGGTCCGGCGCAGGAAACCCGGGCGTATTTGCAGCGACAAATTCAACAGGGTAGCCGGGGGAACTGGGGAGCTATTCCCATGCCTGCTCAAAACCGGATCAGCGCCGAGCAAGCACAAGCTATTGCCGCCTGGTTGCTGAGTCTAGCCAATTCGTCAACAAAGGAGAATTCATGAAGGAAACAGCCATATTAGGTGGCGGATGCTTTTGGTGCACTGAAGGGGTGTTCAAGGCCCTGCGAGGTGTGCAGTCGGTGGTGCCCGGATACTGTGGCGGCCATGTGGAAAATCCCACCTATGAACAGGTTTGTGGCAAGCAGACCGGCCATATCGAAGTGGTCAAAGTGGAGTTTGATCCTTCTGTTATTTCCTATCGGGATTTGCTGGAGGTATTTTTCCTGACCCACGACCCTACCACGCCCGATCGTCAGGGTGCTGACCAGGGGCCGCAGTATGCGTCTGCCATTTTTTGCCAAAACGAAGAACAGCGTCGTCAGGCTTTCGAAGTCATTGAAGAGATCAAGTCGCAGTTTGATGCGCCTATCGTGACGCATGTGCTCGACAGCTCCACTTTCTGGGAAGCCGAGGACTATCACCACGATTATTTTGCCTTGAACCCCGAGCAAGCCTATTGCCAGATGGTGATTGCGCCCAAACTCAAGAAGTTCTATCAGCGTTTTCAGGATCTGCTGGTCAAAAGCTAAGCATCCTGAGGGTGCGAAGCAGAAGCAAGGTAGCGTCTGTACAGGGCGCTACCTGGTAATGTCAGACGGGCCATCAGGCCAATAATCAGCAAGGTCAGAACAAGTCGGCCGACCAGGGCCACCCAGATGTTGGCACCCAGAGCCAGAATAAGAATGGTGTCTTCAATCAGGGAATGGCTTAAAGACAGCCAGGACAAGGCCAGCAGGCGCGTTCGGGGGCTGTAATTTTGTTGACGGGATTCATCAATAATCAGGGCACCGCCGTAGCTCAGGCCCAGCAACACACCAATCGTGGTTGTGGGGGCGACTCGCTCTTCCAGTCCTGAAAAACGCAGCAAGAGCAGCAGAAGCCGGGTCAGCAAACGGGTGAAGCCGATTTTCTCCAGGACTGACAGGATTAACAGCAAGCCAAGAATAATCAGCCAGGTCATGAAGAGGGAACTGGCCGTCCCCCACAGCCAGTCTGCCCAGCCTTGCCAACCACCTTGCGTGGCATTGGATTGCCCGTAAAGCCAGGCAAGTGACACGGGCTCTTGCAACAGCCCGGTACTGTTCAAACCCCAGGCCAGCAGAGCGCCGTACAGCAAGGCGCAGACAATTCGTAGCGCGGCCGTAAACCAGAAACTGGCTCCGGCTCGGCGCACAATGGCCTGCTCCATGGGCATATTGTGTGCAAATAGCATCATGGTGCCCAAGACGCTGATTTGAGCCACGTTGAAACTCAAGCTGTCACCCAAGGCTGCCATGGAGCCTATGCCGGCATATATACCGGCCAGGGCGGTGGTGGCCCAGACGATCCCGGCTTCGGCTGGCAGTCCAACCAGCGCCATGATCGGGCCTATCAGCTTGCCGACTTGCTCGATCAAGCCTAGTTGCGCGGCAATACGCACCGCAATCATGATGGGGAGCATGATGCGCGCAACGGTATAAAACATGCGCAGGCTGCGGCTAAAGGTGGTGCGAAGGAAGGTCAGCATGACAGCAGAAGGTTGGAAAATCTGTCTGATGCTAGCACGGCTCAGTGCTTGCTACGTTGTGCCTTGGTGCTTGCGTGGGGGGCGGGCAATGCGGGCTGTCGGTTTGCTACTACAAGCGGATGCGCTTTCCTTCACCCAAAAGAAAACCCCTGAGGTTGAAACCCGATGCAGCCAGGTGAGGCTGTCAAGTTTCCTTCCATCAGGGGTGTTTGCGAGCCAGGTTGGCCCAGACTTAACGACCCGAGCAGTGACCGCCGCTGGCGGCTTGTCCGCTACCCCAGGCAATGGGAGCGGGTTCGGGACGGTAGGGGTAGTCTTGCAGGCTGTCCATGACGACTAACAAGACAACGGCCAGCCAGAAGGTACTGGTAATAAGGCGGAAGGTAGTTTTGCTCATGGTGGCGCGACTCAAGGATTAACGCGGCGACGAATGCGCACGCCTATGATGGACCCGGCAAAGGCCAGTGCAAACCAGACCCAGCCATGTATGCTGGCCGAGGCAATGCCTCCCAGGAATGCGCCTACATTACATCCAAAGGCCATACGGGCACTGTAGCCCATGACCAGACCGGCAATTGCGCCTACCCACAGAGTGCGGGCATTGGGTGATTTGAAATTGGCAGGATGGTTCCAGCGCGAGGCGGCCATGGCACCCAGAATCAAACCAAAGTTGGTGACCGAGGTAACGTCAGCCAGGACGGGTTCAGCCAGGCGTTGTGCGTGTGGAGCCACGCCCCAGAATGCGTCGCCAACCGGGGACCAGCCCAGAGCCGAGAATACTTTTGCACCCCACAGGCCAATACCGTAGACGATGCCCCAGGGTTGGCCTGCGACGACCATGTGAATGGCGTACAGCACGGCCAGCAACAAGGCACCCATCCACCAGCGCATTTCCCATTTGGCGGGTGTGCTGTTGTGCTCTTTCTGATGGCGACGTGCGCCTCGACCGACGAACCAGGATACGGCGGCGCAGCCCAGTACGGTAATCAGCAAGGCGGTCGGCCAGCCCAGGGAAACAGTCAGGTCGATAGCGGGCAATCCGCCCAAGGCAATCCAGCCGGGTTGGTGCGATGCGCCCAGAAAGCTGCCAATTGCAAAGGTAGGCAGAACCGCAAAGGAGATCGGTGCGCCAGCGCCTGCTTTATAGAGAGTACCGGAACCGCATCCGTCGGCCAGTTGCATGGCAGCGCCAAACAGGAAGGCACCCAGCACCAGGCTGATGGTCAATGGGGCAATTGCGCCAACCAGCTCGCCACCGCTATCAGCAATCAAGGGCAGGGTGAAGGCGGCGGCCAATACCAGCAGGAGCATTTGTGCCCAGATACCTTGAGGGTCGCGACGCTCGATATAGTTGCGCCAGCCGGTCGTGAAACCGAAACGGGCTCCTTGCAGTACGGCACCAAAGCCAATTCCCAACAGGGCGAGCAGGCCTTGGCGCAGTCCACCTACCAGGGCGACCCCGACAATCAGGGCCAGGCTGGCCAGGATAAAGCCCAGTCTAGTCAGATAAAGCATGATCGATTTCTTTAGTTAATGGCGCGCTTGGCATCGAGTTTCAGAACTTCGAAACGGGAGGGCTGGTTGTCCATGGGCAAGTTGCTGCGGCTCCATTCCACGACGGACTCGGGGTAGAGCTTCACGTTGGGGTTGCCTGCCAGCTCGGACAGTACAAACCAGTTCGTGGCAGCCCAGTGGCCGGTATTGCAGAACGAAACGGTGGGCTTGTCATCCAGTCCTTGTTCTTTGACGATCTTGACGAGTTCGCCTGTGTCTTTCAGGACAGGTTTGTCACTACGAAAGAAGCTGTTGAAATCCAGTTCGCGTGCGCCGGGCAAGGTGCCGTAGCGAGCGGCGGCATCAACGCGCTTTTCGCCTTTGAAGAATTCTGTTGGGCGTGCGTCCAGCAGGACGGGGGCTTGGCCGTTCTTGATGTAGTCAGCCACTTCTTGCGTGCTGACCACCATGTCTTTGTTGTAGTGGTAGCTGAATTCGGTGGGCGTGACGGTAGGGGTGTCTTTGCTCAGGGGTTTGCCTTCGGCTTCCCAGGCTTGCAGGCCGCCGTCCAAAATCGAGAGTTGGGTCAGGCCGCCCGCTTTCAATGTCCAGTAAACGCGTGCCGCTGCGCCGAAGTCCGTGGGGTTGGCGCCTGCGTAGGTGACGACAACGTAGCTGTCTTTGGAAATGCCGGCTTTGCTGAACAGGGCAGACAGGTCGGCTTCGGAGCGCAAGGCACCGGCGTTTTCGGCTGGGCCGCGGTAGGCACCGTATGGGGTGTGAACGGCGCCGGGGACGTGGCCTGCTGCATATTCTTTGTCTGTGCGGATATCCAGAATGCGCAGGTTGTCTTGATCCAGCTTGGTGGCCAGTTCGCCAGCCGAGATCAAGGCGGCTGATTTGGCTGTCGTGTCGGGTGTGCTTGGCTCCGCGGAGGCAGTCGGTGCCAGGACCGTGCTGAATGCAAATGCCAGGGAGATGAGGATAGGTTTGATCATTATTACTCTCTTGAGTAAGCAGGGGCCTGCTTAGAGGATTAAGTGCATAAGGAATGGTAATGAACGCGGCTACAGAAAATAACAATGAATTGGGGATTAGCTTATTGCTTGGAGGCGTAAGGGGGGGCTGTCTATATAGAGTGGATAGGAAGGGGGGGCTTTGCTTGAAGCTCGACTTGGGGGATTGTGTTTATGTGGTTGGGTCTGTCTAGCAGCTAAGTGTGTTTTTGTTCCCTCTATATATAGAGAGTAGAGTCTTAGTGATGAACGGCTTATCTATATAGAGGGTGGCGCTCATTGTTCCAGCCGCTCTACGTAGGGCGCCACTCGAAGCCCCGGGACAGGGTGTTGGGGCGGACGACTTGCCGGCGCCTCGCGCCGGTACCCTTGTCGAAGTCACCATCGGGGCGCAGTCTGAACTCGCCCAGTGATTGGTCCCCCGGACCAATCACAAACGTTGGGCTCAAACAGCAGACTGCTTGCATCCCCGATGGCGACTCCGACTGCGGCAAGTCGTCTGACTCGCCCCAACACCCTGTCCCGGGGCCCCGAGCGGCTAACAGCCCTGCATAGTGCTCGACCCTTGGAGGCCATTCAACTCTCTATCTAGATAGAGACATTACTTATTGGGGGCGGACGGCTGATGCTGTGTTCGTGTTGCCGTTCTTTTATTGGCCCACCCGTCTAAGTATTACTCCAGCAAGCAAGCAAGCAAGCAAGCAAGCAAGCAAGCAAGCAAGCAAGCAAGCAAGCAAGCAAGCAAGCAAGCAAGCAAGCAAGCAAGCAAGCAAGCAAGCAAGCAAGCAAGCAAGCAAGCAAGCAAGCAAGCAAGCAAGCAAGCAAGCAAGCAAGCAAGCAAGCAAGCAAGCAAGCAAGCAAGCAAGCAAGCAAGCAAGCAAGCAAGCAAGCAAGCAAGCAAGCAAGCAAGCAAGCAAGCAAGCAAGCAAGCACAAGGACTGGTGACTATATTGGGGAGAGTTTGCGCTTCCCTTCTATATAGAGAGGAAGAATGTTGAGTGATTGGAGGCTATCTGGCGATTTTTCACGAGGGAAATAGCTGTTTAGCCCAGGATATGGGTCTGAGGGCAGGCTGCCCCACGATCACGGGAAAAAAACAGAAGTTAATCTAAAAAATATTTTTATAGTTATTCTTCATAGTTATCAATCAGCTACATCGCTTTACGGAGTTTTCTCTCCTGAGATACCTAGAAAAATGGCAAAGAAGGCTTGCAAGTCTGAAAATCATCGTGCTATAGTTCTTTTCTCGCTGCAGCACACACAGGGTTTTCCCTCAAAGCGCTACAGAGAGCAGTTAGACAAGATTCACCGCCTTGGCCAAGAGGCCCGCACCGAAGCTTGAATGACTGAGTCAGGTAACTGACACGGTGTAAAACCCGGAGCTTGACAAATCAGAAAATTCTGTGTTAAAGTTCTAGGTTCTGCTCCAGAGAACGCAGCGTTAAGTTTTTAAGCGGTTTCGAAGGTTGAAACAAATTTGAAAATTTACCCTTGTTTGTGAAGTTGGATGGTTGACCCTTTGGGTTGATTGTTCGCCAGGTAGGACGGAACGAAAGTTCTGGTTTAAGCGGGATGAGTTGGACGGTTTTAAAACTTTCTAACTTCTTCAAAAAAACGCTTGACACACTGCCTGATCTGCTTCATAATCTCGTTTCTCTGCTGCTAACACAGCAAGGCACGAAGCGCTAAGCGCGACGAGCCAGCCGGGTTAGTCGGTAGAACGACAGGCAACTGTCACTGCTCTTTAACAATTAACAGCCGATAAGTGTGGGCGCTTGGAATGAGCGAGTCGAACCCTTCGGGGATCGCCACAAGTTTGTATCAAGTGCTCACAAACGAAAGATGAAGAATTACCTTGTGTAACTCTGAATTTTTCTTTGAGACACAATCGGTCTCGTCGCAAGACGGGACAACCACAGAGATTAAACTGAAGAGTTTGATCCTGGCTCAGATTGAACGCTAGCGGGATGCTTTACACATGCAAGTCGAACGGCAGCGCGAGAGAGCTTGCTCTCTTGGCGGCGAGTGGCGGACGGGTGAGTAATATATCGGAACGTGCCCAGTAGCGGGGGATAACTACTCGAAAGAGTGGCTAATACCGCATACGCCCTACGGGGGAAAGGGGGGGATCGCAAGACCTCTCACTATTGGAGCGGCCGATATCGGATTAGCTAGTTGGTGGGGTAAAGGCTCACCAAGGCAACGATCCGTAGCTGGTTTGAGAGGACGACCAGCCACACTGGGACTGAGACACGGCCCAGACTCCTACGGGAGGCAGCAGTGGGGAATTTTGGACAATGGGGGAAACCCTGATCCAGCCATCCCGCGTGTATGATGAAGGCCTTCGGGTTGTAAAGTACTTTTGGCAGAGAAGAAAAGGTACCTCCTAATACGAGGTACTGCTGACGGTATCTGCAGAATAAGCACCGGCTAACTACGTGCCAGCAGCCGCGGTAATACGTAGGGTGCAAGCGTTAATCGGAATTACTGGGCGTAAAGCGTGTGTAGGCGGTTCGGAAAGAAAGATGTGAAATCCCAGGGCTCAACCTTGGAACTGCATTTTTAACTGCCGAGCTAGAGTATGTCAGAGGGGGGTAGAATTCCACGTGTAGCAGTGAAATGCGTAGATATGTGGAGGAATACCGATGGCGAAGGCAGCCCCCTGGGATAATACTGACGCTCAGACACGAAAGCGTGGGGAGCAAACAGGATTAGATACCCTGGTAGTCCACGCCCTAAACGATGTCAACTAGCTGTTGGGGCCGTTAGGCCTTAGTAGCGCAGCTAACGCGTGAAGTTGACCGCCTGGGGAGTACGGTCGCAAGATTAAAACTCAAAGGAATTGACGGGGACCCGCACAAGCGGTGGATGATGTGGATTAATTCGATGCAACGCGAAAAACCTTACCTACCCTTGACATGTCTGGAAAGCCGAAGAGATTTGGCCGTGCTCGCAAGAGAACCGGAACACAGGTGCTGCATGGCTGTCGTCAGCTCGTGTCGTGAGATGTTGGGTTAAGTCCCGCAACGAGCGCAACCCTTGTCATTAGTTGCTACGCAAGAGCACTCTAATGAGACTGCCGGTGACAAACCGGAGGAAGGTGGGGATGACGTCAAGTCCTCATGGCCCTTATGGGTAGGGCTTCACACGTCATACAATGGTCGGGACAGAGGGTCGCCAACCCGCGAGGGGGAGCCAATCTCAGAAACCCGATCGTAGTCCGGATCGCAGTCTGCAACTCGACTGCGTGAAGTCGGAATCGCTAGTAATCGCGGATCAGAATGTCGCGGTGAATACGTTCCCGGGTCTTGTACACACCGCCCGTCACACCATGGGAGTGGGTTTCACCAGAAGTAGGTAGCCTAACCGTAAGGAGGGCGCTTACCACGGTGGGATTCATGACTGGGGTGAAGTCGTAACAAGGTAGCCGTATCGGAAGGTGCGGCTGGATCACCTCCTTTTAGAGCGAATGGCTCGCAAAGCGAAAGCGTCCACACTTATTGGCTGTTAGTTAATGTCATGACCATTGAAGGTATCGCCCACTGGTGATAGATGGGTCAGTAGCTCAGTCGGTTAGAGCACCGTCTTGATAAGGCGGGGGTCGTTGGTTCGATTCCAACTTGACCCACCAACGATTACCTCGGGGGATTAGCTCAGCTGGGAGAGCACCTGCTTTGCAAGCAGGGGGTCGTCGGTTCGATCCCGTCATCCTCCACCACCGCTTTTGTGGATGGTTGTCGATACAGCAAGGTTCATGACAGAGTATAGGGCACAGGACAACAACGGTTGACCTGGCGCTAGATTCAACGAAGAGTGTTCTTTTTAAAGAATACTGCTCGTTGGGTTATGCAACCCACGAATTGCTCTTTAACAATTAGGAAGAAGCACAACGAAGGTGTGTTGTCTAATAAACGCAAAGCGATTAGTCGCCTTGTGATGACAATACACGGGTTGTGATTGCAACAGAACAAATTATGTTCAACGAAAGTTCTCAAAAATATAGACGTTGTTCGATCTTCGGATTGGATGACAGCTAAGGATTGATGAACGGCAACAACGTATACTCATATTCCTATAACAGCATCAAGCGTTATAGGATCAAGCGAATAAGTGCATATGATGGATGCCTTGGCGATCACAGGCGATGAAGGACGCGGTAGCCTGCGAAAAGCTACGGGGAGCTGGCAAACAAGCTTTGATCCGTAGATGTCCGAATGGGGAAACCCACCGTAGTAATACGGTATCCCATGCTCAATACATAGGCATGTGGAGGCGAACCGAGTGAACTGAACCATCTCAGTAACTCGAGGAAAAGAAATCAACCGAGATTCCGGAAGTAGTGGCGAGCGAAACCGGACCAGCCTGGATGTTTTAGCGTAGTGAATAGTCGAATGGAATGGAAAGTCCAGCCGTAGCAGGTGATAGCCCTGTAGGCGAAATTCAGTACGTGGAACTAAGCATCGAACAAGTAGGGCGGGACACGTGAAATCCTGTCTGAATATGGGGGGACCATCCTCCAAGGCTAAATACTCGTGATCGACCGATAGTGAACCAGTACCGTGAGGGAAAGGCGAAAAGAACCCCGGAAGGGGAGTGAAATAGATCCTGAAATCGTATGCATACAAACAGTAGGAGCACCTTCGTGGTGTGACTGCGTACCTTTTGTATAATGGGTCAGCGACTTACATTCAGTGGCAAGCTTAACCGAATAGGGGAGGCGTAGCGAAAGCGAGTCCGAATAGGGCGATTCAGTCGCTGGGTGTAGACCCGAAACCAGGCGATCTATCCATGGCCAGGTTGAAGGCACGGTAACACGTGCTGGAGGACCGAACCCACTAATGTTGAAAAATTAGGGGATGAGCTGTGGATCGGAGTGAAAGGCTAAACAAGCCTGGAGATAGCTGGTTCTCTCCGAAAACTATTTAGGTAGTGCCTCGTATATTACTGCCGGGGGTAGAGCACTGTTATGGCTAGGGGGTCACAGCGACTTACCAACCCATGGCAAACTCCGAATACCGGCAAGTACAGTACGGGAGACAGAGCACCGGGTGCTAACGTCCGGACTCAAGAGGGAAACAACCCAGACCGCCAGCTAAGGTCCCTAACTATGGCTAAGTGGGAAACGAAGTGGGAAGGCATAGACAGTCAGGAGGTTGGCTTAGAAGCAGCCATCCTTTAAAGAAAGCGTAATAGCTCACTGATCGAGTCGTCCTGCGCGGAAGATGTAACGGGGCTAAGCCATAGACCGAAGCTGCGGATGTGTACTATGTACACATGGTAGGAGAGCGTTCCGTAAGCCTGTGAAGGTGTTCCGTGAGGAATGCTGGAGGTATCGGAAGTGAGAATGCTGACATGAGTAGCGATAAAGGGGGTGAAAAGCCCCCTCGCCGTAAGTCCAAGGTTTCCTGCGCAACGTTCATCGGCGCAGGGTGAGTCGGCCCCTAAGGCGAGGCAGAGATGCGTAGCTGATGGGAAGCGGGTTAATATTCCCGCACCGTCGTAGAGTGCGATGGGGGGACGGATTGCAGAATGTTATCGGGGTGTTGGATGTCCCCGTTGGCGCATCATAGAAGGCACTTAGGCAAATCCGGGTGCGTAATTCAAGGGTGTGACTGGATAGAGCTTCGGCTCTAAACTAACTGGAAGCAGTTCCAAGAAAAGCCTCTAAGCTTCAGCTCTACGAGACCGTACCGCAAACCGACACAGGTGGACGGGATGAATATTCCAAGGCGCTTGAGAGAACTCAGGAGAAGGAACTCGGCAAATTAATACCGTAACTTCGGGAGAAGGTATGCCTCATTAGTGTGATGTGCCTGCGCACAAAGCATGAAGAGGCCGCAGTGAATCGGTGGCTGCGACTGTTTACTAAAAACACAGCACTCTGCAAACACGAAAGTGGACGTATAGGGTGTGACGCCTGCCCGGTGCCGGAAGGTTAAGTGATGGGGTGCAAGCTCTTGATCGAAGCCCCGGTAAACGGCGGCCGTAACTATAACGGTCCTAAGGTAGCGAAATTCCTTGTCGGGTAAGTTCCGACCTGCACGAATGGCGTAACGATGGCCACACTGTCTCCTCCTGAGACTCAGCGAAGTTGACATGGTTGTGATGATGCAATCTCCCCGCGGCTAGACGGAAAGACCCCATGAACCTTTACTGTAGCTTTGCATTGGATTGTGAACCGGCCTGTGTAGGATAGGTGGGAGACGTTGAAGCGTGGTCGCCAGATCGCGTGGAGTCATCCTTGAAATACCACCCTGGTCTGTTTGCGGTTCTAACCTAGGTCCCTTATCGGGATCGGGGACCGTGCATGGTGGGCAGTTTGACTGGGGCGGTCTCCTCCTAAAGTGTAACGGAGGAGTTCGAAGGTACGCTAGAGACGGTCGGAAATCGTCTTGATAGTGCAATGGCATAAGCGTGCTTGACTGTGAGACTGACAAGTCGAACAGGTACGAAAGTAGGACATAGTGATCCGGTGGTTCTGTATGGAAGGGCCATCGCTCAACGGATAAAAGGTACTCTGGGGATAACAGGCTGATACCGCCCAAGAGTTCATATCGACGGCGGTGTTTGGCACCTCGATGTCGGCTCATCTCATCCTGGGGCTGTAGCCGGTCCCAAGGGTATGGCTGTTCGCCATTTAAAGAGGTACGTGAGCTGGGTTTAAAACGTCGTGAGACAGTTTGGTCCCTATCTGCCGTGGGCGTTGGATATTTGACGGAGCCTGCTCCTAGTACGAGAGGACCGGAGTGGACGTACCACTGGTGTATCGGTTGTCATGCCAATGGCATTGCCGAGTAGCTACGTACGGAAGAGATAACCGCTGAAGGCATCTAAGCGGGAAACTCGTCTGAAGATTAGATATCCCGGAGGCTTGACCTCCCTGTAGGGTCGTCCGAGACCAGGACGTTGATAGGCTGGGTGTGGAAGTGCAGTAATGCATGTAGCTAACCAGTACTAATTGCCCGTGTGGCTTGATCCTATAACCCTTGAGGTTGTAGTGAGTTAAGTTGTTGACCACAGAACGTAATATTGAAGTGCAGCGCAACCCGCGCTCGACACCTTCGTAACCGCTGCTAGCTGATCCGTACTGATCGCTAGTGGTGTGCTTCTTCCAATTGGCTGGGGCGTCCCTTAAAAAGACGACTCGGCAACCAGTTACGCTTGACGACCATAGCGAGGTGGTCCCACACCTTCCCATCCCGAACAGGATTGTGAAACGCCTTTGCGCCGATGATAGTGGACGGACGTCTGTGAAAGTAGGTCATCGTCAAGCTCTTATTCCTCAAAACCCCCGCAAGCGCACCGCTTGCGGGGGTTTTGTTTTATGCGTCGCCCACGCACAGGCCAGCGGCACACTCTGATGGCATCATAGAAGCGGCGTTTCTTACGTCGTTTCTTTTATCTGTATGGTGGTAGCTCTGCCACTGTCATACGGTTAATGCCCAAAGTATGGGTAAAATAGTTCGGTATAGTTATTGTTAATGCTTGTTTCAGGAGAACCGAATGAATCAGCCTATTAGCCCCGAGCTTGAACCAGGCTTGTCGCTGCGCAAGATTACGCACATCTGCTATGGCTTGTTTTCTTTGGCTATGATCAGTGCAGGTATCTTCGGTGCTGCAGCTGTAGCAGCTGTGATTCTGGCTTACGTCAAACGCGGTGATGCATCGGGCACAATTTATGCCAGCCATCTGGATTGGGTCATCAAGACTTTTTGGTGGGGCCTGTTGTGGATGGTGCTGAGCGCTTTGCTGACGACCATCTTTATTGGTTGGGTAACCGCGCTGGTAGCCTTGGTCTGGATTATTCATCGCTTGATCAAAGGCTGGCTGGCTTTGGCGGGTGGTCAGGCCCTGGGGCACGATTACTAAGCAGATCTAGTATGAAGATTGCTCTGGCTAGGCCAGAAAGAGGTAATTTAAAAGGTGCTCTGATGAGCACCTTTTTTTATGTGACCTAGTTTTGTGATGTCGTTTCGATCCGCTTTGAACTGGATCTGCCTTGAGTGTCCTGGATATACAGGCTGACTCCGCCTCATGGCATGACTGGCAAGCTGTGTTCTTTACCCTGTGCAAGCCTCACGGAAAAACCATCAAGACGTTTTAACCGCGTTTCAGAAAGTCTCGCTATACAAGGCAGGGCGTGCACCGTTTCAAGCCTTGCATCCGGGCGATGCCTTGGCTAGTTCCGAGCCGTTTCCTGCATGGCTGGATTTATCTCTATCTATGGGCGCTCAAAAGGGAAGCCTCAGGGTGCCAGCAGGTGGATCTGCTCGATGTGCATATGATGCATACATTCACGCAGCAGCAGTAGGTAAATACCCAGGTTCTGATTGTTAACCAGCTGATGGATATTTTCCAAAGAACCAGCGTTAATCATTTTCAGACTGACGGCCCCTTGGCTGGCGGCGGCATACAGGGTGAACAGGTCGTCAATCGTGTCCCGATTCAGGATGATGTGCTGCTCTCTGCCTTGGGCCTGATGGAGCCAGGTGCCAAGTTCTTCTGCGAACTCACTGGCGGCAAATACCATGAACTGACGCAGGTCCAGGCTGGCTGGCATGATGGCGTCTTCTACGACTTCGATGGCATGTTCCAATTGCGCTGCGCGTGAACTGGAGTCTGAAAAGCAGCTGGCCAACAACTGGACTCCGCTTAGTTCCGGGAAGTGCTCGGTATGTACAGGGGCGCCTTTATGAGCCAGGCTGATTTCGGCATGATCGGCACTGAAATCCAGGATGGCCACTTGTGCCTGGGGATGGGCGGCTTGCAGGTTTTGCAGCAGTACTGATGTACTGGTTGGAGGTGGTGGTCTGGAGCTTTCTGACATAAATATCCTTAAGGTATTTCAATCCGTGTGCTCTTGCTCTCCTGCTTGCTTGAATAGAGCCAAAGCAAGATGCCGTTGTGTGTCGTGATCCACGATGGGGGCCGGGTAGTGTTGTCCCAGCCTGAATTCGATAGGGAGCTGCTTGGCCTGCCAGGGTGCGTGAACAGCCTGCTTGTCCAGCGACGCCAGCTCAGGCACATAGCGGCGTATGAATTGTCCGTCTGGATCAAATTTACGTGATTGGGTGATGGGATTAAAGATGCGAAAGTAAGGCTGTGCATCGCATCCCGTGGAGGCGGCCCATTGCCAGCCTCCCACGTTAGAAGCCATGTCGTAATCAAGCAGCTTCTGGGCAAAGTACTGCTCACCCCAACGCCAGTCTATCAGCAAGTCTTTCACCAGAAAGGAGGCGCTGATCATGCGTAGCCGATTGTGCATATAGCCTGACTGGTTCAACTGGCGCATGGCGGCATCAACAATTGGATAGCCGGTCTGGCCGTCTTTCCAGGCCTGAAACCAGTCTTCGCGATTAGGGAAGGGTAGATCCTTGTAGGCGGGTTTGAAGCTCTCTGTGGCTGTCTCAGGGTGGTGCCACAGGAACTGCTGGTAGAACTCTCGCCAGATCAGTTCGCTAAGCCAGGTAGCCGAACCTTCAGAGTCGCTGGGCCAGGCCAAAGAGACGGCTTGGCGAATAGATAGCGTGCCAAAGCGCAGATGTGGGGCAAGATAGGAGACGCCTCGTTTGGCCGGAAAATCCCTGAGCATCTGATACGCGTGGATTCTGGGTTCGAATTGCTTCAGCAAGGTCTGAGCTCCTTGCCAACCCGCAGGGTTCAGCAGTTTTGCGCGAGACTCTCCCTGAAAGCCCAATTCGTCCAATCCTGGTAAAGCTTGCTCAGGTAGCACAGCCCATTGCCCTTGCGAGCAATCATAGGCCTGGACATCCTCCGATTGGATACGTGCCAGCCAGTTCCGCTTATAGGGCGTAAAAACCGTATAGGGCTGCTTTTGCTGTGTCAGGATTTCATCTCGCGCAAAAATGACCTGGTCCTTGAAAAGCTGCAGCTCCACGCCTTGTGCAGAGAGGGCATGGCTGACAGTCTGATCCCGAGTGATTGCCGCAGGCTCATAGTCCTGGTTCGTATAGACGGCTTTTGCATTCAGGCTGCTCGCCAGCTCTGGGATTTTTTGCATAGGATCGCCGTAAACCGTAATCAGTTCGCTGCCATACTGGCGCAGTTGTTCCTGAACCTGCAGCAGGCTGTCGTAGATAAAAGCCAGCCGTATATCATCGGCGGGCAGGGACTTCAGAATTGTGCTGTCAAAAACAAACACACAGGCCACGGGCAAACCGCTTTTCAAAGCATGGTGCAAAGCTGCGTGGTCGTGCAGGCGCAGATCCCGGCGCAGCCAGCATAGAACACGTGGGGCTTGATCAGGAGGGGCAGAGGTTGACATCGACATGAAGACGCGAATTCAGGGGCTTGATGATGCCACATGAAAAAGGGCCGCGGCTGAAAGCTCAGCGACGCGGCCCGATATTGCCAGAGGTGCCCAGGCACCCCACGCTTATTTCAAGTGAGTGCTGACCAGCTTGGTCAGTTCAAACATGGAGACCTGGTCCTTGCCGAACAAGGGGCGCAGCTTGGCGTCGGCGTTGATGTTGCGACGGTTCTTGGGATCCTGGAGATCGTGCTTCTTGATGTATTCCCAGATTTTCTTCGTAACTTCAGTACGCGGCAGCGCGCCAGGGCCAATCACAGCAGCCAGGGTCGGGCTAGGAGTGAGTGGTTTCATGAAGGCTGCATTGGGTTTGCGGGTAGCAGGCTTTTTTTCAGTGCTGGCCATGAACGGAACTCCTGAGAAACGAGTTGAAGGGGCGGGTTATGCGCTAGGGCACGACTTGTCTGTCAGCATACCGTGATACCCCCTATACGTCCAAGCCCTTTGTGCGTAAGAGCTTTTCCCGTCTGTAAGCAGATTTTCCAGTGTTTACAGGCTGCTGCAATGCACTATTAATTTGGGCTCGGGATTCCTGGGCCAATCATGCGCAGCACAGGTAGCTGTAGCATAATGGTGGATTCGGCCTGCTGAAAGGCAATTGTGGCACCTGTTGCTTTATCGACGGTTCAAAGCACAGGGCCTTTGTTTGATATTGAGTAAAGATATGAGCCCTACTGTGGATACCCTGGTCATTCGTCGTCCTGATGATTGGCATTTGCACCTGCGTGACGGTGCTGTGTTGGAATCGGTCTTGGGCCATACTGCGGCACAATTTGACCGGGCTATCGTCATGCCCAACCTGACCCCGCCCGTTACAGCCACCGCACAGGCTCTGGCCTACCGCGAGCGTATTCTGAGCGCCCTGGCCAAAACCGAGTACGTCGGCAAGTTTGAGCCTTTGATGACTTTGTACCTGACGGACAATACTCAGCCTGAGGAAATCGTTCGCGCCAAGGAAAGTGGGTTTGTGCATGGCGTGAAGCTGTATCCCGCCGGTGCCACCACAAACTCCGATGCAGGCGTGACAGATTTGCTGAAGAACTGTTCCAAGGTGCTGGCCCAGATGCAGGAATCGGGAATGCCTTTGCTGATGCACGGTGAGGTCACGGACCCCAGCATCGACTTGTTCGACCGCGAAGCCGTATTCATCGAGCGTGTGATGATTCCCATGCGCAAGGCTTTTCCCGAACTGAAAGTGGTGTTTGAACACTTGACCACGGCAGAGGGTGCCGCTTATGTGAGCCAGGCCGATGGCCCGGTTGCCGCGACGATCACGGCGCATCACCTGCTCTATAACCGTAATGCCTTGTTCCAGGGTGGCTTGCAGCCACATTGGTACTGTTTGCCGGTCCTGAAGCGCGAGAAGCACCGTCAGGCTTTGGTGGATGCCGCCACCAGCGACAGCAATCGTTTCTTCCTGGGCACAGACAGTGCACCGCATTCGCGTAGCCGCAAAGAGCAGAGTTGTGGCTGTGCGGGCTGTTATACCGCGCTGCACGCCATGGAGTTGTACGCGTCGGCTTTTGACAAGGCCGGACGTCTGGACCGCCTGGAAGCCTTTGCCAGCCTGAATGGCCCTGCCTTCTATGGTCTGCCGGTCAATGAAGGAACAATGACTCTGCAACGCAGCCAGTTCACCATTCCTGAGTCCGTGGAAATGGCTGGTGAGCCATTGATTCCTCTGGCTGCCGGTCAGGCTCTGGACTGGAGTGTGGTGAGCTAAGGATGAAAGAAGCCGCCCGATTTCAGTGTCTTTGATGGCGCTGAGTCGGGCAGCTCCTGATACCTGGTTTCACTGCGAGATAGCTCCGTGGAAACTGCTTTTCTTGATATAGCGTGGTCTGCCTTGGCAGTTCGTATGGCCGCCACCGCTTTGGTTGTTGTTCTGGTTTCGTGGTCAGTCGGGGCATTTGGCCCCTTGATTGGTGGTGCGCTGGCGGGCTTGCCCATGGTATTGGGCCCCGGCTTTTATTTTCTGTCCCAGCAGTTTCCTGCCGATTATGTGCAGCAGGCGGCAACCTATGCCGTGTATTCGCTAAGCGCGACTCAGCTGTTTTTGCTGCTCATCATTCTTTGCGCACCCACTTTGTCGCCCTGGCGCACCTTGTTGTGTGCGGTAGCTGGTTGGGCGGTGGCGGCCTTGCTCCTGTCCTTTATGCCCGTGCAACCTGTTCTGGGGCTGGCTTTGTTTATTGCTGTGACTGCATTCAGCTTGCGTGTTTCGCGTCGTCTGGCCGGCATGAAAGGCAGCAGCAAAGCGAAGGCGGGCTGGGGCTTGCTGATATTCAGAGGGGCTTTGGCAGGACTTCTGGTCGCTATCGTGACCACCAGCAGTTCTTTGCTGGGGCCGAGCTTGTCCGGGCTGATTATGGCTTTCCCTATTGGCTATACCGTGGTGGCGGTGACCATCCATCAAACCTTAGGTGCGGCAAGCTTGGTAGCGACCTTGCGTTCAGCGTTGTGGGGGACAGGCAGTCTGGCGGGGTTCTGCACCACGCTGGCGCTGACTTTCACGCATTTGCACTGGCTGACAGCCTTGTTGCTGGCTGCCGCCGTGTCGATTGCGATTACCTTGCTATTGGTGTTTCGCCCCTGGGCTCGCCGGGGTTAAGCACTTATTCTGCGTCGAACAGATCCTGACCCTGCGTGTTGCGTGGAGGCGTTAGCCCCAAGTGACGCCAGGTGTTCAGGGTAGCAATGCGGCCCCTGGGAGTACGTTGCAAAAAGCCGTGCTGGATCAGGTAGGGCTCGATCACATCTTCGATCGTGTCGCGCTCTTCGCCAATGGCTGCGGCCAAGCTGTCTACCCCTACTGGACCACCGTCGAATTTATGCACGATGGCTTCCAGCAGTTTTCTGTCCATCAAATCCAGGCCTTGCGGGTCCACTTCCAGCATGGACAGGGCAGCTTGAGCACACTCGGTATGGATAATGCCGCCGGTTTTAACTTCGGCGTAGTCGCGCACCCGGCGCAAGAGCCGGTTGGCGATACGTGGTGTGCCGCGTGAACGGCGGGCAATTTCGTAAGTGCCTTCATCGGTTGTGCTGACATTAAGCAGCCCGGCACTGCGCGCCACGATATGCGTCAGGTCTTTGACGTCATAGAACTCCAGGCGAGACACAATGCCAAAGCGGTCGCGCAAGGGATTGGTCAACATGCCAGCGCGAGTGGTGGCACCGACCAGGGTAAAGGGCTGCAAATCCAGTTTGACGCTGCGGGCGGCCGGGCCTTCGCCAATCAGGATATCAATTTGAAAGTCTTCCAGCGCTGGATACAGAATTTCCTCCACGACGGGGGACAAGCGATGGATCTCGTCAATAAACAGAACGTCGTTGGGTTCCAGATTGGTCAGCAAGGCAGCCAGATCACCGGGGCGTTCTAGTACGGGGCCGGAAGTCTGGCGCAGGTTCACCCCCATTTCATGGGCAATGATGTGAGCCAGGGTGGTTTTACCCAAACCGGGAGGACCAAACAGCAAGACGTGGTCCAGCGCTTCCTGGCGCTGGCGCGCAGCGGCAATAAAGATTTCCAGCTGTTCGCGCGCCCGGGCTTGCCCGACATAGTCCTCCAGCATCTTGGGTCGCAAGGCGCGTTCGATGGACTCTTCGTTGGGTGACAAGGGTTTGGGCGTGATGATGCGCTGTTCAGAAGGCAGGCTGGAGAGCGAATCGGAGTGTATGGCCATGATGACTACGCTGATTGAATATACAGTATGGTACACCAAGCACCCGCCGCCTGAGTACCAAGGAACATGGCGATGTGCATGGAGTGTCTGTGCAAATCGCTTGCCTTGTGCAGGCAGGCTAGTTTTGTGTGGGCAGGTCTAGGCTGCTTCGCATGGCATCGCGCATAATGTGGGCTGGAGTTTTCAATCGAGATTTTAGCCATGTCCCTGGAATTACCTGATTTTGCTGATGTTGTGGCCGCTGCTGAGCGCTTGGCGCCTGTGGCACACCGCACACCAGTCTTGACGTCCGCAACCTTGAACGAGCGCCTGAATGGCGAAGTCTACTTCAAGTGCGAGAACTTTCAGCGTATTGGTGCTTTCAAGTTTCGCGGTGGCTTCAATGCGCTGGCGCAGTTGAACGAGCAGCAGAAAAAAGCAGGTGTCGTGGCTTTTTCCTCTGGCAATCACGCGCAGGCGGTGGCCTTGTCGGCCAAGCTTTTGGGTATCCCGGCCACCATTATCATGAATTCGGATGCTCCGGCTGCCAAACTGGCTGCAACGCGCGGCTATGGTGCCAAAGTGATCGAGTACGATCGCCTGACCCAGGATCGTGCCCAGATTGCACAAGAGTTGGTGGATCGTGAGGGGCTGACCTTGATTCCTCCCTTTGCACATCCCGATGTCATCACGGGGCAGGGGACGGCTGCATTGGAGCTGTTTCAGGACGTGCCGGACTTGCAGCAGTTCTACGTTCCCTTAGGAGGCGGTGGCTTGCTGTCGGGCTGCTTGCTGGCTGCCAAGGCCATGGCTCCGGCTTGCGAAGTCTTTGGTGTGGAGCCGCAGGCAGGGGATGATGCCCAGCAGTCCTTGCGCAGTGGGGAGATCGTCAAGATTGCGCCACCTGCATCCATTGCTGATGGGGCGCTGACCCAAGCTTTGGCACCGATGACATTTGAGTTGATTCGCAGCATGGTGACGGATATTTTGACGGTGCTTGATCCCGAGCTGGTTCAGGCCATGCGTTTCTTTGCGGAACGCATGAAGATGGTGGTGGAGCCTACAGGTTGCTTGGGTGCCGCGGCGGTAATGCGGCAGGGTGATTTGCAAGGCCGCAAGGTCGGTGTGCTGATCAGTGGCGGGAATGTGGATGTGTCCGCCCTGGGGCGTCTGCTCGCTTGATGAATGGAATAGTTAAAAAAACCGGGCCGTTCATATGAACGGCCCGGTTTTTTATACATAGTCGTGTCGTATCAAGCGCGTGACAGCGACTTCAATGCCTGCTTGATCCCTTCCGACACATCAATATCATCCGGCAAGGCTTTGACAGCAATACTGGCCTCCTTGTTGGAGTAGCCCAGGGCTTCCAAAGCGTGCAACACATCATCACGGCTATTGGGAGTGGCGCTGACGGCGCCACCGCTGCCCAGGTCTGCACCCAGCTTGCCACGCAGTTCCAGCAAAAGACGCTCGGCGGTTTTCTTGCCTATGCCTGGAATCTTCACCAGACGGGAAGTCTCCTGGCGGGTAATAGCATCGGCCAGCTCTTCAGCACTCATGCCCGAAAGCAAGGACAGGGCCGTGCGGGCGCCAATGCCGGTGACTTTGATCAGTGCCTTGAAAGTGCTGCGCTCGTTCAGGCTGGAAAAGCCAAACAGCACGTGAGCATCTTCACGAATGGCCAGATGGGTGAACAGATTGACCTGCGCGCCCAGTTCCGGCATTTGGTAGAGCGTACTCATGGGTACATCGATTTCATAACCAACCCCACCCACATCCACACAGATGGTAGGCGGTTGTTTTTCGATCAAGGTACCCCGGATGCGACCTATCATGACGTTCCTTCTGGATAGTTAACCCAAGATCCGGCCAGCGCGAATGCGACGGCGCGGCCCGGTGGTGATGGCTCCGCTTTTTTGCAGGCCGCCCACCACACTGCTGTGATGAGCATGGCTGATGGCGCAGGCCAGGGCATCGGCCGAGTCCGGCGCAGGCAGGCCGTTCAGCTGCAGAAGCCGCTGTACCATCAGCTGGATTTGTTCTTTGGCAGCATGGCCGCTGCCGGTGACGGTTTTCTTGATCTGCAAGGCCGTGTACTCATGCACATCCAGCCCACCTACCGCCAGCGCACACAAGGCGGCACCCCGAGCCTGTCCCAGCAAAAGGGTCGAGGCAGGGTTGCTGTTTACAAAGACTTTTTCGATGGCAGAGGTATCGGGCTTGCTTTGCTCAATCACTTCCGTGATGTGAGTCAGAATCAGCTTTAGTCGCTCTGCCAGAGGCAGATCAGGCGGGACCACAATGGTCCCGCTGGCCACATAGCGCAAGCTGGGCCCCTGGGCGTCGATCACTCCGAAACCAGTGCGACGCAAGCCAGGGTCTATGCCCAGGATTCGCATATTAGTGACGGAAGTGGCGTGTGCCGGTCAGGACCATGGCAATTCCACGCTCGTTGGCGGCGGCAATGACTTCGTCATCACGCACGCTGCCGCCGGGTTGAATCACGCAGGTGGCGCCCGCTTCGGCAACCACATCCAGACCATCGCGGAAGGGGAAGAAAGCGTCGGACGCGACAGCCGAACCCTGCAGGGTCAAGCCAGCGTTTTCAGCCTTGATGGAAGCGATGCGGGCAGAGTCCACACGGCTCATCTGGCCAGCACCTACGCCCAGCGTCATGCCCTGACCGCAGAACACGATCGCGTTGGATTTCACGTACTTGGCCACGTTCCAGGCAAACAGCATGTCTTGCATTTGCTGGGCGCTAGGTTGGACTTGCGTCACGACCTTGAAGCCTTCGGTGTTATCGCGGAACGTGTCGGGTGTTTGTACCAACCAGCCGCCACCGACACGCTTGACGTCAAACGCGTTGTGAGCCTGGCCGGGCTGAATGCTCAGCACGCGCACGTTCTTTTTCGCGGCAAACACGTCCAGAGCACCTTGAGTGTAGGAAGGTGCCAGCAGCACTTCCACAAACTGGCTGCTGATCGCCTGGGCAGCGGCTTCGTCCACTTCGCGGTTGAAGGCAATAATGCCGCCAAAGGCCGACGTTGGATCGGTTTGGAACGCTTTGCGGTAGGATTCCTCGGCGGTTTCGCCCAGGGCTACACCGCAAGGATTGGCGTGCTTGACGATGACGCAAGCGCCCGCGTCAAAGCTGCGTACACATTCCCAGGCGGCATCGGCGTCAGCAATATTGTTGTAGGACAGTTCCTTGCCCTGCAATTGCTTGTAGCGACCCAGCAGACCTTCGCCAATGGTGCCGTCTGTGTAGAAAGCCGCGCTTTGGTGCGGGTTCTCGCCGTAGCGCAGAGTCTGCTCCTGTTTGAGCTGAATGGTCAGCACATTGGGCCAGGTGTTCACTTCGGGGGCGCTGTCCTGGGCAGGCTCGGCTTGAGCCAGACTGCTCAGGTAAGCCGCGATGGCACCGTCGTAAGCGGCGGTGTGGGCGTAGACCTTGGCAGCCAGTTCCAGACGCAGGCCGTAAGAAGGGTGACCAGCAGGGCCGTCCATATCAGCCAGCACGCGTTCGTAATCGACGGGGTCAATGACGACACAGGCGCCGCCTTCAGGCGTGCCGTGGTTTTTGGCAGCAGCGCGCAACATGGCGGGGCCACCAATATCAATGTTCTCTACCGCATCGGCAAAGGTGCAACCAGGCTTGGCAATGGTTTCACGGAAAGGGTAGAGGTTGACGACCAGCAGATCGATACGGTCAATGCCGTGCTCTTCCAGAGTCTTCAAGTGTTCGGCGCTGTCGCGACGGGCCAGCAGGCCACCGTGAATTTTTGGATGCAGTGTTTTGACACGGCCATCCAGAATTTCTGGCGAACCGGTGTGCTGGGCCACTTCGGTAACAGTCAGGCCGGCCTGGGCCAGCAGCTTGGCCGTGCCGCCAGTGGATAGAAGCCGCACTCCCCGCTGGGCGAGTGCTTGGGCAAATTCGACAATACCGGTTTTGTCGGAGACAGAGAGAAGAGCTGTCTGGATTTTCATGGAAGGTGAGACGTGAGAGTTAGGAATCAGGGTTGCAGATTGTGGGCGCTGAGCTTCTTGCGCAAAGTACTACGCGTGATGCCCAGCATTTCTGCGGCCTTGGATTGGTTGCCCGCGGATTTCTCCAGGGCAACTTGCAGGACAGGCCGTTCCACGCAGGAGATGACCATCGACAACAGATCGCGTGGCTCGGATTCGCCCAGATCGGCGAAGTAGCGTTCGAGGCGTTCACGTACGGACTGTTCTAGTGGGTTGGTCGTTGACATTTTTTTCTGAAGGTATACGTAGTACTTAAATACAAAAGAGCCACACAGCTGTCTGTTATTGCAGGTAGGGCTGGTCCAGGTCGCATTCTTGAAACCAGTGAGTAATGGCTTCTAATTGATCTGCACAGTTTTCGATACGATTAATCTGATCCAGCCAGTGTCGGGAGTCCGGCATATCCGACAGATACCAGCCTATGTGCTTGCGGGCAGTACGTACTCCAGTGTGCTGCCCGTAGAAAGCGTAGTGGTCTTGCAGGTGTTCGATCATGCAATCGCGCAGCTCGCCAAAGGTGGGGGCTGCACGATGTTCGCCATGTTCGAGGTAATGCAGGATTTCCCGGAAAATCCAGGGACGTCCTTGCGCGGCTCGACCGATCATGACGGCATCCGCTCCGGTGTACTCTAGTACGAATTTTGCCTTTTCGGGACTATCGATATCCCCATTGGCGATGACCGGAATAGAGAGGCTGTTTTTGACTTCGCGTATGGTGTCGTATTCGGCGTGGCCCTGGTAGAAGTCGCAGCGTGTGCGGCCATGCAGGGTCAAAGCGGCGATGCCGATATCCTCGGCCAAGCGGGCAATACGAACAGCATTGCGCGATTGCGCATCCCAGCCGGTGCGGGTCTTGAGTGTAACCGGAACCTGGTAGGGAGTACATGCCTTGACAACGTGTTCAAGGATTTCAATGATGCGTGGCTCGTCACGCAAGAGCGCGGAACCCGAGGCCACGTTACACACTTTTTTGGCCGGGCAACCCATATTGATATCGATGATGCGAGCGCCTTTGCTGATATTGAACACGGCTGCTTCGGCCATCATTTCAGGGTCGGAACCGGCAATCTGTACAGCAACCGGATCAGCCTCACCCTCGTGATTCAGACGTCGGGATGTTTTTACGCTGTCCCACAAGCGCTTGTTGCTGGCGGCCATTTCCGAGACAGCATAACCGGCGCCCAGCGTCTTGCACAGACGACGATAAGGTCTGTCTGTGACTCCAGCCATGGGGGCAATGAAAATGGGGTTAGGAAGGGTCCAGGGGCCGATACGCATGGGGAAGATTTTAACCCTGCGGCACGGCTTCGTGGGCAAGGACTTACAAGAAGAAAAGGGCAGGCCCCGCATCGGGACCTGCATGACAGAGGGGCCTAGGCGCGCATCCCTTGCAGCAATTGCCGTGCAAAGGGCTGACGAGCGAACGGCAGGGTGTCCATGGCCAACAGCCCCAGACCACACGCATGTTGTATCAACGGATTCTTGGTCGCAAACAGACGCGGCAAGGTGTCGGTGATGGCGGCGGTCAACCAGCGATCGGGGCGACGCAGACGGGCATAACGCGCCAAAAAGGGATCGGGGTTCTGGCTGCAATCGGCTTGCCAGGCGGCCAGACACTGTGACAATTGTGCGACATCACGCAGGCCCAGGTTCAGGCCCTGACCGGCCACCGGGTGCAAGGTCTGGGCGGCATTGCCGACTGCCAGCAGGCGCTCGGACAAGCGGCTGGGGCCGGCATGAAAGGCGAGGGGAAAGATGTGACGCTTGGAGACCAGCTCCAGATGTCCCAGGCGCTCTCCAAAGGCTTGCAACATGGCGGCCTGAAACGCCTCGACCGGCAGTTCGGATAGAGATTGGCTGCGTTCAGGGCTGTTGCACCAGACGATGGCATACAGGTCGGGTGCATCAGGGTGGGGCAGTGCGGCAAAGGGGCCGTGTTCGGTAAAGCGCTCGTAGGCCCAGCCGGTTTGAGGCTGGCTGGCGCGCACCGTCGTCAACAAGGCGTGTTGACCGTAATCGCGTCGCACGCCGCTTGGACGGACGCCATCACATTGCACGGCAATCAAGGCTGTGGCCTGACCCGCATCGTGGTCGACCAGAATCTGTTTGGGGGCGGAGTGAGTACGGGCCTCCTGAGCGGACAGCAGCGTGACGCCGCTGTCCCGGAGCCGGGCATGCAGGGCCCAGAGCAAATCATCGTAATGAACCACGGCGCCAAGGTCAGGTACACCCAGTTCGTCGGCTTGAATCAGACAACGGCCCAGGCGTCCTTTTTGGGAAACATGCACGGTGCGCATCAGGGCGGCGCGCTCGGGCCAGGCTTTGAGCTGATTCAGAATCAGGCGACGGCTGCCGTGATTCAGGGCCAGGGTGCGTGGATCGCCCTGGGCATGTTCGGTACTGGCCAGATTGAAGTTTTTCCCCAGAACGGCAATGCGTGACGGGCTTGGGTGCTGGGCAGCCAGCATTAGCGCCAAAGATGCGCCTACGGGACCGGCGCCACAAATGGCGATGTCGTAGTCGGTGGCATTCATGGGGGACCTCATGACGGCAAGGAAGTAATTCAGGTATTGTACGGGAAGGTGGCTGTCAAATTGGCTTTAAGCAAATGACAGCTGTGCGCAATGGCTGGCAGCACAAGCCCGGATTGGATGCCCTGCATGTCTCAGCAGACTTTGTCATTTGAACAGACCAAACCTTTTCGCCATAAAGTCACCGCTGCGTGGCTGTCTCTTCTATTAGGTGTGGTGGGCGCACAGCACCGCTATCTGGGCAGACGTTTTTGGTATGTCCCTTTGATGTTTACCAGCCTGGCCATTCTGGGAACGCTGGTGTTTCAGCAGGGGCTGGATTCGTTATTCCCCAATTTGCTGATCTTGCCGGTCAGTGCCGGGATTATCGAGGCCGTGATTCTGGCGCTGCGTAGCCCCGAAAAATTTGACGCGCTCTACAACCCCCAAAGCGAGCAACACAATCAGCATGGCTGGCCCAGCGTCCTGACAGCGGTGGTCTCGACGGTTGCCTTTGCCAATATCAGCCTGTTCTGGCTGGTACACATCATCATGGCCTTTTATCGCTATATGGGCTGGCTGGATCTGTCTGTGTATTAAACACATCAAGTGCCTTGTAAAGTAAAGGTTTTTCACAGGCCTGCCCTTGTGGCGAGGCCTTGCGCACGTTACAATACGGGTTCTTTAGTTTTATAGGAGCTGTGTGGTGAATCCCGACCCCGGCGACAGTGCTAGTCGATCTATGTTCGACCTATCTATGTCCAGGCGCGTTCAGGCCCGCTGATTCCTTCACAGCTTGCCGCGTCCTGGAAATTTCAGGGCGTGGTGTCTCAGGCGGCTGTTCTGCTGCCTTAAATTCCCCGCCATTTCATTCTCTGGAAAGCCCTTGGCTTTCTGAATCCTGATGTGTTGCAACTTTAATGTGCAATAGGGGGAATGTATGCGTATTTTCGATCTCTTTTTGCGCCGTGCCGGCATCCAGGCTTCTGCCCTGCGTGCTCGTGCCCCTTTGTCCGTCTCCCGTTTGACGGTTGTCTGCCCTCGTGGCGATCTGGCCCAGATCCGGCGTCGTATTTACTCGGACCTGAATACGGCAGGTATCCGCGTGGCCAATGTGCAGGTAGACCATTCCGATACGCACGATACCGCGTGTGTGACCTTGACCTGCCCGCCTGAACTGCGCGCAGAGCTGATGCAGCGTGCACGGCTGATTCGGGATTATCCCGGTGTGCTGAATGTGAAGTGGGCAGGACGGGAGCGTATTGCTATAAACTAAACCGCAACTGGATTTGCGGATGGCGCTGCTATGTCCTTGCTCGACTGGCTGACACCTTGGGAGTTTTCTCCTGTTCTGCTTTTGACCTTTTTGCTGGTCATTGCTTTGTACGTCCGGGGGCGGCAAGTACACCGCCCCAATCTTTTGCGCCAGTCCTTCTTCTGGATTGGCCTGATTCTCCTCTATCTTTCCTTGCACACGCGTCTGGACTATTACGCCGAGCGCATGTTCTTCATCCATCGGGCCCAGCATTTGATCTTGCATCATCTGGGCCCCTTGTTCCTGATGGGAGCCTACCCTGGCCAGACCCTGCGCGCCGGCCTGCCTTTAAGCTGGCGTCGTGCTCTGGCTCAATGGCTGCGTAGACCCAGTGGCCGACGCGTTCAGGCTATCCTGACCAACCCGATACTGGTCGCCTTTCTGTTTGTTTTCCTGGTCCTGATCTGGATGCTGCCCACGGTGCAGTTTTACTCCATGCTGGACTGGCGTCTGTACCGTTTGATGAACTGGTCTGTGGTTATCAGCGGGATCATGTACTGGAACCTGATTCTGGATCGTCGGCCTTCGCCACCGGCCCGGCTGTCGGTGGGGGGGCGTATACTTTCGCCGGTTATCACCATGGTGCCGCAAATGGTTGTGGGTGCCATCATCACCTTTACCGAATACGACCTGTATCCGATTTTCGATTTATGTGGTCGTGCCATTCCGGGCATGGATGCGCTGGCTGATCAGGTCATGGGGGGGCTGATCATGTGGGTGCTGGCCGGTCTGGTGGAAGTGTTTGGCCTTTTGTATGCCTTGGGCACCTTGATGCGCCTGTCAGCGCGTCACCGTTTGCCAGAATCTCGCAAGCGGGCAAGCGCTATGATGGTCAGGGCCAATTGATTTTGTCGGGAGTATCCATGCAGTTTAAACCCGCCCGTTCCGCGCTTTCTTTATGTCTGGCATTGTCGCTGGCGTTCAGTTCGGTGTTGCCTGTGCAGGCGCAGCCTATGGGCATTCCTTCCATGGGAGCGGCCTCGGGCGCCGAGTTGTCGCCGGCTTTGGAAAGGACGCTGGGCAACGCCATCATGGAGCAGGGCAGGCGCTCGCCCGAATATGTGTCGGACCCGGATATCAATCAGTATCTGACGGATATGGGCCGCAAACTGGCCCAGTACGGCCCCGCCATGGCGCAGCCCGTGACGGTATTTGCCTTGCGCGATAGCAGCATCAACGCCTTCGCCTTGCCCGGTGGTTATATCGGTATTCATAGCGGCCTGTTTACGGCTTCGCAGTCCGAGTCTGAACTGGCCTCAGTTCTGGCGCACGAAATTGCCCACGTAGCGCAACGTCACGTTGCTCGCGGTATTACTCAAAGTGCACAAAGCAACCATTTGCTGATTGCCGCCCTGGCCGGTGCCTTGTTGGGCGCCTTGGCGGGCAGCGGTGATCTGGCGATGGGGGCGGCTGCTTTCGGACAGGCGGCGGCGGTGGACCGTCAACTGGGCTTTTCGCGTCAGGCTGAGCAGGAAGCTGACCGGGTCGGCTTCGAAATGCTGCTCAAGGCAGGCTACGAACCTCAAGGTATGGTGCAGATGTTTCAACGTCTGGCCGCGGCTTCGCGCCTGAATGAACGTGCGACAGCCAATGAGTACGCCAGCACTCACCCCATGTCCCAGCAGCGTGAATCGGACATCAGCAACCGGGTGCGTGGTCTGCCAGCCAGCAATTATCAGGATACGCCCTCGTTCTGGTATATCCGTGCGAAGTTGATGGTGATGCAGGCTGGGGGCGGGCAGTCCTTGCGTGTTCTGGAGCAGGCGCTGCAAAGCTCGAATCAGTCGCAAAGCGATCTGGAGCGTTCGGCGGCACAGTATGGCCTGGCCTATATTGCGCAAGGCCGCCAGGATTACGAGCAGGCCCGCGCGCATCTGGCCCAGGCGCGGGCGCAAGGCAAGTTTCAGGCTCCTGAACTGGATACCCTGGATATACGCATTGCGATTGCCGATCGTGATGTACAAGGCGCCCTGAACTTGGCCAAGCAGGCCTGGCAGCGTTGGCCCAAGAGCCAAGGGGTTGCCCTGGCATATGTGCAGGTCCTGCAGCAATTGGGGCAGAACGATCAGGCCCAGGCTTTCTTGATGGATCGCATCAAGCAATGGCCTGATGAACCCCAACTGCATCAGCTGCTGGCACAAACGTACGACCGTTTGGGTGATGGGGTGAAAGCCCGACGTGCCATGGCTCAATATTATGAATTAGTTGGGGCCTTGCCTACGGCGGTGGAGCAATTGCAGCAGGCGCGCAATCTGACTCAGGACTTCTATCAGCAGTCCGAGCTGGATACGCAGATTCGCCAATTGCGCGAGCGCGTTGAAAGTGAGCGTGTCTTGCTGGAGCGTTTCCGCTCCTGATGAGCCCGCAGGCCCGCTTTAACCAGTCTTAGCTATTGGTTTCGAAGAAGCGGGCCAGCCGTGCGGGTAACCAACCCATATTGCCGGGGATGCTGCCCGTGATGAAACCGACGTGCCCACCTTCGGCAGGTTGGTGCAGCAAAATGGAGTCCGAGCAATCCTGAATCGTCGGCAAGCTGGCATGTGGCACGAAAGGGTCGTTACGGGCATTCAAAACCAGCGTGGGGATTTTGATATTGCGCAGCAAAGGTTTGCTGGACGCACGCGTCCAATAATCCAGCGCATGGCTGAAACCATGCATGGGCGCGGTATAAATATCGTCGAAGTCGCGTATGGTGCGGGCCTGGTTCAAGCGGGCCGTATCGACCATGCCGGGAAAGCGGTGGGCCTTGTCCTGCAGCTTGCTGCGCATGCTTTTCAGAAAATAGGGCGAGTAGAACCAACGACCCATTCGGGATTCGGACAGGTAGCGGCCGCAAGCGACCAGATCCAGGGGTACCGAAATGGAGGCACATGCCTGCACCCAGGAAACCTCATCACCCGCTTCACCCAAATACTTGAGCATGGCATTGCCGCCCAGCGAGGTGCCGGCCACGTGCCAGCGTACATTGGGCAGATGGCCGCGAACAGTATTCAGGATAAAGCTGATTTCCTCCGAGTCGCCCGAGTAATAGGCGCGCGCCATGCGATTCGGAAAACCCGAGCAACCGCGGAAATGAGCGACCACCACAATCCAGCCGCGGGCGCGAAAGTATTGCGCAATGGCCTGGATGTAATGGCTTCGGCTGCTGCCTTCCAAGCCATGAAACAGAACCAGGGCATGCGTATCGGCCGTGCTGGGCAGGCTGTCCCAATCCTGGGGCTGCATCCAGCGGCGGGCGGCGGTACGGGATAGATGGGCGTCGGGCTGGGCGGTGGCACCGTTGGCCAGCTTGTCTGCAAACAAGCCTGGTCCGGTCCAGTCCAGATCCAGGAAGTCGCCATCGGGCGTATCAATCCTTTGGCGGACAAAGGCGATATGGTGATGGCGGGCAAAAAATGCCCCGTGGATAGTTTGGAGGTGTCCGCCAGGCAGCCAGGCGGGCAGAGGGCAGGCGCTGGAATCCAGACGGGCAACCACGTCGGTGTGACGCCAGGGTTGCGCGTCTGCGCCGGGCACAGGGCCCGGCTCTATCGCATTGCCAGAGGGGGGAGCAGTAGGGTCCAACGAAGCCAAATTCAGAAATTAATGACCGTGAACCTTTTCGCCTTCTTTCAGGCGGTAGCGGGCGCCACAGTAAGGACAAGCGGCTTCGCCGGTTTTGCTGATATCGATATACACGCGGGGGTGCATGTTCCACAGCGAGCCACCTGGACGGGGGCAATGCACGGGCAGATCGTCGGCTCCGACCATGATCAGTTCGTGATCTGCTTTTTTAGGTTCGATAGCGGCGCTCATAGGATTCCTGATAAACAATGAGAGGGGTAAGAATACCGTGCACGCAACGGCGATGCCGACCTTTACGTGCGTAGACTAGGGATTGTAGCAAGACCCGGCCTGTTTTTTCTTGACCTTATTAAGAGAGCAAGATGTTCGGGGCCGTCTTTTGCTTCTAGAATAAGCAAAATCATAAGCAAAGCTGCCATCGCTGTTTCCAGCTTGCGGGCAGCACATCTCAGGAGACGGCGTGTCAGCCATCACAAGATTATCGGCCTTGCTGCCCAGTGCACAGGATCGTGTGCACATGCGCGCCGGTTTTATCGACTTTATTCCCGCCTTGATTGCCACTGTGGTCTGGGGTTTTGTGACGGGCGTGGCGATGGTCAAGTCTGGCTTGAGCGGGTTTGAAGCCACCTTGATGACCTTGTTTGTGTATGCCGGCTCGGCCCAGCTGACGGCGTTGCCGCTGATCGAATCTCACGCGCCCTTGTGGCTGATTTTCACCGCCGGTTTCATTGTCAATATTCGCTTCATTATTTTTGGAGCGGCCCTGCAGCCCTTTTTTCGTCATTTGAGCTGGAAAAAACGCTTGGGCCTGGGCTATATCACCAGTGACATGGTGTTTGTGCTGTTCATGTCCAAGTATGGTGACGCCAAGGAACGCGGCTCTCGCGAGCATCTCTGGTATTACCTGGGCATCATCCTGCCCGGCTGGTTGAGCTGGCAGATCGCTTCTCTGTCGGGCATTGTGCTCAGTGCCTATGTGCCGCCTTCCTGGTCGCTGGAGTTTGCCGCCATTCTGGCCTTGCTGGCGCTCTTGATTCCCCTGGTCAACAACCGTGCCATGTGGGCCTGTTTGATTACGGCCAGCGTGATTGCGTGGGTCGGACAGGCGCTGCCCCTGCGTTTGGGACTGGTGGCAGCGGTGCTTGGCGGAGTGCTGGCCGGCGTGGCGGCAGAACAACTGCAACGGCATAGGGATGCACGGTGATGAGCGATTGGCAGTATGATTGGTACGTTTTGGGTGCAATCGCCCTGTTGGTGTTGTGCAGCTTGCTCACCCGCTCAGGCTATTTCATGTTTGGTGATTTGCTGCCCCTGACCGAACGTATGCGGCGCGCCTTGCGCTTTGCTCCGGTAGCTGCTCTGGCAGCAATCATTATCCCGGAACTTTTGCCTTGGGCTTACGGCGACACCCCCCGATTGGATATCAAAGCTCTGGCCAGCCTGGTGGCTGTGCTGGTGTTCATCCGTACCCGTAACGCTGTTTGGGTAATCGTGGCCGGGATGGTGGCGTTCTGGCTGATACGTGCCGTGATGCCATAAAATCCTGACGCGAGTACTTACACGCCCGTGACTGCTGTTGAGGCAGGCGGGCATAAGTTAAAATAGGATTGTTACAAATGCTTGCCACTCGTGGCAAGCCGACTTTTTGCGTACATGACAGATAAAACTCCTTCGACTCCCAATGACCTTACGTTTGCTGATTTCGGTCTGCACCCTGGAATATTAAGCGCCGTTACCGAGGCGGGATATTCCAAGCCTACGCCTATTCAGGCCGAGGCGATTCCTGTGGTGCTGGCCGGCCGTGATGTCATGGGAGCAGCCCAGACGGGTACAGGTAAGACGGCAGCCTTTTCCTTGCCTATCCTGAATCGTCTGATGGCACACGCCACGACCAGCGCCTCGCCCGCCCGTCACCCGGTGCGGGCTTTGGTGTTGACGCCAACGCGCGAACTGGCCGACCAGGTGGCTGAGAGCATTGCGCTCTACAGCAAATCGGTCCCGCTGCGTTCGACCGTCGTGTTCGGTGGTGTGGATATTGGTCCGCAAAAAGAGGCCCTGCGTCGCGGTGTTGAAATTGTCATCGCCACGCCAGGCCGTCTGCTGGATCACATTGATCAGCGCACGATCAACTTGAGCCAGGTCAGCATTCTGGTGCTGGACGAAGCGGACCGCATGCTGGATATGGGCTTCTTGCCCGATCTGGACCGTATTGTTTCCTTGCTGCCCAAGAGTCGCCAGGGTCTGTTGTTCTCGGCAACGTTCAGCAAGGAAATTCGCAAACTGGCCCGCAACTTCCTGAATGACCCGGTCGAGATCGAAGTGGCTGCCCGCAACGCCACCGCATCGACGGTGACCCAGGTTGTGTACCCCATGTCAGCTGACGAGAAGCGTCGTGCTGTCGCGCATCTGATCAAGACCAAGAAGCTGACCCAGACTATCGTCTTTTCCAATACCAAGATTGGTGCCGGTCAACTGGCACGCTATCTGGAGCGTGAAGGCATCAAGGCGGAATCCATCCACGGCAATAAAAGCCAGCTGGAGCGTATGAAAGTACTGGACGCCTTCAAGAGCGGTACTGTGGATGTTCTGGTCGCTACCGATGTGGCCGCCCGTGGTCTGGACGTGGCCGGTATGCCTTGCGTGATCAACGTGGACCTGCCGTACAACGCTGAAGACTATGTGCACCGTATTGGTCGTACCGGTCGTGCCGGTGCCTCGGGTGAAGCCATTGCCTTGATGGCTCCTGATGAAGAACACTTGCTGCAGGAAATTGAAAAGCTGATTGGTACGGCGGTGCCACGCTTGAAGCTGGATCTGCCATCCGCAGCTTCGTCTTCCCGTTCTGGCTCCAACCGCCACGAGCGTGGTGAGCGTCGTTCGTATCAGCCGAACACACCACCTGTGGACGAGTTTTTCCTGAAGCCTTACGAGCCATCCACCGCTGCGGCTCCCAAACCTGCGGTGACGACTCCTTCCAGCACCACGCGCAAGCGTTCGGTGGGTGTCCTGTTAGGCGGCGGCCGCTACTAAGGCGCGCAAATCCCCTGGCCCGGTATCAAGTACCGGGCTGCGTTCTGAGATGCTGTGCACCAGACGCTCCAGATGTTCGATATGAGGCAGCATGGGACCGTAAAAAACGGTCCCATTTTCGTTCTGGATCAATAAGGTGGGGAAGTCCTCGATATCTTCATCGCCCAGCAGCTCGGGCTGCTCTTCAATATCAATCCAGATCAGGCAGGCCTGAGGGAACTGTGTGGCCAGAGCCTCAAAGGCAGGCTGATATTGCTGACAGGTTTTGCACCATTCGGCGCAAAAGCAGGCAATCAGCATAGCGTCGGGCTCGGCTTGCAAATGGGCCGCCAGAGCGGGCAGATCGTGTTGGGCGTTGAACAAGGCCATAATTTCATACAGACAAAAAGAAGCGACTGTGTCTATGATACTCGGGTAATTGATTTTGCTTCGCAGGAGCTGTATGTCCGTATCTTCGTCTGCCCCCTCGCGATCGGGCCCTGCTGGTGGATGGGCCAGTATTTCCATCGCCTTCAAGCGCTCTTTGGTGTCGCAATTTCAGCCGCGCATGCTGGTGGCCTTGGTCATGCCTTTCCTGATCATGTTTGTGGGCCTGATTCTGCTGAGCTGGCTGCTTTGGACACCTATCCAGAACTGGTTGCTGGAGGTGCTGGGCGGCTGGAATGCTTTTGAGTCCGTGGACCAATGGCTGGTGGGTCTGGGCCTGTTCTCGTTGAAAGTGTATCTGGCCCCCTTGCTGGCCTTGGGCATCCTGTTGCCCCTGGCGGGTGTGCTGGGTCTGATTATTGCTGCCGTGCTGGTCATGCCTTTGGTTCTGGGGCATTTGCAGCAGAAAGACTATCCCGATGTGATCAAGCAAGGCCACAATGCGACAGCGTATAGCGTCTGGAATGCCGTGTGGGTGGGGACCTTGTTTGTGGTGGGCTGGCTGGTCACCCTGCCTTTATGGATTTTTCCTCCTTTTGCCCTGATTCTTCCCGTGTTGTGGTGGGTCTTTGCCCTGACACGCATGTTGCGGGTGGACTCCCTGGTCGAGCATGCCAATGTGCAGGAGCGCAAGTATCTGTGGTCCCGCTTGAATAGCCAGTATTGGCTGATCGGCCTGATCTTTGCCCTGTTGAACCTGATTCCACCGGCCTGGCTGGTCTTGCCTGTATTCTCGGCCCTGGTATTTGCCCACTTCTCTTTGGAAAACCTCCGTCGCCTGCGTCAGCAAGAGGCAGCCGCGGCTTCTACTGCGCTTATTGACCATGACAACTAAGGATCAAGCCATTATTCGTCTGATTATCATTGGCGACGAAATCCTGTCGGGGCGTCGTTACGATAAACACTTTTCAAAACTGATCGAGCTGTTAGGGGCCAGAGGCTTGCAACTGGGGGGCGCACAGATTATCCCCGACGACCTGGACACGATTGCCGCTACCTTGGAGCGCAGTTTTGCAACGTCGGATATTGTGTTTTGCTGTGGCGGGATTGGCGCCACGCCGGATGACCAAACCCGTCAGGCGGCAGCCAAGGCTTTGGGCGTGGAACTGAAGCTGCATCCCGAGGCTGCGGCCTTGATTACTGAACGCTGTGCTGAAAATGAGCGTAACGGCGTGGGCAGTGCTGATATGTCCTTGCCCGAGAACCAGCAGCGCTTGCAGATGGGGATGTTCCCGGAGGGTGCAGAAATTGTGCCCAACAGCTACAACAAGATTCCCGGTTTCTTCATTCGCAATCACACGTTCATGCCAGGTTTTCCCGTGATGGCCTGGCCCATGATGGAGTGGACACTGGATACGCGTTACCAGGCACTGCACCATCTGGCTCATCGGGTGGAGCATTCCTTCCTGGCGTTCAACTTGCCAGAGTCGCGCATTACGCCAGCGATGGAACATGTAGAGCTGAACTGGCCGGGCGTGAAAGCGTTTAGCTTGCCCAGTGTGGGAGAGTCGGGCGGACAGCCGCATATTGATCTGGGTGTAAAAGGGGAGCCGGAACCGGCCGCGGAAGCATTGGCTTATTTGCGCCAGCAAGTGCTGGACTTGGGCGGGAGCTTGAGCCCTGCGCTAAAATAGCGCTTGCCAAGCGCGCGGCCATTTCATATTATGGAATTTGTTGCGTTGCATCATAATTCTCCTAATAATGACAACAAATTCCTTTACGCCTTCTAGCGCGTCGTCAAGCAATGGTGGTCAGATGTCGATCCAGGTTCTGGAACGCGCCATGATTCTATTGGACGAACTGGCCAAGCAATCCGAGCCAGTGGCATTGAAGAATCTGGCGGCTGCAACTGGCCTGCACACCTCTACGACTCACCGCATTTTGAATGATCTGGTGGTGGGGCGTTACGTTGAGCGCGTGGACAGCGGACTGTACCGACTGGGCATGCGTTTGCTGGAGCTGGGCTCTCTGGTTAAAGGCCGCCTGAATGTGCGTGCGGCCTCCCTGGCTCCCATGCGCGAACTGCACAAGTACACCGGCCAAACGGTGAATCTGTCCTTGCAGCAGGGCGATGAAATTGTCTATGTAGAACGTTCCTGGAGCGAGAGCTCGGGTATGCAGGTGGTACGCGCCATTGGTGGCCACGCGCCTTTGCATTTGACCTCGACCGGCAAGCTGTTTCTGGCTTCCTGGGAGCCGCGCCAGGTTCGGGCCTACGTCATGCGTACTGGTCTGGCTGGTGCAACCCGCAACAGTATTACTCAGCTGGAGTTGCTGGAGCGCGAATTGGCTCAAGTTCGTCGCCTGGGTTATGCCCGTGATAACGAAGAACTGGAGATGGGCGTGCGCTGTATTGCGGCCGGTGTGTACGACGATACCGGCAAGCTGCTGGCAGGCTTGTCCCTGTCCGCACCCGCCGAGCGTTTGCACGATGACTGGATTCCCGTCCTCTTAAGTACGGCCGCCAAGATTTCCGAAACTCTGGGTTACGACAAGCAGCGCTAAGTCTGTGTTTTTGCGCGGTTTACAGGTTTTGAGAATAAGCTCAAGCGGGATTTGTTGCAGCGCAACAAATCCCGTTGACTTTGTTTTGGATAGCGCTTAAAGTTGAATTGTTGCGGTGCAACATAGAAGGTTTGCCTTGCGTAGTTGCGAATGGGCCGGGCCTTCTGCAGACCCTTGTCTAGTAACACTGACACTAATTTCACGCTGGCTTGACCCAGGCCACGTATCTCCAAGGAAAACATCATGAGTGCTATTCCACAAAACGTACTGGAATCCCAACAAGCTACTTTGAACAACCTGTTCGCTGCTCAAGGCCAACTGTTGCAAGGCTTTGAAAAGCTGGTTGGTCTGAACCTGAATCTGCTGCGCAGCTCGCTGGAACAAGCGGCTGGCCAATCCCAGCAAGCCATCAACGCCAAAGACGTGCAAGACGTTGTGGCCCTGTCGCAAAGCGTGGCCAAGCCTAACGCTGCCCAGGCTCTGGAATACGGCAAAAGCGTGTACGACATCTTCTCCGATCTGCAACTGAACCTGTCGCGCATCGCTGAAGCTCAACTGGCTCAAGGTCAACAGCACGCTGCTGACGCTATCGACCAGTTGGCCAAGAATGCTCCTACCGGCACCGAAAGCGCTGTTGCTTTGCTGAAGTCCTCCTTCGCCACGGCTTCCAACGCTGCCGAGACCGTTGTTAAAGCAGCTCGCCAAGCCGCTGATGCTGCTGAAAGCAACATCCAGGCTGCCACTAACGCCAGCTTGAAAGCCGCTGCCCAAGTTACTGAAGCCAGCAACAAAACAGTGGAAGCCGCTGCCGCTGCCGCAACTGCTGCTACCAGCAAGAAGTAATCATTGGCTTGCTGATTTGATCAGACGCTAAAGGAAAAGCCAGCTCATTGAGCTGGCTTTTTTCTTGTCTGCAGTGCAAGCCGTCAGCTTGCTTCAGGATGGAATGCGATTGCCCGCTTCAAGCGGGCAATAAGCGTTTTACAGAGCGCGAATGCACTCGGAAATCAGGGCGGGGCCCTTATAAATCAAGCCGGTATACAGCTGTACTGCCTGAGCACCGGCCTGGATTTTTTCCTGGGCCTGACGACCAGACTCAATACCGCCCACACCAATAATCGGGAAGTCCGGCCCTAATTGCTCGCGCAGGCGACGAATGACGTTCAAGGACAGTTCGTGCACTGGCGGGCCGGACAAACCACCCTGTTCCTGACCATGTTTCAATCCTTGAACAGCATTGCGCGACAAGGTGGTGTTGGTCGCAATAATGCCGTCCAGACCTTGCGAGGGTACGGTGTCCGCAATGGCATCAATTTGCGATTGATCCAGGTCGGGCGCGATTTTCACCACGATAGGCACGTAGCGTTTGTGCTCGTCTGCCAACTCGGTGCGCAGCGCTTGCAAGGCACCCAGCAGGCGGGCCAGCTCGTCCTGCGCCTGCAGCGCACGCAGGTTTTGCGTGTTGGGCGAGGAGATGTTCACAGTGACGTAATCAGCGTGAGGGTAGACCGCACGCAGACATGTCAGATAGTCCTGATCGGCCTGCTCAATAGGGGTGCTCGCGTTCTTGCCAATATTCAGGCCCAGAATGCCGCCTTGCGAGCGGAACTGGCTTTTGCGCACATTTTCAATAAAGGTATCCAGGCCGTGGTTGTTAAAGCCGAAGCGATTGATCAGGCTATTGGCTTCAGGCAGGCGGAACAGGCGTGGCTTGGGATTGCCGGGCTGCGCTTTTGGAGTCACGGTGCCAACTTCGACAAAACCAAAACCCAGGGCGCCCAAGGCATCGATATGTGCGCCATTTTTATCCAGGCCAGCGGCCAGACCCACAGGATTGCGCAGCTTCAGACCCATTAGTTCCAGAGGTTTGCTGGGCAGGTCTTTCAGCAAACTACCCAAAAGAGGGGTTTGGTGAGCGCAATGCAGGGATTTCAGAGTCAGTTCGTGAGCGTGTTCAGCATCCAGACTGAACAGCACCCGGCGAGCCAAGGGATAAAGGCTGAATAGGGCAGACATGGGGATCGATAAAAGAGGACGTTAAGCCAGCCATTCCCAACGACCTTTCATCAGGAGCTGGTAGGGGCGAAAGCGGGTTTTGTAGGCCATTTTACGGCTTTCTTCGATCCAGTAGCCTAAATAGAGCCAGGGCAGGGATTGTTGACGGCAGTAGTCCAGTTGCCAAAGCACGGCGTAGGTGCCCAGACTGCCGGTGTCGTCGGGATCAAAAAAGGTATAGACGGCGGAAAGTCCGTCTTGCAGCACGTCGATGACGGCCACGATTTTCAAGGTGCCGTCGGGTTCGCGAAACTCCAGCAGGCGCGAGGTGACATGGCTGGCCAGTAGAAACTGGGCGTACTGGGACTGGTCGTCTTCATCCATGCCGGCACCGGGATGGCGGCTGGCCTGGTAGCGGCGATACAGCTCGTAGTGCTCGGCGTTCCAGTGCAAGGGCAGATCTTGCACGATCAGATTGCCGTGACGTTTTTTTGCACGGCGCTGGGCGCGGTCGGGCTGAAAATGCAGAGTGTCGCAACGCAAGGGCAGGCAAGCGCGGCACTGGTCGCAATAGGGGCGATAGGTAAAGGTGCCGCTGCGTCGAAAGCCTTGCTGGACCAGTTTGGAGTACACCGCATCGTTAATCAGGTGAGCAGGAGCGGCAACCAGAGAGCGTGCCTGTTGCTCTGGCAGGTAGCTGCAACGGTAGCTGGCCGTGGAATAGAATTGCAGCGTTTGAGGACTGGTGGGTGCTTTGGGATAATTCATGCGACTCTGCCAAGCGTGATAGAGCCATTATGGGATGCTCGCGCCAGCCTAGCAAGCTGGGGGAGGGCCTAGCCGCAAAGCCCCGCGTGGCCAGACCGGGCTGGGCTGGTCTTTGGCCCAGGCCAGGGCATCCATAAAGTCCTCGCGGGGAATGGGGCTGGCGCCCAGACTGGCCAGATGCGATGTCTCTTGCTGGCAGTCTATATATGGTATCCCGGCGAATTTCAGAAAATCCACCAGGTGGGCCAGGGCGATCTTGCTGGCATCGGTTTGCAAGGCAAACATGGATTCGCCAAAGAAGAAGCGGCCCAGATTCACCCCATACAAGCCACCGACCAGCTTGCCGTCCATCCAGGTTTCTATGCTGTGCGCGTAGCCGGTGCGATGCAGATCGGTATAGACCTGTTGAATGTCCGGGCTGATCCAGGTGCCGGTGGCGCTGCGCTGCGCGGCGCATTGGCCGATGACTTGCTCGAAAGCCAGATCGCAGGTGACACGAAGGCGGGCCTCGTCCTGATCTTGCTGGCGTGCAATCTGGCGCAGCTTCTTGCCCAAGGAGCGGGATATCTTGAAATTGTCCACCTCCAGCACCATGCGTGGATCAGGCGACCACCACAGTACCGGGTCGCCAGGGCTGTACCAGGGAAACATGCCCTGACTGTAGGCTTCTAACAGACGTGGAACGCTTAAATCCAGACCGGCGGCCACCAGCCCTTCGGGGCTGGCGTTTTCAGGGCTGGGCAGGGCCTGATCAGGAGCGACCCATACAAGCGACATGATCAGTCTTGGTCGCGGGGGGCGATATCAAATTCGTGAATCTGGAAGCGGCCCGCCTTGTGATCCTCCACGTAGCGCTCCAGGGTGGCGCTGACCGTGCGGAACGCCAGGTTGTCCCATGGAATGTCGTTCAGGTGGAAGAAGCGGGCTTCCAGGGATTCCGGGCCGGGGTCCAGCACATCACTGGTTACCTTGGCCAGGTAGTACACATGTACTTGCTCGGCGTAAGGCACGCTGATAACGGTAAAGAGCGGGCCGGGTTCGACCTGCGCACCGGCTTCTTCGCCCATTTCACGCAAGGCGCCTTGTCCCAGGGTCTCGCCCAGCTCCATGAAACCGGCGGGCAAGGTCCAGGTGTTGTAGCGTGGCTCGATGGCGCGACGGCATAGCAGGACCTGATCGTCTTTCCACATGGGCACAATGCCGACCACATTGCGGGGGTTCTGGTAGTGCACTGCACCGCAGCTTTCGCAGACATCACGCATGCGGTTATCGTCCGGGGGCACCAGGCGTGTCAGTTTGCTGCCGCATTGATTGCAGAAGTTTTGCGTGCGTGGGGCGGGGAAATAGAAAGAGGCGGATGGCTGGGTCATGCAGATTCTGTGATGGCGGTTCAAATGGGATCGGGCTCTGGCAAAACAATATACGCCAATTCCTCGGTGGGCGACACGCAGGAAGACCAGACTGTCAGGGAACAGGGCTTGGGGTAGGCAGGCAAGGACCAGCCTTCGCTGTGCTGGGGCTGCTCCAGATCCAGGCTGCCCAGGCCTTGCTGCTTTGTGCGTAGTTGTTCCAGCAGCGCCGGAATATCTCGACCTGCCAACAAGGCCGGGCCTGCTGAGGTACGTAAATAGAGCCTGCCTTCAGCGCTGAGGTACCAGGCCAGGATAGCGTGGACAGGGCTGCTAGTGTGGTCTTGCAAATGGGCCTGGTCTTCAGCCAGAGACACAATCAATGGGGCGGCGTCCAGACGAACATAGACGCGCTGCGGACCGTTCTGGATAAACCAGCGCCCTTTTTCATCCGCCTGATAATTGCGATTGAAAAAGGAGAGCAGACCCTGGTGGGCAATGCGCTCGCCTACTTGTTCAGGGTGCTGGTTGGCATCGCCAGCCGGGTGATGACGCCACTGGCCAGCCTGATCCAAAGAGATGTACCCGCTGACAGCGGGTACATTGGGCCATTTTTTCATGGCATCAATAACAGCAGTATCCATAAGTTTCAGCCTTGCGAGGACGAAAACAAAGGGTGGCAACCGTATCGGTGCCACCCTTGATGGTGTGGGGTCGACAGCAAGGTCGCCCCTTGGGCAAGACGGGTTTGCGTCTTAGGCCATATAACTGCGTTGCAGGGTTGTGGGCAGAGGGTGCGAAAGTGGCTTGTCAACTTTGATGTCCGGGGTGCTATCGCCTTGCAGGGCCTTGGATAACAAACTGGACAAGCGTTGGCGCACGTCTTGGGGCACATGGCTAAATACGCCCGAGAGCCACTCGATGTAATAGGGCAGCAGGTGCTCGCACAACTCTTGTCCGGCTTCGGTGAGTTTAACAGTGAGCACGCGGCGGTCCGACGTATTGTTTTGTCGCACCAGCAATTGCTGCTGCTCCAGCCCGTCGAGCAGTCCGGTGATGGTGGCGCGGGTGACACCCGCTTGTTCTGCCAGCAAGGCGGGGCTCAGGCCAGACGGTTGGCGGCTAAGCAAAAACAGCAGAACCAGACGGCCTTCGGACAGGCCAAACTCGTTCAAAACGGAGCTGGAAGCGCGATTAATGCTGGAGGCCAGCGACAGAACGCGTAAACACAGTTCGATATCCTCGGTTTTAGGGTGGGCCTGGCGCTGGGATTCGCTCAGGATAGTTTGATATTTCAGATCGAGTAATTTCATAGTGCTGTGCCGTTAAGGAGTGCGCGGCAAAGAGCAGTAGTTATTTAGAAAGAATCAACAAAACCCAATAAAACCGGGCCTGCTTTCTTTTATTACTGAGCCGCTGCTTTTAATGTGGAAATTTATCTTATTTTTTAATTCCATTTTTACTGATTTAAACATCTTTTATTGATCAGGAATTTTCATTTAGTAAAATAAGACTGGTTTTTTTCAGTATAAGCGGCTGCGGGTTTAGAGAATAGCCTTAATGCCTGTGTATACTCTTTCGCCTTCCTTTTTTTCTCAAATCGCAAGGTTTCCGGACTTCCAATCCGGGCATCGCCAGGGTGATTTTTGATCTTGTGTTGTGAGTCTTATGGTGAAACAGCATCAAAATGATGCAAGCGCGCAACGCTCGTGCACAAAGCGCCAGACTCTTGTTACAGACAGGATGAGCGAGCTATATCGGAGATACACCGCTAAATTAAGTCAGTTTTCAACTGTCAGTCAGGAAAGCAGAGCGGCCCAACTCAAGAAAAACCGCAAAACGACACGCATGCGAGCGCTCGGCGTTTACAATGTTCTCAGCGCTTCCCGAGCTCGACGATGCCTTCAAAAAAGGCGGTTGGATCATTCACCCCGCTTGGTGGATTGCAATAGAGGCCCGTTTTTTACGGGCCTTTGCTTTCCGGGTTTGGATACAAGCATTATCCAAAGCTTATTAGCGGTATTTGCCAGCATGTCCCCGAGCCCCTGCCAAGTTCGCAAGAAATGGCAGGGCTTTGTTCCGTTTGTAGTCCGGGATCGAGTATGAGGCGTATCAAAAAAGTCTTGCTATCGTTATTAAGGAAACGAAGGAATTATGAGTCAGTTCCGTATCGAACATGATTTGCTGGGAGACCGCCAAGTCCCCGATGAAGTCTATTATGGTGTTCATACCTTGCGTGCCAAGGAGAATTTCCACATTACCGGTACGCCTATTTCAACTTACCCGGAACTGATTAATGCTCTGGCGCTGGTCAAGCAGGCAGCTGCTCAGGCCAATTTCAAACTGGGTTTGCTGGAGCAGGATAAGCACGACGCCATTGTGGCTGCCTGTCAGGCTGTACAAGCAGGCAAGTGCCATGAGCATTTCGTGGTAGACATGATTCAGGGCGGCGCAGGTACCTCGACCAATATGAATGCCAACGAGGTTATTTGTAACCTGGCTTTGGAGCATATGGGTCACAAGCGCGGCGAGTATCAATATCTTCACCCCAATGAAGATGTGAACATGGCCCAAAGTACCAACGACGTGTACCCAACGGCTCTGCACCTGGCGGCCTACCGTTCGCTGGACCCGCTGTTTGCCGCCATGGAGCGTCTGCGTGATGCCTTCCTGAAAAAGTCCGAGGAGTTCTCCTCGTACATGAAGATTGGCCGCACTCAGTTGCAAGATGCTGTGCCCATGACCCTGGGTCAGGAGTTCAATGCATTTGCCACCATGATCAACGAAGACATCGTGCGCCTGAAAGAATCGCGCAAACTGATGTGCGACGTGAACCTGGGCGGTACGGCTATTGGTACTGGTATTACGGCTCACCCCGAGTATGCCGAGCTGGCTGTCGCGGCCTTGTCCGATCTGTCCGGTGTTCAGCTGCGTGTGTCTGCCGACCTGATCGAAGCAACTCAGGATTGCGGTGGTTTCCTGCACCTGTCGGGCGTATTGAAGCGCGCTGCCGTCAAGCTGTCCAAGTTGTCCAACGACTTGCGTCTGCTCTCTAGCGGTCCTCGTGCCGGTATGGGTGAAATTTGTCTGCCCGCCGTGCAAGCTGGTTCGTCCATCATGCCCGGTAAGGTCAACCCCGTGATCCCGGAAGTGGTCAACCAGGTTGCCTTTGAAGTGATCGGTGCCGACATGACCGTGACCATGGCTGCTGAAGCCGGTCAATTGCAGTTGAACGCGTTTGAACCTGTGATCATTCACTCCCTGCTGCGTAGCATGGCTCTGTTGAGCAATGCTTGCGACACGCTGACCCAGTTCTGCGTGGTAGGTATCACTGCCAACCGTGAATGCCTGGAAAGCAATATCGAGCGTTCCATTTCCCTGGTGACTGCCTTGAATCCGTTCATCGGTTACAAAGCCGCTACCTCGGTTGCCGCCGAAGCCTTCCAGACAGGTACCAATATTCGTGACGTGGTTCTCAAGCGTGGCCTGATGGACGCCGAGACCCTGAACGAAGTGTTGCGTGCCGAATCGCTGATCCAACCTCGTGATCTGCGTGCTGCTGACCCAGCCTGAACCAATCTGAACCAGGCCTGATTGGCCAGTCTTGGCCGACGCCGGTAACAGTTTGGGAAGCCTCCATTGTGGAGGCTTTTTTCTGCCCGCTCGCTTCGTAAAGAGGGATACTGTCGCTTGTCTTCAGGCAAGGAGCAGCAGGGGATGATGGAGTCGGTTTATTGGGCGGTGGCTTTTGGCGCCATTGTGGCGGGTTTTGTTCAGGGGCTGTCGGGCTTTGCCTTTGGCATGGTAGCCATGTCTTGCTGGGCCTGGTTTCTGGAGCCTCAATTGGCCGCGGTGCTGGCGGTCTGCGGTGCCTGGACAGGACAGATGATTGCCGCCTTTACCCGGCGGCGCACTTCTTATTGGCAGATCCTGCTGCCGTTTCTGGCCGGTGGCCTGATCGGAGTGCCTTTGGGCACCTATTTGCTGCCTTTTCTGGATGCAGCTGTATTCAAGGCATTTTTAGGGACCTTGATGGTGATCTGGTGTCCCATCATGCTGATGTCCAGCCGTTTGGGCCATGTCCGGGTACGTAGCCGCCTGACCAATGCCGTGTCCGGCTTGATAGGCGGCATCATGGGTGGGCTCGGTGGCATGACGGGGGTGATTCCTACCTTGTGGACCACCATGACCGGATTGCCCAAAGACGAGCAGCGCGCCGTTATACAAAACTTCAATCTGGCGACCTTGTCGGTGACTTTGCTGGCCTATATTGCCTCCGGTTCTATTCTGCCCGCCATGTTGCCGTCTATAGGGCTGGTGATGCTGGCCGTGCTGATTCCCGTGCTGGCGGGCGCGCGCCTGTATGTGGGCATTAGCCAAAGCACGTTTCGGGCCATTGTTTTAAGTTTGTTGACCCTGTCCGGCATTGCCATGCTGGTCTCTTCGGTCCCCCAGTTGCTGGCGCGCTAGAGCAGGTGGTTTAAGCCTCTAGGGTAATGCTCTATATCTAAAAAAAGCCTGTTTCCCTGATAATAAGTGTCGGCGATGGGAACGCATTTCGGCTTCCCGCCCACTGGAGCAGAGCCTGTGAGGTTTCTGGGATTTCAATTGTTGTTTGGTGATCACTTGGCACGCAGTGTGCGTGGGGTATCCTGCGCGCCCCCCTGCAAGGCTTGAGCCCAAGTTTCAAGGCGTTTTTACGCCGTCTTTGATTACCTGATTGCAACTGGAGTCTGCTATGACTGACTTGTTTGAAAATCCAATGGGCCTGATGGGCTTTGAGTTCATCGAATTTGCCGCTCCCCAGCCTGGCGTGATGGAACCCGTATTCGAGATGATGGGTTTCACCAAAGTGGCGGTACACCGCTCCAAGAAAGTGTCCCTGTATCGCCAGGGCGAGATCAACCTGATCCTGAACGAAGAACCCAAGAGCCACGCCGCTTACTTTGCCGCCGAGCACGGCCCTTCGGCCTGCGGCATGGCCTTTCGCGTGCGTGATGCGCAGAAAGCCTACGAACGCGCGCTGGAGCTGGGTGCCCAGCCTGTCGATATTCCTACCGGCCCCATGGAGCTGCGCCTGCCTGCGATTAAAGGCATTGGTGGCGCCCCTCTGTACCTGATCGACCGTTTTGGCGAAGGCAACTCCATCTACGACATTGACTTCGTTTACCTGGACGGCGTGGATCGTCATCCCGTGGGCGCGGGCTTGAAAGAGATCGATCACCTGACCCACAACGTGTACCGCGGTCGCATGGCCTACTGGGCCCAGTTCTATGAGCACCTGTTCAACTTCCGTGAGATTCGCTACTTCGACATCAAGGGCGAATACACCGGCCTGACGTCCAAAGCCATGACCGCCCCCGATGGCAAGATCCGCATTCCTTTGAACGAGGAATCCGCCAAGGGCTCGGGCCAGATCGAAGAGTTCCTGATGCAATTCAATGGTGAAGGCATCCAGCACGTGGCCTTCCTGACTGACGATCTGATTGCCTCCTGGGACAAGCTCAAAGCCATGGGCATGCGCTTTATGACCGCGCCGCCACAAACCTATTACGAGATGCTGGAAGGCCGCTTGCCAGCGCACGGTGAACCGACTGCAGAACTGCAAAACCGTGGCATTTTGCTCGATGGCACATCGGAAGGTGGCCACCGCCGTCTCTTGCTGCAGATTTTCTCTGAAACCTTGATGGGCCCCGTGTTCTTCGAGTTCATCCAGCGCAAGGGCGATGATGGTTTTGGTGAAGGCAACTTCAAGGCCTTGTTTGAATCCATCGAGCGCGATCAGTTGCGCCGTGGTGTCTTGCAGGCCGAGTAAAAAGGTTCTGTGCCGGTGCTCACTGCACTGGCGCTGATCTGTCCCCACTGTTTGGCGATGGCAAACAGTGGGGATTTTTATTTGGGCTGAGCCTTTATGTTCAATCCGGCTTGCCGCGTGCGGGCTGCAGGATTCTGAACAGCTCCAGCATCAGATCAGATTGGGTGATCATGCCCACCAGCTCCTTGTGATCATTGACCACCGGCATATGGCGATGGCGACCCTGGCTGAACAGGGGAATCAGCTCGGCCACCGACCAGTTTGCATTGGCGGTGACGGCAGGTGTGGTCATGATCTCGGCTACTGTGGGCGCGGCACGCTGCCGGGGGCTTAAAAAGCGCTTGAGTCGCTGGCGCAGATTATCCGGTTGATCCAGCCCGGCACGCTGCAAGAAGTCCGACAGGGCCAAGATACCAATCACGTGCTTGTTCTGATCCAGTACTGGCAAAGCCTTGATCTTGCGCTCGCGCATCATGTCCCAGGCTTGTTGCAAGGGCGTGCTGACCTGACAGGACAGGGGAGCATCATTCATCAGGGTGGAGCAACGGCGGGTGCCCAGATTGCGCCGGAAGGCAGACTGGTGCACATAGCTGACCAGCTTTTCCAGGTCATCGTGGCTGATGTTCAGCGTCTGGTTGTAGTGGCTCAAGGCCGCATCGTAATCCTGGTCCGTAAAGCGGGCAGGAGTAGCGGCGGGGCGTGTTGCGGGCTTGTGTACTGGCGGGTAAGCCACGCCGGTCAGGCGGTTGTACAGCATGCCCAGAAGGATCAGCACGCAGGAGTCAAACAGCACCGGAAACAGGACGAAATCGTAGTTCTGAATACCATTCAGGGCAGGAAAGACCGCCATAGCCAGACTGGGCGGGTGCACGCAGCGCAGGGCCAGCATGATGGGCATGGCAACGCAGACGGCCATCGTAATGGCAGCAATCGGATGAGGGAGCAGCACCGCACAGGTAATGCCTGTGAGCGCACCCACCAGATTGCCCAGCACTATGTTCCAGGGTTGAGCCAGAGGGCTGGTTGGCACCAGAAAGATCAGCAAGGCACTGGCGGCCAGGGACGCCACCAACCAATGATGCGTGTGTGCGAAATCCGACAGGTACAGGCTAAGAGAGGAAACTATCAGCACACTAAGCGTGGCGCCTAGCGTGGCACGCAGCATTTCAGGGCGTGCAATGGCCAGCGACTTGGGGCGCAGGCTGTCAAACCAGTGACGAAGTAAAGCAGGCATACCCACCAGGGTGAAGAAGGAAGACAGCTTTAAATCATACTGCTAACTCTTCACTTCAGGGCTGAGCCCCTTGCTGGATACCGGGAATGATGGCGGGGCCCTTGCGCTCGGTGGCGATTTGTTGGGGTACGGCATCGACCGTAATCACAATATGCTCGCGTTGCAGCGAATCCAGCAGCACGCCCGGTGCCAGCTCCTGGCCAGGGCGATACGCACGTACCGGCTGTTGATTGATGCTGAGCAGGGCTGCGCCAGCCTGGCCGCTCACAATCATGCCGTGCAAGCGCAGCTCGGGCAGCGCGGTGCTGCCTCCAAACCACTGCGCAATTTGTTGTGTGCTGATCTGTTCGCGATGATCTTCATCCAGCACCGGCGCAATCGTTCCCTCCGAGGGCAGGAACAGATTGATCAGCAGGTTGATCAGGGCCAGAGCAATACCGGCCTGACACAGACGCAGCCAAAGATGTGACGGAAATATGGCGGAAATAATACCCATTTAGACTGCATCGCATAGTGCTTTGGCAGACGGCCGAGATGGCTGTCTTAAGGGCTCTTAGTGTGCGTGTGCTCCATGAAGCCCGTATGACAAGAGCTTGGGTTTTTTTGGATAGCTTATTTCCTTCATGTCTCGATCTACTTTATCTCGCCGTCCGGCACGCCGTTTGGCCGGCTCGCTTCAGTCCCGCGCTCAACACGGTTTTTCTCTGATTGAGGTCATGGTGGTGGTGGTCATCATGGGCATTATGGCGGCCCTGGTCGTCCCCAGTCTGATGGACCGCCCCGATCAGGCACGTGCCGTCGCGGCTCGTCAGGATATTGCCGCGCTGACCCAGGCCCTGAAGCTGTACCGCCTGGATAACGGCCGTTACCCCAGTACGGCTCAAGGTTTGACGGCGCTGCACCAGCGTCCGACCCAGCCACCCGAGCCTCGCAATTGGCGTCCTTATATGGACCGTCTGCCCAACGACCCTTGGGGCAACCCGTACCAGTATCTGCAACCCGGCGTTCATGGCGAGATTGATGTGTTCTCGCTAGGGGCGGACGGGCAGGCCGGCGGGTCGGGCAGTGATGCCGATATAGGCAATTGGGACTGATGTGGCACAGCGGGGCTTTTCCTTGATCGAGACCCTGGTGGTCTTGCTGATCGTGGGCATTGTCAGCAGCGCAGGCTTAAGCGTGCTGGTACTGGACCGGGATCAGGGGATACAGCGAGAAGCCCGTCAACTGGCCCTGCGGCTGGCCGAACTGCAAAGCTATGTGCGTGAAAGCGGGCGCAGCGTGGCCTGGACGGCGGATCAGCAGGGTTATCGCTTCAGCCTGATTCCGGACGCTACCGATGGCTCCAGTCCTACGCCGGGCTGGCTGCGCGATCAGGCCCGCTTTGCCCAATTATTTCCTCAGCGATCCTGGACTATGGAGTCAGTGCGTGTGCGCCTGGAGCCGGCGGGACCGTGGGTTTTTGTGAATGAATGGTTGTCCGCGCCGCGTCAGCTGGAGCTGGATGATGGCCACGAGGTCCTGCATTTGCGCAGTGATCCGACGGGCCGCTTTGATGTGCAGTCATGACAGAGCGTGGCATGAGTTTGATTGAAGTCCTGATTGCGCTGGCAATCGTCTCGGTAGCCTTGACTGCCGGCTTGCGTGCGCTGGGCCTTAGTGCCTCTGGTAGCCAGGCCATGCATGAACGCAGCCTGGCCTTGCTGGCCGTTGATGGCGTGGTAGCCGAGATGCGCTTGCGCCGCCTGTTTCCCGAACCGGGTGAAACCGTGGTGCCGTGTCGCCAGGGGCCTCTTAATTTGCAGTGCAAGCAAACCGTGCAAGCCACGGCCAATCGTTTCTTTCGTCAGGTAACGGTCCAGGCTTCCATGCCCAAAGGCCCCGTGCTGGCCGAGTTGCACGCGACCTTGGCGTCCTTGCCATGACAGACGCCGGCCAGGAAGGCTTCACTTTGGTGGAAATGCTGGTGGCTCTGACCATCATGGCCTTGATCAGCCTGATGTCCTGGCGCGGCCTGGACGCGGTCTTGCATGCGGATGAGCAACTTGGTCGACAGGCGCGCCAGACCCAGGCCTTGTTCAATGTCTTGTCTCAAATGGGCCGGGATCTGGAACTGCATTTGCCTCCTGTGCCAGGTCCGGCAGACCCGACGGGGGCGATGGCGGTATTGCCTGCCAGTATTCGCTGGCAGGCCAAGGGCGAGGGCCCGGCCATCCTGATGATTGAGCGTCGTACTGAATCCGGAGCGGGAACCCAGCAGATCCAATGGCGCTTGCAGCAGGGCGTGTTGCAGCGTGCCATTGCTCAGGCTGGGACCGCTTACCCCTTGCCTGAATTGAGCCCTTTGCAAGATGTGCTGGAGCAGGTCACTGCCTGGAACTTGCGTATCTGGATTCCAGCGCGTGGTTGGCAAAGCTGGCCGTGGCCCGAGCAGGCCGGAGCAGCGGCGACTGGCATAGAGCTGACCGTGCAATTGGAAGGGCAGGAGCACCCGTATCGCAAAGTGGTGATGCTGCTATGAAGCGGGTAACCCAACAGGGCATGGCGGTGATCAATGCGTTGGTCGTTGTGATGGCGGTGTCCATTGCCACCATGGGCATCGTCCAGCGTCAAAGTGGGCTGGCAACACAGTTGGCCAGCGAGCGTGATTACATGCAGGCCAACTGGCTGCTGCGTGGTGCGCTGGATTGGGCTGTGCTGGTCTTGCGTCTGGACTCGCAGCGTTCGGCTGTGACGCATAAAGGTGGGCTGTGGGCGCAGGCCCTGAGCGAGCTGAAGATAGAGACACCGGACAAGACCCGCGCAGCTTACTTCTCCGGCTATATCCAGGACGAGCAGGGCAAATTCAATCTGGCTTTATTGCTGCGCGATGGCCGTATTCAGGCCCGCTATGTGCAGGCATTGGAACAGTTGCTGGGCAGTGTGCAGCAGGAACCCTCTTTGGCTTTGGAGCTGGCCCAGCGATTGGAGCGGGCGCAGGCCGGGCAAGCGCCCTGGCCCTCTCATTTGCAGGACTTCTTTCCCAATGCGGCGCAACAGGCCAAGCAGCTGGAGCCTTATCTCAGCTATTTGCCGCAAGCCAAATCCCTGAATGTGAATACCGCCAGTGCCCAGGTGCTGGCGGCGGTGCAGCCTTCCGTCAGTCTGGTGGAGTGGCAAGGCCTGCTGGAGCAGCGCGACCGGGGCCAGTGGTTTCGGGATCAGGCCGATGTGCAAGCCCGCCTCCAACGTCAGGAGGCGCTGGAAGGGCAAACGCTGAGCGTGCGCAGTGAGTGGTTTTTATTAAGTGGTGAGTTGCGACTTGACCATAGCCGGGTGGCGACCCAGGCCCTGATCAACAGGGCCGCGGATCGCAGCCGGATTGTCTGGATTCGTTGAAGTGATGAGCAAAGTGCTGCGTATTTATTTGGACTCTCCGCCAAGGCTGGATCAGCCGGTGGATTTTGTGCTGCGGGACAAGCGCGCCAGGGTGCTGCGCCGTGGGCGGGGAGAGGTGCAGGCGTTCAAGGGTCTGGCCCGCTCTTTGGAGCTGGTCTTGCCTGCGGGGATGGCGACGGTGACTGAAGCGCGTATTCCTTCGGTCAGTGCTTCGCGGCGGCAAGCCGTGGCATGCAGTGCGGTCGAGCCTATGTGCTTGAGCCCTATCGAACAGGTGTGGGTGGCTTGTTCGGCACCGGGGCCGGCCGGTATGAGTCAATTGGCCTGGACGGAGCGCCAGCCCTTGCTGGCCTTGGGAGAGCTGGCGCGCCAGTTGGGGCTGCCTTTGAGCGGAGTCTATGCCTGGTCCGATGGCCACGAGAAAGACAGACAAGGCCAAGGACAAACACTGACCGTACCCGCCTGCTCCTTGCTGATGCCGGAGATGGCCGCCAGTGGCGGAAACAGCGTGCTGCGACAAAGCCTGTGGTGGACTTTGGCCGCCGTCTTGAGCTGGACCCTGGTCTTGCAGCAGCAGGCGCAGTCGCTGCGCTCTCAGATGAAGCAGGTGCAGACCCAGATGGAGCAGGCGGTTCGACAAGCCTTGCCGCACTTGCCCGTTATCGTCGCACCCTTGACGCAGGCCAGACAGCATCGCGATGGTTTATTGGCTGAGAAGAGCCCGGCCTCGGCTCCCTTTGATCGTTTATTGATGGCCAGCGCCGTGCAGTGGCCGGCCTTGCAAGGACAGGTGCGGGCATTGAGTTTCAAGGATCAGCAATTGCTTTTGACACTGGCCAGCGAGCTGCCTGCGCAGCCTTTGCCAGCTGAATCGGATCTGGAGTGGAAGCAGGGCGAGTCCGCCCGTCAATGGGAAATTGGCTTCAGCAAAGCAGCACAGGCGTCCAGCCCGCAGGGGGCGCAGCAATGAGCAAACTCACGGCCCTCCAGCCTGTACTGCTGACCCTGCAAAGCAAGCTTTCGGTAGCCAGACAGTACTGGCAAGCCCTGAGCCGTCGGGATCAATTGGCCCTGTCGGTCCTGGGCGCTTTGCTGGTGTTGATGTTGCTGTGGTTGCTGCTGCTACGTCCTGCCGTTCGTGATCTGGCTCTGGCAAAACAGGAGCTGCCCCGCCTGCAGTACGAGATGGCGCAACTGCAAACCGTGCTGGCGCAGATTCAGGTGCTGGATAAAGAACTGGTAGCGCCTGTGGACGCGCAAGGACAAGACAAGGCCTTGCAGCGCAGCTTGCAGACCCTGGGTACCCAGTGCCAGACAGAGGAGCCTCAGGCTGAGCAGCGTGTTCTGGTCTGCCAGGCCGTGGCGGCTCCCGCCTTGATGGATTGGTTGATGCACGCCCCCCGTGTGCTGGGCTTTGCCGTGCAGGAAGTCAGCCTGAGTCGCTCTGTAGTCGATAGCCGGGAACGCGCCGGTCTGCTGGATGGCCGCATTGTGCTGCGTGCAGGAGAGCCTTCATGAAAAAACTGGCAAAGATCACCGCGTGGGCCTTGCTGGTGCTGTGCCTGCTGTTGGCCGCCGTGCCCTTTCTGCCTGCCCGCATGATGCTGGCCTGGCAGCCCGAGCAGTTGCCGCTACGGCTGGAAACCGCCCACGGCAGTCTGGCTTCCGGGCAAGGCTTGCTGGTAGTCGGTTCGGGTCTGCTGGCCCGCACCGTTCCCGGCCCTGTCCGCTGGCGCTGGCGTCTGACGCCCTGGCCACAAATGGAATTGAGCCATGGCTGGCTGGATCAGCCTGTGCGTCTGCAAGCCAGCCTGCAGGGTTGGCGTATTTCGGGTCAAAGCCTGGCGGCTCCCGCCGCGCTATTAGGGCGTTTGCATCCCTTGCTGCAGACCGTGCAACCGCAAGGACAGTTGCAGCTGCGCTGGCCCAGCCAGGCATTGGCCGCTGAAACCGGGCCTTTGCTGGAGCTGGATTGGCGCAGTGCACGTTCCGCTTTGGCCGCACAGGCGGAACTGGGGGATTACCAATTGGCGGTCAGCCGCAAGGGGCAGGGCGTGCAGTTAAGCCTGCGTACCTTGGCGGGGGATTTGACCCTGGCAGGTCAGGGTCAGTGGGGGCCGCAGGGTGGGCAGTTTGAAGGACGCGCACAAGCCAAACAAGCCGACGATCAACGATTCAAAGAGTTATTGGAGGCCTTGGGGCCTCAGCGTCAGGGTGTAACCCAATGGCGAATAGCCACAACGACTAGCAAGCAGGAATAACGATATTTTGACTATGAGTACCTTGACTAAACGACTTCCTGGGCTGCGGCCTCGCTTCCTTTTAAGCCTGGGTGCAGCCGTGCTGTTGAGCGCCTGTGCCAGCAATGGTCAGAAGCCTGAACCCGGCCCCGATCCTTCTTCGTTTTTTGCTTCGGTCGGCAAGACGCCTGTCCGCAGTACTCAGGCTGACCCGCGCTTTGCCAATAGCAATACGCCTTCTCCTGCCGTGACGCGTCGGGTTCCGCAGCGAGTTGGCGGCAGTGCTGCGCCGATCGACCTGCCCGACCCGGCCGAGTTTCCGCAAGGTAACGACATTACGCTGAATTTTGTGGATGCCGAGCTGGATGGGGTTGTGGCGGCATTGGCGCGCTTTACCGGCCAGAACTTCATCGTGGACCCACGCCTGAAAGGACAACTGACCCTGGTGTCCGAGGTACCGGTCGATGCCCGCACCGCCTACGAGATGCTGCTGTCGGCTTTGCGCATGCAAGGGTTTGCGGTGCTGCGCAATGGCAAGGTCAGCCGAGTGGTGCCTGAAGCCGAAGCGCGTCAACAAGGTGGCGCGGTGCGTGCCGCTGGTGCCGGGGCCAGCGGTAGCGGCGAGCTGGAAACCCGCGTGTTCACCCTGCGTTATGAAAACGCCACGGCCTTGGTGCCTGTGTTGCGGCCCATGATTTCGCCCAACAACCCTATCAATGCCTACCCCTCCAATAACACCTTGGTCGTGACGGACTATGGCGACAACCTGGACCGTATTGCCCAGGTGATTGCCGGGATTGATACTCCCGCCGGCTTGAATACCGACATCATCCCGATTGATTACGGGGTGGCGCTGGACGTGGCGGCACTGGCCTCGCAGATGCTGGACACGCCCGGCAACGATGTGGCGCAGCGTATTACCGTAGTGGCTGATCCGCGTAGTAACTCCGTGCTGGTGCGGGCAGGCAGTCCGGCCCGTCTGGATCTGGCGCGTGACCTGATACGCCGTATCGACAGCCCGGAAAGCAATAAGGGCAATCTGCACGTGGTCTATCTGCGTAATGCCCAGGCGGTGCAGCTGGCGGAAGTGCTCCGAGCCGCCTTGACCGGACAATCGGGTTCGGGGAACGTGTCTACCGGGAGTCAGCAGCAGAACAACAACAGTCTGGCTCCTGATAACAATGCCAATACCACTGGCGGAGCCAAGGTCATGACGACCTCGGCAACGACGGGCCAGCAGCCTCAAGGCGAACTGGGTTTGAGTGCTGCGAACAATGCCAGTGGCACCGTGGCCTTCAGTGCGGGCGGCGCAACCGTGCAAGCCGACCCGTCCACCAATACCTTGATTATTTCGGCTCCCGATCCGGTTTACCGCAGCTTGCGTGAAGTCATCGACCAACTGGATCAACGGCGTGCTCAGGTGCTGGTGGAAAGTCTGATCGTGGAAGTGAATGCAGAGGATGCCGCCGAGTTCGGTATTCAGTGGATGACGGGCGGTGGCAATATCGCCGATGGTGGTTCGGGCTTTGTGGGCGGTGCCAATCTGGGCGGTAGCGGCATCACCAAGGCCGGGGCAACCACACTGGATTCGCTGGCTGCCGGTCTGAGTCTGGGGGTAGTGAAAGGCACGGTAAATGTGCTGGGCCAGCAAGTGGTCAATCTGGGTGTTCTGGCGCGTGCGCTGGAACGCCAGGGCGGCACCAATATTCTGTCTACTCCCAATCTGATGACGCTGGACAATGAAGAAGCCAGCATCATGGTGGGCCGCACCGTGCCTTTTGTGACGGGGCAATACACCACCACGGGCGATGGGGCCAGCAACCCTTTCCAGACCATTCAGCGTGAAGACGTGGGCCTGACCTTGAAAGTGCGTCCGCAGATCTCGGAGGGTGGTACCGTCAAGATGGCGCTGTATCAGGAGGTCAGCAGCATTGATACCGCCATGTCGGTATCGGCCAATTCGCCTGTCACGCGCAAACGGGCGCTGAGCACCAATGTGCTGGTGGATGATGGGCAGATCATTGTGCTGGGTGGCTTGCTGGAAGACTCGATTGAGGACGGCACACAATCTGTTCCCTTGTTGGGCGATATCCCGCTGGTAGGCAATCTGTTCAAGTACGAAAAACGCAAGCGCACCAAAACCAATTTGATGGTGTTTCTGCGTCCGCATATCGTGCGTAATGCGCAAGACAGCCAGAGCCTGTCTTTGGACCGCTACAACTACATGCGTGCCGTGCAGACAGGCTTGCCGGATCGCTCCACCTGGTTCCATCCGGATGCGGGACACATGGTCTTGCCGCAGGCCGGAGGCTCGTCCGGAACCGTGGACCTGCGAGAGACGCTATGACCCGTCTGCCGTACTCTTGGGCACGTCAGCATCGAGCGGTGCTGACGCAGCAGCAAGGTGTGGGCACGCTGGTGATTAGCGAGCGCACACCGGATTGGGCTCTGGTGGAGTTGCGGCGACGCTATCCCGAGCTGGACGAGCGCCAAGTGCCTGATGCGGAACTGGATACCTTGATTGATGCCAGTTACGCCCAGGGCGACGATGCCGCCAGCGTGGTGGATGCGGCGGCCAATGAGGTGGACCTGGATCGCCTGATGCAGGAACTGCCCGCTGTCACTGACTTGCTGGAAAATCAGGACGATGCGCCAGTCATCCGCATGATCAACGCCTTGTTCACCCAGGCGGTGCGGGATGGTGCCAGTGATATACACCTGGAGCCGTATGAAACCCATTCGGTCGTGCGCTACCGGGTGGATGGCCGCCTGCGCGATATCGTCAGTCCGCGCCGAGCCTTGCATGGTGCTTTGGTGTCGCGTATCAAGATCATGGCCAGCCTGGATATTGCCGAAAAACGGCTGCCGCAAGATGGTCGTATAGCCTTGAAAGTGGGGGGCAGAGCGCTGGATCTGCGTGTCTCGATCCTGCCTACCGGACATGGCGAACGGGCCGTGATGCGCTTGCTGGACAAGTCCGCCGGGCAACTGGAGCTGGAGCGTCTGGGCATGGCCCCGGATATTCTGGCTCAGCTCGATGAGCTGATTCATCAACCACACGGCATTGTGCTGGTTACCGGGCCTACCGGCAGTGGCAAGACCACCACCTTGTATGCGGCCCTGGGGCGAGTCGATACGGCGCGCAGCAATGTGCTGACGGTAGAAGATCCGATTGAGTATGACCTGCCCGGCGTAGGCCAGACGCAGGTCAATCCCCGTATTGAATTGAGCTTTGCCCGCGCCTTGCGCGCCATATTGCGACAGGACCCGGACATCATCATGATCGGGGAAATCCGCGATCTGGAAACCGCGCAGATTGCGGTGCAGGCTTCCCTGACGGGGCATCTGGTGCTGGCTACCTTGCATACCAACGATGCCGTGTCAGCGGCGACGCGTTTGGTCGATATGGGCGTGGAGCCCTTCTTGCTGGCCTCCACCTTGCGCGGGGTGCTGGCCCAGCGGCTGATACGCAAGCTGTGCCGACATTGTCGTCAGCCTGCCGAGCACGGGCAGTACCGGGCCAGCCCGGATGGTTGCGAGCATTGCGCCCACACAGGTTATCAAGGCCGTACCGGTATTCATGAGCTGTATCGCATCGACGAACGTGCTCAACACTTGTTGAATGCCGCCGGAGCCGAGCCCGCCTTGCGTCAGGCCGCGCGTGAATCGGGTATGCGCAGCTTGCGTGAAGATGCCCAGCGTTGGGTAGAACAGGGCATCAGTACCCCTGAAGAAGTATTGCGCGTCACGCGCGAGTTATAGGGGGGGGCGAGACAGCATGGGTACCTATCACTATGAAGCGGTGGACCAGGCCGGGCGCAGCGAGCGGGGGGTGTTGGAGGCCGAGAGCGAACGGCTGGCACGCCAGCAGTTACTGTCCCGAGGTCTGTTGACGGTTTCCCTGAAAGCAGGGCGTAGCCGGGCTGCCGCTCGTGCCCGCAGTGCGGGGCTGCGCCGTACCGAGCTATCCTGGCTAACCCGTCAGTTAGCCAGTCTGGTGGCGGCGGGCTTGTCTCTGGAGGCCAGCCTGGGTGTGGTGATTGAACAGGCGACGCGTCGGCCTTTGGTGCAATTGCTGGCCGCCTTGCGTGCTGATATCCGAGCAGGGCAAAGCCTGAGCGATGCCTTGGCCAATCATCCGCGTGACTTTCCTGAGATTTACCGAGCATTGGTGCGGGCAGGGGAGCAGTCTGGCGAGCTGGAAAAAGTGCTGGACCGTCTGGCCAGTTTCATCGAGGACAGCGGAGCCTTGCGTGGCAAGGTGCTGACAGCTTTTATCTATCCAGCCATCGTCAGCCTGATTTCGGTGGCGATGGTGGTGTTCCTGCTGAGCTACGTTGTCCCGCAAGTGGTAGGGGCCTTCACCCAGGCCAAGCAGCAATTGCCCATGTTGACTCGCGTCATGATCAGCGCCAGCGATCTGCTGCGTGAGTGGGGGGTGGTGTTATTTGTTTTGCTGGTATTGGTGGCTGTGCTGGTGGCCTTCCTGCTGCGACAGCCGGCCTTGAAGCTGGCCTTTCACCGACGCCTGTTAAGCGTGCCTGTTCTGGGGGGATATTTGCTGGGGGTGGACACTGCTCGCTTCGCCGCTACGCTGGCGATTCTGGCTGGCAGCAATGTTGCCTTGCTAACCGCCCTGGAGGCGGCCGGGCGTACCGTGTCCAATCTGGCCTTGCGCGATGCCGTGAACCAGGCTGCCATTCATGTGCGCGAGGGCCTGCCTTTGGCTACCGCCTTGCAGCGCAGTGCCTTGTTCCCGCCCTTATTGGTGCAACTGATTGCCAGTGGTGAAAAAACCGGTGAACTGGCGCCCATGCTGGATCGGGCGGCGACGACCTTATCAACTGAACTGGAGCGCAAAGCCTTGACCATGACGGCCTTGCTGGAACCTTTGATGATTCTGCTGATGGGGGGCTTGGTCTTGCTGATTGTGCTGGCGGTGATGCTGCCAATTATCGAGATGAATCAGCTGGTGCAGTAAAAGGCGGCATTGCCGCCTTATTGATGTGTGGCGGCAGTGCCTGTTACCGCTCACGTTCCCGGCACGGTCCTGGCTAGGATGAGGACATGGCTTTGATACGACGTATCGTCCTGGGGTGTACGTCATATTTTTTTGCAACGATTTCCAGCGGAACCTGATTGGTCAGCGCAATAAGGGCTTCCTTGTGTTGGGCTGGCGACAGGGCAGGGCGCCGGCCTAGTGGCCTGCCATTGGCACGTGCAGCGGCCATTCCCGCGCGGGTACGTTCACTGATAAGCGATCGTTCAAATTCGGCCAGGGCGGCCATCATATGAAAAAGCAATCTGCCGCCCGATGTGGTGGTGTCAATATTTTCCGTCAGGGAAATGAAATGGATATTTTCTTTGCCCAAGCGATCAATGGTGTCGACCAAATAGCGCAATGACCTGCCCAGTCTATCCAGACGCCAGACAATCAGCGTGTCGCCCGATTTCAATTTTCGCTGCAGGTGATTCAATCCCGGACGCGTTGCTTTAGCGCCGGATACTCCTCTATCCGTATAGATATGATCACAATTCACCTTTTTTAAAGCCGCGATCTGTAGGTCCAGGTTTTGATCCTGTGTTGAAACGCGTGCATATCCATATTTCTTACTCATAGTACCCATCTTCCTAGCGCAAAGCGCAGCCTCCCCCCTCCCACTCGACGACATCTCAATGCAGTCGATGTTAGTAAACCCAAGATGGTCTAGTGGAATGTTGGCCACGCGATGCCAAGTTTTACTAACCGCATGCAAACCTGCTGCCACGTAAACGGCGATTGAGGTAGCTCGTATTGCAATAAAAACTATTACGTAATTTTTTATTAACGCTGTGTTTCAGATGCAGATACTGATTAAGTGTTAGCGGCGGCCACATGTGTGTCAACACGAAGTAGGTCTGGCTGATGCACTTTCTGAAGAACGTTGCAGCCAGCCATAGGCAAGCGTCAACAATGGTTAAGAAAAGGCGTAAATAGGCTTGCGATTTTGACAAGAAGCCTCCTTTTAGTCCCAACCGAATAGCGCATCGAAATGATCCTTTTCAGCGTAATTTCCACGTACAAACGTGTCTATTTGTTATGGAATGGATGTTGACATAAAGGAGGCTTTTTGACCGCTGCCAGGTTGAAAGCCAGGCGCTGATTCAGACTCAGCGTCCAGAGTGCCAGCCGACGATGCGGGGCGTGTAATGGGCGCCCGGTCGGTAGAGTCCTTGTCCTGCTGGTTGCAGCAAGTTACTCCTTCAAGCAGCTATTTGCTTTTAGGGCTGCGCAGCCTGGCATCGCTTGCTCAGGCCTATGATGCGCGCCTGCTCCAGCAAGCCCTTTTGTCCGCCATTCAGGAGCGTCTACGTCCTTACGGCGTCGTGCGTAGCGACATCCTGGTACTTGACCAGGTGGTGTTGATTGGCTTGACGGATTGCCGCTTGCCCACCCAGTTTGACAAGGACCTGTTTCTGGAACGCTGCCAGGCGGCCCTGTGCCACGAGCCTGTCAGATGCGGCTCCGAGCTCATCCTGGTGAATGTGGTACTGGCCTGGGTGGAAGCGTCTGTTGACCAGCCGGTCTGCCTGTCTCATCTGCGTTCGCTGGCAAGCACGATTGCCTTTTCCGAGATCAAGCCGCAGGACGGCGACCAGACTCGACAAGACATGGCGCTGGCATCCCGTTTCTTTGCAGATATGCAAGACGGCAAGATTGCCTTGTCCTTTCAGCCCGTTGTGTTTGTGCAGAACCGCGAACACGTTCTGTACTACGAAGCGCTGTTGCGCTGGGATGATGCCGATTCAGGCTGCCAGTCAGGCTCTTGTGCGCCCGTTGTGCAGGCGATTGAGCGCCTGCATGTTACGGAACGCCTTGATGCCAGTGTGCTTTGGTCGGTGGTGCAGCTACTGGAGCGTTATCCGGACATCCACCTGGCCTGCAATATTTCCCCCTTGTCCTTGCAGCACGGGCCGTGGTGGCGGCTGTTGATCGCAGTGCTGGGCAATGCTCCGCAGTTGGCCAGTCGCCTGACTTTGGAAATCACGGAGACGGCCTGCGTCTTTGATCATAAGGCTGCCGCTAAGCTGCTTTGCACCTTGCGCAGTCTGGGCTGCAAAGTCGCCATTGATGATATTGGGGCCGGATTCAACACCCTGGATCTGGCCCGCCAGATCCGTCCTCACGTCATAAAAATTGATAAAGCCCTGGTGCATCAAGCACGGCACAAGGACGGGATCGCCGCCCTGAACTCCTTGGTTCAGACCTCTTGCGGCATCAGCCAATACGTCATCGCAGAAGGCATTGAGACGGAGCTGGATTTCCAGCTGAGCGTCGATGCCGGTGTGCACGCCGTCCAGGGCTACTTCATTGCATCTCCTTGCGTTCAACCCCCATGGGAGGGGGCGGAACCCTTGTCCGTTAGAGACAGTTTCAACCCCACACACACCAACTTTGCACTCAACAGGTATTCCTTAAAGGATCAGGAACAGAGATGAATCACATCTATAAAACCATCTGGAATGAGCAGACTGGAACATTTGTTGCCGTTTCAGAGAACAAGGCAGCAAAAGGGAAGCGCAGTTCTTCTTGCGTAAAGGGAGGCAAGCGTTCGTCTTTCTCCGCACGTATGGGATTGCTTGCCTTGTTGACAGCCAGCGCATTGGCGGTGAGCAATGCCTGGGCTGTTGTCGAGATTCCTGGCGACGGTCAGGACAACACCATCAACTTCACCAGCCCCGGCGGTACTATCCAATTTGTGGGTGGTGGCAGCATTGTGGGGCTGAGCAGCCTGACCATCTCCGGTGTCTTGAGTGCCGATCAGATTACGGTGGGTGGGGAGTCTGTGGCGACCCTGACGCAGCTCAATGCAACTTCTGCCGATGTGCAGACCAAGATTGATGGGCTGGAAACTCGTGTTACGGGTAATGAGTCCACTCTGACGGATCACGGGACTCGCATTACGGACAATGAAACGGCCATTACGAGTCATGACACCCGGATTACGGATAATGAAACAGCCATTACGGCCCATGACACCCGAATCTCGGACAATGAAACGGTTATTGCTGATCATGGTAGCCGCATTGGAGCGGCTGAAGCAGGCTTGGTAACGGTCAACGATCGTCTGACCACCTTGGGTGTGGATGATACCAATCCTGGTGTGAAGTATTTCCGTGCCAATTCAGAGCAGCCTGACGCCGAGGCGAACGGCGAAGAATCCATTGCAATTGGCCCTGAGTCCAAGGCAGAGGGTGATCGTAGTATCGCTGCAGGCCAGGGCGCTTTGGCCGATGCCCAGAGCGCGATTGCATTGGGTGACGGTGCCAGTGTCGCCAGCGCAGACAGTCGACCCAAACCGGAGGCGGCGATTGCGATTGGCAAGGATAGTCAGAGCAGCGGTTTGGCCAGCGTTGCGGTAGGCCGCGAAGCAGCGGCGAGTGGAAATAATGCGCTTGCCTTGGGTATGCAGGCACAGGCCAGTGGGGCTAACGGGATCGCCTTGGGTCTGGGTGCTCAGGCTGATGCAGAAAACAATATCTCTATCGGTAATGGTGCTGGCCGGGCGACTGGCAATCATCTGCCGGGTGATCGTTCGCACAATATTGCCATCGGTCAGGCCAGTGGTCAGAACGTCAAAGGTCAGTTCAATGTGGCGCTGGGTGATGGCACCGGCAATGGCGTGGATGGCAACGAGAACGTGGCGCTTGGCCGAGATGCTGGCCAGAATATCATTGGCGATAGCAATGTCAGCCTGGGCAAGAATGCGAATCGTGGGCTGTCATCCAATCGTGCGATCGGTATTGGTGAGGACTCCGGCGCTGAAACAGAAGGCGTGGCGATTGGGTACAAGGCGATTGCCGGTAATACCGGGGTCGCGGTGGGCCGTCAGACAACGGCATTGGGAACGGGTACAGCCATTGGTCCTAATGCACATGCAGACAGCAATTTTGTGGCCCTGGGGTTGAACTCTTATGCCGCACAAAATGATGTGTCCGGTCTGGGCCGGTTCACCAATAGAGGCTTCGATGGAAGTGCAGTGTCGGTTGGCAGTAGCCAGGCGGGCAGTGAGTTCACACGTCGTATTGTGAACGTGGAAGACGGTGCCAATGATACGGATGCAGTGAACGTGCGCCAGCTGCAATCGGCAGTAGATCAGGTGACGCTGGGTGCGACAGTGGACTATGAAAAGCTGGCCGAGAAGGTCGACAAGGATTGGGGCCAGCAGATTGCCGACAGCAAGACGGGTTACTTCAGTGTCAATGATGGTGGTGTGGACAAGGGCAACAAGAATAATAATGGTGCTGCTGCTACCGCCATTGATTCGATTGCCATCGGCCCGGATGCGACTGCCAAGGAGAAAGACTCGGTTGCCATTGGGTATATGGCAGGGGCAGAGGGAGCGTCCTCTGTGGTGATGGGGCACAACATCAAGGGCTTGGGGGTGAACTCCACGACCATCGGTAATTCCCAATCCGAGGCGCGCGACGAGAGTGGTGTAGCGATTGGTACGCATGTCGTTAGCCGTGACAAGAACTCCATCGTAATTGGCCGGGATTCCTATACGGATCGCCAGGCAAACGGTCCCTCTGTCGAGAATTCGATTGTGATTGGTACAGAATCCAGTTCCACAGCAGTGGAAGGGATTGTGATTGGTAAAAACTCGGTGGTGAATGCTGCTCGCGGTATCGCGCAGGGTAGCAATGCGGAGGCAACGGCCAGTGACGCCATGGCGTTTGGTACCCGGTCGCGGGCTGATGCGAGTGATGCCCAGGCCAGCGGTACGGATGCCCAGACCTTTGCGGCGCGTGGTATTGCCATGGGCACGCGTGCTCGCTCCGGCCAGCCTAATCCTGATGTCGAAAATCAGGACAGGAACCGCGACTCCATTGCGCTGGGTACGGATTCCGTTGCCGAGTTCAATAGCAGCATTGCAGTAGGACGCGAAGCTCAGGCCACCGCTGATTATGCACAGGCACAGGGCAAGGGCGCTCATGCTTTTGGCGAGGCATCGATTGCACAGGGCCGTGATGCTTGGGCTCTTGAACGACAAGCGATTGCGCTGGGTGACGGTTCCCGCAGCACGGCCGACCGTGCCGTCGCTATTGGTCAGGGCGCACGTGCAGGCAATGCACGTTCGATAGCGCTGGGCGATGGTGCAGAGACAGCAGGCGCGGTTGGCACCTCGAATGCCTCTTTGAACGGGTTGAACTACGGTAACTTTGCCGGGGATCGTCCTGTTGCTACCGTCAGCGTGGGTACGGAGCAGGAAAAACGTACAGTGACGAATGTGGCCGCAGGCCGGATCAGCGCGAGCAGCACGGATGCGATCAATGGCAGCCAGTTGTATGCCACGAATTCGGTGCTGGGCAATGTAGCCAACACCACGAAAAACATCCTGGGTGGTAATGCCACACTGGCCCCCAACGGCACTCTGAGCATGAGCAATATCGGTGATACCGGTGAAAACACGGTGCACGATGCGATCAAATACGCTGCTCAGGGCTGGCATGTGAGCGCCAATGGCGCCGCCACAGAGAACGTGAAACCGGGTGGTTCGGTGGACTTCAGCAATGACGATGGGAACATCACCGTCACGCGCACCGGCACCGATCTGGCCTTCAATCTGGCCGATGATCTGACCGTGGGTAACAGCATTACGGTGGGCGACACCGTGATCAACGGCGACAGCGTCACCGTAGGCGACACGGTCGTCAATGGCGATAGCATCACCACCAACAACCTGACCGTTCAGGGTGAAACCCGCTTGGGTGACAACTTTGTAGTGAACAACGCGGGTGATGTCATTTACAAGGGCAGTGAAGTCGCTACGCAGAATGACGGCTTGAGCTTTGCCGGCAACACCGGCAGCACCATTGCCAAGACGCTGGGGGATAACACGCCATTGACGGTCTCCGGCGAACTGGCCGAGGGCGAAGCCTCGACAGGCGCGAACCTGCGTGTTGATAGCGACGGCAACCAGCTGAACCTGGTCATGGCGCAGAACCTGACGGATCTGAACAGCATCACCATCAATAACGGTGGTCCGGTGATCAACGGCGACGGCATCAATATGGGTGGCAAGAAGATCACCGATCTGGCCGTTGGCACAGAAGACACCGATGCGGTGAATGTGTCGCAGTTGAAAGAGGTCTCGGATGTTGCCAACGCGGGCTGGAACATCAGTGCCAATGGTGCTGCCGCCGAGAACGTCAAGCCGGGCGGTTCGGTGGACTTCAGCAATGACGATGGCAACATCACCGTCACGCGCACCGGCACCGATCTGGCTTTCAATCTGGCCGATGATCTGACCGTGGGTAACAGCATTACGGTGGGCGACACCGTGATCAACGGCGACAGCGTCACTGTGGGTGATACGGTCGTCAATGGCGATAGCATCACCACCAACAACCTGACCGTTCAGGGTGAAACCCGCTTGGGTGACAACTTTGTAGTGAACAACGCGGGTGATGTCATTTACAAGGGCAGTGAAGTCGCTACGCAGAATGACGGCTTGAGCTTTGCCGGCAACACCGGCAGCACCATTGCCAAGACGCTGGGGGATAACACGCCATTGACGGTCTCCGGCGAACTGGCCGAGGGCGAAGCCTCCACAGGTGCCAACCTGCGCGTTGATAGCGACGGCAATCAGTTGAACCTGGTCATGGCGCAGAACCTGACGGATCTGAGCAGCATCACCATCAATAACGGTGGTCCAGTGATCAACGGCGACGGCATCAATATGGGTGGCAAGAAGATCACCAATCTGGATGCTGGCACGGATGACACCGATGCCGTGAATGTGTCGCAGCTGAAAGAAGTCTCGGACGTTGCCAATGCGGGCTGGAATATCAGTGCCAATGGTGCTGCCGCCGAGAACGTCAAGCCGGGCGGTTCGGTGGACTTCAGCAATGACGATGGCAACATCACCGTCACGCGCACCGGCACCGATCTGGCTTTCAATCTGGCCGATGATCTGACCGTGGGTAACAGCATTACGGTGGGCGACACCGTGATCAACGGCGACAGCGTCACTGTGGGTGATACGGTCGTCAATGGCGATAGCATCACCACCAACAACCTGACCGTTCAGGGTGAAACCCGCTTGGGTGACAACTTTGTAGTGAACAACGCGGGTGATGTCATTTACAAGGGCAGTGAAGTCGCTACGCAGAATGACGGCTTGAGCTTTGCCGGCAACACCGGCAGCACCATTGCCAAGACGCTGGGGGATAACACGCCATTGACGGTCTCCGGCGAACTGGCCGAGGGCGAAGCCTCCACAGGTGCCAACCTGCGCGTTGATAGCGACGGCAATCAGTTGAACCTGGTCATGGCGCAGAACCTGACGGATCTGAACAGCATCACCATCAATAACGGTGGTCCAGTGATCAACGGCGACGGCATCAATATGGGTGGCAAGAAGATCACCAATCTGGATGCTGGCACGGATGACACCGATGCCGTGAATGTGTCGCAGCTGAAAGAAGTCTCGGACGTTGCCAATGCGGGCTGGAATATCAGTGCCAATGGTGCTGCCGCCGAGAATGTCAAACCCGGTGCTTCGGTGGACTTCAGCAATGACGATGGCAACATCACCGTTACGCGTACCGGCACCGATCTGGCCTTCAACCTGGCTGATGATCTGACCGTAGGCAACAGTATTACCGTGGGTGATACGGTGGTCAATGGCGATAGCGTCACTACTAACAACCTGACCGTTCAGGGTGAAACCCGTCTGGGTGACAACTTTGTGGTCAATAATGGCGGTGATGTCATTTACAAGGGCAGTGAAGTTGCTACCCAGAATGACGGCTTGAGCTTTGCCGGCAACACCGGCGGCACCATTGCCAAGACCTTGGGTGATAACACGCCATTGACCATTTCAGGTGAGTTGGCCGAAAGCGAAGCCTCTACAGGCGCGAACCTGCGTGTTGATAGCGATGGCAACAAGCTGAACCTGGTCATGGCGCAGAACCTGACGGATCTGAACAGCATCACCATCAATAACGGTGGTCCGGTGATCAATGGCGATGGCATCAATATGGGTGGCAAGAAGATCACCGATCTGGCCGTTGGCACAGAAGACACCGATGCGGTGAATGTGTCGCAGTTGAAGGGTGTTGAAGAGGTTGCCAACGCAGGCTGGAACATCAGTGCCAATGGTGGTGCCACAGAAAATGTGAAACCAGGCGCATCGGTGGACTTTAGCAACACCGACGGCAATATCAACATCACACGTGATGGCACGGACCTGGCCTTCAACCTGAACAAGGACATTGATCTGGGTGCGGACGGCAGCCTGACGACAGGAAACACGGTCGTCAATAACGACGGTCTGACTGTAGAGGATGGTGCAGGTAACAAGACCTCCACGACTGCGGCAGGCACCACGGTCAGCAATGCCGCCGGTGACACGACTAACGTAGGCGCAGGTTCGATCACGGTAGCAGATGCGGCCGGTAACAGCACGGCTATCGGCAGCACGCAGGTCGTGGTGGGCGGAGCAAACCCGGTCACGATCAATGGTGATACCGGCCGAATCGGCGGACTGACCAATCTGACTTGGGATCCGGACAATTACACCAGCGGTCAGGCGGCGACCGAAGACCAGCTCAAGCAAGTCAATGACGTTGCCAGCGCTGGCTGGAATGTGACCGATGCGGATGGCAATAGCGCCAATATCGGCCCGAACGGCCAGGTTGCCTTTGTCGGTGACAAGAACGTCACGGTCGAGCAGACCGGCACCGATGATTCCGGACAGGTTGAAGTCAAGCTGAACAAGGACATTGATCTGGGTGCAGATGGCAGCCTGAAGACCGGCGATACCGTCATCAACAACGCAGGGGTTGCGGTAGGAAACGACGTACACCTGGGTAACACCGGCCTGACCATCAACAATGGCCCGAGCATCACCCTGGCTGGCATTAACGCAGGTGATATGCGCATCACCAATGTGGCCGCCGGCCGCAATCCGACGGATGCCGTCAATTACGGTCAGCTCCAGCCTATCGAGTCCTTCATTGGTCTGGATGGAAACGGCTCGTTTGCTTACAACGGTGGCCAGCATTCTTCCTTGAAAGATGTTCTGGACAGCATGCACTGGAATGTTGAAGCACCGACAGATGGCAAGGAAGGCGGCAATACCGGTGGCTCCAATGGCAATGGTTCCGGCTCCACAGGTGGTGGCAATAATGGCTCCGGTGACGGCACACCTATCCATAATGGCAACACCGTGGGTTTTGTTGAAGGCGACAACATCGTGATCTCCAAGACGGACCGGGTCAATGATGCAGGCCAGACCGTTGGCGCTGATATCAAGGTGTCGGTGTCCCAGGATCTGAAGGTCAATTCCATTACGGCAGTGAATGTTCAGGCCGATGAAATTCAGATCAATAACGGTGGCCCGATCATCAACGAGAACGGTATCAATATGTCCGGCAAGCACATCACCAATGTGGCGGCGGGCGTCAATGACACCGATGCGGTGAACGTGAGCCAGTTGAATCAGGTTGCGGGCAATCTGCAAGGCCAGATCAACAACATTCGCCACGATATCAATCGTCTGGATAACCGCTTGAGTGCAGGTGTGGCGGCCGCCATGGCAACAGCGTCACTGCCCCAGGCTTACTTGCCGGGCAAACACATGATGTCCATGGCTGGTGGTACCTGGCGTGGAGAGTCCGGTATGGCCATTGGTTTCTCCGGAATTACCGATAACGGCAAATGGGTTTACAAGCTCTCGGGCAATACCACCTCGCGCGGTGATTACGGTGGTGCCGTGGGTATTGGTTATCAATGGTAAGTCGGCCCTGACTCTACGGTGCATCGGCGCATTGACGCCGATGCACAGCACACACTTTTGAAGGATTTCAGATCATGAAGAAAAATTGGTTTGGGGCTGCTCTGCTCGGCAGTCTGGTGCTTGCTGGATGCGGAACTTTGAGTCAGGTGGACTCGGAAGGTCACACAGAAAACCCGGTGTTTCCTGAAGTGGACAAAGCGACGTTTCACACGGGCTCTTACCCGAATATCGACAATCTGCGTCAGGTCCGGGAAGGCGTGACACGCGATCAGTTGTATGACTTGCTGGGTCGCCCGCACTTTGCCGAAGGTTTCAAGGTGCGGGAGTGGGATTACCTGTTCCACTTCAACACGGCACAGGGCATCAAGACGTGTCAGTTCAAGGTGCTGTTTGACCAGGACAAGCTGGGCCGCAGTTTTTACTGGAAGCCTAGCGAGTGTGCTTCTGTCCTGGATGCGACGCCGAAAACCGCGACTGTTCAGCCTTTCTCGCTTTCCGGGGACGTGGCCTTTGCCTTTGGCAGTGCGACCTTGACCAGTGCGGGGTTGAGCACGATTGGAGATATTGCAGGCCAGCTCAAGCAAATGTCCGAAATCGAGCGCGTGACTGTTTCCGGTCATACGGATCGAATCGGAAATGCGGCATCGAATCAGCATTTGTCGCAGCAACGAGCCCAGACAGTCCGCCAGGCTTTGTCCGCCCAGGGCATTCCAGCTGCCGTGATTGTGACGCAAGGCTTTGGTTCGGATCGTCCCCTTGTGCAGTGTGATCAACACAATCGCACTGAGTTGATCGCCTGCCTGGCGCCGAATCGTCGGGTTGATATTGAGGTTCAAGGCCAACGTTAAGTTGGATGCTGCAACCAGGCACGCACCCGGCTTGTCGGGCTGCGTGCCGTGATTGAGAAAATAATGAATATTCTGCACAAATTAGCGCTACTGATTCTGGCGGGCGGCCTGGCTGCTTGTCAGCAAACGATGCCTCGCCAGGCTCCTGAACCTGTAGATCCGGCACCGCCTGTCATGCAAGGTTCTGCCTCGTCCGCCAAGGCCCCTGCGGTGGCAGCAACAGCCTCTCGCAATCAATCCAACACGGTCATCACCCTGCATTTGGCGCAGGAGAAAGCGGAAGCGCCCTTGGTGGCGGTGGATGTGGGCGGAACCTCTCTTTATGCGCTGCCCCAGCCCGTTCTGACGCAAGCCGATCTGCACCGTGTCACTCCCGTGACCACACAAGATCAAGGAACCTTTCTGTTGCTGGAAATGAACCAGAACGGGATTACCAAACTGCGCAGTGTCACGGCTCAGGCGCAAGGCCACTATCTGCTGCTAAGTGTGCAAGGGCAACTGGTGAGTGTGGCGCGTATCAGTGAAACGATTTCCGATGGGCGTTTGCTGATCGGAACCCAGAATGCTCAGCATACACAGGCCATTATTAAATTGATGCAGGGTGGTCAGTGATAAAAGGACTGCGTATCGCGCCCTATGTACGATTTTGATGTGGTTTTTCTCCTGATTGCACAGCCTGCATCATCGCGTGTGGGCGATATGCTGGCCCTGCATGATTATCTGGCCGGCTCAGGGGTGTGCACGACCGTGGCGACCAGACCCACGGACCTTGCCACAATCGGAAAGCGCCTGCGTGTCTTGATTATTGATGGTGAAGGGGAAAGCGAGTTTGATGTTTATGCCGTGATCTCGGCAATGCGTCAGCTGGATAATGTGGCAATTCTTTTTCTGGCCGATGAGACTCCTTTGGCCTGTGAGCGCGCCTTGTATGCGGGGGCTGACATTTGTTTGTCGGCCCGCATTACGCATGCCGAGTGCTTACGCGCTGTCGTTGAACTGGGCAGTGTCCGCAAGCCCCCGCCCATCAATGAAGAAAGAGTGGCGCTGAAAAGAAAGAGGCAGCGCAGAAGGCATTACATTGGCTTGAATCTTCGCTCCCGCTATTCCCGCTAAGTTTGGTAGCGGGCCCTTGGCGCGCTACCTGCATCAATCACAATCAAAAAAAACCCCGATGCCACTTGTTGGCATCGGGGTAAAAAGTGTGCGTGGTGCGCACGCACACATAGTCAGACGATAGAACTATAGATTCAGAGCGTTTAAGTCTTACAGGTAGGCAGGAATCCCCAGAGCTGGGTCGCTGACGCCGTGCTCGCCAAACTCCACGCGGCCTGCGAAGCGACGGTAGTAGCTTGGGTCGCTGCTGCAGCGAACCACGAAGTCGTACCAGTGGCCGCTGGCCTTCAAGGCCCAGGATTGTTTGGATTGCTGGCCTGGCTCAACCGTCACCTCCCATGGACCGTCTTCACGGTAGGCCATGGACTGGATGGTGAAGGTGCAGGCAGACTGGCCACCGTTCATCATTTCCAGATAGATATCGCCTTTGGTGACTTCGTAGCAGACACGAATTTCGGGGCGGGCAGCTTCGGGCTGGCTCAACACGCTGACATCGCCACGGAAGTGACGGTGAAAGCCGTTCGGACCCAGGACCCACAGGTCGTAGTGACCCAGATTGTTCGCTTGCACGTCCCACACATCATCCAGGATCTGGTCAGGGTTGACCATGTAGCGGCGAGGGATGCGGTCCAGATTCAGCTTGTCGTAGACGTGGAACACAGCCGCTGCTTTCCCCGTGTTGGAGAACAGCAGTTGTACGCCTTTCTCGCTGTCGCAACGGGCGCTGACGTGCAGTTCGTAAGGCAGGGCACGCGATGGACGCACGCCGGTTTGCTGCACGGGAATGCGCTGGTTGTCGACGGGCTGAGGTACTTGGGCCAGACGCTCCTGAGCACTACGGATCGAGTCTGCGTCCTGACGGCTGCGGCGGCCGTTCAAGGTAGGCAAAGGTTCGTCGTTCGGGCTGGCAAAGTTGAAGGCGGAGGTCAGGTCACCACATACGGCACGGCGGTACGGGCTGATATTCGGTTCCATCACGCCAAAGCGCTCTTCCATGAAGCGGATAACAGAGGTGTGGTCGAACACTTGCGAGTTCACCCAACCGCCACGGCTCCAGGGCGAGATCACGTACATGGGTACACGCACGCCGGGGCCAAAGACCTTGCCGTCACGGGGAGGCTGACCCAACAGACCTTTGGGGCTGGGGTAGTTGTAGTACTCGAACGCGATCTCTTCTTCGCTCAGGGAGGTTTTGCCCGCGGGCTTGCCAGTGACCGGATCAATGGAAGGGGCAGAAGGCGAAGGCACGTGGTCAAAGAAGCCGTCGTTCTCGTCAAAGTTGACCAGCAAAACGGTCTTGCTCCAGACCTCGGGGTTGGCTGTCAGCGCATCCAGCAGTTCCTGGGTGTACCAGGCGCCTTGTACCGGGCTTGATGGGCCAGGGTGTTCGGAGTAGTTGGCAGGAGCCACGACCCAGGAGATCTGAGGCAGATTGCCTTCTTCCACGTCTTTACGCAGTTGGCCAAAGAAACCACCATCGGGCATGGTGTTGGCCACGCCTTTGTACAGCGGGTTGCCATCATTGTCGGCCGGATCGTAAGGCGAGTTGTTGGGCTTGCCGGATTGTTCGTTGGCACGACGGTATTGCTTGAAGCCGGCCAGGGAGTTGTCGGTAAAGTTGTCAGGCAGGTTCTGATACACCTTCCAGCTGATACCGGCTTCTTCCAGGCGCTCGGGGTAGGTTTTCCACTCGTAGCCCAACAGGGAAGAACCAAGGCTGTCCCAGGCGTTGTTCACCGTACATTCGCCGCTGCCCGATGGTCCATTCGTACCCGTCCACAGGAACATGCGGTTGGAGTTGGTGCCGGTGTGCATGGAACAGTGGTAGGCATCACACAGGGTGAAGGCGTTGGCCATGGCGAACTGGAAGGGTACTTCGGCTTCGCGGTAGTAGCCCATGGAGTGACGGTTCTTGTGCTTGGGCCAGAAGTTCATGCGGCCGTGATCCCAGGCAGCCTGGCCGTCCGACCAGGAGTGCGGCGTACCGTTGACGCGCTGGGCATTACCCTTGGTGCTGTCCAGGTGATAGGGCAACACGCTTTCGGTGGAGCTGACGTTTTGCTGCCAGACATTGCGGCCATTGGGCAAGGGAATGGTGAAGCGGTCGCCAAAACCGCGCACACCTTTCAGGGTGCCGAAGTAATGGTCAAAGGAGCGGTTCTCCTGCATCAGAACCACAATGTGTTCTACGTCCTTGATGGTGCCTGTCTTGTTGTTGGCCGGAATGGCCAGCGCCTTGCGGATGCTGGGAGGGAATGCGGCCAGGGAACCTGCTGCCAGGCTGGCACCGGTCATATTGCGTAGGAAGCTGCGGCGTGAAGTCATTGTGCTTAATCTCTTAGTCAATCAAGGGGCGCATTTCAGTTGCGGCGCGGGTTCGGGCGTGGGTTTGCCGGGCTCGGTGGGCTCTTCAGGCGAGCCCGTGTTACCCGAGCTACCGGTGTCGCTGCCACCGCCGCAGGCAGCCAGCAGGCCGCAGAACATCAACAAGACGGATGCGCGTTTTATGCGCTCAAAGGTGAGTGAAGCGTTCTTGGGAGTCATAAAAAGTCCTTGCTTGGCGATCAGGGTTGGAGGCTGGACAGAGGCTGGCGGGATTCGTAAATGCTGGTCAGTTCGTCCGTGCTCAGGGCGCGGTCCCACATGGCCAGTTCGCCAAAGTCCATATTGATGTCGCTGCGTCCCCAGCGTTTGTAGTACTGGCCGGTAACGTCTTCGTTCAGGCCCAGCTCGCCGGTGCCGGTGCCACCCAGGGCTTGCAGGGTGCGGGCTTCCAAAGCCACCGAGCCAAACTGTGCGCCTTTCTTGGGGTCAAACACGTGGCCCAGCATCTTGCCTTCGGCCTTGTCGATGACCACGGCCACATAGGCCCATTCGTCCGGGGTGATGTTGTAGCCCTGGCTCTCGTTGCGGCCGCCACCGTAGCCGGTGTTAAAGCGGATGTCGCAGCCATTGGCGTTGAACAGGCCCAGCGCAAAGCCGGGGTTGTTGCCCGAGTCGTAGTTCTTGTTGGCCATGATGGAGGCGCCGTAACCCTGGCAGTTGTTGGGGGTGCGCAGCCAGAAGCCGATAGTCATTTGCTGCACGCTGCTCAAGGTGAACAGGTCGCGGCTCATGGACAGGCGGTAGCCGCGGTTGCCATTGCTATCGGCATTGTTACCTGTGATGCGCAGGCCGCCCTTGGCTGTGCTTGGGTCCAGGAAGTCTGCGGCAATCAGTTGGCCGGCGGGAACGGCTGGAGTCGAGGTTTGCAGTGTGCTGCCACCTTTGGCGTCGGTAAAGGGCTGGCTGCTGAAGGTGTAGTAGCTGCGCAGTCCGTTCTTCAGGGTGTCAGCCAGTTTGGGCGGGGGCTGGTAGCCCACCTCGGCTTTCAGAGTCGAAGCTGCTTTGCCTACCTGCACCGAGTAATACAGGGAGTAGGTTTGGGCGGTTTCCGATGCGGGCAGCGGGTCGGAGTACTGGGTGGTTCCGGCAGGCAGCGTGGCGATCAGCTTGCCGTCACGCATGATCTGGATTTCTTGCGAGGCCTCGCCTTGCAGGACCCAGTTCAGGTCCACCATGTTTTTGTCGGCAGGTTTGCTGAACGCCAGGTTGTGTACGCGGGTGTCGGCTTGCAGGGGCGAGCCACGGAAGCGGTATTGCTCGTTTTGCAGACCCAGGTGCGACAGGACGGTGGGTGCGATGTCGATGATGGCGGCCAAGGTGTTCATGTCGGTGCTGCTGGAGACCTGGCTGTCCACGGCGGGCAAGGAGGCCAGTGTTTTATTGGTGGCAATAAAGCTGGTCTTGTTGCGGTTGAATTGCGAGCCGGTGGTGCCACCAAATTCGTCCAGGCCGTAGCTGGTGGTCAGGATGACCAGCCAGTCTTCCGAGGCGTCTGCCTGTTTGCGTTTGTCGATCAGGGCGAACAGCTTGTCCAGTGATGCCAGGGATTCGCTGACAGCCTGTTGATAAGCGGCGCTACCCAGGCCGCCTTGGGTGGCGGCACGGGCGGGAGCCTGGATCTGGGCCAGGATCAGGGACTTGCCTTCTTGCAGGTATTTCTGGGTTTGTTCGCTGACACAGCTGTCGGAGTCGGTGCAGTTGGCCGCTTCAATGATGCGGCCTTCTTGCAGGTCCTGGCTCCACAGTGTGCGGTAGTTGGCGGTGCTCAAGGCCAGGGCGGCCTGGGTGGGTTCCGAGGTTTGGGCCACCAGGGTGGGGCTGTTGAGTTTGCTGTCTTCTTGTCCGACTCCGCGCAGGCCGTGCTGGTCTGCCCACACGCCGGTAATCAGGGAGGCCCAGCCGGGCAGTGGCAGGGTGCGTTGTTCGCTGGGAGTGCCTGCGTAGCCGCCGGTTTGGGCGGGAGCGATGGTCAGGTTTTTCAGGGCGGGGTGCTGGCCGGCCTTGCGAGCTTGCAGCAGGGCTTCGTAGCTCAGGCCGTCGATGGTGACGATCAGGGCTTTTTTGCCGCCCAGTGCCTGGGGTTTGTCGCCGGGCTCTACGGTCGGGGTTTCTGGGTCGACGCCGGGGTTGGTCGGGCCATCGTTGCCACTGGAACCGCTGCCGCAGGCGGTCAGCAGCAGTGCCAGGGACAGGGAGAGTCCGGCTTGTTGCAGGCGCTGCACGGTGTGGGATTTTTGGGGACGGGAGGTGAAGGTCATACAGCCACTCGTGGAGAGAAGGGAAAAAGAGAGGCCGGACTGTGCGTGGGGGTGGGCTGCTCAGTCGGCATCGGATCAGGACTGCGGGCAGTGTAGGAAGGGCGTATGACTGCCCTGTGAACGGATCAGCAAATCCGCCGATGATTGGATTGTGTTTTATGTGAAGGGCTGGTTCCGGGGGGATGGGGTGGTGGGAGAGTGGCGGCGGGCTGCGGCTTGGCGGGGATGTGGCGGGTGGATGTCTGGTTTGTTACGGGGGGAGGAGGGCGGTGGGTTTTGAGCGGTTTTTTATGTTTTAGGTTCAAAATTGTTGTTGGGTTTGGGTTTGGGTTTGGGTTGAGGGTGGGGCGTAGGGTCGGGGGCTGGATGGGGAAACTGAAGGGAGGATTGCCGGAGGGCATTCTTCGTAGGCCACTGCTCGGGGTGCCGGCACAGGGGGAGCAGGGCGGACTACTTGCCGACGCTGCGCGTCGGTGCCCTTGTCAGAGTGTCAATCGGGGCGCAGCCTGAACTCGCCCGGTGGTTTGTCCCCCGGACAAACCACAAGCGTCGGGCTCAAGCAGCAGGCTGCTTGCATCCCCGATCGACACTCCGCCCGCGGCAAGTAGTCTGACTCGCCCCCGCGCCCCCTGTGCCGGCACCCCGAGCAGCTCTCAACGGTTTGAGGAGGCATGCCTGGGATCCTTGTTCCTGCGGATTGTTGTTCGAGTCGTGGGGCTCGGGGCTTGTCGCTCGGGCTGACTTTTAAAACCGTCCGGAAGGAGGGTTTTAAAAGTCAGCACGTCAGCACGTCAGCACGTCAGCACGTCAGCACGTCAGCACGTCAGCACGTCAGCACGTCACTACGGATGCGGGTTTGATCGAAGGTGGCGAAAGAGGGGTCCGAAACTGGACAGCAGGAGGTAGAGATCAGCCAGATAGAGCAGCCGATTCAAGCTGCTCTTATGGGATACATCGGGGAATTAAGGACGGCCGGTTTTACAGCGTGCTCAGCGTTTGTGTCGGGAATGCCAGCATGGTGGGTTCCGCCAGTCCTGTCAGTGCTTGGATGACTTTTTGGGCTTGTTCTATGGGGGCGCTGCTGATGAAGGCGCTGTTGCCTGCTTGGGTTAGGGTGTTCAGGCAGTTGGCTTGGTCCAGGCGGCGGTGGACTTGGGCGGCCACGGCGAAGGAGGGTTCCAGGATATGGAAGCGCGAGCCGCTGATGGCTTCGATGGTGGCGCGCAGGAAGGGGTAGTGGGTACAGCCCAGTACAAGTGTGTCGGCCTGGCTTTGCAGGGCCGGAGCCAGGCGGTGGCGTAGTTCTGCTTCGATTTCCGGGCCGCTCAGTTGCAGGGCTTCGACGCGGTCGGCCAGGCCGGGGCAGGGGATGCGAATGATTTCTACGTCGCTGGCATAGCGGTCGATCAGGCTTTGCAGGCCGCTGCTATCCAGGGTGCGGCTGGTGGCCATCAGGGCGACGCTACGGCTGCGGCTCAGTGCAGCGGCGGGTTTGATGGCCGGTTCGATGGCGATGATGGGAATGCTCAGTGTGGCGCGCAGGGCCTGGGCCGCTACCAGGGTGGCGGTGTTGCAGGCGATAACCAGTGCTTTGCAGCCTTGGTCGACCAGCAGTTGTGTCATGCGCTGGGTGCGCTCGATGATCCATTCTGGAGAGCGGTCGCCGTATGGGGCGCATTGTGAGTCCGCCAGATAGAGCAGGTTTTCATTAGGCAAAGACTGACGCAAGGCACGCCAGATGGACAGGCCGCCCACGCCCGAGTCAAACAGGCCGATGGGAGCCTGAGCAAAAGGGGGCGGTGTGGGTGAACTCATGGCGCTGAACGTTTCTTGTGGAGCAAAGCTCGTATTATGGCGCGTTTGTGTACGTTGGAGCAGGCTGCAGGAGGGGCTTGGGTGGAAAGTTAAGGTTTCCAGTTGCAACGACTGGGGGACGATTTCGGGGCGGCCCGCAGCAGGCCGCCCTTTGGCTCGTTAAGCCAGTTGCTTCAGGACGCCACCGACGGCGTCGAACAGCGAGTCCAGCTGTTCAGGTGTGCTGGTGAAGGTGGGACCAAATTGCAGGGTGTCGCCACCAAAGCGTACGTAAAAGCCTTGTTTCCACAGTTGTAGACCGGCTTCAAAGGGGCGGATGGCAGGGTCGCCATTACGAGGGGCCAGTTGGATGGCACCTGCCAGGCCGCAGTTGCGGATGTCGATGACATTCGGGCTGTCGCGCAACTGGTGCAGGCCCTGCTCAAAATGCGGAGCCAGTTCGGCGGAGCGTTGCAGCAGATTGTCTTGCTCCAGCAGCTCCAGGGCAGCCAGTCCGGCGGCGCAGGCGACGGGGTGGGCGGAATAGGTGTGGCCGTGGCTGAACTCTACGGCGTGCAGTGGCAGGTCCTGACCCATGAAGGTTTGGTAGATTTCTTTGCTGGCAACGACTGCGCCCATGGGGATGGCGCCGTTGGTCAGCTGCTTGGCCATGGTCATGATGTCGGGGGTGACGCCAAAGTACTCAGCCCCGGTATAAGTGCCCAAGCGGCCCAGGCCGGTGATGACTTCATCAAAGACCAGCAGGATGTTGTATTGATCGCAAATCTGGCGCAGGCGCTGCAGATAGCCGGTAGGTGGCACCAGTACGCCTGCCGAGCCCGAAACGGGTTCGACAAAAACGGCGGCGATGGTGCTGGCATCGTGCAATTCGATCAGTTTCAGCAGTTCGTCGGCCAGGGTAAGGCCACCTGTCTCGGGCTGGCCGCGCGTGAACGCGCAGTCTGCTTGCAGTACATGGGGCAGGTGGTCGGCATCCATCAGCTGGCCGAACATTTTGCGGTTGCCGCCTATGCCACCCAGGCTGGTGCCGGCCACGTTCACGCCGTGGTAGCCACGAGCACGGCCAATCAGACGAGTTTTGGTGGCCTGGCCTTTGATGCGCCAGAAGGCTCGCACCATCTTCACGACGGTGTCGGTACATTCAGAACCGGAGTTCGTGAAGAAGACATGATCCAGACCGTCAGGGGTGTGCTGGGTCAGCTTGTCGGCCAGTTGAAACGCGGCGGGATGTCCAAACTGAAAGGCAGGGGAGTAGTCCAGTTGGCCAAGTTGGCGGTGCACGGCGGCCTGGATTTCATGGCGAGCGTGCCCGGCACCGCAAGTCCAAAGCCCGGACAGGCTGTCAAAAATCTGGCGGCCATCCTGGTCGTACAGCCAGTTGCCTTCAGCTTTGACGACCAGGCGCGGGTCCTGCTGGAAGTGCCGGTTCGCGGTAAAGGGCATCCAGTGGGACTGGAGATTGAGTTCACTGGCAATCTGCTGTGGCGCAAAATAGGGTGAGTTCATATTGGTCTCCTCAAGGCGGTGAATACCCCCAGTGTAGGCAGCTAAGTTGTTGAGTAAAATACGTTTTTATTTAACTTCACTTATTGTTTTACTCACCTATATGCAATTCAAGGGACTTTTGCAGGTTTCCGATTTTGATTTGCGTCTGCTGCGTGTGTTCAGAACGGTGGCGCAAGTGGGCAGCTTTTCGGCCGCGGAAGGCGTGTTGGGCATTACGCGCTCGGCCATCAGCCTGCATATGAGCGATCTGGAAAAACGCCTGGGTGGAATCCGGCTGTGCCAGCGTGGCCGGGCTGGCTTTGCCTTGACCGAGGAAGGGCGGCAGGTGTTACGGGCCAGTGAAACCTTGATGGCCGCGGTGGAGAATTTTCGCAGTGAAGTGAACCAGCTGCATTCCAGCTTGCGAGGGGACTTGAATATAGGCTTGATGAATAGTCTGATCTCGCAGCCTCATATGCATATCACGTCGGCCCTGCGTGCCTTGCGGCAAAACAGCGAGGCGGTGCGGGTGCATATCAGCATGAGTACGCCCGGCGAAATTGAGCGTGGTTTATTGGACGGCCGCTTGCACATGGGCGTGCTGCCTGAAACCAATTCGCTTAGCGGGCTGGAGTATCGCACGCTCTACGCGGAGCCTTATTTTTTATATTGCTCCTGGGAGCATCCTTTGTTTGAAGCGGCGCAAACAGGCACGGTGTCTCAGGACACCTTGTGCCGGGCTGCGGCCATTGCACCTGCCTATCGCATGAGCCCCGAGGCGATTGGCCAGCACCAGGATTTGAATTGCGTTGCTACCGCCAGTGATCGGGAAGGGATCGCCTTTTTGATTTTGACGGGGGAGTACATCGGCTTTTTGCCCGAGCACGTGGCGGCTCGTTGGGTGGAAAAGGGCCAGATGATTGCGGTGGACCCGCAGCAACGCCAGTTCACGATTCCTCTGTCCTTGGCCATGCGCAAGGACAGGCGCGCTCATGCGATTGTGGATTATTTTCTGGGCCTGCTCGATAGCGCGGCTCAGAATTGAAACGACCAGCAAAGGCTGGCCGTTCGTGATGCCCTTGGGCGAGCCTGCTTAGACGGGCTCGGCGCGGTGCCACAACAAGGTGCCCACGCCCAGCTTGCCCGCCACCACGACGGGATCACGGGTAGACAGTTCCAGCGCGTCTTGGATAAAGCGTGCCAGGCGTAGCTGGGGAACGCCTACCCAATCGGGATACAGAGACATATCAACAAAGTGGGTGACGCATTGGGTCGCCTCGTCTACTTCAAACGTACCTGCATAGGCCAGATACGTATCCAGTAGGGACTGACAGCTGTCCTGTACCGTTCTGGTGCTGCTGCCCAGTTGTGCTCCCATATAACCTGTTTCTGTGTAAATCAGCTGACCAATGGGGTTGGGCCCCAGCCCCGGATAGCTGGGTGAACCATCCTCCGGGACAAATTCAAAGGACTTCAGTTGCCAGACACCGATCAGCTTGCTACGTAAGGTATGGGCCATCAAAAACTCCTGAGCAGACAGTATTGTTGCGTGGTGTAACTGCGCAATCATGCTGTCTTTTCTTTTGTCATTCAATGACTTGCCGATTCTTATTTTCTATCGTCCGATTCTACGTGTCGTTACTTTTTAAGCAGCAATGGTCGGCATAAATTGCCCAGAATTTCCAGGGCCTGCTCACTGTGTTCCGTCCAGGGATGACCAAAGTTAAGGCGCAGACAATGGCTGTAGTTCTGGGTGGTTGAGAAGATGGTACCGGGCGCCAGACTGATGCCTTGAGACAGGGCCTGGCGATGCAATTCCAGGGTTTGCACGCTTTTTTCCAGCTCTACCCACAAGAAGTAGCCACCTTCGGGGCGGGTCGCCCGTGTGCCTGCGGGGAAGTGGCGTCCCAGGGCTTTGGAGAATTGTCCATACTGGTTTTTTAACTGGGTACGTAAACGGCGCAGGTGCTGGTCATACGCGCCTTTTTCCAGGTAGCTTGCCAGGGCTAGTTGAGTAGGGACGGGGGAAGTCAGGGTGGTGGTCAGTTTGGCCTGGGCGACTTCGCGTAAATAGCGTCCCGGCACAGCCCAGCCGATGCGATAGCCGGGTGCCAGGGTTTTGGAGAAAGAAGAGCAGTGCATCACCAGGCCCTGGCGGTCAAAGGCCTTGGCGGGGCGGGGGCGTTCTGTGTCGAAGTACAGCTCGCCGTAAACATCGTCCTCGATCAAGGGGATTTCATAGCGGGCCAGCAACCCGACCAATTGGGATTTTTTTGCGTCGGGCATCAGGCTGCCCAGTGGATTCTGGAAATTGGTCATCAGCCAGCAGGCTTTGGGGGCGTGCTGCTTGATGGCTTGCTCCAGCGCTTCCAGATCAATGCCTTCGCGCGGGTGGGTGGGCACTTCAAGAGCCTGCAGCTTCATGCGTTCCAGCGACTGCAGGGCGGCATAAAAGGTGGGCGACTCCACCAACACAATGTCACCTGGCTGAGTGACCGCGGCAAGACATAGGTTCAGTGCTTCCAGAGCTCCGTTGGTAATCACAATATCGTTGGCATTGATCGCCATGCCCTGAGCCAGATAACGCAAGGCAATCTGGCGGCGCAAGGGGGCGTGGCCTTGGGTCAGGTCATCCACGCTGGCCCAAGGATCCTGTTGTTTCAGACTGGCTGATAAAAATCGGCCCAGCCGCTCCAGAGGAAAGAGCAGTGGGCTGGGAAAGGCCGATCCCAGCGGTGCAACGGAACGCTCGGAGCTGGACTGCAGGATCGCCATGATCAGGTCGCTGTTGTTGACGCTGGTGGCTTGCAGAGGTGGCTGGGAGGCTGTGTCTGCTTCCAGCGTATGAGGAGCCAGACTGGAGCACACGTAATAGCCTGAACGCGGTCGAGCCTTGATCAGGCCTTGTGCTTCCAGTCGGTAATACGCCTGGAAAATCGTCGAGGCACTGATCTTGTGCTTATCCATCAATTGACGCACGGAGGGCATGCGCTCGCCCGCAGCGACGGTGCCATCCAGAATGGCCTGGGCCAGTTCCTTGGCCAGAGTCTCGTATAGTTTCATGCCGCTCTGTGCTCCATCTGATACGGTAATTTTAATAAATATGGTTTTTTTATTATCTGATGGGTATGTCTTCAAGCACAAGCAAGTCGCGATTTACGCGGCTTTCAAGTCAACTGATAGGGTTTTTTAAGCTTTAACTGATTCTTGGAATGCTCTGTACCGACAGGTAGCCTTGCCGGGTGTTTTCGTCCGTGCCCCTGTGGGCTGCGGGCCTATCTAATCAGAGGAATACCATGAACCCGACGGCGCTTTTGCTTGCCGCATTCATCCTGTCGATTGCCGGGCTTTTTGCCTTTATCTGGTCCCTGCGCAAGGGCCTGTTCGATGCTGACGTCAGTGGTGCACGCACTATTTTTCACAAGGGCGAAATCGGCCAGCCCGAAGAGCCTTCTGCCGGTGATGCCCAACGGCAAGCTCTGAGTCTGGCTGCTGCCGGTCACGTGGCAGAAAACCATGGTCAGCAGACCAGTGCCGTAGAAATGGAGGCGCGCGAGCAGGCTGACCGTTCCAGCTCCATGCCTGCTTTTTTGTTGATTGTCTGTGCGGTGGTCTGGCTGGTTGTAGCCTCGTTTGCAGGCTTGATCAGCTCCTTGAAATTGCACTGGCCCGAGTTTCTGGGGGATGTGTCCTGGTTGAGCTTCGGCCGTCTGCGCACGATTCACCTGAACGGTGTGGCGTATGGCTGGGCCCCTATGGGCTTGTTGGGTCTGACGATCTGGATGTTGCCGCGCTTGTTGCAAACCCCTTTGTTGGGTGGCCGTTTGGTGATGGTGGGCGGTCTGGTCTGGAACGCAGCGCTGGTTGCGGGGATGGGTGCTTTGGCCATCGGCTTGAACGCCGGTCTGGAGTGGCTGGAAATCCCCTGGCAAATCGGTGTGCTGTTCGCCTTTGGCGGCATGATGATCGGCATGCCGCTGGCTTTGATGCTCTCGCAACGCAAGGTCAAGCACCTGTATGTGTCGGTTTGGTACATCGGCGCGGCGCTGTTCTGGTTCCCGATTCTGTATCTGGTAGCCAAGGTTCCTGGCGTGCACTTCGGGGTGGAGCAAGCCACCATGAACTGGTGGTTCGGGCATAACGTACTGGGCCTGTTCTACACCCCCATGTCGATTGCCGCCATTTACTACTTCTTGCCCAAAGTCATCGGGCGGCCCGTGCGCTCCTACAACTTGTCGCTGCTGGGTTTCTGGACCTTGGCCTTCTTCTACGGACAGGTCGGTGCGCACCATTTGATTGGTGGCCCTATTCCCGAGTGGCTGATTACCTTGTCCATCGTGCAAAGCGTGATGATGGTGATTCCGGTGCTGGCCTTCTCGGCCAACCAGCACTTGACCTTGAAAGGTCATTTCAGTGCGCTGCGTCACTCGCCGGTTCTGCGTTTCATTGTCTTTGGCGCCATGATGTACACCGTCGCGTCCCTGCAAGGCTCTGCTGAAGCGCTGCGTTCGCTGAACTCCATTACTCATTTCACGCATTTCACCGTGGCTCACGCTCATCTGGGCATGTACGGCTTTGTGACCATGGTGATCTTTGGTGGCGTGTACTTTGCCTTGCCACGCATTCTGAACACCGCCTGGCCTCGTCCCGCCTTGATCTCCTGGCACTTCTGGTTGGTAGTGGCTGGCTTTGCTGTCTACATGATTACGCTCAGCATTGGTGGCGTGTTGCAAGGTTTGGCCCTGCTGGATCCTGCTCGTGGCTTTATGGAGTCGGTGGCGGTCACCATGCCGTGGCTGCAAGGTCGTTCCATTGGTGGCGCCATGATGACGCTGGGCCATCTGGTTTTTGCCCTGCACGTGTTGCTGATGATTGTGAAGTCGGGTGCGTTTGCCTTGACCGAGTCCCGCTCGGCTGCTGTGCGCCGTACCGCTGAGCTGGAGGTTTAAGGACATGGAAAACGAACTGAAGTTGATTATCGGGTCCATGGTGACCTTGTCCCTGGCAACGGCGGCCATGATTGTGGTGCCGTTTCTGCAGCTGAAAGACGAGCCTGCCCCGGAAGGTTTGTCGCCTTATACCAGTCAGGAAATACGGGGTCGGGCGGTGTATCGGGGCAATGGCTGCATTACTTGTCACACGCAGCAGCCCAGCACGACGGGCGCGGGTGTGGCCGATGCCAGCCGTGGTTGGGGGCGTGCTTCGGTCGCGGGGGATTATCACTACGACGATCCGCCTTTGCTGGGCACCATGCGCACGGGGCCTGATCTGTTCAATATTGGTGTGCGTCAGCCTAGTCAGGATTGGCATTTGGGGCACTTGTATGATCCGCGTGCTTACTCGCCGGGCAGCAATATGCCTCCCTATCGTTTTCTGTTTGAAGCCAAAAACCCGGATCAGGTACAGCCTGATGAGCGCGTCGTGAGTCTGCCGCCGGGTGTGGCACCGGAGGGCAAGGTGTTGGTAGCCCGTCCAGAGGCCTTGGATCTGGTGGTGTATTTGCAGTCACTCAAGCATGTGTATCCGATCTTGAGTGCGGATGCAGTGGGAGGTGAGGAATGAGTCGCCCTGTGCAAAGTCGTCAAAGCGAGAATGCGGATCCTCACGAGCAATACAACCCGGTTCCGCGAGTGGTGATTTTGGTGATTTTGGCCTTGCTGGCCTGGGCGGTGTATTACATCGTCTCCGCCCAGCCCAACAGCTCGCCGCGCTTAGGGGATCAGCGTCCTTTGGCGGTTCTGGCTCCTGCCCCTGGCAGTGCGTCTGCGGATGGCAAGCAGCTATATGCCAATGCCTGTATGGCGTGCCACCAGGCAAGCGGGCAAGGTTTGCCGGGGGTGTTTCCGCCTTTGGCTGACTCTGAATGGGTGAAGGGCGAATCCAAAGTGTTAGCTCAGTTGGTGCTGCATGGCATTAACGGGCCTATCACGGTGAAAGGGCAGCAATATCAGGGAGCGATGCCTGCTTTTGCGGAGCAGTTCAGTGATGCGGAGCTAGCTGCCGTGTTTAATTTCATTCGCCATGAGTGGGGGAATGAGGCCGAGGCGGTCACTCCCGAACTGGTTGCCGAGGCGCGTGCGGCTAGTGCTGATCGAAGCCAACCCTGGCAAGGGGAGAAGGAATTGCAGGACTGGATTGCGGCGCAGTGAGACGGCTGGGATTGGTTCTTCTGGAATTAATAATTAGAAGCACGTTTTGAAACGGTAGCACGCCGGGAACAGGCCCCCGGCTTTTGAACCGATATCTCGCCCGACCCCAGGGTTGGAGATGTCGGTTTTTTTTGTTTGGTGTCTCTGTGGGGACGCCGCTTGGGGGCCGGGTCCAGGGGGGTGGGCTTGACTACTTGCCGATGCTGCGCATCGGTGCCCTTGTCGATTCTGATATCCGGGCGCCCTGTGAACTCGCCCGGTGATTGGTCCCCCGGACCAATCACAAGCGTCGGGCTCAAGCAGCACAGGGCTTGCATCCCGGATATCAGAACCGCCTGCGGCAAGCAGTCTGAATCGCCCACCCCCCTGGACCCGGCCCCCAAGCGGCTCACAACGGAGAAATATAAAAAAAACCGATTTTGGACGGGAGAAAGTGCTGGTTGTAGAGAGGACAGGGGGCTGTGTTGCGTTTTTTGGCTTGGCGCTTGGTGGGCTTGGGTGTCTTGTCGGCCAAGTTGTTGAGATGGATTGAAGGGCTACTGCGACTGAGCGCAGTGAGGCTAGTTGAAAAAGCCCAAAAGTAATCATCAATGATGATCAGCATGCTTGCAGTACTTATACGTTGATGACTCGTATCTATCTGTATGTAGCGAGAACTCGTAAATCAGGGGCTTTTAGAGGGGGGCTTTGAGGGCTGCTGCTTAAAAATAGAGAGCTAGGCATTGAGATCTGTCTCTGAGCATCTGGATCTTGGAAGTAAACCGGCTTGAATCGTGGATATGCATCACTGTGAACCACTTGGGTCCCTCTGCAGGGATTGGGCGGATCAGAGTACTTGCCGCGGTCAGGAGATAGCGTAGGGATGCAAGCACCCTGTTGTTTGACCGGGGCGCTTGTGGTTCGTCCGGGGGACGAACCACCCCGGGAGTTCAGGGTGCGCCCGTAGCTATCTCCTGACAAGGGCACCGGTGCGCAGCACCGGCAAGTTCTCAGCCCAATCCCTGCAGAGGGCCCCAAGTGGTGGCTTCACGGAGACCGATCTCATCATTCAAAGACCGATTTAACTCTCTGTGAAACCCCACTTATAAAAAGCAGACTTACGCCGCTTTCTTCCGTAGTGTCAGCCACAGACCAGCCAAGATAGCCACCAGTCCCAACCCCGCGCGAGCCGCCAAGGTATTCCCTAGAATCAGGAAATCCAGCCCGGCTGTCACCACAGGAACCAGATAAAACAGGCTAGTGACATTGACCAGATTCCCGCTGCGAATCATGCGATACAGCAGCAACTGGGCCAGCACGGAAATCACCAGGCCAAGCCACACCACCGGTCCCCAAAAGCCCAGCGTGTTCTCCCAGCGGATTTCCTGTCCCAAACCCAGGGACACCAGAATAAACAAGACCAGAGACAAGGAGTATTGCAAGGGCATGCCCTGCAACGCCCCCACAGGCTGACGCTTTTGAACAATCGTCCCGACGGTAATGCTTAACAAAGCAGCAATCGCAAACACCAGACCCATTACGGACAAGCGGCTGACGATCAGGCTTTGATACACCACCAGAATCAGTCCTGTCAGCGATAGTGCAAAACCGGCCACACGGGTTAGGGAAAAACGCCGCTCGGTCAAAGCCAAAGTCAGAATTGGCTGTACCCCCAGAATCGTGGCCAGCAGACCAGGCGTGATCCCTTGGGCCAGAGTTTCAAAATAGAAAAACGAATACAGCCCGATCATCAGCAAACCGCTGATAGCCGGCAGCAGACGTTGCCCTTTGGGCGGTAGCCAGCCGCCATTGAAGTGCCCCAGCATAATCACCATAGGCAGGGCAATGGCAAAACGCAGAATCAGCATGGCCATAACCGAGCCATGATCCAAACCGATACGAGTGAAAATACCCGCGCTGCCCCAAAGCAGCACGAACAGGGCAATAGCACCCCCTTGGGCGCGAGAAGAAGAAATCATGATGTTCTTTATCTGTCTAAATAAATTAGGTTTGTCTGCAAAGACATTCCAGGCGCATCAAGAGCGCAGGAAAAGAAAAAGAGGTCTTAGGAGCAGACGCTGTAGACGCGTGTGTCGACGACGACGTCGGACACGACTGCGGCTTGATTGACGACGCCCGGGGCGACGACAGTCAACAGCAAGACAGATGGAGGAGAGCCCGCCCGCAGCGACGCGGCCCGCGACAGGGGCAGAGTGCTTGGCAAAGAAGATGCGGGGCGGTTCATGGAATAGGGATCAGATCGTTAAATCGATGGGCTACTGTAGCACAAAATATATTTAGGACGCCAATCGTCAGCCGCTAGGGTAATCGCTAGTACAGACGATCGTCCGGGCTATGTAAGAATTGCACCGATCGCGATTTCAGATCGCTGCGACATTTCCGAATAGACGCGACATCCGCTGCCAATGCTGCCAGCGCCGATGTTGGGCAAAAAGGCCCAGACCGGTTCATTACCTGAACCGGTCTGGGCCTTTTTGTTTGCCTGAAATAAATCCGACCTCGTAATTAGGGCGCGAACTATTCGGACCATGCCTCCCGGCAATAAGCCATCGCGATACACAGAGCTCACGCAGCGCCAGGAGGTTCCTGACGCCAGCCAGGCCGGAATCGTCACCTTGTTTTGGAGGCTTATGCCATGTTGGGTGTTGCGCTTTTCTTTATTGGGGCTGTGCTGATTGTGAATGGTGTGGGTTTGACTGGACGTATTGAAAGTCGGGACCTGGCCCCCTTTAACTTGCTGGTGGGGCTGTTGGCCCTGTTCATCAATTTGCTGGGCTTGCAGCGCGGCGAGCAAATGGCAGATTACTTTGCCGTCGCCGGTGGATTGCTGTTCGCCTTTACCTATCTGTATCTGGCTGTGGTGCAGTGGTATGGGCTGAAAGGAGCGGGCTTTGGCTGGTATTGCCTGTTTGTTGCCATCAGTGCCTTGGCCTTTGCCGGGTCTGCCAGCGATCCACGTTTGATCACCATGTGGCTCTTATGGTCCAGCCTGTGGTTTCTGTTTTTCCTGGCCTTGGGACTGGGACGGTCCTTGCGTATCTTGCCTGCGTATACCGTCTTGGTCGGGGCCTTGACCTGCTGGTTGCCCGGCACCCTGATCATGATGGATGCCTGGTAGTTTTCATAGGAGTGCAAGCGTGGTGGGGAGCCAGAGTAATGCCGTTTTTTGGAGTAACCTGATGCTCGCTCGTAGTGTTTACCGGCAGGTCTGTCGACCTGCGCCCCTACCATGCTAGACAGGAGATGGACTTTGGCTCACAACGAACCCGTACGCGTCGGCGTTCTTTATTCTGCAACCGGCATGACCTCTACCATTGGTCAGTCGCAGTGGCAGGGCACCAAGCTGGCGATTGAGGAAATCAACGAGGCCGGTGGCCTGCTCGGGCGCGAGCTGGTGGCGGTGTGCTATGACCCGGCGTCCAGGCCCGCTTGCTACGCTGAACAGGCCGAGCGGCTGATTGTGCAGGACCGCGTCAATGTGATCTTTGGCTGCTATATGTCCAGCAGCCGCAAGGCGGTGATCCCGATTGTGGAGAAGTGGAACAAGCTGCTGTTCTACCCCACCTTGTACGAGGGCTTCGAGTTTTCGGGCAATGTGATCTATACCGGTGCTGCCCCCAATCAGAACAGTGTGCAGCTGGCCCATTTCATGACCAGTAATTTTGGCGCGCGGGTCTATATGATTGGCTCGGACTATATCTACCCCTACGAGTCCAACCGCATCATGCGCGAGCTGGTCATGCAGCATCCTGATAGCCAAGTGCTGGGCGAGCACTATCTGCCTCTGGACGCCAGCGAGAGCGATTACAGCCGGATCATGGAAGATATACGCCAGAAGCAGCCGGACTTTATCTTCTCCACCGTGGTGGGGGACTCCACCGCCAATCTGTATCGAGCCTATGCCAATGCGGGCTTTAATCCGCAGACCATGCCTATTGCCAGCCTGACCACCTCCGAGGCCGAGGTCGCGCAGATGGGGGCCGATATTGCCTGTGGGCACTTCACCGCTGCACCGTATTTTCAATCTATCGAGTCAGAGGTCAATGCGCGTTGCCTGGCCAGTTTGCGCAAGCGTTTTGGGGCCGACTGCCACCCTAATCTGTGTTGGGAAGCGGCCTATTCACAGATGCATTTGTTCGCCAATGCGTATCGGCAGTCCGCCAGTGATGCGATCGGGGATTTGCTGCCCTACCTGCTAGGCAGTGAACTGGACGCGCCCCAGGGGCGGATCAAGATCGATCCCAATAATCACCACACTTGGCTTTATCCTCGGATTGGCCGCATCAATGCCGACGGCGAATTTGCGATTGTGCGCCAGGCAACGCGCCCGGTCTCGCCCGACCCGTATCTGGTCACCCATTCCTTGGGTGACTGGACTGCCAAGCTGGATACTTTGGAGACATAAAGCGTGGCCAACTCCTCTTCCTACGGTGATGAGCCGGCAAACAAGCCCTTGCGAGCGCGGAATCGTTTTCCGCATGCCACCTCGCCGCAGCTCAAGGAACTGCGGCAATTGACGATGGTGGTCATGCATCCGGACGATAGCGATGGCCGCTTGCTGACCCAGCAACTGCAGCGTATCGGGTGTTCGGTCCAGACGATCTGGCCGCCCACGCAAAACCTGCCTTCAGGAACGGATTTGGTGTTTCTGGCTGTGCAGCCTGATCTTTTGCACCTGCGCCTGGATTGGGTCTGCGAGGAGGATGCCCCCACAGTGATTGCCGTGGTCAATTATGAAAACCCCACGATAGTTTCCGCTGTGCTGGATTTGAATATTCAGGCGATCCTGCCTGCACCGATTCGTTCTTTTGGTTTGTTGTCCACGGTGGTACTGGCACGCAAATACCATAAGGAACTACGCCAGCAGCGTCGCCTGATCAGCAAGCTGCAGACCAAGCTGATGGGGCAGCGGCATGTGGCTCAGGCCAAGACGATCTTGATGCGTACCCATCAGGTGTCGGAGGATCAGGCCTATGATCTGATCCGCGAGCAGGCCATGAACAAACGCAGCACAATTGAAGATATTTCGATTGCCATTGTGAACGCCAGTGAGGTGCTGTCCCTGGGGCAGAAAGGCTCATCCTTGCTGGGGAACTAGCCATGTTTTCTGGCTGTTCTGATGGGCGGTGGGTAGCGAGAGCAGGCGGGGCATGGCGTGATGTGCTTGAAGTGATAGACATAGGCTGGCTTGATAAAGAAAAAGACAGAAACACTCCCTGTTTTCATTCCTCCTACAATAGTGTTTTTCTAGAGCACTCCGCTGTCAGGCGTAGAGATAATGAGCAATCAGGAGCATGAACCAGGCAGGCCGGTGACACAGGAGCAGCGCGCCGCCTGGGCACAGTTGAAAAAAGACCGTGATCAACTGAGCGAGCAAGTAGAGACTCTGGAGCGTGGTCACCAGGACTTGAGTAAATTTCTGCTCAAAGCCAAGCGCAATAACTGGATTGCCTGCACCTTGGTGGTGATTTTTACCGCTGCAGGCTGGCTGCTGGATGCTTCGGCCTGGCTGCGTTGGTATGTATTGCCGATTACGCTTTTCTGCTGCGCCTTGTTGTGGTTTGGCGGTAAGCTGTTGGAGCGGCTGATGCAAAGCAAGATTGCGAATCTATCCGAGTTTCTGCAACAGACGGACGCTCAAATAGAAAAGGGGCGGCCCATCTTTGAGACAGACCACCCCCAATCCCATCAAGCCTGAAATTACTCAGGGCTGCTTGGCGTCGCTATTCCCCAACCCAAGGCCTGATACAAGGCAATCACATTCAGGTACGAGCCGGTTTCGGCAATCGCCAGCTCTTGTCGGGTCTGGTTCAGGCTGCGCTGATTTTCCAGCACTTGCTGATAGGCTCCAGCCCCCACTTCATAACGCGTCAAGGCACGCTCATGGGCATTTTCCAGGTGTGACGCCGCTCGAGTCAGGCTAAGCAGGCTCTCCTGATGTTGAGTCAGCCTTTGCAAAGAGCCCTGAATTTCTTCCTGAGCTTGCAGCAGCACTTGTTGATAGTGCAGGCGTGATTCATCAGCCACGGCTTCCATGCCACGCAAGCGCGCTCTGGCATGACCCAGGCGCAGGGCAGGCCATTGCATGGCGGGTGATACATCGAAGGCGCGGGCAGCATGGCCCAGGTCGCTACCCCGCAGAGCAAAGAAGCCGATAAAGCCAGCCAGATCCAGACGGGGGTACAGCTCGGCGGTGGCGGCGGCCACTTCGTGCGAACTGGCCAGGATTTCCTGTCGAGCGGCACGTACGTCAGGCCGGTTGAACAGCATGGCGTTGACATCGCCCAAAGGCAGGGACGCCGCTAAAGGAGCTTTGGAGCTAGGCAGCGGTGTATCAATGATCTTGGCTTGTCCGCCGCTGAGCACCTGGATGCGCAAACGAGCCAGTTCCAGATCGCTGCGCAGTTGAGGCACCAGGGTTTTGGCTCGTTCCAGACCAGCCTGGGCATTGTCCAGATTCTCCGGCAGTTCCCGGCCCAGCGACACACCAGCCTGCACCAGCTTGATCGTATGTTCCCAACTGCGTACGTCGTCCTCAGCCAGCGCCAGTCGCCGTTGCAAACCCTGGGCTTGTACGTACTGACGTGCCAGTTCAGCCGCGATAGCCTGGCGAGTCAGATCCAGTTGGTCTGCACTGGCTTCGCTGCGAGCCTGGGCAGAACGGGCCAACTGTTCCAGACGACCGAACAGATCAATCTCCCACGTGGCCTGCATGCCCAGGCGCCAGTTTTCGCTGATGCCATGGTCAATGGAGCCATCGGGCGCGGCAAACTGTGAACCGCTACGGTTGTAGCTGGCGTGGGCCGTGACGGCCGGCAGGCGGTCGTGCTGGCGCTCGTCGATCAGGGCACGGGAGGCCCGCCAGCGGGCCTGTGCCTGGGCAATATCCAGGTTGTGATCCAGGGCCTTGGCAATCAGGGCGTCCAGTTGCGGGTCTTGCAGCAAGGTCCACCAGTTTTCGCGTTGCTCGGTGGTTTGAGCGAACTGACTGTTCCAGTTGGTGTCGACCAAGCTTGGGGCGGTGGGAATGGAGGTGTCCAGACCCACCGCACAACCGCTCAGGATCAGGCTGGGGATCACCAGTCGCAGAGCACGCGCCACAGGCGCTAGCCTGTTTGATAGTTGTGGCGTCATGATGAGTGTTCTCCAGTCGAAGGGCGCAGGGCCTGAGCCAAATCGCGCGCCCGCGGGGTGTCTGCTTGATGGGCGTGATCACGCGCCAGCAAGGTATACAAAGTCGGCAAGATAAACAGGGTGAATATTGTGCCGATCAACATGCCCGAGACCAGCACCACACCCAGGCCAAAGCGGCTGTTCGCACCCGCACCGGAGGCAAACAGAAGAGGCACCAGACCAAAGACCATGGCTCCGGTTGTCATCAGCACAGGGCGCAAACGAATGCGGGCGGCTTGCAAGATGGCTTCAGGCTTTTTCAAGCCCTCTTTGAATTGCAGTTCATTGGCAAACTCCACCATCAGAATGCCGTGCTTGCTGATCAGCCCGACCAGCGTTAACAGACCTATCTGGGTGTAGATGTTGAGCGTGCCAAACCCCAGGGCCAAAGGCAGCAGGGCGCCGCACAGGGACAAGGGCACCGTCACCAGAATGATGATGGGGTCCACCAGGCTTTCGTACTGCGCGGCCAGTACCAGATAAATCACCACCAGCGCGGCCAGGAAGGCCCACACCAGAGACTGACTTTCCTGGGTGAATTGGCGCGACTCGGATTGCCAGTCATGCGTAAAGCCTGCGGGCAATTGCCGGGCGATGTCGTCCAGATAGCCCACTGCTTGCCCCAGCGTTACGCCCGGAGCGGGAATGGCTTGCAACGTGGCCGAGTTTTGCTGGTTGAATTGGCGCAGGCTGTTCGGTTCCACTTCGCTGTGGATTTGAACCATGGTCGACAAGGGCACCAGCTCGCCATTGGCACTGCGTACAAACTGGCGTGTCAGGGCTTGAGCCGTCAGGCGCAGTTCACGCTGGCTTTGCGGAATGACGTCGTACGAGCGGCCATCCAGCGAGAAGCGGTTCAGGTAGTTCTCGCCCACCAGTACAGCCAAAGAGTCGGCAATATCACGCAGGCTGATGCCCATGCTGGCGGCTTTGCTGCGGTCAATTTCCACGCGGGAAACCGGCTTGTTGTAGTCCAGGTCGCTATCCACTACAACGAACAAGCCACTTTCACGGGCTTGCTGCTTCACCCATTCCATCGTGTCGTACACCGTGCGGTAGTCGCCGGGACTGCGCAGTACCAGTTGTACCGGCAGACCGCCGCTGGAACCGGGCAAGGGGGCAAGCTGGAAAGCAAAGATGCTGCTGCCGGGAATCGCGCTGACGCGTCCTTGCAGTTCGCCCTGTACGGCGCTGGCATCGCGGTCGCGCTTGCTCCAGTCCTTCAGGTTGATTCCGCCAAAGCTGGCGGCCGGGCCGTCTGTCCCCACAATCAACCAGGTGCTTTCGGTTTCGGCCACTTCACGATACGTGTCATCCAGCAGCTTGCCGTCGCGCTCGGCATAGGCCAGGTTGGCATTTTGCGGAGCTTTCACGGCTGTCAGCACGCTGGCCTGATCCTCAATGGGAGCCAGTTCGCTGTGCGTCATTTGATAGAGCACGGGCAGGCTGATAAAGACCAGCAAGGCGACCGCGCCGGTAATCCAGCGATGACGCAGGGAGCGGGCCAGCAAGTGGCCATAGCGGGCCGACAGACCACCAAAGAAGCTCTCTGCCATGTGAGCCACGCGGCCTTCATCTTGCTGGGAGGGCAGCAGCAAGGAACTCATCACTGGGGACAAGGTCAAGGCTACAACCCCGGATACCAGCACGGCACCGGCCAGGGTCAGGGCAAACTCCTTGAAGAGTGCCCCAGTCAGGCCACCCATCAGACCAATCGGGGCATAAACCGCAGCCAGCGTCAGCGTCATGGCGATTACAGGACCAGCCACTTCACGCGCGCCCAGCAGGGCGGCCACCACGGGCGAACGCCCGGCAGCAATATGACGGTGTACGTTTTCAACCACCACAATCGCGTCGTCCACGACCAGACCAATAGCCAGCACCATGGCCAGCAAGGTCAGCAAGTTGATGCTGAAGCCAAAGGCCAGCATCAAGGCCGCGGCTCCCAGCATGGACAAGGGAATGGTGGCCAGGGGAATCAACACGCTGCGGAACGAACCCAGGCACAGGTAAATCACCAGCACCACGATAATCATGGCTTCGGTCAGGGTCTTGAGTACCTCATCAATCGAGGCCTGGATGAAGCGGGCGGTTTCAAAAGCCAAGGCCACTTCTACGCCGGGTGGCAAGGTCGCCTCAATAGCGGGCAGGCGGTCACGAATGCCTTCCACAATGCGCAAGGGATTGCCGCCGGGAGTAGGGAACAAACCCAGGTGAATCGCGGGCAGACCATCCATCAAGGCGCTGGTTTCAGTTGCCGCTGCCCCCAGTTCTACCTTGCCTATGTCGCGCAGTCGTACCAACGAGGTGCCATCCTCACGCACGATCAGGTCCTGAAATTCGGCCACGCTGGTCAGGTCCGAGTTGAGTTGAATATTGCTCAAGACATGCTGGCCTTTGACCATGCCGGGAGCGGCCTGATAGTTGTTGGCGCGTACAGCCTGGGCAATATCGGCAGCAGTCAGGCCATAGCCAGCCATGCGGTCCGAATCCAGCCACAGTCGCATGGCCAGTTTTTGGCCGCCAAAGGTTTGGATTTTCGCCACGCCATCAATGGTGGAGAACATGGGCTCCACCACGCGGGACAAATAATCGTTTAGTTCCGGGATGGAGATCGACGTCGTGGAAAAGCCCACATAGGCCACGGCGGTGGAGTCCCCGGAGGAGCGTTCCACAACCGGGTCATACGCGCCTTCAGGCAGGCGATAGCGCACCTGGCTGACCTTGCTCATGACTTCGGTCAATGCCTGGGTAGAGTCGCGGTTCAGTTCCATGCGCAAGGTCACGACACTGCGGCTTTGCACGGAGTTGGAGGACAGATAATCCACCCCTTCCACCGAGGCCAGTGCCTGGGCGATCGGTTGGGTGACAAAGCCTTGCATCAGTTGTGCAGAGGCGCCGGGGTACTCGGTGGTAATCGTGATGGTGGAGTTCTCCAGCAGGGGATACTGCCGGATGGGCAGCTTGTCCAGGGAGAACAGACCCAACATCAGGAGCAAGGCGCTGACCACCAGGGCAAGTACCGGCCGACGAACGAACAAGTCGGTAAAGCCGGGACGGGAGGTGGTGTTCATACGGGCTCCTTGTCCTTGGCGGCCTGTACCGTGGAGCCGTCCTGAATCTTGATCTGACCGGCGCTGACAACCTGGTCGCCTTCTTTCAGGCCATCAATGATCTCGACACGCTCATCCCATTGCTCGCCGGTTTGTACCGCCACACGTTTGACCTGCCACAGACCCTGATCCGTGGGGGAGGCCACAAACACGGTCTGGCCGTAGGCGGTGTAGGTCAGTGCCGTCTCCGGTACGGTCAGCACAGGCGCCTCAGCCGGGCGCTTCAATTGAGCGCGGGCGTACATCCCCGCTTTCAGACGATTGTCGGGGTTGGGCAGCAGCGCTTGCAGGCGTATGGTGCGCGAATCGCCAATCAAGGGATCGATAGCGCTGATTTCAGCCTGGAAGTTCTCGCCCGGCCAGGCGTCCACCTGTACTTGCAGTGTCTGGCCGACCTTCAGATCCGGCAGGCTTTGCTCTGGCACGGTCAGGTTTACGCGCAATTGGCTGTCATCGACCAGGCTGGCAATGGGCTGGCCGGGTTGCAAGTAGTGGCCCTGGTGCAGGCTGGTGATGCCGATGCGGCCCGAGAAGGGGGCGGCAATCTGTTTCAAGGCCAGTTCAGCACGTTGATATTGCAGCTGAGCCTGGGCGACGGCGTGATCGGCCTGGGCTTGATCCAACTGTTCCTGGGTAGCGGCCTGCTGCTCTTTGAGCTTGCGCACCCGCGTGAGCTGAATGGCGGCCTGTTTGACCTGTGCCTGCTCGCGGCGCACGCTGGCTTGCTCCAGTTCGTCATTGAGCAAAACCAATGGCTGGCCTGCTTTGACGTGCTGTCCGGAGGTGAAATCAATCTTGCGAATACGGCCACTGGTCTCTGCGCTCAGCAACACTTGCTGCCAGGCTTCCAATGCACCGACCGCATGCAAAAGACGAGGAGCGGTCTGGAACTCCACACTGGCCAGTTCGACAACGGCAGGAGGATAGCCTCCCCCTGCCTGCGCTTCTTGCGAGGCTGGCAGCAAACGCCAGCCTATGGCCAATACGCCGGCCAAAACGGGAATCATGATCCAAGTACGACGCGAACTCATGCTGCTTGTCCTCCGCTTATCGAGGAGGGCCAAAGGGGCTGCTTGTTTGGCAGAGTCCACCCGAATCGCTGATCGCTTTGAGACCAGTCTTCAGGTTTGAAGTAGGTGGCTGACACAAGCAAGGCTTGCCGCAACCATGACAGCGGTCCGGCAAACAGAATCCAAATGAGGGGAGGCATGGCAGGTTCCTGTGACAACAAAGAGGCAGCCAACATGGCTTGCCTTAATTAGGTACCTGGACTATAAAACCTCAAGTTAACTTGAGGTCAAGGGGTGTCGAGATGGCAAAAACAGTGGATTTCAGTCGTGCTTTGACGGTGGGGGAAGTGGCCAAACGCAGTGGTGTACCCGTGTCCACCGTGCATTTTTATGAAGCCAAAGGCTTGATTGCCAGCACCCGCAACAGTGGTAACCAGCGTCGTTTTGATTCGGTGGTTTTACGCTACATTGCGATCATCAAAGTGGCGCAGCGTACCGGCATTCCTCTGGAAGAAATCCACGAGGCCTTGCGTGGTTTGCCACCGGGCAGCAAGCCATCCAGCAAACAATGGCGGGCCATGTCCAGTCGTTGGCAAGCCAGTTTGAATGATCGAATTGAGCAATTGACGCGATTGCGTGATGAGCTGACCCACTGTATTGGCTGTGGGTGCTTGTCCATGAGTGAATGTCCCTTGCGTAACCCGGCCGATATCCTGGGCCAGCAAGGGCCCGGCCCCCAGATTCTGGAAAGAAAGCTGGAGGCCGGATCAGAGGTTTAGGTTGGGTCGGGCGACTGCGCGTACAGGGCTGTCGCCTCGGAGGTGACCAGCGACTGATAGCGCTCGAAGTGGTTCAGGATGTCGTTGATGACCTGGCTGGAAGACAAGCCCATCAGGTCATAACCCCGACTGCCATCGGCAAAGACAGTGCGCACTTGCCATTCCTGAGGTCGAGCCTGCTCGTTGCGAGCAGCCGCTGCCGTAAAGCTGGCAACCCGACGTGCACGCAATTCCACGCCATAGACAAAGTTGCGCTGGTTGTCGGCCTGAATGGTCAGTTGCGCCGTATCCGGCTCGCCCGTTTCCAGGCTGACATTCAGGTTGCGTTTACTCAGCTCGTCTGCCACAGCCTGCAAGGCGGGAACCACGGTCTCACCCATGAAGCGACGGGCATCACGCTGGTTGGGCGTGTGCAGAATGGTCGAGAGGCGGCGGCGCCAGGACACTTCCGAACCCGGTGCCGGGCCGGACATGGGACCTTGACGACGCAATCGTGACATATCTGCCTTCATGCCTTTGAACAGCCCCAGAATCAACAAGAACATGATGATGGCAAAGGGCAGGGCACTGACTAGCGTCACGGTTTGCAAGGCAGTCAGACCACCGGCCAGCAAGAGCAGCGAGGCGGCGGTACCTTCAAGCGCGCACCAGTAAATGCGTTGCCAGACTGGAGCGTCTTCCACGCCGCCGGCGGCCAAGGTATCGATAACCAAAGAGCCCGAGTCAGCCGAGGTCACAAAGAAAATGGCGACCAGAATAATGGCCAGCGTCGAGGTCACATTGGACCAGGGCAGGTATTCCAGGAACTCGAACAGCGCCACGGATGCATTGGCGGCAGCGTCCTGAGCCAGTTGACCCGCGGCCACACCCATATCCAGGAAGATGGCGGTGTTGCCAAAAACGGTCATCCAGAAGAAGGTGAAGACGGTGGGCACCAGCAATACGCCCAGCACAAATTCACGCACGGTGCGACCACGCGAGATGCGGGCGATGAACATGCCGACAAAAGGCGACCATGCGATCCACCAGGCCCAGTAAAACAAGGTCCAGGCTTTCATCCAGCTTTGCCCGCGGAATGCTTGTGTACTAAATGAGCGTGCAAAGAAGTTATCGAGATAACCACCGATATTCTGTACAAAAGCATTCATCAAAAAGGCTGTGGGGCCCACGGCGAGCACAAACAGCATCAAGGCAATGGCAACCAGCAAATTCAGTTCGGACAGGCGGCGAATGCCAACATCCAGTCCACTGACAACAGATAAGGTAGCCAGTGAGGTAACCACCACAATCAGGACAATTTGCAGCCAGGTTTCCTGTGGCCAGCCAAATAAATGCTCCAGACCGGCATTGATTTGAAGCACACCCAAACCCATGGAGGTGGCAATACCAAATAGCGTGCCGCAAACGGCGAAAATATCCACGCTATCGCCAATCCAGCCTTCAATGCGCTTGCCAAATAAGGGATACAGGCCCGAGCGAATCGTTAACGGCAGGTTGTAGCGAAAGCAGAAATAGGCCAGCGACAAACCCACGACCGCATAGACGGCCCAGGCATGAACGCCCCAGTGAAAGAAGGTGATGATCTGCGCCTGATGGGCGGCTTCCACTGTGCTGGCCAGACCCGAGGGTGGGGCCGAGAAGTGTTGCAGTGGTTCGGCCACGGCAAAGAACATCAAACCAATACCCATACCGGCGGCAAATAGCATTGCCATCCAGGTGAGATACGGGTAGTCAGGTTCCGAGTCGTCCGGCCCTAATTTCAAGTTGCCGTAGCGGCTTAATGCCAGATAGACGACGGCAAAGAAAAACAAGGCCACAGCCAGGATATAGAACCAGCCGAAACTTTTGATGACCCAGTTTTGTAACTGCTCAAAAATAAGTGCGGCGTCTTTAGGGAAAATAATCCCGATCAGCAAAAAGACCAGGACGATAAAGGTAGATCCCCAGAACACCCGTGGATGTAGCGTGCTTTTAAAAGGCAGCCCCATGTCATGCTCCGTTTGTAACTAAGAGGGCACAGCTTAACGAGAACGACTGCCTGTTGAAAGGTTTGTTAGATTAAGAAATATTTGCTCAGGCTCGGAAAGGATCTATCGGCAAAATTAATTCCTGATGTCCGGCCTGTCGGGTCAACTCCAATTGAAGCAGCACACTGGCACTGGCTGTATGCACCGCCGAATGCAGGTCTGCACCCAAAATCAGGTGGGCCAGCAAGGTGGAGGCAAACAGGTCGCCGGTGCCTTTGGCGGCACAATCGACGCGAGGATGGCTAAGCAGGGTGTCGGCGCGGGGTTCTTTGCGCGACATTAATAATTTGATCTGGCCATCCTGCCAGGAGTCGGGAGCGGCGCTGGTAGCAATGACCCATTCGGTACGGCCATTTAGCAAGGCGTGCGCGGCGCTTGAACTGCCCTGGATGGTGTCGCAAGGCTGTTGGGACAGCAAGGACAGCTCGTAGTTATTGGGAGTCAGGCCCGTGGCCAGCGGCAGCAAGGTTTCGTGATAGGCGGGAATCAGCGCCGGGTCTACGTAGACTCCTACATCCAGATCGCCTATGACCGGGTCCACGATGACCAGAGTGTCCGGATGGTCTTGCAACAAGGCCTTCAGCCAGTTCGCAATGATGACGGCCTGATTGGCGCTGCCCAGATAACCGATCAGGACAGCGCGCACCTTGTCCAGCGCACCACGCAGCACCAGGTCATCCAGAAAGCCTTTCAGCCATTCATCGGGGACGGCACCGCCGTGCACGGTGGGGTATTGCGGGTTGTTGCTGAGCAACACGGTGGGAACGGCGGCGACTTTAAAGCCGTGCCTACGTAAGGTCGGGCCGGCAACATTGTTGCCCACCCGACCGTAGACCACTTGAGACTGAATCGAAACGACATCCACATGGTAGGGATGTCGTTCGCGATCAACAAACGTTACAGCAGTGTTCATGCAGCACAATCAGCGGAACTGGCTTGTTTAAGTTGGCTGAGCCAGTTGGTCAGGACCGTAGCAGCAGCGGCGTGCAGGCGTTTTTGTACCGCCATGGCTTCCAGACGCAGCATCTGCGGGTCGATATCCGCTTGTCCCAGTTCGTTGGCATGACCAACCAGCCAGCGTTCCAGCTTGCTGGTGTCGGCCTCCAGGTGAAATTGCAGACCCAATACCTGGCTTCCAAAGGAGAAGGCCTGGTTGGGGCCTACGTCCGTGCTGGCCAGGTGAATGGCTCCATCGGGAATGTCGAACTGATCCCCGTGCCAGTGCAGGACGGGAATGCCGCTGACGGCGGCCAGGGGCGATTCTTTGCCCGCTTCACTCAGTTTCAGGGGAGAGAAACCGATTTCTTTCACACCCAGCGGATACACATTGGCTCCCAGAGCACGAGCAATCAGTTGCGCGCCCAGGCAAATGCCCAGCAGGGGTTTTCCTGCCAGCAAGAACTTGTTGATCAGTTCCAGCTCATCGGACAGGAAGGGGTAAATCTTTTCGTCGTAGGCGCCGATTGGCCCGCCCAATACAACCAGCAGGTCAGCGTCCTGTTCACCCACATGGCGTAGTGACTCGACGGAAGGGTCAATATATTGAACTTGGTAGCCCTGTTCGATCAGAACAGGTTCCAGTGTGCCCAAGTCTTCAAAATGGATATGACGCAGTGCGATGACTTTCTTCATAAGAGTTTCTTTCAATCCAGATGGTAAGGATGTCAGCTCGTGGTACCGATGTCTACATTAATGGCACCCGACAGGGGGAAGGTGCAACACGCCAGCGCATGGCCCTGGGCCTTGTCCTGATCACTCAGGCAAAAGTCCGGTTCGGAGCGGTATTCGCCCTCCGATATCTGTACCCGGCAAGCGCCGCAAATGCCCGAACGGCATTGGCTGCGAATAGGCACATCGCCTGCTTCCAGCATTTCCAGCAGGCTGCTGCCCGGCTCAGGGTTGAGCGTTTGTCCGGTGCTGCGTACATTGATTTGCAAGGGGGCACTGCCTGCTTCAGGCAGGATTTCCACACCCGCTTTGGCCGGTGGGGAGAAGGCTTCAATCAACATGTGCGAGATGGGGTGCGCCTGAATGGTGTATTCGCGCAAGGCCTGGGCAAACCCATGGCTGCCGCAAATCACCACGGCCTGCGGGTCTTTCAATTGCTCCATATTCTCAAAAGAGGGGCGTCCCACTTTGAAATGAGCGCTTTCGCGGATTTTTTCCTGCGTGACAAACACCGTCAGTGTGAACCAGCTGGTGCCCAGGTCCAGCTGCAGCAGCTCGTGCAGGAAAGGAATGTCGGCAATACGGGCAATACTGAGCAGCAAATGTACTTGTGGTACAGGCAAGCCGTCCTGGGCTCGCGCCGCCAATTCACGCAGCAAGGCAATGGGCAGGGTAATGCCAATGCCGCCGGCGATCATGGCGATACGCTGGTAACCCACAATCGAGTCCACCGAGATCTCACCCGCCACATATTGCAGGGGCACACTCATGCCCTCGCGCAAGGTGGCATGCAGATGATCGGAGACGCTATTGCGGCCCGACCCTTTCACGGCAATTTCAATCAGGTCTGGATCGGCCACACGGGTGATCGAATACATACGCTGTTGAATGGTGCCGCCGGTATCGGGGTAGCTCAGGGCGACATGCTTGCCTGCCCGCAAGGCGCTCAGAAAATCAAAGTGGCCACTTTGCACTCGCAAGGTAAACACTTTGACGTTCCCGGCCTCGGGGCGAACGGTCTCGCAGCGCGCCTGAATCATGGCTGTCATTGCAGCGCCTCCTGCTGTTCGGCCTCGGGCTGGGCCTTGCCGGATTTGCTGTTCAAGCCAATGCGCTCGATCAGGCTTTCTACCGAGCCGGTGTACACACCAATTTCGTTGGAGTCGCCGGTGTCGTGCAAGATGTCGCGAGCGTTGGGGAAGTTCACCATGGAGAAGACCTTTTCCCAGGCACCCATTTCATTGTTGGCGAACATTTCCACGGTGCGCAAAATCACGGCACGCATGTGCTCGCGCTCTTTCTGGCTCAGGCCGTGAATGATGTCGGAGGCCACAAAGCTGAACACGCTGGAATGGCTCCACTCGTCCATGGCGTGAGTGCGGGTGACTTCATGGCACACGGTCTGGATGCTCTTGTCCTCGGCCATGGTCTTCAGATAGTCGGTAATCAGGGTCTCGGAGGCGCAGGCAATGGCAAAGCGGGTCAGGCGACGCTCGGATTCGGAGCTGCACTGGCTCAGGATGTCATTGCGCCACTGCACCAGGTTGAAATTGGTGAAATCCAGGGGCGTCAAACCACGCATGGAGTAGATGTAGTTGCAGGCCATGATCGACATGCGCGTGTGCAGGGCCTCGTCCAGCAAAGCCTGGGACATCACATCTTGCAGCAGATTGCGGTTGGCGCTTGGGGGCGGGGTCTTGATGATGTCTTCGCAAGAAGGGGTGACCACGTTGCATTCAACATAAATGGTCTTGAGGTTGTAAATGCCCCAAGCGTAGGACAAGCACTGCGATTTCAATTCTTCAGGTGCTTCCAGCCAGGCCTGATGCTCGCGGAACGGCAAGAGGCATTCGCTGAAGTCAGCCTTGTTGGGATCGAACGCCAGATTGTTGTAGTCCGGCAGCTCCTGATTCACGGCAGCCCGGTTTTTCCAAAGTACAGACAGCTTTTGCAGCATATTACGTACGGCGTCATCAGTTTCGTAGCTTTTGATTGTCATTTCAAACTTCCTTGCTGTTGATTGCGATCTGTTCGAAATGAACAGGTCGTTTCTTTATTCCACCCATCTTTATTTCCAAATGGAAATTCGCAGGCTTAAAAGGATTTGCCGATTCTTATGGACAAGGCCCAAAAAAATCCCGTTGCCGGGTTTCTCAAACCGTGGGGATCAGCGTGGTTGAACTGCCGTTAAAGCAATGGAGTTTCCTGTAGTCGTGGGAAAACTGAGGATGTTTTTATCGTGCGCAGATAGAGAAAGGTGATAATCTGCTTGAGCGTTTAGAAGTATGGGTCTTGAGTATTCGTTGGCTGCATTCTAATGATCCTATGACAATAAATGACAGACCATTTTTCGGCTATTTAACAGACCACTTAATAATAAAAATTTGAATCTTGTTTTAATTGTTGACAAGAATAATCGGGATTGGCTTTATAGCTTGGTTTCAGGTGATTTTTAATTCTTTATGCTTTGAATGTTTATTCAAATAACAATAATTAAAAGTGGTCTGGTGGATTTATTTTTAATGGACTGTTTGATAGGTCGATAAACAGAATAGGATGTTTATCTTTCGCCCTTGGAATCGTCATGCCAGGGCTGCACTTTTGCCTGTGTTTGAAAAGTCTGCACGGTGGCAACAGTAGCCAATTTCTAAACAGGAACTCCCATGAAGAGTCTTGCCGGTGGCGACACCCCCCACCTGCCTCTGGTGGGTTCGCAATTTCTACAGCAAAGCGATCGCAATCTTTGGGACATCATCGAAGCCGAACGGCGTCGCCAACAACACACCATTGAGCTGATCGCTTCCGAGAATTACCTGAGCCGCTCCGTTCTGGACGTGCAGGGCTCCTTGCTCAGCAACAAGCAGGCGCAAGGCTATCCTGGGCAACGGATTTACGGCGGGTGCGAACAAGCCGATCAAACTGAAGAGCTGGCCATCGAGCGGGCCAAGGCGGTTTTTGGGGCCTCCTATGCCAATGTGCAGGCGCACTCGGGCAGTCAGGCTAATCTGGCGGTGTATCTGGCCTTGCTCTCACCGGGCGACACGATTCTGGCGCTGGACCAAAGTGCGGGTGGGCACCTTAGCCATGGCTCGCATTTCAATGTGTCCGGACGCTGGTTTCAGACCTGCTCGTATGGGGTGGATCGTCAGACGCAATGGGTGGACATGGATGAAGTCCGCGCTCTGGCTCACAAGGAACGACCACGGCTGATCATTGCCGGAGGATCGTCTTATTCACGGACCCCGAATTTTGCCGAGTTCAGAAATATCGCCAACGAGGTCAATGCCTACCTGATGGTGGATTTGGCGCACAGTGCGGGACTGGTTGCTGCGGGGCTGATGGAGTCGCCCGTCAAGCATGCGCACGTTACGACTTTCTCCACGCATGGCACCTTGCGCGGTCCGCGTGGCGGGATCATCCTGAGCAATGAACCCAAGCTGGCCGAGCGCTTGAGCCAGGCGGTGTATCCAGGGCTGCAAGGCGGGCCTTTGCTGAACATTCTGGCGGCCAAGGCCGTGGCCTTGGGTGAGGCGATGAGTCCGTCCTATAAGGCCTATGCCCAGTCCGTCATCATCAATGCGCGCAGCTTGTGTCGTCGTTTGGCCGAAGGTGGGCTGACAGTGGTATCAGGCGGTACAGACTGTCATTTTGGTGTGGTGGATTTGCGCCCTTGGGACTTGTCCGGGCCTTTGGTGGAGCGGGTTCTGGCTCAGTTAGGCATTAGCTTGAGCAAGCACCGGGTGCCTTATGAGCAGGTCACTGGTGCGTACTCGGGGGTGCGTGTGGGCAGCGCCGCCTGTACCACGCGCGGTTTGGGCGAGGACGATTTCAAGGAAATCGGCGACATGATTCTGGCCTTGCTGGGCGGGGTGCGCAGTGGTTCGCGCAATCCCCGCACCGAGAATGCCATTCTGGAAGGGGTTGCCGACTTGAACCGGCGATTCCCCTTGATGTACTGATTTTTCCTGACCTAGCCTTTGCCCTGGCGGAGTGCGTTGGCCAGACGCAACATGGCGGATTCGATCTCGTAGGCGGTCAGGGATGCATAGCCCAGCAACCAGCCCTGTTGTTTTTCCTCACCAATGTACAGACGGCTCAAACCTGGCAGTTGAACGCCCGCACTCAAAGCGCGGCGCAGCGTGTGTTCTTCTGACCAGCCCGGCTCCAGAAAGCAGGGAATCTGCAAACCACCTTCAGGTCGAGCTGCACGGACTATGCCTTGCAAGTGCTGCTCGATGGCTTCCAGCATGATTTCTCGTCGCCCGGCATACAGTTTGCGCATGGCGCGAATATGAGAGTTGTAATGCCCGTCTTCCATAAAGCGCGCCAGCGTCAGTTGCAGGATTTGCGGTGTATGGCCATCCATGATGCTGCGGGCTTGGGTAAAGGGTTTGACCAGCTCGGGCGGCAAGGCCATATAGCCCATGCGCAGGCCCGGATACAGGGTTTTGCTGAAGGTGCCCAGGTAGATGGTGCGCTGGTATTTATCCAGACCTTGCACACATGCCGTGGGTAGCCCGTCGTAATGAAATTCGCTGTCGTAGTCGTCTTCCATAATCCAGCGGCCATTTTCTGCTGCCCAGTGTATGAGTTCCAGACGACGCTCCAGGGACATGGTAGCCCCGGTGGGATACTGGTGCGAGGGCGTTACATAAATACAGTTTGCGCCGCTGCGATCTTCATTGAGCAAATCGGTGCGCAAACCTTGTTCGTCTACACCAATCGGTACCACACGGGCCTCGGCCGCTTCAAAGGCTTTGCGGGCGCCGAAGTAGCCGGGGTTCTCGACCAGAATGGGTTTGCCAGCATCGACCAGCAATTGCGCACACAGGAACAGGGCTTGGCGCGTGCTGCTCAGAATCAAAATTTGATCGGCAGAGACTTTCGCACCACGCTCCAGATTCAGGTACACGGCAATCGCTTTACGCAGGGACTCGGTGCCTTGCGGGTCGCCATGCAGCAGGATGTTGGCCCGGTAGTCTTTCATGGCCTGACGTTGCAGGCGCTCCCACACATCGGTGGGGAAGTTGCGGGTTTCTGGCAAACCCGTGGCAAAGGCCTTGATGGTCTGTTGATCGGCAATGCCGCCACTTTCAAACACGGCGCGACCCCGGCGGCTTAAACCCGTGCCGGGTTCCATCACGCTGCGTTTCAGATCCTGGGCTTTGATGCGACGGTAGGCACTGCCGCGCAGCTCCGTGCCGACCGATTCAGAAACATAGCTGCCTGAGCCTTCACGTCGCACGATAAAGCCGTCGCGATGCAGCTGAACATAGGCGTTTTCAACCGTATCGCGGGCCATGCTCAGAGATTTGGCCAGGGAGCGTGTGGCAGGCAGCTTGACCCCGGGACCCAGGGCGCCATCCAGAATCAATGCCCGCAAGGCACGCTGAATGCGCTGGTGAAGATCCAGGGATTGAAGTTCGTCATCGTTAAGACGCATCTTCAAGGTGTCCAGTTCAAACGAACGCGTCATGCGGTCTGCTCCAGAGAATATTAATGGTCTGACTAATCAGACCATTGTGCTCGTAGACTTGATTGTCATTGCCGAAATAGGGGGGCCTGTTCCGGCGTTCAGGTTTGTACAGGATCTCAGCAAGTATGTCCCGACCCTTTAATTTCAGCGCAGGGCCCAGCGCCTTGCCAATGGATGTTCTATTGCAAATACGTGATGAGCTGCTTGATTTTGCGGGCACAGGGGTGTCCGTGATGGAAATCAGCCATCGTTCCCAGCCTTTCATGGATTTTGCCCATCGTACCGACGCCGCTGTGCGTCGTGTCCTGGCTGTTCCATCGGATTATCACGTCTTGCTCCTGCAAGGGGGTTCGTACCTGCAGTTTTCTCAAATACCGATGAACTTGTTTCATCGAACAAACACAGCGGACTATATACATACGGGTTTATGGTCGGAACAAGCAGCTAATGCTGCCAGGCAATATGGGAATGCCAGAATCATAGCCAGCTCTTATGAAACTGGATTTGATCGTATTCCCGAGATTAATGAATCTAATATTAATCGGGATGCGGCTTATTTGCATTACACGGAAAATGAAACCGCACAGGGCTTGCAATTTTCAAAACCGCCCAAGTCGCCTATTCCATTAGTCTGTGATGCCTGCTCCAGCCTGATGTCAAAACCGCTTGATATCTCGTCTCACGCTTTGGTTTACGCCTCAGCCCAGAAGAATATGGGAATTGCCGGTGTCACGCTGGTATTGCTTGATCCCGCTATTTTAGACAAGCCTTTGGCTAGTACGCCACAAGCTTTGGATTTTTCCATTCAGGCAAAAAAACAATCACTATTAAATACGCCATCTACCTTTTCCTGGTATGTGCTGGGTTTGATGCTGGAATGGATTGAGCGCGTTGGTGGAATAGAAGTATTGCACAAAATAAATAAGAAAAAATCGCAAGTGCTCTATGAGCTTATTGATGGTAGTGATGGTTTTTATATCAATAATGTTTTACCTGATTATCGATCCATCAATAATGTTCCATTTCATATTGCTGAAACTAATTTAGATAATTTATTTGCCGAAGAAGCGCAAAAGAATGGCTTTCACGGCTTGAAGGGCCATCAATCAACGGGGGGCTTGCGCGCCAGCATCTACAACGCCGTCACCTTGGATGCGGTACAGGCGCTGGCAGAGTTCATGCGTGAGTTCAAGCGCACGCACGGTTAGGGCGTGCGCCTGCTTTGCAACGCGGCCAAGCAGGTAGCCGCGACGTGGATAGAAATTTTTTTAAGGAAAAGCGATGTACGACAACACACTCAGCCTGGCTGAATTCGACAAGGAATTGGCTCAGGCCATTCAGGGCGAAGAAAGCCGTCAGGAAGATCACGTAGAACTGATTGCATCAGAAAACTACGCCAGCCCTTTGGTTATGCAGGTTCAGAACTCCGTGTTTACCAACAAATACGCCGAGGGTTACCCGGACAAGCGTTACTACGCCGGTTGCGAGTTTGTGGACGTGGCCGAACGTCTGGCTATCGAGCGCCTGAAAGCCGTGTTCGATTGCGACTACGCCAACGTGCAGCCTCACGCCGGAGCGCAGGCCAATACTGCTGTGTTCCTGGCTTTGCTTAAACCGGGCGATACGGTGATGGGGATGAACCTCGCTCAGGGCGGGCACCTGACACACGGCAACCCCATCAATATTTCCGGGCGTCTCTACAATATTGTTCCTTACGGGGTGGATATCCAAACCGGGCTGATCGATTACGACGAGATGGAACGTATCGCTGTCGAGACCAAGCCCAAAATGTTGATTGGTGGCTTCTCCGCCTATTCGCGTGTGAAGGATTGGGCGCGCATGCGTCAGATAGCCGACAAAGTGGGTGCCTGGTTCTGGGTTGATATGGCCCACGTGGCGGGCCTGGTGGCGGCGGGTGAGTACCCCAGCCCCTTGCCATACGCGCATGTGGTCACCAGCACGACACACAAAACCCTGCGCGGTCCACGCGGTGGCGTGATCATGGCTAAAGGGCAAAGCGACGATTTCTACAAGCGCCTTAACTCCGCGGTTTTCCCTGGCGTGCAAGGTGGCCCCCTGATGCACTTGATTGCGGCCAAAGCCATTGCTTTCAAAGAGGCTCTGCAGCCGGAATTCCGTACCTATCAGCAAAACGTGGTCCGTAATGCCCGCGCCATGGCGGCGGTATTGATGCAGCGTGGCCATAACATCGTCTCAGGCGGGACCGATAACCACATGATGCTGATCAACTTGTCGGCCAAACCCTACACCGGGCAAGAGGCCAGTGATGCCTTGGCAGATGCCTACATCACCGTAAACAAGAACTCGGTGCCCAACGATCCGCGCTCGCCCATGGTGACCTCGGGTATCCGTATCGGAACGCCCGCCGTGACGACACGCGGCTTTACGGTGGCGGACTGCGAGCAGCTGGCGCATTACTTGTGTGATGTGCTCGATGCCTATGAGGCTGGCACCCTGGATACGATCAAGCACGAGATCCGTGAAAAAATCGTGACCTTGTGTCGAAGCTATCCCGTGTATCAAGTGCAGACGGAGCCAGCACAGCTGTAATTCAAAGAAAAAGCCCAGGTGTTTTAACGTTTGGGCTTTTCTGTATTCATTCTGCTTGAAACGCAGGGCTGCCTTATTGAATATAGG